>NZ_BAEN01000076.1 GCF_000314975.1 Aliiglaciecola lipolytica E3
ATTTATGATTAACCACTAAGCCCATGGCTCTTAGCGCACAAGTAATTCTACGATAGCCGTATCGCCCTTTATGGTTGTGATAGATATCACGTATTTTTACGCGTAAGTCAGTATTGGAACTAGGCCGATTAAGTGTATTACGATGGTAGTAATACACGCTCTTGGGAAGCCCTGTGACTTTTAATAAGTGTTGTAAGCTGTACTTTGCCTTGAGCTCTTCGACAACTATCGTTTTGTCTTTGCTTTTTTCTTTCTGGCTTGAGCCAAGGCTTCTAACTTTTTTAAGACAGCGTTCTCTGCACGTAGGTAATCCAATTCTTCCCTGAGCTCTTTTTCAGACATTTCTGCTGATGGTTTAGAAGTCGAAGAATGATTAGTCACGCGAGGCCTATCTTTGTTCTTTGGTATTAGACGGGTTATACCACCGCGAGCATAAAGCTTTTGCCATTGAAATAAAATACCAGGGGATGATAAGTCGAAATAGGCGCTGGTATAAGCCAGTGACCAATTGTTCACTGACATAGTTTCAAGTACATGAATCTTAAATTCGAAGGAGTAAGGAAGTTGCTTATGAACAAAACTATCAAAGCCGTTGATGCGATAAACTTGAGACCAATAACGAATAAGGTTAGGGCGTACTTCAAACTTTGAACCTAAGACTCCTGAACTCTCTTCTTGCGCTAGTCGCGCTAGGTTTAACTTAAATACTCTGTGATATTTGGACATAAAAAGACCCCCAGTAATTGGATAGTCCAACTATTGGGGGTCACTTCAAAGGCAGCGGACCTCCGCTGCCTTTTTTATTTCTTAAAACCAACTCTGAATACATAAATAAAGCAGTTTGCATTATCAGGTCATAGCGGTGGAATTGTTTCCCTTTGACAGCCTTAATGGGGTTTTTTGCGCGTTTAATTTATGTGATGGGGTATTTTTTGATACGAAAATTAATTGAAATTTGAGAACTAAAACTGACGAATGCTAGTAAGGCTATTTTGTTTTTTCTCCTTGATGTGAAGCTGTATTGCAAAGTGAAAGCTAGCGCGAACACAAACTTTTTTAAAAAGGAAATACCATGCGTAATTTTCGAAATTGCCTAAGAAGTTTAGCTGCACTATGGCTTCTTTCATTACTTGCAATGCAGGCTCATGCGCAATCGATAACGGTCGACGCCAAGAACGTTAAACAGCAAATATTGATGATGGGCGGTGACATGGAGCGCAGCGGTTCAAATTTGCAGAATGCCGCCAACCAAGAAGAAATAATCGATTGATTAGTCAGAGATATCCCATCTGTTAAAACCTTGGCAGGCGGGTGTTTCAGTATCACTTTTTAATAAACAGGTAGATATATTATGAACACAACAAACAACATTAAACGTTTTGTAAAGTCATCAACCGTGGCAGTTTTTTTACTCGCAAACGTGTGCATTAGTTATGCGCATGCAGGCATCATTTTTAACCTGTCTTCGGATGATATCGAAGTCGGCGACACCTTTTCAATTGATGTTATCTTTGATAATCCGAATGAATTAACACTCGAAGGCTTCGCCTTTGATATTAATGATGAAGACTTACAAACGGTCAATTACGATGGCGATAGTTTAATTGATCCTAACTTTTTAAGTTTCCCATTCGGTTTTGACATTGACAAGTTTGTCATCGCTCCGTTTCCTGGGGTTAATAGCTCAGAAATATTGTTGGCAACGCTTAATTTTACTGCTCTTAGCGCCGGAACTGAGACCTTGACTTTGCTTGGGAATGACCAGTTTTCTGCGTTCTCATCAGGATTGTTTTTAGATGCTTTTAGCTCTTATGAAGCAATTGATTCCAGCATCACATTTGAAGTGAATGAAGTACCTGAACCTTCAACTTTAGCCATCATGTTGTTAGCCCTGACAACATTGGCGAGCCGGATTTGGAAACGACAAAGTAACAGCTAAGCAAGTGAGTGTTTTCATGCTTTGACATGAAAAATCCGTTCTAACTGAAAAATATAAATAAATATTTAAGGTATCACTATGTTTAATAGCCAGAAAGTTATTAAAAGAAAAAGTATCGGAAGCTATTTTGCACTTTCGATGTTTAAGCAACATGGGTATTTATCTCAAATCAAAATATATCAGGTCCTTATTTGCATGAGTTTAGGCTTACATATAAGTGTGACTCAAGCGCAAGAGAATGACCTAATATCCCCGCCAGGAAACTGGACTTATTGTATTGGTGCCAATGAAACTTGTGAATTTGACGGCAGTAAGCAGGTTGCATTTGGTCTTGATGGTCAATTCGCTTATCAAGTGCATCAAGATGGTGTTTATTGCGCCACTTCTGTATTTGGTGACCCTTTACCAGGCAAAAGAAAACATTGCTGGAAACGTAATGACACATCACATCTTACCCCACCAGAGGGCGCTGGTTGGCTATTTTGTATTGGTGAACGCAATACCTGTTCGTTCACAGGTACGTTTCAAGTGGCTTTTGGTCGAGATGGCAAATTCGCTTATCAAACCCATCAAGATGGTGTGAGTTGTACAAATGCCGTATTTGGTGATGCTGCACCTGGTAAATATAAGCATTGCTGGGTGCGAAAACCCAGTGAAGGCGAACCCGAAGCGCCAGAAGGTCCAGACTGGACGTTTTGTGCAAATGAGGGAGATACTTGCTATTTAGATAGTTATCACGAAGTCGCTTACGGTAGAGATGGGGCATTTAATTATGAAATTCATAATTCTGATGTCGTATGTGCAAACAGTGAGTTTGGCGACCCCATTCCAGGACGCGCTAAATATTGCTGGATTCGTGAAGTGGAAGTTGAAAACACAATCACCATTGATTTAGCGAATCCTAAGCAAGAAATTACGCTAATGGGTTCTGATATGGAGCGTTCACAGTTCTTCCTAAACAACGCTACTAATTCACAACAAATCGCTGATTGGGTATTCAAAGACATTGCTTTTGATTATTCACGCGTGTCCTACGATCGCAAGCAAGAGTTAGTTGAAGGTTCGCCAAATCTGGCGTTTTACGATCGCGCTGTATCTTCAATGAAAATGGTTAAACAAGCTAATCCAAACGTAAAGTTTTGGGCGACCTTGAAGTCTGATTACGACGGTTATGGAACAACTAATAATCTTCCTGACTGGGTATATACCGGCGGTGGATACAACGGAGGAAGTTATGATCCTAGCCAACTAAACGTCGAAAAATACGCTCGTTTCTTATCTGACTATCTAAAGTATATGAGTGATAACGGTGTGGAAATTAGTGTGCTTAGCGTCGTTAAGGAATGGACTCAAGTGGTGTCTGCGGTCAAAGAAGTGGCTGTTATTAATGAAATTAAACGCTTGTTAGCAACCAGCGAATACGCAGGTGTACCTGAGCCAGAGTTCTCTGGGCCTTCTACATGGGGCACTAAGCAAGCGGTCAACGTGTTAAACAGCTATATCAATCAGAATGCCTTAGATTTATTTAAAGGTATTTCAACTCACGCCTACGATGGCGCGACTGAAGATACTTGGACCAACCTAGTTAATACCGCAAACTCTGTTGACTTGCCGGTGTGGCACACAGAAACGGGATTAGGAACGGGTCCAACTTCGGGTGTCGAACTCGATATTTCCATGCCAATTGGTCGATTCTCTCAACGTGCAATGTGGTATCGAGCGGGCATGCAAGGCGAATTGTTCTTTGAGCCTTGGTCTCGAGGTATTGGCCGCGAAACCCGCGCTATTTATTTCAGAAACAACATGCCTGGAGAGCGTTATCGTGCTTACTACATCATGAAGCAATTTGGTAATCATGCTCCCATGGGCTCACATTACCTTGCTACCAACGTTACTGGTTTAGCTAATGCAGAAACCATGGCATTTAGAAGCGGCAATAAAGTCATTTTGTGGGTAATGAATAATAACGAAACTGCACATGCAGACACGACTATTCACTTTAATGGCGAAGAGATTAGCAGCGCTAATATAGAGCAAATTGTTTGGCATGCAGAGTCACCAAGTTCAGGTGATGAATCAACCATCAGCCCTGCGAATACGAGCAGCTTAGATACCGAAATTACGGGTAAGTCGATAACGAGCTTTGTCTTTTATTTACCTGAAGAAGTGATAACAGGAGACGTTAATGGCGATGGTGAGATCACGGTTGCTGATATCACAGCGTTTGTTGCCGTTTATGGCTTGAGCAGCTCGGATGAAGGATATATCGCAGCTGCAGATTTAGATGGTGATGGTGTCATCACTCGCTTTGATTACAGTCAGCTTTACAGTCTATATCGTCTGCAATAAATACTAGATAAAGACATAACCGCCAACCTGTTAACGCATGTTAACTGGTTGGCGTTTTTATTTGCGCAAGGAGTTAAAGTAGTAATACAAAACTAACGCTTTAATTCTTATTATCAACAGCAAAAAGGCTTTCATCGCCGACTGAATCTAACCTTTCTTGATTGATTTAAAGCTCACTAAAAACCGTAAACTACATGTTTAAGCAGATTTAAGGAGAAATCCGCTGAGTAGATATCCCATCAGTGCTAAAATTTTTATTCTGCTGCGATTGTAGCGACCCTAGTATTAAGATCTTTGCTCGTCTCACAAAACTTGACCTTAAAGCATTCAGCCAAATGAAGGTTTAAACGGATTAATTTTCACTTACAAGTAATTTCTTATTCTGTTTGCAAGCGCTGCTTTTCAGCTTCTGGAATATATTCAGGATTGACTGGTAATTGGAAGGGAGCTTGTACTTGAGCTCACCAGCCTAATTCATCCACCATAATTATTATAGTATTAGGCTTGGATGCAGATTTTTTACTCTATTCAATTGCAAAAACAGGGTTTGATAATCCAAACCCTGTTGCGAAGGACAAAATAAAAGCAGGTGACCTTTTCCTAAGCGTTATAAGATTAGGAATCGCTGGTTATTTTTTACCTGCATGATAATCAAAGTTCCACGTATCCATAAACGATCGTGTTCTAGAGCTTTCAAATAAAGCTTCAGCCTTCGCTATTAGGTCCGGGTGTTGTTCAGCTAGGTTATTCTGCTCTTGTGGATCTTCTGTCAGGTTATAAAGCTCAATTGGGCTGCCTTCTTTTGATTTTTCATCAAAGAAACGGATCGCTTTCCAATCGGCATTTTTCTCTGCCTGTATTCTAACCGCTTGCTTATGGCTACCATTCCAGTGGTGAAACTCCCAATACAAGGAATCATGTTGCTGTTGCCCATCTTCTGCTAATAGCGTGGGTAAAAAGGAGATGCCATCAATATTCTTTGGTGCTTCAATTTCCACTAAATCAGCCAATGTGGGTAATACATCCCAGAATGCCGAAACATGATCACTCACTTTACCGGCAGGTACTTTTGTGGGCCAACGAGCAATAGTCGGCATGCGAATACCGCCATCATACAAATCTCGTTTGAAACCACGATATTGAGCATTACTGTCAAAAAACTCTAAATCAGCTCCGCCTTCAAAGCTTGGACCATTGTCACTTGAAAATATCACTAAGGTATTTTCATCTAAGCCAAGTTTCTTCAGCTTATCTAAGACTAAACCAACGCCTTCGTCGATATGCGAAATCATCGCCGCACGGGTCGCTCTTGGTCTAAAAGAAGGTACATAACCACCATCTGCTACCCCATCATAAGGCGTGTCTTCAAAGTGGTTATACTTGGCAATTTCTTCATCTGGTGCTTGTAATGCAGCGTGAGGCGCGGCATAAGACAAGTATAAAAAGAAAGGTTCATCTTTTTTGTTATCAATGTAGCTTAGTGCTTCATCGGTAAGGCGTTGCTGTGCAAAGTCACCACGCTTGAATTTTTCATAGCTTGCTTCATCGTTGGGATCATCATGTTTACCCAAGCCTTTATGGGGGTCCAAATACTCATTATTTAGCGGGAACCAGGTTTCATTCTGCCATAGGTGAGTTGGGTAGTGGTTATGCGCTTGCTTTTGGTCTAAGTAGCCAAAAAAGTAATCAAACCCTTGCTTAGTAGGCACACCGTATGAACCTGGGCCACCTAATCCCCACTTACCTATTAGAGCGGTTGTGTAGCCCGCTTTCTTCATTAATTTGGCTACCGTTTCAGTACCAGGTTGCAACGGCATCTGACCAAATTCTTCTTCATCTGCAAAACCGCCTAATTCGAAATTACCGCGAATCTGATTGTGTCCCGAATGTTGACCTGTCATTAGCGCCGCACGAGATGGCGCACAAACAGGGTTGCCTGCGTAATGCTGAGAAAAAACCATGCCTTGATCAGCCATGCGCTGTAAATTGGGTGTGTTGATGAGCTCCTGTCCATAGGGTTCTATATCGCCTATGCCTAAATCATCTACAAGAATGTAAATTACATTCGGCTTTTTAGCTGCTTGTGGTTCTTCGGTCTGAGCACTGTTGGATTCGTTACAACCAGCCAATGCCAGCGAAATAGCAATCGCAGACAATAGCTTGGTTGTGTTGTTCAATGGATTGAATATAGTTTTCATATAAATCTGCCTTGACTACTTTTTAAATGGCTTAAATGAATAAGAGTATTGGTAATCTAAAAAGGGAATAATGTAATCTGATAACGGTTTTGCTCCCCAAGTATTAGTACCACCAACGCCGCGCTGCAAATAATCTATATTTACAAAAATGCGCTCCTTTCTAGGTAAGTCATGTGGATGAATATTTTTCGTTTTTGCTTGTCCTGCACTTGCGTGGTAATCATCGGTATCGTAGTACTGAGCACCAAAGCCAAGTAGAGGTTCGCCTTCAAACGTAACCCCTTCGCCTTTTTGGTTATAAAAGTGAACTTGTCTTACGTCACTGCGATAACCGTTTTCTTGTGCTCTTACATAAGGTACGTATAGATCATCTACGCTACTTTGATATAAACCAACGTGCGCAGAAGTTTGTCTGTCACTATAGTTCTCATGTGGACCACGACCATACCAAGCCACATTTTCGTATTCTTGATCTAACTCGAATAACGTACCTAAACGTGGAATCTCAGATTGTTGTTTATGCGGAGCAGCATAGAAATACACATCCACTTTTACTTCACCATTTCCATGTATGTTGTAAGTCGTAAAATATCGACTGCCTACAGCACTTAGGTAATGTTCCACTTCGACTTTGGCTAAGTATCGAGACTCTTTAATAAGTTTAATTGAAGTGAGTTTGGTATTCTTACCTGCTTTTTGCCAAGGTCCAAATTTATCACCATAGCCACGTATGGGTAAGTCGTTATCTATCGGAGCACGCCAAAAGTCAGGACGTGGAGAAGCTTTTAATAACTCGTCTTTAAAGTACTCCATTGAGCTGATAAGACCGGTTGTTTTATCAATCACTAAACTAAAGTCTTTACCTTTAAATCGATACTCTTCTTTCTTATCGCTGACTGATAATCTGACTTCGTCAGGCTTTTCTTCAGATGCTTCGATAGTTGGTAATGCCAACTGCGACCAAGCAGTGATGTGACCTTTTGGAACTAAACCATTTTCTGTATCGCTAGTTACCTGCACATCCAGAAAATATTCCACGCCGGGTTCACGCGAAATAACATAGTTCAGACTCACAACCTGTTGTTGCTGTGGCTGTGCTGTTAAAGGAATACCTTCACCTTGCGCAACTTTCTCGCCATTAGCCAGTAGTTGCCACGACAAACTTTGACCTTCTAAGCTTGCGAAATAGTGCTTGTTAGTGATGGTCAATTTACCATTTTCGATATCGTCACTGCTAAAACCGACATTTTGATGTACGTTTTTAACTTCCCATAAATATGGGTAAGGCGTGCGGTCAGCATATACTAAGCCATTTGCCGCAAAACTGAGTGACGTAACGGTAGCGGCAGGCTCAAGATCACCACCGTAACCCCAATAAGGTGTACCATCTAACGTCTTCATCGCAAATGTTTGATCAACCCAATCCCAAATAAAGCCACCTTGCAATGAAGGATATTTTTCAAAACTATCCCAATACTCTTTAAAATTACCTAATGAGTTACCCATGGCATGTTCGTATTCGATTAATATAACCGGGCGAGTGGTGTCTAACTTACGTCTAGCATAACGCTCAATGTCATCGATTGGCGCATACATTTGACCGTATGCATCCGTATGACGGCGCATTTGAGCTTGTTCTGAAATAACCGGAGTATTTGGTTCTTGTTTCTTCAACCAATCGAATGTGGCTTCTAAATTAGGACCGTCGCCAGACTCGTTGCCTAAAGAACGCATTACAACCGATGGATTGTTTTTAGTTGCATGATACATATTGCTAACACGATCAATGTAAGCGGCTGCCCACTCCGGCTTATTCACTAAGTGATTTTGAGGATCGTAAGCTGCACCTTGGTTAGCTGCGCCTATACCATGTGACTCAGTATTCGCTTCATCCATTACGTACAAGCCGTATAAATCCGCCAGATAATACATGTAAGGGTCACTAGGGTAATGAGACATACGTACAGCGTTGATATTAAACTGCTTCATTAATTGAACATCTTTTAACATCGACTCTCGTGATACAACATGCGCAGTGACTGGGTCATGTTCGTGGCGATTGACACCTTTAAACAATACCGGCTTGCCATTGATTAAAATGTTGCCATTTTTAAGTTCGGTAGAGCGGAATCCAAGTTTGTGGCCAATATGTTCGATTGCTTGGCCGTCTGAATTTAACAGGGTAAGTTTTAGGTTGTATAGATTAGGCTGCTCAGCACTCCATAATTTTGGACTAGAGACTTGCGCGCTATATGTCACTTTTTTGCTCTCGTTACTGCTAACTCTATTCACATCTAACATTTCATCAAGCAGCGAGTTTTGCGCATCGTCAGTTAATTGAACCTGAAGTTGATATCCACGGATCGAACTCTCAAAGTTGTTATCAATTAAAGCGGTTAATTCCAGTTTTCCGTTAGTGTAGTTGTCAGTTAACGTAGTATAAGCATGGAAGTCTTTTACGTGCGCTTTTGGCGTAGCATAAAGATAAACATCGCGTTCGATACCACTGACACGCCACATATCTTGACACTCAAAATAAGAGCCGTCTGAATAGCGATAAACCTCTAACGCGAGCTGATTTTGTCCTTTTTTAAGATAAGGACTAATATCAAATTCAGCTGCGGTTTTAGAATCTTGTGAATAGCCAACTTTTTTACCGTTGACCCAAATATAAAACGCAGATTTCACCGCCCCTAAATGTACAAAAACCTGTTTTTGTTGCCAGTCATCAGGCACGGTAAAAGTTTTACGATAACTTCCTACGGGATTATAGTAGGAGGGCATTTCAGGTGGCACTGCGTTGGCTTTAAAACATTGATGAGAGTGATAAAAAGGTGTGCCGTAACCGTTTACTTCCCAATTTGCAGGAACCGTGATTTCGCCCCATTTACTGTCGTCGTATTCAGTTTTATAAAAATCGCTTGGCTTTTTAGTAACAGATTCAACCCATTTAAACTTCCAACTGCCATTTAACAGTAGGTGATTGCTCTGATCCCAAGGGGTTTTAGAAAACGCCGCTTGAGGATTGTCATAGCTATAAAAAAAGCTTCGAGCTGGTTCTTTATTCACCCTAAAAACTTCAGGGTTTTGCCATTCTAATGTCGTTGCATGTGCAGGTATAATCATACCAGCAGCAACCGCTACATATTTTAAAAATCTTAAATAGTTCGACATGAACGATGTCCTTGGACTGCATATTATTAAAAAGTTGATATGCTTATTAAACCGATATCTTTCCCTTTCCCGTAATTAAAATGTTAATTAGTTCCTAATATTCTTCATCACGGTGTTACACACATTTTGGATTTGCTGGATAAATGGATATGATTTTAGATTGCGGAATTTGTTAACTAGATTGTTACATCAACAAAGGTTTTTCTGTTTTAGAGTGAGTAATTAATGCGCGATCGAACCAAATTTTTCTATCAGACGCTGAAGTATGCCAGCTTGATGACCGCCACAGGGTTATTACTGGGCTGTTCTCAATCAACTTCGACGACTAATAATAAGGGAATGCAACAAGCCAATGTAACCATTGATGCTGGAAACATAATAGGTCAACAAAGCCCTCTATATTATGGAGGTAATAATATCTACCCTAAAGGTGGGCAAGGATTACTCAATAGTGACCAACAATTTGATAAAACAACCATTCAATTAGCCACTGATTTAGGCTTAAGAGCATATCGTTTTCCGGGAGGCTCAGAAGGAAATTTATATAAATGGAAGCGAGGCATAGGTCCGCTTGAACAACGAATAGATAATATCAGTGGTAACAATCAAGGGCCCCAGAGCAACGAATTTGGTTCTGATGAGTTTGGTCGCTTGTTGGAAACCACAAATTTCGATCAAGGCTTTATGATGGTCGCATATGGATATGAAAAACCTGATGATGCGGCAGATTGGGTTGAATACATGAATAGCCCAGTTGGTGAAAACCCAAATGGTGGTATAGATTGGGCGCAAGTTCGCGCCGACAACGGACATCCAGAACCCTACGGCATCAAATATTGGGAAATTGGTAATGAAGTCTATGGCAATTGGGAGTTGAATTGGGGCTCATATCCAACCAAATATGATGCCAAACGGGGAACTGGTAACGTTGCCGTAGATACCGTGTCTGCTAAAGCCGGTACTCTGCCATTCGGTGATGCTCATCGTTACATACATGGTGGTTATAAGTACTTTGAACAGCAAAAAGCGGCTAGTCAGTCTTCGTGGAAAGATGCGCATATTAAAACCAGTGGCCAGCCCTCACAACAGCTTTACGTAAAATTTGCTCCGGTTGATTTAAGTGAAGAAAGCTATCCATTTGAATTAACTATCGCAGACATTAAATGGCAAAAAGTGGCTGATTTTTCGAAATCCAGCCCTACAGACAAACATTACACCTTAGATACTGAATCCGGAATGATCACCTTTGGTGATGGCCAACGCGGTGCAATCCCACCCAAACAACAATTTGTTATGCTGAATTATCGCAGTGGGCGTCAACCTGGATTTATTGAGTACTACCAAAAAATGAAAGCCGTCGATCCAGACATTATTGTGCTGTCTTGTTTCGAAAAAGAATCATTCTATCGTGGTATGGCCGAGGTAAATGCACCTTTTGATGGTGTGGTAAAACATTACTATCCAAGTACGTTCAAAAACGTCCCTAAAGAACTCGCTTATGAAGCGCAAATAGCTAGAGGACTTGGTATTGAGCGAACCATAAAAGAACATCAACATTGGATTAAAGAGCACCAAAACTCGGCGATTTCTGGCGATGAAAAACTCTGGTTTACCGAATATGGATTACGTGGACATGTAAACCAAGTAGCCACAATGCATACTGTAATTGGTCAGTATAGTCAGACTGTAGGGGCCTTGTTAGGGCATTCATTATTCTTAAATAATAATACCCCAATGATCAACGACAATGGGGTTGTGCGCTCACGTGCTTTACCCGTTCCATTATTTAGTAAGCATTCCGAGCAACTGGTTGTTAAAAGTAACGTTCAAGCACCTACAATGCAGGTTGATGGAAGTGATTTTCCAGCGCTACTTAGTACCGCTACTGTGAACGAACAAGGCGATAAACTAAGCCTTATTTTAACTAATACTCAGGCCCAAAAAGCAATCTCCGTCGACTTAAAGGTTGAAAATATGGCGGTTGATGAAGACAGTTCTGCTGAAATATGGATTCTAAAATCGAATACCGGTAATCCTGTCGATGATAATAGGGAAGGTGCTGTGGACAATATAACCTTGTCGAAAATGACGAGTATCCCAGTTTCGCTACCGCTGAGTGTAGAAGTCCCGAAAGCAGCCACGATTGTGGTGAAGTTAAAAGCTAAATCTTAGTCCGGTAGTGAAAATTCGTTGGTGTTTCTCATAGGATAACAACCTTTCTCTATATAATGAGAAACTACGCGGATTTTCTTGAGTGAGGTTTTGGATGTCAAAAAATAACCGTGTCTGGGGATTAATTTGATATCCAAACTTCACATCAAACTGGCCATAGCCTTCGACCATTTCGGGTTGTCCTAATAGACCGCTTTGTTTGCGCACAAATTCGTCTCTATGGTTGTAAATTAGGCTGGCGTTAAAGGCACCTTTTTCATATAACAGCACAAAGCTATAAGTGTTTGATAAACCTTCAATAACATCTCCGCGCAGTGCGCCATTGTCTTCTAGTGATTGCGCTTCTACCTGGGTATATCGTAATTCGATTCCGGTGCCATCAAATGGTGAAGGTAACGATTCAAACTGATTTTGATACACAAATTCAAAACCAAAAAAGGAGGTTTTATTTAGATTTACTGGCGTGCTAACGAGGAATTCCCCTTCAGGGTGGTCAAGTAATTCTTCGAATTCAACACTCTGCAAAATAAAGTTATCTATATCTTTGTAATAGATAGTGACATCAAGTAAGCCGTTTTCGTCAAAAAACCAAGACCAACTCATATCCAAATTAATCGATTCAAAAGGTTTTAATTGTGGGTTACCACGGTTTGCTGTGCTTGAGCCGGTTCTCGCAACAAAATCACCAATGGCAGGAGCCAATTTATTTAAAGACGGTCTGGAAATCGTCTTGGATAACCCTAGATTGAGGTATTGGTTGTCGGTTAGTTCAAGTTTAAAACTTAGATTTGGTAACCAATTAGCGTATTTATTTGATGCATAAACCGGATTGCTTTGGGCATAAATGATTTGTAAAGCTGTGGGATCTACATCACTGTAAAGCAAATCTTGTATTGGTTGATCGAAACCGCGAGATTCAATCTGTGTGGCGGCCCATCTTACACCCATTTGAGCAAACCAATTGAGTTCAAATAGTTGTCCGCTGGAAAAGGTTTTAAAATAAGCCTCAAATAACCGTTCTTGGACGCTCCAAGTGCTGTTTGGTAGTTCTGTAGCGGTAAATCCGCCTAGTTGTTTGCGCAGCTCTATTGAGTCAGCAAGAGGATGGCCCTTATCAATTATCTCTCTTTGAATGTGTTCATCAGACCATAGATAATCAATGTAACGTTGCGAATCAAACCCATACCAAGTTTCAGGCACACCCCCTTCTAAAAAGTTACTTGCGTCTATGGGTCTAAATAACTCATCCGGTACATCAAATTCATAACCACCAAACTCGAATCCCCAAGGTGTACGAAACGCTACCTTGTCTTTATTTCTGTCGGCGAAGTAGATGCCTATGTCAATTTGTTCCCAATTGGGATGAGTTAAGATCGTTTGAAAATCTAGTTTTGCCTGAAATATGGAGTCATCTAGATTGTCGCCACTATCAATCGTGATATGGCTGCGTAGATCAGAAGCGTCAATACTGCGTTTGAAATCAATGTTTGCGTACGGACTATTGGGTAGCAAGGTATATTCTGGATTAGCATTGGGGGAGCCCACGGCAGAAAAACGCTTATTTCCGCCGTTATCGCTTTTAGCGACAGTATAAGATAAATCCAAAATGACACTGGAGTCTAAACTAAACTCGTAACCTAATGCCGTCGCAAAATGAGCCATTTCGCTGGGGCGATTTCGCACCAATTGGACATAATCACTTGCTAGTGAAAGCTCAGGCTTATACCGGTAGCTCAATAATGTGTTATTTTTATCAACGGTAATTCTGCCAAATGTATCCTTTTCGTCGGGATTGGCAGTGCTGCCATTAACATGGGTCCAGTTGGCGGACGAGGCGATGTTCGATGTCACATCAAATCGTGAGTAAACCAGGTCGGTTATCACATAAAGATTTGGGGTTAAATTAATCCGACTAACCCATGATAAGCCAAACCGTCTTTTTTCCGATTCTTCTATTCGTAGGTCAAAATTTCGAGGCACCCAAATTTCCGTGTAATCTAAGCTGCCGCTTTTGGTTTCAACGCCGCTTAAATCGGCGGCGAACCAACCATCTGAATTGGCTGATTCGATACGGTAATCTTGTTGTAAAAAGTCTACCGCAATGATACTTGCGATATTTTCGCCTGCATAATTGATTGACCCAAATACCTCTGGGAAAAACCCACCGTCATCACTGGAAGAGAGTCTAAATCCGCCAGATAACTCATAGGTGTCTTCACCTCGCGTGGGCAGGTTTACTAAATTAATCGTTGCACCTATGCCTCCTGACACTAACTCAGAAGCTTGGGTTTTGTATACATCTGATGAAGTAAACATTTCAGATGACAAGGTATCAAAACTAAACCCTCCGCCTAGATTGGTCGATGGCAACTGACGGTTGTTGTATAACACTGTATTTAATTCAGGCCCAAAGCCACGAACAGTTAAAAATAAACCTTCACGCTTTCGGTAGTCTGTACTTGCACCAGCGGCACTTTGCAGCATATTTCCGACGTTACGTTGAATATAGCGTTGGTTATTTTGTAGGTTTAAGCTTTCTATAATCAGGTTTGAATAGCGCTTTTTGAGGTAGCGTTTTTGATAATTACTGAGCCTTCCTACGATAGCAATTCGTTCGGTTTGCTCTTCTTCTAAGTGTGAATCAACAGCAATCAACACATCCGGTGGTTCATCTTTAACTTTTACGTCGTCAGGCGTTTCCTTTACTGGCACGCTTGTGGCTGCGGATTGGACTTTAAATAATCCGTGATTGTCATTTATGGCTATTAAATTTGTTCCTTCCAGCAGCCTTGATATAGCCTCTTCATAACTTAAATTGCCCTTTACCGCTGGCGATGTTTTTTGGCTCACGAGATCGTACGGATAAAGAATCATGATATCTGCTTGTTCGGCAAGTTGCTTGAGCGCGTTAGCCGTATTGCCGGCATGGATATCAAATTGAATCGGATCAGTTATTTCAGCAATGCAGGGCTTGATTATAAAGAAAAGCGAGAAAACGCTGAAAATAACGTGTTTGAAAAGCATATACTTCATTGGCTAATTGCTTTCATAACCGAAAAGCAAGATAAAATGTTAATAGTATGTTGTTCAACTATACAGTGTTCTGCAGTGAACTACATATTAGAAATTCATTTTTTGTTTGTAGAGTTTCTATATAAAACGCTGTTATCACCAATAAATTACTCTTTGACTTCGGGTTTTTTACTCAGTAAGTAGGTGCTTTGATTAACTTGTGATACTTGAATATTGAATGTGTGTTCTAGTGCCACAATCACCTGATCGAGTTTATCAATTTTGTAGCGACCACCTACCCTTAAGTTTGCCACCTGCGGATCTTCAATTATAAAAGAAGCGTGGGTGAATCTCGACACTTCATGTACGAAATCGCTCATGGGTTGGCCATCGAATACTAACACGCCCGAACGCCAAGCTTGTTGACGTTGCAACTCTTGTGCACTCAAGGTTTCAATATTATAGGCAGTAGGTGATTCGCCATTTTGTCCTTGATATACAGCATCTAATTTAATTCGTTGACCTGCATCTAAGGTGCCCACTGTGGATAACATTTCATCAATCTGATTAACATCTTCATGGGTTTTAGTTTGGCTAAATGGTGAAGCTATGAGTTTATCCACAACCGCTGACATAGCGACTCGTCCTTCAGTCACCAATACATCAAGTAAGTTATCGCTTAGTTTGACATTAAATGCCGTACCGACAGCTTCAACTCGTCCACCTGCCGCATACACTCTAAAAGGTTTGTTTGGATTTTTTGCCACTTCGAAGTGCGCTTCACCGTATATTAACCACACATTTCGGTTATCGTCAGTGTAGTCTACTTGTACTCGACTATTGGTGTTCAGATAAACGGTCGAACCATCATCTAATGAATATTGTTGTTGTTGCCCAATACTGGTGACGTAAATACCATTGCTTGAATAAACAGATTCGGGTTGAGTAAAGCGACTAAAATCCGTAAACATAAATACTAAGCCAGCAATAAAAAACATGCTGCAAAACATATATACAGGCTTAAATATGGGGGACTTTTTTGGAGGTGCGGTAACCTTCTTAGCGTAAAGAAGTTGGTGGATTTCTTCGACTGGCGCATTATCCCACACTTCCATAAGGGACATAAATTCGCTTTTATGTTTTGGATCTTTGTTGATCCAGCGTTTGAACTCAGCTTGCTCGGCAGGACTAAGAGTAGGTTCACCATCCATTCTAATCAGCCAATCCGCGGCAATGTCCTCTACGGACTTTGGTGCTGCAAATTTAATGACATTGTGATTCATTTACTCTTTTCCATTTTTCTATTTCATGCGCTTTCTCTCAACATGAGTTGCGCTGTGTAGGTCGATTTGATGCCGCTTTAAATAATCTCTACAACTTAATGTTGCCGTTTTTAAATATTTTTCCACACTGCTAAGTGATATGCCTAATTCGTCCGCAATTGTTTGCTGCTTCAATCCGTGCATTTTTCTTAATAAAAACACCTTTCGGCACTTTTCAGGTAAATCTGCCATTGCTTCGCAATAAATTTCTACGGTTCTTTTGGCGTCTATCTCTTGTTCTAACGTGTCGCCAACGTGATTATGCTCTTCATTTGCACAATCTTCCAAATAAACCGTTCTTTGAGCTGATTTTTTAATTATCTCATTAAGTGCCAAGTTCTTTGCGATAGTAAACAAAAATGCTTTGGGGTATTCAATTTTCTTTTTCAGCTCAGCACTATGTGCCTTAATGAATACTTCTTGCACTATGTCTTCAATAGCTTGCTCAGACTTCAAATACTTCATCAAAAAGCGTTTCAGAAAATCATTATTTTCGATAAAGACTTTAGAAATTATAGACATATTTGACGACCTTCCTGCTCTGAAAATGCAATCACATGAAAACACTCATGACATCGATGCAACCGAATTAGGAGGTACTTTACAAATTTTTAAACAAACATACAATAAAATTTTACATATGAAACGGTGTTTATTCTATCGTATGTCGTTTTCAATCCAATTTCTGTTAATTATTCACTTGTTTTTCGTTTCATAATTTAAACCTGCTAGCCTTGTAAGTAGCTGGCTTGTGAATACAACAAATGATAATTACTGCCTATACCTACTTAACAATCCAAATTTCAATAACCGTAATTTATTTTACTTATTTTTGAATTATTAAGTTTAGCCTGTTTATTTATCCCAATTAATTAGGGTAAAGCAGGCCATGCTTTGGGTCGCTTGTTTGAATCATTAACCCCAGTGGACAAGGTTTTATAGCTTTCAATAACATTGTCATTATCCAGCGGGTCATTAACAACTTTTTTCCAATCTTCAAGTTTGGCCATCATATTTTCAATGCGAGATTGTTGCTCTGGCAAATTAGCCAAGTTAATTAATTCATCTGGATCTTCTGCCACATTAAACAACTGTGTTTTCTTTAACATGGGATAGTAAATTAACTTATAATCGTCTGTACGTAACATACGCTGAAAGTGACGATAACTACCATAAATGCTATCAAATACTTTGTCTTTATCGCCTTTTACTAACGGGCGAACAGAAGGGGCTTGTACGCTTTCAGGTATTTCAATACCTACCATGTCTACTACCGTTGGGAATACACTGTTTAAGTAAAACATACCCGGAACTGATTTCCCTTTGGGTACATTAGGCCCTTGCATAATGAAAGGTGCTCGCACGCTATGATCATATTGATTTTGTTTGCCTAACAATCCATGACGTCCAACTGCTAAACCGTGATCAGAAGTGAATACAATCAAAGTGTTGTCTAGCTCTCCAGATGCTTTAAGCGCTTCGATAATCCGTCCGATTTGCGCATCTGTATGTTCAATCATTGCGTAATATTCGCCAATCGCTTTTTGTATCACATACGGAGTGCGCGGGTTGTTCTCTAATATTTCGTCTCGAATATAATAATCACCTTGGTTAAAAGGATGACTCGGAGCAAAGCTTTTAGGTAGCTCGATACTGTCTCCAGGGTACTTGCCCATATAAGCCTGCGGAGCTTGTCTGGGGTCATGGGGCGCAAGGAACCCCACGTACATCATAAATGGTTTCGATTTTTCACTTGTCAGAAAGTCTACCGCTGCGTCGGCAATAACTTCACTGGAATGTTTACTGGCTTTGAAAGCTGGAAATTTTTCTTTTGCAGAACTCGACGGAGTGTAATCGACAAATTCGGTATTGAACTGACCTCCTTTATGCAGATGTGCCATGCCGTGCATGAAAATCGATTTTCCTTGATCGAAGCTACGTTCCCAATCTTGTTCAGACATATGCCATTTACCAGTCATAAAAGTTTGGTAACCATTTTCTTTAAAGGTTTCGCCCATAAGTTTTATGTTCGCTACCGTTTTTGAATCTAATTTTTCTGGTCCGCGACCAGTTTGATACAAATGACGTCCAGTATTGATCATACGACGACTAGGAGAGCACACAGCACCAGACCAACTACCTTGATTAAAAACGTGCGTGAAGCTCATGCCCTGTTTAGCTAGCGAGTCAATATTGGGGGTAGCAATACGATTATTACCGTGTGCATGCACAGTGTCGTAGGCCTGATCATCAGTTAAAATAAATAATACGTTAGTTTTTTCTTTTGCCCCCCAAGCAACGGAACATTGCAGGATTCCGAGTAAACACAATACAGCTAAACGGCTGATTGATTTGTATTTATGGGAAGAAGAAGTTGCTCTTAAAGTGAATTGAATTCTCATATTATCTAAATTGGTCAAGTTGCTATAGTCACTAAACAAAATAATACCGTAAAACCATAATAAAAATTTTTACGGTTATATGGCATCTCAACTGTTAGGTGTTACACAGATACTCAGCGCGGCATGACGCCACAACATTTTTGATACAGAGGCTATTTATGAATAGAAGAGACTTTTTAGCAATGTCAGCAGTAGGCGCCGGTGTTGCTTTACTTCCCGGATGTATGAGTCGTCCGATGCAAAATTCTGGGAAGTTGATCGTACCGCCTTACTTAACAGATTACCAAGATGCCTATCAGCAAAACCCGCGAGCAGCGGCTACAGAATGGTTTAGAGACGCGCGTTATGGTTTGTTTATCCATTATGGACTGTATTCGTTGATGGCCAGTGGAGAGTGGGTTTTATATAGCAAAAAGGTGCCTTTACCTGAATACGTGAAGCTTAAAGATCAGTTTACTGCGGAAAAATTCGACGCTGATTTTATTACTGATTTAGCCTTAGATGCGGGTATGAAATACATTAATATCACGACTCGTCACCATGATAGCTTCTGCTTATGGGATACAGAATTTACCGAATTTAACAGCGTCAATTCGCCCGCTAAACGTGACCTTGTGCGCGAATTATCTGAACAATGTAACAAAAAAGGTCTGGCATTATTTTTATATTATTCTCATGGTCGTGACTGGAAACACCCTCATGCACCCAATAATGATAAATGGGGCGGAGCAGCCCGTCCTAATTACGATTTCGTAGAGCCAAGTTACAAGTATGGAGCGGAACACGATCTAGATATCTATTTGGACTTCATGACTAATCAAGTGAATGAGTTAATGACCAATTACTCTAATGTGGCAGGCATTTGGTTAGATGGAATCGGTGTGCCTTATTCGGGTGATCGTTCAGTGTTTAAAGCTCAAGACTTGTATGATTTAGTGCATGCTAAGCAACCACAAACATTAGTCTCTTATAAACAAGGTTTATTGGGTACTGAGGACTTTTTAGCCCCAGAACGCAAGTTTGATAAGTCTAAAGGCTCGCGTGTTCCACTAGAGTTGTGTGATCATTTGCAGCGCAAATCGTGGGGTTATGACAAGTCTCAAGATGGCAATCATAAAAAGAAAGACGAAGTGATCAAGATGCTAAAAAGAGCAGATAGCTATCCAGCGAATTTGTTACTTAATACTGGTCCTAAAGGTTCGGGTGAAATACCAGCAGAAGATGTTGCTGTGCTTCGTGAGGTTGGAAAAGAGCTAAAAACTAAAGGGTGGGAGGGCGTGTTAGCAAGCTAGAATTGACCGTTCACTACATTTGCATTTTTAGGCGAAGACATTATGTTCTTCGCCTAATTCACAAGCTGAAACTTTGCTTAGGATAATAAAATGATGAAAAGACAATTTAGCGCCAAAAAACTATTGGCAAGCTTATCTTTGTTGCCTTTTTTCTGTTTAGCACAAAATGCAGAGTTTGATTATCAACACTTGGGTGTAGCAGTTGAAAGCAAAGGTATGCATGTTTGGGGATCATCGCCAATTATCGGTCCCAAAGGTAAAGTGCATTTGTATGTTGCGCAGTGGCCAACTGATACTCAATCTAATTTTAGTGGTTGGTTTAAAGATTGTGAAATAGCCCACTATATTAGCGACAGCCCAGAAGGACCTTTCGAATTTGTGCGGGTTGCCGTTCCTGACCAAAACGGTACGTTTAATTCACCGCATAATCCAACCATAAAACAAATAGACGGTCGCTACGTTCTTAGTTTTATAGTTAACGAAAATAATAAATTAGCTACCCAGCGAATCGTGATGTACGTTGCCGACGATTTAAACGACACTTGGAAGCCCGCCGCTGGTGGAGAGCCTGATGGCACTATTTTGCGCAAATCAAATAACCCAAGTGATTGGAATTATACGGCTAAACTCGGCGTTTCCAATCCTTCGTTGATTAAGCACAATGGTAAATACTTGCTTTACAACAAATCGGTTGTAAAAAAGACCCCAGAAGCAAAGCGAGGAAGCTATACCTATGGTGTTGCTGTGGCGGACAAACTGGAAGGTCCCTATCGTCACCATCCAACCCAGGTGACTAAAGTCGGTATGCCAATTGAAGATGCATATGCATTTACGTTTAACAACCGTGTGTACATGCTTGGTCGTGATTTTGGTAGTAAAAAAGGATCCCATGGTGGTGGCTTGTTATGGAAATCAGAGGATGGATTTAATTTCCCCAATCATCAGGTGACACGCTCATTTGAACATTTAAGTCATTATTTGGGCGAAGATGCGTTGCGCAACGCAATAGTGCATCGGGGTGATAAAACCGGCAGATTAGAGCGCCCCCAAATATTATTCGTAGATGATAAACCTGCTTATTTATACCTCGCTACGGGAACGAACCCTAAGTCGGGATTTGGAAGCCGCTCTCACGTATTTAAAATGGTCCCGCAAAATCCATCTGCAGATTAGATGGAATTAACTTAATAACGCGTAACCTCATCTATATCTAATTATGGGGTTGTGCGTACTTCTGCGTTTAAATTTGAGTCACTGCTGCTGCCAAGGTAAACTCGTCCGCATATTTGTAGATAATCAAGCACCTATATTGCCTATTTGGTTAAAATCTAACTGCACACGGTAAAGGTTGCCCAACCTCTGGTCTCATTTGGACTAATATGCAAACCACAAGAAAAAGATGGGTTAAATTGTTCTTTGGCGTTCTGTTGATCTGTTCAGGCTGCGCCACCATCGCTAAACTCGATTTAAATCAACTATATGGTGAAGAAGCGACAACCAATCGGGTTGCTGCATCTAATCAGCATGCGACTGTAAACAGCTCTGCAAGTAACTTTTATCAAAGCCAAGTTGAACCCATTTTAGAAAGTCGCTGTGTGGTTTGTCACGCGTGCTACGATGCGCCTTGCCAACTTAAAATGACTTCACCTGAGGGGCTGGAAAGAGGGGCGAATAAGGAGAAGGTTTATCATGGCACGCGTATTTTGGCAGCTACGCCGAATCGCTTGTTTGTTGATGCGCATAGCCCGTCTCAGTGGAGAGAGCGGGACTTTCATCCAGTATTAAATGAAAGGGAACAGTCTCCAGAAGCCAATACTCAATCCTCGGTATTGGCAAAAATGCTAATGCTAAAGCAGCAACATCCATTGCCTGAAGACAAATTGTTAGATAACCAGTTTGACGTGAGTATTGACCGCAGTCAGCAGTGTCCAACGGTGGAAGAATTTGCAGGTTACGCTAAGGAACAGCCGTTGGCGGGAATGCCTTATGCGCTACCGGAACTTACGCAAACAGAGCACAACACATTAATGCACTGGATTGAAAGCGGAGGCTTCATGCCCGCTCATGCATCAATTTCGGACGACGAACAACAGGCCGTCAAAAAGCTTGAGGCATTTTTAAATCACGACAGTTTAAAAATGCAATTAAGTGCGCGTTATATATACGAACATCTGTTTAGTTCACATTTGTATTTTAGTGAATTGACAGAGGCCAATGCACAGCCGCAGTTCTTTAAATTAGTGCGTTCTCGAACACCTTCATCGCTTCCTATTGATTTGATTGCTAGTCGCAGGCCATTTGACAAGCCTAATGTGCAGCGCGTGTATTATCGCCTGCAGCCGGTAGTATCCACTATCGTAAATAAAACCCATCAGCCGTACGCGCTTAATAAAACATTATTAGACAAATGGCAGGCATGGTTTGTAGATGCAGAATATGATGTTTCGCAATTACCCAGTTACGATCCCCATATTGCTGCCAATCCTTTAACGGCATTTACTCAATTGCCGGTGAATGCGCGTTATCGCTTTATGTTAGAACGCGCACAGAACACCATCATGGGCTACATTAAAGGGCCCGTCTGTCGTGGGCAAGTGGCACTCAACGTGATTAATGATCGGTTTTGGGTCTATTTTGTAAAACCCGAAGTGGCAGCGTCTCCACAAATAAACGCCTTCTACGAGTCACAACAAGATAATTTACGGTTGCCTGCCGAACACCAAAGTACTGCTTTAGCGGTCGGTTGGCTGGAATATGCAGCACGCCAAGGGGACTATATTCAAGCCAGACAAGATTTCTTAAATAGTGTTGCTAAGGACGAGCACCACTTTACTGCTGACGATATTTGGAATGGAGAAGGTGAAAACGATAATGCAACACTGACCGTATTTCGGCATTTTGACAACGCTACTGTGGTTAAAGGTCTGATAGGCGCCCCGCCTAAAACGGCATGGGTTATTGATTACGCCTTGTTAGAGCGAATACATTATTTATTGGTAGCAGGCTTTGATGTTTATGGTAACTACGGACATCAGGTGTTGACGCGTCTGTATATGGACTTTTTACGCATGGAAGGAGAGTCAAACTTTCTATCATTCTTACCACCGCAGAGTCGCCGTCGAGAGTTAGCTTCATGGTATCGAAACCCTGGTCCAGAGCTGACCTCATTTGTGAAAGGCAAAATCAATCTTTTTGAGCATCCCAGCGGTATCGAGTTTCAAACTGATGATCACAAAAATGAATTATACGAGATTTTTTATCAGCACCTTAAAAATGTGCAACCGCAACGGTATCGATTACAGGACAGTCATTTAAGTGAAAATAGTAAGGCGTTGTTGGCACAACTGGAAAGGATAAAAGGTACGAGCGCGTCTATATTGCCTGAGCTGAGTATGATCATGGTTGAACCCACGAGCGGAGACCAAGCAGAGCTTTTCACCTTAATTCGTAATAGTGCGCATTATAATGTAAATAGTCTATTTTTTGAGAATGCCAATCGCGATAAAACGAATGATAATGTCACATTAGTACACGGGCTGATTGGTAGCTATCCAGATGCATTTTGGCGAGTCAAAGAGTCAAATCTGGCAAAGCTAGTTGCGAATGCTCAACAAATTCGAACAGAAGAAGATTATAGAGCATTTATGGACTTATTTGCTGTTCGTCGCACTGCTAACAATTTTTGGGAATTCAGTGATCAGTTAAATCAATTATTTATGCAGCGCAATCCAATCGAAGGTGGCTGGTTAGATTACAACAGGCTGGAAAATCGTTAAGGCAAGCCATGAATAGCTAACTGTAAAAGAATCACCATCTTGAGTGTCTGGCTGTTAATCGTGCTTTTCCGGTAGCGCATTTAGACGCTCCCACAAAAAAGCCCAGTGTTGAGAAGTTCAAATTCAACAACTGGGCTTTTATATGGGTTACGCTTAAATTAGTAATCTATTTCGACTTGCTAATCCAATTACCACCAGGTTGCATAAAGTGCTACTAGTATAATCACAAGACAAATCGCTAACATATTGAATGAGCTTTTGGTTGTGAAATTGACTTCGTCTAAAGACACCACATCTGTGCCGCCATCCACGTAGTTTTTGCGGGTGGCAAGTGACGCTACCACAGCCAGAGCAATACAAGCCAAGAATACAACGCCTACTCTGTCCATGAAAGGTAACGCAGGCATTGCAAGTTTAAGGACACCTGACAAGGCAGCTGAACCGATTGCCGCAGTAATTGCACCCACTGAATTCATGGTTTTCCAGAACATGCCTAATAGGAATATGACCACAATCCCCGGCGTGAAAAAGCCCGTGAATTCTTGAATGTATTGAAACGCTTGTTCAAATTGACCAAGTAATGGTTTAGCACAAACCATCGCAATAATTAATGCTGAAATGCTAACGATACGCCCTACTTTTACGTAGTGGGCTTCACTTTTATCCTTTTTAAAGTGCGAATATATGTCCATCGTAAAGATAGTTGATACGCTATTACACATAGACGCTAAGGACGACACAATCGCCGCAACTAATGCTGCAAAAACTAATCCCTTCAGTCCAACGGGCATCAGATTCATAAGACTAGGATAAGCTTGATCAGCTTGCTCTAAGTCGGCAAACAATATTGAGGCGGCAATACCAGGTACAACGACGAAAAAAGGTACCAAAATTTTCAAGTAAGCGGCGAATGCAATACCTTTTTGTGCTTCAGCTAGGTCTTTTGCAGCCAATGCACGTTGAATAATGTATTGGTTGAAACCCCAATAGGAAATGTTCATTACCCACATTCCGCCAATTAATACCGATAGACCTGGAAGGCTGATGTAGTGCGGACTATCTGGTGAAAATATCATATCGAATTTTTCTGGCATTTGTTCAGTTAGTACCGAAAATCCAGCCAACATACCTTGACCATTAGATACCAAATCTAAACTAATGTAGGTCAACATTAATCCGCCGAACACTAACAACACAACCTGAATAATGTCAGTGTAAGCAACGGCTTTTAGGCCACCATAGGAGGAGTAAGCAATCGAAAATATTCCAAGGAAAATCATTCCGTAAGCTAGTTCAACTCCGGTGATCGTAGTAATTGCTAATCCGCCCAACCACAAGACCGCTGTGAGGTTTACAAAAACATACACTACTAACCAAAACACCGCCATTATGGTCTTAACGCGACTATCAAAACGTTGTTGTAGATACTGAGGCATGGTGTAGATATTATTTTTAAGAAAAATCGGTAAGAAATATTTACCTACAATAATCAAGGTGATTGCTGCCATCCATTCATATGACGCAATACCTAAACCTAAAACATACCCCGAGCCTGACATACCAATAATTTGCTCAGCCGAAATATTTGATGCAATTAGGGATGCACCAATCGCCCACCAAGGCAGTGATTTACTTGCAAGGAAATAGTCCTTAGTATTTCTTTCATGGTTTTTCTCGGCTCTGGAAATATAAAGTGCTAGGGCTAAAAGGCCCAAAACATATACTACAAAAATGCCAATATCGAGGTTTGCTAGATTCATCTCGTATCCTAGTTTTTATTATTTACTGTTAATTTTTCTGTATCTATAACTTGCTACTTGCTTTAGTAAATAGCTTGGGTATTAGCAATAAGACAATCGTCAGAACACTAACCGTAAAGCATATTACTAATTTTACGGAAATCGTGTATGATTATTGTTAATTAAACACCAAGGTTTTGGTGGAATAAACTTATTTTCGTTTGATTTAATTAATTTTTATGAGTCAAGATTAAATGCCTGACTAACAAAATGACAGCTTTTTATTAACAATGGATGGGGATTTTATGAGAAAGACTGCGAAACAACTTATGTTTCTGTTTGCAGCAGGATTGATTTTACAAGGTTGTCATTCAATGAAAACTAATCAAGCTGCGGATTATGTCGCAGAAAAAGGCTCTCACGTGGAAAAGGAAACCACAGGTGTTTGGGCAATTGAACCGGACCCGAATTTGCCCAATGTTTTACTTCTCGGGGATTCAATATCGATAGGGTACACCTTAGGTGTTAGAGAAGAGTTGGCAAATCAGGCGAATGTCTTCAGACCCCATAGAAATGGTGGTAAAAAGCCCGAAAATTGTCAGGGTACAAGCTATTCGATTAAGCATTTAGATCGTTGGTTAGGGGATCGAAAATGGCAGGTCATCCACTTTAACTGGGGCTTGCATGATCTTAAACATGTGCATTCTGATAGTGGCAAAAACTCCAATAACTTTGATGATCCGCGACAATCTGAACCAGAAATATATCGTGCCAATTTAATACAGCTTGTAAACCGTTTACAAGCCACTGGAGCAAAATTGATTTTTGCTACCACAACACCTTACCCGGTTGGTGTAAAGCCCGCGAGATTGCCCGATGACGCTGAGCTTTATAACAGTATTGCGAAACAAATAATGAACCAACGAAATATCCAGATAAATGATTTGTATGCTCAAGCCTTACCTAAATTAAATGAAGTTCAATTACCTATAAATGTACATTTTAATAAGCGGGGGCGGGAGCTCCAAGCGCAAGCAGTTAGCAAAGTGATACAAGGAAATTTATAACACATGCTTACTAACTTGATTTTGTAGATTTCGTATTTCAGTTTGGCATTAGGGTGCACTTACTTTGCTGTTAGAACTAACTTTTAAAAATATTCTTACGGGTTGTTAATCAAACGTTTGTTATTTGTACATCTTTTAACAAAAAGGCAGCCCAATGAAAAAGTACCCCACTAAGTACTATAAACACCTCGCTACCAATAATTTCGGTAAAGACGTATCTGCTTCAGTCTTAAAGCAGCAATTTGGCAGACTATTATCTTTGAAAAAACTAGCATGTTGTATCATTTTGGCATCACATGCACAGATCGAAGCACAAGAATTAGTCACCTCCATTGATTTTAATAATGCAAGCGTCGTTGATGAAGTTTCCTTGAAAAGCGATTACGACACTGGTGAGCAAACTAGCGGTGACATTGCGTTTACAACAGATATTGCTAAATCAGGTCATGGTTTCAAAGTAGATTTTTTGCGTTACTTACGGATTCCGCTAGATGTCGTTGAACAAAGCAATGGCAGTTTTACTGTGAAGTACGATTATTACCATATCAGCTCCAAACCAAATGGCACCACTGCTTGGAATGCACATAGTTTCGCCATACGAGATCTGTCTCAAGGATATGGTTGGTCACATGGTTTTAGAAATTTGGGCAATGATTTTTGGTCCGACTCTGTGGTGGGTATATCCGAAAGTGGTAATCACGTAAAAGGAGATCCTGCGGCAATTCCTGATTTTGATAAAGAGTCATGGCACGAATATGTGTTGGTATTTGAAGATAATCGACTGACTTGGTATGTCGATGGTATTTATGCTTACTATCAAGAGTTCCAGCAATCCTTTACTGATTGGAATTACGCTAACACTGACATAATGATAGGCGCTAGATATGCTGGGGGTTCTATTACCGAACTTGATGGAGAGGATAGATATCTTGGCACCGGCGGAAGCAATACGCGGGAAGGGTCGATTAAAGCTGTCTTTGATAACGTGCGTATTTGGGATGATGCATTAACCGCGGAACAAGTTGCGCTAGGTGTTGAAAATCTAATTGAAGGCGATCCCATTTTTGAAGTTTCAGCGGACTACTTTACGCTTCCCGTTGATGGTGGGAATGTCTCCGTTGACATTACCTCTAACATAAGTTGGACAGTCACAGGATTACCCGATTGGCTAAGCGTAAATGAAACGTCTGGTGATGGCAGTACAACGCTAAATTTTGTCATCGAAAATAATGCTAGCAATGTCGCTCGCAGTGCTCAAGTAATGTTAAACGATATCGAAATCAACTTTGTGCAAGCGACCATTACCGATGAACTGGTAACAGATGCCGTAATATATCCAAACACCGGAAACCAAGAAATAAAGTATGTTTTCTATGATCTAAAAAGTGTCTTTAGAGCGTCACTTTCAGACGCAGCGATTAACAACTATTTTGTCACCGATGGGTTTAATGGCATTAGAACTAATATTTGGGGGACGCGTGATAAGCCTGATACCACAAACGGTAGACCAGCTCATCCAGAACCTGGAGTAGTGTTACCGGAATACTATGCAAACGATGTCGCGATGATCAAGAAAGCTCTAGAGGTTAATCCCGATCTCATCATATTTGCTAGTAAAAAACTTAACGGCAAATATAGCTTCCCAGAATGGGTACAAGATTCATCTGGCGTGATCCCTGAGCAATACGTCATTTTACTCGCAGACTATATTGAATACATGGCTAGTGTTGGTATTCCTACTCATATATTAGGCTTAGATAACGAACGTTTATTTAATGAAGGGAATATCACCCCAGAGCGTTTCCAACAAATTGTTGATCTATTGGAAGAGCTAGCAGTAGAACGGGGCTTCCCGATGCCGCAAATTATCGGTCACGAGGATTATGTTCCTGGCTACACCAATTGGATGCGTGATTTAGCGGCAAATGATGCGGTTGACCGCCTCGATATTTTTGGCACACATTATTATCCGCATGATCGTAATACCAACAAAGTCGCGCGTCTAGAGTCAGACCTAGCTTATGCTGGTGACTTACCGCGTTGGCACTCGGAATTACATTGGAATGCCAAATCAGATGTCGATGATATTTTAGAAGTAGAAGATGGATTTGCCAGTCTCTTAGATATGACGGACAAAGGATTTGAAGGTTTAATGTGGTGGGATTACAAACGCTCTAACTACCGCGGTGTGTTGATGCGTCATCTAACCACGAATCTTATTGGCTATACGCCGGTATTGATGGATGATCATGACGGAAGTGATACCTTAACCGACGGAAAACTCCATACTCGAGCTTATCGAAATGGTAATAAAATGGTTGTGTGGATATTGAATATCAATGAAACCAACAGTTTTGATGATTACAGTTTTAAATTGAACTCGGGTGAAGTAACATCAGAAGTCGCCTATAAACAATGGATTGATGGCAATGCCACTGCGGTTACCGGTACAGCAAATGTGCAGGCAGACAATGCATTTTCACTTAATATTAATACCCAATCAGTCACTATGCTGACATTCGATATTGCTACCGATGAACCAGTATTTTCTGAATCATGGGATTCTGCGCAAACGGCAACGTTGAGCACAAATGGCGATTTGAATGCGGATAACCTATGGCAATATCAGGTAAACAGTGATGCTAGCCAAGTTAACATTGAACCCGCTTCCAGTTACTTTAAGCAGCAACTGTTATCTATGGGGGCACACGCCTCAAACCTAGATAATGCTCAATTAACTGCCGCGATGGAAACGAGTTTGGATGTGGACGCTTTACCTTCAGTAACGTTAAAAGCCAAGGCAATGTTCACTGCATTAAGCACTGATCAAACGCCAGCCATAGCAACTAGTGAAGTGAGTGTATTAAATGGGTCAACATCAGTTGGCTATAGTGTTGTTTTTAACAGCGATTCTGAACAGCCAAATATACAAGTTAAAGTGACCGGTGAAGATGGTGTGCGCACCTTAACATTGGCTGAGATAACAGATTTACAGGTAGATTATCCGTATGATGTTAGCTTAACCTTTTCTAAAACCGCCGAAAACCAAACCAATATTGCCTATAATATTTATCGCAACCGTATACTTTGGCAACATGGTGAGTTATTCGTAGATACTGCTGTAGCACAACCTTTGGATAGCAGTATGATCACTAGCAATGCACAAGCAAATATTTTAATCGATGATATTCAAGTGTTAACCGCTGAGCAAACCGTATTAGGCGATTGGAATAACGATGGTTATGTTGATATAGACGACATACGTGGACTTATGCGTGCCATTTCGCTTAATCAAGAAATTGATTCACGTTTTGACCTGAATAATGATTCGACCATTAATCGAACAGATGTTTACGTTATGAAGACGCTGTGCTCGCGCACGGCTTGTGCTAGGTCCTTATAGATTCAGCACAAAGGAAATTTCCTACTTAGCAAAGCGGTGATGTATATCACCGCTTTTTTTTATCCTGATATTTAGAGCAAAAGTGGAATTTGCGGTTTATGAGCTAAAGCACACGCTACATGTTTGGAATGGAATTTATTCCAGTTAAGGAGGTATCCATGGTTTATGGGCTGAAGCCCATACTACATGTGTAGGCTGGAATTTATTCCAGTGAAGGAGGTATCTATGGTTTATGGGCTAAAGCCCACGCTACCTGTTTGGGCTGGAATTTATTCCAGTTAAGGAGGTATCTAAGGTTTATGGGCTGAAGCCCATACTACATGTGTAGGCTGGAATTTATTCCAGTGGAGTAGGTATCTATGGTTTATGGGCTAAAGCCCATACTACATGTTTGGGCTGGTATCTATGGTTTATGGGCTAAAGCCCACGCTACCTGTGTAGGCTGGAATTTATTCCAGCGCAAGAGGTATCTGTGATTGATGGGCTAAAGCCCATACTACATGTGTAGGCTGGAATTTATTCCAGTGAAGGAGGTATCTATGGTTTATGGGCTGAAGTCCACGCTACCTGTTTGGGCTGGAATTTATTCCAGCGCAAGAGGTATCTGAGATTATTGGGCTAAGGCCCACACTACTTGTGTGGGCCGAGATTATTTAATGTAGCCGAGCGAGCGTAAAAATTGTTCTGCTTGTAATATGGTCGGTTGCCAGTACTTTCCACCTTGTCTATTCTTGTTAAAAAAGCCATGGCCAGCTCCTTCGTAAAGAATAAGATCACATCGACTGCCCACTGCTTGCATCTTTTGTTGATATGCCTCACCAGTCGCTACAGGGATTAATCTATCTTTGGTTCCTAGCATAATAAGCGTGGGAGGTGCGCCTTTTGAAATGTTATGTAAAGGCGATATTTCTTGATAACGGTCACCAATTCGATCAAACCCATATCCCCCTTTACCGTTGTCTATCACGGGATTGTAAAGCACTAAGGCGTTAGCTTTCGTACTGATGCTTACATCTTCATCTGGTTCATTTAATCCTTCAATTATCGTTGTGGCTGCGGCTAAGTGACCACCTGCTGAGCCACCACCTGCGGCTATCTTATTGGGATCGATATTCAGTTTTTCTGCATTCTTGCGTAGATAACGCATAGCTGACTTAGCATCTCTAACGGCGTCAAAAGGCGTCGTTTTGTGCCTATTCTTTACTCTGTAGTCTGCTAACACAGAAATCATACCTTGCGAGGCAAAGTGCTCTGCCTGACCTTCAAATTGCGTTATTGAACCAGAATTCCAACCACCACCGAAAAACAGCAAAATCGCTGGATTACTCGAACCTTCTTCAATTGTTTTAGGAGTCAAAATCGTTAACGTAAGTTTGATATTATCAATTTGTTTGTAAACAATCTCTTGACGCGTGAAAGATGTATCTTTGTCTGCTTCTTGACTAACCGCAGCACCAGCGCTGAGTCCAATGAACAGCACTAAACTGTGGGTTGTGAGCGTTTTATATAATTTTTTTAGCAACATAAAAATGTCTCTTTTTTAGTAAAGGGGGGAATTGGTGTTTCAACTTAGACTTTCTGGCAGTGTCCGGCGTATCCATATTGATTAGCGCTAACCTGGCTCGTAACCAAGTGATGTAGATATGTCCATTGCCGCCTGTTTAATATATCGGTGCGCTTCTTTAATGCTGGTATGGCGTGAGCCATCGAAATATTCGAAAAATGGTACTACTAATGCAGCTATTACCTGATCGCGATAATCAAAAACAGGGTAACCTACGTCTTGTATTCCCTGGGCTTGTGCACTTTGAATACTTTCGAAACCTTGGCTCTGCACTTTAGCCAATACTTTCTCCAGATCAAATTCATCATCAGTATGATGCTGTGATGGTATTCGAGTTAACATTTGCTTACGCGTGTTCTGATCGGCAAAAGACAACAATAAATGGCCTGAACATGTGTTTAATAGCGGGGCTTCAGCACCGAGTCGTACACTAAATACGCGTGCGGATGGGGAGTCTTGCTGCACAACCACATGTCCCCGGCCCTCATAATAAATGACTAAGTGGCATGATTGTTCAATGTCATAGGAGAGTCGTTGTAAAATCGGTGCTGAAATACTAGTTAAGCGTTTGACGGGAGGAAACCGGTGTGCCAAACCAAATATTTTTAAGGTAAGTCGGTATCTATCGCTACCGTTTTCTAATGAAACATAACCACGTTGCTGCAACACCACCAACATTCTAAATAACTCACCGACAGATCTATTTAATCGTTGTGTGATTTCGGAAATATTTAACCCGTCGGCTTCACCAGCCAACAACTCTAGAATATCTAAGCCTTTTTCAAGCGCAGGTGCACTATAGGTTTTACGTTTGGCTGTAGCCTCTTGCGTTGCTGACTTTGTCATAATATTACCCTTTTCTAACTCTTATTATTTGCTCGCTAATCTTACGAATAACGTGCTAAGGCTTTCGGGCGAGTTAAGCCTTACTTTTTAGAGTCCTTATTTCGTCATTCTCCGGTGTTCATTCCCAGAACACTATACCCTCTGTAACCAAACCACCAACTGTCGATAGCTATTAAACAAGTTAAAACAAATTTCACACAAAAATATTTACGTAAATTCCGGTTTAGATTGTTTTTTATAACACAATCCATGAATTTGTTAGGGATAGGGCTAAGTGATTACGTTCAAAAAAATAACATATATCTATTTAATTTTGGTTTTCGTGGTCAGTTGCCAGATCGCTTAAAAAGCGGATGCTACTAAAACTAACAACCAATTAGTTAGCATAGAAACGTTGTTGGAGGAAATGACAGACAAATCGCGAATTGCACGTTTTCCTCGTAATGACTTTAGATTGGCTCAACAAAGTAGCTACGATAGAGATTCTGTTGAATTTGAAGAAGCTAAATACGAAGCCACTGGTTGGTTTGCAAACTTTGACCGAAACTCGAACAAAAAGAATGGCAACTTTGAACGTAAAGAAATCATTAATGGTCGCGAAGAATATGTAGTAATGGAGCACACCGGCCCAGGCGCAATTGTGAGAACCTGGATGCCGTGGGAGTCATATAAGAAACCGGGCACGAATGCGATTATTCGATTTTACATTGATGGTAAATCAGAGCCTGCTCTACAAGGTAATATGTTCGATCTACTCAATGGGAAAGGATTAATACCGTATCCTCTTGCCCATGAATCGCTTGCATCAGCAGTATCATTTTTTCCTATTCCCTATGCAAAAAGTATGAAGGTCACCGTATCTGAAATGCCATTCTTTTTTCAGTTTACATATCGGGCCTATGACGCCGACACTCACGTTAAATCATTTACTATGGCTGACTACACCCGTGCTACTGAGCTTATTGAAAAAACGGCCCAAACATTGTCAAACCTGAATCAGCCTCAGCAAAGTTATGAATTAGCGGCAAGTACCATTTTAAGATCGGGCGAACAAATGAGCTTAGCCCTGCCAGCCGGAAATGCCGCGATTGAAGCTATAAAAGTAAAACTAGGAAATTACGATGACGCGCATATCACCCGACACGTCATCATTAAAATGAGTTTTGACGATAAGCAAACCGTTTGGTCACCAATCGGTGATTTTTTTGGCACAGGTATTGGGGTAAATCCGTTTGAAGACCGCTATCGCGCAGTGTTAGAGGATGGCACTATGTTGAGTTCTTGGGTTATGCCTTATCAACGTAACGCTATGATAACACTTAAAAATATTGGCCCTGACCCCGTTGACGTTGACCTCCAAGCAAACACAGGTGAGTGGGTTTGGGATGATGCCTCAATGTATTTTAATGCAGCGTGGCGGGGGCAGTATCCAGTTGCCACTCGCCCGTATTCTGACTGGAATTATGTCACCTTAACAGGAAAAGGGGTTTACGTTGGCGACTCGCTTACAGTTATGAATCCTGATAAGCGCTGGTGGGGCGAAGGTGACGAAAAAATTTATGTTGATGGCGAAACATTTCCTTCCATTTTTGGAACCGGCACCGAAGATTATTATGCTTACTCATGGGGTGGGAAGAGTACCGACTTTTATCAACACCCTTTTCATGCGCAACCTCGAGCTAATGTGTATAACAAACTAAATCGAAAGACGACAGATGAAAGGAATACTCAAGGTTATAGCACTGAAACGCGAGTACGTGCTTTGGATACTATGCCGTTTTCTAGTTCCTTAAAGCTCGACATGGAGATCTGGAGTTGGGCAGATGCGCAAATGGGTTACGGTGTGGGGTTATATTGGTATGCCGATGAAAATACCACGTCCAACCGTCAGCCCGATGAGTTTGAAGCGCGAAATGTCCCTCCTTTGCCAAATTAACTCCTGACCTGCTGTAGCGACAAGTTGAGGTTTCACTTTTTAGTTTTTTAGCATACACTTATCTTTTTTTAATTGTATTATAATATTAATTAAGGGGTTGTGTTTCATGAGTCATATTTCAACACCATCTGCAAATGCGATTCGCATACTTGCTGTGGATGCAGTACAAAAAGCGAATTCTGGTCATCCTGGAGCGCCAATGGGAATGGCTGATATTGCCAAAGTTTTATGGCAGGATTTTTATTCTCATAATCCAAATAATTATCAATGGCCTAACCGCGACCGATTTGTGCTATCAAACGGGCATGGCTCGATGTTGCAATATGCGCTGCTGCATTTAAGTGGATATGATCTATCAATTGAAGATTTGAAGCATTTTCGTCAACTACATTCTAAAACTCCAGGTCATCCTGAATACGGATATACCGAAGGTGTTGAAACTACTACTGGGCCATTGGGAGCTGGAATTGCCAATGCAGTGGGAATGGCAATCGCTGAAAAAACACTAGCAGCACAATTTAATAGACCTGACTTCGATATTGTTGACCATTTTACTTATTGTTTTTTAGGTGATGGTTGTTTGATGGAAGGAATTTCACATGAAGCCTGTTCACTTGCAGGTACTTTAGGGCTTGGAAAATTAGTCGCATTCTGGGATGACAATGGTATTTCAATCGATGGTCATGTGGAAGGTTGGTTTACTGATGACACGCCTAAACGCTTTGCATCTTATGGTTGGCATGTAATTACTGGCGTTGACGGACATGACGAAACACAGATTAAAGAAGCAATTGAAAACGCTCGAAAAATTACTGATAAGCCAACATTAATTTGCTGTAAAACGGTAATTGGTTTTGGATCACCAAATAAATCAGGTAGCCACGATTGCCACGGTTCCCCGTTAGGTAATGATGAAATCACAGCGGTTCGTAAACAATTGAATTGGCCGCATGCACCTTTTGAAGTGCCTGATGATGTATATCAGCAGTGGGATGCAAGAAAGGCCGGCGAAAAACGTGAGCAACAATGGCAAACATTATTTGCGAATTATGCGCAGTCTTTTCCAGAACTAGCAAATGAATTTAAACGTCGCGTAATTGAACAAACAATGCCACAGGGATTTGACCTAAAAGCAGATGAGTATATACGTCAATGTCAGCAACAAATGGAAAATGTGGCAACGCGAAAAGCTTCACAAAAAGCAATCGAATTCTTTGCAGGTTTATTACCAGAAATAGTTGGCGGTTCTGCGGATTTAGCCGGTTCAAATTTAACTCTTTGGCCGGACGCTAAAGGCATTCAAGAAGACGCATCTGGAAACTATGTGTATTACGGTGTGCGCGAATTTGGCATGAGTGCCATTATGAATGGAATCGCTGTACATGGGGGCTTTATCCCATTTGGTGCGACGTTTTTAATGTTCATGGAATATGCTCGAAACGCTGTTCGTATGGCTGCTTTGATGAAAGCCAAAAGTATTTTTGTCTACACTCATGACTCGATTGGTCAGGGAGAGGATGGCCCCACACATCAACCTATTGAACAGTTAGCAACACTTAGGTTAACACCAAATTTAACCACTTGGCGTCCGTGTGACAGTACTGAAACAGCGGAAGCTTGGCGACAAGCGCTAGTGAAAAACGGTCCAAGTGCACTTGTGTTTACGCGCCAAGGTACATCCGCTGTAGCACGTAATACTGCACAAATTGCTGATATTGCAAAAGGTGGATATGTGCTTCTTGAACCTAACTCAAAACCAGATTTAATTTTAATTGCTTCCGGCTCCGAAGTGCAGCTCGCATTAGATGCAGCCGCCATTTTAAATCAACAAGGCAAGCAAGTGCGTGTCGTGTCAATGCCAAGTACTAATCAATTTGATACCCAATCAAAAGAATATAAAGCGGAAGTTTTACCTAGCGAAGTGCCTAAACTGGCTGTAGAAGCTGCTCACCAAGACTTTTGGTGGAAGTATGTGGGCCACAATGGTGATGTACTAGGTTTAAATACGTTTGGGGAATCTGCTCCTGGTGCAGTATTGCTTGAACACTTCGGCTTTACAACTGACAACTTGGTGAATAAGGCTCTGTCTTTACTCACTTAATTTGATGCGATAAATCGAATTTGAATGCCCACTACGAGTGGGCATTTTTGTTGGTGTACATACACGCGGTTCGGCCGTGATCATTTGAGTAACAAATTAAATATTATTAACCAATTCCTTTACAAATTCACTAATGTTGATATTATCATACAATTATATATTAATTCAAAATGCAACGATAAAGGTGAAAGTTATATGTCTGGTTTTGCATTAGGGCTAGATTACGGGTCCGATTCAGTGAGAGCGCTGCTTGTTGATGTTGCTACTGGGGAAGAGTTAGCCAGTCATTTAGTCAATTACCCGCGTTGGGCAAAAGGTTTATATTGCGACCCGAGTAAAGATCAATATCGTCAACATCCACTAGATTACATTGAAAGCTTAGTGGAAGTTGTCAACGGTTTATGGGATCGCGTACCTCCAGGGACATCAGAAAAGGTAATAGGACTGAGTTTTGATACAACTGGATCAACGCCAGTGGCGATCAATTCACAAGGAACACCTTTATCACTAACAGATGAATTCAGCGAAAATCCAAACGCTATGTTTGTGCTTTGGAAAGATCATACTGCAATTGAAGAAGCCAAAGAAATTACCTCCGCTGCAACCTGCAATGATGTGAATTATTTGTCTCATATGGGGGGGATCTATTCGTCAGAATGGTACTGGGCAAAGGCATTACATATTTTTCGTCAAGATGACACTGTAAAGCAGGCTACACATACATGGATAGAGCATTGTGATTGGATGACCGCATTGATGTGTGGCAAAACACATCCTGATAATTTATTGCTTGGTCGTTGTGCAACAGGTCATAAGTTGATGTGGAACGAAAGCTGGGGTGGCTTTCCGCCAAATGCTTTTTTCACCGATATTGATCCGCTACTTGATGGTGTAGTAGATAAATTAAACCCCGCCACTCAAACCAGTGATTCTGTTGCTGGCCACCTGACCGAGGAATGGTCTAAGAAACTTGGACTGCCTGCAGGAATTGTTGTGGGCTATGGAGCTTTTGATTGCCATATGGGAGCTGTAGCGGCTAACGTCCGCCCCGGTGTTTTGACCAAAGTTATGGGAACGTCTACTTGTGATATTACTGTTGCATCCACACAAGCTTTAGGCGAAACCTGCGTAAAAGGAATTTGTGGCCAAGTTGATGGTTCAGTTATCCCCGGCATGATTGGCTTAGAAGCGGGGCAATCTGCTTTTGGAGATTTGTACGCATGGTTTAAAAACGTGTTGTTGTGGCCGACCAAGGAATTATTACCTGAATTAGCGACTAACAGTGATGAGTTAATTGAAAAGCTTGAAGCGCTTACCTTAATAAAGTTGTCCAACGCCGCTTCGGCACTCCCTTTAAAAGCCAATGATGTTACCGCGTTAGACTGGGTTAACGGACGGCGTACTCCTGATGCTGATCAGGGCGTATCGATGGCTATTTCTGGCATCAAAATGGGAACAGATGCAGCACACCTATTCAAATCAATTGTCGAAGCCACTGCTTTTGGTTCGCGTGCAATTACTGAACGTTTCAGAAATGAAGGCGTACCAATTGAATCGGTAGTAGTGATTGGCGGTATATCTAAAAAATCTGATTACGTAATGCAAACATGTGCAGATGTATGGAACTGCCCTATCGATGTACTCGAGTCTGAGCAAAGTTGTGCTTTGGGTGCGGCAATCATGGCAGCGGTGGCCGCTGGGGCATACGATTCAGTATCTTCCGCGCAAAAAGTGATGGCTTCTCCTGTTTGTAAGCAATACCTACCAAATCAACAACGCGTTGCAATTTATGACCAGCTTTTTCAAAAATACCAAACCCTTGGAGCTTATGTAAGTGAGGGAAAATCATGAGTTATACAGAGTTAAAACGGCAAGTATACGAAGCCAATATGGAACTGCAGCGTCGTAATTTAGTTATCTATACCTTTGGCAATGTTTCACAAGTTGATAGGCAAAAAGGGGTAGTTGCGATTAAACCCAGTGGTGTGTCCTATGATCTTTTGAAAGTGGAAGATATCGTAATTGTTGATATGGAAAATGCGATTGTTGAAGGCAGTATGCGTCCATCTTCAGATACAAAAACGCATACGCATTTATATCGTAAATTTGACAATATTGGTGGTGTTACACACACACATTCCACTTATGCGACTGCATGGGCACAGGCGAAAAAGAGTATTCCTTGCTTTGGTACTACCCACGCAGATTATGTGCATGGTGAAATTAGTTGCACCCGAGAACTGACCGATGCACAAATTAACGGGGATTACGAAGAAGAGACAGGGGCACAAATAGTCGACTCTTATGCCCATAAAGATCCGATGGCTGCGCCAATGGTAATCGTTGCCGGTCATGCTCCATTTACTTGGGGAAAAGACGCCAATCAATCTGTTTATCACGCTGCATTGTTAGAAGAAATAGCACGCATGGCGTACCTCACGCGCACTTTAGATCACAGTGCACAGCCTTTAAATCAAGCAATTTTAGACAAGCATTATCTACGTAAACACGGCAAAGATGCTTACTACGGTCAAAACAAGTAACGCAGTCGTGGTTAACACAAGAGGATTTATAAAATGACAACAAAAAAACAAGAGGTTTGGTTTGTTACCGGCTCTCAAGATTTATACGGACCTAGAGTTTTACAAGAAGTGGCAAATAACAGTCAGGCAATTGTCGCCGGATTAAATAAGCAAGCAAATTTAGCTGTAAACCTTGTTTGTAAGCAAACCGTAAAAAGCCCAGAAGAGATTCATGCCGTGTGTCAGCAGGCTAATGCAAATCCGGATTGCATCGGCTTGGTTTTATGGATGCACACTTTCTCCCCAGCAAAAATGTGGATTGCTGGCCTATCTGAATTGCGTAAACCATGGTTGCATTTACATACACAGTTTAATGCAGGGTTGCCGTGGGCTGATATAGACATGAATTACATGAATACTCACCAAAGTGCGCATGGTGATAGAGAATTTGGCTTTATTGGTACGCGGATGCGAAAAGAACGTAAAGTCGTAGTTGGGCATTGGGAACGTCCCGATGTTCACCAGCAAATCGATGATTGGTGCCGAGCGGCAATGGGTTGGGCTGAAAGTCAGTCACTGAAAGTCGCTCGTTTCGGTGACAATATGCGTCAGGTTTCTGTAACTGAAGGCAATAAAGTATCAGCGCAAATTACTTTTGGTTATGAAGTCCATGCTTTTAGTGTTGCAGATTTAGCAGAAGTCGTGAATGGTGTTACAGATGGTGATGTCAATGCACAAATGGATCTTTATGGGCAGGAATATAGTATTTCTGAAGCAACCTTAAAAGACCAATATAGTGTCGATATGCTAAAAAATGAAGCCAAACTAGAGTTGGGGATGCAACGTTTTCTAGACGAGGGTAGATTCAAGGCTTTTACGAATTGTTTTGAGAATCTATCAGGTCTTACAGGACTTCCCGGGCTGGCAACACAAAGGTTAATGTCTAGTGGCTATGGTTACGGCGGCGAAGGCGATTGGAAAACTGCAGCCATGGTGCGCATTATGAAAGTCATGGGGCAAGGTCGAAAAGGTGGGTGTTCTTTTATGGAAGATTACACTTACAATTTAGGTGGAACGGATCAGGTCCTAGGTGCTCATATGTTGGAAGTCTGCCCTTCTATTGCTTCAGCGAAACCGCGTTTAGAAGTACATAGACATACGATTGGTGTGAAATGTGATGTAGGACGTTTATTATTTACTGCGACACCTGGGCCCTCAATCAATGTCTCGCCAATTGACCTAGGAAATCGTTTTCGTATATTGATAAATGAAGTTGATACGGTTGCTCCTCCTGCGGAGCTGCCCAAATTACCGGTAGCCTCAGCGTTGTGGGAACCTAAGCCAAATTTATCAGTTGCTGCAGCAGCATGGATACATGCTGGAGGCGCGCACCATACGGCATACAGTCAAGCAGTTACTACCGATATGATCATTGACTATGCTGACATGGCTGGTGTTGAAACGATTGTAATCGATGCGGATACTAATATTCGTACATTTAAAACGGATCTTCGTCATAACGCAGCTTATTATGCATTAAAACAAGGTATATAAGAGCCTAGTTATAGACTTTTAAGTAATAATTAAAATTGCCACTATTTATACTCTGGTGGCAATTTATTATACGGGCTTAATTTATTTGCGAGCGTGCTCTTAAAACGTTAAGTTCGTTACATACTCTTCTTACGTACAACTAAAAGATTTCAATCAAGATGGAGATTACATGCCTGATTTAAGTGCCTATGATGGAATTATTTTTGATATGGACGGCACGCTAGTTGATTCTATGGGTGTCCATATTGATGCTTGGGAGATTGTGTGTCAGGAGTTTAATTATCCGTTTGACCGCCAGTATATGCATGGTTTAGGAGGCGTGCCGACTAAACGCACAGTGGAAATGCTGAATGAATTGCACGGAAACACACATCAACCTGAGTTGGTTGCAGAGCGTAAGCGGCAAATCTTTGTTGCTATGAATCATATCCCCGAGTTAATTGCAGAGACTATGGCGGTTTTTAATCGTTATCGACCGATTATGCCTATAGGCATTGGGACCGGAGCTGAGCGTCCAAATGCAGAACATTTGTTAACCCATCACGGTTTATTGGAACGTCTAGATGCACTTGTGACAGCTTCTGATGTAACTCATGGTAAACCTCACCCTGAAACTTTTTTAATGGTTGCTCAAAAAATGGGTGTTGAGCCGAGTAAATGCATAGTCTTTGAAGATACCACTATTGGTGCCCAAGCGGCGCAAAGTGCGGGAATGGACTGCATTCTCGTAAATGATGGGAAAATTCAAATATAAGCAACGTTAGGTTTCTTTAACGGCTTATTTCTTTCGTTCACACATACATCACTTTTACCTTTGCTTTTTCAATATTTAATTGTATTATAAAAGTACAAATATAGTTAAATAAAGGTTAACATATGTCTTTTTCGATCACGTTGAAAAATTACCTTTCGATTATTTCTGCACTCCGTAGCGCGGCTTTCATCATTTCTTTGAGCTTGGTGCTATTCGCTAATTTCTCTATTGCTAAAGAAGGAAATGCAATGAAACTTATGCCAACCGTCAATTTGCAGCTATACGGTACGCTTGAAGATAAAACGCCTGTTTACATGGCAAAAATCACCAATAGTCACGGTCTTGAAGTTGATGTGATTAGCTATGGCGGCATCATAACGCGAATGTTAACCCCCGATAAAACGGGCGTTATGGGCAATATCGTCCATGGATTTGATAATTTAGATGATTATGTGAAATCAAACCCCTACTTTGGCGCGATCATCGGACGTTATGGCAATCGTATTGCCAAAGGTAAATTCACGCTAAATGGTACCGAGTATCACCTCGCGACTAATGATGGCGAAAATCATTTGCATGGAGGTATGCAAGGATTTGATAAAAATATATGGGATATGACCCCGTTTGCGACTGCTAATAGTGCAGGTGTGGTGCTTCGATTAACCAGTCCGGATGGCGATCAAGGATACCCAGGTAAATTAGTCACTGAAGTCACTTATACTTTAACCAATGACAATACATTGGACATGACTTTTACCGCCACCACTGACAAACCAACGATTGTCAATTTAACTCAGCATACTTATTTCAATTTGGCCGGCAAGGGCGATATCTTGTCTCATCAGTTACAGATCCCAAGTTCACAAATTACTCCCGTAGACAGTGGCTTAATTCCAACCGGTAAGCTGGTATCCGTTGCTGGTACTCCTTTCGACTTCAGACAACCTAAAGCCATTGGTAAAGATATAGAGAACAACGATCAGCAACTTAAATTTGGTAAGGGATATGACCATAATTATGTATTAAAAACTCAGCCTGACAACAAATTAATCGAAGCTGCTAACGTATATGAACCAAATACCGGCCGAACCTTAATCGTGCGCACTGTTGAACCATCAGTGCAGTTTTATTCTGGTAATTTTTTAGATGGGTCTACTTCCCAAAAAGGAACTGTGCATCACTATAGAAGTGCTTTTTGTTTAGAACCTCAACACAATCCAGACTCACCAAATCAGAGCGCTTTTCCTAGCACGACGCTAATGCCAAGTGACGTATATTCAACCCGTATTGTGTATGAATTTGGCACGCGTTAGAGGGCTATTACATTGATGAAATTATTTAAACCCCTTTGTATATGTCTGAGTATATATTGCTATTTAGTGAGCAATATTGTTTTTGCCGAAAGTCATGCCATAGCGAGACTTGAAAGCCCAGACACTAAATTGGAAGTCATTGTTTATAAAACGGCTACAGGAGCGGTACAGTATCAATTATTAAGTGCAAAAAAAGCCTTGTTAGCGCCTTCAAATTTAGGTTTGGCACTTAATAATACGAGTTTTCAGACTGGTTTGACTGTAGTTAATGTTACCTCCCCAATCACTCAAACCGGCAGTTACAAATTGTGGACAGGCAAGCAAACTGACTACGATTTTGAAGCAAATTCGTTAACAGTGACGTTGCGAAATAGCAGCGCACATGAAATAGCCATCCAGTTTAGAATGAGTAACGATGGCCTAGCGTTTAGATACGAATTATTGGGGGAAAGTACCGATACGCGTGTGGTAATGGAAGAATTTACTGAGTTTGCCTTTTTCGCAGATACACAGGCGTGGTTACAACCCAAAGCCGAAGCGCAATCAGGTTGGATGAATACTAACCCTTCTTATGAAGAAGAATACTTGCAACAAGTTAGTGTGAATACTCAGTCTCCAAGTAGCAATGGATGGGTCTATCCAGCGTTGTTTAAACGTGATCAGAACTATTTATTATTATCTGAAGCGGGACTTCCGGCGTATTACAGTGGTACTAATTTACGCAACGATGAGCAGGGGAATTTCTTTGTGAAATTTCCTCATCCAAGCGAAATCACGACAAATGGGAAATACCTTCCAGAGCATAGCTTACCGTTTGTTACGCCGTGGCGAATTGTTGTGGTGGGCAGTCTTGCCTCTGTCTTTGAATCAAATTTAGGTACAGACGTTGCCAAAGCCAATCAATTAACTTCTACAGACTTTATTAAGCCTGGCATTGCAGCCTGGAGTTGGGGATTATTAAAAGATGATTCCACTATTTTTCCTGTCCAAAAGAAATTTATTGATTATGCCGTAGACATGCATTGGCAATACGTGCTGGTGGACGCAGATTGGGATCAAAAAATCGGTTTTGAAAAACTACAGGAATTATCGGATTACGCACAATCAAAAGGTGTAGCTCTTTGGGTTTGGTATAACTCTTCAGGTGCTTGGAATCAGACTGTTTATAGCCCTAAGGGCAGTTTGCTCACGCACACAGATAGAGCCACTGTATTTGAAAAATTAAGTTCAATGGGCATTAAAGGCATCAAGGTTGATTTCTTCCCCGGTGATGGCTCTTCTGCAATTGCATATTATGAAGAGATTCTAAAAGATGCTGCTAAGTACAAACTCATGGTTAATTTTCATGGGGCAACTTTGCCTAGAGGGTTGCAAAGAACATATCCGAACTTAATGACAGTAGAAGCGGTAAAAGGTCAGGAAATGATTACCTTTTTTCAAGATTTCGCTAATCGTCAGGCAGTACATACTGCCACACTGCCCTTTACCCGCAACGTATTTGATCCAATGGATTTTACACCGATGGTATTAGGCGATATGACGGATATAAAACGCTCGACAAGTAATGCTTTTGAACTGGCGTTACCCATTTTGTTTTTGTCTGGTGTACAGCATTTAGTCACAACTCCAGAACAAATGTCGCAGGTGTCTGAGCCGGTTAAAAAATACCTGCGTAACATTCCAGTTATGTGGGAAAAGAGTAAGTTGCTGCAAGGTTTTCCTGGAAAACATATAACGGTAGCACGAAAGTCAGGTTGTGAGTGGTATGTGGCAGGAGTTAACGCCATGGAAGAAAACCTGCCATTAGAGTTGGATTTGTCATTCACCGAAATGCAAGATGCCACAGTGTACGTTGAAGGCCAACACAATCGTGAAGTTAATAGCTACGATATCAAAAGACCTCAACTACAACTCGTGGTTAAACCTAATAGTGGCTTTGTGATCGTGACCCGAAATAAAGCGAACAACCAAACCCAAAGAGAGAATAGCAATGCATGTAACATCTAAAAAGTTGCTTAAATACGCTGCTTTAGCCGGCTTTTTAAGTTTATTTTTGTCAGGTTGCCAGATAAGCGACAACGAGAAAAGTGTCCTTGAAGCCAATGTGGAAAAAGCGACTCAATCCTCGGGTACCTTTACCAATCCACTGTTTCCAAATGGCGCTGATCCATGGCTAGAATATTGGGACGGAAACTACTATTTGACCACCACAACCTGGACATCTGAATTAGTGATGCGCAAATCGCCCACGTTAGCTGGATTAGCAAATGCTACACCTGTCAACGTTTGGTCTGCCACTGATCCAGAACGATGCTGTAATTTTTGGGCGTTTGAATTTCATCGTATTAAAGGTCCAGATGGATTTCGTTGGTACATGATGTATACAGCGGGTCGAGATGGCACTCTTGATTATCAACACCTCAACGTATTGGAAAGCGCAGGCGATGATCCTATGGGCCCATATCAATATAAAGGTGCCCTGATGCCAGATGTATGGAATATCGATGGTAATTACCTTAGTTTTAACGGCAAACTTTACGTAATCTATTCTCAGTGGCAAGGAGATCAGCAGCTTAATATTATTGCTGAGATGGAAAATCCTTGGAAGTTAAAAGAAGGGGTTCCCCATACTATTTTGACGCGACCTGAGTTTGACTGGGAAATTAGTGGTCGCAAAGTGACTGAAGGTGCTGAAATTTTGCAGCGAAACGGTCGTACTTTTATGACTTACTCTGCTAGCTTTTGTAATACGCCAGATTACAAATTAGGTTTGCTTGAATTGGTGGGGAATGATCCCCTCAACATCGAACATTGGCAAAAGTCATCTGAGCCGGTCTTTTCTCGCACAGAATCGGTTTTTGGACCCGGACACAATGGTTTTTTCACTTCACCTGATGGTACTGAAGATTGGTTGGTTTATCACGGAAACGATTCCGTTGAGCATGGGTGCAGCGCTACTCGTTCATTGCGGGCTCAAAAGTTTACTTGGGACCAAGATGGCAAGCCTAATTTTGGTGAACCTATTACACCAGGAGTTGTGGTTGCACCGCCTTCAGGCGAAAACGGACCACTTGTCACACGTATTCAAGGTCAACGTTACAATTTAGTCAATGCAACCTCTAATCTATGTTTAGACATTGCTGCCAATCCAGAGGATAGCCGAGCGGTTCAACGCGCCTGTTCAGGAACCAATGGACAATGGATTTTAGATTCAACGACTGATGGCTTTGTGCGTTTAGCAAATCGGGAAGACAGTAAATTTCTGGAAGTCCAAGGATGTTCTACAGCTGATAATGCAAGAGTACAATCATCAGCATGGCGCAATAACTATTGCCAACAATGGAATGTAGAAAGCGGTGTAGATGGAAATGTCACAATTACTAATCGATTTTCTGGAAAATCATTGGCATTGGCGGGTTGTTCCTCAGCAGAGAATCAAGCTGTATTACAACAAGATAGTACAAGTGCGTGCAATCAGTGGCAATTAAATCCAGTTGGTAAAGTGGTTTTGCTGAGTCAGCAAAGTGGGAAGGCAGTGTCTTTAGCGGAAGATAAAGTTGTTGAAGGACAGAATGTAGAGCAAAGTGCATTCGATTACCTAGGTTCACAAAATTGGTATTTTCAACCGACGGATACTGGCTATATGGCACTTAAGCCAAGTATGAATGCTGAATTATGTGTGGGGGTGACAAACAATGCTATGGTCCCAGGTGCAAACCTGAAACTGGTATCTTGTGAGCAAAAAACAGCTCAGTGGCGATTGTCACCAGTCGATGGAGGAGGGCTTATGCTGATCAACCGTTATACTCGACAAGCGATGGGCGTTTCTGATTGTGGGTTGGCAGATGGAACAAACATCGCTCAACAGCCTAACTTGGCAACTAGATGTCAAATTTTCCATTTAAGAGAGCCAGGTTAAAACACAAAGCCAACCTTGTAGTCCGGGCTTTAGCCCGGTTAGATAGTCAAAACATCCACGGGATAAATCCCGTGCTACTAAATCCCACTTCGTAGTCCGGGCTTCAGGCCCGGTCAGAGACTCAAAATATCCACGGGATAAATCCCATGCTACCGAAACCAACTTTGTAGTCCGGGCTTCAGCCCGGTTAGTGAGTCAAAATATCCACGGGATAAATCCCGTGCTACTAAATCCCACTTTGTAGTCCGGGCTTCAGTCCGGTTAGGAAAGTCAAAACATCCACGGGATAAATCCCGTACTACCGAAACCAACTTTGTAGTCCGGGCTTCAGCCCGGTTAGTGAGTCAAAATATCCACGGGATAAATCCCGTGCTACCGAAACCAACTTTGTAGTCCGGGCTTCAGCCCGGTTAGTGAGTCAAAACATCCACGGGATAAATCCCGTGCTACAAAATGGCTGCGACCACTATTGATTTTGGCGGAATGCTAACATCGTTAATGTTTGCATTGAAAGGGTGGGGCTTAACCATATCTTTATCTTTGAAAGTGTTTTTGTCAGTAATATAGCTAGAGGTTAATACCTGACCTGACAATCGACTTGCATCTGTTCCTTTCAAATTAAGTGTTACCTTTCCTGCATTTTTTGGATCAAGGTTAACCAACGCTATGTATACACGTCCATCTTTCCCCTTTGCTATAGATGCAGTAATCGCTGGTAAGCTTTGGTTTTCATGAGAATATTTATCGCTATTAATATTAAAAGGTATTGAAGTCGCATCTTGAAATACTTTGTAAAGTCCGTACGCATGATAGGTAGGCGTTAAAACCATTTCTTCTTTGTCAGTCAAGATCATGGCTTGAAGCACATTAACCATTTGGGCGATATTGGTCATAGTTACACGCTCGGCGTATTGATGAAATATATTGAAATTAACCGCGGCGACTATGGCGTCTCTTAATGTATTTTGTTGATACAAAAAGCCTGGCTCACGTCCCTCTTCAGGATCGTACCAAGTACCCCACTCATCAACGTATAAATCAATCTTACCTTGGGGATCATTGCGCTCTAACTTAGCAATGTTTTCTTTCAAATATGTGTCTATACGCATGGTACGTTCTAAGGTTTTGAACCAATCGATGTAGTCGAATTCAGTCGCATGCCCTTTGTTTTGCCAATTACTATTTGGAAGGGTATAAAAATGGTAACTAATGCCATCCAAGTCACGTTTTATATTAGTGCTTAAAATGTCTGTCCAGCTTGTATCTTCGGTGTGACCACCACTACCAACTAATTTAGGCTTTTTACCAGGCGGAGTTTTAAGAAATGTTGCGTATTGACGATAAAGGTCAGTGTAATAATCAGGCGTCATATGACCACCACAGCCCCAAGATTCATTACCAATCCCAAAATAGGCAATATCCCAAGGCTCTTCACGCCCGTTTTTACGTCGCTCATTTGCGATGCTGGAGCGCTTATCAGACGTCATGTATTCCATCCACTCAGCCATTTCCTGAACACTTCCACTACCTAGATTACCGTTTATATATGCATCTGCCCCCAACAGCTCGACCAAATCAAAAAACTCGTGAGTTCCCACTGCATTATCTTCTTCAACACCACCCCAATGAGTATTAACTTTGATCGGACGCTTTTTGCTATCGCCAATGCCATCACGCCAATGGTATTCATCGGCAAAACAGCCTCCGGGCCATCGAACTAAGGGCACCTGAATAGCTTTCAGCGCATTCACTACGTCATTACGAAAGCCTTTGGTATTTGGAATTGAAGACTCTTTTCCTACCCATAAACCTTCATAGATTCCCCTGCCTAAATGTTCGGCAAACTGGCCATAAATATCTTTATTGATTGTTGGCCCTTGGACGTTGAGATCTGCTGAAATGTTTACCTGGTTAGGGGCTGCCCATGCTTGTTGTACTGCCAATGCGGTAAAAACTAATGAAAAAATAGTGGTTGTTTGTAAAAAGTAAAATTTTACAAATCTAACGCTATGTTTAGTAATCATGGTTGTATACCTTCAGTAGTCATAATAACGCGTTTCAAACTCCCATCTTGATTGTAAAAAAGAGGATCAATGGCAACCGAACGTCTGAAACGTCCACCACTTTGTTTGCCATCTATTGGTGGGATTGCTCCGGTGTGATAAATAAAATAATCCTCACCTTTAAATTCGATTATTGATTGATGATTAGTTTCAGAATTTCCTGCAATTTCATTAAGAATGCCTTTATAAGTCCATGGACCATGAATACTTTTGCTCATGGCATAACAAATTTTCTCTGGAAATTCACAGGCATAAGATAAGTAATAGTTGTCGCCTTTTTTATGCACCCAAGAGGCTTCTGTGTAATTTGGAACGTCAATGACTTTGATTTCACCATCCAATTCGAGCATGTTGTCTTTCAATTTGACGTACTTAGGTACCAAATTGCCAAAAAACATGTAGGTATCTCCATTTTCTTCGATAAAAATGGCGGGATCGATGTCATCCCAATCATTCGGAGAATGGGTCGTCATATCATCAGTTATTAAGGCTTTGCCAATGGCATCCTTAAAAGGGCCCGTAGGCGATTTGGAAGTCGCTACACCAATAGCAAATCCAGGTTTATCGTCTTTATGACGTACAGTCGTATAAAAATAAAAAGTGCCATCTTTTTCGACCATATGTGAGGCCCATGCGAAACCTTCTTTTGCCCATTTAAAATCGGTACCACGCATTATTGGCCCATGAGATTGCCAATTAACCATGTCTGTTGAACTAAACGCTAACCAATCATGCATTTCAAAAAACACATTGTTGTTTGGAGCTTCATCGTGCCCTGTATATAGATATACAACATCGTCATGCACTAATGCCGCAGGATCTGCCGTGAATACATCTGTAAACAAGGGGTTTTTGGCCATTGTGATGCTGCTGAATAGCAACATGAATGGGATGGAATATTTCATCATATGATTTCCTTTTTTTTACGAGTTTGCAGATTAGTAATGTAGATTCTTTAAAATAGACATGAAGGAAATAAAGTTGTTGAACTTCACTTTCTACTTCAGCGCTGACGGCTCATCTCTTTACCAATAAATCGACACTTTTCATCAAAAAAATGTTAACTATTATCGTATTGTATTACTAATATCTTTTTTTTCAAGCTTTGTTTTTAGGCTTAGATTGCCCGTAACTACTCATATTTCGCAGGGTTTATCGCATATTGTTAAAAAAATATTGCAATTATGTATGTTGAAATGTGGAGCTTGGGTATTTTATATAGTACTATTGTATTACTAATGATTTTGGGTAGGTAAGATAATTATCGTTTTTAAAGACGAAAATTATTTTAAGTGAAAATAAAAACACACATAAAGCTAGAGGAATAACCAAAATGAAACTAAAGATGGCACTCATTTTGAGTGGGGTTGTAGCGGTTTCTGGGTGCGGTGGTTCAAGTGAGGATAGCAATCCTCCAGAAACTTACATCATACCTGGCAATCAAACAATAGTAGATCCCACATCAAATATTTCAGATAGTTCTCTTTACAATGATCTTGGCGTGCACGATCCGTCAATTATAAAAGTGGATGGAACATATTACGTATTCGGTTCTCATTTAGCGGCAGCGAAGACTACCGATTTGATGACCTGGGAATATATTTCGTCCTTATCTGCAAATAACGCAGTTGATGAGTCTCCGCTTTTTGATACTTACTCTAGCGAAATAGCTGAAGGTATTGCTTGGACTGATGGATTTAAAGGCAATTGGGCTGCTGATGTTATTGAATCTCCAGATGGAAAGTTCTGGTTTTATTACAATCACTGCGCACAAGACAACCCAGACACACCAGAAGTAGATGAAGTGTGTTGGAATCGTTCTTATCTTGGTTTAGCCGTGTCTGACAATATCGACGGACCCTACGTTGACCAAGGCATTTTTGTGCGTTCAGGTCACCGTGATGGTGAATTGGACACTTACCCAATTGAAGGCGTTGAAGCGTATATCCAAGCACAACATCCTAACGCCATTGACCCAGCTGCATTTTACGATAAAGACGACAACCTGTGGTTAGTTTATGGGTCTTATTCTGGCGGGATATTTATACTTGCAATGGACGAATCCACTGGGATGCCCGAAGCTGGACAAGGCTTCGGAACCCATTTAGTAGGTGGCAATTTCGAAGCCATTGAAGGTAGCTACGTTATCTACAGTCCAGAAAGCGATTACTACTACCTATTCTGGTCAAATGCTGGTTTCGCGGCGGATGATGGTTACAATATTCGCGTCGCTAGATCACGTACCCCTCAAGGACCCTATCTAGATGCTGATGGCAACAATGTTACCGGTGCGACAGTTGCAAATAATTATGGAACCAAGTTACTTGGCAGCGTTTTATGGGAGTCCGCGTTTGGGGATCCTTCCGCACAATATGGATATAACTCTCCCGGTCATAACTCTGCTTTGTATGACGAAGAGTTAGGTAAATATTTATTGTTTACTCATACGCGTTTTCCAGTAGAAGAAGAGCGCTACGATAACGTTGAAGCACATGCAGTAAGAGTGCACGAAATGTGGTTGAATAACGATGATTGGTTAGTAGTTTCACCACATCGTTACGCGCCAATTGACGGTGATAACCTTGTTGATGCTAATGATGTTGCCGGAGATTATCGCTTAATCTTACAAGGTAAAGATAGTAACGGTAATGAACATACTTCGGTTTACGTGACACTCACTAACCAAGGTCGCTATATCCAAGGCGATTTAAGCGGAGTTTACAAACTATTTAGTGACGATAGCGATAGAATTCGTTTAGTCATCAACGACGATACTACCTACGAAGGTGTGGCTAAATGGCAATGGAACGTTGAAGACGAACGTTTTGAAGTAACTATTTCTGCTATGAGTGCAAGTGGGGAGTCACTTCTTGCCGCTAAGCTTCCAGAAAAAACAGCAGCTGACATAGTAAATGACATCAATGCTGCAGTGGAAGAAACCTTTGCCAATGAAGCCGATCCTAGTCAAACGCTGGTGGTAAAACAAAATCTCGAATTTCCAGTTAACGGAGCGCGTGGCGCACAAATTAGTTGGTCCTCTAGCCTACCGCGTTACATTGCAAATGATGGCACGGTTACGCGCCCGAATGTTGGTGAAGGTGATCAAACAGTAACTTTAACTGCCACCATTGATGTGCTTGGGCAGACAATGACTGTCACAAAAGATGTGATTGTCGCAGAGCGTTCAACCTACAACAGAACGGCCTACTATCCATTTGAAAATTCACTGAGTGAAATCAACATGACATTTGGTGATGGAGTTGCATCCACAGACACTACCGGTACAACAACCGTTAATCCTGTGTTTGTTACCGGAAAAACAGGCCAAGCAGTTAATCTTGATGGTTCATTTGGTGTATTACTTCCACCCGATATAATTGATAGCTATCAGTACACTGTTTCTTTTTGGATGAATCAACAAGCTTCATTCCAATTCCGACCAGCCTATTTTGCTGCGCGTTCCCCCGACAGATGGCAGAGTTTTTTACCTAGCAGTTGGAATGCCGAGTTGATGCTGTGGTCAAATTGGTTAGAAGAAGATGGTTCTTGGCCTTGGCTTGATGGTGTTACTGGCGTTGTTTATCCAGTAAACGAATGGCATCACATAGCGTTGTCCGTTAACGCAGGTCAATTTCAAATCTACTATGACGGCGAGCAAGTCGGTTCTGGAAGCGGCTTAGAAGATATGCATACCGCGAAGCCTGATGGTTCAATCATCACATTAGGTTTGAACTATTGGGATGCCCCTTTAGTGGCCTACATAGATGAAATGAAAGTTTATGATGAAGCGCTATCAGCGGCAGAAATCAAAGCCTTGGATGTAGATGAGTTACCTGCTGATCAATTACTTACTATCGCTGAACAAGCGCTGGATTTAGGAAATCTAGATTTTGTATTGGGAGATTTAGTATTACCTTACTCTGGGCCGTTTGCATCAGCATTGGCTTGGGAATCATCAAATTCCGCGGTAATAGATCCTGCAACTGGTGTCGTCACTCGTCCCGAACGAGGCGAAGCAGATGTTACGGTCACTTTAACTGCCACAATTACGCTTGATGGTGAAACTACCAGTAAGGAATTTGTTGCCACTGTTATATCGAAAACACCTCCTTCAGCCGTTGCTCGCTTTAGCTTTGAAGAAAACTTAGAGGATACTGCTGGCGACTTCGGCTCAGGTGAACCTGCGGATAAAACAGCAGAATTGCCACTGATAACTCCAACAGATAAAACTCTCGCTTATGTTGACGGTGTTGTTGGTTCTGCGGTTAATTTCCTTGGTGACGCAGGCCCTGGCGCGAAGCTTCCAGATGGCTTAATTAGCGACAATAGTTATTCAATTTCAATTTGGCTTAACCCTACATCCAAAACCCAATTTACCTCAGCATTTTTTGGCTATGCCGCAAGCAATAGTTGGATAAGCTTGGCTCCATTTGGACCTTCTGGACAAACCATGCTGTGGTCAGGTGAGGCTTGGTTTGATGGCAACATGGGGTCGCTGATTCCAGATAATGAATGGACACATATTGTTGTGGTTGTGAATGAGAGGACTTTCAATGCGTACATTAATGGCGAGTTGACTAATAGCCTCGACGGTTTCCCAGATGTATTTACGCCTGTAGGTGGTAACTCAAGTTTTGCATTGGCTACTAATTTGTTCCCTTGGGATGCCAACTTTAACGGCAAAATGGATGAGTTGGTTATCTTCGATGATCCCATTTCAATCGATGATGTGCAGGAACTTTACGCAGAAGGAAGTTCGCAATAATAACGCCCTGTGGGGGGAAACCCCCCAGTCATTTATAAACAATATTAATTCTGATTTGCTGCTGTTAAAGCAAATTATATGAAGTCACATTTTGGGAGAAAAAACATGTTTAAGCCCTCCTTACTCAGTTTGGCGGTTGCGACATCCCTTTTAGCGATGAGCCAGGGCGTTCAAGCTCAAGAGAATACAGAGAACGATAACGTCGAAGTTATCGAAGTATCAGGAATACGTGGAAGTTTGGCAAAAGCCATTGATATCAAACGCGAAAAGATTGAAGTCGTTGATTCAATCGTTGCAGAAGATATTGGTAAGTTTCCGGATAACAACGTTATTGAAGCGTTACAACGGGTACCAGGCGTTCAGGTGACTAACCGTGATCGCGGCGAAGTAGGTACTTTATCTATCCGTGGTTTGAATGACATTACCACCACCGTAAATGGACGCCAAATGTATATTTCTACAGGGCGTTTTTATACTATGGCCGATACACCAGCAGCACTCATCTCAAGAGTGGACGTGTATAAAGCACGTTCTGCTGACAAACTTCCAAGCGGAATTGCTGGACAAGTTGATGTGATGACACAACGGCCGTTCAATTTCGACGGTGCTAAGTTCGTTGTTGCAGCCAGAGGTATTTATTCTGATCAAGAAGGCACTATTGATCCAAATGTTAGTGCCATGGCAAGTAATACCTGGGAATTAGATTCAGGTAAATTCGGTGCACTTCTTAACGTCGCTTATGCGAAAACAAACTGGCGAGACCAAGCAATAACCGCTGGAGCGGTGTTCCCATACTTTACTGCTAATCCTGAAGGTGAAGGTGCTGATCGATTTGGTAACGTTGGTGACTTTCCTGCGTTTGAACGAATCAATTCAGCCTATTGGGATCCAGGGTTAGAACAAGGTCTGCCTAACACGGTTGGTTCAACGTTAAATACAAATGGTTACACTAACGAATACATTTTGTCTCGTGATGCTGTTTTTGCCAGTGACCTTTCAGGTAAACGCGAACGCCCAGCAGTAAATTTATCGCTACAGTTTGCGCCCAATGATAAATCTGAATATTTGTTTGAAGCTTTTTACAATGGATATCGAGAAACCGTGCGAAACAGCCTGTTTTTCACGTTTCCAGATTCAGCTTATAACATCAACTTTGATGACGATATTGTACTTTATGAAGGTACTAATGTTGTCAAATCACGAACTGTTTATGATGGCGACCCTCGTTATGGTGTGTGGGAGTCTGATTTCAATAGTACGGATGCTGATGAAAGACAAACTGATACCTACATGTTTGCCTTAGGTGGAAAATGGGATCTTTCCGATTATTTTCACTTAGAAGCGGAAATTGTGAATCAAAAAAGTGTGTTCACATCAGACTTTTTCGCAGTTCGATTGTTACATGATTATTATTCGATGACCGTTGATTTTAATACTTACGAAGGCGTACCTGGTCTTGAGTTTCATGATAATCCCATGACCTCGGATATCGATGAATCTGATTTATTGGACCCACGCTTATATTCAATGGGTCCATCTTGGGATAACGGAAGTCGTGATGAAGGTACGTCAAATGCGCTATATCTAGACGCCAATTGGTATGTAGATTTTGGTGGTATAAAACAAATTGATTTTGGTTTGTTATATGAAAAACGCAGTATAAATAATCGCAGTCGCGGTGCAAATATCATAGTAAATCAATATGATATTCCTATGACCAGCATGCCAGTGGAGTTTTTGGATAGCACTGAAGACTTTTTCGACGGTAGAGCAGATTTTCCTGATGGATGGTTAATCGGTGATATCGATTATATGTTGGCAAATAAAGATGCGTTTCGGGAATTATATGGCTATTACGACGAAAACGGCGCGCCTATTGATAACTACTTAACGGGGGGCGCATCGTTGATCATGCGCAGAACGTTTGAAGCAGATGAAACGACTTTGGATTTATATGCCCAAGCGAGTTTTGAATATGACTTTGACAGTGGTGTTTTAGATGGGACGTTTGGGTTGCGTTATACCGATGCGAAAACTCCATATATTTTTGATCGTGTCGATACGGCTAATCAAATTGTTGAACAAGATAACGGTGAAAATGGCAGTAGTGATGTTTTACCTTCATTTATTGCCAGATACACTTATGACGATAATTTATTGTTCCGTTTTTCCTACACTGAAACTATGCGACGCCCTGATTTTGGTGCATTAAACCCTTATACTACCTATTCTAAAGGGGTTACTTCAGTGGGGACTGGAACGGCAAATTCTGGTAATCCAAACTTGAAACCGGTTATCTCGACAAACCTCGATTTATCAATCGAATACTATTTTGGTGAAGCTAACGCGATTTACGCAACCTTGTTTCAACGTGAAATAGACGGACTAGTGGTTAGTTCTCGTTCTGAAATTTACTATGATTACCCCAATGACGTAGACGAAGATGGTGAAGAGATAGGTGAACTTCTGCACATATTAACGCGCCCAGATAACTCAGCCAATGGCGAGTTAACCGGATATGAGTTGGGTGTGGTTTATTTCCCTGAAGAGTTGCCAGGGTTATTAGATGGATTTGGGGTTCAGGCCAGTTACACTGCTTTGGATTCGTCACAAGATTTACCCATTTATGATGAAGACGATCCAACCAATCCAGAGCCAATTGGTTTTGATACAGTTGAGATGTTTGGCGTATCTGATTCGTCATTCAGCGTCGTATTGGCATATGAAAAAGATGATATTAGTAGTCGACTATCCTATGTTTGGCGTGACGCTTTTCGTTACGACAATGAAACCGCTATCTTTGCTAATCCATTGGCTCGCTACAGAGCGCCTGAAACGAGTTTGGATTTTCAATTGTCTTACAACGTATCTGAAAATCTAGTACTGACATTTGATGCAACTAATCTCACCGATGAGAAATTCCAGGCATATTACCAACAACCTGATATCTACAATTTCTCTAGCGGGATTTATAGCCGTACCTATGCGTTAGGTCTTAGATACTCGTTGTAATCATAGACAAAATATTACAGTAACTTTTTTAAAACCTCGCATTGCGAGGTTTTTTGTTTTTTAGACAGACTATAAATTACTTTCTTTAATCTGAAATATTTGATTCGAAAGGCAACTAGTTCGAACTATAAACTTGTAAATTAATCATATTTGCAGGTTGACACCATATATGTCATACAATAGTATAATACTTAATTGATTAACAAAATAATCACAACTTTCAGCGTGCTCTTAACGCTTAATTCACAAGATTAAAAGGTTTAGCCCTTTTGTATTCCAGATAATAATTATCAAATGGAGAAAACATTTTATGTTTGACCGAACTCGTTTAGCTGCTGCCATAGTTCTGGCGCTGTCTAGCCAAGCTGTATACGCACAAGAAAGTCAAAATTCAACTAGTTCTGATGAAGACAATGTTGAAGTCATTGATGTACGTGGGGTTCGAGCTAGTCTTGTTTCCGCAAAGAATATCAAAATGAATAGTGCAACTATTGTCGATGCTATTGTTGCAGAAGATATTGGTAAACTACCTGACAATAGCGTGGCGGCTGCATTGCAACGAGTCACCGGGATTCAAGTAGAGCGAACAAATGGTGAAGTAAATACAGTACTGATTCGTGGTTTACCCGATGTTGTTACTACAATGAATAATCGCAATATCTTCACCACAACGGGTAGATCAATTGCGCTGGCGGATATTCCAGCAGACTTAGTGTACAAAGTTGATGTTAAAAAATCGCAAAGTGCTTCGGATTTTGAAGGTGGAATTGCAGGTTCTATTGATGTACAGCTAAGAAAACCCTTCGATTTCGACGAAGGCTTTTCTGCCGCTGGTGGCTTGCGTTATGAATACAGTGATGAAGCAGAAGAGTGGAATCCGATTGGCAGTGTAACTCTAAATAATAATTGGAACTCGGATGCGGGCCGCTTTGGTGCTTTAGTTAGCGTATCTCATCAAGATCGCGATTTTATGGATCAAGTAAACTTTGTCACTGCACCATTCACTCTGCCCGATGCAGTGGTAAATAATCCCAACTCTGTACCATTAAATGTTGAAGGGGAAGCAGCACTGGCACCTAACGTTATAGGCGGGTATTTCCGTTATGGAGACCGTGTCAGAGATTCGGCTAACGTGACTTTTCAGTGGGAACCAAATTCAAACAGCATGTATTATTTTGACTTTTTTGCCGTGCAATATGAGCAAAATAGCCAGCTAAACTTTTGGGTACCATTACCGGATTGGGGCGGCTGGGGTCAGGGCTATGTAACCGAATATAAAGAAGGTACTAACGTAGCGCAAAGTGTCGTGCGTCCAGATGCACCTGGCACGATAACCAGTAACCAATCCTTTTATAACGCCTCGGATACCTATCAATACGCGATTGGTGGAAAGTGGTTATTTGACAATATGACGGTGAAATCTGATTTAGCATTCACTGATAGCTCAGCGGATTATCGTGGTTTTATTCTTGATTTAGGTTTCTTTGCAGACACTATTAACTACGATTATTCCAAAAATGGAGCAGGCATTTCCGATGTGGAAATTCTGGATGCAGATGGTAATCCCTACGATATGACCGATGAAAGTCAGTACTTATTATTTACTAATTTCGATCAGCTCAGTCGTCAAGAGGGAGACGCGGTTGATTGGACGATAGATGCTAATTATGGTTTAGATTCGTGGATCACCTCAGTGGATTTCGGTGTGCGTTTGAGCAAACGCACGGCGTTTAATCAAGAAGCAGATTCTGGCGGCAGAGGCAATATATCTGGTCGTGATGTGTTTCTATCTGAATTTCCAGGCATGGCTGACTATACCCCAACAGGTTATATGAGTGATGTTACCCAATTAAATAACACTCAATGGCTCACCCCAAATGCCGACTATATTTTAGCTAACCGAGCTGAAATTAGAACCGCGATGGGTTACTCGCCTGATGATCCTGACTTCCTCCCTGCACGTTATTACGATAATACTGAAAAAAATTATGCAGCCTATGCGCAAGCTAATTTTACTCAAGAATTTGGTGATATGGTATTAGATGGTCAGTTTGGGGTACGTTACGTGACTTTAAAAACTGAGCTTAACGGTAACAGCATCACTGATGGTGTGGTTAGCCCCATTACAGTAAGTACCAGCAACAATCAGTTGTTACCTGCTGTAAACTTGCGCTTGGAAGTAACTGACGAAGTTTATCTTCGTGCCGCGTATGGTGAAACTATTAGTCGACCTGCGTTTGCACAATTGAATCCAAGTGTTTCGTATTTCTTACCCTCTGAAACTGCCACATTGGGTTATGGTGATGGCGGAAATCCTGAGTTAAAAGCGGTAGAGTCGAAAAATTTTGATTTGTCTGCCGAATGGTATTTTAACGATGCAGGATCTTTAACCGCGAGCTATTTTTATCGTGATATTGATGGATATGTTAAGTCAGTAGCAAATCGTGAAACAGTCAATGGCGAGGAGTTTTCAATTACTCGTCCGGTCAATAGTGGTGCAGGTTCCATGACTGGGACTGAACTGGCTTATACGCAATTCTTCGATAATCTCCCTGGTTTATTATCTGGTTTAGGTATGCAAATTAATGCCACGTTTATTGACGCGGAAGCGGAAAACGCTGCGGGTGTTATGGAGCCGTTACCTAATGTTTCGGATGAATCTTATAACGCAGTATTGATGTACGAAAAAGACGGTGTATCTGCACGTTTAGCTTATAATTGGCGTAGTGAGTGGTTTGGTAGCTTTAACGAAGCTGGTGACCAACCGGGTAAATCTGTGGTACATAAGCCTATTAAATCATTAGATTTTTCAATCAATTATGATGTGAATGAACATTGGACTATCTCTTTGGATGGCACTAACTTAACGGATGATGTTGCAAATGATTATTTCGGTGGCGATTCATCTGCTGATGCGACTTTATACCCTAGAGATACTTACATAAGAGATCGAACTTTCTCTATCGGTGTTCGAGCAAGATTGTAAAACTGCTTAACGTTATTGATTAGGCCTTAATCGTTCGATTAGGGCCTTTTTTAATACGCTCGTAAAAATTCTTCTTTTGGAATCAATCAAGGCTTATTGACATCCCTTCACTACTCACAATTATAAACGAAACTACTTGTATTTTTATTAGTATGATAATAGTATATTTGGAAAATTAACATTTAGTTTGCAAATACATTGAACGCATATTATTTCCTTAACAAAACAGTGTATAACGTGACTAATATTTATTCTTCAAACCGCATTCTTGAATCGTCAAGGTTTGGTTTATAACTCGGGCACAGCGGTATGGCTTCTCAAAAATTATCCCACGTAGAAAAAATCGGATTTGGCGCAGGTGATATGGCAGTCAATGTCATGGTTGCAGCTTTATTTTTCTTTATGTCGTTTTTTTACACCGATATTTATGGTTTAGATCCAGTCGATATGGGAATTTTGTTTTTAGTCGCTCGTTTCGTTGACGCGTTTACCGATCCGCTCATGGGAGTCATTACCGACAAAGTCAAAACCCGTTGGGGTCAATTTAGACACTGGTTCTTATTTTTATCAGTACCATATGGCGTTTCTGTAGTGTTGCTTTTTACCACCCCTGATTTCGACTACAACATGAAGCTGCTTTGGGCTTACGTAACTTATCTATTTGCCACTTTAATGTTCACTGGTGTCGCTATCCCTTATATCTCATATATCGGTGTGTTGACGGCTGACCCGCAAGAACGCTTGTCTGCAAACGGCTACCGCATGTTCTTTGCTAAAATTGCGAACGTAGTGATCGTGTTTTCAGTGCCATTGTTGGCAACCAAATGGGGCGGCGAAAACTTAGCAGAAGGCTATCGTTTAGCAATGATTTTGGTGTCAGCCTGCGGTGTTGGTTTGTTCTTGTTTTGTTTTTTTACCACCAAAGAACGCATCATTCATGAACCTCAAAAAGAAAGCGTGCTAACACAACTCAAAGTACTACTCAAAAATGACCAGTGGCTATTATTGTGTGCTGCCTGTGTTCTAGGTACTTTGGGTTATGCCATTCGTGGCAGTGTGGCCATGTACTATGCCAAATATTATTTAAATGCACCAGATTTGGCTGGCACATTCACAAGTGCTGGAATCGCTGCGTCGATTGTTTCTATGGTAGCCAGTACCTGGATAACTAAACGCTATTGCAAAATCAAGTTGTTTCGCTGGTCACAAATAGCCGTTTTGTTAATTTCAATTGCGATGTTTTTCACTGTTCAACCTGGTGACATAGTGCTTGCTTTTTCACTCTATATTATTTTGTGTTTTGTAGTGGATTTGCATGCGCCAGTTTTTTGGTCCGCTATCGCAGAAGCGGTGGATTACGGTGAAATCAAAGACGGTGTTCGCGCCTCAGGGTTATCCTTTGGTGGCATTTCGTTTTGTCAGAAAGCCGGTGGTGGTTTAGCTGGCCTTACTGGCGGTTTGTTATTGGCATTTTTCAACTATGAACCTAACGTACAGCAAAGTGATTATACCTTAGTAGGTTTAGCACTGATGTTGACGATTATCCCAGGTATTTTCCATGCGCTCTTAGGCTTGATTTTATTCAAGTACAAAATATCAGATGACTATTACACCAACATGGTGAAAACACAGCGTTTACCCGAAAAAAGTTAAAAGAGGTTTTTATGACTGCGATTCCTACGCCCCTGATTCCGCAACGCGCCGATCCCTATATCCACAAGCACACGGATGGGTATTATTATTTTACGGCGTCAGTGCCAGCATACGATGGAATTGAGTTGCGCCGTTCGAAAACCCTTGAAGGTTTGGCCGAAGCAAAAACAAAAATGGTATGGATGAAACCTGAAACTGGCCCGTATTCTGAATTAATTTGGGCGCCAGAAATTCACTTTAACGATGATGCTTGGTATGTGTATTTTGCAGCAGCACCGAGCCGAGAAATTAAAGACGATTTATTTCAACATCGTATGTATGCCATTACCACTAAGGCAGACAATCCAATTGATGGGGACTGGGATTTTTGCGGACAAATTGAAACACCGTTTGATACATTTTGTTTAGATGCAACCTCGTTTTATCACAATGACGAGCTCTACTACTGCTGGGCGCAAAAAGAACCAGGGATACGAGGTAATTCCAATTTGTACCTAGCCAAAATGGAAACACCTATCAAAATTAAAGGTGACATTACGCGTTTAAGCGTTCCCGAATTGGACTGGGAAATCATTGGCTTTTGGGTAAACGAAGGCGCGAATATACTTAAACGCAATGGCAAAATATTTTTAACTTATTCTGCCAGCGCTACCGACGAAAATTATGCGATGGGATTGCTGCATGCCGATTTAGATTCGGATTTGTTGGACCCTAAAAGTTGGACTAAAGAGTTAGAGCCGGTATTTCGAAGTAACGAACCTTTGTCAATGTTTGGTCCTGGCCACAATAGCTTTACGCAAGACGAGGATGGCAACGATATTTTGGTTTATCACTGTCGGCAATATACCGAAATAGAAGGCGACCCGTTATGGAATCCTGATCGTCATACTTTTATCAAACGATTGCTTTGGGATGACAATGGTATGCCTGTCTTTGGTAAACCGGGTCAACCTTAAAGTGACGTGAAGAACATGAAAATTATATTAACCTCTCCCAACTTGCGCACTTTTATGTGCGCCTGTTTTTTTACCCTTAGTCTTATTGGCTGCGACAATCAAGGTAGCGAAAATTCTGCGTATGAACAATCTGCCCTGCACAAACAACCGGTTGGTAAACAACAACTATTTAATTTACAACAAGTAAGTATTTTTGATGGCCCATTTGCTCACGCTCAACAAACTAATGTGGGTTATTTATTGGCCATACAACCAGACAAACTATTAGCTCCCTATTTGCGTGAAGCCGGTCTAGAACCGAAAGTAGACTCTTATGGTAATTGGGAAAACACCGGTTTAGACGGTCATATTGGTGGGCATTATTTAAGTGCCTTGAGTTTGGCGTGGGCAGCGACTCAAGATACTGAATTGAAACGCCGTCTAGATTATATGCTAAATGAATTGCAAAAAGCACAAAATGCCAATGGTGGGTATCTAGGGGGGATTCCAAATGGCAAGGTTATGTGGGATGAAATAAAACAGGGAAATATTAAAGCCGACCTGTTTAGTCTAAACGACCGCTGGGTACCCTTGTACAACATAGACAAAATTTTCCACGGCTTACGCGATGCTTATCTTATTGCCAACAGCGAACAAGCCAAAACCATGCTGCTGTCGTTGGGGCAGTGGATGTTGGATGTCACCAATAATCTTAGTGACGAGCAAATCCAACAAATGCTGTATTCAGAACACGGTGGTTTGAACGAAGTGTTCGCCGATATGTCCACAATCAGTGGTGATAAAGCCTATCTAGAACTAGCGCGTAAATTTTCTCATAAACGAATCATCGACCCATTGGTAGCTCATAAAGATGAATTAAATGGATTACATGCTAATACGCAAATCCCGAAAATTATTGGCGCTCTTAAAGTCGCGCAATTAAATAACGATGAAAGTTGGAAAGAAGCAGCAAGGTTTTTCTGGGAAACAGTAACCAAACAGCGGTCAGTGGCCATTGGCGGTAACAGCGTACGCGAGCATTTTCACGATGCAGCAGATTTCAGTCCTATGGTGGAAGATCCGGAAGGACCTGAAACTTGCAATACCTACAATATGATCAAACTTAGCAAGTTGTTATTTTTACAAACTGCCGATACCCGCTATTTAGATTATTACGAAAGGGCTACTTATAACCATATTCTCTCATCACAACATCCAGAACATGGTGGACTAGTTTATTTCACTTCAATGCGCCCTGGACATTATCGGATGTATTCATCAGTGCAGGATTCAATGTGGTGTTGTGTAGGATCAGGCATTGAAAATCATAGTAAATATGGTGAATTAATTTATTCGCATTCTGTGGATAACCTGTCGGTTAACCTGTTTATAAGTTCGACGTTGAGATGGCCAGAAAAAGGTTTGAAATTAACCCTTGAAACCCAGTTTCCTGACAGTCAAAACGTGGTGATAAAACTACACCAATTAGCCGAAAAGCAAATGGGTGAATTCGTGCTTAACATTCGCAAACCTGCATGGTTCAGTCACGATATCTCGATGTTTAAAAACGGTGAAAAAATTAATTATGTAGAAAATGAAGGCTATATTCAGATTCAACAAAACTGGCAGGATGGCGATGAATTAAGTTTTGAATTGGCGGCCGGCTTATCTACTGAGCAATTGCCAGACGGGCAAAATTATTATGCAGTTTTGTATGGTCCAGTGGTATTAGCCACTCAAGTTCAAGCGTTTGATAATGAGGAACTGAGCTTTGTGGCAGATGATAGTCGTATGGGTCACATTGCTTCTGGACCTGTGTGTCCGCCAGAGGCACTGCCGGTGATATTAGGAGATCCTGAAACGTTCGTCGGTTCGCTCAAACGTAGCGATTCCGTGCAGTTGGCGTTTACTAGCACTGAACATTTTGCAATTGGTAACACCCCTGATGATCAAGCTCTAACTAAGCGTTTAATTCCCTTTTTCCGATTGCACGATAGTCGCTATCAAATTTATTGGCCGCAGTTAAACGATCAAGCATTTGAACAGTTTGTAGATGACGCTAAAGCGCAAGCGGAAATTGAAGAACGGTTACGTGCTATTACTGTAGATATAATCACACCGGGAGAGCAACAACCTGAAGTAGAACATAACTTCAAAGGTCAAGATACTCGTGCGGGAGTGAATGCTGGTAAGCATTGGCGTGATGCGTCTGGCTGGTTTGAATATGAACTAAGCAATCATCAACAACGAGCTAAAAGGTTGCGTATTACTTACTTTAAAGGAGATGTGGACCGGCGTTTTAGAATTAAATTGAACGATGAAATATTGGCCGATGTTAGTTTGCCAGTAATCGCAGAAGGTGAAGAATTCTATCAAGTTGATTATCCATTAACTGACGCCATGCAAAATGCTACGAAACTGGTATTAAGGTTCGAAGCAAAGCAACACTCTATTGCTGGAGGTATTTACGGAATTCGCTTGCTATCAAATTAGTGACGCAGCAAAATATATACAATGTGTAAGCCGGTTTTGACCGGCTTTTTTCATTCTACTCCACAAGATTAAAAGCGACATATATGTATGGGTAAACAGAAACAAAAAAAGACTGCAAAAGGCTCAACAGGACATAATAAAAACCTTACGGCGGACTTTATAAATAAATATCAGGGGCGGGCTGACGTGAGTGCCACAGGCAGTGGGTTGTTGTACACGATCATCGACATGAGTGACGGTCAAAAGCCACAAATACCGAATATAGTTAGAGTCAATCAACGTATTCTCTTAGCCGATGGCAGCGTAATTGATGACACTTATAAAACTGGCATTCCAGAAGAGTTCAGTTTAGAAGAAGCGATAGAAGGACTGCGTGAAGGAATACAGTTGATGCCCGTAGGTTCGCGCTTTGAATTTGTCATTCCGCCAGAGCTAGCATGGGGAAAGAAAGGGAATAGAAGTAAAATTGGCCCCAATACAGTGATGATAGTTGATGTTCGTTTAATTAGTTTTGAGTAAACCCTTGGTGCCATATTTGAATGGGGTAAGTGTTTCCCAATATTGAATAGCGATGGCCTTCACTCAAAGAGAAGTAATCACGTTCACTAGAACAAAAGCCAAAACTATTTTTTGATACACCCTTTACGTTATTTCTCTAGCAGGTGTGTCGTATGGTTATCTAAGTCAGTAGGGTCAACTACTGGCCAACCATCTTTCCAGTCCATTGGCAGAATACGTAACTTTTGTTTGCCTTTATCGGCACTTTCATAGGCGTGTGTAACCAGGTAATCTGTTCCATCAAACGTATATGCTGAGTTATGACCCAAAGCAACCCAATTGTCATTGCCTTCCAACACAACTGAACCACCCCCATCCAACATGGATTTTCCCTGCTTATCGAAATAGGGCCCTTTGATATTTTTACTACGTCCTACTCGGATATTATAAGTGCTTTGCATGCCTCGACAGCAGAAATCAAAAGATACAAAAAGATAATAAAAATCGTCTTTTTTGAATATGTAGGGCGCTTCAACTGCACCAACTCCATCGCGTCGTGAAATAGTATGCCATTCTTCTGGTTGTGCAAGACGCACTAAATCATCATCTAGCTTAACTAACTTCAGACCACCCCAAAATGAACCAAAACTCATCCATGCGGTGCCGTTTTCATCCTCAATAATGGCTGGATCTATCGCGTTCCAGTTATCTCGATTGGGCTGTGACTGAATCACAATACCATGATCAACCCACCGATAATCGGGTGAGTCTGGGTTTAAGGTTTTGTTTACTGTGACACCGATACCTGAAGTGTTTTTGCCAAACGCAGAGACCGAATAATACAAATAGAATAAGCCATTTTTTTGGTAGACATCGGGAGCCCATAAATGTCCTTCAAATTCTGGCGCAACTCGCTTAGTCCAACTTGGCTGATCTGGGAACACGCGACCGGTTAATGTCCAGTTTTTTAAGTCGGTTGACTGGTAGTAAGTAATGCCTGGACCAGTACTGAAAACATAATAAGTATCACCTTCTTTTGTCATGACCGGGTCATGCACTTCAACCTGTTTTGCTTGAACACATGCACAGATACTCGTTAGCAATGCAGCCAACATGCAAAAGAAATTAGGAGTGTACAGATTCATTTTTAAACCTTCTAAATGCAAAAAATTAACGAGTCTAGTTTAGCAGCAATTAATTAATATTTGTAATACAATATTAATATTTAAAACGATAACTTAAATTTATTAGTGAGGTAATCGCCATGAAAAAATCGCAGAAACATACATTTATTCAAAAAATAGGTACATTTATTACCTTAACTTTTTGCTGCTCAGCTAGTGCCGAACCTAATCTCAGTGAGACAGTCACACTCATTGATAATCCTATCGTATTACAGCGAGCAGATCCTTGGTTAGTTAGGCATGAAAAAAGTGGTTGTTACACTTTTATTGGGACGTCACCCAGGTTTGATGAAATTGAATTACGACAAGCATGTCGCTTGAATGACTTAAAATTGGCGACACCGAAAGTTATTTGGAAAAAGAAAGCGGCAGGGCCAATGAGTGTAAATATTTGGGCTCCTGAACTGCATGAAGTGAACGGTGACTGGTATATTTACTTTGCAGCAGGCGACATCGACAAACCCTTTAGCATTCGCATGTATGCTTTAAAGAATGTACATGCTGATCCGATGCTAGGTGAATGGCAAGAAGTCGGTAAAATTGACACACATTTAGACTCATTCTCTCTTGATGCCACAACGTTTGAGCATAGAGGTAAACGGTATTTAGTGTGGGCGCAACAAGATGAAGATCGCACTTATAATTCAGCATTGTGGATTGCTGAAATGGATTCCCCTACTTCAATCAAACTGCCGGTTGTAGCAATAACAGAACCCACCTTTGATTGGGAGACTCGAGGATATAAAGTCAATGAAGGCGCGGCTGTTATTATTCGTAATAATAAAGTGATGATGACTTACTCGGCGAGCGCGACCGATGATCGTTATGCTATGGGGTTGATTTGGGCAGATATCGACGCAGATTTACTCCAAGCAAATAGTTGGCAAAAACGTCGTGAGCCTATTTTCACTACCAATGAAAATGTGGGACGGTTTGGACCTGGCCATAACAGTTTTGTGAAAGCTGAAGACGGGGAAACTGATTTGATGATATATCACAGTCGTGATTATAAAGCGTTGCAAGGCACTCCGTTAACCGATCCTAACCGCCATGCTAGAGCACGTATAATTTATTGGGATGCCGAAGGGTTTCCTGTTTTACAGCCAAGTAAAGCAGATTAGGCGTTATTCCTGAAGGTGGGACTTTAGTCCCGCACATTAAATTTAAGAAGTACTATGGGATAAATCCCATGCTACAACTTAGGGTTGAATGGCATATATTCCGTTTTATACCTCTAGGCGGGACTTTAATCCCGCACATTAAATTTGAGAATTATTATGGGATAAATCCCATGCTACAACTTAGGGTTGAATGGCATATATTCCGTTTTATACCTGTAGGCGGGACTTTAGTCCCGCACATTAAATTTGAGAATTATTATGGGATAAATCCCATGCTACAACTTAGGGTTGAATGGCATATATTCCGTTTTATACCTGTAGGTGGGACTTTAGTCCCGCACATTAAATTTGAGAAGTATTATGGGATAAATCCTATTCTACAACTTAGGGTTGAATGGCATAAATTCCGTTTTATACCTGTAGGCGGGACTTTAGTCCCGCGAATTACCAAAAACGAATATAGATAAAGAATGTAATTCCAATTATCCCAGCAGTATGAATGTAATCCCATTTGTCTAAACCGGCAATGACCTCTTTGTAAGTCCCTTTGTCTAGGGTAGAAAACGTCAGGCCTTTTAGTTTTTCATCACTAGCACGTTGCGTAAATACACTTACGATGATCATGATTGCCACTACCACTACGAATAATAAAATGCAGTAATATAACCAGTTCATCGTGACTATCCACGAAAAGCTACTGTCCTGTAGAGACTCTCTAAACGGCAGCATTACAAGGCGTATCATGCCAAGCACGAAGCCAGAAACTAAGCCAATAAACCCTGCGCTAGGTGTAATGCGTTTACTTACTAAACCGAGTAAAAAGACAGCGGCAATTCCCGGCGCAATAAGCGATTGCACACTTTGTAGGTATTCATATAAAACATCTGCAATTAGGCTCATTACCGGAATCCAAAGTATACCTAGGATTACAATCGCAATAGTGGCCAACCTGCCTACTTTTAGAAGATGTTTTTCTGAAGACTCGGGCTTAAACTTTTTATAAAAATCGATCGTAAATAGAGTGGCAGATGAATTAAATAGCGATGCCAATGAGCTCATCAAGGCAGCTACTAATCCACCAATCACTATGCCTTTCACACCTGATGGTAAAAGTTCTGAAACTAGGGTTGGAAATGCCTGATCTGCACTGTCGTAACTAATGATACCTTTTGCTTTTAGTGCATAAGCAATCATGCCCGGAACTAAGAATATAAATACTGGTAACAGCTTTAAGTAACCTGCAAACATGGTGCCTCGCCTAGCTTCTTTTATACCTTTTGCAGACAACACTCGTTGCACAATGTATTGATCAGTACACCAATACCAGAAACCGATAATAAAAGATCCGAAGATAATACCAGGCCAGGGAAACTCTTGATCTGATGCGGAACGAATAAGATGCATGTTAGCATCATTCAAGCGTTCGACTTCTGACCACCCACCCACTTTGTCTAAGCCGACAACTAAAATAACCACCGAACCTATTATCAGAACAGGCGTTTGCAACACTGAAGTCCACATGATCGCTTTCATGCCACCTAAAACAGTGTATATCCCAGTTATGATGACTAAGCCTAGGGCTGATATCCAGAAAAAATCAATCCCCCAAATACTCTCAATACCCAATATCGTCTTAAACGCTATGCCACCGGCATAAACCGTTACTGCCACCTTGGTTAATACATAACTAATGAGTGAAATTACCGATAAGAAGGTGCGAGAAGAAGCGTTATAACGGCGTTCGAGGAACTCCGGCATGGTGTAAACTTTGCTGCTCCAATAAAAAGGAACAAACACCCAACCCAGCAACAATATTATCCATGATTGAAGTTCCCAATGGGCTAACGCCATACCCGACTGAGCCCCCGCACCAGATAATCCAACTAAATGTTCTGAGCCTATATTCGATGCAAATATAGATGCACCAATCACAAGCCAACTAGCGTTTCTACCTGCTAAAAAATAATCTGCTGTGTCTTCTTCCTTCTGGCGCATCGACATAACGACCACACCAAGCAGAAGGACAAAAAAACCAGCTAATACTATCCAGTCTAACGTGCTTAACTCAACCATATGTAATTCACTTATAATTCAATAATATCGATATTGTTATCTAATATGAAATATTATAATACAATTGAAGGGAAGTGAAGTGTATTTGTTAACAATCAGTTAATGCATGTTTTTTTCTCAGGAAAGGTGAGTATGCTCTACGACAAAAACAGCTTTTTCAAAAATCAGATAGTCTCACTATTGTTTGCTGGTATTCACTTGCTTAAATAACGTTTGTGCAAGTTTATACGATGAAGTATGAGTGTTTAAAAAGTAAAAGATTGTTTATTCAAGGGGCTTTGTTAACATGCTAAATAGTACTTATAATAATACGATAAACAAGCGGCTGAGTGAGAGATTAAATGGCGCGATTAACAAATCTAAATCTATCTGATCAAGTAACAAACGAGTTGGGAAAAGCGATCATCGATGGTAGCTATAACAATGAAACGGGCTTTCCATCTGAAGCTCAGTTATGTGAAGAGTATGGTATAAGCAGAACATCAGTTAGAGAAGCGGTTAAAATGCTCGCCGCAAAAGGCCTAATTTCATCAAAGCCAAGACAAGGAATTCGTATAGAGTTACCTGAAAAGTGGAATTTTTATGATACTAATGTGTTGACTTGGATGTTAGCTAGTAGCCCTTCACTAACGGTTTTAAGGGAATTTTTGCAAATGCGATTTGCCATTGAGCCCCAAGCTGCAGCTCTTGCTGCTAAATATGGCACAAAAGAAGATATTGCTGAAATTGGAAAAGCGCTAGAGGGAATGCGAGCAGCTGCACAAACTCCTGATGGTGACTTACATAAAGCCGATTTAGAGTTTCATACCGCGATTTTGCAAGCCAGCGGGAACCGATTCTTCTCTCAACTAAAGGATTTTATTCGAACGGCTCTGAACGTAAGTATTCAGCATACAACGCCTGCCAAAGGCAGTAATGAGGCGATAGTCGAGGAACACCACAAAGTCTACATTGCCATTTCTGAAGGAAATGTTGAGCGAGCCAAAAACTTGATGGTTTATTTGATAGATGAGGCTATGACAGTCATAGAAGATGAGATTAAAGCACAAGAAAGTTAATTTGTAGAATGTCATAAATTTATTTAGATAAATCATAAACAAGAATTCGGGAGCACTTTAAGGTTTGAGTAAACAAAATGCGGTCTATCCAAGTTTAGCTGGAAAAAGTGTCTTTATTACTGGAGGTGCTGCAGGTATCGGTGAAGTAATGGTGGAAAGGTTCTGTCAACAGCAAGCTAAGGTAACCTTTATCGATACTGCCGTAGAAAAAGGGCTTAAATTATGTGAAAAGCTCAAAAAACAATATTCTTGTGCCCCGCACTTTATTGAATGTGATATTCGTAATGTAGAAGCGTTACAAAACTCAATTGCAGATGCTGGCCAACGACAAGGTGATATTGGTGTTCTAATCAATAACGCGGCGGATGATACTCGACATAGCTTTGAAGACATGAGTTCCGATTATTGGGATGATCGTTTTGCCGTAAACTTAAAACCTTGTTTCTTCTCTACTCAAGCGATTGTGCCACAGATGATCCGTTTAGGCGGAGGTAGTATTATCAATCTGGGTTCGGTAAGTTGGCGTAAAAAACAAACTTGTATGCCCGCCTATACGACGGCAAAAGCCGCAATCGAAGGGTTGTCTCGTACTTTAGCCGCGGAAAACGGCAAACATAATATTAGAGTGAACACTCTCATACCTGGTTGGGTGATGACTGAGCGTCAAATGACCCATTGGCTTGATCCTGAAATAGTCAAAGAGGTGCAGCAAGAGCAGTGTATTCACGCCACTTTGTATCCTGATGATATTGTTAATGCTGCACTTTTCTTGGCCTCCGACGATAGTAAAATGATGACTGCACAATCCATTGTCGTTGATGCTGGTTGGACTTAATTAATTATCCAAGCAAGTCTTTTGTTTAATTCTTTAAATTTAAAATCATTATTAAATCTTAAGTTGGATTAAATTAAATTGTAATATAAAATTATTTTTGGGTTGCTGAAATAAAACGTTGGCCCTTTTATATATTTTGCAAAGGTGCGTATGTGTCGGAATGGGTCTTAATTTATTTGGTGTTAATAGCAGGTGCATGTCTGCAAAGTGTTATTGGCTTCGGCCTCGGACTGCTATGTGCACCTGTGTTATTTTTATTAATGCCAGAATTAGTGCCGGGCCCAATGATACTAAACGCATTATTAATCACTTCGTTGCTGACTATAAAACACAGAGCTGACATTAATATCAAGCAAACTGGTTATTCGATACTGGGAGGCACAATTGGGGTATTAATTGCTGGTAGCATAATGATGTATATTGATAGTTACCAATATCAATTATTCTTCGGGGCCTCCATTCTATTCGCAGTAGCGCTATCTTTGATAGGGTACACTCCAAGAGTTTCCGCATTAAGTAATTTTGTAGCAGCAGTTGTTTCTGGTTTCATGGGCACAACCACTTCCGCAGGAGGTGCGCCGATGGGATTGTTATATCAAAGTGAAGAACGAAAAAGAATTAAAGCAAATATCAGCATCTTTTTCGTTTATATAAATTTATTCGGTATTCTCGTTTTATGGTTAACTGGCTCTGCGAACGAAACTGACTTTAAATTATTTGTGCAATGTATTCCGGCAGTTATATTGGGTTGGTTCTTTGGGTTTTTGCTTAATAGTAAAGTAAACGAAAAATTAATCCGTCATTTAATCTTATCGCTTGCTATGTTATCCGGAATAATGTTGATTTTTTCTCACCCTTAAATTGAACGCTTCTGCCACTAAATCAAATGATTAGAAACTTAAAATGCTATATCTCTCGCATAACAGTTGAAATCATAAGCAATCTAATGATAATTTCGTTTTAACTGTTAACATATTCAAAAACATCAACTTTTGATGTTCAAAGCCATCTAAATAGGAATTAGCAAATGGATAATAACGACAACAGCCCATATCAAGCTCCTGAATCTGATTTAACCGCTACTGATGCTCCAGCAGGCACTTGGGTATACTCAGGCCCGACAGGAAGGCCTGTTGGCGATGGTATGACTTGGATATCTGATGGTTTTAGTTTATTTAAACAAGATATTGGGATGTGGATTGTTACTATGATTGTAGGCTTTATCGTTGCCATAGTGATCAATATCATTCCATTTATCGGTTCAATTATTAGTATGTTTCTTACCTACATTTGGGTGGGTGGACTTATGTTAGGTTGTCAGGCTGCATTTGATGGAAAGCCTTTTGATATTAAATATTTATTTGCTGGCTTTTCGTATCGTGCAGGTCGGTTAATTGGCCTGTCATTATTAGCTGCAGTGGTCAGTATAGCCATTATGTTTGTCGCTATGGGGTCTATGTACATGGACCTGCTAGCAGGTAACGCTGATGCGAGTGATATGGGCGTGCAATTTTGGTTGTCGTTCTTGGTTGGTATGGCACTCATGTTACCTATGGTAATGGCGGTTTGGTTTGCTCCTGCGCTTATCGTGTTACAAGACATGCCTGTATTTGCGGCGATAAAAGAAAGTTTTCTAGGATGCTTTAAAAATGTTCTGCCATTTTTAATCTACGGAATTGTTATGTTGGTTTTGTATATTTTAGGTGCTATTCCTTTACTATTAGGTCTGCTAATTGTTGTGCCATTAATATTTACATCAATGTATACCTCTTACCGTTCAATCTACCTAACAGAAGCGTCGTAATCCCCTTCTAATAATTTGGAGACACTAAGTTACGGTGTCTCCAGTTTTCTCCTCAAGAAATGCAAGTGCCAATTAGCGCTAAACTGATTATTGCCAAGTGCGGAACAAAAACCGTTGGGCTTAGCGCGTTTTTCAGATAGTTTGCAATTAACTTCACTGAATTAGGACGATTTAATTCCCATTGCGTATTGTATTGCAGCGCATTTTCTTGGATAGAATCTCGCAGTGATTTTTCGACTACTAGCAAACGCTCCCCAATTCTGCTTTGAAACGTTTTCCAAATGCCATCTAGCATCCAAATTATTAAGCACAATATTGGTAGTACAAAATCTAATTGCAAATGGAACACTAAAAGGCTGCATAACACCACACTGAATAGTTTAAGTATGAGCGAAAATTTCTCGTAACTGTCGTATTGAAACTGCAATGTCGTCCATTCTTGTTGCAGTGCAGTTTGATTGATTGTGTCCAAGGCAGATTCTCATTTTTGAAAGTGATGATATGTATTATAAACGAAAAAACGGCTCACAATGGAGCCGTTGACTATTTTAATCGATTGTTGCTAAGGGTTAATTTCCCCAGATTTCTCCGACAAACTCAGGATGGTCAACAAAGGGGTTACGGTTTCCTTGATAAGAGTGAGCGGCTTCGTTGCGATCAATCTCAAGTTGGCTCACTGGATCTTGGTTATGCCAGGTTTTTAGCATATCAATAAACCAGTTTTCAAAAACCTGATTTGAACTCCCATTTAAAGCCGCATCACTAGATGAACTATTTGACTCCCAAGCAGAAATGACATTTTCGTAGCGAGTAGCCATATAAAAATAGGCACGCGCAAGATCGCCTTTAAATTCATCAATTGGCTCGAACACCGTACCTGAATAACCTAAGCCAGAACGTGCTGAGCCCAGAAGAGAACCGTTTTGCGAAGTATATGTAGCACTAGAGACTTCTCCGTAAGGGTAACTGCCGCGCTTTGAGTTAACGTAGCCGTCTGTCGCAAAAATATGATGCACGTCTGAGTTCATAGGCCCTATCGCACCACCAAACCAACTACGAGGAAAGGAATGTTCGCGATTATAACAACTTCCTTCACCAGAATAGTTACCACATTGATCGCTTACCGGGGAATAAGTATATGGATCGCTACTACTTGGACGCTCTGCATAAATGTCTAAAATACTGCCATCATTTTCGTAATATTGATCAAGGGAATTGCTACTGTAAAATGTCCATAAACCACCATACCCTTGAGAGCTATGACCTTTAATAATATCGTACAAAGCAGTTTTAAGATTGTAGCCAGTCAGCCCAGACGCATCGGCATAATAGCCTGTTAAGTCTGGCGGTGTGCCTCCACCACTACCCAGAGTAAATACAAAAGTTTCGCTTGAAGCAAAATTACCCCCACTCGTTAACGACGTCCCCTCAATAACGAGTTCATATGAACCACTCCCATAACTACAACATATCCCATCGCCGTAAGCGTCATTGATGGTGAGTGTGTATTCTCCATCGGCTAAACATAATGCTTCACTATAACTGGTATTATTGGCATAACCTGAGCCTGATGCTTCGACAGAAGATTGCGCGTTTGTGATTTCCCAACTAGTTTCTGATGCGTAGTTGTCGGTGAGAAGTTCGAAGCTGCCGCTATTTACTTGGCAACCCCCAGTTCCACCGCCTGTGCCACCACCATTTGTGCCACTGTTAGGTTGAAAGTCGTCAATATAAACGACTTCAGAACCATCGAACCCAGATACATCGTAAAACCGTAAACCGACTTCTATATTACCTGTAGTATTAGCCGTATAAGTGTAGCTAAGCTGTTGCCATTGATTGGTTATACTTGCATTCGAGTAGTTCCGATAACCGTCAACATAAAGGCGGGCTCGCATACCTCCCTCAGTATGGTAAACCCAGGTACTAAACTCGATGGTTTGCCCAGAGTTGACGGCAATACTTTGGCGAAAATCTGTTGAGCCTTGGGTTGCTGTATTTACATTTATTGCTGCCGCACTAGAGCCACTTTTTACAACACTGGTTGATTCACTGGTTGAAATACCGCTATCGATAGTTGTCCAGCTATCGGGTGTTCCACTAGACCAATCTTCAAATTCGCCATTAGTTACGTTTCCATGAGCCAGTTGTGATATTAGTAATGCACTGAATAACAAAGTACTTAGTTTTTTCATTCTTTTTCTCTTTGGCTGATTGTTAAAATTAAAGAGCTTTGTTTAACTGCAAAACCATACGGAATGAATATGGTTTTTTTATGACGCTTGGTAAAATAGTTGACCATATGGTCATTTTCTAGTCAATGATTGCTTTTGAAAAAGCGGAATAAATCGGTAAATTAACAAACCTGAATGGTGTGGATAGAAATAAAACAGCAGAAACAAAAACGGCCCCTTAATCGGAGCCGTTTCTGTTAGCAGGGAGTGATCCTGCGAGTAACTAGTTGCTAATGGTTAAATACGCTCGTTTAAAACGGTAGCAATAGGAGAATCCATTAGGCCTTGTTCAGATACCCAAGCTCTCAATGTTAGACCGTCAGCTTCTGGTGAATTTAATTGGCTTTTCGGCATTTTTTTCACAAGCAGCTCACCAGTTTCAACAGCACCTGCTTTGAACGCAGTGCGTATCAAACTTTCACCACCACAACTTACAGACGTATAGTAATCTTGAAGCTTAAGTCTGTAATCAGACTCAACCATTTTCATTTTCTTACGTAATTCACCTTTGTCATCAGCTTGTACGATGGTACAGATGTTCTTAAGAGCTTCATTTACGTCAGCTTGCGCTTGTCCAGCAAAGATGAAAGACAAAGCAGCGATAGAGATAGAAGTTTTAACTATTTTCAACATGGTTATTTCCTCAAAAATTAAAGTTTAAAAGTATGCGTGTTTCGATGGGGCGCATTAAACTTGAAAAACCAAAATAGCGATAGCGCGATGAGAATACATTGGTATGTGAGCAAATACGTAAAAATCATAGCGTTTCCCTTTAATCCTTTTATTAAATCTGCATAAGATAGAAAGCATTTATTTAACTTGTTGTTTTGTATGAAAATCGTTCAATTCAGGTGCGATGCAATAAAAAACAAGGTCAAGTCGGGGTCATATCAACTGCAACATTTTTTTGAGTGTTTACTTAGCTTAAATGTTGCAGTTTAATCTTTTTTGAAGAACCTAAGGCTCATTTCAAAGCAGGAACAGGATTGTTAATTTTACCTTTTTTAATGGAAATATCCTGACATCTGAGCATTTCTGATACTTTGCTGGATGCTCCTTGATAAAACCCAACTTCAACTTCATAGCCTTTAGGGTTGCGGAAGGTGCCAAATAAAAGGTCAAAAATCGGTAAATCTGAATAATTATAGCGATGTATACCTTTTCCATGATGGATGGTGTGGCTTTCGGGGCGCTGAATTATGTAGCCTAGCCATTGTGGGGTGCGAATGTTGGTATGTTGAAAAATTGCTAAAAACATTGTGATATATAAAAAGTAGGTTGTTGCTTCTGGGCTTACTCCAACCACTACCACTAAACTCAAGCTACCAAGCAAGGTGAAACCTATTATGTCCAGTGGGCTGAAATAGAACGCGCCATAGGTATCAACACGTTCTACGCTATGGTGCATTTGATGAAATGTACGCCACAACCAGTTAGTTTGATGCATAGCGCGGTGCCAAGCATACAGCATAAACTCAAACACAAGCAGCGCAATCAAAGTGCTAGCATAAACATTGATGCTTTCAATATTAAACAGTTGGTACTCAATCAGATATTTGTCCCACAATAGTGGTAAATAGCTGGCAAGATAAAAATAGACAGTAAAGGTAAGCATGGCTCGTGGTATCCAACCTTTAACTTTGTTTAGCTCTCTTGCTGGTTTCAATGCTTCTAAAAGCATGAGAAATGCATATAACGCAAGTAAACCTAAAGATAATGGATCAAATAAAATTTCAAGTGGTGTAGGCATATTTTGCTCCTGTCGTGTGCGGCTGTATGGGCCTTTTAATTGCTCAGACAAGTATGCGCTTTACCTTTTAATGAACCTGAATTTTAGGTAATCAAAGCATCATATTTACTATATTCTTTGATAACGATTCGATAACTATTTGCTAATTAGGTCTGATAGCATAAGACTTAATGGCTTAATCAAGGTTAAAGTGACAACCAAAATAAAAACGGACTTAAATAAATTCGATGATTTATAAGATTGACAAATTTGAAGTGGATACCGAGCAGTTCAGGATTACTAATTCGGGCAACGCAGTATCAATTGAACCTAAAGTTTTCGATTTAATTGTTTATCTTATTAAGCATCGCCAAAATCTGATTTCTAGAGACGAGCTTTTTGCGCAAATCTGGTCCGGACGTGAAGTATCAGATACAACCTTGAGTAATCATATAAAAAGCGCCAGAAAGGTGTTTGGTGACAACGGTGAATTACAAAATGTGATAAAAACGGTGCGCGGTCGAGGCTATCAATTTGTTGCGCCTGTAGAAGAATATGATGCTGTCGTAACACACGACCCAGACAGTAAAAGCCAAAGAACATTGGCTTTTAGTTGGAATCGAGTTTTGCCGTTAATAGTGCTATTCCCACTTTTAATATATGCAGCTTGGCTGAATTGGCAAGACATCGCATCAAAAAGTTCATCACAAAAGAAACCTGAGTTGGTAGAAATAAATAACCAGCAGACACCTAATTCAGAGTCGCAAAAGCTTGATTTGTTACCTTCATCAAATCTGGCTGCTTATGAACTCTTCGTTGCCGGACAATTACAAGTTAGTCATCTAGATCATCAATCGTTACTGCGCTCCATCGAGCTATTTGATCAAGCTATTGAGTTAGATCCGCAATTTGAGGCTGCTTATGTAGCAAAGGCCAATGCATATCGTCTGATCATGTCGTATTTCGAAAGACCTGTTGAAGTTCTTCCAAAAGTTGTGAGTGCCGTGCTAGATGCACTGAAAGTCAATCCCCAATCAGCACAAGCGCTATCATCACTGGGACTGGCTTATGTGTTCGCATGGCGATGGCAAGATGCATGGAAAATGCTAAATGCTGCGAAATCCATAGATCCCAACATTGCACAGACAGAACTGGGATTTGCTTTATATTACTCTGGAATTGGTGACAAGGAAGGTGTTGTTCGGTCTTTAACTTTAGCTCGCGAGCTTGATCCGTTAAACGTTGAAATTGCCGATTGGGGAAATTGGGCATTGATGATGGTGGGCGAGCAAGAAGCTGCTATAACGTGGAGTAAAGATAAACTCAGGTTACATCCAAAAGTGGGGATGATTTACAGTGGCGCGAGCGTAACGGCTTCTTTATCGAAACAGCATAGTCGAGCAATTTCATTGGCACAAAATGGCGTACAACTTGATCCTGAATCACCCTATGCCTATCTCGCTTTAGCCCAAGCCTATGGTTTTGCTAATCAAGTCGATAAAATTCCTGCTTTGTTAGAAAAAGCAGAAAAACTGAATAGTTATGTATGTCCTTATGAATCTGCAGTGAACTACATTTTATTAGAGGACTATGAACGCGCATTTGCACATTTAAATGACGCAGTGGAATCGCGCTCAAATTGTTTAGTGTTTACCCGAAATGATTTAAGACTCACGCCAATCAGGCAAGATCCGAGATTCAGTGCTCTGTTGATTCGTATTGGTTTAGACGATGCTTCAATTGCTAAATACGCACGCTAATTAAGTATTCGACAGCATTCGAATTATTTTTAACTGTTTATTTATACAGTTTAAGTTTGCTGCTATACTCAGTCCCTGTTTATTTCTGGGTCCTATGCATGCACAATCTTAAAACCATATTAATCTTCGCTTTGTTTTGCATTATAGGATTGATTGCTATCCCTTATGCGCAAGTTGTTTATTCAGGAGACGTAAGTTTGAAAATGAAACATATAAAAGGCGAATTCGATGTAGCGATGGAATCGCAAACCGACGACGAATTTGCGGTTGGCAGGATGACGTTAGATAAAACTTATCACGGTGATTTGCATGGGTTTTCAAAAGGCCAGATGCTAAGTCATGTAACCAATGTGAAAGGATCCGCAGGGTATGTCGCCATGGAATCGTTTAATGGCAGTTTAGATGGTAAAAAAGGCGGCTTTGTTTTGATGCATCAAGGCATTATGGATAAAGGTGCTCAATCTCTTGAGATAAGCGTGATACCAGATTCAGGAAGTGATGAGCTAACAGGTATTTCAGGCAAAATGAGTATTGAAATTGTAGATGGTAAGCACTTTTATCTTTTTGATTACACCTTACCCTAGACTTTCCCAAGCCGTATTGCTGACTTTAAGCAAAGTGTATCTACTGAAGTCAGCTTATACCTGCTAAAAGGTGACTATTAGCGCATCTAGTTGAAACAACACAAATGTGCTTTGTTTCAACTGAGTTTAGCGTAAAGCATCAATTGCCGTTATGCGCTTGTGTAAATGCTTTTTCAAAAATACAAAACGTCCCCATGTCACAATTAACACTATAGTTTGTATCAAAACTTGCGTTAACCATAGGTTATCACTAACTTGATATATAAAAGAAACCCCTGCGAATGCAACTAAGCCTAGCCACAGGCCGGTCAAGACTATGGCGCTAACTTTCCAGTAATACACTTGGTTGTATAGTTTTTTACGTTTGAATTCTAATAATTGATTGATATCCAAACTGTGTTCGATAGATTGCGACTGACGTAAGCGAAATGCCCAAAGGCTAAAAGCCAAAGGAATTGGGCTTAAAGTAGCAACAAGTAGTTTGCTGAGGGTCGTGTCAGCATAAACTAGCAGAAAATAGACACAAAATGCGCTCACGCAGCAGCCTGCAATTAGATCAATCCACGCTTTTGCCTTTTCCCGTTTATCATTTTTTGAAACTTGCATGGCTAATTTGTGCACGTCTACTTTTGGTGTGCCTTCTTGAAAAGACTGCTGCCATTGTTCAAATTGTGGATCCATAACTGTTCCTTTATAACAATTGTTCAAGTTGTTGCCGAGCTCTACCGGCTCGTTTAGCAACTGCGGCTTCTGACAAACCTAAAACACTGGCAATTTCCAATTGCGTAAAACCTTCCAATTGCATAGTGATAATTTGCCGATAGCCAAGAGCTAGTTGACGTATAGCTGACATTAGATCTAGGTGTTTTTCTTGGTTAGTCGTATTTGAAGTCAGATTTTGTAAATCATCAACACTCTCATTTGAGAGGTTTTTATTACGTCGGCTTTCTCGTAGTACATGATCAACTGAACGATTATGTGCAACTTTTGCAATGAAGGTTTTTACGCTGCTGTCACCTCTGAATGTTTCCAATGCTCGCCAAACCGCCAGACTGATATCTTGTATTAAGTCTTCTCTGAGCCCCAAATCCGCCTCATAAGTCGCTGCAATACGTGCCAATAAAGGCGCATATTGCAGTAAAATATCTTCAATCCTTGTTGGTTGAGTCACGCACCGTCCTATTGGTTTTGAGTGAGATCGATAAACGCTACATAGTTAATACAAAGCAACAATGGGCCAAGTAATAGTGCGCTCAATAAAAATGTAAATGGTACAGCTATTATTGCCAGTAGGTTGATTGCAAAGACGACTGTCAAAGGTTTCCATGCTCGAAGAACCAAACGAACTCCATTACCAATTGCAGTTTGTACATTTTTGTTATCTAACAATAAGTACGCAGGTACAAACATCAACAATATGCTAACTGGGGTTGCTGAGGCAAATATAATGGATAGCTGGACAGGCGTAACATCTACCATTTGAGCATAGAGTAATAAATCGATGCCACTACTCCCCAATAAACCAATAGCCGTGAGCACTTGCGCGACGGTGGGAAGTAGCATAAATAAACTTAACAAGGGGAGTTTTGACCAGCCTGTATAGAGCCTTAAACTTTTGAATGTAAAGGTTCTGTGTTTTGATATTTGATCTAATACTGGCCACAAAGAAGCAATTAACATAACCATCACTAATTTAGATGTGATGACGCCTATTGGGGCGGGTAGCAATTGAAATAAACCCTCAATAATGATGGTAGCTAACAGTAAAAAGAATATTTTAAACGGTGCTTTTAAGCATAAACTTAGACCGTGTTTTAGCCAAAGAATACTTTGTGACGAAGTGGTTTTTTGATTCATTAATAATGTTGCAGTGTTCATATCGACTCTCTCGTTTTAGTGATTTACTTAGATAGTCGAGACAAACAAAATAAACCTGACATTTTTTCTAAATCTTTTTTTGTCGTTGTCAAAACGGCTTTATAACGTTTATGAATCGGTGGCGAGTTTTTTCAGAAGCGACAAAACTACATCACCTTGAAGCAGAGTTTAATTTATCTACTTGCATTTTTATATAAGTGATTATATAAATGCTTATATTGAGGTGTATATGCAAAAAGATTTTTTAAATGAATTAGGTGAGTTGGCGTTAGGTAGCCGCCTAAAACGAGTTAGTGAAAGAATGATGGCAGATGCTGCGGAGGTGTATGCGCATTTTGACATGAACATTCAGCCCAAATGGTTTACCTTGCTGGCTTTATTGGACCGAAAAAAGCAGGTAAGTGTTGTAGAGGCCGCTAATTTACTCGGATTGACGCAACCAGCATTGAGTCAGTTTAGTCGGCAGTTAGAGTCCAAAAAACTAATCAATATTAAATTAGATACGAAAGATTCAAGAAAGAGAGTACTGACTTTATCAGCGTTAGGGCATCAAAAAGTCTCAGAAATGCGACCTGTTTGGGCCGCAGTCGACAAGGCGGCTAAAGACTTATGTCATGAATTTGAAAATCACTTTTATGATGCACTAAAAACCTTCGAAAAAGCCTTGGATAAGCGTTCTTTACTCGAGCGAAGCAAAGATCATTTTGAACAATCAAAAACCTTACAAGATACCAATGTTGTGGATATTACTATGTTAGAAAACAACCTTACTTTCCTAGAATTTGAACCCAAGCTTGCGCCATTTTTTGAACAAATAAACAGTCAGTGGATTGAAAGCATGTTTGTGCTTGAAGACGTGGATAAACAGGTTCTGCGATATCCGCAAGAGAATATCGTCGACAAGGGCGGAAAGGTTTGGTTTGCTGAACATTCACAACTCGGTATTGTGGGTACCTGTGCATTATTGAACAAAGGTGATGGCGCATTTGAATTGACTAAAATGGGTGTGTTGGAAGATGCACGGGGCTTAAAAGTCGGTGAAAAATTGTTGCAGCATGTGATAGCGCAAGCGAAATCATTGCCTGTTGACTGTCTATTCCTATTAACTAATGCAAAATGTGAAGCCGCCATTCATTTATACGAAAAGAACGGTTTTAAACACGACAAGCAGATTATGGAAAAATACGGCAAGAGCTATCAACGATGTGATGTGGCTATGCGCTTTGACGGCGCTTAGCCAATAGCTGTTTAACGTTACTGAAGATTATTACACCACTCGGATAATTCATCTGCAACAGGACGCTTATGCTCTGCTAGAAAAGCTAAAAACGACTTTGCATTGCGATTTACAATGCGCTCTAAAGGAAAACCAATAGATTCCGCATGGGCAATACATTTGTCATAATTTCCAAGGTGATAAGCAATGTGAGCGTCACTTGAAAATACCACCTTCCAATCATGTTTATCGACCAATTCCAAAATACGAATACAGTTTGGTTCACTGCCTTGTCGAGAGTGCACAAACGAACTGTTGTTTATTTCTAATAAAACGTTATGTTCTTTTGCCGCTAAAATCACTTCCTCATAATCCAACGGAAAGTTTGGATTTCCTGGATGACCTAAAATTTGGCATTCACTTGTCGCAAAGGTGTTGATCACCGCGTTGGTATTGATTGCTTGCGAAGCCGGCGGAAATACCGGTTCATGAAAACTGGCAATAACGAAGTCTAGATACGGTCGCATTCCATTTGGTACATCTAAACCTCCATCAGGGGGTAATATATTCGCTTCGATTCCCTTTAAGCAGGCAATTCCGTCTACAATTCTTGGTATGACATTACGATTACCGAAATGCCACGGGTGTGGCGAGTCTGGCATCTCAGGACCATGATCCGTTAATGAAAACATTTGCATACCCTTCACTTTGGCCTCTACAAAATAGTCATGCACAGTACTGTAAGCATGCGTACTGGCAATTGTGTGAGAGTGGGTATCGACGAGTATTTTCATTTTCTGGTGTATCCTTTTTGATGTTGGATGACTATTAACCCATAAAGTTTGGAGCGGTAACCTTTCCTATATATCGCATTTATGTTGCGCATCAATGACAAGACGTTACGCTTCGTGGCTAAGCGCGTTATTGTCTTTTATTCTTAAGTGCTTCTAATCTGTACATCAGCATTGTATCAACTTATGCTAACTTGGTGAAATCAGTGAGTTAAATAATGCAGGTTTAACAACAGAAACAACCATTATCGCTATGCGTCAAAATTTGCGATTCAAACGCCTACGAAAGGAGAATAAAGTGGATAAATTCATGCGAGCGGCCATTGATGAAGCGATTAAAGGTAAAGAAGAAGGTGGGATCCCAATTGGTTCGGTTATTGTTTATCAAAACGAAATCATAGGTCGAGGACATAATCGCAGAGTGCAATCTGGTAGCCCTATATTGCATGGCGAAATGGATGCGTTTGAAAACGCAGGGCGTCGCAGTGCGAGTGTTTATCGCCAATGCACGCTCTATACAACGCTGTCACCTTGCTCAATGTGTTCTGGCGCAATTTTACTCTATGAAATTCCTAAAATAATTATCGGTGAAAATCAGACGTTTATTGGTGAAGAGCAACTACTAAAACGGCGTGGAGTTGAACTTGAAGTATTGCAAGATCCTGAGTGCATTCAACTAATGCAAGATTTTATTATCGAATCACCTGAACTGTGGAATGAAGATATCGGTACAGAATAGTAAATAATACATACACTGTGTGATTTTTAATTAACTCAATGTTAAAAATAATTGACATTGAGTTATCTTGGCTATACATTAATCTCATCCTGATTAAATATGGAGAAGATTATGGATATGTCATTTAAAGAAAAAAGTCACTGGATTTCATTGGTTAGTACAATCTGTATATTTGGTTACTACTTTTACAACATTGTTATGTTAGCGGGCGTACCTGTTGAGGAAGCGAAAGACATCGCTAAAGACTTGCTAATTCAAGCGATTGTATTGAGTGTGCTGGTGGAGATAATTTTGCATACTATGTTGGCAGCGACAAATCATAAAGCAGCAGAAATGGGCGCCGATGAGAGAGATAAGCTGTTCGAATATCGTGGCAATCAAGTTGGCTATACGATTTTGGTCGTGGGTGTGGTAATTACGTTGGGACGAATAATCACTATTGAATATAACCCCGATTTCGCCGATCACTACAGCTCCTTGCAAATTCCACTCTTGACTGCGCACTTGCTGATGTTTAGTTTTATATTATCTGAGGTGGCACGATTTGCGGTAACCCTGTTCAATTATCGTCGAGGTTACTAAAGGTGGCTGAATCACTCATTATTAATCGCATCCGCGAAAAACGTTTTTTCGCAGATGAAATGACACAGCAAGAATTAGCCGATAGAGTAGGCGTTACTCGGCAAACCATTATGGCTATCGAAAAGGGTAAATATTCACCCTCATTGGAAGTGGCCTTTAAAATGGCGGAAGTATTTGAGTGTCATCTGGATGATATTTTTCAGTATCAAGCAAAATAATAGGTACACTTTTGGCGCGTCTGCAAAGTATAATGCAGATAATCGATAATGATGAAACTGACAACTTTACAATGGGGCAATTCCTTATGAATTGCCCCATTTTTTACAAATGTTGATTAACTTCGGAGCAAATAAATGAGCAAAACCGCTAAATGGACAATTTCAGACTCTGAAAAGCTTTACGGCGTTAAACGCTGGAGTAGCGGCTATTTTGAAATTGGACCCAACGGAAATTTGCATGTTACTCCCGATGTAACAAATGCTGAAATGCGCATCGACTTTAACGATGTGATTGAAGAAATCAAGGAAGAAGGAATTCAGTTTCCGGTGGTACTTAGATTTCACGACATTTTGCGCTCACAAGTTGCACTTTTGAACGAAACCTTTATTAAAACGATTCAAGACGCAGGTTATCAAGGCCAATATCGCGGCGTGTATCCGGTGAAAGTAAACCAGATGCGTGAAGTAGTTGAAGAGATAGTTGATGCGGGCAACAAGTATAATTACGGACTAGAAGCTGGATCAAAAGCTGAATTATTAACTGTATTGGCTTACAACACTAATCCAGAAGCTTTGACCATTTTGAACGGTTATAAAGATGAAGAGTTTATTCGCTTGTCGCTATTGGCCCGCAAGCTTGGACGCAAAATCATAGTTGTTATTGAAAAATATTCTGAATTGTTGTTGCTGGTCAAAATTGCAAAAGAATTAGACATAGATCCGATTATCGGCTTGCGTTCAAAAATGACCGTAAAAGGTAAAGGTAAGTGGGAAGGTTCTGGTGGTGATCGGGCTAAATTTGGATTAACCAATACCGAAATTATCCAGGCAGCTCGTTATCTTGAGTCTGAGGGCATGGCTGATTGCTTTAAACTTTTGCATTTCCACATTGGCAGCCAGTTAACCGACATTCGTGCGGTTAAAGATGCCATAAGCGAAGGAGCAATGATTTATTCCGAGCTGCATCACATGGGATTCAAATTGGATTACGTTGATGTTGGCGGTGGACTCGGTATTGACTACGATGGAAGTAAATCGACAAACGACTCCTCGCGAAACTACAGTATCGCCGAATACGTTGCAGATGTCGTGTTTGGTATGAAAGAGGTATGTGATTTAGAGCAGGTTCCTCATCCTACTTTAGTGACTGAAAGTGGTCGTGCAATCACTGCACATCACAGTTGCGTTGTGGCGCAAATCGTTGGTGAAATTCGCGCTAATAGTGCAGAAATGGAAACTGACGTCGAGGAACACGAACATATTTTGGTTACCAACATGCGCGATCAGATTCGTTTGTTGGAAACACAGGAAAATTTACAAGAAATTTTTAACGATGCTTCTCAATACAAAGAACAAGCGATATCTGCGTTTAAATTGCGGGTAATTAGCTTTGAAGAATTAGCTAAAATTGAAACCCTATACTGGCAAATCATGGTCAACTTGCAGGAGCGTATGCAATCGGCTGAGTTTATTCCAGAAGAAATGCAAGAACTCGATTACAACTTATCGTCGCAGTACCTGTGTAACTTTTCGGTATTTCAGTCGGCAGCAGATACTTGGGCAATCGATCAAGTGCTGCCGATAGTGCCGCTTTCAAGAATGAACGAGCGTCCAAATGTGAATTGTTCACTTGTGGATATTACCTGTGATAGCGACGGCAAAATTGACCAATTTGTTTTAGGGAAAGGCATTTCCGATGTGTTGCCTATGCACAAATTGAATAAAGGCGAAGACTATTATTTGGGGATGTTCTTAACCGGCGCATACCAAGATGTAATGGGCGATATGCATAATCTGTTTGGACGTTTGAACGAAGTGCATATTTTCAGTCATGACGATGATCCTCTCGATTTCTATATAGAAGAAGTAGTAACAGGGTCATCTGTGGATAATGTTTTATCGATAATGCAATACAACCCCACATTCATGGCAGCATCGGTTAAGAAGTTGATTGATGCAAAGATTTCAGAAGGTGAAATCAAACCTCGCGAAGGTGTAAAGTGGACTGATTTTTACGAAAACTGCTTGAAAGGGTATACCTACTTGAAAACTTCGTAACAGCGAATGAATTGCTAGCAATCAAATGTTAAAAGGTGGAGTATCAACTCCACCTTTTTTGTTTGTCAGTGACACAGAAAAAATGATTAGAATTAAACGATTTCATTTTAAGCTAAACATTCAACCCCGGGCTATTTTACGGGTTAGATGATCAATATTGTTTCAAAAGAATATATCTTACTCTGTCAATATTGAGCTAATCATGCATTCTACGTTAACCATAAAACCGTTAATGATTGTGATGTTTTCTATCACTTTTCTAGTGTCAGCATGTGAACAACTAGATGACAAAACAGTAGATGCTGCTCTCTCTCCAGCGCCAAACATTGTCGTAATCGTGGCAGATGATCAAGGTTACGCAGATGTGTCTTACAAAAACTTAGCCGATGATGTGAACACTCCCAATATCGATAAGTTGGCTGCAATTGGCACTGATTTCACCCAAGCCTATGTACCTTCACCCATCTGTAGCACATCCAGAACATCACTGATTACCGGCTCGTATTCTCAGCGGCTGGGGATGTATTGGTATGGTGGCAAAGGCTTGGAAAATCCAGAGTTTCAGACATTGGCTGAAAAGCTAAAAGAAGCGAATTACACCACGGGTTACATTGGTAAGTATCACTATGGTAATAGTAAAAAATCAATCGATAGAAACTTCCCTTTGCATCATGGTTTCGATTATTTTTATGGTTTTGAAGGTGGTCGTAAACATTACTTAATCCATAATGATGCCAAAGAAAAAGCATTTAACAAAACAAGAAATAGTCTTAAAGCCAAAGGTGAATCATTAACCATGGGTTCGGTTTGGGTGAACCACAAAAAAGTTAAACAAAACGGGTTTTCAACAGAACTCATTGAAAAGCAAGCTACAGAATTTATCCGTAACAATCAAAGCTCGCCATTTTATTTGCAAGTCTCGTTCAATGCACTGCATAACTTTACTCATCAATTACCTGATGAATATTTAGCTAAACATAAGTTACCTAAACGAATGGATTGGGAGCCAAACAACGAAAGTTTTAGACAGTGGTATGTTGCTGCTCGTGCGCCTAATAATGAATATGGGCGTGAGTATTATCTAGGTCAGTTGTATTACCTTGATCAAGCGATTGGTGAAATAGTGAATGAGCTCGAAAAAAATAATTTACTAGAAAATACGATTATTGTGTATCTTAGTGATAACGGCGGGTCTACTCCCATATATGCAAATAATGGTCGATTTAGAGGGAGCAAATATACCCTATATGAAGGTGGCATAAGAGTCCCAATGATCGTTTATATTCCTGAGGAATTTCGCCACAACACGACAATGAATAGGCGGATTGATGATGTTGTTAGCACCATGGATATTTATCCCACGTTGTTGCAAGCGGCGGGTTTACAAGCGCCAGAAAACATAGATGGTGAATCACTCGTTGAGCTCATGTTAAACAACTCTCCCATGAGTAGGGAAGCCTTGGTATGGGATACGGGCCATGAAATAGCAGTACGAAAAGGCAGATGGAAATACCACGCAGTATACGACGACTATTACGCAGAAAAGCAAATGGTCGATCTTGAATTAGGTGAATTTCTTTATGATGTCGAATCAGATCCAGAAGAATCAATTAATCTCATAGAGCAGTACCCTGACATTGTCGTTACGCTTAAATCAATTCATCAACAGTGGTCTCTTCGAAACAAACATCGTCCGTCACGAGAACCCAAAAAGGCTCGTAACTTATAATCAAGGGATAGTTATTTCTGTTTGACTTCTTCGGCTTCTTCAAAGTACGCCTGCCAAAATTTGGCGGTAAAGCTATTGATGAGGTTTGATTCGGCATTCATTAACATCGCATAACCCACTTCTTCATCTGGCGCAAAAGATACATCTGCCCGATAACCTTTTACCCAGCCGCCGTGGTAATTCAACTTATGCCCGTTGAAGTCGTATATGCGCCAACCTAAGCCATAATGCGCATCTTTTAAGAACCTTCGCCAGTCGCGCCTACGCATTTCGCGTGTGGTTTTGATTTTCTCTGACGTGACGGTATCGATTATCTGCCCAGAGATGACTTCGGGGTATTCTCCTAACATAGCGCGCACCCAAATTGCCATGTCTTCGATACTGGCATTTACTCCGGCGGCTGGACCATAACGATAATAATCATCTTGTACTTTTGACTCTCGCCATTTTGAGCGAGTAATCGCGATATGTGGTTTGGCCCATTTGCTTGAACTCTGTAAGCCCTTTTTACCCGTACTGGCATGCGGCATTTTTAAAGGTTGGAAAATACCCTTTCGCAATTCATCGGCATAGCTACTTTTCTGGTTGGTGTAATAATCTTCAAGCACACCAAATAACGCATTTTGATAGGTATAACATTTGCCCGGAGAGCATAGCGGTTCTAATTTTGCTAATTGTCTAAGGACACGTTTTAACGAATAGTTAGCTTCGATTAAATTGTCGTAAGCGTTAGGAATATAGCCACTAGATTGACTCAACAAATGGCCTAGCGTAATCGGATTGGGATCTAATCGATTGAAGCCGTATTCAGGCACAATTTCAAGTAGTGGTGTTTGCCAACTTAGCTGATCTTCCGCCACTTTTTTAGCCATTAATACCCCAGCAAAGGTTTTTGAGACTGAGGCTAATCTAAACACTGTATTGCGGTCGATTTTATCGCCGAAATTTTCAGTTACGCCATAGGTAATAATTTTCGCTGGTTCGCCCTTACGTACAAAAACTAACACATAACCAGGCAGGTTATATTTCATGGCTTGCGCTTGAGTTTTAGAGGCGAAGTCGTATAGCCAAGCATCTTCCTCAGCAAGGACCGGTTGGAAGACATGCATTGTCAGCCAAAAAAGTGCAATTAAAGTTAAACATCTCATCGGCCTAAGGATACTAGTTGAAGCCTAGTGAGACAACTGGCAAGTGTAAAATTGAGATTGCATGATTAATTTCGAATGACTTCCGTTTTCCGCGCGTTTTATTTAATTAATGAGGTTAAACTGTGTGGAAAATAAGGTAGGGCATTCAAATGAATATCAATCAAATTTATCAGCAAGCACGTAAAGCACGTGATTCTCGCTTTGATGGAATGTTTTTTGTGGCGGTGAAAAGCACCGGAATATTTTGTCGTCCTATTTGCCCGGCTCCTTCTCCTAAAGAAGAAAATGTTGAATATTATCAACTTGCTCCTTTAGCGATGCAGGCAGGATTTCGACCGTGTCTACGTTGCAGACCAGATAGCGCGCCCGGTTCATTTGCGTGGAAAGGTACAACGACAACGCTGGATCGCGGGATTAACTTGTTACGTGCTCACCCAGAATTAAATGTCGAACAAATCTGCGAGAAGTTAGGTGTAAGTGATCGTTACTTACGTGAACTCTTTACCCAAAATCTTGGTATAGCCCCGAAAAAGTTTCGACTATATGATCAGTTATTGGTCGCTAAAAATTTATTGCACAACAGTCGCCTGAGTATTGAGGATATTGCGCAGGCTAGCGGATTTTCAAGCGCTCGTCGCTTACAAGAAAATTTGCGCACTAATTTGCAACTTACTCCATCACAAATACGAAAAAATGATGTTAGTAAAGTGCCAGAATTAGCCTTTGCTGAAGCGACTTCCCTGCGTATTCAATTATCCTATCGGGAGCCTTATAACTGGCCACATTTACGTGATTTTCTTAGATTACGAGCGATTCCAGATATTGAATCCGTGACCGAGTTTAGCTATAGCAAAGGCTTCACCTATGCTGATGCAAAAGGACATTTTTGTGCGACCATAAACCCTGCAAAAAGTTGTTTTGATGTGTCATTGCAAATAAACAATTTAAATCATTTTCAAGGAGTCGTGTATCAAATACGGCGATTGTTGGATTTAGATTGTGACCCGCAAACTATCAACGCGCGTTTATCCGCCACAGGTTTGCCAGTCGATACCATTTGCGCTGGCATTCGTATTCCTGGAGTTTGGAGTGCGTTTGAAGCGGCGTGTCGCGCTATTTTAGGTCAGCAGATTTCTGTTAAAGCAGCCGTGAATTTGGTGTCTCAACTGGCACATGAGTTAGGCGAAGTTCATCAGGAATACTTACTTTTTCCAACGCCTGAAGCCATTGCTGATTCTGACCTGAGTTTCCTCAGAATCCCTGAAAAGCGACGTCAGTGTTTGCAAGATTTAGCAAAATTTCAAGTACACAACAGTGAGCTAACTGATTTGAACAAATGGTTAAGTATTAAAGGAATTGGCCCTTGGACTGTAGCTTATGCCACTATGCGTGGACAGTCACATCCTGATATCTGGCTAGATACAGATTTAATTATAAAAAAACAAATTCAGCAGCATGAGCTACAACCAAATGAAGCCGCGCCTTGGCGAAGCTACCTCACTTTTCAATTATGGAGCATGGCATGAATAATCAAAGCGAGATATATTTCGAATATTTGACTACGCCTATTGGACAGTTAGAAATCTGCGCAAATGAAAGTGCCATTACGTCTATTTACTTTTCAAATGTTCAGCAGCAATATGCGCAAACTAGTGAATTGACCCATGAAGCAGCAGCCCAACTTACGGCTTATTTCAACGGCAACTTAACTGAATTCCAATTACCACTGGGGTCAGCCGGCACAGAATTTCAGCAACAGGTATGGCAAGCTCTTTGCCACATTCCGTTTGGCTCGACTTGCAGTTATGCCGATATTGCCAATCAGTTGCAAAATCCAAAAGCGGTGAGAGCAGTGGGCGCTGCCAATGGTAAAAATCCGATTTCCATCGTTGTACCTTGTCATCGTGTCATTGGCAAAAATGGCACGCTTACTGGGTATGCGGGAGGGCTCGATAGAAAATCCTGGTTGCTTGCATTAGAGCAAAAAGTGAATGGAACAATTAGTAAAAGGTAAATTGCAGGCATGAGATTACAAGACGTATTTGAATTGGTGTTATTGGCAGCAATATGGGGCTCTTCGTTTCTTTACATGCGCTCTGCGACTCCCGAGTTCGGCGCTTTTGCTTTAGTAGCGATGCGTACTGGTGTGGCAGCACTTTGCTTGTTGCCTCTGTTATTCATGCGTAAAAAAGTATCAATTACTTTGCAATATTGGCGGCCTATTCTGTTTGTCGGGATCGTCAATACCGCGATTCCTTTTGTGATGTTCAGTTATAGCACGGTGTTATTAGGTGCGGGGCTTGCTTCAATACTCAACGCTACCGCCCCTATGTTTGGGGCTATTGTGGCTTTTTTGTGGTTGAGAGAAAAACTAACTGGGTTAGCTGTTTTGGGCTTATTTATTGGTTTTGGTGGTGTTGTAGTCATAAGTCTAATGCGTACTGGCATAGATTTACACTTGTCAGTTTTACCTGTGCTCGCTGCATTGGCATCTACCTGCGCTTATGGAATCGCTGCTTGTTACACCAAAAAGCATTTAACCGGAGTAAATACGCTGGCTATTGCCACTGGTAGCCAAGTATTTGCAACGCTCGCTTTGTTACCGTTTGCAGTCGTACTTTGGCCACAACAGATGCCATCCTTTAATGCATGGTTACAGGTGATCGTATTAGGCGTTGCTTGTACTGGATTTGCCTACATTCTTTATTTTAGATTAATCGCCAATGTGGGGGCAGCAAAAGCCATTACAGTGGCATATTTAGTTCCGGTTTTTGGTGTATTGTGGGGTGTATTGTTCTTGCACGAAGTGGTTAGTCTTGGCATGTTAGCAGGCGCTGGATTGATACTGTTGGGTGTTAGCTTAACAACCGGAGTGATCAAGTTTCGTCTTAAATTAGCCTAGTTTGTTGATAGTAAGTATTTACTTTCTTTCTTACTTCGGAAGTTGCATTCTGACGATGTTACGGCCGTCGCGTTTAGCTTGATATAAAGCATCGTCTGCATAGCCGACTACTTCGGTAAGTGGACGATGAGTATCGGTATGTGATACCCCAAAACTTGCAGTAACTTGTAGCGCTAATGAACCTGTAGATGCGGTCATATTCGACATGTTTTCACGTAACTTTTGGGCTACATCATATGCCTGTTCCGGAGTGGTGTCTGGCAATAATAAAACAAACTCTTCTCCGCCCCAACGTCCAACAACATCACCTTCGCGTAATTGGTTGCTCAGCATATGTGATATTTGTCGCAAAACATTATCACCTGCATTGTGTCCGTGGGTATCGTTCACCGTTTTAAAGTGATCAATATCGATTAGGACAAGGCCGACCTCAATACCTTTGTCTAACATTTCGGCATAACGTAATTCAACTTTATTACGATTCGGCAAACGAGTTAGTGGGTCCGTTTGAAAGTTCTTTTGCATGTCTTGTTTGAAATAATAGAGCAAATGGTAAATCAGCATAAAGAGCGCAAATATGATTACCAATAGAGTAACAATACTGATAATAAAGCTGCGGCTAATCTCGGTTTGTCTAGCTTGCAACGGTGTTAGCAAGTACATGGTCCAACCGAAAGGCTCTACTTTCACCTCTGCAATTAGTGCGTCAACCCCAGATGCTTTAACCAATAAGTTATTTAGTGATCCGTCTGGCAATTTATCGATATCTAAACTTTTATACCAATCGAGGCTTTCTAACGTTTTAAAAGTGGTTTCTTCGACTATCAAGTTGGGGTCCGAAGACAGCGCAATATTATTGTCTTGATCTACAAAAATAAAATCGTAACCATAAACACGCTTATACTGCGCAAATATATCAACAAAACTATCTAAACTTTTACTGATCCCAAAAAATCCAAGAAAGTTACCGTCTTCATCGTAGACTTTCAGGTCGATATAAAAGTGCGGGTCTTGCCATTGGCCTATGTCAGCTATTGCATCATTAGGCGCTGCTTTATACCGAAAATACCAATCGACTTTGTTTTCAATCAGAGCCAGTTTTGTGCCGTTAGAATTGTATTGCATGCGACTGCTTTCACTGGCGATAAAAAATGCCATACCAAATTCATTTTCGATTCTTTTGAGCATTGAAAACATTGCGTTCTCATCAATGTTTTTATCTTTCATTAAATCTTTTAGTTCTTTGGCTTCCGCAAGAGTCTGCGATATGTGCAGCGGTTTTAGGAGTTGTTCAATAATCAGCGAAATGGCTGGTGAGATGGATTGTTGTTGCGCTCTACTTTGTTCTGCCACTATTTTTGATGCAGTAAAATGCACTAGGGTCACAATAGATATAACCACTACAGCAAACAAAATTAAAATACTACGATGTAATGTCCGAAAGGCGTTCAAAGAAATCCACTTTCAATTCTAGTCATTTTCTAGACGCTATATTAACCGTATGCGCCCTAGACTTCTACGATTAAAATTAACTCAAGTATAATAGTGTCTAATTACACTGTATTATTTCACTAGACCTTTCAGTGCGCTTAGTTAGAATAAATATAATTTTTAGATTAAAGGATACTCTATGACGTTTTCAGTGGTGGTGCTTGCAGCAGGCAAAGGCACACGAATGAAGTCTAATTTGCCAAAAGTACTTCATCCCATAGCAGATAAACCTATGGTGCAACACATCATAGATACGGTAAATACGCTTGGGGCTGATAATATTCATTTGATTTATGGGCATGGCGGCGAGCAACTAGAATCTGCATTGTCACATAATCACTTGAATTGGTGTTTACAAGCTGAGCAGTTGGGGACAGGACACGCTGTCCAGCAAGCCGCTCCGCATATTAAAGACAACGAAGATGTGTTGATCTTAGTTGGCGATGCGCCCTTGATTAAAGCGCAAACCTTGCAGCAACTAATAGACACAAAAAAGCAATCTGATTTAGCGTTATTAACCGTGGAATTAGACGATCCTACCGGTATGGGACGCATTATTCGTGACGGCGAGCATGTAAAAGCCATCGTTGAACACAAAGATGCAACCGAAGCGCAGCGTCAAATCAAAGAAATTAATACCGGCATGATGATTATGGGCGGGGCGGATTTAAAACGCTGGTTGTCTGCATTGAAAAGTGACAATGCCCAAGGCGAGTTTTACCTTACTGACGTGATTGAAATGGCAGCAAAAGAAGGTAAAAGCATCAAGGCGTCACATCCTTCCAGTTCAGTAGAAGTAGAAGGAATTAATAATCGCAAACAACTCGCCATGATCGAACGCGCTTATCAGTTAGAAAATGCTGAAAACTTATTAATGGAAGGACTATATATTTTAGATCCACAGCGATTCGATTTACGTGGTCAAATCTCGTTTGGTGTAGATTGCCGCATCGATGTTAACGTGATTATTAAAGGGAATGTGGTATTAGGGAATAATGTGACAATTGGCCCTAACTGTATCTTGATTGATTGCCAGATTGGCGATGACTCGGTAATCGAAGCCAATTCAATTGTAGAGCAGGCGCAACTACATAATGGTTGCAGTGTTGGCCCGTATGCGCGACTTAGACCTGGTGCAGTGATGCACGATAAGTCAAAAGTGGGTAACTTTGTTGAAATGAAGAAAACCACACTAGGGAAAGGCTCAAAAGCCAATCACCTGACTTACTTAGGAGATACGCAAGTAGGCGAAGGGGCCAATATTGGCGCTGGAACTATTACGTGTAACTACGATGGTGTAAATAAATCGCAAACCATTATTGGAGATGGTGCCTTTATTGGTTCAAACAGTGCTTTGGTTGCGCCCGTGACGATTGGAAAAATGGCCACAGTAGGTGCAGGCTCGACGGTTAGCAGCAATGTCGATGACCATGAACTTGCAGTAGCGCGCAGCAAACAACGTAACATTCAAGGCTGGCAAAGACCCACTAAAAAATAGCCTGTTTTAACTGCCTCAAGTATACAGACTATTAGTGTGGTTCAGTTATGTAGCTAGAAACAATGTGGAGTAGCTGAGATCGGGCAAACGGTTTGCCAATATGCGCATTGAAACCGATTTCTTGGTAGAAGGCGATTTCTTCCGCCATAACGTTAGCCGTGATGGCAATGATAGGCAGATCTGCATAGTTAGCTGATTGACGGATAATTTGGATGGCAGTACAGCCATCCATTATCGGCATTTGGATGTCTAATAACACCAAGTCGAATTTTTCAATTTCTAGTAAATCTATGGCTTGCTGACCATTTAACGCAACACTGACTCTCGCGCCAGCCTGTTCTAGCATGCTAATGGCGATTTCTTGATTAATAAGGTTATCCTCAGCTAACAGTATATGTTTGTCACTTAAATCGACTTTTTCAATACTTTGAGCATCTTCTTCATTCGGTGCTAGCGTGCGCTTAAATGTCAAAGTCACAACAAACTCTGTACCTTTATCAACCTCACTGTTTACTTTTATCTGCCCACCCATGGCATCAATCATATTTTTTACTATGGCTAAACCTAAACCGGTGCCGCCATGCTTCCGAGTGACGGCATCATCCGCTTGGGTGAAGTTGTCAAATAAACGCGGAATTGCAGCGGTTGGAATGCCAATACCACTATCTGTTACCGTAAGTTTCACTTTTGCTTCGCTTTCATTAGTCACCATTTTTAGCGCGACTTTAACGTTTCCTGAGGCAGTAAATTTAATTGCGTTAGAGGTAAGATTAATCATCACCTGCATGAGGCGCGTTGGATCACCTAATAAAAACACTTGGTTAGGGCCTACAAACTCTGTACTGAAACCGATTCCTTTACTTGTGCATTGCTGGTCAAACATACTACTTAATTGATCCAGCATAGGTTCGAAGTTGAATGGAATGGACTCTAATTGTAAATGGCCCGCTTCAATTTTTGATAAATCCAAAATATCGTTGATGATTTGTAGCAATATTTTAGCCGTGTGATCAGCTCGAATAAGATAACCTTTTTGTTGCTGATTAAGTGACGTGTGCATACACAAATCAATAAGACCGAGCACTCCATTGATAGGAGTGCGAATCTCATGCGACATATTTGCCAAGAACTGCGACTTAGCTTTGTTTGCCAACTCCGCTTCTTGTTTAGCTTGCTGGGTACTAATATCCAGTAGTTTACGTTCAGTTACATCGTGATAGGAAACCAGTACGCCTAACAATTGATTCTGGTTGGTTAACAATGGGACTCGATCAATTTCACTGTATACACTTTCCCCATGGATATTTTCATGCTTTGCCTCAAAGTGAATACGGTCTTTTTTACCGGTGATAATTTGTTCATCAAGTTCATAGAATTGATCAGCTAATTCTTTATCAACAACGTCATGATCCGTTTTGCCAATAAGTTGAGCGATGTCTCGTACGCCGCTATCTTCCATGAATCGTCGATTAGCACCAATATATCGATGCGATGTATCTTTCCACAAGATACTGAAAGGTAATTGGTTAATTACAGTTTGTAGAATTGCTTCTGATTCTTCTATTTTAGTGTGTTGCGAAGCGATAATAGTCTTTTGTTGCACTAATAACTTTTGAAGATAATTAAAAAAGTGATGAGATAAAAATAATGCGATACCACACACATACGAATAGACCAGTAGATGCGTTGCCCAACCTCCCAAACTTAACCCATATGCGCTTTGCTCAATTTGGAATTCATAAAAACCTAGCTGTGACAACAGCATATAAAATGCAATCACTAAACCACCAAGAAAACTAAAAATGGCTGCGACAAACGTACCCAATATAAAACTGCTATAAAGGCTAGCAGCCAGCAACATATATATACTACTGCCAGCGATGCCGAAAGTGTGCACACCAGCCACGCCAGCGATAAAAAACAAACTGCATATGATCGTAGCTTTAAAGCGATAGGAGAGTTTATGACGGAAAAAATAAACACCTAAAACACTAACTGCCGCCACAATTTGCAGTTTCATAACAGGTAAAAAACCAATAGCGGGTATACGTGATAACGAGGCCGCCACTGCAAAGATTACAAATGCAGCTGCGGTTACCGTCAACGTATTTGAAAGGCGGTCACGAATGACATCCAAAGGAATTAGCGTGGTTGTATTCACCATATTCCATATCCAAAGCGGTACTTGTTTTGGCAGAATAACAGTAAATTTGAACAGAAATCCAATTTCATCTGCAATTCGAATGTGGAAAGACAACTTCGATAAAAACTGTCTACATTGGCGGCTTCATTTTTACGTTTTGAAGCGAAAACCCGTCTCAATCCAACGTCAATTGATACTCAGGGGCAATTAGAAGGGGGGGCGTATCGCAACCTGTAGCATGACAGAGTTGACATTTTGATTGAAAAATACACAGGTATGATACTTAATACTTGCAAATCGTAATTTATTGACTATTATTTCTTTCGTTTCGTAACTTGTGTGCTTTCGCCAGAGAATTGTATTTTGCAAAAACGTAATACCCAACAACGTCGTCGAGCAATAATAGAGCGTCTTAATGAGCATGGAGAAGTGGCTGTTGACGCCCTTTCGAAGCTTTTTTTGACTTCAGAAGTGACGATTCGTAAAGATTTAGCAGAACTTGAAAGCAATGGCTTGTTGTTGCGTCGATTTGGTGGAGCGGTTTTGTTACCTTCAGAATCTTCCGAGTTAACCAATGAAAACCTTTCGAATCGAAAGAAAGCGATAGCCATTGCTGCTGCAACACTTATCAAAGACCATAACCGAATTATTATCGACAGTGGCAGCACAACAGCCGCTTTGATCCCCCATTTACCGAGTAAAATGGGGTTAGTTGTTATGACTAATTCCTTACAAGTGGCCAATGCATTATTAGAACGTGAAAACGAACCGCAAGTGCTAATGACAGGTGGAACTTGGGATCAACAGTCTCATTCATTTCAAGGTCAAATGGCAGAGCAAATGCTACGCGCTTACAATTTTGACCAGGCTTTTTTAGGGGCTGCGGGATTAGACACTCAGCGCGGTTCAACCACTTTCAATGAACTAACTTCACTCAGTCGCACTATGGCAGACGTTTCGAAACAAGTCATTGTGATGGCTGAATCAGAAAAATTACAGCGTAAAATTCCCAATGTTGAATTGCCTTGGTCGCAAATTTCAACTTTGGTCACTGACGATGGCATTGATGAACAAGCCAAACGTCAAATCGAACAACATGGCGTAAACGTGCTTTGCGCTCCAACCCTTGAAACACATTAGGAGAATATTATGTGTGGGATCGTAGGTGCTATCGCCGAACGTAACGTCGTTGAAATATTGTTAGAAGGACTTAGAAGACTAGAATATCGTGGTTATGATTCTGCCGGTGTCGCTTTGCTCGATGGTAAAGGGAATCTGACTCGTGAGCGTCAGGTAGGAAAAGTGCAAGCATTAAGCGATGCAATTAAAGCAAACCCTGTAAAAGGCTCTACCGGTATTGCGCACACCCGCTGGGCCACGCACGGTGGAGTAAATCAAAAAAACGCTCATCCACATTTTTCAAATGAGCGTATTGCCGTGGTGCACAACGGTATCATCGAAAATTACGAAAGTTTACGTACTGATTTGAAAAGCAAAGGCTATACCTTTGGTTCTGATACCGACACCGAAACCATTGCCCATACCGTGCATGAAGAGCTCAAAAAAGGCAAAGACCTACTGCAAGCTGTACAAGATTCGGTGAGCCAGTTTCACGGTGCGTACGGTACGGTTATTATGGATAAAGAAGATGCAGACCGCGTCATTGTCGCTCGATCTGGAAGTCCATTGGTAATCGGTTTAGGAATTGGTGAAAACTTTATTGCTTCAGATCAGATGGCATTATTGCCAGTAACACGCCGCTTTATGTTTTTAGAAGAAGGTGATGTGGCGGAAATTACCCGCACTTCTGTGGCCGTTTATGACGCAAAGGGCGCAAAAGTAGAGCGTGAAGTGTTTGATTCTGAAATTGAACACGATGCAGGTGATAAAGGCGGATATCGCCACTACATGCTCAAAGAAATTCATGAGCAACCTATAGTCGTACGCAATACGCTACAAGACCGTTTAGGTGAAACCGATTTAGTCGAAGGTATATTCGGCGCAGGTTCAGAAGCGATTTTAAAAGATATCAAACACGTACAAATTATCGCCTGTGGCACCAGCTATCATGCGGGAATGACCGCGCGATATTGGTTAGAACAATATGCCAATGTTTCTTGTAATGTCGAAATAGCATCTGAGTTTCGCTACCGTAAATCTGTTGTGCACCCCAACAGTTTGCTCGTCACTATTTCACAATCGGGTGAAACGGCAGATACCTTGGCGGCGTTGCGATTAGCGAAAGATTTAGGTTATATGTCGAGTCTGGCAATATGTAACGTGCCCGGTTCATCATTGGTACGTGAATCAGACATGGCATTTATGACATTAGCGGGAGCAGAAATCGGCGTTGCTTCTACGAAAGCATTCACCACACAGCTAACAGGCTTCCTGATGCTGACCTTAGCACTTGGTAAATACAATGGCATCTCAGACGCGGATAAAATTTCGATTGTAAACGGGTTACATAGTCTGCCAGCTAAGCTAGAAGAAACCCTTAGCTTAACCGCCGGGATAGAAGATCTAGCCGAAGAATTTGCCGATAAACAACATAGTTTATTCTTGGGTCGCGGTGACCAATATCCGATCGCAATGGAAGGTGCGCTAAAACTAAAAGAGATTTCATACATTCACGCCGAGGCGTATGCGTCAGGTGAATTAAAGCACGGCCCATTAGCGCTCATCGACGACGAAATGCCGGTAATTGTTGTAGCGCCAAATAACGAACTGCTCGAAAAGTTAAAATCAAACGTCGAAGAAGTGCGCGCGCGCGGCGGCATCATGTATGTATTTGCCGATAAACAAGCGAAATTCGCCAGTGACGAAACCATGCGCGTCATCAACGTGCCCCACTGCGAACCCGCGATAGCACCCATAGTATACACGTTGCCATTGCAGCTATTGTCGTACTACGTGGCAGTTATCAAAGGCACGGATGTTGACCAACCACGAAACCTAGCCAAGTCCGTGACTGTAGAATAGTGACAAACAAAGATAGAAAGTAAGTTGTGGTTTTCAAATAATGTTGGAACTTCTTAAATAAAGATGGAAACTCTTAAATAAAGTTGGAAAGTGATTTCACCATTTACAGTGAATCACTTTTCACGTTTTAATTAGACAATGGTTAAAAGCGTGTGTTTTTGGTTTGTCACTGATACGATGATAAAAAATGGTGAACTTATGACTCGGTAAGTTCATAAAATAAAAACGTTATTAGCTAATAATATCTATGTTATTTAGCTGACAGGGAGAGTATTTTATTTTGAATAGCAACACCTCATCTAATTTCTCTTTCCTTGAAGAACATGACCCTATCTTTTTACAGCTAGCTATAAATGCTGAGCAAGTTTTCGCTGCCGACCCAAACACTACCTTGATTAAACTACGCCAACTTGGTGAAGCTTTTGCACAGGAAATTGCCGCTCGTTGTGGAGTGCTTTTTGACGACAATACCTCGCAGTCAGATTTATTATTTAAAATCCATCGCCAAGTAGGTTTTGAGCCCAAAATAAAAGATCTCTTTCACACCTTACGTGTTGAAGGCAACAGAGCTACCCATCAGTTTAAAACCAAACATAAAGAAGCGATGGATGGTCTAAAAGTAGCACGAGATCTTGCCATATGGTTCCATCGTGCTTTTGCTAAAAATACCACTAACTTCAAGCCCGGCGCGTTTGTTCCACCACAAGATCCAAGTACTCAGCTTAGTGCGTTACAAAATCAAATCCAACAATTATCCAGCGAATTGTTAGAGGCCAATCAACAGCTAGAATCAGATCAAAAGCTAAAGCAACTGATTAATTCAGAAAAAGAAGAATATGCAGAACTAGCTGAACACATGGATATTGAGTCCAGAGAGCTTCAGCAAAAATTGGAGTTGCGTGAAAAGCAGCAATCACTGCAAGCGGTAGAATTCGAAAATAAAATAGCATCCTTGCAAAAACAACTGGAAAACGCATCTAAAGAGCAACTTGAAAAAGCTAAAAAACAGCAAAAGGTATACTGCGCACAGTTACGCAAGGCTAGTAAAGCTCTGTATTTAAATGAAGAAGTTACTCGAATAGTCATCGACCAACATTTAGTCGAAGCGGGTTGGGAGGCTGATACTCAAAGATTAACTTACCAAAATGGTGTAAGACCTGAAAAAGGTAAGAATTTAGCCATCGCCGAATGGCCTACTGAACTTAAAGGCAAAAAGGGGGTTGCCGATTACGTATTGTTTGTTGGCTTAACTCCCATGGGTATTGTGGAAGCCAAAAAAGAAAATACTAATGTGGCAGGGAAGATAGGTCAGGCAGAGCGATATTCTAAAGGTTTTAAAAGCACTTCAAAAATGAACCCTGCGTGGGAACTACAAGGCTTAACCGTTGCGTGGCCATTTGCAGAAGATGGCCACTATCATGTGCCCTTTGTATACTCTTGCAATGGCCGCCCCTTTGTAAAACAGCTAGCAGAACACTCTGGCACTTGGTTTCGCGACGTACGACACAACAGCAATCTAGCTAAACCGTTAAATAATTTTCATAGTCCTCAAGGGTTGATAGATAAACTTACACGTAGTAAAGAATTGGCTGAGCAACAGCTGCGTCAGGAAGGTTTTTCTTACCTAAAACTGCGTGACTATCAAGAGCAGGCGATAACTAAGGTAGAGAATGCTCTGCTCAATAATCAGCAAAGCTGTTTGTTAGCGATGGCAACAGGTACAGGCAAAACAAGAACTATTCTTGGCCTGATGTACCGCTTCCTCAAAACAGAGCGATTTAAACGCATCCTGTTCTTAGTCGACCGCACAGCACTTGGGCAGCAAGCAATGGATACCTTTCAAGAAGCGCCCCTTGAACAAAACCAAACCCTTTCCAAAATTTATAATATTGCTCAATTGGGTGATATGGCTGCCGAGGCTGAAACGCGAATTCAAGTTGCCACTGTACAAGCCATGGTTAAACGACTTTTTATGTCAGATAGTCCACCCCCTGTAGATCAATTCGATTGCATCATTGTCGATGAAGCCCATAGAGGTTATACCCTAGATCAAGATATGACAGAAGGCGAGCTAGCCACCCGAGATGCCAGCCAATACTTATCAACTTATCGCCGTGTACTGGATTATTTCGATGCAGCCAAAATAGGCTTAACAGCTACACCGGCCAAACATACCAGCGAAGTCTTTGGCAAACCGGTATACACCTACTCTTATCGCGAAGCGGTTGCAGCTGATTGGCTGATTGATCATGAACCGCCTATTCGTTACGAAACCCTGCTTACTCAAAAAGGCATTAAGTTTGAAAAAGGGACTGTAGTCAGCAGTATTAATACCGGCACCGGAGAAGTCGAAACAGACGAGCTCGAAGATGAACTCAATTTTGAGGTGGATGCGTTTAACCGCCGCGTGATTAACGAAAACTTTAATCAAGTTATTTGTACACAACTGGCCATGGAAGTTGACCCCTTTAGCGACGAGAAAACGATGATCTTCTGCGCCACCGACTTGCATGCTGATATGGTCAAGCGGCTTTTAGATGATGCATTTAAAGAGCTGTATAACGGAGAATATAACCAAGCTGCGGTAGCTAAAATCACTGGTCAAAGCGATAAGGTCAGTCAACTAATTCGCCAGTATAAAAACGAACGCTACCCTAATATCGCTATTACGGTTGATCTTCTCACCACCGGAATAGATGTACCTACAATATGTAATTTAGTATTTATGCGTCGAGTGAAGTCCCGTATTTTATATGAACAAATGATCGGCCGTGCCACTCGTCGGTGTGATGAAATTGGTAAAACCGTATTCCGTATTTACGACCCTGTTGATATCTATGCTGCCTTGCAAGCAGTCAATACCATGAAGCCATTGGTTAAAGACCCGAATGTTACTCTTGAGCAGTTGGTGAATGAATTGGCCGATGCTGAACATCTAGAGAAAGCTCTCAATAGCCGCGGAGAGAAAGAAGGCGAGAGCCAAGCAGACGTTATCGTTAGTCAACTCAGTCAAAAGGTCATGCGAGTGTTGCGCAAAGCTAATAAGAAGGCTGAATTTAAGCCAGAACTCAAACAAAAACTTGATGAGTTAGAAGGACTGTGGGGCGTTGAGCCAAAACTGCTTCATAAACATTTACATGAAATCGGCCCTAAGCAAGCGAACCAATTTGTGCAAAAGCATACTGGGCTACTTCAGCAATTAACTGAAGTCACTAACATGATGGGCAGTGATTATCGGCCTGTGATTTCTGAGCATGCAGATGAAATTCGGGAGCGTAGCCAGAGTTTCGATAATTATGCTCGACCAGAAGATTATCTCGACAGCTTTAACCAGTTTATAAAAGACCAGCTTAATCAGTCAGTGGCACTTGCAGTAGTAATCAATAAACCCCGCGATTTAAGCCGTGAACAACTTAAAGAAATTAAGTTAATGCTGGATGGTGCTGGTTATTCCGAGGCCAAATTGCAAAGCGCAGTGCGTAGTCAAACTAATCAAGACATTGCCGCCAGTATCATTGGTCATATTCGCCGTGCCGCCTTAGGTGAAGCCTTAGTTCCCTTTGAACAGCGAGTTGCCAACGCAATGCAAGGTATTTATAGTCAGCACACTTGGCTACCTGCTCAACGTAAATGGTTAGAACGCTTAGCTAAACAACTGACTCACGAGGTGATCATTGATCGTGACTTTGTTAATCAACGCTTCGCCGAACATGGTGGTGCCAAGCAGTTGGACAAAATATTGGTCAATCAGCTTGATGTAGTGCTTGATGAATTAGGTGAGGCAATTTGGGCTTAGGAAGAGATTGGCTTAGAAGGAATAAATTACTCAAAATCATTTTATCTACATAAAAGCATTACTTCATGTATAGAAAATCTAAAAATCTGTATACATGGCACTATTCATGTACATAAAAGCCAACTTTATGTACATATTAGGCTTTCATGTGGATAACGTCGACATGAAACCAAAACGTGTCGAAATAGATAAGTTTTTTCGACATAATAGCTTTACCTGTCGATCTCATCGACATATACTCACTTAATGTCGAAAAAATAGAATAAAATAAACATGACTTGGCAAGCCGATATTCCTTACAATCAACTTTCGCCATTGCCACCCGCAGAAGAGGTCTTGGATTCTGTGGCTGTACTTAAAGCCTGTATTCCTGCCCGAGCAGCTCTGGCCGAACTTAAACAAGCTGGGGCGTTATTACCCAATCAAGGCTTACTAATAAATCTTTTACCCCTGCTGGAAGCAAAAGACAGCTCTGAGATTGAAAACATTATCACCACTTCAGACAAATTATTTCAACATGCGCAGGAAGACAGCCAAGCCGACCCTGCTACCAAAGAAGCCTTGCGCTATCGTACGGCTTTGTATGATGGCTTTACTCGATTAAAAGAGCGGCCTTTGTGTACCAACACAGCAATTGAGGTATGTAGCACCTTAAAAGGCACCCAAATGGATGTGCGCAAAGTGCCGGGCACTGTTATTGCCAATACTTTTGCAAATAACGGACGCGGTGAGATTATTTACACGCCGCCCGTGGGTGAGAAACAGATCCGTGACTTGCTTAGCAACTGGGAGCAGTTTCTGCATGCAGACGACGGTTTGGATCCGCTTATTAAAATGACTATCAGCCATTACCAATTTGAAGCCATTCACCCTTTTCATGACGGCAACGGCCGAACCGGTCGAATAGTGAATATTCTGTATTTAATAGAGCAAGACTTGTTAACCCTGCCGATTTTGTATTTAAGTCGATACATAGTCCAGCACAAAGCCGACTATTACGATTTGTTAAATGGCGTCACCAAGCACGGTAACTGGCAAGAATGGATCATATATATGTTGACGGGCGTGACCGAGATGGCTCAGTGGACAACGGCAAAAATAGCCGCAGTTAAAGCCTTAATTGAACATACCAGCGAGTTTATTAAGTTAAATTTGCCCAAAATTTACAGCTTTGAACTAGTACAAGTCATTTTCGAACAACCTTATTGCCGCATTGCCAATTTGGTAGATAAAGACATTGCCAAACGACAAACCGCATCTGTGTACCTTAAACAACTAGTGGATATTGGCGTATTACAAGAACAACAAGTGGGCAAAGAAAAGCTCTTTGTGCATCCGAAACTGATGCAGTTAATGACCCTAGACAACAACAAATTTGAACTTTATGCCTGATTTTTCTGACATAGATTTCACCTGAAATAGAATACTTAATAAATAGGAACACCCATGACCAACAACAGTATCGTGCAAAAGCTATGGAACTTATGCGATGTATTGCGCGACGACGGCATTAACTACAGCGACTATGTTACCGAACTAGTCTTACTACTATTTATAAAAATGGTGCACGAGAACACCGAGGCAGAGACCTTAGACAAACATACCTTACCCGAAGGTTGCCGCTGGACTGATTTAAATAGTAAATCAGGTATTAACCTGCTTAATGATTACAAAGCTATTTTATTGGCGTTGTCCACGGGCAAGCGCACTACTGTGATAAAAGCTGAAAAGCCAGATGATGAGGATAAAATTGAAGAGGTTATCGTTCATGAAGACCCGCTCATCAGTGCCATTTATGCCGACGCTCAAACCCGTTTGCGTGAACCGCGCCATTTAGAACAGATGATTAAAACCCTAGATCAAATTGATTGGTTTAGCGTACAAAAAGACGGCTTAGGTGATTTATACGAAGGCTTATTAGAGAAAAACGCCAGCGAGACTAAATCGGGTGCAGGCCAGTACTTTACACCCCGTGATTTAATTGATTCTATGGTTCGCTGTATTCGCCCCCAACCTGGCGAGATCATTCAAGATCCAGCGGCAGGCACTGCCGGATTCTTAATCGCGGCTGACCAATACATAAAAGATCACACTGACAAACTGTACGATCTCAGCGAGGACGATAAAAACTTTCAAAAGAATGACGCTTTTATTGGTGTGGAATTAGTGCCTTCTACTCGCCGCTTAGCCTTAATGAATTGCCTATTACACGGCATGGAGGGTGACGATGAAGGCGTAGTGCATTTAGGTAATGCCTTAGGCCAAGTGGGGGCGAACCTAGCTAAAGCTGATATTATTCTGGCTAATCCACCTTTTGGTACCAGCAAAGGCGGTGACGCCAGCATTACCCGCGACGATCTCACCTACCCTACAAGTAATAAACAATTAGCGTTTTTGCAGCATATTTACCGCAACTTAAAACCTGGTGGTCGTGCGGCGGTAGTATTGCCCGATAACGTGTTATTTGAAGCGGGTGTGGGTACAGACGTACGCCGCGACTTAATGCACAAATGCAACTTACACACAATTTTACGTCTTCCCACCGGTATTTTTTACGCCGCTGGAGTGAAAACTAACGTACTGTTTTTTACTAAAGGCAGTGCTTCCGACAAGTTACAAGATGAAAATTGCACCCAAAACGTATGGGTGTATGACCTACGCACCAACATGCCCAGCTTTGGAAAACGCACCCCCTTCGGTGAAAGCCATTTAGCACCATTTGAGAGCGTCTACGATCCTGTAGGTCGTGATTTATCGCGACAACAAGATTTTACAGCAATACTCGCAGCTCGCACTGAAGGCGAATATAGCTTTGGTGCCGAACAAATTAGCGTAGACAAAACCAAAGTAGCTGAGAACCAAGGAGTCGACGACAAACTCGTCCACAGCCGCTGGCGTTGTTTTAGCCGAGACTGGATTGCCAAAACCAAAGGCGACTCACTGGATATCTCTTGGTTAAAAGATAAAGACAGTGTGGATGCTGCGGATTTGCCAGAGCCGGATGTTTTAGCGAGAGAGGCGAAAGATGAATTAGCCGCAGCAATGAGTGAACTGGATGAGTTATTGGCTGCCTTGGAAGGGGCGAATTAATGAGTGAAGCTAAATTACCCGAGGGCTGGGCGCTGTCAATATTGTCCAAGACTATCTCTGCGAATGGCTTAATTTCTGATGGCGACTGGGTCGAATCGAAAGACCAAGACCCTAATGGATCAGTACGCTTAATTCAATTAGCGGACATAGGTGATGGCGATTTTCGAAATAAGTCTCAACGATTTATGACTCCTGAAAGTGCCAACGCTCTGAATTGTACTTTCTTAAAATCTGGTGATGTCTTAATTGCTCGAATGCCAGAGCCATTAGGGAGAGCTTGCCTATTTCCCAGTGTAGGACAAGAGGCTGTAACTGTTGTTGATATATGCTTAATACGTACAGGAGAAAAGGCAGCAATATCTAATAAAATTTTAACCTACTGGATTAACTCTCCTGTGATTAGGAATTTAATTGCTGCTAACGCATCAGGCACAACCCGAAAAAGGATTACTCGAAAAAAGCTAGAACAATTTGAACTACCACTTCCCCCCCTAGCCGAACAAAAAGTCATTGCCGATAAACTCGATACCCTGCTGGCGCAGCTGGAAACCACCAAAGCCCGCCTCGACCGCATCCCACAAATCCTAAAAACCTTCCGCCAATCCGTCCTCGCCGCCGCCGTGAGTGGTAAGTTGACGGAAGAGTGGCGGAAGGTTGAAAGTTACTTGAATTGGAATGTTATAAAACTTGAAAAGTTGATAATGGCGTCTGCAAATGGTCTATCAAAAAGAAGCGGCAAAGATGGCGAAGAAACGACAATTTTAAGACTTGCTGATTTCAAAGATGCTGTACGAGTATATGGTAACGAAAGAACGATTAAATTAAATGCAAAAGAAGTTGATAAATACTCATTGGCCAATGGTGACATTTTGGTCATTCGGGTTAATGGAAGTATTGATCTTGCCGGTAAATTTATCCGATATGAAAAAAACGAAGAAATAGAAGGTTTTTGTGACCACTTTATTCGCTTGCGCCTAAATCAAGAAAAGATTCTACCTGAGTATTTAATCTATGTTTCCAATGAAGGAGCTGGTCGTCAGTACTTGAAAAGTAGCCTTTCAACAAGCGCTGGTCAAAATACAATTAACCAAACCTCAGTAAAAGGTTTAGATGTTCCACTACCTCCACTAAAAGAACAAACCGAAATCGTCCGCCGCGTCGAAGAATTGTTCGCCTTTGCAGATAATATCGAGCAAAAAACCAATGCCGCTTTGGAGCGGGTCAATAACCTCACTCAATCCATCCTAGCCAAAGCCTTTCGGGGTGAACTCACGGCCTACTGGCGCGCCGCCAACCCTGAGCTAATCAGCGGTGACAACAGCGCAGAGGCCTTGTTGGGAAAAATAAAGGCCGAACGTGATACGCTAAAAAAACAACCTAAGAAGAAAACTGCGGCAAGGAAAAAAGCATAATGCGTTTGCTGTCACTGACTCTGAGCGGGCGATATAAAGGTTTGAAAGACCAAACTTTTAGCTTTGATAATGCACAAGGTAATATTATTGCATTTATCGGTCTTAATGGTTCTGGTAAATCTCAACTATTAGAACTGATTGCAGAAAGTTTTGGTTATTTAGAACGATTTCTGCGCAGTGATTTCAAGTGCCGCAATTGGTTTTCAAATTTGGCGATTGAGCTTCGCTACACTAATCAAGCTTATGACTCAGAAGAACACGCCAACACCTATGCTGTTCAAATCGACCAATCGGGTATCATGAAACTCTATCGTGATGGCACCTTAGTCGAAATCGAATCACGTGAACATTCAGGCATTGAAGAGGAAATTCTGCCAAGTCAGATTATAGGTTATTCGTCCGGTCTAAATGAAAACTTACAACGCGCCTTTATGAAAAACACAATCCAATATTTGGATGTGATGAACGTAAAGCGTCAATGGGAACAACGATTCGCCACAATTAATGCAGCGAAAAATGAAAAAGGTAAGCACCTGACTGAATTGGACATCGAGTTGCTTGAACGCCAATTTAGAGAAGCTTACCACTATTATCAAACTCGTCACTCTGCGTTATTTCCAATCTTACCTAAAGATTCATCACTGTCGGATAACGCCGATATTGGTTTAAGATCAACAGTCTTACCTCGCCTTAAGTATTTTGATCAGGATACCACCGCCCTTATGCTGGCGAGCATGGGCATGCTTGCAGATGCCCAGCAGCAATCTATCTGGCAAGGAAAACAGCGCTTCAATAAAATTCATTCGGTGACACTACGTTATGATTTACGTAAATTCACGCATGATGCCGGGGCTTTGTTAGATATAGCTAAATTGATAAAATGTTTGGCCAACATACCCTCTTGCTACTTCCAAACGTTACCGAGAGTAGACAAAACTTCTGAAGATTTTTATAACCAGTTTGAATTGGACTACTTAGCAGGCGAAATCACTATAGATTATAGCGATACCGGTGTTCAGAGCATTTTGGAAAGCAGTTTTTTCACACCACAAGTGTTGTTCGAAAAGCTTTACCGCTTACAACTGCTGGCGGCGGACTTTTGGCAAGGCGAAACCAAGCGTCAACTCAGACAAGATAATTTCGACCGATCGGCAAAACGACCACAAAAATGGAAATCGCCAATTATTGTTTTGTCTCTCAAGTTAACAGATGGCCAGCAATGCATTGAATTTGATGATTTATCCGACGGTGAAGCGCAACTGATTCAAATTTTATCCATGGCCTCAATCTACAAAGACAGTAGAGTATTGTTTTTACTTGATGAACCTGAAACTCACCTTAATCCGTCTTGGCGTACCTACTTTCATTCATTCGTTGAACATACGATTGGTATAGACAATGAGAAAGCTCAGCTATTTATCTCTACCCACTCGCCTTTCATGGTTTCTTCGCTTAAGCGAAATAATGTGTATCAATTCCGCCGCAGCGATGATGGTTTAATTGATATGAAAGTGGCGCAAAATGAAACCTACGGTGCATCCTTTGATGTGTTGATTAAGGACTTATTTGAGCTGCGCTCATTGATATCACAAAGCGTTATAGATGAAATTCGTGAGCAGCTAAAACAAGGTGATGGCCACGCTGTAGAGTGGATTGAAGAAAATCTTGGCCTATCAGCTGAAAAAGCTTATTTAATAAGGAAGCTAAGCCAATAATGTTGTTTTGTTTAGCGCCCAATACACCAAAATTTGAAGTATTTCGATTGCTTAATGTAGAGCTTTTACATTTTATCGAGCAATCTGTTATTACCAATGCCTTTGGGCGAGTACTTTTTACTCAAAGCGCTATTGGGGATGCCTGTTGGGCAAATACTCCGACTCGTGATAAATACGAGGTTTTATTCAACGCCTTGCAAGGGGCTGGACATCATCTAAAACAGCAATTATTTGAGGTGATGAGGGACAACCAAGATCTTCAAATATTCTTTGAAAATCCTCAAAGAAATCTGTTCGATTTTATGAGCGATTCTTGTCGAGAATCCCTGAAATCATTGTGTACTCACTTATATTGCGCAACCAAAGATTTAGTCCCTATTGTCATAGCATCTGGTGGTATAAACATCACAGATCACTTTAATGGATATCGAGCACAGCTAGTAAACGGCAACATCTGCAAAGCGTGCGGAATGAAAGAGCTTGCACCATTTAGAGCTGCTGTAACTGACGGTGAACAGTGGCGTGCCGACTATGATCACCAGTTATGCAAATCGAAATATCCCATCTTTTCAGTACATCCAGATAATCTTATTCCACTTTGCGATGTTTGTAATCAGGATGCAAAAAAAGCAAAAGATTTGTTTAGGCACAAGAATGGCACAGATCGATTAGCGTTTTATCCCTTTACCGAAGATGCGCAGGGTTTAATTGAGATCGAAATTGAAAACTTACGTGACCCAGAACCTACCATAAACGTAAATTGGAACACGCAGGACGGAGTGTTACTGGACAAGCTTAATACGTGGGATGAAGTATACGAAATTCGAAGCCGTGTAGAAGGTCAATTTCGATCTCTTGAAGCAATCATAGAAGACGAGGTTCGCCCAAGAGATGCAGCCCACCTTGTAGGCAGAATACGCGATGAAGCACGACCTAGTACTGCTGATACTTTGAAACGAAAAGAGTGGAAGTTTTGGTATCAGAAATTATTTAGTCAGTTACAACAGATTGGAGTCCCTGATGTTGAAGCATTTTGGGCAAGGCAAGAGTTTACGCAAATCCAAGCCGAAATCGGTGCCGATTTTATTTTAAATGGCTGATAAATATAGCTGTTTGCGGTATTGGTTTTAAGCCTAATTGTAGACTAAGCATGATTTATTGGAACAGTATTTGTTGCGACAATTAGTTTCCCTTTTCGGAAATAACAACTATAATTCCCTTTTAGGGAACTTCGAGGTTTAATGAAAGTCTTAGGAAGAGACAAACTTTTAGAGTTTAGTCAAAAGCATGCGAATGTAAAAGCGGCGCTAGATGCTTGGTTCGATGAGGCAACAAAATCTGAGTGGAAAACGACTCAAGACATTAAAAATCGATATAGCAGCGCAGATTTTCTAGCAGGCAATAAAGTTATCTTTAATATCAAAGGTAATCATTATCGACTGGTTGTAAAAGTTAAATATAAAAATGGCATTGCTGTTGTTGAGTGGGTTGGAACCCATGCGCAGTACGACAAGCAACGCTTTTAGGAAGGGAACATGAAAAACATTAAGATAATTAAATCTAAACAAGATCATGAACAAGCGTTAGCCCGACTTGTGAGTTTGATGGCTCTTGATCTTGAGCCTAACTCTCCTGAATCAGACGAACTAGAGGTTCTTGCTCTTTTAATTGAAAAGTATGAACAGGAAACGTTCCCAATTGATCCACCTGAACCTATTGAAGCTATAAAATTTCGGATGGAGCAACAGGGGTTAATTAAAAAAGACTTAATTCCTTACATAGGGTCAGCACCTAAAGTTACCGAAGTACTAAATGGCACACGTAATCTTAGTCTAAATATGATCCGTAAATTGCATGAAGGACTGGGTATCTCATTAGATGTATTAATTAAAGAGCCTGCACATCAACAAGCGATATCTAGCGATGTCAATTGGGAAGCATTTCCTATTACCGACATGCGATCTCGTGGTTATTTTGATGGTTTCAGTGGCTCCGCTAGAGAATTAAAGGAATATTGTGCTGAAACTTTAACTTCATTTATTTCATCCGTACCGAATGGTTTTAAGCTGGCACCAGCATTGCTAAGAACTTCAGCACACTTGCGTACTAACGACAAAGAAACAGACCAATATGCTTTGTGGGCTTGGCAAATAAGAGTTCTGAAAAAAGCACAAGACGTTACTTTTGCAACAAAATACGTGAAACATACTGTTGACCTAGCATGGATGCGAAAACTAGCGCAACTTTCATGGTCTGAACAAGGGCCTGTCTTAGCTAAAGAGTATCTCAACAAGCATGGGATCCACCTTATTATTGAACCTCACTTACCTAAGACTTATCTCGATGGTGCCGTGTGTTTAGCTCATAAAGGTAACCCAGTTGTAGCGCTGACACTCAGGCACGACAGGTTAGATAACTTTTGGTTTTCACTAATGCACGAACTAGCACATATCGCTTTGCATCTGGATAAAACAGAACAATGGTTTCTGGATGATCTTGATGCTCAAGGTGGAGATCAAGTTGAACAAGAAGCAGATGCATTGGCTCAAGAAGCGTTAATTCCAAAAGAGAAGTGGAATGCCGATTCAATAAAAGATGCCACTAGCGTTCGACTTGCTTCTTCTGATATTGGGATATCACCATGTATTGTTGCAGGAAGAGCGAGATATGAATCTGGTGACCATAAATTGTTTGGAAAACTGTTTAGAGAAAAGGTAAAGCATAATTTTCCTCTCTGAGCTTAAAACCTTGCAGTTTAAAGCTCCTACGTTCAACTATTTTAGTTATGTAAATCCAGCGTAAACTTTAAAACCCACTATGATTTTTAGCCAACAAAATACACATACTTAGACAGTTCTTGGAAACAGAGCTTCGTCATCTAACCAAAGAGCAACTCAGAACCAACAGAGCTACTTTAAGAACCGATTTTTCTGTTTGTATCGATATCCTTAGGAACAATGGCATTGTAACTAAGGCAGTCGCAAAAGAAATTCACACTTTTAGAACAACTTTAAACCCACTATTGTACGAGTTGATGGAGGTGAATATTGAAGATGTTCGCAATACCGGATCTAATATGATGGATTGAATTTATAACCGCATGTAAAGCATAGGGGGGGCCGAGCAAATGCTCGGCTTTTATCCAATTCAATTGGTTACATTAGACAGATGACACCTTTGGCTATTTCCCATGTTATACGCTTGGTGCGAAGTAAGCGGCGCAGTTTATAGCCATTCCGCAGACACTTCGATGTATGAAAGAAAATAGGATATGTGGTTTGAGAGGTTGAGCTTCACTGGCGCAGAAAGGGGCAGAAGCTAGTTACACCTGAATGACAATATTTGGCACTAAGCCGTTTGTCAGTTTTGTTCAAGCTATGTAAACACAAAATTCAGTTTAATCCATTATAGTCCACAAGACCTGTGAAAAATGGAGTAGGCTTTTTTTAGCGCTTTCAAACTTTATTTATAAATTAGCTATTTAAATGCCTACTAGGCTTTCCAACATTATTTGAATACCACAAGTAAGTCATAAAAACGGATCTTTAGCAGATGTCGATTTGAATTAAAGGCGGAATTGTCTCTGACTTCAAAAAAAGCCTTAGCGTAAAAGCTAAGGTTTTTTCGTTTGTAGTCCAGATGCTCTAAATGCATTTGCCGTTGAATAAACGTTTTTTGCATTTAATGAGTCGTTTGCCATGTTTGTATGGCGCTCTTTGATGGATCGCTGCCTCTACAAAGCCGATCTGGCTGTCGTTTGATGTTTGTTTAGCTTTCTCCTAGCCATTCAACATCAACAAAATAAGCACCTCCAACGAGTCCTTCACTGTCATACAGGTAGGTTTTGAGTTGGGTGGGGCCGGCGGGCAGGGTTAACTCAAAGGCAACCCCTTTATCTCCGGGGGTAACACGCTTTTCAACATTAAAACCAAAAATCTCTAGGCTCGCCTTTTCAGCAACAAGGTCTCGATTTGCCTCTTTGGGGAATTGGCGAAGAGTTAATCTGTAATTGCCTGAGCGCTTAACTTCTATATGCCAGGGCCCAGTTACTTTTGGAAGTTTACTTATTTGCCTGAAATTCCAAGGGGGATTACCGGTCTCCATGTGCCAGTCCTGCGAACTGAGTACGCTATGGGGTTCAGTGACATTACCGATATCAATGCTAACGGGCGTTAACCTAGGAGAAACTCTGTCCCAAAAAGGTTGGTAGGCCGATTTTAGAGATTCAACCACTTCTGGGAACTGTGCTACCAGATTTTCGCGTTGTGCGGGATCTTTGGTGATATCAAATAATTCCGTCTTGCCTGTTCCGTCGGGGTCGAGCAACAAGCGCCAACGTTCGGTCATCACTACCGAAAAACGCTGAGGTTGAGGAGGCATTGCATTGGCGCGGGGGCCGCCATGATACTGAACAACTAAATGCTCTCTGTGCCAGTCCTTGTCATTCTCTTCAAGCAGGGGCTTTAGTGATAAGCCATCAAGGTCGTAGCCTTCAGGAATTTCAATGCCGGCCAATTCAGCGAGGGTGGGTAACACGTCAATATGTGCTGATAACCTGTCGATCTCTCGACCTCCAGCTAGACCTCCTGCGGGCCAATGTATAAAGAAGGGAACTCTGTGACCGCCATCGTATACGGATGATTTTTTGCCGCGCATGCCAGCGTTAAAGCCCAAAATGGCTTCTGAATTAAGCCCTTCAAAGCGGGCACCAGCAGAGGTGCCATTGTCCGTCATAAAGATTAATATGGTATTTTCGTCTAAACCAGTTTGTTCTAGGTGATCACGCAACAAACCCATATTGTGGTCGATGTTCGCGATCATGCCATAAAAATTGGCATTGTTTACATTTGGCTGGTTTTTGTATGGAGCTGCCCATTCTTCGGGGACAAAATACGGGCCATGCGGTGCGTTTAATGGAAGATATAGCAAAAAGGGGCTGCTTTTATTTTTATCAATAAACTTTATGGCCTCTTCGAACCAAATATCGGTCACATACCCTTCAAATTTTTCAAAAACCCCATTGCGCTCGTATGTGTCATCGAAATAGTCGTTACCCCAGTAATCTGGCGCTTGCCCTACGCCGCCAGCTCGATGCCAAACAACATCGTCAAAACCGCGATCTTGCGGTCGATGAGGTGCATTGTCGCCAAGATGCCACTTGCCTACCATACCGGTCACGTATCCTGCATCTGAAAACAAATTGGCAATTGTTTTTTGATCTCTATGCATCATTGTTCGACCAGAACTTGTTCTGAATGCGCCGGTGTAGCCGGCGTAGTTACCAGTCATCAACGCAGCACGAGTTGGCGTGCAAAATGAGCTGACATGAAAATCGGTAAAACGCACAGATTCCTTGGCAAGTCGATCCAGGTTAGGCGTTTTTAAGATGGGGTTGCCATGAAAGCCTAAATCGCCATAGCCCTGATCGTCGGTCATCACGATAATAATATTTGGCGCTTTAGTCTGTGTAAGTGGTTCCACCTTTGATGTGCAGGCTACGAGTGTCGATAAGGTTAGTAGAACAATGATTAAAGTTTTGGTGTAAGTTTGCATATAATATAACTCACTTAATTTATCATGTGTTGTTTTGATAGAATGTGCTCCCTAGTACCTATTAGTCTGAAAATTATCAAGTCCTCACAGATCGGAGTATTCCGAAATAGCTTAGGGTTGATGGACGTGTAGGCTAGAAAATTCAGGTTCAATTTGGTGTTCATGCTGTGTCGTCTATATCGAATATTAGGAGCATAATACACCGGCCCGAGCTATACAAGAGGAAGGGTTATTGGGATTGTCTGCTTAACCTCAGCGCTAGACTATTGGTTTGTTTCAATGATTTGTATATACAAAATTACAGATGGCTGCGGAGGGGATCTCCGCAGCTAAGGCGCTACTTGAACATCACGATGAGTCGATCCATTGCAAGGCGTAGCTCTTATATACTTTTACAAGCGTTAATCATATAGCCTTCTTTTGCTTTTAATTGCTGAACTTTTTCACTACCAGTCGTACTTGTGCAAAATCAAAAGCTTGATTGCGGGGTAGAAGCAGCAAAAGTATTGAAATAACAATGGGAATTAAAGTTGCCAGAATAAATGACTCAAACAAATGCTGAATTGGTTCACCCGGCATCGGGAAAAAATAGAAGCCTGCTACTAAGCCTCCAATGATACTTAACCAAGCTTGATAATGTTGATATTGGCTATTGTAGAAGCCATAAAAAACAGGGAAAGCCGCCGCACAACATAATAAGTCAGCTAACAAGAATAAGTATAAAATGCTGTATCCTTGTGAAGCTATGAGTAAAGCTACAATTGACACAGCGACAAGTAAGCAGCGCGAAATCACTAGCAATTTATGCTGTTTGACTGTGGGTAAAATCCGATGCAGATCAACGATAAATAGGCTCTGTAAACCGCTTATAGTTGAGTCTGCACTACTCATGATTAGCGCAAGGCCAAAAAAAATCATTCCGATTAATAGCCAGTATGGTGCCTCATTTAAAACGACGCTGAATAAAGCCGTTGAGCCTGATCCCGGTAGCGATAACCCTACAAATGCTAATCCAAAAAGCCCTAAGGCGAACACAATGGGAAAGCTCACAAGACCACTAACAATAAAACCATTGCGAATTGCTTTATTGTCTTTCGCTGCGAAAACGCGTTGCCAGGTACCTTGATAAAACAAACCTGTTAGGCATACCGCTAAAAAGAAGGTTATACCGGTTTGCATACCATCAGTATCAAATGGGTTGAGCAGGTGAGGAGCTTGTTCTTGTAGACCTTTGATCGTTGGCGTAAAACCGCCGGTGGCTTGCCAACCTATAATCAAAATCAACAAAATAAACGGTAAAATAACCAGCATTTGAATGCGGTCGGTAAAAATGGTGACTTTCAGACCGCCATATAACGCGTAAAGCAAGGTACATAACATCACGATTGAAGCTGTTACCCACAATGGCACAGGAGCCAATATCGCAACCATCTGCGCTATGCCGGTTAACCCAGCTGTTAAGCCAATAAAGAGATAAAACAGCATGATAAACAGCACAAATATGTACACGCTAACGCCATAACGAGCATAGACAAATTCGGTTAGAGTATGACCATTAGGCATTATTTGTCGAATTCGAGAGCCTAATGGGATCATAAGTAGACTTGGCAGTAATGATCCTAGCGCGTAGCCCAGAATCGTTCCTATTCCTCCCCATGTGGCTGATTCTGCAGGCCCAAATAAAATCCAGGTGCCCATATTGGTAGCTAATAGGGTATAAAACGTGGCCTTACTCGTTTGGCTATTGCGTGCCACGATAACGTCCTCTAGACCGTCCTGACTTCGATATGCAAACCAAAAGCCGGCAAACGCAAACAGCGCAGCAAAGAAAACGAGCCAAATTAGAGCGGATGAAAAGGTGATCATACTTTGCCTATTGCTTCCCAGCTCGTAAACCCATACCCCAAAAATTGGCTTCCAGTTCTGCTGCTTTGGTAAAACGAGCTTGCATTTTATGCCAACGCGGACTGTTTTGAGGTGTGTCGCCAACTCGGCTAGCAATTGCTAAATCCAGCAACTTTCCTACCTTAATACACACATTCTGAAAATCATCACCTGAGTAGGTCTTTATCCATTTTTCGTATGGATGTCCTGAATAAACGTTATCTTTTAAGCGAAGACCTATTTCACCATAGCCGAATGCGCAAGGAGCAAGCGCTAAAAGTAAGTCTAAGAAGTCTCCCTGTAAGCCAGCATCAAGTACGTAGCGGGTATAAGCAATGGTTTCTAATTCTTCGGTTGCGGTATACAAGGACGACTCTTCAATACCTTGCGCGGCGCAAGTTTGAATATGTAGAGAAAACTCTTTATTAATTAATGAGTCCACGGTGGCAGCACATAATCGCATTTCTTCAATAGACTCAGCTTTCACTACACCTAAAGCCCATGCACGGGCATAATGAACAAGATATACATAATCCTGCACCATATAATGTAAAAAAGAAGCTTGTGGCAATGTGCCATTGCCCAATGACTTTACAAAATCGTGTTCTATGTATTCTTCCCATTGCACTTCACATCCTGCGCGTAACAGTGCGAATGTTTTACCGTAATTGGGTATTTCCTTTGTCATCATTGCTTCCTTTTGTCAGTTTTTTGAAGATAGGTTAAGTTTGTTGTTCGGTAATGATTAGGGCAGTTTTAACGGCTTTTCACCCATTGCAATTAAGTTAATCTCGCCCTGCCAGTACTGTTGTAAAATCCGCGCAGCCCGCCACGCGGTTAAGCCTGTTTTGCAGGCGATAACAGCACGTTGTTCAGATTTAGGTCGTGGTTTTTGTTGTCTAAATTCATCTAGAGTTACAAATTGGATGATTGGGTCACTATTGCCATTTTCTGCTTCGCTGCGTTTGGTGCCTGTCTGTAAATCAACAGCCCGTAAATCAACGATCCAATCGTCTTTATGAATATCGCTGAAATCAATAAAGTGAAGTGTGTCTTCAAAGCTTGGTTCTACAGCCATATCAAAACGAAACGAACTCTGCCGTAAATTTCGTAAATCAATCGACATGAGTTGTCCAAGCGGAGAAGGCTGCAATTGCAGCAAGATATTGAGTGCAAATTGAGCTTGAATACTGCCCAGCGTTCCCACAGCCGGCCCCATAACACCGGCAGAAGAACAGTTTTGGGCACGTTGTGGTAACTCAGGAAATATCGCGCGCAAAGAAGGACTTTGCTGACAAAAACCACCAACATAGCCGTTAAAGCCAAGCACTGAAGCAGATACCAAAGGGATAGATTCGCGATAACAGTAATCAGACAATACGTAACTCACCGCAAAGTTATCAGTGCAGTCCAATACTAGATCAACATTATCGCATAGGGCCGAAACGTTTTTAGGCGTTAGATTGAGGTAGTGACTACTTATTTCACAGTGATTGTTTATTGCGCGTAGATGGCGCGCGGCACACTCAACTTTGGGTTTATTGATATCGGTTTCTTTGTAGAGTACTTGTCTATGCAAGTTAGATAATGATACTTCATCACCATCCACTAAACTGACACGACCGAGGCCAGCGGCCACTAAATAGGGCAGTGCCGCACAACCTAGACCGCCCGCACCTACTACTAGAATATGAGCTGTCTCAAGATGCTTTTGTCCAGCTAACCCAACATCAGGTAAACAAGTTTGGCGTTCGTAACGGCCCATTAAACAACCTCTTGTTGAGTTGTTTTACAGGCTTCGAGCCATTGCTTTATTCTACTTTCCGGGTTGTCGTGCAGGGTTATATCGGTGACAGCGGCTACAATATCTGCACCTGCACAAAATGCTCCCTGTGCTCGTTTCACCGACATTCCGCCAATTGCGACTAAAGGCGTCTCGCCTATTTTTTGTTTCCACTGACTGACCTTATCTAAACCTTGTTCATGCCATTTCATTTTTTTCAAAATAGTGGGGTAAACAGGCCCTAAGGCGATGTAATCGGGATTTAGCTGTAACGCAATTTGCAACTCTGCTTCATCATGGGTGCTAATCCCTAGTTTTAATCCCGCATTTCGTATCGCTTCAATGTTCGCGGTCTCCAAATCTTCTTGGCCTAAGTGCACCCATTCACAGCCTAATTCTATCGCCAGTTGCCAATAATCATTGATGATCAACGTACAGTTGTGCTGCTGACAAATTGCCTTAGCTTTGTTTATCTGTGCTCTAATATCCTCCTCGCTACTATCTTTGATGCGTAGTTGTACTAGGTGGATACCTAACGGCACTAAACGGGCTAGCCATTCACTGCTGTCAAAAATAGGGTAAAAACGATCTAGTTGCATATTCAATTCCGTGAAGTCAGGTTAATTTAGTCAAGAAATGCTTTGCCCAGTATCGGCGTGGAGGGACAAGCCATATCGCGCACTTGCATAGGATCGGCGCAGTGCGCTAGTTGTCCTGCTCGAATAGCTAACGCAAAAGCTTCTGCCATCATCGCTGGGTCGCCAGCTTTAGACACAGCCGTGTTTAGTAATACGGCGTCCATACCAAGCTCCATTGCTTGCGCTGCTTGGCTTGGAAGACCTAAACCTGCATCTATGACCAGTGGAATGTCAGGAAAATGGGCGCGTAATGCACGAAGTCCGAATACATTATTTAAGCCCATTCCTGAACCAATAGGGGAGCCCCATGGCATTAGCACTCGGCAGCCGGCATCAACCAGCCTATCTGCAACCACGAGATCTTCTGTGGTATAAGGAAATACGTGAAACCCGTCTTCATTTAAAATCCGAGCAGCTTCTACCAATCGAAAAACATCGGGTTGCAAGGTGTCTTCTTCGCCAATAACTTCAAGCTTAATCCACCTAGTATTAAATACTTCTCGCGCCATATGCGCGGTGGTTACAGCTTCTTTTACGGTATGACACCCAGCTGTATTTGGTAAAATGTGAACATTAAGCTGCTGAATTAGCTTCCAAAAGTCTTGTCCGGCTTTGTCATTACTTGCTTCGCGACGCAATGAAACAGTCGCAACACTCGCTTGGCTGCGTTCGAATGCTTTAGCAAGAACAGCAGGCGAAGGGTATTGAGAGGTGCCAAGCATAAACGGGTTAGCTAGGCTCACATCGTAAAATTTCTTCATACTCATCCTCCTTGCATGGGGGCAAGTATTTCGATTCGGTCGCCTTCTTTTAAAAGCGTATTTTCTCTATTTTGTTGGGGGACGAAATTGCCATTAATTGCGGTCGCGACTGTGGCGTTTTGATAGCCTTTTTCATTTAACAGTTCAGCGAGATTGGTTGATTGGCAGGTCATAGATTCACTATTTATTTGTATGTGTTTCATGTTTTTGACTCGGGTGTGCAGGTAGTAAGCCATTCAGGCTTAATACCCTGATGAATATAGTCCGCAAGCATGATTGCCAGCGTCGGTGCAAGTAAAAAACCATGACGATATAGGCCATTGGCGCTAATAATCTGTCCGTGGTGAGTGATTTTAGGAATGTTATCTGCAAATGCAGGGCGGCTATCCACGCCAATTTCTAGAATTTCAGCCTCACCAAACGCGGGGTTAAGTGCATAAGCTGAGTTTAATAGCTCCATTACTGAACGCACTGAGGCGTGCTGTTTAGCGCTACTTTCTATCATGGTTGCGCCTAACATATATACCCCGTCTCCTCGCGGTACGATATACAAAGGAATACGAGGGTGTAAAAGACGAATAGGCCTGTTCAAACTCAGGTCAGGGCAGCGCAAAATGAGCATTTCGCCTTTTACTCCACGTAAGCTTGGTAAAGTAGGTTTTGCTTTGATACCACGGCAATCAATCACAAGTTCATCTTTTGCAAATCCGTTGAGATCTGCATTTTGGTAGAGGAAATTAGCCCCATTTTGGATTAATGATGCTTTGAGTGCGCTAAGGGCTTTGCGAGGAGGTAGATGAGCTTCATCTTTATAAAACAATCCTCGTGAAAAACGCATGTCTAAGTCAGGCTCTAATTCGTTAATCGCATCAGCACTTAACAGCTCATGTGCTTCAGTGCGTTTTGCAAAACGTTGTAATTCGGAGTGGTCACGGTTTAAGGCCAGTACAAGCGTACCTTTTTGTGTTACCAATCCGGTTTTTTCTTGCCACCACTGTGATGCAGATTTCCCAAAATGAACCACCTCTTTATCGGCGCTTTCAGCTTCACAATAAGGGGCTAGCATGCCGCCAGCCCACCACGAACATGAGTCTGGCCCCGGCTCGGTTTGCCGCTCTATAATTGTCGGAATTATTCCTCGTTGTACAAGTTCTGTTGCGATACACAGGCCAGCAACGCCAGCGCCCACAATCGTGACGCCATCGTGAGTGTTGATCATACTACTTATTGTTCCCACCACTGATGAAAATGGTGCACAGGCCCCTGTCCCCGCCCTACTCGCAGGTTATCAGCAAAGTGAATAGCTTGATGTAGATAGGCATGCGACTCTTCAACCGCTTTTTTTACGGTGGCACCTTTCGCTAGCCATGCGGCAATGCTCGATGAATAGGTGCAGCCAGTGCCGTGGGTGTTTTTTGTGGATATGCGTGGTGCGCTCAGTGTCGTCGGCAATTGACTATTATTGCCGACTAATACATCTGTGCAAGTGTCGCCTGTTCCGTGCCCACCTTTAAGTAATACGTGTTTTGATCCAAGCGCAAGTAACTCTGTAGCGAAAGCTGATAGCTTACATTCTTCCAAGTCAGTGTCAGGTGATAACCCCAATAACACCATTGCTTCTGGATAATTAGGGGTAAGCAAGTCGGCTTGTGGAATGAGTAACTCTTTTAATGCATCTACAGCTTCTTCTTGTAATAGGGCATTGCCAGTCTTAGATATCATTACTGGGTCCAAGACAATTTGACCACGGTAGCCTTTAAGGGCATCCGACACCGCTGCTATCAAATCGCTTGAAAATAACATACCAATTTTGATCGCATGTACGTCTAAATCATCGAGTACCGCTGATATTTGAGCCTTTACAACATCTATTGGGATAGCGTGAACATGTGTGAGAGATTGTGTGTTTTGCGCGGTGACCGCAGTTATTACACTCGCGCCGTAAACGCCATTAGCTGAAAAGGCTTTTAGGTCAGCTTGAATACCCGCTCCGCCGCCGCTATCTGAGCCTGCAATGGTTAACGCGATCGACGGTTTGTAGGAAGAGTTCGGCATCATTATCACCCAGTTTTACTAAGCGACATAGGAAAATGGTGCACGAAGAATGCAACCGAAGTGGTGCATAAGGTCGTGTCCGTTCCCTACGCCGATATTATTCGGATCAGGTTCACCGGGTTGATGTTTTCATCTCTCAGCCTAAAATTAATTTAAGCACCCCGACGGACTTACTGTTTGAAATGGTAGGGAACTTTAATTGAGTATTCAAGTTCATTTTAGATATAAATTATGGCGCTAGCTGATATCAGTAGTTCCTAGACCTAGATTAGAGTCAAACTTGATATTGTTATTTTTCGTCCGCTAAGTCGTTGATAAGTGGTGAGCGTTTATAACGATTGATGATTCTATCCACCTGACCAGAATCCAGTAGTTGTGATACGTTATTTTGCAGTTTATCTGTCACAAATTTTGGTACATCTTTATTTAAGGCTAAAAAATTGCCGCGTAGTTCGTCTACAGGCAACTCTATAACAGGTATTAACTGGTTTAGTTCAATACCTGCCATTTTAGCCTGATAGGGTATTGTCAATTCAGAACCAATCACTAGATCTATTTTTTGGTGAATTAACAAGTTCAGCATTTGATTTTTAGATGAGAAATCCAAAAGGTTTTTACCATATGAAAAGCCATTTTTTATAAGCAGTTTTTCATATATATCACCTCTAGATATACCGACTAAAAAGCGATGTAGATCTGATATATTAAGTGCTTGTATGTCTTCTCTGACGGCAAGTCTATAAAAGTTTGTGGTCGAAAATGCGAGCGGTCCCACCCACTGAAATTTGTGTTCTCGTTCGTTATTTCTGGATGTTGAAATTAAGCCACTTCTTAGGTTTTTTTGAGTTAATTGGTAGGCTCTTTGCCAGGGTAGGATTTCAAATGTACATTTGAATTTAGCTTGTGAGCAGGCCATTTCGACAATTTCTTTATTGATTCCCACGATTTTATTTTGGAATGTAAAATTATAAGGAGGGAATTCTTCAGTGTAGATTTTTAGGTTAAAATCTTTTGCGGAGGCGTCATTGGCTAAGCAAAAAAAAGCCAAACTAAGCAGAACCAAGGAGAGCATCTTATTCATATACTGGACCCTCACGCGTACATCATCACAACATCTCTTACTTCTACTTTACTATAAATTCGCTCAAAAATTCACCTTTTGACCAAATAAGGCTTAAAAAAAACCGTTATGGATGCTCTATATCAACTTTTATGTTCAGTTAATCATTATTGCGAGCTTACATGATAAAGAATGTGCAGCCAGGCTATCAAATAATGTATTCTTGCAAAAATTACACTTGTTAGGTTCAGTAGGTTTGGTTTGTTGGAAATAAAAAAAGTAAGTGGTTTTACGTTGATTGAATTGATCATTGTCATTGTTATTCTTGGAATACTATCGGTGGTCGCAGCCCCCAAATTTATCAATCTAAGCTCTGATGCAAATCAAGCGGCTCTAGACGGAATGAAAGCAACCGCTATTGATACAGCAAACTTAGTTTATGCAAAAGCGATAATACAGAAGGTTCACAAGGATGCTGATGGAAGTGTTGATCTGGATGGTGACGGAGTTGATGATATTGCGACGATTTATGGTTTTCCCAGCGCAAACCGCACAACTGGAATAGCGAATGCGCTTCAGTTGGGAGAGGATTGGGCTTATGGTGACACATTTGGCGGAGGGCAATTTTTTATTTCGCCTGCCAGTATTGCTGGATTTAGCGGCATTACCAACAACAATATTCCATTGCGCAGTCCGAATTGCTATTTGACCTACACTCCCCCAGCGGTCCTTGACGGGCTTCCAACTTTTGAATTTGTAAATTCAGGGTGCTAAACAGATACTTGGGAAGCAGATGGTTATTAAGCTATTCGTAAATAAATACACGAATGATATGTTCCATTCAGCTATATATTAATGTAGTCCGTCATCTCCCTTAATCACATTAAGATGGCACTATTTTTGGGAATTTCTACATGTTTGAGCAATTACAACAAGCAATTACGCCTCTTTTAACTTTTTTCGGCGAAAACCCTTATACCCAAGCAATGCTTGTTATAGCACTTTCATTTGTTGTTGCTTCTTTATTTAAATATGTATTGATGGTGGGAGTAGAAGCGCTCATATCGCGTATTAATGTAGATTTGGACAGTAGCTTTTTGACCTTGCTACATTCGCCAATTTATTACAGTTTATTACTTATGGGATTTTCTAGTGCCGTTCTCATATTAGACCCTTCTCAATTCTACGCGCATATTTTGTTTTCGTCTTTGCAGTCAATAGCAATCTTAATTTGGACTGCTTTTTTGCTGCGTGCCAATCGCGCAATTTTAATTAAAATTGCCAGAAACCCAACGCGTTTCCTAGCTATAAATAACAAGACCTTACCGCTATTTTTAAACCTTCTGAATATCATTATTTTAGTGTTGTCAGTGTATTTTGTATTTACGGTTTGGGGAGTAGACATGACTGCATGGCTGGCCTCGGCGGGCATAGTCGGAATAGCCGTAGGTTTTGCCGCTAAAGACACCTTAGCGAATTTGTTCTCAGGTGTGTTTATTATGGCTGATGCGCCATACAAAATTGGCGATTATGTGGTTCTTGATACCGGAGAGCGTGGCGAAATAACGCATATTGGCATGCGCAGTACACGTATGTTAACTCGCGAAGATATCGAAATAACCATCCCAAATTCGGTAATGGGTAATTCGAAAATTATCAATGAATCCGGTGGCCATCACGAAAAGTCCCGTTGCAGAGTACCCATTGGCGTGGCATATGATGCTGATATCGATGAAGTGCGCAAAGTTTTGATGGACATCGCGTACGCAGAAAAAGAATATGTTTGTAACGATCCAGAGCCAAGAGTGAGATTCCGACGATATGGTGCTTCTGCTTTGGAATTCGAACTATTGGTCTGGATAGATAAGCCTGCGTTACGCGGGCGTGTAGTGGATATTTTAAACTGTCAGATTTTCAAGCAATTCAAATTACATAATATTGAAATTCCCTATTCAAAACATGATTTATACATAAAGGAAATGCCTAACCTGAACCCTCCTACTGACGAATGAGTTTGTTGCGTCGTGAACGCGTGTCATTATGACGTAGATTTGCGTAAAAATTTCACGTTTGCAATTAATCACTTCTTTCTAAACATTTAATTGTGGCCAGTTAGTCTTGGCTCTCCGTTCTGCAAGTTATTATAAATTAAGCTTTTTTTTCGAATATGAGAAGACCAGAAATTTTATGGTGTGCTTTATGCTATCTCAAGCTTAAGAAAGGTTTTTTATTACCCAAAATTCACGATCTAAAGATTGTTTTGAAAACGGAGGACATCATGAAGAATCAATTAATTGCACTATTGGCAGGCTCAATATCGTTGGCTTTAAGCGCTACAAGTTTGGCCGGGGAGACCGGAAAAACAGTCACCATCAATGACTTAAAAAGTGGCCAAAGCATTGGAACCATTGTTGTCAGCAATTATGACGATGATGGCGTTGTTTTCGCACCAAACTTAACTGGTTTGACACCAGGAATTCATGGTTTCCACATTCATCAAAATGGGGATTGCTCAGCGGCCATGAAGGATGGCGAAGAAGTGTTAGGTGGCGCAGCTGGTGGACACTATGATCCGGAAAACACCAACAAACATAGCGTGCCTTGGTCTGAAGATGGACACGAAGGTGACTTACCTACTCTTTACGTGGATATCGAAGGTAAAGCTGACTTACCGGTATTCGCACCTGAGCTAGAGCTTGAAGACATTGAAGGTCGAGCAATTATGATTCATGCGAATGGTGATAACTATGCTGATTCGCCCAAGCCATTAGGCGGTGGTGGTGAGCGTGTAGCTTGTGGTGTTATTCCAAAAAGTTAATTGCATAAACATACCCGCTAACAGCGTAAGTGACAACGTTGCTAGCGGGCTTTTATATTCAGCCCGTCTGATTACGCTTCATAATTAGGTCTGGAACTCAGCCTGTAAATGTTCGGCTTTGCTGTGATCTTTAGCTAACAGCATATAAACCGACGGCAACACGTAAAGTGTAAAAATCGTACCTATCGCCATACCACACACTAACACTAGGCCAATGGCATTGCGCGCCCCAGCTCCAGCACCAGATGCAAATATCAATGGCGTATGACCTGCAATAGTTGCCAAACTCGTCATCATTACCGGTCGCAAACGTATAATAGAAGCCTGCTGTACAGCTTCTAATTTTGATTTTCCTTGCTCTTGTAATTTATTAGCAAATTCCACAACTAAAATACCATTACGAGCAATCAGTCCAACTAAAGTAACTAAGCCTACTTGGGAGTAGATATTTAGTGTAGTCGTCCAACCATCTGTCCAATACGGCATAGGTGCAGGTATTTTTAAAAAGGTAAATACCATTGCCCCGAATAATGCTAATGGAACAGAGCCACCTAAAATGACTAACGGATCACGAAAGCTATTAAATTGTGCAGCCAAAACTAAAAATATCATCGTGATTGCCATTAGAAACGCCGGTAAAAAAGTGTTGCCTTCAAGTCGTAATTGTCTTGATTGGCCAGTGTAATCAATACCGTATCCTTGAGGCATAATTTTGCGCGCCTCGGTTTCCATGAAGGTTAGAGCTTCATCCAACGATGTCATGGGTTGGCCACTTATTTTCACGGAATTCATTTGTTGTGTGCGGTTCAGGCTGCGAGGCACTGTACTCACTTCAATTTCGGCAATATCTGCAACCCTTATCATATTGCCACCTAGACCAGTCACGTAAAGATCTTCAATATCACTGGGATTGAGTCGTGACGTGCGCTTAACTTGCGGTATCACTTTATAACTGTAGCCTTCCATATTAAAGCGGTTCACATAGTTACCACCTAATAATACGGCTAAGTCTTGTGTGACTGTCTGCAAGTCCAAACCAAGCTCGGCAACCTTTTCACGATTTACTTTTAATTTGGCATTTGGTTGATCAATTTTTAAATCAATCATAGGAGGAAAAGCAAACATACCGCTTTCCATAGCTTTATTGACCAAAATCTGAGATATCTCGTATATCTGTTCAGGCTCGGCTTGAGAAGTCAATACGAACTCGAAAGGGAAACTACCGCCACCCGGTAAGGCAGGAGGAGTAATTGGGAATATACGAACACCGCTAATAGTCGCCAGCTTTTGCTGTACCTCAGGTAGAATTTCCATCACGCTACGTTCGCGTTCATCCCAAGGTTTAACGACCATGCCTGAAAATCCACCGCTGGGAAATGTTAGTAGAAACGTAAAGTCAGTTTCATCAATGCTTTGATAGACATCATTGGCCTGTTCAACATAAAACACCGATTGATCAATAGTACTATTTGCGGGTGCTTCGGTAATACCAAATATCACGCCCTGATCTTCTGTAGGAGCCAGTTCTGTGGGGGACATCATATACATCACAATCGCTAACACAGAAATAACTATCCAAAACAGGTAAACAGCAGGCCGGTTGTTCAAGCTACCCGTTAAGCTACGGCTATAATACGTTTGGAAACTATCGAATACAGGACCCAGTGGCGCTTTGACTTTCTTATGAGTTTTTAACCAGCGCGAGCCAAGCATGGGAGACAAGGTCAAGGCGACGATAGCTGATATCGAGACAGCGCCTGCCAACGTAATCGCAAACTCTTGAAAGAGTGTGCCGGTAAGGCCACCTTGAAAACCAATCGGCACATAAACAGACACCAATGTAATGGTCATGGCAATGATAGGCCCAGCTAGTTCACGCGCGCCTACTAAAGCGGCCTGAATCGGCGATTTACCTTCTTCGATATGTCGTTCTATATTTTCAACCATAACAATGGCGTCATCCACCACCAAACCAACGCTCAAAACGATTGCCAACAAAGTGAGAAGGTTTAATGTAAACCCAAACATTTGCATTAAAAATAATGCGCCAATTAATGACAACGGAATCGCAAAAACAGGGATTAATACCGAACGACTAAAACCTAAAAACAAGAAGATCACTACAATGATAATCAGCAATGTCTCTGTCAACGTTTTGATAACTTCTTCAATCGCGGTTTCAATATATTCGGTCGAGTCATAAGATACGATTGCATCTAAACCAGTGGGAAGCTTTTCACGGATTGCAGTCATTTCTTCACGCACCGCTTTCATCACATCTAAGGCATTGGCGGTTGGCATTACCCAAACCCCCATAAACACCGCTGTTTGGCCTGAATAACTGACCACGGTATTATAATCTTCCGCGCCCAACTCGACGTCTGCTACATCTGCAAGTCGCACTGTCCCTTGAGCGGTGCGCCGAATAATCAGTTGTTGAAAATCTTCAACCGATGTTAGGTCAGTATCAGCACTCAAATTCACTTGGGTCAACATGCCTCGAGTTTGACCTAAAGTTGCTTGTACATTGTTGGCAGCCAAGGCTTGACGCAATTCAGTCGGAGTAACGCTTAACGCTTGCATTGCTTCAGGCTTGAGCCAAATGCGCATGGCGAATACACGACCACCCAAGGTTTCCGCTTTTTGCACACCATCAATGGCAGCTAAACGCGGCTGAATGCTGCGCCGCAGATAATCGGTAATCTGATTCTGCGACAGGATATCTGAAGTGAAACTTAAATAGGCTGCGGCAAATTCGCTATCAGCAGAAATGATACTCAATGCCGGTACTTCTGCTTCTAGTGGTAAATCCCCTCTAACTGCGCTGACTTTAGCATTGATTTCAGACATAGCTCTAACGGGATCAAAGTTCAGCTTTAAGTGTACTTTAATGTCAGACAGCCCCAATGAAGAGCTGGATTCAACGTAGTCAATGCCTTCCGCTGACGCGATTGCACGCTCAAGAGGACTGGTAATAAAACCTTTAACTAAATCAGCACTGGCACCTATGTATGCCGTCTGAATATTGATAACAGACACATCACTTTTAGGGTATTGGCGCACGGTTAAATTAGTTGCAGCCTGAAAGCCTGCTATCAAGATTAATATACTGACAACGACAGAAACAACAGGACGTTTTATAAATAAGTCGGTGAATTTCATAACAAAGTCATTTCTCAGGAATCAGTCGGCTGGGGATGGAGGCTGCGTTCTGGATCGGGTTTATCACTCGCTACCACAGACATTCCGTTAAATAGTTTAAAAGCACCCGCACTTACTACCTGTTGTCCCGCTGATAAACCATTTTCAACTGCAACAAAATCGCCACGGCTACCGCCTAATTTTACAAATTGCTGTCTAACAGTATCTGCATTACCAGCCTGACCTTTTTCAATCACGAAGACGGTATCACCATATGGCGCGTACAATACGGCCGTATTTGGAATTACCAAAACTTGCAATTCGTCGGGTAAGGTCACTTCTAAGCCCACTGACATGCCGGGTAATAAGGTTTGCAATGAATTATCTATTTTAGCTTGGACGTGCAAATTGCGTGATTGGCTATCGATCTCTGCAGCAGTCGCAAGTACTTCTCCATTAACTCTGTCGCCTTGCTGGGTGCCAACTAAAACAGGGTATCCTGGCTTAATTTTATTTGCCCATTGTTGCGGAATACGAAAGTTCACCCGAAGATGATCGATAGACTGCAATGTGACAATTTCGCTGCCAATTTGTAGATCTTGGCCTAAATACACCTTACGTATCCCTAAGCGCCCATCAAAAGGCGCGACTATGCGCTTTTTGGTCAAAGTGAAATTCAAGCCATCTACTTCTGCTTGCGTGGAATCTAGCAGTTGAGATGCTTCTTCTAACGCACTTTGAGATACCGATTGTTTATCACGTAACGAATTTAAACGTTTGAGATTATTTTTAGCTAATTCTAATCTGGCTAGCGCTGCACGCAACAATGCTTTTTCATTTCCCGATTCTTGTTCAACCAATAAATCACCAGCTTTGACTTGTTGACCAGAATCAAAATGGATTTTGGCAATACGGCCATCAACTTCAGAGGTAATGGTTAAACCTTGCCAAGCTTCAAGTGAGCCGACTGCAGACAACTTATTCGGCCAGGTTTGTTGCTCCACTGCACTTACACTGACAGTTTCGGGTGGTTGACTGAAAGACTCACCGCTTTCAATCATGAAACCAATTTGTTGTGCTTTAATGCCGCCAATTATCGCAATGATGATAATTAGCAACACTAGGGAAAATAAAATCGCACGGCTGCGAGACATGTCAAATCCTCTATCGATTTAAAGTGCTTTTATAAACACCGGTTTAGCATTTATTAAAAATAATACTGTATATATATACATATAAAAAGGAAAGCCCAAAATTAAAAAATTGTGGGCTTTGTTGTCGATTCTTGCTTTTTTAATCGTTCTAACGATATCTACATGTAATACATAATGAGTTGAATCACTACCATTAACATTACCAATGGCAAAATCCAACGGCTCATCTTAGACATCTGTTGGTTAGACATTCTAAAGTTTGAACGCTCTAATAAGGGCACAACGATAAGAAGGGCAATGATCAACACGCCGAGTATAATTAAAACGGTCAAAAACACCTCCTTATTATTTGTAACACCATATTATGCATCAACTATCATTTCAAAGCCGCCAAAAATCATCCGTTTTCCATCAAATGGCATTGGATTTTTTTCCATATCGAAGCGTGGGTCCTGCATTGCTTTTTCTAATCCAGCATCGCGCACTGCTTTGGATGGCCAGATTATCCATGAAAATATCACGGTTTCATCGGCTTTACACTGCACTGCCATTGGAAATGAAGTAATTTTACCCTCAGGTACATCGTCTCCCCAACATTCAACTACTGATAATGCACCGTTTTCTTTAAATACGGCTGACGCATCTTGCGCATATTGGCGGTACTTTTCGCGATCGCTGCTCGCTACAGCGGCTACAAAACCATCTACATAATTCATCTTATTTTTCCTCACAAAATTCAGTTGTTTTTAAACCACTCTTTTATGTTGCACTTTGCATTTCTGGCAATTCAAATATTGGCCTGATTTCTACCGTGCCTTTTTGCGCTGGGGGCAGACTACTGGCTATTTCAATTGCTTCATCTAGGTTATTTACATCAATAATGTAATACCCTCCTAGCTGCTCTGTGGTTTCTGCAAAAGGGCCGTCAGTTACCTGCCGTTTGCCATTTTTTATACGCAGGCTGGTAGCAGTGGTAACTGAATGTAGCGGAGAAGCAGAAATCAGTTTGCCTTGTGCAGTTAATTCTGCGCTAATCAGCATGGATTTTTGCATACAATCTGAGCGCTGAGTTTCCGTCCAATCGTTTTCATCACTATAAATTAATAGCATATATTGCATTCGTTTCTCCTCAATGAGATTCTGTAGCGGGTAACATTATCATCCAAGCTATTCCGAATTTATCGGTAACCTGTCCGTAAAGTGGCGACCAAAATGTTTCTGCCAATGGCATGTTTACTTCACCATCATCCGCTAACGCTGCGAATATTCGATGGGCTAAATCGCTAGTATTTACTGTTAGAGCTAAACTAAAGCCACTAAACGTATTGCCTTCACCACAGCCGTCAGAGGCTAATACTTTTGAGTCTCCCACGCAGAACTCACAGTGCATCACTTTGTTTTCAAATCCGGGTGACAGCATACCTTCAGGTAACGGTTCGGGGCTGTCACTAAACCGCATTAACATCCCCAACCTAGCCCCTAAATGTGTTTGATAATAATCTAAAGCCTCTTCACAACGACCAGAAAAAAATAAGTAGTTGTTTAGATTGGCTTGTTGCAAAGATATGGTCTGCTGCATTTCTTTTTCTTGGGCTTCGACATCCGCAGATCCTTCTATATCAGCAAAATCTTCCATGCTATAGAAAGGTCTAATTTCTAAATCCGAATCGACCTCCATTGGGTTGGGGCACTTTTTCGCCCACTCTAAAGCTTCTTCCATCGAACTAACATTCCATATCCAGTAGCCCGCGATCAATTCGTTGGTTTCCGCAAATGGACCTTGCGTCACAGCACGTTCTTTACCACTAAACCGCACACGATAGCCTTGACTACTGGGCTTAAGCCCATCACCCGATTCCATAATTCCGGCATTAACCAATTCTTGATTAAAGTTTCCCATCGCTTCTAATAACTCACTGCTAGGCATTTTTCCCGCTTCCGAATCAGTAGAGGCCTTTACTATTACCATTACTTTCATGTTTTGTTTCCTATTCAGATTAAGCATTTTTCTTTTCATATCTATTAATCGAATGAGATTTGATTAAATCGACAAGAAATAAAAAATTTCTGAAATAAATTTTAATTCGGGCTAAGTTCAGCTAGTTTTTCAGATAAAAACCGCTTCTCAGCTGATTGTTTTACGAGTTTTAATGCTTGTTTATATGCAGCAGCGGCTTCTGTGGTTTTGCCTAAACGACTAAAAAACTCGGCTTGGGTAGAGTAAAGTTTGTGATAACCACGTAATTCTGATTTTTCCTCAATATTATCTATGGCATCTAAACCGGCCTGTGGCCCGTCTCGCATAGCAATAGCTACTGCTCGGTTAAGCTCTATTACGGGAGACGGTTCGACTTGCAATAACACTGAATAAAGTGAAATTATCTGATTCCAATCGGTATTGTCAGTCGATTGCGCATGCACGGCAGCAATCGCCGCTTGTAATGTGTAAGCTCCTACTCTGCGTGTTTCTAATGCTTGCTGAACCAGCGAACGTCCCTCATCAATATAGCTTTGTAGCCACAAACTTTTATCTTGATCTTGTAGCAAAATAATATTGCCATTTTCATCGGTGCGGGCTTTGCGTCTTGATTCATGTAGCAACATTAGTGCTAACAATCCCATTACTTCCGAATCTGGTCGCAAAGCTAACACCAGCCTGGCAAGGCGAATAGCTTCATTGGATAAATCGACACGTAACAAAGAGTTGCCTGTTGATGCTGAATATCCTTCACTGAAAACTAGATAGATTACCGATAACACTGCATCAAGTCGCTCTGGCAGTTCTTGTAAATCTGGAATCACAAACGGGATTTTCGCTTGTTGAATTTTATTTTTTCCGCGCACAATTCTTTGCGCCATCGTGGAGGTAGAAACGAGATAGGCGCTGGCAATTTCCTCGGTACTTAACCCACACACTTCCCGTAAGGTTAATGGAATTTGAATTTGCGGATCGATCGCTGGGTGGCAACAGGTAAAAATCATCCGCAGTTGATCGTCTTCTATATCTTGCTGACTTAGCGTTTGATTATGTTCCTCAATTTCAGTCAGTAAGCGTTGAATGTCAGGCTCAAGTTCACCAAAGCGCTTGCTTCTGCGCAAGTTATCAATAGCCTTAAAACGTCCAGTGGAAATTAACCATGCGGTGGGATTCGCTGGAACACCTTGTTTGTTCCATGTATCAAGCGCTACTGAAAAAGCCTCATGCATGGCCTCTTCAGCTAAATCAAAATCTCCTAGCAGGCGCACTAAACTAGCAAGCACCTTGCTAGCGTGGTTTTTATATAGGTGCGTTAGCTGCTCACTTAAGTCTTTTGATGCACTCATTTGACCTTCATAAAAAGAAGTGTAAAGCGCTATTTAAACGTCTAATATGTGAACACGCAAGCCACAAAACGTAACCGAAGTGTTTCGTCTTACGTTTTTACTTTGCGTAAAAAGTATGAACATTCCAGCTTAATTAAATGGGTTAATTTATGAAATTATGTTTAAAATTTATCGCCATCCCAGCGCTATACTTTATAGGCCTTTTTAGTACAGCTAATGCAGATGAAGGCACTACCATTAACAGTGACAAAATTTTAGTAACTGTAGTGCTCAAACATCAACAAGATAAAAACCTGACAGAGTTACAAGCAAAAATGGATGAAAATCGTTTTTGGCAGTCTTTTCCTCCGCAGGGAATGGAAATCGATTCATGGTACGTGATGATGGGGTTGGGTCAGGTTATTACTGTCAAAATTCATCCAAAAGATTTACGTACGCTTAATCTAGCCATAGAAAAAGCAGCGTGGGGAATTTTTGATACTGAAATTTATCCAACCTATGAATTTAAACACATTGCGCAATCAATCAAAGATAAAAAATTAGCTGAACAAAACCAATAATAATGACTCTGTTTATGGGATGAAGTACCCCGCAGTAGTGATGGTAATTGAGTTTGAAGCATTGCTATGCGCGGGTATTGAGTGATATCTTTTAAGCGCACGGTCATTTCAATTAAGAGTAAAAAACACAATGAAAAAAATAAGAGCTTTTGGGCGTTGTCGGTGGAGCCTATCAATTTTGCTACTTATTTTTATGTGTGCAAATGCGATAAGTAATCCGACTTATGATGAGATTGAATGGGTAGAGTTAATTCCTGAGGATGATTTAAACGCACTTCTTGATCCACCTGACTTTTTGATTGATATCGAAGATGGCAGTGAACTGGATTCAGTTGATGCGCTATCTAGCATGGGGACGAAGAGTGATAATGTACAACGTTTTCAACAGGCGCTGACATCCACTCGTATTATGGAAAGTTTTGACAAAAAATCGGTCAGAATTCCTGGATTTATTGTGCCACTTAGCTCAGATGACGAGCATCGTGTCGTGGAGTTTTTCATTGTTCCTTATTTCGGAGCATGTCTACATATGCCACCACCACCGCCTAATCAAATTATTCATGCGAAATTTGATAAAGGGGTTGAAGTACCTCAACTGGATGTTGCGTTTTGGTTTGAAGGAGTGATTAATGTTGAAACCAATAGTAATGAATTGGGAACATCAGCTTACGCAATTTCGTTAGATAATATTGAAACATATAACTAACGTCACTTCTTTCAAAAGGTAGAGCGGTTCAAGTTAAATTGAGCCGCAACCATTTTCCGCCATGTTGGAAGCACCTACACGTTTTCATCTATACAAGCTGCGACTTATTAATTTAGAAGAAGTAGGGGCAGCTTCGCTCACGCCGCATTTTTCTAATTAAGTTGAAGACAGATTAATCCGTTTTTCAACGATGATTGGCATATCTTTGTGCACTGCTGAAATACGCACTCGGACTTTCTGTGAATCATCTGATATGGCCTGATATTTAATCGACTGCTCCCCTTCAATTCGAGTTAAATACATAGTACTCCTGCCTATCACTTTGACGCCTTTACTGCTCACTAATTCTGCTTTTACATTGTGATAATCTGGGTGTATGTAATAGCTAATCGTAAAGGCTCCTTCCCTTGCTGAGGCACTTCTATCAGCAGAAAGAGTAACGTTCAATGGCGCACTTTGTGGAGGTTTAAAATGCTGAAGCATCACTGGGTGCAATTCGGGTAACAACGGAGGAAATTGGGGGATTTTGCTTGTTCCATATTCGTGGTATTGACAGCTAAAGCTATACGCTGAAAAAAGTACGCAACAATACCCAAGAAAAACAGATAATTTTTTCATCTTTAAAGCCTAATTTGTCAGTTGAACGAGGTTTACAATATTCTTTTAGCAAACGCGAAAAAGAACCGGTTTTTGTTTGGAAATTAGCAAGGTAGATACACGAGAGCTCAACGCTTCCAATCGGAAAGCGTTGGTTGTCCATTTAACCTACTTTCCCAAATGGTTGAATTTTGAACTTAGCAAAATGCTTGTGTATCGGTCAAGTTATATCGACGAAACGGCTATTTATAAAGCTCACCAGAAACCGTTTAATTTGGGGGGCAGATAAGTACATCCGATGGAGAGCACTTAAATTGATTAATGTTAATTTTCAATCACAACCGGGTTTACTTTAGGTATCGGCTCTTTATTAAATACAATAAACAATGAAGGCAATACCAACAGACAAATAATGGTAGTAAAAAGGATGCCAAAGCCGAGTGATACCGCCATAGGTACTACAAACTGTGCTTGACGAGAGGTTTCGAAAACCATCGGAGCCAAACCACCGAATGTCGTTAACGTCGTCAATATAATTGGTCTAAATCGCCTTTGGCATGCGGTTACTATCGCAGTGTGAGCGTCGTCTCCTTTGGCTAATCGTTTATTGGCGTACTCAACTAAGATAAGACTGTCATTGACCACCACGCCTGCCAACGCCAACATTCCCATTAGACTTACTACGCTAAGTCCAAAGCCAAGCACCATGTGACCCAGAATTGCACCAATTGCGCCAAATGGAATAATCGCCATGATTAACAATGGCTGTTCATAACTTCTAAATGCGATGGCAAGTAATATGTAAATCATTGACAGCGCAAAGCCTGTGCCGAGTTCAAGACTACTAACACTGTCCGCGATTTTTTGCTGATTACCACCAAATTGTACTTTTAGCCCGGGGTAACGCAGCTCTAACTCATCAACCAAATTGTCTTGAACGCTAGCTTGAACAGCTGGAATAGCTTCTTCAGGCTCAATATCTGCGCCGACCTTTTCAATGCGCTTTCCGTCTCGACGGAATATACTTCCAGGCGAGAGCACTTTTTCGATCTCTGCCACACTGCCGAGCGGCGCATAGCCTCCCCCCGTCGTTCTTATCATTATGTTTTCAATGGTATTAGCGTTAGCACGCTCGTTTTCCGGTAAGCGCACCAGTGTGGTAACTTGATTGCTAAGCCTGTGCTGTCGTTGTGCTCTGGAGCCATATAATGCGGCGCGCATTTGTGCGCCTAAATCCGCCGCTTTTAAACCTAACGCACGACCATTTTCATTCAATTTGAGCTTCCACTGTGGTTTACCTTCTTCTAATGAGATAACTGTGCTAACCACACTTTCTATATTAGTTAAATATTCGCGAGCATCTTGTGAGGCTAACATTAAGGTTTGCGTATCAGTGTGTTCAATGTTTAAGGTTAAAGAGGACTCCGCTACTTCACTACTGCCGCGTCGTGCGCCTGAAAAACGTAACTTGCCAAATGCGCCTAATTCTTTAGCACTTTCGCGCCACCATTGACGTACATCTTGAGTGCTATACTCACGTTCCTCACTTTCGACCAGCAGTAACGCAACCTCAACACCGGTATCGCTTATGATACTGCGGGTGGCTACCAAAATGTCGCTAGCATTATTTTTTTCTAACATCTCACTTGCGCTTTGTTCTAATTTTTCACGCAAGGCCAAGGCCTTTTCCATTGGTTCGCTTTGGCTAATTTCAAAGTTTGCTTTGACCCAGCGGCCGTCCATTTGCGGATAAAGACTAAAGCCCATTTTACCGCTCATTGCATAGGATAGAACGAGTCCAAAACTTAGCACTGCCAAAGAGAGTGTGAGGGCAGGCCAAGCGAGACATTTTTTCAACAAAGGCAAGTAGTGTTGAGTGATCAGCGTTTCTAAGCCATTTGTGCAAACCGCTCTGCATTTATTGACCAAGACCATAAAACGACCCGGTTTACGGTCTTTAATCGAGGCTAAATGTGAGGGTAAAATAAATAAAGCTTCAACCCACGACACCAAGAAACACAGCACAACTACAATGGGAATCGCGCCAAATAGCAGTTTCATTGATCCTGGTAATAACAATAGCGGCAAAAAGGCGACAATGTTGGTTAAAATAGCAAACGTCAGGGGTTTGGCGACTTCTTTTGCCCCTAATACCGCAGCATCGAAATAGGACATGCCTTCCTGTCGATGAGAATAGATATTTTCACCTGCAATAATCGCATCATCTACTACTATGCCCAGCGCAATAATAAATCCGAACATGGATACCATATTGATAGAAACATCGAAGCTGGGCATAAACAGTATTGCCCCTAAGAATGAACTTGGTATCCCTGCAACCACCCAAAATGCTAACTTAAACTCGAGGAACAAACTCATCACTATGAGTACCAGAATCAATCCCATAAAGGCATTGGTTAGCAACAATGTAAGTCGCTTCTGATAATTGGTAGCATCATCATCAACAATGGCTAAGCCTGCGTTGGGAGGCAATAAAGCTTCCAGTTCTGGCCACATCTCTTTCACAGAGTTGGCTATATCAGTGGGGCTTTGGTTGCCAACACGATAGATTTTTAACTGGGCTGATAATTGACCTTCGTAAGTAACCAGATTGCGTTCATCTGCAAATCCTTCTGACACAGTTGCAATGTCACCGAGTAATAGTTGATCTCCGTCGGCGTCAACGATAATCGGCAGTTTTGCTAGCTCTTCTGCCCAATAGCGCCTTTCATCAATAACAACAACGATATCACCTTCATTGGTTTTGACCTTACCTGCGGATTGTTCAACTACGCTGCGTCGTATTAAGCCAGAAACTTGTTCTAAAGTAAGACCGTATGATTGCAGAGTGAGTTGTGAAACCTCAACGTGGATTTCTTCGCTTCTCACACCACGCAATGCCACTTGCGAGATATAAGGCGAATCTAGCAGTCGCCCTTGAAGTTGTTCAGCTAAGCGTTTTATGTCGAATTTGTCTAGGTCTGCGTGGACTACGATTTCCATCACATCGACAACTCTTTGATCTAACCTGACTATTGGTTTTTCGATGCCAGAAGGGAACGAGGTAATACGATTTATTTCTTGTTGTACGTCTTGGTAGACTTTTTGTCCATTGGCTGACGCTTCCAACTCACAACGAACACGCAGAAACCCATTACGAATATATGTTCGCGTGCTCTTTATCCCTTCTACATTGCTTACTACGTCTTCTACCGGTATGGCAATCGATGGTTCTATTTCGTTTGGTGCAGCACCAGGATAACTAACCATCACGGATACGCTATCTAATGTCGTTTCCGGCATATATTCTTTGCGGATCATCAGCGACATAACTAAGCCGCCTAGGATTAGCAGAAGCATCAATAGATGCGGTGCCACGCCATGATGGATCATCCAACTGATAGGATTAAAATGTGTTGGGCTGTTACTCGGCATCTTGTTGCTCTTGTAATTCGATTACCTTATCTCGTCGGGGCCTGACTTCCATACCTTCAATAGCACCACGAGGTTGTTCGTTTAAAGCTAAATCAGTTTTTTGAATATCCCCTTTTACATAAACAATTTCTTGCCCTTTAAATTGAATTTCAACATTCCTTTTGGCTAACCGTTTATTCTTGTCCACCACCCAAATAGTATTGTCGGATTGAATCCAACCCGCTTGCACAGCCCATGAATCTTTCAAGGCAACACCAGATAATTCAACTTTTAAAAAGTCGTGAATGTAGATTTCTGGATATTCAGACAATGGATTCTCAATTTCGTAAAGCAGTTTTACTTGTCGATCTTTTTCGTCGAGGCTGGGTAATACCGATACAAATTTTGCCGATCTTTGTTGTTCCTCGGTCCATAGTGAAGGTTGGGTAACAGAGGCGGTAGCTTGGGTGTCTAATAATGCTAAAAATGACCTGGGAACTTTAACTTCCAGCCAAAATCGGTCAACGTTAATAATTTCAAATAGTTGCGTGTTCAATCCGACTCTACTACCCACGCCGGCTTCACGTCGCTCTATCATTCCTTTAAAAGGCATAGTCACTTGTGTTCTTTGAAGGTTCACCTGAGCTTTTTTTAGATTAACTTGAGCAATAGTGATTTGTGCTTCTGCTGATTTTAATTGTGGTTCACGTAATACAAGAGCCATATCAACTTTCATATTATCGATATCTGTTAGTAGATTAAGCTCTTCTTGCGCCAGCCTTTGGTCAGCTAATTCAAGTTCGAGTTTTGCTTGGGAATTATCTAATTGCGCTTGTTGAGTTTGTAAATTGAGCAAATAATCTTCGGCTTCTAATTTAACCAACCAAGTATCTTTATCTAGCAGCGCACCGGGAATAGCCTGTGTATTTATATCTTCAATGACACCACTAATTTCAGGTGTTACCACAACCGATTCAGTCGCACTTACTAAGCCTGAGGTTTGCCACTTCGGCACAACAGTCTGTTTAGTAAAAGGTACGACTTTAACAACTCGCGTTTTTTTATGAACCGATTTGTTAGCTCTCTTCTCTACTTCCCCAGAGTCGAGCAACCAAAATGACAAAATGATCGTCAATATTACGATCACAATCGGAACGAGTTTTTTTGTGGTACTAGCGTTTTTTTCAGTGGTCATTGTGCTTCATTAATTCTTACTTAAATCGATAAATTGTGGCGTTTGATTAAACTGGCCGTGACTTAACTCTCGGAATAAGGCGACGCGGTTATTTATCAAAGTTAACCGCGCATCGAACAATTGTCTTTCTAGAGATAAGTTCGTTTCCTGAGCCCGCAATAGTTGCAAGTAGGTTGTTTTGCCATGTAAATATTTAATCGAAACGACTTGTGCAGTCTTTTCAGCCAATTCCCGTTGATTGGTGAGTAATTCTTTAATCTTAAAGTAGCGTTCTTCATTGATAATGCGCTCTTCAACAGCTTGAATTGCACTCAACCAGGCTTGTCTAAAATCAGCAAAAGAGGCTTGTAATATTAATTCCTGTTGGTTCACTCGATTACGTCTTACCCCCGAGTCAAATAGAGGTTGAGCCAAAGACGCAACCAAATTACCTGCCCATTGATCAAATAATTCGCTGGTATCATTTTGCCGAGTATTGTAGCTGGCACGTAAGCTTAGTCTGGGAAACATTGCGCTTACTGAAGCCGCCAAGTTCTCATTTGCCGATCGCAACTCTGCGTAGGCCTGTTGAATATCTGGTCGTTGTTGCAACATAGAAATGGAAATGCCCATTTCGGGGAGCGAATCAAATGTCGGTAAAGGATGTAACTCAATGTCTGGGAGTGTGTGGCTACCAACCAGAAATGATAATTGTTGTTTAAATAATTGTGCGCGCGCATTATTTTGAGTTTGTTGGGCGACGATTGATTCTAACAAGCGCGCTTGTTGCCAGATGTCTGTAATGGAGTTTTTACCACTGGCAAACCGCTGCTTGATAACTTTAAGTGCTTGCTCTGTTCGACTAAATTGACCAGCAAAAATACGTCCTTTTTCGTTTTCTGCCAATAAATTGAACCAAGTAACTGTGATGCTGCCTGCCAACGCGTTGACTCTGGCTTGGTGTAAAGCTCGTCTGGCCGCATAATCCCACTTCGCTTTTTCTTCCAATGCGGAGATACGGCCCCATAAATCAAGCTCCCAAGAACTCGACAAGCCAATTAATGAATCTGTTACTTTGTTAGGTTTTTCGATATCAGTAGTGGCGCTGCTATTCAGGGTTAAGTCGGGGTAAAAGTCTGCATTGGCGATGTCGATGTTTAGTTGACTGCTTTTAAGCCTTAAAAGACTAGAAGAAAGGGAAGGGTTATTAGCTAATCCCAATTCAATGAGTTCATTTAAGATAGGGTCATTAAAAGCTAACCACCATTTATCATTGAGGAGAAGTTGTTGGCCGTCGCGTAAAGACGGTTCATATTGGGAAAAAACTTCGTCTACGTCGATTCCTTCAACGTGGTTTATATTGCAACCGGCTATTGTAAAAGACAGCATCAACAAACTATATCGGTAAAAAGTCTGTTTAGCTGTGAATAATAATCTTAGTCGCATCCTAGCCAAGCCCATTAATTAGGTGTTATTGCAAATACATCGTGATGTTTGATCTAATCGTTTAATAAGCGAAATTAGCACATTAATGCAGATGCTGAGAATCTTTTCGAAAAATTTACATTGTGTATTATTATATATAACAAATAAGATTCAATAGCACGTAATGAATTAATTTAGTTTTATACGAATTAGTATTGAAGGTTTTTTTAGAGACAGTGTCGAGCGGGGGCCGTCTTACATGCTTATTTTTGTCTAAATGGCATACTCAGTAACGCCCACAGAGAGGCGTTTTGCTTAGGATCTGGATACTCGATTAAGCCTATTTTTAATGCGTCATCGCTTTTACTCGCAACATCATTATAACTACCAAATAATTTATCCCACCAAATAACGCTAAAACCATAATTTGAATTGGTTTCCTTCGCATATTGGCTGTGATGGATACGATGGAGCATTTGGGTAACAAGCACAAGGCGTAATGGTTTTTCAATGACACTGGGTAAACGAATATTGGCATGGTTGAACAAAGCTAACCCATTGAGAGTTATTTCAAATATAAGTACAGCGATCGCAGGCACTCCAAGCACGATGATTGCACTCAACTTTAGTAAAATGCTCAATACAATCTCTATCGGATGAAATCGCAAGCCGGTTGTCGTATCTACATGGGCATCCGCATGATGTACTCGATGTAAACGCCACAAAATAGGTACTTGATGAAACAATCTATGCTGCCAATAAATAAGTATATCGAGTACCAGTAAGCTTAGAATAATGACTAAAAAATTGGGTAGTTCAAGGTGGCTAAAAAGCCCCAGATTGTGTTTATTACTATATATCGCCACGGCCGTTAGGCCAATTGGAACGGTTAAGCGTGCAATTATCGATGCGCTAAACACTAATCCAAAATTTGCCAGCCAACGAGTGCTCGCCTTAACAGCCGAGGTTCGAGCAGGATGACGCCATTCTAGTAGCATCATGATAAATAGAATGCTGACGAAGGAGCCTAGTCGCCACCATATTTCATTAGTCATTGGACATTTCTTTTGCTGTGGACTGTTGCAACTTTAAAGTGTGATAGCCGCCGTGAATGCGGGTGAATACGGTAATAAAACAGGCAACTGCAAATAGGCTGGCAAGCACAGCGAAATGTTCTGGCCAAATACATAGGGCCACAAAAAATGCGATCGTTTCAGTACCTTCTGTTAAGCCATTTAAGTAATAAAAGCTTTTATATTTGAATTGGGGCTTATCCAACGAAAATTTTTCAGCGGCAATGGCGAATGCTAAAAAGCTTGAACCTGTGCCAATAAAGCTGACCAACAAAAATGCGCCTGCAATTGCATTTTGATCAGGGTTTGCGAGGATAAATCCAAATGGAACGGCAGCGTAAAACAAAAAGTCTAGGGTGATATCTAGAAAACCACCGGCACTGGAACTTTGATCTGTATAACGAGCTAATGCGCCATCTAAACCATCAGCTACTCGGTTTAAAATAATCATAAAAAGGGCTGCATACCAAAGCTCAAAAGCCAACAATGGCAGTGCGCATAGACCTACTATAAAACCGGCGACGGTTAGCTGGTCTGCACTGATACCGCGTTTATCTAGTTGCACAACCATAGGTGTAAGCAAAGGTTTTATAACAGGCGTAATATATCTATCTAGCATCTTGATTACCTAAAGGTTGTAATGTAACAACCTTTCCTTGGGCCGCTTCCGCGTCGCTATGATCATGGGTCACCATTATGGCTGGGAGTGTGTGTTCGCGAATTTGTTCAAATACCAATTGACGAATATCAACTCTAAGTTGAGTGTCCAGCTTACTAAAGGGCTCATCAAGTAATATTGCTTTTGGCTCACTCAAAAGTAGCCGCAACAAGGCAACTCTGGCTTGTTGTCCTCCCGAAAGGGTGTCAGGATGTCGTTTCCCCATGCCTTTTAAGCCTACTTGTTCAAGGGCGTGTTCGACTTTTTCTTGTCGTTGCTTCTTATTGCCTTTACGCATAGCAAATGCCACGTTACCGGCTACTGATAAATGTGAAAACAGTAGTGGATCTTGATATAGAACGCCAATGTGACGCATATGCGATGGCAAATTGTCGATATTCAAACCATTAAGCCAAACTTCGCCTGTGGCATTGAAAGCGCTGGGTAGTGTTCCGGTGAGCCAGTTTAACAAACTGGATTTACCACTTCCCGATGGTCCCATAATAGTTAGAACTTCGCCGCCAATGACGTCTTCGCTAAGCTTGAGAAGCAGTTCGTTTTGCAGAGACAATTGTAAATTTTTAATTTGCAATGAGGGCTGCATTTATATACCTATAACTTTGTTGTTACTACTCACTCGTTTCTTCACTTGTATGCGCTCTTGAAAAAATACTTTGGTAAAATCCACGCCAACATAAACCCAATCAAAGGAAGTACCATTTGTATAATGGCATAAACAGCACTAGTGCGCCGACTTGCACCATTAGCTAACGTTACTGCCTCTGTTGTAATTGTACTGATCCGCCCACCTCCGGCTAAAAGGGTGGGTAAGTATTGACCAAAGCTAATCGCTAACCCTAAGGCAATGGCAATTAATATAGGCGCAAACAACTGCGGCAATTTGACCTGTAAAAATACATTGAGTGGAGTTGTTCCTAGGCTTGCGGCAACTCTTGCAAAACGCGGATCTAAGCGCCTGTAACTGCTGGCCAAAGACAAAAATACGTACGGCAACACGAATAGTAAATGAACAAATACCACGTTAAAAAAAGACGCTTGCTCATGCACTAATTGCTGGATCCAGACTAAACCAAATAAAAACGCAATGCTGGGGATAACTAATGGTAAATAGATAATGATGCTCGTAAACCTCGAAAGAGGCTTAGCACTGAGTTGTTCAGCTTCTAAGCAAAATAACGTGACTATCACAGCAAACATAGTTGCAATAACACCTACTGCTAGCGTATTAAATAGCGGATTTCCCATTTGCGCAATCGCGCTTTCAAAATGTAGTAGTACTAAATGTTCAGGAAGGGGTGCCGGAAAACGCCAAAATCCAGCCAGAGACCACAAAATTAAGCCGATCAATGCCAGACCAATAAAAGCAATTATCAGTAGCGTGAGGAGTATCGTAACTTTGTTCCAAATGGCATCGCAGTATTGCCGTTTACCATTGGTCAGCGGGGCATGACTCAATCGACTTATTGCTTTTTCTGCAATCAACCATAAAGCCAGCAATCCACCGCTCAAGCACAATTGCAACAATGCGCCGGCTGACGCTTTTATGCGTAAATTCAAATCAACATCTTGGAACCAATGCATTATTGCCACTGCTAATGTTGGAGGTGTATTAGGGCCTAAAATCAATGGCATTTCTACGCTGGCACTGGCGTAAACAAGCACTGCTAATATTGGTAAGCGAAGCATCGGGTAAAGACTCGGTAGTACTACCTTAAAAAAAGCAGTCATAGGATAGTATCCTAAATTAAGCGCAACTTGGTGTTGCTGCTTCAGCTTTTTTCCCAATTCTGGTTGTGCCAGCACACCTAAAGCCATCAATAACAAAAAAGGTAGCTCCTTTAAGGTCAGCCCTAAAATGATACTGATGCCTAAGGAGTCGTGAGGAAAAATGCCGTTAGGGGCCAGCTCCCAAGAGCTTAACCACGGTGAAATCAAGCGTGAAATCATACCTGATGGCGCTATTAAAAACCCAACGGCAATGGCAGCTGCTGCGTGGGGAATGACTAAAATTGGACTAAATATACGCTGAATGCGATTTAACCAAGGACTGTTGAAAAATGCAGATAACATCAGCAAAGTAATGACAAATGCTAACACTGTACTTACCAGTCCGGTGGTAATCGTTAACATGACCATTTGCCCTAATCCCGGCGTTTGCCAAAGCGCCTTGAAACCATGTAATCCGAATGTCGTTTGCTCCATCGCTGGAGCCCAACCAAATGCGGGTAACAGGACGCTTAGTAAACCGCCCAACACCGGCACTATTAATATGCACAATAAAAAATGCGGGCTGAATTTGGTTATGCGCGAAAAGAAATCTACTTTATTGCGTTGATGAGCATTGGAATTCAGCGCCATAACCTTGCAACCTCACTCATCGACTTGCTCCATAGCGCCGCTCCCATCCCTGCTCAATTGCAGCCACCCAACTTGGATGAGGCTCACTCAGTGTTCGTTCAATACTATTGGTTGGTAAAGCACTTGGGTGTTGATTGTCGCTGTGGAATAAAGCCCGCTGTTCTGACGTTAAGGCCGATTGAACAAGCACCGTTTTATCCCCCCAGATAGCAGGATTTTGTTTATGCGCCTGTGCTTCAGGGCTTAATAAAAAATTAGCCACAACTTGAGCCGCATGAGGGTGACTGGCGTTATACGGAATGGCAACAAAGTGAGTATTACTTAAGCTACCGTCTGCCATTGCATAGCTGCGAATACTGCGGGGTAAATCGTAACGGTCCACCGCCGCCGGTATTTCCGGGGAAGTAAAAGTGAATCCTAAGCTAAGCTCAGTATCATCTACCAATCGGCGCATTTGTGCACTACTTTGCATAAAATGCTTGCCGTTTCGCCACAGGTTTGGATGTAGTTCATCTAGAAATTGCCAAAGTGGTTCGAGCATTGTTTTAATATTTTGCGACCTGGTTGGTTGATTTAATTGTGCGCGAATGGATTCGTTGCTTTGCTCATGCAAGATAACCAACGCATATTTTAAAAAGCTCATACCTAAATAATCAGGTGGTTTAGGGTAGCTAAAACGTCCCGGATTCTGTTGGCTCCAAGTGAATAAGTCGCTTAAAGTTTTGGGTGGTTTTTTGACTGCGAGGCTGTCGAAGTAAAAGGTAAAAGAAGCTTGTCCCCACGGTGCTTCCATACCATTGGTGGGAATACCAAAATCGAAGTTTACCGTTGGATTATTAAGTGGATCCGTTAGCTGAAAATTCGGCAGCTTAGTTGCCCAATCTTTCAACAGTAAAGCGTGTTCACTCATAGTGGCGAAATTTGCACCGTTTATCCAAATGAGATCTACACTGCCCAGATGATGATTATTCGCAGATTTTTCGGCTAGAACACGACTTACCGCTTCACTAGTGTCACTGAGCTTTACGTGCACAAGTTGAATATTATATTTGGCCTTAAGTTCTTCGGCTGCCCATTGAATATATGCATTTATTTGTGCGTCGCTGCCCCAAGCATAAAAATACACCTCTTGGTTTTTACCGAGTCTTTCGACCTCTTGCCAATGAGTATGTGGATCATCTAGGTCTTTTTCGTCGATGCTGCTATTCAGGGAAACTGCGAAACTCGAGATACTTATCATGCTACAAAGGAAATAAACAAGAGGCCAAAACCTGAATCGATTTGACACCTGCCGACCTCTATTGGTGAGCATTTAATTCCCAGTTGTAGTCTAAAAAGTTAATTGTCATAGCGTCATTTTTTAGCGCTATTCGCTGTTTATCCGTGAGTGCTAATGCTGTTGAATACTGCAGTAAAAATTGTTGTAACGACATTGCGCCGTTAAAGCCTTGACTAAAATCGTCACCATACCATTTAAAAATGGAGGATAAGTTTAGGGTATTATCCTGCGCAAAGTTACGCGTTTTATCGCTTAAAAAGCGCACTGTTTGAGCGTGTAATTGTTCGTCTAGTTTCTCGCCAGTGTATGCTTCTTCTAATAAAGCAGGGCAGCCGATACTTGCACAGTTCACTGCAAAATGAATTCGCGGATCATTGTACTTATCGCTTCCCCGAATCAGGTTATGTTCAATATCATCAAGGCTTCGTGTTTTGCCAAGCAGAGGAATAAACTTTTTGCTCCACGGCGAGCTAAACAGACCGCCCAAATCTTTAATTGATTGAAGATCTGGGTATTCTGTTAAGATTAATTCGACTGTCCAGGCGTTATAAGCATTGATTAAAAATGCCAATTGTTGCTCTTTATTCCATTGTTTAAATCCATCTTGAGTTACTGCTTCCAATGAATTCAAATAGGCTCTTAGCTCACCGTGATGTTGTTTAATCGCTGCATAGTCCACTGCTGTGCTATGGCCATTGTCAATGGTCACAACATGCTGACTGACGATTTCGTGCCACTTGTTGTGCAAGTCGCTTGCGCTGCTTACAACGGGTATTGATAGCGCAAATGTTACTAGCAGCAGCGTTTTTGTCATATATTTCAACATATTATCCTCGGCGCCACGTGTGATATTTTTCAAGCCAATTCAACACCTTTTGCGGGGCATGATTACGTTTCCATTCACCCGCAGCGTATTTATTACCTTCTGCCCAAGTAGGATAACTGTGAATTGTGCCTAGTATTTTATTAAGACCTAAACCGTGCTTCATTGCCAATACAAATTCAGCGATTAAGTCTCCTGCATGTTCAGATACCACAGTTACCCCAAGTATTTTATCTTTACCTTTTGGTGTAATAACTTTAATAAAGCCTTTTGTCGCGCTATCGGTAATGGCGCGATCTAACTCTGCAAATTCAAAACGGGTAACTTCATAGTCAATATCTTTATCTTTTGCTTCCGTTTCATTGATACCAACCCGCGCCACTTCGGGATCAATAAAGGTTGTCCAAGGGATCACTCGATAATCTACTTTAAACTTTTTAAATTGGCCAAACAAACCATTAACCGCCGCATACCAAGCTTGATGCGACGCAACATGGGTAAACTGATATGGGCCGACAATATCACCGGCAGCATAAATATTGGGGTATAAGGTTGCCAGGTATTCGTTAGTCTGCAAGGTTCGATTGGTTTCAATTCCTAGCTCTTCAAGTCCATAACCTTCTAACCGAGCACTTCTTCCTACAGCACAGATCAATTCGTCATATTCAATTTGTTGTTCCTGCTCTTGATGCTTCACGACAATATATTTTTTATTATCGCGAGTTTCGCAACGAAGTGCCTGATGCGATGTGAGTATCGTTACACCGCTTTCAGTAAGCGCTTGGTGAGCAAAAGTAGATACATCAAGATCTTCTTTAATCATAATGCGGTCTACCATTTCAATTTGAGTTACTTGCGACCCTAACCGCGAGAAACTTTGCGCCAATTCACAGCCAATCGGCCCTCCACCAAGCACAACTAGTTTTTTGGGGGCTTCATCTAGTTCAGCAAACTTACTCCATAAGGTATCACTGGTGACATAACCTGTTTCTTCTATGCCCGGTAATGGAGGAACGAATGGGCGCGCACCTGTGGCGATCACAATTGTGCGAGCGGTTAAGGTTTGCTTACCACCTTGATTAAGGTTAATTTCGACTGTCCATGGGTCAACCAGTTTTGCGTAACCCTTAATAACCTCGACACCAAGGTTGGTATAGCGTTCAACGCTATCATGCGGGGCTACGTCTGCAATGACTTTGTGCACTCTTGCCATGACTTTTTTAAACGAAAATTGTGGAACACTGTTTTCAAGGCCATAGTCTTCCCCATGGCGTATTTGTTCCGCCACTTTAGCGCTTTTAATGATGGCTTTGCTGGGCACGCAGCCGTAATTTAAACAGTCACCGCCCATTTCACCTGCTTCAATTAGAGTGACTTTGGCTTTGACTGTTGCTGCAATGTAACTTGTAACTAAGCCGCCGGCACCTGCGCCAATAACAATCATGTTACGGTCGAATTTTTTCGGTTTAGTATAGTTTTGGTAAACTCGGCGTTTTTTTACTTGGTTTAAAATGGCTTTAGCAATGAGTGGGAAAAAACCTAATAGTGCGAAAGATAATATTAAGTTCAGCGATAAAATTCCCGATAGACTTTCGATTTGCGCCAATTGTGTGCCCGCATTAACGTAAACAAATGTGCCTGCTAACATGCCAATTTGGCTCACCCAATAGAATGTTCGGGTTTTAATCGCGGTTAATCCCATCAGCAAGTTGATTAAAAAGAATGGAAATACCGGGACTAATCGCAAGGTAAATAAATAAAAGGCCCCTTCTTTTTCAACCCCTTTGTCTATCGATTTAAGTCGTTCAGGGAAGCGTTTTTTAATGGCATCGCGTAGCAAGTAACGAGAAACTAAAAAGGCCAATGTTGCGCCGATACTCGAAGCAAATGATGCGATCAATAAGCCTTCAAATAATCCAAACAGTGCGCCCGCTGCCAAGGTTAAAATTGCGGCTCCGGGCAATGATAGTGCGGTGACAAAAACATAAAGTAAAAAGAATCCACCTATCACTAAAAGCGGAGAAGCTTGTTTGAATTGATCAAACTGCTCCATCGAGCCTTTCAGGCCTTCCAGAGTGAGTAAATGATGAAGATCGAAGTGAAAAAACAAGCCAACAGCAATGGCTGCAACGAACAACAAGATTATTTTTTTAAACATTTTTTTCTCTTTAAACGTCTACTTAAAAAGTATGACTCAGGGTTAATTTGGCATTAATTGGCAACTCAGGAAACACCAATGTGGCTCCAAAATAACCACCTTCAAAAACCGGTCGCCAGTTTTGTTGATTAGTGATGTTGTTTATATCTAAACGTAACTTAGTTGCGGGTGTAAACGCGTAGCTCGAATTGACGTTTAAGGTATATTGATCACGAATTTTAACGGTTGCTAAAAAGTCCAATGGGTAACTCTTAGTATACAAGCCCGAAAATCCAGCCTGCCAATTTGTGGTAATTGCATAACTTCCATTGAGACTTAAAGATTGCTCTGGAATACCTTGTACTTGTTGAGTGGAAGGTGCAAAGGAAGTAAAGCTTGGTGCGCCGACGCCGGTACCTGCAATAATATCTGGGCGCGAGTTGTCAAAGGCGTCTGCAACTTGAGCAGAGTCTTGGCTGCTTGCAGAATTGTCGTAGCGTGCGTCGATATAACTGTAACCTGCGCTAAACCAATAAGGGTGAGCATCATAAAACACTTGTCCCTCAAAACCCTGAGTACGAATGCCGGTGTTGCTGCCATCACGATTGCGTAAGCTGCGGCGTTGGCTGAAAATAGCCCCATCCACATACCAAAAACTGTTTGATGGTGCGTACTTGACGCCCAATTCTAATAATGTGTTTTGCGTGGCAAAGTTTTGCGCACTAATCATATTATCACCGCCTAAGGTGTTTCCGCCTGCCATACTATTGGCTGTAGCTTCGTTGTAACTAGCGGCTATATAAGTAGTCACATCACTATCTACTTGGTAATTAAGGCTAAACTGACCGGAATGTAAAATATCGTCAATTTTGTCGCTTGCTGCAATTTGTCCTTCTGGTGCTATGGGATCTCGCGCTTCCACATTATAAAAATCTATGCGGTATCCAACGCTAGTAAGTAGTTTATCTGTCCAGTCAGAGTCGTGCTGAACAGCAATGCCTGTTTGCCAAGATTTTGAATCGGTAGTGTCGGATAAATTAAAGTCGCCAATACCGTCATTATTGATATCGTATTGACCGCCTGGTGACACAAATACACCTGGTCGCAGTTCGACCAATCTTGCCTGTTGTTCCGTAGTCAGGGGGATGCGACGATTTGAAAGTGGACCGGTTAAATCAATTGGTAGATCCGCTTCGGTAGTAAATTGACTGTAGCCTAAAACGCTGTTGTAACGCACATCGAAAGCAAAAGTGGTGTGTTGATTATTGCTCCATTGCTGAGATAACTCAGTGCGGTTTTGCGCAGTATCGGCGCCGTCAATAATTTCAACGAAACTGTTCTGAGCAATTTCTTCGCGTTGCAAATGTTGAAAATAACTTATATTTTTGATTGAAGTATTGGCTGTGATTTGGCGTTTATAGATACTGTGAAGCAGATAAGTGGTGGCCTCGTTTTCATTTTCAGGATCCGTCAATACCGTGTTGCGATCTATAAAAACTTGTCCAGTTGGAGACACAATTGAACCTGCTGCAGGTATCGTATTTCCGTCGGCTTGCACACCTTGACCGGTGATATAAAGTCCGTGGTCAATTAATGCTTGAGTCGGACGATTTATACCGGCATTGTCAGTAAATTCGACTTGGTATATCTCAAAGTTAATATCCCAGCTACTTTTACTGTCGGGCAATATTCGCAATGCTACATACGCACTATCGCTTTTAGTTTGCGTGAAGTCATAGTAACTACCGCTATCAATGTGCTCGACACTGACTCTAATCCCTACTTTATCTGTGACCAAAGGTGCGGTGTAATCTAAGCTGGAACGATATTGATCCCATCGTCCCGCAGAAAAGCTAACCCTACCCGATTTAGCATCTGTGCTTGCTGTTTTCGATACTAGATTCACAAAACCACCATTTCGTTGGCTTGAACCAAACAGCACTGGTGGCGCTCCTTTTACGACATCAATTTGCTCAACCGCATTAAATGACAAAGGTACACCAAAGCCATTATTACCTGCTTGTCGCCGCACTCCATCTTGAAACAGCTCACCTAATTGTCCTCTGATAGTCGGCAAACTAGGTGCACCAAAGCCACTTGCCGCATAGGTGTTAGGGCTGATTGCGAGTACATCATGTAAACTCGATATGTTGAGTTGCTCAATGAGTTCGCTAGAGATTGGGGTAATTGAGCGTGCTATTTCATGTAGCGATTTGTCACTACCAAATGGACCATCAATCAATGCGTCTTTTACTGAAAGTCCCTGTGATTTAAGCGTTTGACCAACCACTTCAACATGCTCAATGGCATTTAGGTTTTCAGCAGTTGCATCGTCAGAGGCATTGACCATTAAAGGTATTGTCAACGTCGTTACAAACGCCATTGTTAAATGTGTTGGATTCAAGAAAGCTCCGCATAGATCTAAAATATTGTGTCACTAAAGACCATAGACCATCGGATAAACTTTCAAATAAATCCGATTATTAGAATCTAGGTTAATGGAAATAATTGTTTTTTATACTGTTTTTTCAGTCACCCAAGATATGAGCTTGGATAACTTTACATTGAGAAACGCAAAATTTTATAAATAAATTTTAAATTTTCGAAATATATCTGCATTAGTACGGTCTTGCTCAACTGAAGATTATTTATTTTTATTTAAGGAACCTTAATGACAAGCTCCACAAATCCTGATTTCCAAAAACGCCTACACTGGTCACTTTTTTCACTGCGCTTAGGCGTCTTTATCGTGATGTTAATGTGGACGCTAGATAAATTTGTTAACCCTGGGCATAGCGCGCGCATTTTAGAAGGGTTTTATGGCATAAGCGGCGCAAATGAAGTGGTGGCTTATATTCTAGGTACATTGCAGATGGTATTAATACTGGCGTTTATGGCGGGTATCAAAAAACGTATCACTTATGGATTGATTTTTGTGTTGCATGGTTTGTCTACCCTATCTTCTTATAATCAATACATTGATGGGTTTAACAACTTATTGTTTTTCGCGGCTTGGCCGATGTGGGCTGCATGTTTTGCATTATATTTATTACGTGATCAAGACGTTAAATTCACGGTTAAATAAATTGAAAGATACAAAAAGGGCTAATCAAATTAGCCCTTTTAATTAATTAGGTTAGCTTCAACCTGAATTAGAAGTTGTATGTATATCCTAAGGTCGCAGATTGTGGTTTACCAGCAAAAACTGAACCATGCACACGAGTGGTCATGTAGCTTTCGTCAAACAGATTATCTACGTTGAAATACAGTTCGGAAGCTTCATTGATAAAGTATCTTGCTGATAAATCAACAATGGTTTTAGCGTCAATTAACTCATCTGAAGGAATTGCACCTTGACCTGCTTTAGTGCGCATTTTTGAGGTGTAACGACCTGCCAAAGTGACTTGCCATCTAGTGGCCTGAACACCAACAGAAAGATACAATTGATCATCAGGCAAATAGGTTAGCGAATCACCTTTTTGTACGTCGTCCCAGCTTTCAAAAGCAGAGGAAAAGTCTGAACCAAATTCGGCGCTAGTATAAGTGTAGGCCAATTTGACTGGGAAACTAATATTGTTATTTTGTTGAAATTCGTATCCCAAGCTTAGTTCTAAACCATTTACTTCGACTTCACCAGCATTGTATTGGTTGCCAATATTGTTTTCGTCACAACCTTGCGCCTCTGTACAGTTACCATGCATGTTGCTGTAGTCACCGTAAAATACAATGGCTTCAGAGGTAAAAGCGTTCTGGCTGTAGCGTAAACCTGCCTCGTAATTCCAGCTTTCTTCTTCTTGACCATCTGCATTACCTGGCGCAGCAGGAGAGAACCCTTTTTGTACACCTGCCAACACAATTAACGATTGATTTACTTGGTATGTCGCTGATAACGAGGGTAAAATTGAGCTGAAGCTGTTTTCTACATTGGTGCTAGCTGCACCATCTCGACCTGGATTAGTTTTTCCCCAATCTAAGCGCTTGGTCGTTACATCTTCAAAGCGTAAACCAGCTGTAATTGCTAAATCACCTAATGAAATGCGGTCTTGAACAAATAAAGCTAGAGCGTCGGCACTATCTATACGGTTTGAATCTGTTCCAGGAATACCGCTAGAAATGCGGCTCATTACTTGATTTGTGTCTAATTCATATACGTCAGCCCACTGATAGCGATCCATTTCGTCTTCATGATAACGAACACCAAATGCTAACTCATGGTTGTTTACGTAATAATTTAATTCGCTTTGAATACCTTGTGACAAATAGTCACGGTTGTTCGCTTTAACACCCACTTCAACCGGTGCTGCGATCAAGCCACTATCAAAATCTGACGCAGTTTGAATGCCGCCACCGCTTAGGCTATCGCCATTTACGTTGTAAGCTTTGTACCAGTTACGATGAAAGTCATTGTAATAAGCCGTGGTATTTAAAATGAGGTCGCTATTAAATTCGATAACGTGGCTCAATTGAATTTGTTTATGCTCAGTGTTCATTTGGTCTTTTTGCGAAGCCGAATAGCGCATAAATGGTGTTGCAGAATAATCTGCGTCGGTTAATCCCATGTAGGTTTCATTTGACACTTCATCTGCATATTTAAGTTTTAGCTCGACTATTTGCTGATACTTCGCAGATTTATCTGATTTAAAGCGAACTTTAGCTAATGCGTCGTTTTTGACAAAACCAGTGTCGCCACCAACACCATTAATATCTCGAAAGCCATCAGCCTGATAACGATAAACTTCGGCAACGGCATCTACGCGTTCACCTTGGCCGCCTGCATAAGCGTGTATTTTACCGAAACCATCTTGTCCCGCTGCAATATCAACTCTACCTGCAAAACTAGTATCAGGAATTTGACGAGATAGCATATTAATGACACCACCCGTTGTGCGAGGACCAAATTTAACGGTTGAGCTACCTTTAAGAATTTCCACACTCTGCATTCGTCCAGACGTGGGGAAGTAATATGCTGCCGGTGATGCATATGGCGCAGGAGCGGCCAATACGCCATCTTCCATAATGGTAATCTTTTCCGAGCGATTTTGACCGGTACCACGCATACCTAAATTAGGGCGCAAACCATAACCATCTTCTTCTTGGATATATACTCCGGGCACGGCGGCTAGCGTTCGCATAATGTCGGTATATTTAAAGGTTTCTATATCTGCGGTGCTAATGACGTGGGCACTGCCAGGTACTTTATTAAGTGGATTCTTGCTACCAAAAATGGTCATTTGTTCAACATTGGCTTCTGCGTTTTCTTCTTTAGCAGCGGAACTAAACGTGATTAATAATGCACTTGCTAATAGGCTTAAACGCATCGCGTTTGTTTGACTCATTTTTTTCTCCCAATACAATGATTAAATTAATATAAATAGAAATAGTTCTTGTTTACATTATGATTGCGCGCATTTTGGCGTAAGCGGGTAGTAAAATCAACTTCGCGTTAACTTTTATTTACATAAATCGACATTTTTGATTTACATGTGGGCAACTGCATTGGAAGGCTAACTAACGCTAAAGTGCTAATTATTGCGGGCTTGTTCAATTTCACATTAGCCGCTAACATCTGGGTATAAAATTAATAAATATTGAGCAACTATGAGACCCTACAAGATCATTAGTTTCTGTCTGGCTCTATACTTTTTCCTAAGTATTAACGAAGTGTATGCTAAGCAAAAAATAACAGTAGCTTACGCTGAAATGCTGGCTCCTTGGGTGATTGCAGATGGAGATGAAGGGATAATTGTCGAAATATTTGAAGCGGCAATGACACCCTTAGGGTACGAAATAGAACACGTCTATTTACCTTATGCGCGGCGAACAAAGGCGTTTGAGTCAGGGCTAGTGGATGTTGTTTCCGACATGAATGAAAATACCATTGAAACTCATGGTTTGCAGGGATATTTTTCCGACATTGCTTATAGTTATGAAAATTTTGCATTTAGTTTGCGTAAAAATAAATTTAATTTCACGCAATTGAGTGATTTAGAACATCATAGTTTACTTTCTTGGCAAGACGCAGCAGTACATTTGGGTGACGAGTATGCGCAAATGGTTAATAACAACAAGCGTTACGGTGAGACTTATGATCAGTCCAATCAGGTCAAAATGTTGTTTTTAGAACGGTATGAAGTCGTGCAAATGGATGCGCAAATTTTTAATTACTATCGAAAAAAATTAACTGAATCTAAAAACCTTGATGTCACATCCAAAGTGGACCGTTTTGCATTGTTTGGTGCTAGTCCAAACGGGTTTTTATTTAAATCAGAAAAAATTCGAGACGAATTTAATACGCAGTTGAAATGGTTAAAAGATACCGGAAAATACAAAAAAATCTTTGCGCGATACTCTGGAAGTGCTGAAACAGAAGCAACTAACTAAGCCAACTCGTTGAATTTTAGGTCAGCAGGATTCTTTTCCGAATATGGACCAGCCGGTTTTATTCGCGAGCAACTCTAATGCCATGGTACCTAGTTTGCTGTTGCCAATTTTATCAAGCCCGGGAGACCAAACGCCTATCGACGCTTTGCCTGGAGCAACTGCGAGAATACCGCCCCCAACACCACTTTTACCGGGTAAGCCTACCCTAAATGCAAACTCTCCAGACCCGTCATAATGACCACACATTAGCATTAACGCATTGATGCGCTTTGCTCGTTGTGCAGAAACCACTGTGTAGCCGGTTACAGGATTAACCCCGTTGTTAGCTAAAAATAAACCGGCTTTGGCTAGGTTGGTGGTGTTCATTGCGATGGAACAGTGATGAAAATACGTCCCTAAGACCTTTTCTACCGGATTTTCAAAGTGCCCAAATGATGCCATAAAGTGCGCTAGTGACGCATTTCTTGCACCTGTTTTGAGTTCCGAGTGGGCGACCTTTTCATCAATTGCGATACTGTCATCGTCAGCAACATAGCGAATAAAATGCAAAATTTCAGCAAGCACTTCTTTGGGGGCGTGGCCTTGCATTATTAGGTCTGCAATTGTAATCGCCCCGGCATTAATAAACGGATTACGAGGTTTTCCATGTTCATGTTCGAGTTGTACGATTGAATTAAATGGGTCACCTGATGGCTCTCTACCAACTCGATGCCAAATATTGTCACCCAATTTGCCCAGCGCTAACGTTAAGGTAAATACTTTCGAAATACTCTGAATTGAAAATAGCGTATCAGCGCAACCTGCTTGGTAAACTTCACCATTGGTTAAAGCGACGCTAATTGCGAATTGATTAGGATCGACTTTCGCTAATTGAGGAATATAGCTAGCCACTTCACCTTTATTTTCAATGGCCATCATATCTCGAGCAATTTCATCAATTATGCTTTGCAAAAATATCTCCAATAACTAGATTGATGGGGGTTCTAAAGGGGCAGGATTCACGCTGTTAAGCGCAGTATTCCGCTCACATAGTATCTCTTAATTCTGCCATTAAAGTTAAACTTTTTAATCTGGCATCGGTGTCATGAATCGGAAACGATACAATTAATTCATCAATTCCAGTTGCTTCAATAAAGCGCGCTAACTTGGGTTTTACCGATTCTTTGGTCCCCACCAATGCAAATTGTAGAACGTGATCTACCATCTGTTTTTCTGATGCATTCCAACGACCGTCCATTGTATCAACCGGCGCAGGAAAAGGCGTGTTAGCTCCAGAGCGCATTTGTTGAAATTTCTGTTGAACAGAAGTAAATAAGTACTTGGCTTCTGCATCACTGTCAGCAATAACCACCATCACCCCTGCCATTGTATAAGGTCTGGGGTTTTGCTCGGAGGAATTAAATTGATTGCGATAGATGTCTAGTGCTTGCAGTAATTGATCTGGTGCAAAATGCGAAGCAAATGCAAACGGTAAACCAAATTGTGCTGCAAGTTGAGCACTATATAAACTTGAACCTAATAACCACAGAGGTATTTTTGTATTGTGCCCGGGGATCGCCAATATGGGTGAGGCCTTGTCACTTAGGTATCTTTGTAATTCGCGAATGTCCTGGGGATATTGATCTACTGACATGTTGTTATTGCGACGTAATGCTTGCAATGTTTGTTGGTCTGTTCCGGGTGCTCGGCCCAACCCAAGATCAACCCTATCACCGTATAGCTCCGCTAAGGTCCCAAATTGTTCAGCAATGACCATAGGCGCATGATTAGGCAACATGATCCCGCCACTACCAATACGAATGCTTTGAGTGGCAGCACCAATATGTGAGAGTAAAACTGCAGTTGCTGAACTGGCGACACTTTTCATTCCGTGATGTTCTGCCAACCAATATCTTTTGTAACCACTGGCTTCTGCAGCGACCGCTGTAATGCGTGTTATATTAAGCGCTTCGGCGACCGTGCGTCCTTCGCCAATTGTCGCCAAGTCGAGTATCGAAATTGGGATCATGGTTAATTTCTTAAAACATCAAAGTAGTTTAGTTTAATGTGGTCGTTTTGTGTCGAAGCAAGGGGAACATGACTAATAGGTTGGAATTATTAACCAAATGATCCTTATTAAATTGTATCGCTATCGTGTTTTTATTAGAGTTTAGTTGGAATTTAATATTCAGCAGGGAATATAGTGAAATACCTTTTTAAATTCGTTTTAATTGTGAGTGCTTTTTGTTCGACTCACATGCACGCTAAGCCGCCCGAATATTTTACTCAAAATATTGATGAAGAATATCGTGCTTTACTATTTCATCTGCACGATTTACTACCAAAATCAGAGTTACCTCTTGCTTACTTGCCGTCATTTACGCCGTTCAATCTGCTAGATATTCATGCCAACAGTTTTAAAAACGACGAGAGCAAGCGTCAGTTTATCAATTTTAACTTCGGAGTATTAGGGGCGTCTATGTTGAATGTCGACAAACAGACATTAGCAAAACTCCCTAGCTTAGCAATTTGTAAAAAGGATGATTGCCTGCAACGAAGACTAACAATTATTAACGAATTCTTGCAACCTGCCGCTGATGAACTAGCTCGATTTCAAGAAACCGCAGGACTCTCCCTAATTCAACAAACCTCTATAGATGTATACAGAATCAATAACACGTTTATTACGCCCGCGGAATTGATTGTATATCGGCCATCAAAAGAAGCTGGGTTTGTACCATCGGCTCATTTTGAAAGAGTGTCTGGGCTCGAAAAAGCGCCTAACACCCAAGCGTTGTCTGACATATTATATAAACTCAGAGTGCTGATGAATCAGTTTAGCGTTGCCGCCATTACCAAAGCCAACAACTTGAGCATTAATGTTATCTTCGAGGGACTAGGTGACAATCATTGGGGGGTAGTTATACATAGTCAAAATAGCATTCCGAAGGTTGGGGATACCAACCATCTAGGATTAGAGTACGATACTATCCAACGCATTTCTCAAACGGCGTTTTACTACCAAACAAATTAACATCACAAAGGTTATTGTTATGAAAAAGGGTAAACTTGCGGCACTGAATATTGCGTTGATGATGCTTTTACTTAGCGTTGCAAAGGCAAATGAGTCTGTGACTTTTCCAAACGGCGAAAGAATCGCAGTCAGCTTATCTTATGACGATGCGTTAGATAGTCAGTTGGACAAGGTCGTGCCAGCACTAAATCGCCATGACTTGCGCGCTTCTTTTTATGTCTATGCAAGTGCAGACAGTTTTTCTTCTAGACTTGAGGATTGGCGCGCAGTGGCTAAGTTCGGACATGAGTTGGGTAATCATTCTTTGTATCACGTATGCAGTGGTAGTGCGCCAAATCGGGATTGGGTAGCAGAACACGCAGATTTAGATAAGCGTAGTGTCGCTCACATGCGTGCTGAGATTTCAATTGCGAATAGTTTGTTACAGGCTTTGGATGGCCAAACTCAGCGCACCTTTACTATACCTTGTGGTGACGTAAATGCTGGTGGCAAAAACTACCTGCCTGCAGTCGAAGATTTATTTGTGGCAATTAAAGGTATGGGGCTAGAAGATGGCAGCGAAGTACTCCACGCCCCCTCAGCTGTAGATGGTGAAACGCTGATTAATTATGTTCGCAATGCTAAACCAGGTACTAAAGTCGTAAGTATATTGTTTCATGGAGTAGGAGGAGATCACTTGCAAGTCACAGAACAAGCCCATGAAGCGCTTTTGCAATATCTTGCGAAACATCGCGAGCAGTATTGGGTGGATAGTTATATTAATATTATGCGCCATATGAAAGCTCAGTAAACTAACTAATTTAAAAGTTGACTCCCTGTTCATCATAAATCGTCAATGCAATAGTCATGAATTGTCTAGTATGTGGAAAAATATGCTTAGTACTCGTTAAGATACTCTGTAAATTATAACCGTTAGGTTGTGTTGATGTAGTACAGATATTTAAGCGTTCATATGCTAACTTAAAATAAATGTAACCTTGTAAGTAAAGTTTAAACTTAATTAAAAGAGACTAAAAAGATGAAAAAAGGATTGATCGTTTTCGCTGTTATTATTCTGCTTATAGCGGGTGGAGCTTGGTATGCGTTAAGTGGTGCAGGTGATTTTATTCGTACGCAAATTGAACAGCAAGGTTCTAAATACCTTGGAACGACGGTGTCTGTAGCAAGTGTCGATTTAGCGTTGTCCGAAGGCCGTTTAACAATCAGTGACGTCGACGTTGAAAATCCAGATGGTTTTAGTGACGAAGACGCATTTAGTCTGGAGTCAATCACATTAGATTTGGGCGAAGTGTTAAGCGAGCCTTATGTGGTACAAACAGTCAGCATTAATGCACCAGAAGTGCTTTATGAATTAGATGAAAGCGGGCAGGGAAACTTGTTGGTTTTAAAAAATAACTTAGCGGCTAATTTACCTAAGTCAAACGAACAATCCTCAAGTGAGGCAGGTGCCAATCCTTTGTTGATAGTAGAAAATGTTACCGTTAGTAATGTGCGCTTGAAACTCGACTTTGAAAAGCTTTCCACCGGTGATTTTGAAATCGAACAAAAAACCTATGAAATTACATTGCCAACGTTTAACGCCGGACCTATAGGAAAACCAAATGGTATTCCAGCTGATCAGGCTGGTGTTGCGATTGTTAACGAAATGCTGGATAACATAATTGCAAAAGCGAAGTCTGAGGCTAAAAAGAAACTGGAAGAGGAAGCCAAAAAGCTAGCAAAAGAAAAACTGGAAGAAGAAAAAGATAAGCTAACAGATAAAGCAAAAGACAAGCTAAAAGGGTTATTTAATAAAGATTAAACTCAGTGGGGTAATCTTAATGAATAACCCACTGGTTGATATTTAGTAGCAAGCATGAGGATTGTTAACTAATCTTAACCTGAGGTTGTTAATCAGGATAACCAGTTTGCCTTATAAATCTAATATTACTGGGTTGTTATTGGAGTGCATTGCACAAAGCGAAGATGGTTACGGCATCTTTGGTGGTACTGATGAGCTCCTGTACGGCAACAGTGCTTTTTTTAATATCTTCGGATTTGACGATGAGCAAGCTCTGGGCTTGACCTTTGATCAGATGATAAATCATGCCTATAAACACAAACGTGGTGTGAACCTAGAGACTGACAACATTGAGGCTTGGCTAGATAAGGCCTCATTAGTTAGAAGACAACTTAATTTTCGAATTTTTGAAGTTGATCTGCTAGACGGGCGTTGGTTATTGTTGTCAGAACAACTACTAGACACGGGTGAGCTGCTAGTACATAGCAAAGATATCACTAAGCAAAAATTGTTAGAATCACAAATGCAGTTGACTATGTCGCAACTGCAAGTGCTCGCCCTTACCGATGAGCTAACTCAGCTGGCAAATCGCCGTTCTTTTGTAAAATCAGTGGAAGCAGAATTATCTCGGTTTAGTCGATCCGCAGATAGCGTTGCAATGATTTTATTAGATCTCGATTTTTTCAAAACGATAAATGACACCTTTGGGCATCAGGCGGGCGATGAAGTATTGATTTGTGTTGCGGACATATTGCGGCAAGCCACTCGTCAATACGATATTGTTGGACGCTTAGGTGGAGAAGAATTTGCTATTTTTTTAGGTGCTACTGAATTGAAAGCGGCAATTGTCATTGCTCAGCGCATCGCTGCTTTGTTTTCTTCTACAAGCGTGCAATACAATGGCCAATTAATATCTGTTAAGGGGTCTATGGGGATCACATCTTGTGCCGACAACGTCACCTTCGAGAAACTCTATAATGAAGCAGACAAAGCGCTTTATCTAGCGAAACTCAAAGGACGAAACAGAATTGAAGTTTTTAATCATCAAGAAGATTAAATGCTCTTGATATGATTGTTTTCGAGATGGTGTGCGGTTTAGTAAAGGAGATTGAGTTTGCAAAATTTTATTCTGGCTATTGATCAAGGCACGACTAGCTCAAGAGCTATTTTATTTACCCTCGAAGGTAAACCGAGTTTTATTGCCCAGCAGGAATTTAGCCAATCCTATCCCGATGACGGTTGGGTCGAGCATGATCCAGAAGAAATATGGCAAAGCGTGGTTAATAGTTGTAAGAAAGTTATTGCAGAGGCGCAAATTTCTGTTTCACAAATAATCTCAATTGGCATTACAAATCAACGCGAAACCACACTGGTATGGGATAAAGGTACCGGTAAAACTATTTACCCAGCTATCGTTTGGCAAGACCGGCGTACCTCATCTCTTTGTGATGAGCTTAGCGAAGACGAAGAATTAGTAACGCACCTGAATAATAAAACCGGGTTACTGTTAGACCCCTATTTTTCAGCGACTAAAATTAAGTGGATTTTAGATAATGTTGAAGGAGCCCGAAAAAAAGCAGAAGCTGGAAAACTGGCGTTTGGCACTATAGATACTTTTCTAATATGGCGTTTAACGAAGGGACGGTGTCATTACACGGATGCAACAAATGCATCGCGAACTATGCTGTTTGATATTCATTTACAAGATTGGGATCAAAAACTACTTCAAACCTTCAATATTCCCCAGTCTATGTTACCAAAAGTGTTAAATAGTGCTGATGAGTTTGGTAAAACCGATCCGCTTATTCTTGGCGAATCTATCGCCATTCAAGGCGTCGCAGGTGATCAACAGGCTGCATTGTTTGGGCAAACATGTTTCAAATCCGGTATGGCAAAAAGTACTTATGGAACTGGGTGTTTTATGGTGCTCAATACCGGCACTAAACCGCTTAAATCAGAAAATCGCCTGTTAACCACAGTTGCATATAGATTGAATGGAGAAACGACCTACGCATTAGAGGGGAGTATTTTCATGGCGGGAGCAACAATTCAATGGTTACGAGATGGCTTACAACTTATCAAAGAGGCGTCTGAAACAGAGTCTTTGGCAAAGATGGCAAGCCCTAATAATCAAGTATTTTTGGTGCCAGCTTTTACTGGTTTAGGCGCGCCCTATTGGGACCCGAATGCTCGCGGCGCAATTTTAGGTTTAACTCGCGATACTGGTATTAATGAGATAGTGGCTGCTGGCTTACAATCTGTTTGTTATCAATCCAAAGACTTACAAAAGGCGATGGAAAGTGACGGAGCGCGTGCGACTAATCTTCGTGTTGACGGCGGTATGGTTAAAAATGATTGGTTAATGGGCTTTCTAGCAGACATCCTCGGCGCAGAAGTGGATAGGCCTGAAATTACTGAAACGACCGCGCTTGGCGTTGCTTACTTAGCCGGCTTGCAGGCGGGCATTTATAAATCGTTAGATGAACTAAGTAGCCAATGGCGTTGCGAACGCACTTTCAGTCCGCGATTCTCTAAACAGCAAAGAGACAAAGCTTATTCACTTTGGCAGCAGGCTGTAAATCGAATCCGTTGTGATTAGTGTTGGTTTGCAGTTATTGTGAACCCGCCGCCACTTTTTAGTGCACAGTCACTCACCTGAGCAAAGTAAAAAGTCAAAAACACCGCTGAAACAACCTAAAATCAGCATATGTGCAAATCTAGACCATTTGGTCATCTTCTTGCATAGCTAGCCCAATCAATTTATTTACTTTGCACTTTTACTAATGAAATCAAATTCTGAATTGCTTTATGGATTGCATGATGTCCCAACAAAAAGGCAAAGTATCACTGCTGCAACACAGCATATCTTAGCGTGTTTTGTAGGAATTATTACCCCTACGTTGATTATCGGATCGACATTGGGGTTGATTGCAGAGCTGCCTTATTTACTCAGCATGGCATTATTTGTGTCTGGCGTGGCTACGTTTATTCAAGCTAAAACCATTGGTCCTATTGGCAGTGGCCTCATCGCGGTGCAAGGTACAAGCTTTTCATTTGTTAGCGCGATATTGGTGGCGGGTTTTGCGATAAGGGCTAAAGGGGGGAGTAACGAAGAGATTCTGTCGACCATTTTTGGCGTATGTTTACTTGGCGCTTTTATTGAAGTCATTATCAGTCAATTTATTACTAAGGTTAAACGTATTGTTACTCCGCTAACTACGGGGATTGTGATCACGACCATTGGTTTTAGTTTAATTAAAGTGGGTATGACTGATCTCGCGGGTGGTTTTGGCAGTGATAATTTTGGCGATATGAAAAACTTATTTATAGGTATTTTCGTGCTCATTACCATTATTATCATGAATGTTTCCGCAAATCCTTGGGTGCGGTTGTCCGCAATTCTAGTCGGGATGGTAATGGGCACATTGCTGGCCTATGGATTAGGCTTAGTGTCTTTGGAGCAAATCGGTAAACAACCGCTTTTTAGCGTGCCTGTCCCGTTTAAATACGGTCTAAACTTCGATATGGAAGTGTTTTTACCCGTTGCTCTTATTTATCTGATGACTGCCTTAGAAAGTTCTGGCGATTTAACTGCTAACAGTTTGTTCTGTGGTTTGCCGATTAAAGGGAAACGTTATTTGCGCAGGATCAAAGGTGGCATACTTGCCGATGGCGTTAATTCGGCCCTAGCATCGGTATTTAATACTTTTCCAAACACCACTTTTGGCCAAAACAATGCGGTGATCCAGTTAACCGGTGTAGCTAGTCGGCACGTTGGGTTTTATATTGCTGGAATTCTCGTGGTATTAGGTTTGTTTCCAATAATTGGCGGAGTACTACAGTCTATTCCAAAGCCTGTCTTAGGCGGAGCTACATTGGTCATGTTCGCCACAATCGCCGTGGCAGGTATTAAAATTTTGGCAAGCGAGCCTATTGATAGACGCAAAACATTAATTATGGCGACGTCTTTTGGGGCAGGATTTGGCGTACTAATGGAGCCAAATGCGCTGCAAGGATTACCCGAAGCGCTGAGGAATATATTTTCATCAGCAATTACCACTGCAGGGGTAATTGCAATTGTAATGAGTTTATTAATCCCGCTCCCTGATGAAAAAGAAAGCGAGATTTAATTCATTCTGTAACTTATGGGATAGAAACCACTGCCGCCTTTCCTCTGCCGTTCTTTTCTGATGCAGCAGTGAGCTTACCGTGGTTCTGTAAAATCAAATGCACGTCTCCAAAACGACTCTCCTTGATGATGTAACCCATATCTTTTAATGCTTGTATGGTTGCTTCATCAATTCCGGGATGCACTCTGATAGTGTCTTTGGGCAATAACTGATGATGAAATCGTGGGCTATTCGCGGCTTCTTCAGCATCCATGTTAAATAACAAGGTGTTGAGTATCGATTGAGCAACCGATGAGATAATGGTAGTGCCACCGGGAGATCCAGTTACCAGTTTTACACTTTCATTTTCTAGTACTATGGTCGGAGTCATCGACGATAACATACGTTTATAGGGCGCGATTGCATTTGCTTCACCGCCAATGGCTCCAAAGTAATTGGGTACACCCGGTTTGGCGCTGAAATCATCCATTTCATCATTTAAAAGGAAGCCAGCGCCTTCAGCCACGACACCAGCGCCAAAACTTAAATTAATTGTCGTAGTGTTAGCCACTGCGTTGCCTGCACTATCTACAATAGAAAAATGCGTTGTATCTTCGCTTTCATAAAGGCCAGGCTGGATTTCATCAGTAGCAGATATTGCTGTTAAGTTAATATCTTGCGCTCGTGATTGAATATATTCTGGGATCATTAATTCCGTTTGTGGAACATCAATGAAATCAGGATCGCCTAAATACTCTGCTCGGTCAGCGAAAACGCGTTTCCCTGCTTCGGATACAAGATGTAGATAGGCTGTAGAATTTTGTTTAGGCAGTGGATTGCTTTGTATGACTGTTTCGATCATACCTAACCACTGGGCAACGGCAATGCCTCCTGAACTAGGAGGAGGCGCGGTAATTAAAGTGTAACCTCGCCAAGGAAATGTAATCGGTGTACGCCATTTGGCTTGATATGCTGCCAAGTCGTCCAAGGTGATGAGGCCACCTTCTTTTTGCATATAAGAAACAATGTGATTAGCGGTTTCACCTTTGTAAAAACCCTCTAACCCGAGATCACGGATACGTTCTAGGGTGGCTGCTAATTCCGGTTGTTTGAATAACGAGCCTGCCTGAGTGGCAGCGTCAAAATAGTCTTCAAAGTTACCATCAATACCATTTTGCTGTTTTCGCTCGATGTAGCGGCTAACTTTGCCGGCTAATTTTTCTGGAACCACAAAGCCTTTTTTAGCTAACCCTACAGCGGGTTGAACCAAGCGCTTCCATGGTAATTTGCCATATTTCTTATGGGCTTCCCACATCCCTGACACAGTGCCCGGCACGCCAGATGCCTTTGCACCAAATAAAGATTGAGTTGTGATGACATTCCCTTCATTGTCGAGATACATTTCTCGCGTAGCTGCTCCGGGTGCGACTTCACGATAATCTAAAAAGTCTGCTTGTTGATTAAAGTAGATAGTCATAAAACCACCACCACCAATATTTCCGGCTTCAGGGAAGGTTACTGCAAGTGAAAATTGAGCTGCAATGGCTGCATCCACCGCGTTACCACCTTCGGCAAGTACTGCAAGCGCCACATCGGCTGCAAACTTGTCCGGCATAGCAACGGCATATTCCTGTCTGGAATTTTTACTGATTGGTTGAGTGCAGGCGCTAAGCAGAACAACCCAAGATAACACTATCAATATGCGCATATATTTATCCAATCAAAAGTAAACTAGCAATAAAATAAGCAACCAGAGTTAAACCTCCAGCCACCAAAGCGTAAGGTAACTGAGTACGAACATGCTCAAGCAAATCACAGCCCGAAGCAATAGACGACACTGCCGTTGTATCTGAAATTGGCGAACAATGATCACCAAAAATGCCGCCTCCAAGAATGGCTGCAATTACCAGAGAGGGAGGTAATCCTAACTGCTGTATTAAAGGGACTCCAATTGGAATTAATATTGCGAAAGTCCCCCATGAAGTTCCGGTTGTGAAAGACATAATTCCGCCAGCAATAAATAGCATGGGCACCACAAAAACTAACGGTAGATACTCACCGACCATGCCAGCAACAAATACACCGGTTCCTAAAACTTTTAAGCTTGCTCCTAAGGTAAGAGAAAGCAACACTATCGTTACCAGCGGCAGCAGTTCTCCCATACCTCTAAAGCCTATCTCGACAGCTTGATGATGGGTGAATCGTTTGCCAGCTAATAGTAAAAAGTAAGCTACAACTGTGGCTAATACTGTGGCATATAAAACAGACTTACTGCCACTGCCTTCGGAAAGTACCCCATTACCGGTCCACAACATAAAGCCCACCATACTAAGTACCATGGTTAAAATGGGAACCACCATGTAACGGGCTTTTGTCGCTGGCGCAGCTGAAAGATTGTCGCCGCTTGATTCAAGCTGCTTTTCCGCTTTTGCCATCGGCCCATGTACTTTGTCGGCAAACACTGTATATGCAGCAATAATAAGGGTGATAATCGCATAAAAATTGAATGCCACAGTGCCCCACAAAATACTGGCTGACGATTGTTCTAGCTCGTATCCGTCTAATAGGCCAAGAACAAACGCTCCCCAGCCATTAAGCAGAATTAAAATACAAATTGGAGCGCTGGTACTGTCAATAAGATAGGCAAGTCGAGCCCTACTCATACCGAACTTATCAAATAAACCCCGAGCAAATATACCTGCTGTCAGCACACTTAAGTTGGATTCAATAAACACTACTATCCCGGTGAACATGGTAAGTCCACCCACCTGACGTCGATTATTGGCAATGCCCCGCTGTGTTAACCAATTGACGGTTGCAGTGACGCCACCTGAATCTCGTATGTAGGCTAATAGTGCGCCGACTAACACGCTGAATAATAAAATACGGGTGTTTCCCGGGCTGGTGGCCACACTCACTACTCTTTCAATCGAGGCGATTGGCGCAAGAATTACATCTTGACCAGCCGAAGTGAATAAAATAAGTGCTTCAGCACTTAATACTGCCATCAACAATGCCATGATGACTTCTTTCTTCCAGAAGACAATTATTATCGCGACCAATGGCGGTATGATGGAAACCCAGTCCATATATTATTCCCTATAGCATTTTGGTTATTGTTATGTGTATTGGATTGGTAGTTTTACGCAGATATATACTAACCAGGACACCCACCATAAACCAGACTCCATAAAAAGGGAATATTTACAGTCATACATGAGGTTCAGGTGTCGAATATGATGACAATTTGCTGTTTTAGTCGTCTTGGTTTTGGAGTGAAAATATCATCAAACTCTAATCAATCGTATATATTGCTCTATGAGTCTGATGATATTTAATGAAAAACGTGTTGCGTTTTACCAAATAGCCTACGTGCCTATGCAGTGGTGTTGATAGGTGGCGCAACTTTATTCATCAGCTCTACCGATTTCTGCACATCTTCTTTGGAATAGCCGCCAGATTCTAATTCTGTTAGCAAATCTTTTAACTGAGATGCAGTGTTTTGATCTTGCGTGTCATTGGCAATCTCTGACAACATTATTTTAAACGAGTCAAATTGTGACGCTTTTTCTGCATCTTTTTCGCCATATAAACCAATTTCACCTTCCATACTTGCCATCATTTGTGTCATTTTCTGATGTCGCTCTTCTATGGCTTTATTTTGTTCTTCTTGGCTCAAGTTGCCGTCACTATTTGCATCCATGTTACTGAACATGTCTGCCGATTTAGTGCTCTCAATACCTTGAGCTGTTAAGGCTTCCATAAACTCTGTGGCACTGACAGTTCCATCTTGATTGGTATCTGCAATATCAAATTGTTGTTGCGTTTTATCTTTTTCACGGGCAGCGGGATCAACACCTCCGCCTATCGACATAATACTCATTCAATTGCTCCGGTTGATTAACGTATGTTTTATACAAAGCAGGTTTGAGTCCAGTTAGTGTAAAGATAACGTAAAGTTGACAGATGCAAGCTTATCTATTTGAAAGTAATAAATTTATTGTGATTTTATGGATTGCAGAAGTGATCGAGTTATTTTTTAAAACGGCATAGAATTGCCTTGTGAAGGAAAGCCATAAGGCAGCGCAGGAAACAGGCTGCCTATACTCAGATTAATATGTTGGCTTCATTTTTATTTACTACCATTTATAGGTCATAGACAACATCATATTTCTAGGTCGACCTGGAAAGTAACGATCACCACCAAACTCCGTGTAATCGGCACGTTCTGCATAATTGCTGTCAGTTAAATTGTTAATGCGAGCCGACAAAACGATCGCTTCGGAGAAATGCATTATGCCACTTAGACTTAAAATGTTATGACCTTCATAGCGATGTATATTTTCCGGATCCGTAAAATAAGCTGCAACGTGTTGCCATTGTAATTCTATGCGGGAATCGGCGCTGATATCCCAGCCTAACCTCGTATTGGCAATGGTTTTTGGTGCGCTATCGATAAAATTTCCATTGATGTTTATATCGTTGAGAATTTGATTGTACGAATAAGTATGCTTGGCATAACTAGCAGCAACTTTCAAATCCCAGTGTTTAGCAAACTGATAGTGTAATTCTAGCTCAATACCCCTATGCTCAGATTCTCCATCATTAACATTAAAAAAGTCGCTGTCACGAAATATGAAATTATTCTTGTCCATATGATAGATTGAGAGCACATACTCTAGGTATTCAAGTTGACCCTTTAGGCCAATTTCTACATTGGTTACCGTTTCAGAATTTAAATCTGCAATCTCTTGCTCCCGTTGAAGGCGATAAAGTTCAGTGGCCTGAGGGGCTCTATAGCCGCGCGATATGTTTGCGTAAAGTTGCGTTTGGTCAGAATATTGGTAGAAAATTCCAAGTTTCGGTGAGGTGTTGCTATAACTATTCTCACCTGACGGTGGACGACTATAACGACAGCCACCAAAACCGCATGCAGTACCATCTTCTTTGCTTCGCCCACTGAGCATATTATTTGAATAGTTGTAGTGCATATATTCGTAGCGCATCCCTAAAGATATTAACCATCTATTGAGCTGCCACTCGAACACAATGAAAGGGGCATACAAAGTTACATCCACGTTATAATCATAGTGTTTACCAATCGGCACAGTTTCGGCAAGAAATGCAGAACCTTCAGTTTGGGAGTTTTGATATTGGCGCAAGCCCCCTTCGGTATATTCTGCATCTAAGCCTACATTTACGGTGGCACTATCGGAGGCGCTATGCTTCCATAAAGATTGCACTCCTATTCCTTGTTGATCATTTTCTTCAATGGGCGTTCCCGGTAAGAAATGCATTAAAAAGGTCATGTCCTGATCGCGTATGTAAGGAGTAATGGAAAACACGTTGTGTTCAGACAAATTCCAAAGCAGATTCGACCAGAGTCTAAATGAACTTGCATTTCTAAAGGCTTCAGGATTCTCGTTTCCTTGGGCTAATGTTGCGTTTTTATAACTTTCAAAACCGCTAATATATCCCGCCGTTTCCTGCGCCAAATCTGTGTAGGTAAGTCCGCTAGTTAAGCTATAACTTTTGCCATCAAAACGATGCCGTAAATTGACTTTTTCTTGATCAACACTTTCTTCAACGCGATATCCGGAATCGCGGGTAACACTAGCATTGACACCTATACCTGACTCTCCAAAATCAAACCCTTGGCGAAATTTGTAGCGATTGTAGCCATAAGATCCGTAATCTACGCCAAACTGGCCCGCATCTGTGCTAGTATCTGGCGTGATCACATTAATGACCCCGTGCACAGCATTTGAGCCATAAAATGCAGAACCAGGGCCTTTTAATACTTCGATGCTTTGCGCCATTTCACTATGCGCTTCAAACAATTCATTAATATTGCAAAATCCAGCAGCGCGTAGTGGTATGCCATCTTCCGCAGCAAGAATACCTCCGCAAGCACCAGCGCCTGATAAAACAGGAGAACGTAACGCAGGCAAATATTCTTGTCCGTTACCACGTTGAACGCCCGCTCCTGCAACTAAACTTAGTGCTTCTTCAATATGTGTCGAAGATAGCAATTCAAGCGTTTTTTCATCCACTGTACTAACCACATATGGCAAATCAGAAACATTTGAAGCAACTCTTTGGGCGGTAGTGGTTATTCGTTCAATTGAATGAGTGGATTGTTGAGCATACGTTGAAATAGAGAAAAACAACGGGGCCAAAGCAAGATAAATGCAGTTTGATGATTTTATAAATTTAGAGCAGAACAATTGAAATCCTTGTTTGGAATGCATGAATGAAGAGGCGTTTTTAATTAGATTATCTTTGTAAGTTAAGTATGCATGCTTCACGCGGCTAAAGCCACGCCTACAATTATTCTAGAGGAAAGATTCAAATATCCCGCCATGTTACTCGAAATTTTTCCGGGGGCGCAGCAGACCTAACCCCTGACATTGATTTATTAAGGAAAAAGCTGCAGACTGCCGCCGCTTAACTTGGTCTTTGGGAGTCTTGATGAACCGACAAATTAGTTTAGATATCTTTCGCGGAATAACTTTAGCGGCCATGCTATTGGTCAATAATCCCGGCTCTTGGTCCTTTGTCTACCCACCGCTTTTGCATGCAAAATGGCATGGGTTGACCCCGACAGATCTGATTTTTCCGTTTTTCTTATTTATCGTCGGGGCTGCAATGTTTCATTCGATGGGACGTTATCTACCCAAAGCAAACCAAGCTCTTCAGGTTCCTTGGCAGAAAATTGCGAAGCGCACCATCGTGTTATTTGCTATCGGCTTTTTACTAAATATTTTTCCATTCACCGGTGATCCGCAAAACTGGCGGATAATGGGTGTCTTACAACGTATAGCCATATGTTACGGCATAGCTGCGATATTAATTTGTGTGTTACACCAAAAACAACTTATCGCGGCATGTATTACCCTGCTTATCGGTTATTGGCTGATGCTGAATTTAGTAGAAAATCCGTATGGACTAGAAACTAATTTAGTTCGTCTAATCGATATTGAAGTTTTAGGTAGTGCGCACTTATATCAAGGTTTTGGCGTCGCGTTTGACCCTGAAGGGTTGCTAAGTTGCATTCCCGCTGTGGTGACTGTGCTGGCTGGATTTTTCACTAGTAAAATGTTGGCCAATGCCAAAACTGAACAGCAAAGAATGAAAACCTTATTGCTATGGAGCTTGGTTACTTTTGTCGTGTGTATCGCTTGGCAGTTCAGTTTTCCGGTAAATAAATCGTTGTGGACAAGCACCTACGTGTTGGCAACCAATGGATTTGCATGGCTTGCATTAGCGGTGATTATCTATTTGCATGATGTGAAAAAGCAGACCTTTGGCTTTGAGTGGGCTAAAATTTATGGTTCAAATCCACTTTTTATTTACGTTTTGTCTTGGTTGTTTGCCTCAACCATCTCCCTAATCAGTTGGACCAATGCTCAAGGACGTGAAATTAGTGTTCATGGTTTTTTGTATTCAGGATTAACAGAAATCATGTCACCTCGAAATGCCTCGTTGGTTTTCGCCATCGCATTTGTATTTTTATTTTATCTTTTATCGGCTTGGCTCTATAAGCGGAAAATATTCATAAAGATATAATCAAAGAGCAGTGATTTAACTCCACTATTCGTTATCCCTATTTCGTCTATCAAAAAGGATATTTTTGTTGGTAGGCGAATATATCTTTGCTACTGTACGGCGGTAAACATATCGATTATTAGCAGGGAAGCAATATGTGATAGATAGCCAACCCTCCGCTTAATAATAGCCATTCACCTCTGTTATCACGTTAAGGAGTATTTAATGAGAGGTTTAAAAGCGAGTGCTATAGCATGCGTTCTAGCATTATCAGGTTGCACCGCAACTACTACATTCAACTCAGTTCAGAATGATGTCAAAATCACCGTAGATAAATATCCAGAAGCTGCAATTTCAAGTACAGAACAGCATAAATATCCAACCACCAGTTTTGGTCAGTACGAATTCAAAGCGCACAAAGAAGGTACTGAACCAATGTATGGCTTGCTACCGTTGAAATTCAATGGCGGATATTTGGCCGCTGACATAATACTTTTTGCACCTGCGGCGTTTTTTAATCTACGTGAAGTATTTCCGTTTTACGAGTTTGATATTGATCAGCAAGTACTTCGTTACAAGAAAGAAGAATCTGATGCTTGGACAGAATATAAACCCAGTCGAGTGGAAATCGAAAGAGCGAAAGCATTTTTTGGTGAAAGCGAGTTACCACTAACCATTAGCCACTAAGGCCAATTCCTACGCTTTGTGGAATTGGCTGGTGGAGTCCCGCAATACTAAACTAGGTTGATAATGTTGGTGATTCAACGATTTGGCTGTACTTTGTTGCCTTTGTGCCACCACGTTTTGAATCAAAAATCGTGTAGCTTGGCGTGCAATTTCCCGAGTTGGCTGGGCTGCAGTGGTAAGCTTAGGAATCGTCTGTCTGGAGAATGGGCTATCCTCGAATCCAGCGATTGATAATTGGTTCGGAACTTCCACACCGCTTAATCTTGCTGCAAACAACGCACCTGCGGCAATTTCATCGTTACATGCAAAAATTGCTGTAGGAGGGTTGTCCAAACTTAATAATTTTTGCGCACCTTTTACCCCTGAATCAAATGAATACTGTCCTTCGACTATCCAATCTGGGTCAACTTCAAGATTATGTCGTTGCATCGCAGCCAAGTATCCTTGATAACGCTCAATTGTAGATTTATGGATTTGTTCACCACTGATAAAGCCAATTTTTTCATGGTTGAGTGAAATGAGGTGTTCGGTTATTTCATCTGAAGCTTCACGGTCATGGATGAGTACGCAAGGGCTGGTCAGGTTAGACTCATCAGAACCCGATACAATACGAATAAATTGTATGTCTAGATCTGCGAGTTGATCCATCATATCTGGACTTTCAGACAATGGCGGACAAATGATTAGTCCTGACAATTGTGAGCGTTTTACCATCTGACGAATTTCTTCGATCATACTCTCACTAACACTCTCGCAAGGGTGAATAAGCAATTCATAACCGCGTTCTTTGCATTCATCTAATATTCCATTTTGCATATCAATAACGTAATAAGCATTAGGGTTGTTATATATAAACCCTAATGAAAAGGCTTTTGAGCCTGCTAAATTACGAGCGGCATTGTTAGGATGATAGTTGAGTTGTTGAATCGCCTTTTTGACTTTTTCCAGCGTATCGGGTTTGACAGAACCTTCATTATTGATGACTCGAGAAACGGTTTTAAACGATACGCCAGCTAAATCTGCTACGTCTTTAATGGTTGTTTTCATTTTTATCCAAATTCTTCAGACACCTTATGTAGAGCGGTATCTTTTTGCCGAATAGTAGCATTTACACTTAGAATATCGTGTGTTTTTTCCACTTATTTGTAAATATTTTGTATTTTTTGATTGCGTTCTACATTTTCCTGTTGTAGTTTAAATGTCAAATGACAGCGCTGTCATAAATTATACGGAAATTTTTTGCAGCGGTCATTTTTTTGTTGGCACTAAATGACAGCGTTGTCATTTTATGATTTAATCATCCTAATCAACGCTGTGGCCATATAAAAAATACAAGAATGTTAGTTTTTTCTAAGCGAAACATACCAGGGTAAAAAGTAATGACACATATAAAAATAAACAAACTGACCAAGAGCATAAAAACTGCTTTGTTCATTGGTACTGCTGCTAGCAGTGGCATGTTATTCTCGAATTCAGCTACCGCTCAAGACGCCCAGCAACAAGGTGTAGAAGTTATTCAAATCTCTGGTATCCGCGCCAGTACAGCTCAAAACCTGAATAACAAGCGTTTCTCAGACAGCATCATTGATGCTATCAATGCTGAAGATATCGGTAAATTCCCAGATAAAAACGTCGCAGAATCTTTGCAACGTATTTCGGGTGTAACCATTCAACGCCAATTCGGTGAAGGTGCAGGCGTTTCAATTCGCGGCGCTGGTCTCGATTTGACCTTAACCACACTAAACGGCCAAAACGTAGCATCTACGGGCTGGTTTGTGTTAGAGCCAGCAAAACGTTCATTCAACTATGAATTATTGCCTTCTGAATTAGTGGGTAAACTAGAAGTTTACAAAAGTTCTCAAGCTGATTTAGCAGAAGGTGGTGTTGGTGGTACTGTCGTAGTAAATACTCGCAAGCCACTTGAATTAGACGCAATGACTTTCTACGGTTCTGTAGAAGGCCAATATCAAACAGATTCTGGTGAAACTGATCCACAATTATCAGGTATGTTTAGCTGGAAAGATGATGCTGAGCAGTTCGGTGTTATGGTTTCAGCTGTTATGCAAGAACGTTCTCTACAACGTCAAGGTAATGAAGCATTCTGGGAATGGGGTGCAGGTCCAGTTGGATTCACGCAAGAACGTCAAAGAAGCGCATTAACCGCTACATTGCAATATGCACCTTCGAGTAATCTAGACTTCGTACTTAATGCCATGAATATGGAAATGGAAGCGAACAACACAAACTATGCATTGTGGTTGACTCAAGCCGACTCCAGTTGGGGTACGGGTGAAACAACAGCTTGGATTGGTGGTAACGGCACAGGTGATACAATAGGTACGCAAGCTGCTGGTCCTTTAAATGTAGCTTATTATCAAGCTCGTCCTCGTGAAGCAACGATGAAATCTGACGTGCTTGATTTAACCATGAACTATAGCGGTGAAAATTACACCCTGAAGTTACAAGTAGGTGATACGTCATCTACCGGTGGTACCGATTTTGAAATGGTAGTGGATGATGGCACCGGCGGTACGCCGATTGACGGAACCTATGATTTTACTAATGGTGGACAAACTTGGAATATCAATAATTTTGATATGGCCACTTATGATCCAGGTACATTGGCGATGGGCACCGGGGCAGCATTTAATAAAACGCCTAAAACTGACGACGAAAGCTATATTCAGGCAGACATCGAGTTTGACGTTGATTACGGTCCAATTAGTGCAATCAAAACCGGTGTTAAATTCTCTGATCACAACACCACGAGCCGTCAATTTTTCTTCAACCAGTCAGATGACTTCGATAATGTCATTTCAACATCTGGTTTAAGCAATGGTACTTACGATGTGGGTGCAGGTGACTACCAAATTATTCAATTTGACGATAACGCACTTATAGATTGGGCTAAAGCTAGTATCACTGGCGAAACCGAAGATCTAGGCACCTACAGTGAAATTCAAGAAGATAACTTTGCAGCTTATGTCATGGCTAAGTTCTCTACTGATGGAATTCGCGGTAACTTTGGTGTGCGTTATGTATCTACTGATGCCACTTCTACTTATTATATTGATGATGTGAAATCACATACCGATGCTGACTATTCTGAGTTTTTGCCTAGTTTCAATATGGCAATGGATTTAAGTGAAGACTTAATCTTACGTTTCTCTGCGGCTCGCGCAATGTCTAGACCTCAGTATGTTGATATGTATGTAAATCCAAGCCCTATCGGGGTAAACGATGACACACCAAACAACCAGTTTTGGGTAATCGGCAACGTTGGCTTGAAACCGTTTGTATCTGATCAATTCGACTTAGGTTTAGAATGGTACTTTGATGAAAGCTCTTTGCTATCAGCAACTTGGTTCAAAAAAGATGTTAAAAACTTCGTAACTATTCAAGAGTACTCAGCAACAAACGCAGAAGTACCGTTTGCTGGAACATTGCGTCCTGATGAGCAAGGTTGGACTGTTCAAGAGAAGAGTAACGGTAAAGCCGCTGAAATTGAAGGTATTGAGTTCCAGTATCAACAAGACTTTGGAAACGGCTTTGGTAGCTTAATTAATTACACGTACACAGACGCCCAAGCCGATGAAGAAACCTTCACTGATGCAAACTCTGTATTGAGTGATAGCTCACGTCATTCGTATAACGTAACTGGCTACTATGAAACTGAGCAGTTCCAAGTGCGTATTTCTTATAACTGGCGTAGTGAGTACATGCTTCGCGAATCGGGTTCATACGGAAACCGTTTGCATGACGATTTTGGAAGTCTTGATATGAGTGCGGTGTATCACCTGACTGATAACATTGATTTGAAAATTGATGCAAACAACATCACCGAAGAATCATCTGTACAAACTGGTAACAATAATTACCAGACCAACTACAGTGGTTTCGCCCGTGACTTCCCGTTATATGAATACGAAATGGCTCGTCGCATCACAGTCGGTGCAAGCGTCAGATTCTAAGCTGACTTAATACCAAGCTAAGGGGGGAAATTCCCCCCTATCTTTCACCGCTTTAACTGTAATAATAATGGGGCTTGATCGGCTATCATGCCAATCTAGTTAATTAAAAAATCACTTTAGCCCTAATTTTAAACCCAGAGATGCAAAGATGAACAAACAAATAAGTCCGCTTTCCCCTGCAAAACATCGTGATATTTACATTCGCAGCAATGACAATTTCTTACAAGCAAGCGAAGATCAATTGATTCCACTTGTGGTACAAGAAGTGGTTGATGCAGCCACAGAATTCCCGGTTTTATTTGTTAAAAATTCTAGCACTGGCGAATTTACGCTAGTTGCCATGCTAGGTTTAAAAGCACAGCAAAATTTGTATTGTAGTGATGAATCAGAGCAACAATATGATGCTAATTATGCGCCTTTAGTGTTGCGCAATTATCCTTTTTATTTACAGCAATCTGCCGAACAACAGTTTGCAGTATGTATTGATGAATTAAGTCCGCTGGTCAATCACGACGAGGGACAAAAACTATTTAATGACAACGATGAACAGACAGATTTTTTAAAAAATAAAGCTGAATCTTTAATTAAATTTGTAGAACAGCAACACATTACCAAAGGCTTTATTCAGTTGCTGTTGGAACATGATCTGCTGCATCCTCAAAAACTAACCATTCGATTAAATGATAATGATCCGTTAACTATTGATGGGATCTACATGGTAGACCAACAACGTTTAGAAAATCTTGATGATAAGGTTTACGCTACTTTACGTAAAAATGGCGCACTGCAAATCATTCATGCTCATCTGATGTCGATGAAACAAGTTAATCGACTTACGCGCCGCTTATTAAAAAGCGCTAATAAGTAGAATTCGGTGGTTAGGCAAGTGAAAAGCAACACTCGAGTCATTAAACAAGTCGTCGTGTTAGGTGGCGGAACCGCTGGCTGGCTGAGCGCTTGTCATTTGGCGAAAAAACTGCTCCCTAACCATCCCGATGGTATTCGAGTGATGTTGGTAGATTCTCCTGACATTCCAACTGTTGGCGTGGGCGAAGGCACTGTGCCGGCAATTCGCGAAAGTTTGCAGTATTTAGGGATTTCAGAAACTGATTTACTGCAAACATGTGATGCTACCTTTAAACAAAGTATCCAATTCATTAATTGGCAACCTCCCATGGCTGATGGGAAAATGCATAGTTATCACCATGTTTTTGATTATCCTGCACCAGGATTTCAGCAGGATCTGCCTTATTGGGCATTAGGTCACGCCGGAGATAGCTCGTTCGCAGATAGCTTTTCCATTCAATCCAGTTTATGTGATGCTCAACTGGCTCCAAAACTGATTACCCAACCTGAATATCAGGGGACGTGTAATTACGCATATCATTTTGATGCAGGAAAGTTTGGTAAACTGCTCTGCGATCACGGTGTGAACAAATTAGGTGTTGAACATCGTCAGGCAAAAATTAGCCTTATAGAAACAGACGAACAGGGCAACATTAGCGCCCTAGTTACCGATAAAAATGAACGAATTTCCGGTGACTTTTTTGTGGACTGTAGTGGCTCACAATCTATTTTGCTGGGCAAAACGTTGCAGGTTCCTTTTGTTTCTAAAAAGCATATGTTGTTTACAGACACCGCGTTGGCGGTGCAAGTACCTTATTCAAAACCAACAGATGAAATTCCTAGTTGCACCTTAGCTACCGCGCAAACAGCAGGTTGGATTTGGGATATTGGTTTAACATCACGTCGTGGTGTAGGTCTGGTTTATTCATCAGCTCATCTAAGCGATAGTGAGGCTGAGCTACAACTGGCCGAGTACCTCAAAGGTACGAACGGACAGCGTGTTCAGGTAGAGCCGCGTAAGATTCCCATGCGCACTGGCTATCATCAAGAGTTCTGGAAAAACAACTGTGTTGCCATTGGTTTGTCACAAGGTTTTGTTGAACCGTTGGAAGCGACCGGTTTATTGTTGTTTGATATTAGTGCGCGCATGTTGGCGGAAAACTTTCCTTCACATCAAGAACTAATGCCTTTAGCCGCCAATAAATTTAATAAAAAGGTCCGTTTAGCATGGGACAAGGTATTAGATTTTATTAAATTACACTATTGCATCTCTCAACGGGAAGACAGCGACTTTTGGCAGGATCACCGCCAATCTTCTTCTATGTCTGAACAGTTGGCTGAAGATTTGGCCCGCTGGCAATGGCAATTACCCAACCAATATGACTTTACCGAAAGAGCCGCCATTTTTAATCTAGAAAACTATCTGTACGTGCTATACGGCATGAATTTTAAGACTGATTTGAGTCAGAGTGCCTACCGATTTGAACAAGTTAATGTAGCAAAAACAAATTTCCAGCGTTATGCAGATATGGCCGCCCAAGCAAAACAACAATTACCGGGGCATAGAGATCTGCTCGATCGCATTCAACGCTTCGGCTTACAACGAATATAATTGGTGAGAGTATAGATATGACAAATTCAGTACACACTCATCAACCTAAAAAACTACTGATTGTAGGCGGTGGCAGCGCGGGCTGGATAACAGCCTTATATTTGCACAAATATTTCAATCAGCAAGGGCAACATTTAGATATTAGTTTAATTGAATCAGATCACATTGGTCCTATAGGTGTCGGCGAAGCCACTGTGCATAGCATCCGTTTTTTGTTTGCGGCTCTGGGGTTAGATGAAGCTGAATTGATGCGCGATACAAATGCCACACTAAAATCTGGAATTCTATTTCGCAACTGGATGAAGCCTGTAAACGGAAAAACCCATGAGTACTTCCATCCTTTTGAACAACAGCGTCACTCAGGCAATTTAGATATTTCCAGTGAATGGATACTAGGTGAGCACTATTTGCATCAACGTTACGATCAAGGTACTTGTGCAAGCTCAGCTTTTCTTGAAGGCATGCAATGTCCCAAAGCGCCAATGAGTCATCCCTATCAAGGATTAGTACCTTACGGATATCATTTGGACGCGACTTTATTAGGCCAGTTTTTGCAAAAGAAAGGTCTTGAAGCAGGGATTAAACGTGTAGTAGATACAATCGAAGTTGTACATGTTGAAGATGGGGAAATATCCTCTGTTAGCTCGAAGTCTACTACCTATGAAGCTGATTTTTACATTGACTGTAGTGGTTTTCGTGGCAAGTTAATTGAAGCCTTAGCTGAAGATAATTGGATTTCTTTTGAAGATGAATTGCCGTGTAACAAGGCGGTGGCGATTCAACGTGAATATTTACCTGGTGAAGTGCCTAAACCTTACACCACCGCAACTGCATTGAGTCATGGTTGGGCGTGGCAAATTGATTTGGTGAATCGCCAAGGTACCGGCTATGTTTACGACGGCAAGCGACTTAGCAAAGACCAAGCAGAGCAAGAGTTGCGAGCGCTATTAGGCGATGCGGTAACCACCAAGGATGCACTGCATCTGGATATGAAAGTAGGCTGTCGCAAAGCGTTTTGGGTGGGGAACTGTTTGTCAGTCGGCCTCTCCGCAGGATTTATCGAACCACTTGAATCAACAGGTCTGCATTTGATTAATTTGGGGGCGCGACTTTTTGCCACGCATTTTACTGCAGGCCAATGCAATCAAACCATTAGAGATAGTTATAATCGTCAATTGAGCGGAATTTATGACGATTTAAAACAGTTTATTGTGTTGCATTACTGCCTTACTGATAGAGATGACAGCGCTTTTTGGCAGCAAGCTCAGCGCAGCGCCGACAACAATCCACAATTGACCGAAAAGTTACAAATCTGGAAACATAAGATTTGTGAATTCATGGACTTGGCGGGCGGCTTTACGACTACTTTTAGCGATGAAAATTATCGATACGTTCTGTACGGCATGCAACACTTTCCAAGTTTGCACGCGTGTATTGATAAACAACAGAATCACACACTCTTTTCACAATTAAAAAAACACAGCGATAACCTAATGCGCCAAAGCAGTTCGCATCAGGCATTTCTTGAAAGGTTGCATCAACGTCCGCTGTTTGAACGTCAGGAAACTAAAAATGAACGTTAACCTTCAATTTAGCCAATTATTCAGTGTTATATTTATGTCTTTCGTTTTGTTGGCAGGTTGTAACTCAGAAACAGAACAGCAAACAGAGGTCAATCCACAACAAGTTCTAGATAGTGCTGCTCAACAATTGCAGGTGAAAATTAAGGTAATCAGTAATATTGATGTAGAGGATTGCCCAAATCAGCAAGATCAGTGTTACTTAGCCAATATGACGTTGACCATACCAGAGAACATGCCTGAAAACTGGAAGATCTACTTCGGTAATTTGATTCCAGTACAATGGGAAGGCAGTGAAGAATTTGATATTCAACATGTAAACGGTGATTTGCATGTGATAACACCTCTAAGTGAGCAAATTAACCCCAATCAAGCTTATGTTATTCCGTTTAAAGGGGCGAATTGGTTAGTCTCTGAATCTGTCCTGTTTCCAAATTATATCCTTAGTGCTCAAGGGCTAGAACCCAGGGTGATTGAGTCGACTAGCGAAGAAATTAAACCCGGTATGCAACACGCCAGTGGCAAGCATGTCCTGCCGTTTGAAGCGCTCAATCAAACCCGCAGAGGTAAGCAAGATATTGTGCCTAGAGCAGACGCTAGTTGGCGCTTTGACAATAACCAAATGCTTACTAACAAACTTGAAAACGAACAATTAATAAAAACTGCCAATAACCATCGAGTCACTCCTCAGGTTAAGCAGGCAGAATGGTCTGGTGAGCGAATTAGCTTAGCAAGTGGACTTAATCTAGATACGATTCGTTCTGATTACGGGTTTACAGTGGCGCGCTTAGAGCAAATCGGGGTGAAAAGTGATACTAATGGCTTGGGAATCAATATAAATGTTGATTCAACACTGGCAAACGAGGCGTACGGATTAACCATTTCACCATTGGACGTCAGTATTCGTGCGGCAAATCAAATCGGCGTTTTTTACGCGTTAATCAGCCTATCGCAACTTTACGACGCTGAATCCAACTCATTACCAACCGGCACTATCTTTGATGAGCCTAGATATGATTTTCGTGGACTACATTTAGATCTAGCTCGCAACTTTCACAGCAAAGAATTATTGCTTAAATTACTCGATCAAATGGCTTACCTAAAGTTGAATAAGCTCCATCTGCATTTAGCCGATGATGAAGGCTGGCGCTTGGAAATACCAGGATTACCTGAACTGACTGAAGTAGGTTCAAAGCGTTGTTTAGATTGGCAAGAAATGACTTGTTTACAGCCGCAACTTGCTGCCGGTGTTGATCCCAACAGTGACGTAAATGGCTATCTGAGTCGTGGTGATTATATTGAGATTTTACGCTTAGCAGCATTACGTAATATTGAAGTTATTCCTGCATTAGATATGCCCGGCCATTCTCGTGCCGCCATTGTGGCAATGCATGCAAGGTATAAAAAGTTAATTAAGCAAGAACGTTCTGACGAGGCAAATCAATATCACCTGAGCGAACTTGAAGACACTAGTGAATATTCTTCAATTCAGTATTACAACGATAATACCCTTAATCCTTGTTTACCCAGCACCTACAACTTTGTGAGCAAAGTGCTGTCTGAAGTGCAATTAATGCATCAAGAAGCAGAAGTGCCTCTGCGACGCTATCACATTGGAGCAGATGAAACAGCTGGTGCATGGCAAGACTCACCCGCGTGTAAATTATTATTGGAGCAACAACCCGACATTACTTCTGTTGAAATGCTTGGCGCTTATTTTGTCGAAAGAGTGGCTAACATGGTGGAGCAAATGGATAGCGTCAATAAAGTGATTCCTGGTGCTTGGAGTGATGGTTTAGCTCATGCGCGTGTCGAAAAGTTACCCTCAAAGGTACAGGCTAATATTTGGGATACATTGTTTTGGGATGGCTTTAATCGCAGCAACACCATGGTAAATCAAGATTGGGATGTGGTGTTGTCACTGCCTGATGTACTGTATTTTGATTTTCCGTATGAAGCTGACCCGGTTGAGCCAGGCTATTACTGGGGGTCACGAGCTACAGATAGTTATCAGGTGTTTCAATTTATGCCAGATAATCTGCCTGTGCATGCAGAGCTTTGGTCAAATGTGATGGGGTCGCCGTATGAGTCAAAAGAACAGGTGACACTGGAAAAAGGCAAAAAAATCGTTGGCATTCAAGCACAGTTATGGAGTGAAACTGTCCGCTCTGATCATCAAGTCGCCTACATGTTATTTCCGCGTATGTATGCTTTTGCGGAACGAGCTTGGCATCAAGCTGATTGGGAAGAGCCATATCAGGCAGGACGTAGTTATTCTGTAGATACCCAACATTTTGACGCAAACCAACAAGCGCAACAGCAATTGGATTGGCAACGTTTTGCTCAGCACGTGAGTCAAAAGATGCTACCCCAACTGATTGAAGATGGGTTGATTCCCAGAGTGCCAATGCCCGGTGCAGAAATTGTATCTGGTAAGCTCAATTTAAACTCCGCCTTTCCTAGTTTGTTACTGGAATACAAGGTAGCAGAAGGAAATTGGCAACGTTATACGCAACCAACTGAGATAGGTTCGATAGTAACGGTAAGAGCGCGTATTGAAGGTACGCAGGTTAGTAGTCGCGAACAAGTGTTGGAACGCTAAGTATGAGCGTATATTTATTACAATTTTTCAGACAATCAAAATGTGATGTTTGGGCTCGCAGCCATGCGAATTTGAGTACCACAAGAAATGTCAGTAAACAATTCAATTTAGTTGATATGAGGAAATGAAATTGCCTAATCAGACCTACTTTCTGGGCATCGACGGCGGTGGCAGTAAGTGTAAAGCGCGCTTAGAAGATGCGCAGGGGAATTTGCTCGCAGAAAGTATTGCCGGCCCAGCGAATCCGGTGCGAGATCGTCAATTGGCTTTGTCATCGATTCAACAAGCGAGCCAAGAAGCGATCGAGTTAGCCGGGTTGCCAGCAAGTACATTGGCGCAGACCTACGCAGGAATTGGTTTGGCCGGTTTAAACTTGCCTTACTACAAAAACACGATGCAAGAATGGCAGCACCCTTTTGCTGGACTGGCGTTAAGTACTGATTTACATATTGCTTGTTTAGGTGCGCACAATAGTGATTCGGGTGCCATTGTTATCGTCGGTACCGGAAGCTCAGCAATTGTGTGTAAAGACGCAGAGCAATTTGAATACGGTGGTCATGGATTTTTACTAGGTGACAAAGGCAGCGGAGCTTGGTTCGGATTGCAAACAGTCCGTTGGGCATTGGAGAGTTTTGATGGAATTAAACCGTCAAGTCCGTTTATTGAAGCCGTATGTCGATTTTTTGGATGCACGGACGCTGCACCACTGGTTGAAAAGCACTTGGCGTCAAGCCCAGCTGAGTTTGCCAAATTAGCGCCGTTGGTTTTTGAATACGCAGAACAGCAAGACCCGGTAGCGGCAGCGATTGTGCAAGAAGGAGCCGCTTATTTAAGTGCATTAGCTCAACAACTACTTAGTCATAAACCACAACGGTTAGCGTTTATTGGTGGACTAGCCCACAAGATTCAACCTTGGTTGGATGAAGATATCCAACATTCATTACGGGCACCATTTCAATCCCCAGAGTCTGGGGCAATTATTTTAGCAAGAAAACAATTTCAAGTTTTGGAGAAAGCGTTGTGACCACAACAATCATGGCTAGAGAAGCAGCATCAACACCACAGGTAATCGCCAAACAATTGCAAAGCAATCAAGCGCAATGTGAGCGATTGGGTGAAGAAATTCGAAAATTTAATCCTGCATTTGTGTATATCATTGGTCGTGGCTCTTCAGATCATGCTGGCGTATTTGGTAAATATTTAATCGAAACAGAATTAGGTGTACCTGTCTGCGCCGCTGCCCCTTCAGTAACAGGCTTATTCGGCAAAAAACTGAAACTTTCAAATGCTTTGGTATTGTGCATTTCTCAATCTGGTCGCAGCCCTGACATTCTTACTCAGGCAAAAGCGGCGCGTGAATCTGGTGCAATTTGCGTGGCATTAGTGAACGACACTAGCTCTCCATTAGCGGAATTGGCAGATGTGGTTTTGCCATTGCAAGCAGGCGAAGAAAAAGCAGTTGCTGCAACAAAGAGCTATTTGGCTACCTTAAGTGCGTTGTTACAACTAGTTGCCCACTGGGCACAAAACGAAGAATTTCAACAAGCGTTAACTAAATTACCCGAACAACTTCAGCAAGCTGTCGAAGCACCAGCTCAATTGACGCAAGAATTTATTTCACCTTTACGACATTGTGTTGTTTTAGGACGTAGTTTCGGCTACGCCATCAGTCGAGAGATTGCGCTGAAATTAAAAGAAGTGTGTGGTATTCAAGCAGAGTCTTTTAGTAGTGCCGAGTTTTTACACGGACCAGTCACCTTAGTTGCGAATAAGCTTGGTGTCATTGATATTGATTTGAACGATGAGTCTGCGAAAGCGCATCGTGATCAAATACGTGAAATAGCGAGTCGCGGAGCAATATTGAGTCAGATTTGCCCAGTAGGTACTGATTTACATCCACGTACAGCGCCATTAACCGTATTGCAGCGTTTTTATTTAGATATCGAGAATATCGCGGTGGCGATGGGGCGTGATCCTGACTCGCCAGTGGGTTTAAATAAAGTTACTCAGACGGTGTAAGGGCTAGTGATGACTTACTATCACGCTCAGCGCCTATTTAACGGGGAGCATATTCTAGATAACGTGAGATTGGGTGTTGAAAACGGCAAAATTTGCACGCTTGAGTCTCATCCTCAATCTACAGATATCCCCCTCAATGGTTTAGTCAGTGCAGGCTTTATTGATACGCAAGTGAATGGCGGTGGTGGAGTGCTGTTTAATCAGCAACCCACTTTGGATGCGTTACGACAAATGCGCCAGGCGCACAGCTTGTTTGGCACTACCGCAATGTTACCAACACTTATCACTGATAATTTAGATTGCATGCAGCAGGCGGCTAACGCTATTGCAGAAGCAATCCGTATCAACGAGCCGGGAATTTTAGGTGTTCACTTTGAAGGTCCACACCTGAGTATTCCTAAACGTGGTATTCATTCTAGTGATGAGATAAGACCATTATCTGATGAAGAAATGCAGGTTTTTTGCCGTCAGGATTTAGGTAAAGTGATGGTGACAGTCGCGCCAGAAAACGTCACGCCCGCGCAAATTAGCGAATTGGTGAGTTGTGGTGTGTTTGTCGCGCTTGGACACTCAAACGCAGATATCGATACTGTGCTTAAAGCAATTGATGCAGGAGCATCAGGTTTCACTCATTTATTCAATGCGATGTCTGGTTTAACTGGACGAAATCCGGGTATGGTCGCAGCGGCGTTACACGAACAACGCGTGACTTGTGGGTTAATCGCAGACGAGTTGCATGTGCACCCATATAATTGTCGTTTAGCCTTTCAATGCAAAGGCTGGCAAAAACTGATGTTAGTGACTGACGCTATGGCTCATGTGGGCGCAGAGGTTAATACATTGCCTTGGTTAGATACTCACATTATTCGTGATGGCGACAAACTCACCTTACCCGATGGCACGTTAGCCGGTTCTGCGTTGGATATGGCGACTGCAGTACGTAATGTTCATAAAAATATGGGGATTGCACTAGAGCCGACATTAAATATGGCAAGTTTAACGCCGGCTGAATTTCTGGGGTGCTCACAAATGGGGCGATTAGCTGTAGGCAATGCCGCAGATTTTGTACTTTTAGATGAACATTTTGTCTCTCAAGGCTGCTGGATAGGCGGTGTTCAAGTGGCTTCTAGTTCGACTAAAAAATAATAATAAGGAACGATAATGCAAAGCTCAACAACTTCAATGCCGACAACCGCAAGTACGAGCAGTATTGTGCCCATGGTCATTATTGGCACGCTGTTTTTTATATTTGGGTTCATCACTTGGCTAAATGGTGCTTTGATACCATTTTTGCAAATTGTCTGCGATCTTACTGAAACTCAAGCGTTGCTTATCGCGTTTAGCTTTTACATCGCCTACGTTGTAATGGCGCTTCCCATGGCTTGGGTTTTAGAAAAAACCGGCTTCAAGCATGCAATGGTACTTGGTTTAGTGCTGATTGCTGCGGGATGTTTGTTGTTTATCCCAGCAGCGCAAAGCCAAATGTTTGCATTATTTCTGGTTGCCCAATTTGTGGTGGGAAGCGGGTTGACTATTTTGCAAACTGCGTCCAATCCTTATGTGGTTAAAGTTGGTCCACATAAAACTGCGGCTGTACGTATTTCTATTATGGGACTTCTCAATAAAGGCGCGGGTGTGCTGGCTCCGATGATATTCACCGCAATGGTGTTGGGAGATTTTGAAGGTGTTAACGCGCAATCCATAGCTTTGTTGTCAGAAGATGCACGAGTTGAACAGATTAACGCTCTAGCCGATGGCTTAATTATGCCGTATCTGTGGATGGCGGTTGCCTTGATTGTGCTTGCGGTACTGTTAAAGTTTTCAGCTCTGCCAGAGCTCGACCTAAGTGAAGATAGAGATAGTGACGACGTTGCTGATACCAGCGGTCTTGCTTCTCAGGTTAAAAGCTCTATTACCCAATTTCCGCAGTTAATTTTAGGTGTGATTACGCTGTTTTTCTATGTGGGTGTTGAAGTTATTGCTGGAGACACCATCGGCTTATTTGGTTCTAAGTTGGCAGTAGAAAATGCCACATCTTTAACGTCATACACCATGGTATTTATGGTCATTGGCTATGTCATGGGTCTGTTGTTTATTCCCAGAGTAATTAGCCAACAACAAGCACTATTTGGTTCTGCTGTGCTAGGCGTGGTTTTTTCGATTTTAATTGTCTTGTCAGATCCGCTCAATACAAGTATTTCGGCTGTATTATGGGGCTGGATGGGAATTCCATTGTTGCCAGATACGATTACTTATATCGCACTTTTAGGTTTCGCTAACGCCTTGGTTTGGCCTGCTGTTTGGCCTCTCGCATTAGCTGGATTGGGTGTCTTTACCGCCAGAGGTTCAGCGCTGCTGATTATGGGGATTGCTGGCGGTGCGGTATTGCCGTTAGTCTACGGATTAATTTCCGATGCATTTGATGGGCAATCAGCCTACTGGATGATGATACCGTGTTATTTGTTTATTTTGTTTTACGCCATTAAAGGACACAAAATGCGTAATTGGTAGTAGCCATGCAAGGCGTAAATATAGGTTATAATGATAAGTGGAATTCATATTTGTTCAGGTAGACTCAAAATGAAAAAGCAAATGCACTCGCTTATACCTATTTTTACGCTATTGTTGGCAATGCTTTTTTGCCCGCCAATATTAGCAGAAACCGTTTGGATTGATGTACGTAGCGAAGCTGAATACAAACTTGATAATATTGCAGGTGATATGCGTATTACCCACACAGATATTGTTGAACAGGTGAGTAAGCAGTATCCGGATAAAAATACAGAAATCCATTTGTACTGCCGCAGTGGTGGGCGGGCCGGAAAGGCCCAAGAAGCACTTCAACAAGCTGGTTACAATAACGTCAAAAATGCAGGTGGCATTGATGACGCACGCGAAGAACGCAGTATTGTTGATAAATAGCTAAAATATCAAATAATCTAATTGAATGACCTGCTCATTCATCTCTTTGTGCGTTTCTATTCGATCACGACTACTTGATCATTCAGACTAATTCGACCTGAATTTAATGCGATTAAATTTTGCCCAAACAACACCTCGCCTTTGCTATTGCGCCGGTAGCTTTTTAAAGTATTTAAGGGTTCTCTGTCGGCATTTCTTTTGCCAGTCGCAGGATCAATTGTGGTGAATATACAACGTGAACACAGCTTCATAGCTTCAAATTCCACCTCGCCTATGCGAATTCTTTTCCAGTTATCTTCAGCGAACGCTTCACAATTATCGACCACCAGGTTAGGTCGAAATTGCGCCATACTAGCGTGGGATGCTAAACGCGAATTAAGTTCGTTAAGGCTTGGATTAGAAATTAAAAGGAATGGGTAACTGTCGGCAAATGATACCTGACTTTGGCTATTTTTGACTTGTCTCTCGGAACGCTCTCCAAAATACATGAGTTTGCAGGGTTTCCCTATATAACGACTAAACCACTGATCGTATTCTGCATTGCAGTATTGCGCATCAATAGTGTCATTCCAGACCTGAACATTTTGATAGTTTGCAGCAAAGTCCTGATAACGAATAATCAATTCAGGCATGTCAGGAGCGTTTAAACAAAGACCATTATCATTCACTTGGATTTGAATAATACAAAGTTTGCTATCGGTCCTAGCCGTGATGAATTTGCCGTTTTCGTGGGTTAATACAAAGCGGCGATCAAATTCTAAACCCTTTTGTTCAACCAAACTTGATGTAAGCGAAATCCCTCCGCATGACTTAATTGGGTAAATGTTAATTTGACTTAATTTTAACTGCGACATGATTTTGATTTTCTCTTACGCTGAAAATGTTATAGCTTTGACCGAAATTTTTATACGGGCATAGGTAAACAAATCGTTATCATTTGGTTAACGTTAATAATTAACCAACCGAGAACGGAAGTATTATGAATAACCTTAAACGCCTTATAAGTGTGTCTGCCATCAATCTAAGTTTGTTATTTACTGCCCAAGCTACTTCCCATGAGCTCGGCTTGCAAGTGTTTAGTTTACGACATCAATTTGCCGAAGATCCAGCCAAAACACTTGATCAAATCCAAGAGTGGGGATTACATGCTGTAGAAGGAGGTCGTGATTTATATGGTTATACGGTTGAAGAATTTAGAGCTGAATTAGATAAACGTGATATTGATATAGTAAGTGCCGACACCAGTTTTGAAGAATTGCGAGATAACCCGATGGCTGCGGTCTATCGCGCAAAGTTTTATGGTGCTAGTTATACCACTTTTTACTGGGTTCCTCATGGTGAAACCTTTACCTTTGAAGATGCTAAAAAGACCGTGGAAGTGATGAACTCAGCAGGAGAATTATTGAAAAAGCATGGTGTGACATTGCAATATCATGCTCATGGTTACGAGTATTTAGAGTATAAAAATGAAACCTTATTTGATTACATCATACAAAATGTAGAGCATGCGAAGTTTCAAATGGATGTGTTTTGGACAAAACACGGTGGCATGGATCCGACCAAACTGCTGCAGAAGTACCCAGGTAAGTTTACTTCACTACACTTAAAAGATCGTAAAAAAGGTACGCCTAATTCTTCAAAAGGTTCAGCAGATCGCGATACCAATGTTGTGTTAGGACAAGGTGATGTGGGAATCGCAGACGTCGTAGCGGAAGCCAAAAAGCAAGGCATTCGTTATTTCTTTTTGGAAGATGAGTCATCTCGCGTAGTAAGTCAGATTCCAAAGAGTTTGTCTTACTTAAAATCATTGGAAAAATACTAAGTAAAAAAATAGCGCACTATAATTAATATACTTGATGTAAATAGAGTTACTAAGTCACACCAATATTATTATATTGCGCTAGGTTTCAAAAAATTGTTGTGACTTTGATTTGCCTTAATTTGATCGCGCATCTTTGACGGATGGAAACCAAAAAATTGTTTAAATTGCTTGGTAAAATAACTGTGGTCACTGAATCCACATTTATAAGCCACTTCCGAAATAGGCGCGTCGGTTTCTACCAACATGATTCTGGCATTTTCCAATCGTACTTCGTTAATAATTCGTGCGGGCGTTTTCGCGAGTTGTTTTTTAAAGCGTCTTTCAAGCGCACTCACCGATAGATGCGATAATTCTGCAAGCTCGTTTAGTGAAATTGCTCGGTGATAGTTGTTTCGAATAAATTCTAGTGGAACACGGATACTTTCAAAGTTAGCCAGTGCTTGTGATGACTTTTGGAAATGTCGAGTAATACCGTAAGAACCAATTATTTCAGCGTTTTTGTTTCTTAAGGGACGCTTTGATGTGGAAAACCAACCTAATTCGCCATTCTTAGAGATATTCATCTCCAAACGAGAGGTAATTAATTCACCCTGTAAAAGTTTACGGTCATCCGTGATGTATTGCAGAGCCAAATGTGGCGCAAAAAGTTCTTTGTCGGTTTTACCATAAACTTGACTCTTTTGATGAAAACCTGAATGTTCAAGGTAGGCATTATTTGCATATACAAGCCTGCTATCACGATCTTTGATCCAAAATAAGATGTCAGGCGTCAGCTCAAAAACATCGACAAGTTGCTTAATTTCAAGCTCTCCCATCGATTCGATCCAGAATTGTGACATACCCACCTCGAATGACGCTATGCTTCAAAAATAGTTGTTTTAATTATACTAAACGCCGAAATAATTGCACTAATGACCGAATAAATTATATCTGGCTCAACGGCATATTGCCTATACTTGATAACAGAATGTTAATAACAGTAAAGGCCAAGTTAATTCATGACAAATACGGCGTCTACGAAAAAGATACGAATGGGCATGGTTGGAGGTGGTAAAGGCGCGTTTATCGGTGCTATTCATCGAGCTGCAGCCAACTTAGATGGTGAAATTGAATTAGTTTGTGGGGCATTTAGTTCTAATCCACAAAACTGTTTAGAAAGTGCTGAGATGTTAAACATTCCAGCCAATCGAAGTTACACAGACTTTAACACTATGTTTACAGAGGAAGCTAAACTTCCTGCGGCGCAACGAATGCAGTTCGTATCAATAGTTACGCCGAATCACTTACATTACCCCGTCGCTAAAGCAGCCTTAGAAGCTGGGTTTCACGTTATGTCAGATAAACCTGCTACTTTCACTTTGAACGAAGCGATTGATTTAAAAGACATAGTAGAAAAGTCGGGATGTTTATATGGACTTACCCATACGTATACCGGCTACCCCATGGTGAAAGAAGCGGCTTCACGCGTCGCAAATGGTGAGCTTGGCGAGATTACTAAAATCGTGGTCGAATATTCACAAGGCTGGCTCGCGAGTAAAGATGATGAAGACGGCAAGCAGGCAAGTTGGCGATTGGACCCAGCGCGCGCTGGCGTTAGTTGTTGTATGGGAGATATTGGAGTGCATGCGGCTAATCTTGCGGAAACGATTAGCGGGCTAGAGATTGTTAAATTGTGTGCTGATTTGGAACCTGTGGTAGATGGGCGTCAATTAGATGATGACGGCACGGTTTTATTGCGCTTCAACAACGGAGCAAAAGGGGTTTTATTATCCAGTCAAATCGCGGTAGGTGAGGAAAATAACCTCAACATTCGCATCTATGGTAGCAAAGCTAGTTTGCAATGGCAGCAGATGGAACCGAATACGCTGTGGCTGAGATTTAGCGACAAGCCTAGTCAGATGATCCGAGCCGGTGTTGGTGAGTGCGCAGCTGCTACCGCGCAAAGTTTGCGCACACCAGCGGGTCATCCAGAAGGATACATAGAAGCGTTTGCGAATATTTATAGGCAATTTGCACAACAGATACGCGACTTTGATGACGCAAAACCAAGCGACATTACAATGCAGGCACCGGGAATAAAAGAGGCAATAAGAGGCATGGCATTTATTGAAAATACCGTTGCAGCCAGCCACTCTCCGCAGAAGTGGCATCCTTTTTTACTTTCGAATATTCAACTACCTGGAGACAAAGTATGAAACAAATAAAAGGTCCTGGTATTTTCTTAGCTCAGTTTGCTGCCGATGAATCACCATTTAACAACCTAAATGACATTTGTGAATGGGCCGCAGGCTTGGGCTTTAAAGCGATTCAGATTCCCACATGGGATAGCCGTATTTTTGATTTGCAGCAAGCTGCTAGTAGTCAGGCATATTGTGATGACGTTATTGCAACGGTAGCCAAACACGGTATGCAAATCAGTGAATTGTCTACTCATTTGCAAGGTCAACTTGTGGCTGTTCATCCTGCTTACGATGAAATGTTTGATGGTTTTGCTCCAGACGAAGTTAAAAACAATCCCCAAGCAAGACAAAAGTGGGCAGTTCAACAAATGTTGTGGGCAGCTAAAGCCAGCGCAAATATTGGACTTACTTCCCACGCTAGTTTTTCCGGCGCTTTGTTATGGCACACCATGTACCCATGGCCTCAGCGCCCAGCCGGCCTTGTGGAAAGCGGCTTTAAAGAATTAGCAAACCGTTGGTTACCCATATTGGATGCGTTTGACAAGGCGGGTGTCGATGTTTGTTACGAATTGCACCCAGGTGAGGATCTGCATGATGGGGCTACGTTTGAGATGTTTTTAGAGGCCACCAATCATCACCCTCGCGCGAATATTTTATATGACCCAAGTCACTTCATTCTGCAGCAATTGGATTATTTGGCGTTTATTGATTTGTATCACGATCGAATCAAAGCTTTTCATGTGAAAGATGCTGAGTTCCGACCTTCGGGCCGTTCTGGTGTGTATGGTGGTTATCAAGGTTGGCTTGATCGCCCGGGTCGCTTTCGTTCATTAGGAGATGGTCAAATCGATTTTAAGGCGATCTTCAGTAAATTAACCCAATACGGCTTTGATGGTTGGGCAATATTGGAATGGGAATGTTGTATAAAACATCCAATGGATGGTGCTGAAGAGGGAGCTAAATTTATTAATGAGCACCTTATTCGTCCTACCGAAAAAGCGTTTGATGATTTTGCCGGTGTGGAACAAGACGAAGAGCTGAATCGTCGTATTTTGGGGCTGTAAATTAAAGAATAGATAAGCAACCTATAACCGATTTGTCGCTTATCCACAGGAGTAATAACAATAATGAATAATATAACACTGCGCCTAAGTTTAATGATGTTTTTACAGTTTTTTATTTGGGGTGGTTGGTTTGTCACCCTAGGTACATTTTTGGCCAATAACTTATCGGCTTCAGGTGGACAGATTGGTATGGCGTTTTCGACTCAGTCTTGGGGCGCTATTATCGCGCCTTTTATCATAGGACTGATTGCAGACCGTTATTTCAATGCAGAACGTATTCTCGGTGTGCTGCATTTGGTCGGCGCGGTATTAATGTATTGCCTTTATCAAGCTGCTGATTTTGATGCTTTTTATCCATTTGTTTTAGCATACATGATTGCCTATATGCCTACACTGGCCTTGGTGAATTCGGTGGCATTTGCACAAATGCGTGATCCTTCCAAACAGTTTGGCAAAATCAGAGTCTGGGGCACTATTGGTTGGATAGTTGCGGGCTTGTCCATTAGTTACCTTTTTGCATGGGATGGCCAAGAAGCCATTGCACAAGGCATGTTGCGTAATACGTTTTTATTGTGTGCGGTTGCATCTTTATTACTTGGTCTGTTTAGCTTTGTGTTGCCCAAAACACCCCCAAAAAGCTCTGGTGAGCGCATGGGCTTAAAAGAAGTTTTGGGGCTTGATGCATTGGCGTTGTTGAAAGACAAAAACTTCTTAGTGTTTTTCATATCTTCCATTCTAATTTGTATACCATTGGCGTTTTATTATCAAAATGCCAATCCATTTTTGACCGAAACAGGGGTGGCAAATGCCACCGGGAAAATGACGTTAGGGCAAGTCTCAGAAGTCGTGTTTATGCTTGTTTTGCCAGTATTTCTAAATCGTTTTGGGATCAAAATCACTTTATTAATAGGCATGCTTGCATGGGTTATTCGTTATGTTTTATTTGCTTATGGCAATGCAGATAGCGGAATTGCACTTTTACTGATTGGTATCGCGTTGCACGGTGTTTGTTATGACTTCTTCTTTGTTTCAGGACAAATTTATACAGACTCTAAAGCCGGCGTAAAAATTAAAAATGCTGCTCAAGGTCTTATTACGCTCGCGACCTACGGTGTTGGTATGCTGATCGGATTTTGGGTGGCTGGAAAAATTACCGATTCGTACACTACCGAAACTGGCCATAGCTGGTTTGATATTTGGTTGTTCCCTGCCATCTTTGCCCTAGTGGTTTCGGTATTATTTTTATTGGCATTTAAAAATGAAAAAGTTGTTCTGAAAGAGCAAACAGGAGCTGATTATGAGTGATAAATTGAAACCGGATGATCTAACTCAACCGCAACGACGACAGTTTATTCAACACCTAGTGCGCGCTATGGGAGTGACGACAGCAACAGCTTTGGTGTATGGCTCTAACTTAAATGTTGCAATGGGCTATCAGATAAGAACGAATGCTAAAGATACCGCGGGAGTGTTGTTTGATCAGCCGATGATGCTAACTCTCAAACACGTGGCTAACACAATTTTACCGCGAACAGACACCCCAAGTGGAGCTGATTTGGATTGTCATGGTTTTGTCGATAATCAATTATTTCGTTGTCATAGTGAAAGCGAACAACGTACTTGCATCGATATTTTAAAAGATATTGAAGAATATTCAGTGAATAAATATCAGCTTTCATTTAGTCAGCTTGATGCACAAAAACAGCAGAAAACCTTGCAATCACTAGAAGCTTTAGACGGCTTCAATAAATTCCAAAAAAATCAATTCACGCTGCTCAAATCTCTGATTATCTTTGGTTATTTTACCTCTGAAGTGGGGGCTAAAGAGATCCTTCGTTACGATCCTGTGCCAGGTGGTTTCAGTGTTATTCCATTAAAAGAGAATGACAAAGTGTGGGGAAGTCTTGCCTACTATTAAAGGTGAATAAGACCAGAAGTAGCATTTGAATAATCGCAAAACCGTTAGGAAATGAAGTGAATAAAGACATGTATATAAAAGAACAAAACAACAAGTTTGACGTGTTAATTGTCGGGTCTGGGATAACTGGCGGTTGGGCTGCAAAGGAGTTTTGCGAACGTGGTTTTAAAACGCTAATGATTGAACGCGGTCGTGTGGTTGAACATCGTAAAGATTATATTTCTGAAGGTAAACCTGTCTGGGATTATGCTAACCGAACCAAAGTGGATAATTTATTAGTTGAGCAACAGCACAAAATTCAAAAAGATTGTTATGCATTCCACGACGGAACAAAACACTTCTTTGGCAACGATCGTGATTTACCTTATGAAACGTCAGAAAAAACCGATTTTCGTTGGATTCGTGCGAATCAATTAGGCGGTAAGTCATTACTTTGGCATCGTCAAAGTTATCGTATGTGTGCGGACGACTTTTTAGCCAATAAACGCGATGGAGTTGGTATCGATTGGCCTATCCGTTATCACGATCTTGCTGAGTGGTATTCCTATGTGGAAAAGTTTGTGGGTGTAAGTGGTAGTAAGGAAAATTTGCCTAATTTGCCGGACGGTGAGTTCCAAGCACCTTTTGCTATGCGTGGTCCAGAAAAAGCCTTAAAAGCGGCAATTGAAAAAGCTTATCCCGGACGTAGTTTAATCATGGGGCGAGCAGCACACCTTACTGAGCCTACCATGTTGCATATGTCGCAGGGACGAGTGCAATGTCAGGCTCGCAATGAATGTCAAAAAGGGTGTTCATTTGGCGCATACTTCTCAACCCAAAGTTCTACGTTGCCCGCTGCTGCTGAGACTAACAATTTAAGTATTGCAGCAAATAGTGTTGTGCATAGTTTGATTTATGATGAAAAACGAAATCGCGTGATTGGTGTAAGAGTTATAGATAATGACGATTTAAGCACGCGCGAATACTTTGCTGATGTGGTGTTTTTATGTGCCAGCACCATTGGTAGTACGCAAATTATGCTTAATTCGACCTCAAAGACCTTTCCAAATGGCATCGCAAATTCTTCAGGCGTGTTAGGACATTATCTAATGGACCATAACTATAATGCTGTTGCTCGCGGTGATCTTGATGGGTTTGAAGATGAATACTATAAAGGACGACGTCCCTCATCTTGTTATATGCCGAATTACCAAACACGCCCAGAACTATACAGAAAAGGCTATCTGCGCGGTTTCGCTTATGGTATCGATACGTATAGAGGAGATTGGCGAGGAATGAGCTATCAAGATGGCATAGGTAGCGATTATAAAGATCAGTTATCTAAGCCAGGAAAGTGGGGAGCCGTCTTTGCTGCACAAGGGGAAATGTTACCGCACTTTGACAATCAAATGAGCTTGCACCCTACCAAAAAAGACAAATGGGGCATTCCGCAAATAGTGTTCGATGTGCAATATCGCGATAACGAAAAAGCGATGATGGATGATGCTGCGCAGCTTGGTGCAGAAATGTTGGCTGCAGGTGGTTGCACAAACATTAAAAGTAGCACGAGTTATGAACTTCCTGAGCGGGCTCCCGGCATCGCTATTCATGAAGTCGGTACAGCTAGAATGGGCAGAGATCCCAAAACATCAGTGTTAAATCAACATTGCCAAAGTCACGATATTCCAAACCTGTTTGTAACCGATGGTTCAGGTTATTGTTCTTCTGGTGTGGTGAACCCTTCATTAACCTTTATGGCGTTAACCGCAAGAGCTGTAGATTATTGCGCCAAAGAAATTAAAGCCCAGCGTTTATAATCAGACAGGCATAAACGAGTAAACATCTTTATGCCTATTTGCACTGCCCTCTAATCTGTCTATCGGTAATGTTCAAGTCATTGGCCTGTATAGTTATCTATCAATTAAACGCATTTGATACGCACAGGCCAATGGTATCTCATTACTCTGTAACAATTTTTTAGCGTTGTGGCTAAGCAGCTGCGTTTCTCTGATTGGGCCTAGCATGCAGATAAAAACAAGATACTGACCAGTAATAAGGGTTGCCAGTTATTGTCTAGTAGCCCAAAATACGAGATTGACTAACTTCAAAATAATCAGGAGAAAAAATGGCAAATTGTTGCAGTGAAAAATCCTGTGAAATAGAAGCGCTTAGGGACAAACAAAGCAAGACATTAAAAATTGTACTGGCAATAAACGCGGTTATGTTTGTGGTGGAATTGTCGGCTGGAATTTTGGCTAATTCAGTGTCATTAATTGCCGATTCTTTGGACATGCTGGGTGACGCTTTAGTCTATATATTTAGTATTTACGTGATTGCGCGCGGGGCTAGAATGAAAGCATTCTCAGCCATGTTTAAAGGCGCAATTATGGCAGCGTTTGGGCTTTTTGTATTAGGACAGGCGATTTACAGCATCATGGTGTCTCATTCACCGTCTTATGAAGCTATTAGTATCTTCGGTGTTGTCGCATTGCTGGCTAATGCTATTTGTTTAGCCCTTTTATGGCAGCACAAGGCAGAAGATATCAATATGAGCTCAGTTTGGTTGTGTTCCCGCAACGATATCATTGCAAATATTTCAGTTATTGCAGCGGGAATAGGTGTGTGGTTAACCAGTTCTGCATGGCCTGATATTATAGTTGGATTTGCTCTTGCATTTTTGTTTATGAAATCCGCTATTTTTGTTTTGAAAGAGGCTACTTTAGAACTGAAAACGGCGACGTCATAACAGTAAATAGTTATTGCGTTTATTGCTTGGTTGACTGCGAATCAGTCAACTTCGTTAGGCGAAGCCTTAAACATGTATTTTTAATGTTCTCAGGTTAACGAAAGTGGATAAAGATATGACATCTGCTGAATACCGCAAGAAAAACGACAGAGTGGGGTGAATACCACTAGAAAACCATTTAGAATCGCCCACCGTAAAAAAGAATATTCTCTGACTAAAAAGAATCAAGGACAATTGAAGTGAATCTGAAGTACCGAATTTGCTGCCTTAGCGCGTTGTTTCCCTTATCGATATTTTCATCATCGATTATTGCCGAGCAAAGTATTGAGCAAGCCCAACACAATATTGAAACGATGCAAGTCACCGGGACACGGATTGCAGATAACACGTCCGGAAGTTTTTCGAGTTTGTCTAGAGAGCAAATCGATCTTATCAACCCGGTATCCACTCTTGATTTACTCGATCGATTGCCAAACATCGTCATTGCAGAGAATGGTTTAGCAGGTGGCGTTTCTTTTGTCTCGATACGTGGGGGAGAGTCTAACTTTACACTGGTAATGATAGATGGTGTGGCGGTAAACGATTCAACCAATAGCCGTGGTGGCGGTTTTGATTTCAGCCAAATCAACCCGTTGAGTATTGAGCGGATTGAAGTCTATCGCGGCGGAATTAGTGCAATTTATGGTGGCGAAGCCATAAGTGGTGTTATTCATATCATCACTCGTGAACAAGCGGCGCCTGCTATTAGTGTTGAGGTAGGAAGCGATAAGCAGGTTAACTTAGGTGCGAACTTTTCTCATAAGTTGGACAACGGCGTCTCTGTATTGGCGAGTTTATCTTCTCGAGAACGCGAAGCATCTGAGAATGCCTCGGCAACAAGCAAACAAGCTCTATTTAAGCTAGGTTATGCTGATAGCAATCAAAATCACAATCTTTTAGTTACCTATAGCGACAATCAAAATATCAGCTTTGCAGAGGATTCCGGTGGTGAGCTTTACGCAATGCCACAAATGCCTGAACAGCGTAACAGCGAACAGTGGCTCGTTGGCTTTAACAATATATTTAAAACATCAGATGCTACCGCTATCAACTTGAACGTGTCTTGGCTAAACCACCAAGAATCGTCAGATCATCCTGGGATTGCAGAGGGCGTGCAGTCGGGTGTGCCGGCCAGCAACATTGATTCGGAGTTTGAACGCGGTGAAGTAGAATTATTCGTGAATCATCTACTCAATAAAGCGACCACCTTAGTGATTGGTGTGAATAAACGTAATGCGGAAGGACGTAATACTGGATTTCTCGACTATGGGTTCCCGTTACCAGTGGATTACGTTTTACAACAAGATTCGCAAAGCGCTTTTGCAGAGGTTAAGTATGCGCAGCCTAAGTACGGCGTTGATGTAGGCTTACGTTACGATGATGCGGATAATTTTGATAGCGAAACCTCAGTTCGATTTGCAGGTCATTACAACGCTACCGAGAATGTGAATCTATTTGCTGTTTATAACGAAGGGTATAAGCTTCCGAGCTTTTTTGCGTTAGCTCATCCTTTGGTAGGAAATCCAGATTTGCAACCAGAACGAAGTGTGAATAAAGAACTCGGCATGGAAGTGCAGTTGCATACTGGTCAGTTCACAATCGTTTTATTCGAGAATGATTTTACAGATTTAGTCGATTTTGATGCTGAGCTTTTTACTTCAGTAAACCGCAGCAATGTGGAAACCACCGGAGTGGAGTTTAATAGCAATCTCGATGTTACTACTTGGCTGCAATTTTCGTTTGATATCAGTTACGTGGATGTCACAGTTGATGGTCAAAGTAGTCAGTTGCGCAGACGGCCAAAATGGTTTGGAGGCGCGAGTTTAGATGCGCAATGGCAGAATGTGAGCGTGTCAGTTTTTGCTGACTTTAGAGATGAGTATCTGGATAGTTCAATTGCTACCGGACTAATCATCTTAGGCGGTTACGCCAAGTATGGTATATCAGCGAATTGGCAAATTTCTGATAATTTTAAAACTAACCTCAACATTGAAAATGCCTTAGCTCATGATATTCAAGATTCAGTGGGCTTTGAAAACAACGATGCGAATATTCGCGTTGGCATGACTTATCAGTTTTAATCAATTTTTAAAGGCCAAGTGATCCTTGGCCTTATTTCACTAACCAGTGTGCTTTTACATCAGTTTAGTGAACGAAAAAAAGTACAATTTCCACCGCAATTAAGATAATAATTATCCATTCCAAAAATGATGAGTGCTTATGGTTTTGCTCAGCAGCCAACATCTCGAAAAGCTCATGAATCGTTTCTAGCTTCAAATTAAGTAATTCAATCCGTTGGGTTAACTCAAGGTATTTTATTGCCGCCATATAGTCTTCTTGGGTTGCAGGGTAATCCCAAAAATATTCAGGTACATCCAACAAACTAAAACGTAACATAATGTCGTTTTTGGTTTGAAATAATGCGCCACGACGCATCGCGAGCTTTTTACGACTTAAGCTAATATTTCCCGTTTCTGCTAATTCCTTTGCTAAGTTTCGATTATGTGCAATCGTACTTTCCGCTTGTGATTCAAATACTTCTAACTTTCGTGATTGTGCAAAAGCATGACTGATCGCCAAAAGTGAATGGGTTTTACTCGATCCTAAAGTAAACACATCGTTACTAATCGTGAGTTTTGAATCGTTTACCATATTGAAATGATAAACTTCCCAATGCAAATCAGGATCAGTAGTTCTAAATTCGACTAAATCTTCTATCAAATCAGCTTTCTTAATTTCGCTGATCCCCCATGTCACCACAACGCCGTAATCAAATATAAACACATGGCCTTTAGGCAGATCTATGTGTAGTGCATCTCTGTACTTATTGACCACAAAATGTTTGGCAAACTTCGCTTGAATCGCTTTAGTATCAAGGGTGTCTGCAATACAGATCACTTCAATAAGTTGTGATGAAAAATTGCTTGTCATATGTATTTTTCCTTATTTATCTGCACGACTAATAATTACGGCAGTACGTAATTTGGACTTTCCAAATACCGATAAACTATTAAAGTCTTCTTTTCCTAATGGAATATGTTGGCAATCTGCTATTTGCTGATTATCAACTTCTGATGCAGTGTCATCCGGATCAGGATCGTGAAAATAAAGACAGTTTTCATCTACATGAGTAATCGTCACCCAGTGAGGTGATTTTTTGCCATCCAATTGGTATGTACTAATTAAACTTAGCACCCCCGAGCCAGCTGATAATGCAGCCTGAATCAATTGCACACTAGGCGCTTGATAATGGACCGGGAGCCCTATTTCTTTAGCACGTTGTTTAAATCGTTTTTCAACGGCATGCATAATGTTTTTTTTATGTTCACTGCGCACACCATCTAAAAACAATGTATCTTTTTTATTTACATAAACTTGTGCTTCAAATCCCCGTTCCATCGCAGCAATTCCTAAACCAATAGGGTGACAACCACCATGACCTGATGTCATAAAAATGGTGGTGGCCTGACGCCAAAGGTCTAACTCCAAAGATTGATTCATTTTTATCTCAGGATTTAGATTATTCATTGCCATCATCAATGATGCCGGACCACAGGTAAATTCAGTGGTTTGTCGGTACCAGGGATAACTAGCCCAACGTTGCTGGGCTAGTCGCTGATGAATTGGTTTTTGCATACGCAGTGCATCAACACTGTTATGGTAATAATTGCGATATACACCAAACGAGCGATAACCAAATGCGGTATACAAATTAATTGCCGCTTCGTTGTCACAGGCGACTTCTAGTCGCATAAATAATTTACCGCGCTCAACAGACGCTTTTTCTAATTCGCTTAGAAGACGTTTGCCAAGCCCTGTTCCCTTCGCTTTTTTAGAAACAGCAATAGAATATAAACGACACAAGCGAGTACCTTTGCGCATCAAAACTAAGCCGTAACCGAGCACTTCATCGGTACTCGATTGGTCTTGAATCAGCATGCTGGTAGCTTGTTGCTGAGCAGCGACAATAAACACGCAAGTAGGCGACTTCAGCCAATGTCTGAAACTACGGCGACTCAAGCGATCATAATCAAAGCTTTGCTTTTCAAGCTCAAGCAATTGCTCTAAGTCTTCACTTGATGCAGCCCTTAAAACAATAGGCATTGTTTGGTTTTTAGATACCATAACATTCACTTAGCGTCCTCTTGCTTCAATGCGGTTTGCAAATTCTTGCATAACGATCATGTACAATTCTTTACCCAAATAAAGGTCTTCTACTTTCGATTCCAAGCTAGGGTTATCATTGACTTCAATAACGTACACTTGATTATTGACCTGTTTAATATCCACTCCATATAAACTCTTACCTACAATTGAACTGGCTTTTACCGCTGCATCTAATACCGGCTTAGGAACTTCAAAGGTCGGTAAGGTTTCAAAGTCACCTGAGAAATGTGCTTTAGAACCGTGGTTGTATATCTGCCAGTGATTGCGCGCCATAAAATAACGACAAGCATAAATCGCTCGACCGTTTAACACACCGATACGCCAATCGAAATCGGTATACACGTATTCTTGAACCAAAACCAATGCAGATTTAGTCAACATTTCGGTTAGTTTTAATTTTAGTTCAACAAAGTTTTCCACCTTAAAGACGCCCATAGAAAAAGAGCTTTCTGGCAACTTCAATACGATTGGATAGCCAAACTCGGCGGCTATCTTTTCACAAGTTTCGTCATTTGCATTAGACACGAAGCTGCTCTTCGGCGCGGGCACCTTGTTGTAGCTAAATGCATCGTGCAAAAATACCTTGTTACAGCAGCGCAAAATAGATTGCGCATCATCAATAACCACTAGACCATCTTGCTCAGCTTTACGCGCTAAACGATAGGTATGATGATCTATTGCGGTTGTTTCACGGATAAACAAAGCGTCATATTGACCAATATTATTAGCCTGTTTAGCGTTTATTAACTCTGCGTGTATCCCAACTTGTTCAGCAGCCTTTACAAAGCTCTTTAACGCTTTGCTGTCACTAGGCGGTGTTTTTTCTTGTTCGTTAACCAGAATCGCCATATCCCAACGGAATTTCTTCTTGTTGTAGTGATTACGCCAAGTAGATTGGGTGTAGTGTTCCAAACGCTGAATAAACACCGGCCAAGTTTTGCTGTCTAATTCGTTGCAGCCCACCACTGAGATTTGCACCCAGATCGAGTTTTCAGAGGGCTTTATTTTCAGGCGCAAAATAGGCGCAGGAAAACGCTCAAAAACGTGTTTTGAAAGCTTTTTAAAGTTTTCATTTTCAGTCCAGCCAAAAAATACCAAAATATCAACTTCTTGATTTTTGTTCTGACTTGGTAAAAACGCTTTAGCTAGCGTTAAGCCAGATTTTTCTTCTGATTCATGGCGGTTTAATGCGGTTAAATCATTAATGCAATTAACGCTGGGTAGTACTTTGTGCTGACGAGCTTCGGCAAGCAAAGAGCAATAGTAGCCCTCGCTTAAATACAGCGATGTATTGCAAAGGTTTATAACCCGAGTTTTGGGTTCTCCTGCTTTAGGGTAGTCAGCCAGATATTGAGCAAAATCGATAATATTTGCATCAATTTGTGGAAGTCCATCTAAAGTGTCAACGACAACTAACGATTTATACATGCGTTTTTTTCACTCTTAAGTGTCAGTGTTTAAGCGGCTAAAAGTCTTTTCTTTCAACCTTAAAAAAGTGTGCGAAATATAGACTTTCCATTCGTAAATACAACAACAATAATAGTGCTAATTCACGAAAAATTATTGTCATCACGAACAAATTAATTTGCTGGTAAAAGTTAGTTATTGGGTTAAAAATTCAGCCACTTTTTAAACCAACTTAAATTCCTTACGTGAATTGGAGCTTTACAATGAAAAAATGGTTTTTAACTGCAGCTATGGCTGTATTGTCGATGAACGCTGCTATGGCACAAGAAGTTGCTGATGCAGAAACGGTTAAAGATTTGATGCAGTACTGTGTTGACGTTGCTGCGGAAGATGGCACTGGTGATTTGAGTAAACAAGAATTCGTTTTAAATTGCGTAAACGAAGAATTGGAATCTGAAGGCTACGCTAAAATTTCTGCATTGCCTAAAAAAGTATAATGATTAATAGGGGAGCGCTTGCGTCTCCCCATACTTATGATTTATTCGATACTCGTTGATGCGAGAGAATTTTTCACAAAATTAACTACTTCAACGAGTTCTTCAATACCGTTATTTTCTATAACGTTTAAATAAATCCGCACGTTAAAGTCACTCTGAATATCTAATTTGTTCAATCCAGCGTATTGACCTGAATCTGGCAGTAATGCACATCCCTTCTGGCTGCATGACAGTTGCTGTAGACCAATTTGATAACTACTGGTTTTTAGCCGCGCGTTACGGAGTTGTGGAAACTGTTGATAAATATTGTCGGTGACTTTATGACTCCACTCGATATGGATGTAATCTTCTAATTCGTCGCTTGTAGATTTAGCAAAAAAACTTAGCGGGATTTCAAGGATTTGGCTCGTTTCCACATTATCTAGTTTGAGTGGCTCTGTGGTAAATGCCATATCAATAGTACGCTCATGCAATTGTCGAGATAATAACTCGGTATTACCAAGATCAGTGCGTAACGATACGTGTGGAAATTGTTGAGCGACGTTACAAAGTGCATTATCAAGTGACAGATAAAACGCATTTGGTGTGGTGGCGACACTCAAGAATCGAGTACTTTTGTGATTCAACGCTTGTTTAGCTTCTAACAGTTTTGCTGACAATTGTTTGGCATAAGGAATTAATTGCTCGCCAGCTGGAGTCAGCTGAATGCTGTTTCGATTGCGGATGAATAATGCGGTATTAAAGTATTCTTCAAGCAGCTTGATACGCGCGCTAACCGCTGATTGGGTTAAATATAGATTGTCTGCTGCTTTGCCAAAATGGCGTGTATTAGCCACTTCCAAAAACGTACTTAAAAAACGGATGTCCACAACAAATTCACGAATTTGACTAGATTATCCGTTTAATACGTTAATTAAGCAGATTTAGCAAGCCTTTTGGGCCTGCTAAACCTTTAAAACTTAATGATATTGAGATTGTCTGTCGCGCTCTCTACTCAACTTTTTACTGTCTCGTTTGCGCTTTTCAATATCATTCATACGTTTGTTTTTGTGCACCGCGTCAGAATTGTTGTTCATCCAGTCAGAATTATCAAAATCTTCTTTTTCGCGTCTGTAATCTTTGCTCATTTTAGCTCACCAGTTAAACTTCTATTACTCAATCAAAATAAAATGCGAGTTTCGCTCATCTTGTTTTTATGAGTGAGAATATAATTGCAACTTCCAATCATGCTGTGAAACAAAAAATATTCATCATCAGGATAAATATAATTGTTGCAGAACTGGTATCCGAATTGCTCTTTTTTAAATCCGTTACACAGTGAGACTACTTCCGTGCTAAAGCCTGGCCTTCAGATGTAGCTCGGGATTTATCCCGTGGATTGTTTGATTTTATCTTACGAGGCTAAAGCTCCGCCTACAGGTGTAGCACGGGATTTATCCCGTGGTTTGCTTGAATTTACCCTACGAGGCTAAAGCTCCGCCTATAGATGTAGCACGGGATTTATCCCGTGAGAGTTACTGCATAGAATGTAAGCCGAACATATTACCTTCACTATCAAATGCCAATACGATAAAACCATAATCGCCAATCGACATCTTTTCGCGCTGAATCTTGCCTCCGGCATCTTCAACTCTCGCTGCTTCAATCGCACAATCATCACATGAAAAATAAACTAGCGTACTATTGCCGCCTGCAGGAAAACCAGACATCTTCACGAGCGCGCCAGAGGCCCCGTATTTCTCCATGTCAGAAGGAAAGGCGAGCATATCAACATTAGAATCACTGGGATCGCCAAGCTGTTCTAATTCAATTTTAAACACCGTTTCATAGAATTTTTTTGCACGCTCTTTGTTATCAATATAAATTTCAAACCAGCCCACTGGATTAGACATATTTAGCTCCTATTTTATCTATCAAAACGTAACCGAAAAAGTATAGGTCACTTTCTGAAAACTAACGCTTTTTAAGCCGTGAAACTGCGAAATAAACCGTTTATTCGTCTTACCATCCAACGCGGATAGTGAGTAGCATATTGCACTATTAATTTATTAGTGATTTTATCTAAAAATATCACATCACCTTTCATCATTGCGTTGTATGCATCAGCAGTAAGTGATTCTGGTTGAGCTTTGAATATGCGTGGAATATATTTTTCGACGCCATGAGCTTCTCGCAGCATTTTAGTTTCAGTTATCCCCGGACAGACACAAGTGACAGATACTCCTGTGCCTTTTAATTCTTCTGAAACCCCTTCACTGAACGACAGCACAAATGCTTTACTCGCACCATAAGCGCTAAAGTTTGGAGTTGGCATAAAGCTAGCGATTGAACCCAAATTAACTATCTTTCCTTTACCACGTGCAATCATCGGGTTAACAAAAACTCTTGTCATATTGACCAAACTTTGGATATTTAACTGAATTAAATTATTCAAACCTTCTTCTTCAGCATTATGCAGTGGTGCTATTTGCATCATCCCTGCATTATTGACCAAAATATCGATGTCTATTTTGTCAGTAGTTAATCGCTTAAGTAGATTTTTGGCACTGTCAATATGACAAAGATCCATGGCATACACATAACTCCTGATCGCATATCTAGTTGATAAATAAACAGATAACTCATCAAGTTTTTGTTGGTTTCGCGCGACTAATACCACGTCATGGCCTTTTTTGGCAAAGGTTTCAGCAAAGCTCTTACCTATGCCTTCTGACGCTCCCGTTATTAAAGTCGTGTTTAATTTAGTCATAAACTGTCCTAGCGTTCTGTCAAAATGAATTGCCGTTATTCCAACAAGTTTAGGTGCTATATGCATTAATAACACATGCTTTAAATCACTTTGCACCACTTTTGTTTTTGAGCTGTATGTTTTTTGCACTATCGTTTGGTTTGGTTGATACTATTTGAATAGGCTTGAAAGTGAAAACGGATTTGGACCATGCAAGTTGAGGTTGAACAAGCGACTACTAAGAGTGACTCATATAAGAGAAAAGTCGCAGAAGATTTTGTTGCAAATAAATTAGCAAAAGAACCTATGCAAAAATCTGCATTTCCTAAAGCTCGTTTTATTTTAGCTATTGTTATCATTTTGACGGGTATTTTAGCTTGTATTTTGATCACAAAAGTTACGCCCCTAAACCCAACTCCTCTGATTTCTCCGTTTAATATCTTCAGCCCCATGAGTTGGTATTATCCACTAGAGCGCAATGCGGCATTAAGATTGAATCTGGTTGATACCAACTCAACAATCAGTGCCTATCAAGTGGATGAAAATCAACTCGCATTGCAATTTGAAGATGGCAGTTTGCTGTACTTGGCTAACCATAACGTTTCGCAAGTCAATTCGGCTAATGCTGATATTGATATGCCAGTCTTAAATAGAAACTTTACGTTAAGGTCGGCGTCTAACAATCAGGATATTTCGAATGATTTATTTAATGGTATTGATGGGTTATTCGACCCGTTATTTCGACAAAATGTTGGAATCGGGCAAGTCAGTATCATCGGCTATTTATCGCGGAGCCAACCGCTCACCAACGACGATTTAGATCGCTTACGGCAGTCGCCTATGACAGCCAAAGCCGCTGAGCCTAAACAAAAAATTAGTTCATATGATCCCCCACAAGAACAAAAAACCAGTGCCCTTAATCCGGCTTTTGCGCAAGACCAGTCTACTTTATTGGCGCAATCAGTAGCCGATTACATTACTTCTAATTACCCTATCTCGGCATCAAATATTGTGGTTGGTGGATATGGTTTCGATCGCCATTACAGCGATGATTGGCAGGTTGGTTCTGGCCCCAATAACGGCGTGTTTGTGTCGATAATACCTGCTGTGTCTGAGGCTAGTTGGACTGCGTTACCCGATAGAGAAGTTAGCCCTATAGTGATTCCAGTACCGCAACTAATAGATAAAAGTTGGGAAATTTATAACCGAGATATTATTGTTTATCGAGATGGTTCAATCAGCACGAAAACCGAGGCTATTCTCCCCAGTGCCCTCAATCGACATGACTTAGATGCGTTTGCTAAATCGAATTGGGCCACTGAAATAGAAGATATGCAACATCAGGTTTTTCCTTCGCCAATTGCTCTACTTTTACTCGTTGGCAGTGTTTTTATTGCGCTTAGAGTGCTGGTGGTAGGACAGGGGCAAAAAGATGTAGAAGTGATTAGGTCACAGCAACTTATCGATAGTTTCGTTTCCGACTCTCCGGCTAACGATTTGACACAAGACAAACTCGGGTTTCAGGAGATCTCTTCCGCATTATCACGTTTTTTGCGTAATTCCGGTACAAAGGCACCATTGACCATCGCGATTACAGGATTATGGGGAAGTGGAAAATCATCATTAATGTATTTTTTAAAACAAAACCTAGAAAGTTTTCGCCTACACCCCGTGTGGGTAAACGCTTGGCATCATCAAAATGAAGAACAATTTTTGGCAGGTCTGTTAAGCGCAATCCAAAGCCACGCTATTCCCCCTTTTTGGACTGCCGCTGGCATGTTGTATCGCTGGAACTTATTAAAAATGCGCTGGGTAGAAGCACCCCTATTTTTCTTTTCGGTTACGGTTATATTTTTATGTTCGCTTGGGTACATATTAACTTCTGGGGAAGCGACACTAAAACCACTTTCAGACTTTTCGACTGAATCAATTCCTTATTTAGGCGCGGTGTTTGGAGCTTTTTCATTGCTTAGAGGTGGTATGGATCGAATCTCCGGTATGGTGAATACCAACCCACTAAAAAGTCTATTTCGCAGCCCCGGCAGAAATTTGGACTTGCGCGCAAACTTAGGTCTACGCGAAAAATTTGCAAAAGAGTTTAGTCTTCTGTGTAACGCTTTAGGTGATAGCACACTAACCATCTTTATTGATGATTTGGATAGATGCAAAGAGCAACGAATTATGGATGTGATGGAAACAATTAACTATCTCGTTTCCAGTGGTGACTGCTACATTATTGTTGGGATGGAAAGAGAGCCTATAGAGAATGCTATTTGTAGTTATTATCAGAGTACCCATACTGATGTTGATCAAGATGCGTTAAAAATCAAAGCTAAACGTTACCTTGAAAAGATTATCAATATTGAAATTCCCGTGCCTACTGCGTCAAGTGATCAATTCGATGGTTTGGTATCTAGTAATATTTCAGCACCGCCAGAGGCCAAATTTACTTGGTTAAAGCCGTTGCTGATATTTCTAGTATTTATTGCCAGTTTCCTAATAGGCAGTTATTTCTCAAGCCTCATCAATAATGAGCAACCTATATCATCAGTTGACAAACCCGTTATTGAAACTGCCACAACACAACAAAACACTGAAGGTGATAATCTTGCTGTTCAACAACAAGAAAGCAGCATAGAAACGACCATGCAGTCTGAACAACCCAAAATACTAAATTACAAAACCTTTGAATCTAAGGAATACGTCTATTGGTTAATGCTCCCAGTGTTATTGTTGACGTTGTTTGCGTTGTTAATTCGTGTAGAACGATTTAGACAACGCAAACGCATTGTTGAAAATGATTCCGATGAATTTCTTCACGCAGTCTCTTTATGGGCAAAAGTACTAGGGATCTCTCATCGCACCCCTAGAAATATTAAACGATATGTAAATAGGGCGCGTTATCTTGCTATGCGAAACTACGAATCCGGAGCTGGCATACGAGAAGCGAATTTAGTCACTCTGACCGCTATTTTAGAGTTTAACCGCGGTCAGTTGGATGAAGATAGCGATGGGCATTTAGTGCCAGTTCCTGAAATAGCAGATCAAGAATTACAAACTCAAATTAATCTCTTGCTCAATCAATCAGAAAAAATCGACTTAACGAAACGACAAAAGTTTATGTATTGGGTGCGCGGCGTCAACGTCAATTAAATTGTGTTATTTATCTAGGTAGCCGATGTCGCCCGGGATTTATCCTGTGGATTAATTGATTATACCTCACGAGGCTAAAGCCTCGCCTACAGGTGTAACCCGGGATTTATCCCGTGGCTTGTTTAATTCTATCTCACGAGGCTAAAGCCCCGCCTACAGGTGTAGCACGGGATTTATCCCGTGGTTTGTTTGATTGTACCTCACGAGGCTAAAGCCTCGCCTACAGGTGTAGCACGGGATTTATTCCGTGGATTATTTGATTCTACCTCACGAGGCTAAAGCCCCGCCTACAGGTGTAGCACGGGATTTATCCCGTGGCTTGTTTAATTCTATCTCACGAGGCTAAAGCCCCGTCTACAGGTGTAGCACGGGATTTATTCCGTGGATTATTTGATTCTACCTCTCGAGGCTAAAGCCTCGCTGACAAATACCTTTACTTGTCAGCTTCTCCTTAATCTGAATATAATGTCATCAAAAATAAGGAGTTAGCATGGAAAGCCAGTGTAAAAAATGTGGAATATTAATCCCAACCGAGTCACCCAAATGTCCAAGTTGCGGTGAAATTCAGGATACCTTTCATTATAAAAGTAGAATCGCTGCAGCCGCACTTGCGTTGTTCGGCGGCATATTTGGTTTTCACCGGTTTTTCCTAGGGCAATGGTGGGGCATCTTTTATTTATTGCTTTGTTGGACTTATATTCCGTTTATTGTGGGTTTAATAGAAGGCATCGTATTTCTGTGTACTTCCCAGGACGAATGGAATAAAAAATATAATCAAGGCGTTTCAGCGGGAAAAGAGAAAGGTACGGTTGTGGTGGTTATTGCCGTTTTGTTTCCGCTATCCGCTATCTTTGGTATTTTTGCAGCCATTGCGATTCCAGCCTATCAAAGCTATATACAAAAAGCTCAATTGGCAGAAACTCATATGATGACAGACACTGTGATGATGGCGGTTGAAATCTATGCATTGTCCGAGCAAAAGTGGCCAGAAAGTATTGAAGTACTGGACTTGTCTGGCGACCTAACTAGTTCGCAAATTCGCTCAATGGAAGTGGATAATGGCGTTATTTACGTGCACTTTAACGACGACTCTGGTGTCTATGGAAATTTGGTGATTACGCCTGAATCCACAGGACAAGGAATTAGTTGGGATTGTAGTCAATCTACAGTGGAATACACGGCATTGCCAAGTAAGTGCCGTATGCAATTTTAGAACTGTATTTTTATCAATAGTTTTGAGCTTACAAAAAGCGTTAGTTTGCTAACGCCTTTTGTTGGGTGCTCAACACCTTGTTTAAGTTACCAATAAACTCCATTGGGTCAAATGAAAGCGGTAAACGGGTTAGCTTCTCACCTTGTTCATCTAAGATTAACAACACAGGATATCCGCTAACTCGATAACGTTGTGCGAAATCTTGTCCTTGCTCTGTGTCATAGTCTATCCGAGCAAATACAAAGTTGTTGTCGATGACTTGTTGAACACGTTCATCGGAAAAAATCGTGCTGTCCAACTTGCGACAGGTAGGGCACCAAATTGCTGACATATCAGCGAGTATCAATTTTTCATGTGCTTGTGCCTTAGCCAAAGCAACGTCGAAATCTAACATCTCTATGCGAATATTATCTCTTGCTTGCTGGCCTAAATGACGTTGGAGCTGCTGGTAAGCGAAATAGACACCGACGGCAACTACCATAACCATCACCAGCTTGAGCCAATTCCCTGATTGTTTATCCGATTTTTTTTGACGCATTTTTTATAACCAACCGATTGTTTTCTCATTCTTTGAAATTAGAACAGGAATATAGGACATTTATTGCACCAGATTGAAAATAACCTACTTCATTCATGTTCTAGTTGCGAAAATTTAAGCCCAAATTTTTGTAAGTACACCCGTAGCCGATGTGAATCATTCACGCTACTTTTGTTTTGCCTGCTCACATTAAATAACTTTCTACCCGCGTCTGCTAAGTTATTTGAGCTCAGACATATCTGTATTACATTTTGCAACTGTAATTGATCAAACATATCCAAGGTCGCAAGCTGTTCGTCGTCGATAAATTGGCTTAAAACAACGTCATGGGTTTGTTTCGTGCCATGCCAACGTTTGTTTAAACGTAAAATTTCAGCTTCAACCGTTTGCAAGCCTATGCGTCCCTCGTTGCTTAAGGTAGCCATGCGTTTAACGCTGGCATTTAGATCGCGAAAGTTAGCGGTCCACAAGGCGTTTTCACTCATTGCAAACTGTAAAAAACGTTTTTTAGCTTCACTACCAAAACGAATGTGCACATTGTTCAACCGAGCATACTGGCGTAATTCAAAGTCTAAATTTGCTTCGAAATCTTCAATACGCTCTTTAAGTGCCGGTAAACGCCAGTTCCATAAATCAATTCTAGCTAATAAGTCTTCACGAAACTTCCCTTGCACCACTGCTTGGCGTAAATCCAAGTTGGTCCCCGCAATTAATTGGAAATCGCTATAAACGGCTTTGTCACTGCCTACAGGATAGAATTGTTTTTCTTCGATAGCGTGTAACAACATGGCTTGTTCATCTAATCCAAGTTCGCCTATTTCATCCAGAAAAAGTATGCCTTGATCAGCGTTTTTTAAGTAGCCATCTCTAGCACTTTGCGCACCGGTATAGGCCCCTTTGATGTGACCAAATAAAGCTGACATGGCTCCATCACCCACCAAAGTGGCACAATTCACCTGAATCAAACTGCCCATCACACCGCCGCGGGACGATTTTAATTCGTAGATCCGTCTGGCGAGCTGGGTTTTACCTGCACCTGTCGGCCCTTCCAACAGCATTGGGTCGGTTGCACTGATGGCTACTTGTTCTATTTCTTCAATTAAGCTATTGAACGCTGCATTTCGCGTTTGAATACCTGCTTTAAGGAAATCTTGGGCCGATGCTGATTGTTCTGAAAATCTGGCTGCTAGTGCGGCATATTTGGAGAGATCTAAATCAACAATACTTATCGTACCTTTAGCGCGATTTTCGGCGTTTGGATCGGGGGAAACCTGAACCAGTTTAGAAGCAGGATAAATTTGTGCTTCGCTTAGCATGAACATGCATATCTGGTTAACGTGCGTGCCCGTTGTGATATTGAGATAATAATCTTCTTTATCGGTATCGAAATTATAGTGGCTGGCATGTTGATACAACCAGTTGTATACATCGGCAAAATCCCAAGGATCATTCCATGTTGCTTCGACCAGCACCACGTCTGTAGCAGGTGACACCTCTGCAATATCCGCACTTATGCGCCGGGCTAAATCAAGGTGTGACGGTTCATAAAACAACTCCAACCTATCTACTTGAAAATCATCTTGCATTACTGCACTAATTGTTGGGCGCCATGTCTGCCAGCGTTTAGCGCCACGGCCTTTGTGGTCTTTTACCACGCCTAAATTGGCAAACATGACGTTTTTGCGGTTCATAAATAATCCATATCGATAAAGATATCAATATATCTAAATAGATAATTATTGTGAAGCTGTGTTTTCATTTGCGATTTAATTGGATCTAAATAAATTTATATATATCAATTGCTTATATTTTTTATTTGGTGTTTTTATTTTCTGGCACAGCACTTGTAATACTGTAATTGTTTTTAACGAAGCGGAGTTGTTTCTAACGGCAACCTGATACACGTGGCATTGCCAAGGGTGTATATCTCGGAAAGAGCACCACTTAAATTGGTGTGAATACACCTCAAACGACATAGTTTGATTGATGATTGAACTAAGGAAGGTAAAGGCGAAAGCCCTGTGGGTTCGAGTCCCACATACATTGTAATAGCCCGACATAAGGCTAGTGAGTAACCGCTGTGGTGAATTCGCACAAGCAACATTGATTTGGTAGGCACTGTAAGGATGTAGTGTTTAGGCAATCGGATTGCCAAGCCTATCAAGTCAACCTTGTTTGCTGTCAATTCACGCAAGTTAGTTACCCCTTGTGTCACATACTCAAAAAGTGTGTTGAGGCATAAATATAGAAAAGGAGAAGTTCTCATGACAGAACAAGGAAAATTTAAAAAAGTATTTATCGTTGCAGAAAACACAGTTGCGTTTCTGTATCGAAATCAACAGTTTGAACGAGTGCTAAGCCCAGGTGTGCACCGTCTATGGGATTTTACCAATGCGCTCACGGTGAAACAGTTTGCAGCTAACAGCATGTATTATTCAGATCCTGAGTCTTTCTATTTAATTAGAACTTATCCTGAAGTGGCGGAGTTGGTGCATGTTTGGCGGTTAGGTAATGACGAATTAGGTTTGTTATATATTGATAACCAGCTTTGTGGCGTTGTTGCCCCAGGTGAAATCCTACATTTATGGAAATCTGCGGGTGAATTCCGTTTAGACAGAGTGGCATTAGGTGGCGATCTTGAAGTAACCAGAACGGTTTTAGAAGAGATCAAGCATCGTGGTAAGAATGAAGTAACCAAATTGCTTGCTACCAAAAACTCGGTTAAGCGTGCTCCAGTGGCGATGGTTGAGGTGAAACCCCAACATGTTGCTTTGTTGTATGTGGATGGGAAATTCATGCGTATGCTAACGGCTGGTATGTACGGATTCTGGCAGTTGAGCAACAAAATCGAGGTGAAAACCTACGACTTACGCTCGCGTAATCGGGAAGTGTCTGGTCAAGATATTTTGACCAAAGACCGGGTAACAGTGCGGGTTAATTTAACCGCAACGGTGAAAACGTTGGATCCAGTGCTTGCCGCAGAGCAAGTCGATGATTTGGATGATTTTATCTACAAATCAATGCAGTTAGCGCTACGCGAGGCTGTAGGTACTAAGACTTTGGACGCTCTGCTTGAAGATAAATTGTATGTAAACCAGACCGTAAAGGAATTGGTTGAGCAAGAGTTGAAATCCGTTGGGGTTAGTCTTGAAAGAGTTGGGGTGAAGGACATCATCTTACCGGGTGAGATTAAGGCGATTCTTAATCAGGTGGTAGAGGCGCAAAAAGCGGCAGAAGCTAACGTGATCAAGCGTCGCGAAGAAACTGCGGCAACCAGAAGCTTGCAGAACACTGCCAAAATGATGGAAAACAATCCTACATTATTGCGTTTGAAAGAGCTTGAGTCACTTGAGAAAGTGTCTGAAAAAGTGGCAAATTTGAATGTGTATGGAGGAGTTGATCAATTGTTGCGGGAAACCGTGAAATTGACCTAACACGATAATCGATTAGGACAGTCTTAGGTCGAACGATCAACAAGGAGCTGACAAGGATGTTGGTTTACCTTTTTCATTTTCACCGCTAATTACTGATTTATAGACGCGTGAAGTCTTAGTAAAAAAGGAGAATAACAATGCCGGTTGTAACGCTGTTGTCGGCGAAAGACAATCAAAAGCCGGTCAAAATATGGACCGATGAGGTAGAGCATGAAGCGTTAGCGCAAATGCGTCGCGTGGCTAGCTTACCTTTTATTTTTAAACATGTGGCTGGAATGCCTGATATCCATTTAGGTGTTGGTGCGACCGTTGGTTCAGTCATTGCTACCACTGATGCGATTATTCCTTCTGCAGTGGGAGTGGATATTGGTTGTGGCATGAATGCGGTGCGTTTGTCCCTAAAAGCATCTGAGTTACCTGATAATTTACTACAAATCAGGCAGGATATTGAGCGCACAGTGCCATTAGGTGCTGGTGGACATCATAAATATGAGCAATTGCAGGGTGGCTCTGCAATGGCGATGAATCTAGATAAAATCCTCGCAAAGCATCCGCAAATTAGTCGACATGGTAGCGCCAAAAAGTTCGCTAATCAGCTTGGTACGCTGGGGTCGGGAAATCATTTTATCGAAATTTGTATAGATGAAAATGATGATGTTTGGGTGATGTTACATTCGGGCAGTCGTGGCATCGGCAATATGATCGGCCAATATTTCATTCGCCTTGCACGCAAAGAAATGGAGATCCATCAAATCAATTTGCCGGATAAAGATCTGGGTTATTTAAAAGAGGGAACGCAGTACTTTAATGATTACGTTGAAGCGGTCGCATGGGCTCAAGACTATGCTCTGTTAAATCGTGAACACATGATGAAAGCCGTATTGCGCTCACTAACGTTTAGATTGAAACCTTTTACGGTAACCAAAGAGGCAATCAACTGTCATCACAACTTTGTAGAAAAGGAGTTACACGATGGTCATAGTGTTTGGGTTACGCGCAAAGGTGCTATTCGGGCAAGAGAATCTGAATTAGGGATTATTCCTGGCTCAATGGGCGCAAAGTCTTACATTATTAAAGGCAAGGGAAATCCAGAATCGTTTTGTAGTTGTGCCCATGGCGCGGGTCGTAAAATGTCTCGGACAAAGGCCAAAAAGACCTTTACTGTGGACGATTTGACAGCGCAAACCAAAGGCATTGAATGTCGCAAAGATGAAGGTGTTATCGATGAAATACCCAGTGCGTACAAAAGCATCGACAAGGTTATGGAGATGCAAAGCGATTTGGTAGAAGTCGTCCATACCCTTTCCCAAGTTGTGAACGTTAAAGGATAAAGTGGGGAGTTTCCCCACTATGTAATGGATTCAGGGGCTAAAGGCCCCTGCTACACAAAATGTAGGATGGGATTATCCCATTTTTGCGTAGGATTCAGGGGCTAAAGCCCCTGCTACAGGATATGTAGGATGGGATTTGTCCCATTTCATCTTCAATTCTATAATATTCAAAAATTTTGAATTAATAAGTCAAAATGTTCCGATTTTATAAGTTTTTCACATCAGTATACTGACCTCAGTTTCCTTAAAAACAATACGAGTTTTTAAGATATTTAAATTCAAATAAATTGAGGGTAATATCGTGAGTAAATCATTTTTAACTAATATATTCAGTTCAACCAATAGCTTTGCAGCGTTAGCACTAAGAATTCCTGTTGGGATCATATTTATCGCCCATGGCGCACAGAAACTGTTCGGCGCGTTTGGTGGTTATGGTTTGGAAGGAACGGGTCAATTTATGGCGTCTCTTGGATTAGAGCCGGGTTATTTGATGGCCGTATTAGCCGGAGCAACTGAGTTCTTTGGCGGATTATTAATATTGTTTGGTTTATTAACGCGACCAGCGGCAATAGTTACCGCAATCACTATGGTTGTTGCCATTCTAACTGTGCACATTGGAAATGGCTTGTTTATGTCTAATGGTGGTTACGAATTCGGTTTAGCTTTATTGGCGGCATCTGTTTCATTGGTAATCTCTGGTGCAGGAAAACTGTCCTTAGACAATGTCATTGTAAAATACTTGGTTAAGTAGGAGGCGGTATGTTCTCTTTACGTAAAGCGCAAGATCGCGGCTCAGCAAACTTCGGCTGGCTAGACAGTAAACACACTTTTTCGTTTGGTTCATACCATGACGCAAAACATATGGGGTTTTCGAAATTACGCGTTATCAATGATGACACTGTATCTCCCGGCGCTGGATTTAGTACTCACGGGCACCGAGATATGGAAATTATTAGCTTTGTTACTCATGGTGTGATTGAACACAAAGATAGCATGGGAAATGTTCAATCTTTACCAAAAGGTGAATTCCAGTTGATGTCAGCCGGGAGAGGTGTCCAGCACAGTGAGTACAATGGTTCTGAAACCGATTTGTTGACCTTTTTGCAGATTTGGATTGAACCTAATGAATTTGGTGGTCAACCTGGTTATCAACAAAAGAATTTTGGTCATGCAGTCGGTTTGACGCCAATCATTACTCCAACAGGGGAAAACGGTACGCTGTCGATTAAACAAGATGCGTCGTTAAGTCAGTTAATTCTTTCGCCGAGTGAGAAAATTGAACTTCCGCTTGATGAAACTCGAAAATATTATATCCATCAAGTGCAGGGAAAATTATCGATAAACCAACATGAGTTGGAAACAGCTGACGGGTTAAAAATTGAAAAAGAAATGAGCTTGAATATAGAAAATGCGTCTCAGCATCAAGCTTTAGCATTAATATTCGACTTACCCGGCTAAATTAAATCAAAACAACAAAGCCTAGAATGATTTCTAGGCTTTTTAGGTTGAGGATAATTAGATTATGCATCATGCGATTACGTTAGAAGCGCTAAGAGTTTTAGACGCAATAGACAAAAAAGGTAGCTTTGCTGAAGCGGCCAAAGCGTTATTTAAAGTGCCTTCAGCGCTAACTTACACGATGCAGAAATTGGAGTCGGAACTAGGCGTAGAATTGTTCGACCGCAAAGGAAAGCGCGCGATATTAACGCAGGCTGGACTTGTGTTATTAACTGAAGGACATGTAATTTTAGAAGCCGCCTCACGTTTAGAGGATAAAGTTAAGCAAGTAGAGTCCGGCTGGGAAACCAAACTCACTATCGCCAAAGATACGATTATTCAAAACCAGCCTGTAAACGACTTATTGAAGCGTTTTTGTCGATTGGAAAAACAACTGGAAATTACTGTACTTGAAGAAGCGCTTGGTGGCAGCTGGGATGCGTTGTATTCACAGCGATGTGATTTGGCAATTGGAGTGACAGGAGAGTTACCCAAAGGGCCTTTTGATGTGCATCAAATCGGCGAAATTGAATTTGTCTTTGTGGTTGCTAAAGATCATCCATTAGCAGAGTTTATCGGTATATTGGAAGGACAACATATCAAAGCATTCCCAGCGATTGTGGTGGCAGACAGTTCGCGTAATTTGCCTAGTCGATCAAGTGGGATATTTGAGAGCAAGCAAGTTATTCGAGTACCTACTATGCTCGCAAAACGGGACGCACAAGTCGCAGGGTTGGGAGTGGGCTTTTTGCCGTTACATTTAGTCCGAAATCAATTGCAAACAGGTGAATTGGTTGCCAAATCCACCTCGTTACATCGCCCCGCCGTTCCTATTTTCATGGCTTGGGACAAGACAAAAGCTGGGAATGCCTTAGCTTGGTTTATTGAACAAAGTAAAAATCAACAATGGCTATAAATATGTAGGCTGGGATTTACCCCAGAGCAGTGAATGAATTTTTTGCGGGGCTAAAGCCACTGCCTACAAGCGGATGACTACTTCCACGCCTTTTTCATCTTCACGGTTTTGAATGTGGATTTTTGCTTTGTGATATTCGGCGATAATCTTGGCGATATAAAGACCTAACCCTAAATGGGTTTCTTGTTCGGTTTGATGCTCCCTAACCGATACCATCGAATTTAGTAGTTGCTCGTGCATGTTGTCGGGTAATTTCGGCCCGATATTGGCAATTGTGAGTGTGATATGCCCACTTTTCTCCATTAAAGACAGTATAATTGTACTTTCTTTAGGACTGAACTCCACAGCATTAGCAATGATCTTATCTAGCATCTGCGCAAATAATTCAGGCGATCCATTTAATGTTTTGCGAATGCCATGAGTATGTAAAGCAAATTGGTTTTGCGGATAAGCAACACCATAACCTTCGGTGCAGCCGTTGAGTATTTCAGCGAGTTCGAAATTTTCTCGTTCACTATATTGGATTGCTTGTTCTAAACGCGTGGCTTCACTCATATTGCTGAGTATTTTACTCAAACGGCGGATCCCCGATTGGGCGCGCGCAATATACTGCTGTTTTTCTTGTTCATCGTCGCCATTGTTTTGCTCCATGGATAGATTTTCCAACGACGACTTTACAATCGCCACTGGCGTGCGTAATTCATGGGATAAACGCGAACTCATGTTTTCTAAATAATGATTATATTGTTGTAACTTATCGAGCACACTGTGGAAGGTGCGCGATAAATCGCCTATCTCATCTTGGGTAGTGGAACGTGGAATATTACCGAGAATTTTGCCATTCTCATCAATTGCTGATTCTGTTTCGTTACGTAACTTACTGATCCGAAAAGAAATACGTGAAGCAAACAAAAATAATGCTGCTGTCCCCAATAAAACCACTGCAATAATGACATGAAATAGCTGTTCTAATGCACGGTTTCTTAAGGTGCGAATACCATGGGTAGTTTGTTCAACCACCACTGCGCCCATGACTTTTTCATCAATAAAAATAGGATGTGCAGCAGATAACACTACCGCTTTGTTGTCTGGCGATAATCGCCATTGAGAACTGGCGTCACCGGTTAGGGCTTTGGCTAGGTCTTGTCCTTTTAAGGCATACGCATTTTCTAGTTCATCCACAAAACCCGCTGGCGGTTTGGTCAAAATCTGGTAGTACAACGGAAATAACCAGTCTTGTTCGATGCGACGCCAAAGCGTATCCCGTTTGCGAGGAGCTGGTGAGGTGCGTACACCGGTTGCGTCTTGAATAGAACCAGAGCGAGCTAACACGCGCATGTGTTTGTCTACCACCCACACTCTGGCATTTGAATATTTTAATCCCTTGAGGATCTTTTCAATTTCAGGGGAAGGAACCAATACCGTACCAAGAGAATCGGATTTGTTTGGGTTCGCGGTACCAATAATGTATTTACGAGCTTTGCTTTGTAAGTCGTCAACATCGGCAATGGCAAATGCAATCTTGCTTGACATGATTTCCAGCGGAAAACGCAGCTCCACATTATAGCCAACTTCAGTTTCTTGCCAGTTTCCCTGGATGGCAGTCTCCAATGTTAGCGGACGTAACGATTCTGGATTTTCATCAAGTAAATAAGCATTAACCCAGCCTGATTGTTGAGGCGCAACTATGTAGCGTCTAAACGCGCCCTGTGGGTCAGTTACCGCGATCAACAGATAATCGTTTCTATCCACACGTAAACTATTTTTAGGCCGATAAATTAAGTGATCGTCAACCACTTCAAACATCGCGTAAAGATACTTATTGTATTGGCCCACCATATGTTCAAAGTGAAAACTCTCAGGATCATAAAATTCATTTTGTTCAATCAATTGCATTTCTGAGTACAGCAAGGATAAATGCCGGTAATCGACCCAATCATCTAGCAAGCCATCTAATTGAATTGGGTCAATAATTTTGTGGGCATACAAATCAGTGCCAGGTTTTACATCTTGCAGATAAGAGGATTGACTATCAAAAAGAGAGGGGCGTTCGTGCAAAGCAGTGGCTACAGCTCTGGCCGTGCCCTCCATTGTTTGTTCTTGGCCTGTGCGTAAATAACTTTCTAGCTCCCACACATATTGGTAACCAAGCCATGGAATCGTAAATAGAAATAACGATAGGAGTAAAAGTTTTAGGCGAATGCCAAAGCGAATTCGGTTCATGATTTAGCTAGATTTCCAGCGATAGCCCATTCCATATACGGTTTCGATGCGATCAAAAGAAGCGTCCAACTGCATAAACTTTTTACGAATGCGTTTTATGTGCGACGTGATAGTTGTATCGTCAACTACCATCTTAGATTCATCCATCAATTGCTGCCGACTTTTAACATGTCCCGCGTATTTGGCAATCGCGTGCAACATCCAAAACTCCGTGACGGTAAGCTCGATGGGGTGATTATCCCAACTTACTGTCATTCTATTGCTGTCCATCAATAATGCGCCAGATTGAATTAAATCGGTGGCAACTTGCGGCTGATTTAATAATTCGGTACGCCTAAATAACGCTGCAATTCTAGCCAGTAAATGTGGCAAGCTGATATCCTTGGTTAGGTAATCGTCTGCACCCATACGCAAGCCACAAATGGTGTCATAGTCGTTATCCCGAGCAGTAAAGAAAATAATGGGTAAGGTTTTAGATAACGAACGCAATTGTTGGCAAAGCATAAAGCCGCCATCTATCTCTTCATTTAGACCAATATCGACCACGGCTAAATCAGGCAGCCGTTGCATAAATGCCTGCTCTGCTTCAGGTCGACTGCTGTAAGTAAGCACATCATAGCCCTGCTTTTGTAACGCTGAGGCATAATTCTCCCGAATGGCTGGGTCATCTTCTACAATGGCTATGCGCTTTGACATCTGTTTACCGCTTCTTCCTGCTGTTACATCTAGTGTTAATAACTATATCGCAAAACAAAGCTCTTCCAATGTCCTTTTCGCTGAATTGGCGCAATTTCCATTTTTTCGCCACATTTGCTCGCCACATTGCCATTTTTGTACGCATTTCATGTCAGAAAGTCACGTTTTAATAGACTCCATCGAAACAACACAACAACAAAAACTTACTCTTTTGGAGAACTACTATGAAAAAACGCATTTTATTTCCACTTACTGCAATCGCAATCAGCCTTTCTGCAAACGTGTTGGCAGGTCCTTCATCTGAATCGCGCAGTATCGAAGCTCAAACCAACGAAGCTATCGGTTTTGGCTCTGGTGCTGTCGCTGGTGGATTGGTCGCAGGACCGATAGGGGCGATTGTCGGCGGTATTTTTGGTGTCTTAATTGCTGAAGACGTGAATAACGATAATGCCCTTGAAGCGAGTGAGCAAGAGTTGGCAAAAACGCAGTCGCAACTTTCTCGTCAAGAATCTCAGCTACTGGCTTTGCAAAAACAATATGAACAAGTGCAACAGCAAAGCAAGGTTCAACTAGTGGCATTGGATAAAGAAATTGAACGTGTGATGCAGGAAATGGAATCAAATATACAATTTCGTACTGCATCTTATGTGCTTGAGTCACATTTTAAACCGCAATTAAATTTACTCGCTCAAGGGCTAAATAATAATCCAAAGTTAGTCGTTAGCTTGTCGGGTTTTGCCGATAGTCGTGGTGATGATTCGTACAATCAAGCTTTATCTGAGCAGCGCGTGTTAAGTGTTAAAGACTACCTATTATCTAGAGGGGTTAAGGAGGAGCAAGTACTTACTCTATCGTTTGGGGAGACACAGCCTGTTTCTGCACAAAGCTCTAGCGAAGATTTCTTTTTCGACCGCAGAGTGTTAGTGCGCGTAGCCGAAGGCCAGCAATCTATGACCGCATCTAATTTATAAGGAGAGAGGCCGTGATAAAGCGTCTGAGATTTGTCATAGTCCTTTCGCTACTTTTCATCATAGGGGCGTTGCAATATGCAACGCCGTTACTTAAGGATGAGAGTATCGATGAGAAAAACAATACACAATCTACTTTCAAAATTGATGTGTCATATGAATCGGTTAAGGGTGATAAACCCCCAGTATATGTAAATGATTACCAACAAGTTGAACAAGGAAGTTTCTTTCTACAAAAACAAGGACAGCAAGGCTATTTACTGTCACCACTTTTAGATACTCGCGTTGATATGAATATTACCGGTTTGGTTGCGCGGGCAAAAGTGACTCAGATATTTACTAATACCAGTGACGAATGGGTAAATGGAATTTACGTATTTCCACTGCCTGAAAATGCGGCTGTAGATCATTTAGAAATGCAAATTGGTGAACGTCGAATTGTTGGTCAGATACACCCTAAACAAAAAGCCAAAGCTATCTACGAACAAGCAAAAAAAGAAGGTAAAAAAGCTAGTTTATTGGTGCAACAACGCCCCAATTTATTCAAGAATTCAGTAGCAAATATTGGTCCTGGCGAGTCTATTCGGGTCACTATTGAATATCAACAAGCTGTGGCCTATGACGAAGATACGTTTAGTGTTCGGTTTCCAACTACCACAACACCCCGTTATTTACCCAAAGTAGGGTTGGAGTCTGATCCACAAGAAATTGCAGATAGCGGTTGGGGAATGACTTTGCCAATTTACAAAGCTGATCAAGCGTTAAATACGCAAGCAGCTACCGAGCCTGAGCCCAAGCACAAAGTGGCGATTAATATTAGATTAAATACTGGGTTTGAAGTGCAAAATATCAATAGTGAATTCCATCCCATCCACCAACTCGAAAAATCACCAGGCGCATACGAAATTTCCCTCCAGCAAGACATGATTGCCAATCAAGATTTTGTACTCAGTTGGCAGCCCGAATCAAATCAGCAGCCTAAAGCCGCACATTTTGTTGAACGTACTCGAGACAACGTATATGGCATGGTAATGTTGATGCCACCGACTACCGAGACTGAATCATTAAGCTTACCTAGAGAAGTTGTTTTTGTAATAGATACGTCAGGTTCTATGGCCGGTGATTCAATGCAACAGGCTAAAGATGCGCTAAATTATGCGATTCAGCAACTACCCGTAGAAGACACATTTAATTTAGTGGAATTTGACTCTACCGCTCGTAAAATGTGGCCTACTGCTCAAGCCGCCAACGCGCAAAATAAATCAATGGCAATGGAATATGTGACAAATTTGAGCGCCGATGGTGGTACTGAAATGTTGTCCGCATTGCAATTGGCTCTTGGTCAACAAGCGCAATTAAACGAGCGAATTCGCCAGGTTATTTTCATTACCGATGGTTCCGTAGGAAACGAAGTAACCTTGTTCGAGTATATTCAACAAAATGTGCAAAAAAGTCGTTTGTTTACGGTTGGTATAGGGTCAGCACCGAATAGTTTCTTTATGACAGAAGCGGCACGAATGGGCAAAGGCACTTTCACTTATATTGGTTCAATTGATACTGTGCAAGAACGAATGCAAGCGTTGTTTACCAAACTGACACATCCTCTATTGAGCGATCTGCTGTTGAATTTCTCTGATGACGTTGAATATTATCCTCGAAATTTCCCCGATTTGTATAAGGGTGAACCTCTGATGGTCAGCTATCGAACTAAAAACCTTATTGACAACTTAACAGTTACTGGGAATCTTAAAAATCAGTATTGGCAGAAATCACTGTCATTGTTAAATGCAGGAAATGCGAAAGGACTGGATGTGTTGTGGGCGCGCCGCAAAATCACGCAACTAGACCGAGATAAAAGGTTTGGGCATGACTATGACGAAATTAACAAACAGATCGAGCAAGTCGCCATGACACATCATTTGGTAAGCGATATGACCAGTTTGGTGGCGGTTGATGTGACTCCTACTGCACAAGACACGAGTCGTGATGGACATGTTAAATCGCATCTTCCCAAAGGAACAAAGAATTCAGTCGGTTTATTGCCACAAACAGCCACGCCTGCGCAACTGCAATGGATTTTAGCACTATTATTGATGGGGATCGGAATATGTACGGTCATTTTCACAAGGCACCGTTGAGGGTTCGATTTTTCGGTGCCATTTGGCGATACAAATGGGCAAGTTTGTGTTTCCTGGCAAGCGCTTACTTGTTCGCGTCAAGCGGTTATATTCATGCGAAGGCAATTTTAGCACAATACTTGATTGCCGATGCATGGCAGGAATCAGTGCAAACAGGCGAAAAGATAACGCCGTGGGCTTGGGCTGACACCTGGCCTGTGGCTAAGCTGACGATTGCTGATGAAACTCTGTATGTATTGGCAGGCGCTACGGGTCGAGTGATGGCGTTTGGTCCCGGACATTTAAGCAGTACGCCGTTTCCTGGAGAGTCAGGAAATGCGGTGATTACAGGGCACCGCGATACGCATTTTTCGTTGTTGCAAGAGATTAAAATAGGCGAAGTGATCACCACTGAAACGGCCAGTCAAATTACGCAATATAAGGTGCAAGAAGTACGCATTGCCCATCAAAATCAGATTAATTTGACCGAATCGGGTATCGACGACGAATTGACGTTGATCACTTGTTATCCATTTAATAGCGCCGCACCTAATCCAGAATTACGATATGTGGTGCGGGCATTAAAAGTAGCAGTGACGAGTTAATTGCCTTGTTTTAGATAATCAAGTCCGCCTGTAATGGCGGCTACCTGAGCTAGAATGCAATTTTCGTCATCAGCTTGAGGACTGTCGGGATACACTTCTGTAGTTGTGACGTATTCCGCTCCAGAAAATCCGCCGCACAGGAAAAGTTTGCGTTTGTCATAATTGATAACGCCGCGCTGTGCCAAAGGGGTGCCTATCAATTTTCCATCAGCATCTGCTGGCGCAATATGGGTGACTTTTTCAACCGATTCGATAATGGCTTTTTGAAAGTCAGGCACAGGTTTATTGCTGTCTCCTACACCGTAAAAACCATCGGGGATCTCCCAAACGGCTTGATAATTACCATCTCTTGCGCCAAGCGCTGGGCGAAACTCAGAGTTATCAGTATCGGTCGTTTCGTGAAGATCGAAATGGGCGAGAAAATCAAGGTTTAAGCCATTTACAAATTGCATCGCTAACGCAGATTCCGGAGCGGGGGAGTCTGGATAAAAAGAACGGTTTGGGTCGATTGCTTTCGGGTCCCAACGATTGATCGTTTCGTATCCCCAAGGGCTCAAGCACGGCAAAATAACGAAATTGAATTGAGACTGGTATTCGCTAGCGCTGCTTTGGGCAAACCGAATCGCACCTTGCACTCCACTGGTTTCGTATCCATGCACACCGCCTGTAATCAGTATGTTTGGTTTATTCTCATCCCATTGTTTGGACTTTAAAGCATATAGCGGGTAGCGTTCTTGATCGTATGGCAAGGCTCCGTATTGGATGACCTCAAAATCCGAATCTAAGCTTGCTAACTTAGCCAACACTTCTACGTTATACTCACGTTTAACTACTTGGTTGTTTAACCATTGGGCTTTTTCAGCGTCGCCCCAAGGCTGCCCAGGTGTGCCGATAGGGTAATTTTCTTGGCTCATAGGTGTCCTATTATTGCTTATTTATGGCTATTTTGGGGTACGTTAACACCGTAGGTGAAAAACTGTAAACCATTGTGTATAAGTATTGTCGCTATAGCGCGACTAAATGTTCTTCGATACTTGAATTGTGTCAAAATGGCAGCATATAAAGAAGTGGCCTGACCTACTCACCTTCAGGTAACATCAAAATACAATCGAACGAATCCCCGTCGAAACCAGCATTTAGCGGTTGTTTGGGTACTAAAAAGCAAAATAAAGCAAAAAATGAATTGGGATACACTATGAAAGCCTTAGATATTTCTGGCCTGACAAAAACCTACAAAGGAGGAACTCAGGCGTTAAAGGGGATCGATTTACATGTCAATGAAGGCGATTTTTTCGCATTGTTGGGTCCAAATGGTGCAGGAAAGTCCACAACGATTGGGGTTATTAGTTCGCTAGTGAATAAGTCTTCCGGCACGGTCAACGTATTCGGCCATTCCGTAGACGACGATCTAGTGGCGGCGAAATCTTGCATTGGATTAGTACCCCAAGAATTCAACTTCAATCAATTTGAAACTCTTCACCAGATAGTGGTTAATCAAGCTGGCTATTATGGTGTGCCGCGAAATATTGCCAAAAAACGTGCTGAAAAGTATTTAAAGCAGTTAGATCTGTGGGAAAAACGCAATGAACCGGCTCGTGAATTATCCGGTGGAATGAAGCGTCGGTTAATGATTGCACGCGCTTTGATGCATGAGCCTAAAATGTTGATTCTTGATGAGCCAACCGCTGGTGTGGATATTGAAATTCGTCGCTCAATGTGGACGTTTCTAAAAGAAATAAATCAACAAGGCATAACCATAATTCTCACCACTCACTATCTCGAAGAAGCAGAGATGTTATGTCGTAATATCGCCATCATCGATAAAGGTATTATTGTCGAAAACACAAGCATGAAAGCCTTGCTGTCTAAATTAAATATGGAAACCTTTGTGCTCGACTTACCGGTGCAATCCAAACAGCCATCATTGACAGGCTTTGTTTTCCGAAATATTGATGATCACACGCTGGAAGTCGATGTTGAAAAAGATATTGGTTTAAACGATGTATTCAGACAACTGACTGAACAAGGTGTGACAGTGTTGAGCATGCGTAATAAAGCCAATCGCTTAGAAGAGTTGTTTGTCAGAATGGTCGAATCAGGTAGAAAAAAACAAGCGGGGGCAGCGTAATGGGGAATAGAAATTTAACAGCGCTGGGCACTATTTGGATTAAAGAATGTACCCGCTTTTTACGCATTTGGATCCAAACATTAGTGCCGCCAGCCATTACTATGTCACTATATTTTGTGATTTTTGGCAGTCTCATAGGCTCTAGAATCGGTCAGATGGACGGATTCTCCTATATGGAGTTTATCGTGCCTGGACTCATTATGATGTCTGTGATTACAAACTCTTACGCTAACGTAAGTTCTTCATTTTTCAGTGCAAAGTTTCAGCGGAATATCGAAGAGCTTCTCGTAGCACCTGTGCCTAGCTGGATTATAGTACTAGGGTTCGTTGGAGGAGGTGTCGCACGCGCCATATTAATTGGCATTATTGTGACTTTGGTGTCGTTATTCTTTGTGGATATCCAAATCCATAATTTTGCAGTGATAATCGTAACCTTAATTTTAACCTCGTCTTTGTTTGCTACCGCTGGGTTAATTAACGCTGTTTATGCCAAAACATTTGACGACATTAGCATGGTGCCGACATTCGTTTTAACACCACTAACCTATTTGGGTGGGGTATTTTATTCATTGTCGTTGTTGCCTGAATTTTGGCAGATGGTCAGTAAAGCCAACCCCATTGTGTATATGGTGAATGGATTCAGGTACGGATTTTTGGGCATCTCAGATGTGAATTATTTAGTCTCTCTTGGTTTATTGGTCGGATTTAATTTAGTGATGTTTACCATTGCTTACCAACTAATTAATCGTGGTGTTGGTATACGTAGTTAATCAATAAATTATACAAAAAAGTATTATGTTCAATGGTAATTCGCGCAACATCACTAGTAATCAACTTGGGCCTCATGAAAAGGTGCCTGAGTTGGTGCTTCGACATTTGGCTAACTCTAGCCAAAAACCGTTTAACCAACATACCCTAGACGCATTTGAGGCAGTAAAAAGTTGGCGTGTAGAACAAGATCCAACGCTGCAAAAAGCGATTATTTTTGATTCTTGCTGTGGCGTAGGGGAAAGTACCGCACATATTGCAAATCAGTTTCCTGAAGCGTTAGTAATAGGCATCGATAAATCTGAGTTGCGTACTAATAAACATGCTCATTACGGCGAAAACGCTGCTAACTATTTAGTGATTCGCGCTGACGTCAACGATTTCTGGCGCTTAGCCCATATCGCAAAGTGGCAGTTGAGTCACCACTTTTTGCTGTACCCTAACCCTTATCCAAAGTCTTCTCAGGTGCAGCGCCGCTGGCATGCCTGTGCAGCGTTCAAGGATATAGTTAGTTTAGGCGGCGTATTGGAAGTACGAAGTAATTGGGATATTTACATTCAAGAGTTTGCCTTAGCGCTTGAAACCGCAGGTAAAACTGCCAGTTTAAGTCAGTATCAGCATGCCGAGCCGCAAACACCATTTGAACGTAAATACTGGGCGAGCGGTCAGAAAAGTTGGCGCGTAATCAGTAGTTTATAATAAATCGATTTGTAGCAGTGGCTTTAGCCCGTAAAGCCTGTTGGATGTCTTCTTAAATGGGATAAATCCCATCCTACTCCGTGTCGGGTTTGGGCTCACTATAATAATATCCTTGGGCGTACCGAATACCTAAATCAGTTAATTTTATTAACGTTGCTCTATCTTCTACGTGCACCGCCACTACGGTAATCTTTTTGTCTGTTGCTAACTGAGTGAAATGTTTAACGAAGTCACAGGTCTGCTGGTTCTCCATTAGCTGTGAGATTAATTCTCCAGCAATCTTAATACCATTGATAGGTAAGTTAAGAATACTATTAATATTGCTCGGTGTAGCGCCGAAATGGTCAATATAAATAGCGATATTTAAACGCTGACATTCGTTTGCGAATGTTTGGAATTTTTCGATATTTTCTAGTACTACGGCTGCGGTCAACTCTAGCCCTAGACGGTTTGGATTTGGATAGTCGTGCATAGCTTCGGCTAAAATTTCAAACAACCCCGGGTTTAACATATCTTGTTGGCTGATATTGATATTCCAAGCTACATTGAGGTTTCTAAAATAATGTGCGCTACGATTTAGGATGGTTTCAGTTAACAAAGCCACTGATTGGGGTCTTTCAACTAAATGTAAAAATTCGCTAGGTAGAAAAGTTTGTTCGCAGGGTGTGACAAGTCTTGCAAGGCATTCAAATCGCCACACACGTTCATGGGATACGTCCATGATGGGTTGGAAAAAAGGTACTATCCTGTCTAAATTAAAATGATCCGTAACTTCGGTAATGTGCATAAAATTCCTCGATACACCTTAAAATCGTCCAAGCAAGTCATATCATTCAATCAGTTAGGGCAGAATTGCTCGGAAATACAACAATAACACCACTTTTTCAGTTCAGAAAACGAAACTTCCCCATAAATGTTAAAAAAATGTACTTTTTAGCCCCTTTGGCTCGCTTTATATTTGGCGAAGTGCCGGTTTTGCGCTAAAGTCCGCCCCTTATAGTTTTATTAAGAGGTTACAGCGAGTGGGTAAAGCGACAGCTAGCTTGGAGCATTTATTTCGGGTTTTTACTAAGCCAGAAGGTAAAGATTCCAAGCTTGCACAAATAGAAGAACATCTGTCAGATAATCTGTCCGATTTCTTATCCCAACATGTTGTGACTAAAGCAAAGTCTCTAGAAGAAATTGAGCAAAACTTTCAGGATTACAAAGTACCTGAATCCCCGGAATTTGTTACCAAACATGCCGAAGTATTGTTGGAAAAGGTCGTATCGCATTCGGTAAATACTTATGCACCGACATTTATCGGACATATGACATCTGCTTTACCCTATTTTCATTTGCCATTGGCCAAACTCTTGGTTGGACTAAATCAAAACTTGGTCAAAATTGAAACCTCGAAAGCTTTTACACCGCTGGAAAGGCAAGTCATTGGTATGTTACATGAGCTGGTCTATAGCCAATCAGAAGACTTTTATAAAAGCCATCTACACAGTGCAAAACAGTCACTTGGTGCATTTTGTTCTGGTGGTACTGTCGCGAACATTACCGCTTTGTGGGTTGCGCGCAATAAAGCATTAGCGCCGAATGGTAAGTTTCGTGGGGTTGCCCAGCAAGGTTTAGCCGCAGGCTTAAAACATTATGGTTATGAAAGTATGGGGATTTTGTCTTCAAAACGTGGACATTACTCTCTTTCAAAAGCCGTTGATGTGCTGGGATTAGGTCGTGAGCAAATGTTAACTATCGATTGTTTGACACAGCGTTTGTCTCCTGAAAAAGCTTTGGCAGCAGGTCGTGAATTCGAACAACGAGGCAATAAGCTACTCGCTTTAGTCGGTATTGCAGGCACGACAGAAACCGGCCACGTTGATCCTTTAGACGAATTGGCGGATGTAGCTAAAGAATTAAATTGCCATTTTCATGTAGATGCAGCATGGGGAGGCGCGACATTATTTTCCCAACGATACAAAGACAAGTTGAAAGGGATACAAAAAGCAGATTCGGTTACGCTCGATGCCCATAAACAAATGTATGTGCCAATGGGGGCAGGCATGGTGGTATTCAAAAACCCTGAAGACAGCAATGCCGTTAGACATCACGCTCAATACATCTTGCGTGCAGGTTCAAAAGATCTTGGAGCTACGACATTAGAAGGCTCTAGAAACGGTATGGCAATGATGGTGTATGCATCATTTAATATTTTTGGTCGTCAAGGATACGAATTGCTGATAGATCAAAGTATTGAAAAGGCCCATGCTTTTGCCCAGTTGATTGAGGAACATGAGGATTTTGAGCTTATCACTGCGCCTACGTTGTCTTTGCTAACTTATCGGGTTAAACCCTCTTTTGTGGATGCACATTGCAGCAAACAAAGTGAATTGCTAGATAAACTAAATGTAGCCGTTCAGAAACAACAACGTGAAGCTGGAAAGTCTTTTGTTTCCAGAACACGCTTAGCGGTTGAAAAATACGGATTGAATCCATTAACCGTATTTCGTGTAGTGTTGGCTAATCCGCTGACTACCGAGCAAGATTTAATCAATATTTTACAAGAGCAGTTGCAAATTGCTAAGCTCACAAAATCGTGGAAAGAGCTTGAAGATCAAGCTCTTGCGCAATTAAAAAGATCGGTTGGTTGAGTTATTTAAGGGTTACTTGAATATTATCAATCAGTCTAGTGCGCCCCAAAAATGCCGCAGCCAATATTACCAATTCAGTCTCTTCATGGCCTGGGCTCAATAAAGTTTCAACTGAACGAATATCGATGTAATCTACTTGTAAGCCTTGTTCCGTTAATTCGTCAACGGATTGTTGTATTAGACGACTGAAGTCGCGTCGACCTAATTCAATATTTTCACTGAGCTTCTGGATACAAGCGTATAGTGCAGGAGCTTTTTCTCGTTCCTCTGCGGTCAAATAATTATTACGTGACGACATAGCTAAGCCATCACTTTCGCGTACTGTGGGAACACCAAATATCTGCAAGTTCATTGACAGATCCGTCACCATGGCTTTAATTACCTGCAATTGCTGAAAGTCTTTTTCACCAAAAAAGGCAATGTTTGGCTGCACCATGTTAAATAGCTTACAAACGATAGTTGCCACACCGCGAAAATGGCCGGGTCGGCTGGCGCCGCAAATCATATAAGATAACCCCGGCACTTCTACAAAGGTTTGTTTTTCTAGACCGCGAGAGTAAATGTCTTCTGCCTTTGGGGTAAACAGTACGTTTACACCGAGCGCTTCTAGTGCAGCTTTGTCCTGTTCCATAGTACGAGGATAAGCAGCCAAATCTTCATCTGGACCAAACTGCAATGGATTTACAAAAATAGACACCACTACAATGTCTGCATGTTCTTTGGCTTGCTGAACTAAGTGCAAGTGGCCTTGATGAAGATTGCCCATGGTGGGCACAAATGCAATGGTTTTACCGTCATTTTGCCACTTTCTACGAATTTCTCTCAGTGGCGTAATATCGCTAATTTGTTGCATATTTGGTCCTTAAGTCCTAGCTATTAATTAAAACTATGTTCTGCACTGGGAAAAGTACCACTGCGTACTTCTTCGATATACATTTTGACTGCTGTTCGCATATCGCCGGTAATATCCAAGTAGTTTTTCGAAAATTTAGGCATGTAGTTCGCACTTACACCAAACATATCGTGCATGACTAATATTTGACCATCGGTGTGTGGCCCCGCTCCAATGCCAATGACAGGTATATTTATCGCTTTACTGATTTTTTCAGCAAGCGAAGAAGGGACACACTCGAGCACTAACATTTGAATGCCTGCTTGTGCCAGCGCTTGTGCTTGTTCGAAAAGTTTTTCAGCCTGTAAATCGTCACGTCCCTGCACCTTAAAGCCGCCAAACACGTGCACAGATTGAGGTGTTAAACCTAAGTGGCCGCATACTGGCACACCACGTAAATTTAAGCCTTTGATTGTCTCAACTAACCAGTCACCGCCTTCCACTTTGACCATGCTGGCCCCTGCCGCCATCAGCTGAGCAGCATTTTGGTAGGTTTGCTCTGGTGTGGCAAATGTCATAAAGGGCATGTCGGCAATTACAAATGCACGCTCAGTTCCTCTACGTACAGATTTGGTATGATAGGCGATATCGTCAATGCTCACTGACAAGGTATCTTCGCAACCTTGCAGTACCATGCCTAATGAATCACCAATTAACATCACGTCGACACCTTGCTCATCAAATAATTTGGCGAAGCTGGCATCGTAAGCGGTTAGCGCTGTGATTTTTTGTTTGTCTTGTTTCATTTTTAACAAGGTAGACGTGGTTACTTTCTTAGTCATTTAAATCACCTTCTGCTAACTAAAAAGCCCAGCAAAAATACTTTTTTGCTCACTTTGGATTATTCCCAAAAAACTTTTTCTTTGACCACAACCAGTCCATTTGTGGGCACATTATGTAATATCGAAACTAACGTATTGCCACATGGTAACACGAGATCAGGAGCTATCTCATGCAAAGGATATAGTACAAACTCTCGTACTTTCATACCGTAATGGGGCACAATTAGATCGTCGCTTTGGATTTGTTCATTGCCGAATAGAATAATATCTAAATCTAGGGTTCTTGGGCCCCATCGCTCAGCTTTGCGTTCTCGTCCGTGTTTCGCTTCAATTTGTTGTAAATTCACAAGCAGGTCAGTGGGTGATAACTGCGTTTCAATTTGTGCAACGGCGTTAACGTAATCTGGCTGTTCTTGTGGACCCATTGGCTTGCTGGCATACAAAGCAGAACATTGTTTTACTTCGGTGTTTTCCAATAAATGAATAGCCGACAAGGCTTGTTGAAGTTGATTTACAGGATCAGACAAGTTGCTGCCTAAGCCAATGTAGCTAGTGACGGTTTGCATTATGAAGCGCTGGGTTTCTTACTTTTTTGACGTCGACGAGGACGCCGTGCGGGCGAACCTTCAGCTTCTCTGAGTTTGACTAACATGCGTTTGCGTTTGTCAGCACTGACTTCTTGGAATTCGGTCCACCAATCAGCTAGCTCAAGCAGAGTACCACCTTCAATTTGACCTCGAATCAACAGAAAATCATAGGCGGCTCGAAAACGTGCGTGCTCTAACATTTGGTAAGCACGTCGCCCAAAACGCTTCGGTAAACGCAATTGCAGTAACCATATTTCGCGCATTGTAGTAGTGAAACGTTTGGGTATCATAATTCGCTGTATTTGACGATGAAGGACATCGTTAACTGCAATATTAAAAGCATCAAAATGATTTAACCCTGCTTCATCCATGAGTTTTTGACAGTGTTCTTCAATCGGATACCACAGCATGGCGGCATACATAAATGCAGGTGTGACTCGCTGACCAGTATTAATACGGTTGTCAGTATTGATCAGCATTTGTTTAATGAATTGGGTTTCACGACTTTCCGGATCGACTAACAGCGGCGCGAGTTGCGGAAATAATGGTTGGATCAAGTCGTATTCCTGCATCAGCTCAAAGGTTTTTAAACCTTGACCTGAAATGAAGAGTTTAATTACTTCTTCAAAAAGTCGTGCAGGAGGAATATTGCTTAGCAAATTACCATGTTCATGAATGGCATCGGCGGAGGTTGGGCTAATCTCCATCTCCAATTTGGCTGCAAAGCGTACGGCGCGCAACATTCTTACCGGATCTTCGCGGTAACGTGTTTCTGGATCGCCAATCAGTTCAAGGCGTTTATTTTGTATGGCCTGCATACCATTGGCGAAATCTGTTACCGTATAATCAGTAACGCGGTAATACATCGCGTTTACGGTAAAATCACGACGCTCGGCATCTTCTTCAATGCTACCAAATACGTTGTCTCTGAGGATCTGGCCTTCTTGGTTTTGTTTGCCAAGCACTTCAGCAGACTTTTTGGATTTATCTTCAGGGGCGCTTTGATGGTGCCCTCGAAATGTGGCAACTTCGATGATTTCGCGTCCAAAAACCACATGCGCCAAACGGAAACGTCGGCCAATCAAACGACAATTTTTGAATAAATCTTTTACTTCATCAGGCGTGGCATTAGTGACAACGTCAAAATCTTTTGGATGTAAGCCCATCATTAAATCGCGCACACAGCCACCTACTAAGTAAGCATCAAATCCGGCACTGTTTAAGCGATAAAGTACTTTTAACGCATTGTCGCTAATATCTTTTCTGGATATGCCGTGTTCGGCGCGAGTGATCACCTTTGGATCAAGTAGATCCGAATGGTACTCTTCAGCGTTTCCTGATAAGGCATTTTTGACCTTTTTGATCACTCGAGAAATGATGCGTTGGCTCCTGATAACACAAATATTCAATAATGGCGCGCAATGATATACCGGATGAAAAGTATTTTCTATCTGTTGATATCGCTAGCGCTCGGTATTTTCAAATGATCTTAATGGTGAATTGCTGAATTACGTCTTGTTTAGTTTCCGACAACTTGAATCTCTTGCCACCAGTTGGGTATCTAGCATTATTGATTCAACCGGTTTCTTGGCTAATAAATCCAATAAAGAGCTAACTAGCGCTTTGCCGCCGAGTTGGGTGTCTTGGTGAATTGAACTTAATGCTGGCTGGGTAAATGCGCATACTGAAATATCATCATAACCAACAATGGCAACTTGTTCAGGAATGCTAATCCCTTGTTCATTGAGCGCACGTATCATCCCTAGTGCAATTGTGTCACTCGCTGCCACTATTCCATCAAAGCTAAATTTGTTTTGTTTGAGTAATTCAAGCGTTACTCGATAGGCATCTTCGAAGGTAAAATGTATATCTAGCGCGTCAGGTATATTGAGTTGAGCATGTTTCAATGCATTTTGATAACCTTCAAAGCGCAATCCGGTTTCAAATGAACGCACACCGCAAAACACAATATTTTGACATCCTTGCTCAATCAGATGTTGCGTGGCTAACTCTCCGCCTTTGACATTATCTGTACCTACTGTGACATAGTCATTTCCATTTGACTGAGCGCCCCAGACAACGATTGGGTGTTGCTTATTGATGAGATCATCAAACGCCTCGATGTCGTCGCCTTGTCCAAATACAATCAAGCCATCCGCACGATTCATATTAAAATACTCGTCAAGTGAGGCAGCTTGACCGATGTTATGAGAAACCAACAGCACATCGTATTTATGAATGCGCAACTCTTCGGCGATAACGCCTACAATATTGAGCACAAATGGATCGGTGATAGACTGGTCGAGTTCTGAACTTTTGACGATAACGACAGCGATTGTGTTAGATGTTTTTAAACGAAAGTTACGAGCGGCTGTATTGATTTTAAAGCCGTGGTCTGCTGCTAGCTTTTGAATCTTCTTCCGAGTCTTCTCACTTATTAACGGATTATCGTTAAGTGCTCTTGAAGCTGTCGAACCTGAAACTCCGGCTAATTTGGCCAAATCAGAAAGCGTTCGAACTTTAAATGTCATGTTTATCTCCATTTCACCATAGTCGTTTTAACATCATCACATAATCGTCTATGCATACACATAAATGTGTACCCATTGAAAATACGCTAAATCGAGGTATTTGTTAAATAAAATTGTGAGATGACTGAATAGAAGTGCAATCGATTGCAAAAAGTATCGAAACTCCTTGCAATCGATTGCATTTTTACATATGTTTAACATCGTCAGGTTGGGAGCAACCTTTTTTTAACATGTTGGGCAATTTCTCACACACAGGTATACACAATGAATAACAAACAATTTTTACCAAAATTATTAACCGCAAGTGTCGCTTTGGCATTGACGATGCCAGCGCTAACCATTGCACAAGAAAGCACAGCTGAAAACGAAAAAAAGCAAAAAGATTACGTAGAACAAATTCTAGTAACCGGTAGAGCAAGCGGACAATCTGTACGAAAAGTGGATGCTAGTTATGCATCCACTATTCTCGGTGCTGAAGATATTAAAAAGCTTGCACCAAAAAGTACGGCCGATTTATTTAAAGCAATTCCTGGAGTGTGGTCAGAAAGCTCAGGTGGGGTAGCTGGTGCAAATGTATTTGTACGTGGTTTCCCTGGTGGTGGTGATGCGCCGTTTCTCACCGTGCAGTTGCAAGGCGTACCTGTTTTTGCGCCACCAACACTATCATTTTTAGAAAACTCTTCCTTATTCCGAATTGATGAGACAATTGATTTTATGGATGCTTTGCGTGGCGGTCCAAGCTCGGTGGTTTCTAATGGACAGCCGGGTTTAACGACCAACTTCATGCTCAAAGAAGGTAGCGATACTACCGAAGGCTTAATTAAATACACAACGTCTGATTATGACTTACAACGAGTGGATGCTGTGATCAGTGGTGCAATCGCTGACGATTTATACTTCATGTTGGGTGGTTACGTACAGCAAAGTTCAGGCATTCGTGATGCTGGTTTTGATTCTGAAAAAGGTCATCAGGTCACTCTGAATATTACTAAGGTATTAGATAACGGAAAAATAAACCTGTTTACTCGTATTACCGATGATCATGGCGCTTGGTATTTGCCTACCCCATTAGTGGATGGGGTTGACAATAGTTACACTCAGTTAGGCACACTAAATCGCCAAGGGACCATACAATACGGGCCAGATGGCACCAGTGAGACTTTCGATTTTGGCGAAGGTCGTGGTTGGGATGGTTCAATTTCAGGCGGTAGTATTAATCTTAACTTTAGCAATGGCTGGAGTTTTGTCGACCGTTTTACTTTAACCAAAGGAAATGCTGACACCTTAGGCTTAGTACCTGAAGGAGCCGCTGTTGACTTAGCCAGCGTTGCAGATAACGGTAGCAGTGCTACAGGTGCAGTAACAGGTAACACCTATTCAGGTGACACCATGGTGCAGCAAATTGGCCGTTGGGTGGTACGAAAGGAAATAGAATCATTTACCAATGACCTAGCGTTAACCAAAAAAGGTGATAATTTTGAAGCTACCTTTGGCTATTTCGCGTCAAACTTTTCTGCCAACGATTGGTGGTCAATAGGAAACCAAGCTTATCACGTTGTCACGCCTGGCGGAGAAATGCTAACCGGTATCGAATGTAATGATAACGCCGATAGCTGCAGTTGGAATTATGATATTAACTCCACTGGAGATGGCACGACTACCGCATTATATGCCGCGTTGGAGTATCAATTCAGTGACCAATTTAGCGCGGATATAGGTTTGCGCCGCGAGAATCACGAAATTGAATATACAGTCGATGAAGGGCTCGATGGTGTTATAACCAAAGCCGTACAATATGACGAAAGTGATACCGCGTTGACGGTCGGAGCCAACTGGCAGTTCCAAGACAATATGGGGGTATTTGCGCGTTATAGTGAGGGTAGCAAAATGCCGTATTTTGACGACTTTCGTGATAATTTTGGCGCTTATCAAAATGGCGAAGATTTAATCAAGGATGTGACTCAATTTGAATTGGGCTACAAACTTGCAGCTGAAAACTTCAATCTCTATGCCACAGGTTTCTTTAACGAAGTCAAAGGTGACACTTTTGTTCGCAGACCCGATGCGCCAGTTGAGGTCTTAACTAACGAAGCCTACGGGGTCGAATTAGATGCGGCTTATTACAATGACAGTGGCTTTTCCGTTACGTTAAACGCAACTATCCAGGAAACTGAGATCACCCAAAGTGCGACTAACCAAGGTAACGAAGCTCAGCGACAACCAGGTTGGCAATTGCGCCTCACGCCAAGTTATGAATTCGATATGGGAGACTATTTCGCCAACGTGTATGGTACTTTATCTGCAGTTGATGATCGTTTTGCTAATAACGAAAACAGTGTTGTGCTAGAGGGATATGAAAAACTTGATATTGGTCTGGTTATCAGTAACGTGGATGGATTAAAGTTTGAATTTGCTGTGCAAAATCTCACTGATGAAGATGCATTGACAGAAGGGGACCCGCGTAATCCAACTGCTCCAAATGGTCGCTTTATCATGCCTCGTTCTGCCACATTTAGTGTGAGCTACGAGTTTTATTAAACAACTAGCGATAAGGGGCGTTCAACGTCCCTTTTTAACATTTTTTACGCTTAATAAATATTAAGCTGTTTTTTGCACATCTATGTTTGCCGACTATTGGTGATTTTAATGCCTAGATTTATGACTATATTTGCCATCGCGGCGTGTTATTTTATTTTTGCTATTTTATTAAATAGCGTCGGGACCGTCATTCTTCAATCGATTAACAGTTTTGACATTAGCAAACCTGTCGCAAGCTCTTTGGAAGGATTTAAAGATCTTTCAATCGCGTTTGTTTCTTTTGCCATTGCCGCTTTTGTGCCCAGAGTCGGCTATAAACTGGCGATGATGGCTGCGCTAATTTTAGTCGCCGTTGTTTGTGCTTTAACGCCACTTTATGCCGAGTTTGCGATGATTCAAGTTTTGTTTGCTTGTATCGGAACGGCCTTTGCGCTGATTAAAGTTTCTGTATATAGCATTATCGGCCAGTTATCGGATGATACTAAAGGACATGCTTCATTATTGAACACCATAGAAGGAATATTCATGGTGGGAGTCTTAACTGGTTATTGGGTCTTTAGTGGATTTATTGATGCCAGTGATCCTAGTTCATTAAGTTGGATGAAAGTGTATTACCTATTGGCTGGGTTAATTGCATTTACTGCCTTATCGGTTTTTCTATCACCGATAAAAAAACCAAAAAAATTGAAAGCAAGCAGACCATTAATCGAAGATTTCATGGAAATGATAAGACTCACTTATCGACCATTAGTCCTGGTGTTTGTACTATCCATTTTCTTTTATGTTTTAATTGAACAAGGCATTGGTACTTGGTTGCCAACATTCAATAACGAAATATTACATTTACCCTTAGACGTGAGTATTCAAATTACGAGTATATTTGCGGCAGCTATTGCTATTGGTCGATTATTAGCTGGGCAACTTTTGCGTTTTATTAATTGGTATTGGTTTTTGAACGTATGCTTAGCTGGCATGGCCATACTTATTTTATTGTGTATGCCACTAGCTAATGCCGTGCAAAATGCGCAGCAAATAGCGACTATTTCCAGCGTACTAGATGCACCGTTGGCAGCCTACTTATTACCTATGATTGGATTATTAATGGCGCCTATTTATCCAGTTATTAACTCGGTGATGTTGAGCTCACTTGAAAAAGCACTGCATGCACCTATGACAGGTCTCATTGTTGTATTTTCCGCGTTAGGTGGTACAACCGGTTCAATTATTACCGGTTTTGTATTTGAGTCCTTCGGTGGCCAACGGGCCTTTTATTTATCCTTGATACCGATGTTACTGATTGCGATCACGTTATTTTTATTTCGTCGTTCAGCAGCAAAAATACAGCCCTTGGTAACAAGCACTATTGAGGAAGCAGTATGAGCACCTTAAAATCACAAGACAGACCTCAAGAATTTCATCAAAGTTTGGCTTTTTTTGCTAGCGATCTGTTCCACAAAGTACAAGTTTCCGGCATTTTTCCAGATAGTAAACATTTCGCAGATGCTACTCCAAAAGTGGCTTGGGAAGAGGTTTATCACCAATTCGAGCTGCAGTCCTCGCTGCCCGACTTTTCGCTAATTGAGTTTGTGAACGACAACTTCATTTTACCTAAGCCAATTCAATTGGAGCACCAAACTAAACATAAAACTGTCTGTGCTCATATTGAGGCCTTGTGGTCGGTTCTAATGAAACAACCTGACCAGCAAAGTAAAAATTCGTTGTTACCATTAAACTTTCCTTATTTAGTGCCCGGTGGCCGTTTCCGTGAAATTTACTATTGGGATAGCTATTTTACGGCGCTTGGCTTGATGGTTTCTGGGCGTAAATCACTGGTAAAGTCGATGGTGAAAAACTTTATCCAGTTACAACAAAGTATTGGTTGTATCCCAAATGGAAATCGCAGTTACTATTACAGTCGCTCACAACCCCCAGTTTTAGGCATGATGGTTGACATGTTGTTTGCAACTGAAGAAGAAAATGAGGACCCACAGTTTTTACGCCAATGTGTAGAGGCGATGGAAATAGAATACGCATATTGGATGCAAGGTTCAGAAAAACTGTCTGATTCATTTCAGACAAATCGACATGTACTTAAGATGCCTAATGGCGGTTATTTAAATCGATATTGGGACGAGCAAGCATCTCCAAGGCCTGAATCTTATCGCGAAGACATGCATGCGGCAGCAAATAAACACGGAGATGAGAAGTTACTTTTCTACCGCAACATTCGCGCAGCATGTGAATCTGGATGGGACTTCAGTTCGCGTTGGTTAGCTGACCCACATGATCTTGAAAGTATTCAAACCACGAATATTGTGCCGGTAGATTTAAATTGCCTGATGTATAAGTTAGAAGTCTTGTTAAGTCGCTATTGGCTTAAATTGGGTGAGTCTCAAAAAAGTAGCGAATTTCTACAAAAATCAGACACCCGTAAAGCGACGATCCAAGCCTACTTATGGGATACCGAAAATAGCTATTTCGTGGACTTCAACCTCAAGACTAAAATGCAATCTAATGTACTTTCGTTGGCTGGAGTATTGCCGTTATTTACCGAACTTGCTAGCCAATCGCAAGCCGATGCTGTGGCTCACAGATTAACCAATCAATTTTTATGCGATGGCGGTCTAATTACGACATTATGTCAAAGTGAACAACAGTGGGACGCGCCTAACGGTTGGGCGCCATTGCAGTGGTTTGCGGTGAAAGGTTTGCAACATTATCAGCACCACGCAACAGCGACACACATTATGCAAAAATGGATTGCTACAGTGGAGCACTATTACGATGTACATGGTAGTTTAATGGAAAAATATAATGTGAAAGAAATTGAACATGTCGCTCAAGGCGGGGAGTATGAAGTGCAGCATGGATTTGGCTGGACAAATGGCGTGACTCTGGCGTTTTATCAACTGTTAGAAAAGGCGTCAGCCCAAGCTTGAGTTGCCCAATTTAAAATGGAGTGTTTGTCACTGTGAAACATCGCGTTGGGAACGATAAATCCCAGGTGGCCTAATGCGGCAATTAAGTTAGCTTCCGGTTGATGTAAATCCAATGCTGGTGCGTGATTTTGTTTGCTGAACTTGCGTCCATCTGCAAATGTCACTAATGGCAAATGCAAACAAAGTGGTGGGGTACTCTTTAACGTTTTAAAGAGTGCCCATTGACACGCCGTTGCACTGATCAAATCTTCACCTCTGACAATTTCAGTGACGCCCATATTAATATCATCTACCACAGAAGCGAGGTGATAGGCGTACAACCCATCTTTACGTTTAACTATGAAATCTTCGTTAGTTTCATTGCTATCAACTGCTACAACGCCAAGCCGAATATCCTCAATATGGTCAATCTGAAATTGATTCTTAATTCTTAATGAATAAGGTGGTTCAACATTACTTTTATCTTTGCAAGTACCTTGATAAAAATGGCCTCTCGACTTAATTTGTGCCCGTGTGCATTCACAGCGATAAAGTAGATTTTGCTGCTGTAGCTCATGTAGGATGCGATCGTATGAATCACTATTCTGACTTTGAAATACAACGTCATCGTCCCAAACAAGGGCGTGGGCTTTAAGGGTCGTTTGAATACTGTCTATTGCGCCGGACATAATTCTGGGAGGGTCAATATCATCAATGCGCAACAACCACTTGCCGTTATTGATTCTGGCCTGAAGATAACTCCCTAATGCGGTGACTAAAGAGCCCATGTGTAAAGGACCAGAAGGGCTTGGAGCGAATCGTCCTATATAATCAGAATGACGCATAAACACTTCCCCGAGGTGGAATGGTGACGTGCTCTAGAAACAACAAAAGCCGCAATGTAGCGGCTTCATATTCGCGTGCAAAGGATTAACCTTGCAGTTGCTTTTCTTTTATTTCGGCTAAGGTTTTACAGTCGATACACAAATCAGCTGTTGGTCTAGCTTCCAAACGTCTTACACCAATTTCAATACCGCAGGCATCGCAAAACCCAAAATCATCATCTTCAATTCGCTTCAGCGTTTTTTCAATTTTCTTGATGAGTTTACGTTCACGATCTCGTGTACGAAGTTCTAAACTGAATTCTTCTTCCTGAGCAGCTCGATCAACAGGATCTGGGAAATTAGCCGCTTCATCTTGCATGTGATGCACGGTGCGATCTACTTCTTCACGAAGTTGTGAACGCCAAGCTGACAATATTTTACGGAAGTGCTCAAGTTGAGCATCGTTCATATACTCTTCGCCGTCTTTCTCCTGATATGGAGTCAATCCAGCAAGTGCAATTAATCCTAACGTTTTTTCTTTTCCTGTTGGCATGTGCCAATTCTCCTACACTACGACACAAACGCTGTTTAGCGAATGAGGATATATAGCAGATTGCTATCATCCTAGCAAATTAGGCTCGGTCGAAAATATGTAATTGTTACGCTCATAAAGCGGTAAAAATGGGTGCTAAGTTCACCAATTTTTTTAAATAAAAAACAATGAGCCGTTTTTTACGACTCGCAAACATAGGCTCCTTAGATAAAAAATCAACCTTTTTTTTAAGGTATGAAGCTTACTTGTTGATTTAAATTAACTTTTTCTTCAGAGAATTTGCAGTCATAGGCTAGAATTTGCACACCAGCGTCAATTGCTGCCTGTAAAGTCGCCGCATACTCTGGATCGATATGGTCAGCAACTCTAACATTTTTAATGCCTGTGTGCTGAACGCAAAATAATAGCACAGCGCGTTTTCCAGATTTTACTAGCGCTGTTAATTCACGCAAATGTTTGCTTCCACGTTGGGTTTTCGCGTCGGGAAAATAGCCTTTTCCATCCTCTAGCAAAGTAACAGATTTCACTTCCACAAAACAATCAGTGAGATTATCTGCACTGAGCATAAAATCAATGCGGCTATTCTCTTCACCATATTTAACCTCGGGTTTGATATTTTGATAGTCCTTTAGCTCTTCAATCAAGCCTGCTACTAATGCCTCACCTACAAGTTTGTTAGCGTTATTAGTGTTAACGCCAATCCAATCACCTTGGTTGTTTTTACTTAGCTCCCAGGTGTAGGCGAGTTTTCGCTTAGGGTTATTGGCTGGGCTCAACCACACCTCAAATCCAGCGTCGCCGCAACCAGTCATTGCCCCCGTGTTGGGACAATGCGCAGTAACTGTTGAACCATCAGGTAAGGACACATCTGCTAGGAAACGTTTGTAGCGTTTTATTAATTTACCCTTGATAAGTGGACTGGGGAACAGCATATTACCTCTCATATCATGCGCTGTTAATCGCGTACATTAGTCCATGTCTTAATCTGATGTAACATGGACGACAAAGAAAAAGGAAACCAGTATGTCACATCTTTTAGTCGAACTCAGTTTTCAGCCAGCAAAGGCACATTGGGGAGACAATGCGCTACTTAGTTTTAATGCTGAAACTGCTACTATTCACCTCGACGCTAACGACGCAACTGATACACAGCTTTCTAAAATCGCTGTGGCAGCTCGCAAGCTCGACAGCATGAATTTAACCGGTATCACCTTTACTGGCCAATGGAGTGCTCAGCAACAATGGGCGTTGGCTTTTAGTTATCGCCGTCCAAGAAATCCGGCAGCAATTAACTGGTTAGACAATCAAGACAAAGAAGCGTTAGAGCAACGCTTTGCTGCATTGTGTTTCACTCGAGATCTAGTTAATGAAACACCCGAGCAGCTCCCACCAGAAGAATTGGCTAAACGCAGTAGTGAATGGTTGAGTCAATTAGCCGGTGATAAATTGTCGGTAAAAACCTGGGTAGGCGAAGAGCTTGCAGAAGCAGGCTGGGTTGGCATTTATAATGTGGGACGCGGTAGTGTTCGTCCGCCTGTATTATTGGAAGTTGACTACAACCCAAGCGGTGATGAAAACGCTCCTGTTGCAGCCGCTCTGGTCGGTAAAGGAATTACCTTTGACAGCGGTGGTTACAGCATTAAAAGCAGCGAAGGCATGTTAAGCATGAAATGTGATATGGGTGGTGCTGCCACAGTAACTGGCGCGCTGGGGCTTGCGATCATGCAAGGCTTAGATAAGCGCGTGAAATTATTTTTGTGTTGTGCTGAGAACTTGATAAGCGGTCACGCGTTTAAATTGGGTGACGTTTTAACCTATAAAAATGGTGTAACAGTAGAGATTGTTAATACCGATGCCGAAGGCAGGTTGGTGTTAGCAGATGGATTGATGGCTGCAAGTGAAACCCATGCGCCGCTGATAATTGACGCTGCAACCTTGACAGGTGCTGCTGTGGCGGCCACCGGAGGGGATTACAATGCTGTATTTGCCCTTGATAAACCTGCACTTCAACAATTTATCAAACAATCAGAGCAACAATTCGAGCCGGTTTGGCCGTTACCTCTCGAAGTTTGGCATCAAGACAAATGTTCATCATTTTTTGCAGATACAGCGAATAGCCGTGCTCAAAAGGGCGGTGGTGCTGGTGGCGCTTCGAATGCAGCTGGTTTTCTTTCGCGATTTGTCGGTAATGAAGGCAAAGGATGGATTCACGTGGATTTAGCTGCGGCATATAACGCTAGCGGAACTTCGACAATGCCGGCAGGAGGCAGCGGAATCGGAATTAGAGGCATTGCCCAAGCGCTTTTGGACGCCTAAATTACTGCAATTAGTTATTCTCAACCATAATTAGTAATGGTTGATGCTGGAAACGTCGAACGCGGGCTAAATGCCACCAATGCGTTCGGCAAATTCCTTATACTTTTCTACATCCGTTCTATCAAAAAGTGGTTTTCCTTCACTGTTTTTGTCTTTCGAGATTAATAAGCTTTCTCTTTCAAGACGTTCAACTCTTAACTCTTGAACACCCAAATATTCAGCTACTTCTGCTACTGTCATCAAACTCATGGAGGTTTCCTTGGTCAATCATTTTAACTAAGTAAAGCGTAAAGTTATTATTTTGCTAGTTTCCTATCATGATTAAAGTAAGCTAATAAGTTTAAACCTACAAGTTAAAGAGTTGTTTTTATTCTTGATTCGGTTATGGATAAAACCTGTTTCGGTTTACAATGCCGCAATTTTTAAATTGAGGGAGGTGTCATGGATATATGGTCTGCTGCGGTAATGCTATTTTTGATTATGGATCCGCTGGGTAATCTACCTATATTTATGTCCATTCTAAAATCTATTGAACCGAAACGCCGGCGCAAGGTGTTGGCGCGCGAATTAGTATTATCACTGCTAATAATGTTCGTTTTTCTTTTTAGTGGGCAAGCCGTTCTAGATTTTTTAAATGTTAAACAACAAGCCGTTAGCATTGCCGGTGGGATCATATTGTTTTTGATTGCTATTCGTATGATTTTTCCAAACAAAGGAAAACATGACGATGATGTGTCTGAACAAGAGCCATTTATCGTGCCGTTGGCTATTCCAATGATCGCAGGCCCTTCTTTGTTAGCGGCATTGATATTACTTGCAAACCAAGATCCGTTGCGCATGCTGGATTGGTCATTGGCGCTTTTTTCTGCTTGGGCAATTTCTGCAAGCATATTAATGTTTTCTGGTGTATTTTTTAAGGTACTCGGAGAGCGCGGACTTATAGCTATCGAACGTTTAATGGGGATGATTTTGATCATGTTAGCAATACAAATGTTTCTCGATGGCGTAGGTAATTACTTTTCATTAGGAGTGACGAATTGACCTCAAAATTAAATACATTTCAGAAAGTTCGTGAATTGAACGGTTGGCATGCTGTTGCCTTTGCGGCCACTTTAACGGAACGCATGAAGCCCAATTTTCAGCTGTTTTGTGAGTCGTCTGAATTTGATGATGAAGGTCAATTCCACAAATCATTGGAGTCAGTTTGGCAATGGTTATCCAGAACGGGAGCTAAGATTAATTTTGCTCTGCAATTGGAAAAAATCGAAGATGTGACTCCTGATTCTGCCGATTTTGATAGCTATGGTGTATATCCTGCCATTGATGCGGCTATCTCATTGGCGGCGATCATGTCTTTAATAACCAATGATGAACCACAAGGTGCAGTTATCGTTTCGAAGTTGTCACAAGGAAGCGTTGAAGCATTTGTTGAACTGGTATCTGATGAATCATTGAGCTCTCAAGAAATTAAAGAGCATCCACTAATGCAATGGGAAGTCGCATTTCAAACAGAATTATTAGCGCAAATTAATTCAATGCCAGAAGGTGCAGCAAGCGTTAAAACATTGCGAGAAATGGCAAAGAGTGAAGGTGTTTCTAATATAGGTATTGAAATCACCAGTGCTTAATTTATTTGGAATAATTTACTTGAAACACTTTGGGTTGCTTTTTCTTTGATGCAATGCCAGTTTTCTGGCACCTGAAAGTGTTGATTTTGAGCTTCGCATTCAATATAAACAAGGCAATCAGGTGCAGCTAAATCTAGAGCTTCAATTGTTTCAATAGATTTCGGCACTAATCCTGCGTTAAATGGCGGGTCAATAAAGATTAAATCAAATTTTTCGTCGAGTGTTTTACACAGCTCTAAACTGTTGCCTTGAAGCACTTTCGTTTGCTGCTCGCTTACTTGCAACTTGTCTAAATTATTCTTAATAATTTGCCATGCAGATTTTTCTAACTCCATAAAAACAACCGCACTAGCATGTCTTGAAAGAGCTTCAAAGCCAAGGCTGCCGCTTCCAGCGAACATATCCAAACAGCAACTTTCATTGATATAGGGCATTAACCAATTGAACAGTGTTTCTTTGTTGCGGTCAGTTGTTGGACGTAATCCTTGGGCATCCAAAACAGGTAATTTTCTGCCTCGCCACTTACCACTTATGATGCGGATAGAGCCTGTGGTCGATTTTTGCTTTTTTACGCCTCGCTTCATGAATCCAAGAAATGCTATGATTGTCAAAATTGGACGATAGTGTATACCTTTAGGGGCTTTTCTGCATACTCACTTTTTGAAAAGTAAGGTAACTATCTTAGAACTTTATATCAGTCGAATGTTGTTTGTTATCAAATACAAAACCTCAGACTCACATTATCAAGAGATTTAAATAACGCATGTCTAAATTTTTCCGTTGGTTCAACAAAGATAAAGATGAGAAATCCGATTCAACATCTGGACAAGATGAAGTTAAGCAAAACCAGAGTGAAGAGGCGCACGTTGAGCAAGAAAAGTCACTTCCTGAATCCACCGATGAAATACGTAAAGAGTCGGATTTAGAAGATAGTTTTGCAATTGATTCGGTTCAGGACTCCACAGACTTACCGAAGGTTGTTGACCATACTGTGGTGCCACAAGAAACTATTATAGAGCCAGAGCCAGAGCCAGAGCCAGAGCCAGAGCCAGAGCCAGAGCCAGAGCCAGAGCCAGAGCCAGAGCCAGAGCCAGAGCCAGAGCCAGAGCCAGAGCCAGAGCCAGAGCCAGAGCCAGAGCCAGAGCCAGAGCCAGAGCCAGAGCCAACAGAAGGATTTTTCAGCAAATTAAAGCGCGGTTTATCACGCACTAAGCAGAATTTGGGAAGTGGCTTTGTCAGTCTATTTAAAGGCAAAGTCATTGATGATGAGTTGTTCGAAGAATTAGAAACTCAGTTGCTTGTAGCTGATTTAGGCATGGACACGACCAACCGCATTATTACGGAGTTGACTCAAAGCGCTAACCGCTCGCAGCTCAAAGATGGTGAAGCTTTATATCAACTTTTGAAACAGCAAATGTCGGATATTTTAGCTCAAGCTAGCAAACCTTTGAATATTGAAGCGGCTGAAGGTCCTTTTGTGATTTTAATGGTGGGAGTCAACGGAGTTGGTAAAACGACCACCATTGGCAAGCTTGCCAAACAATTCCAACAGCAAGGTAAAAAAGTTATGCTCGCCGCCGGAGATACCTTCCGTGCAGCCGCAGTTGAGCAGCTTCAGGTCTGGGGGGAAAGAAATAATATCGCCGTAGTTGCCCAACAAACTGGGTCTGATAGCGCATCTGTTATATTTGATGCGTTTCAGTCCGCAAAAGCAAAAAACGTAGATATACTCATTGCAGATACGGCAGGGCGATTACAAAATAAAGATCACTTAATGGAAGAGCTGAAAAAAGTCGTAAGGGTGATGAAAAAAATAAATCCCCAAGCCCCACATGAAATTATGCTCACCATTGATGCGGGTACAGGCCAAAATGCGCTGAGCCAGACTAAATTGTTTGATGAAGCAGTTGGGCTAACTGGTATTACTTTAACCAAATTGGACGGCACCGCCAAAGGCGGCGTAATATTCGCAATAGCAGATAAATTTGATATTCCAATCCGCTATATTGGCGTTGGTGAAGGTATTGATGATTTACGACCATTTGATAGCCAACAGTTTGTCGAAGCATTGTTTCAAGACAATGAAAATTAGACGTAGGTAAAGAAGTGATAAAGTTTGAACAGGTAAGCAAAACTTATCCGGGTGGGCAACAAGCCTTACGCAAAGTAAGTTTCCATATTGAGCCCGGTGAAATGGCATTTCTTACTGGTCACTCAGGTGCGGGAAAAAGTACCTTATTAAAACTTATCAGTATTATGGAGCGTCCAACCGTTGGACAAGTGTTTATTAATGGTCACAACCTAAATAAAATCCATCGTCGTCAAATAGCCTTTATCCGCAGAGATATTGGAATGATTTTTCAAAGTCACCAGTTATTGATGGAAAAGACCGTATTCGACAACGTAGCCCTGCCGTTGGTGATTGAAGGTTATTCACGCAAAGAAACCACTAAGCGCGTGCATGCTGCATTAGAAATGGTTGGTTTACGCGACAAAATTAGAAGTTTACCTATTATGCTCTCTGGTGGTGAGGCTCAGCGTGTGGGCATTGCCAGAGCTGTTGTAAATAAGCCACCACTATTACTGGCTGATGAACCTACCGGTAACCTCGACCCTAAACTATCGATGGAAATCATTCGCTTATTTGAAGATTTTAATCAAGCTGGTGTGTCGGTATTTATTGCGACCCATGATTTAGGCTTAATTGCTAGAATGAAATATCGTTCCTTAACGTTGAAGCAAGGTCAAATGATCACCGATGGTTTAAGTGAAGACTGGGATAGCAGCGAATCTAAGGCGTACGACTTCTAATGAGTATTTTGTTTAAAGGACGTTCACAAGGTGCTCACTCATCCAAAATTGGCATGTTTCAGCGTATCAATATGTTTTTTGTCAGCCATGTTAGGCAAGCATTAGGTAGCTTAGGTGAACTGTGGCGGGCACCTCTTGCGTCAATGATGACAATAGGCGTTCTCGGATTGAGTATTACGTTGCCTAGTACATTTTATATTTTGGTTAAAAATGCTGAATCAATTGCGGAAAATTGGCAACAAGCTTCTGAAATTACCTTATTTTTGCGTAAAGACACACAATCCAAAGATGCCAGTCAATTAGTGACTCGGCTAGGTCTGTGGTCTGAAATTGATTCTGTTACCTATATCCCAGCCGCTGAGGGCTTGATTGAGTTTCAACAACAAAGTGGCCTAGGTGAAGCGTTAAGTTATTTAGATGAAAACCCACTTCCAGATGTGATTCTGGTGAGGCCAACGTCGCAGAATACTGCTCCAACAGCGGCCAAACTGTTGCTTGATAAATTAAATCGAGAGCGCCACGTAGAAGTTGGAAAACTAGATATCAAATGGTTGGAACGCTTACATGGTTTTCTTTCAATTGCTAAAGAACTGATTTATGCAGTAGCACTTTTGTTATTCTTAGCCGTAGTGTTGATTATAGGCAATACCATTCGCCTGAATATATTGAGCAGACGAGACGAGATATTGGTGATGAAGTTAGTGGGAGCAACAGATGCATTTATCCACCGTCCATTTATGTATACAGGTATGTGGTATGGTTTGTTGGGCGGCTTGATGGCTTGGTTTGCCGTGCTTTTACTACTTTGGTGGATGGGCGGTAGCATTGATGCCTTAACCGCTCAATATGCAAAGAATTTTGATTTAACCGGATTGGATGTAACCTCACTGATCGTTATGCTTGGTTTATCTATTTTCCTGGGGCTTGCAGGTTCAATGATATCCGTACATAAACATGTTCGAAGCATTGAACCTAAATAACGCTACCGGCTAGTTTGCAAGAGCTTTTGGGTAGTGTGGTGATATTGATTGACGTATTGTATTGCCCCAAAGCACTGCTTGATTAAAGATATGGTGTAATTGCTTTTGGTCAATTTCCAACGCTTCAGAAATCTTTCTGACTTTCATCCAAGTTGCGCTTTCAAACGCTCTGGCAAGCATGATGTATAAATAAAAGTCGTTTTTGCCTCCGCATAGAGCAAACTTTACTTCATCTACAATGGGCATTTTGTTCACTAATTGCTGCATTTCCTGATCTAACAAAGCGTCTAGTAATGAAAATAAACCCGCCATAAATCCGGTGGGTGGGTTATCCCCAATTCGTCTTTGTTTGGCAATAAGATCACAAAATTTAGCCCGCACTAGCGACATATGCAATAGCTCCATGGGCTTGTCATCTGCTAAGTTAGCCAAGGCTAACAAAGCAATGAATTTTTTGATTTCTACTTCACCCATGTAGTTTAGCGCGTGTTTTAAAGAGGTGATTTTGAAACGTTTATTAATCATTGGGTTGTTAATAAACCGCAGCAACATGTATGACAGCCCTACATCGCGCTCAATGATTTCATTAATTCGTTCAATACCAAAATTTTCGTTCGCCGTTTCGCCTATCAGCTCTACTAGAGACAGTTTATTTACAGGTAGCGGCGCTTGGCTGAAATTAACCGGCTTTGAAAAGAAATAACCTTGGAAATAATCAAAACCCAAATCACCAAAGGAGATAAAGTTTTGCAGCGTATCGACGTTATCTGCTACCAGTTTTACGTTGGCGTTGGTAAAGCGTGGAATTTGTTTTGCTATATTGGGAAACGCATGTTTGAAAGTGTCAATTTTGACAATATCCACCAAACTTAGTAGTTCGCTGCTGGTGGTCAATTTCGGCTCGTTTAAAGCAATCTGAAATCCCATATTATGAATATTCTGGCAGGCTTCAATTAATCCTTGGTCTCCCTCTTCACCTTCAGAAACCTCAACTACGACCGTATTAGGGTCTAAACTATTAGGTAAACCCTTTAATAGTGTTTCGTTGGTAAAATTGATGAATGAGGTTTTTTGACAAGAAATATCATCCAGCGCTAGCTTTAAGTTCGACTGTTGAGGCTTAGAGGGGTCAATGATTTTGTCTGGAAAACAATTATTTTGACCATCTCTAAAAAACAATTCATACGCAAATACTTCTTTTTCCCTGTCTAAGATTGGTTGCCTAGCCACAAAAGCGAACATCAATACACCTTATTATTCCGTTTTTACACAAATGTGTAATTTTCCGATTAGTTACGAATTGAGCGGGTCATTGCTGATCCCCACTTTATAGACTCATTGTAAAAACTATGCAACATGTGTTGATTAAGTTCAAGTTTGGCAGAATGGTGCTTAACACCTTTCCAGTCGCCATATTCAAACGCACGAGCGACAACGAGATAATCCCTGAGCACCGAATTTGTGCCACATAATGCTTGTTTTAAATCATCACTCAGCGGCAATTTTTCCATTAGTTTTTCCATGTTTTGATCTAGCAACGCGTCTAACAGCGAAAATAAACCAACTAAGAAACCCTTTGGTGGATTATCTGCATCTTTTTTAGCGATAGAGATAAGTTCGCAAAATTTTGCTCTAACTAAGGACAAGTGAACTAGCTCTGGTGGCTTTTCGTCGCCTAAATTAGCAATCGCTACTAATGCAATAAACTTTTTAATTTCAACTTCACCCATGTAGTTGATAGCATGGTTTAATGAGTTAATTTTATTGCGTTTATTCATAATCGGGTTGTTGATAAACCGCATCAGCATATAAGAAAGTGAAACGTCTTTTTCAATGATTTGACAAATTTTGGCAAATTCAAATTGTTCGCTAGCACTTTCGCGCATTAGCTCCAATAAATTGAGCTTGGAAGAAGGAATATTTTTCTGTTTTAGCACTTCCGGAATGGTGAAAAAGAAACCTTGAAACAGCTCAAATCCCAACGAACAACACTGTTCAAAGACTTCTCGGCTTTCTACTTTTTCCGCAATTAGGGTAATTTCTGTTTCGCTTAGAGCTGCAATATTGCTTTCGATTTTAGTTAAATCTGAGGTTGAGACATCAATTTTAATAACGCTGATAAAGGGGAAAAGTACGTCCCATTTTGAATTGAAATCGTATTCATCTATTGCAATCTTATAGCCTAATCCGCTGATATGTTGGCATGCTTCCACGAGCTTTTCAGAGACGTCTACATTCCCAGTGATTTCGATCACCACGTTATCTGGATTTAGTGAAGTTGGGAAACGATATAACAGTGTATCCGTATGAAAATTGATAAATGCGGTTTTACCATCTGAAATCTCTTCTACACCTAACGTAAAATGGCTATTTGTAATGAGCTTCGATGTGGCTTCATTTGGTTCAATTTCGGGAAAACAATTGACTTTACCGTCTCGAAAAAGAAGCTCATAGGCGTATACTTGCATTTGAGAGTCGAAAATTGCGTGTCGTGCAATATATGAGAACATTACTGCTGCCTATTTCTTGTTCGAGTTGAATGCATTCTAGCCAATTATAGTGAAGTATTTAAATTTAAATTTATACCTTTATATTTATTTCTATGCCCCCATATAACTCTAATGTCTGTGATATCGACAAATAATTATATGTTTGAGTGAATTATTTATAGGTTTTTGCGGTCTACTTTAATATAGATAATTGGCTTTGTTCATTTGACTTGATAGAATAATGGGCTGAAACGAATAACGAGGTAAACATGAGCACAAATATGCAAGCTATGGTATTAAGCGTTCCTCACAGCGGCAGTATCGAAACTTATATCCAAGCTGTGAGCAGCATTGATATGCTGACTGTGGAAGAAGAGCGCCAACTGGCTGAACGTTTGCAGCGCGATGAAGATATTGAGGCTGCACGAAAGCTGGTAATGTCTCATTTGCGTTTTGTTGTACATATCGCCAAATCATACTCTGGTTATGGTTTACCCCAAGCTGATCTGATTCAAGAAGGCAATATTGGCCTAATGAAGGCAGTGAAAAGGTTTGACCCTACCGTCGGTGTACGTTTGGTGTCTTTTGCTGTGCATTGGATAAAAGCAGAAATTCACGAATTCGTATTGAAAAACTGGCGTATTGTGAAAGTCGCAACAACTAAAGCACAACGTAAATTATTTTTTAACTTACGCAAAAATAAAAAGCGTTTAGGTTGGTTTACTCACGCAGAAGTGCAAAAAGTAGCTGAAGAACTGGGTGTTAGCACAAAAGAAGTGTTGCAAATGGAAGCTCGGATGAGTAGCCAAGACCAAGCGTTTGATTTGTCTGCTGATGATGATGAGAATGGTAGTTTTGCGCCGGTCCAGTTTTTAGAAGATAAAACCACCGATGTTGAAAATGAAGTGATTAACTCGGATTGGGATGCGAATGCAACCAAACGACTACACTCTGCAATCAAAACATTGGACGAGCGTAGCCAACATATCATTCAAACGAGATGGTTGTCTGATGATAAACTGACTCTTCAAGATTTGGCTGATAAATACGAAGTTTCTGCTGAACGAGTTCGACAGATTGAAAAAAATGCAATGAAGAAATTACAATCAGCTATGGTTGCTTAATTTCCAAATCGTGAAATCAAACAAAAAGCGCGAATTAATCGCGCTTTTTTTGTGTTTAATGAATAAGCTTTTTTAAAGCAATAAAGTGGCGTTTGAATTACTCTTCTGCTTTATTTGGTAAAACCCAAAATACCCCTTTAAATTCTGCCACTGGCGATTCACCATCTAAAATGTCGACTTGCAGTTTGATGGCCGTTTTCTTGTTTCTTTCTAATAGCTCGAATTTACCTTCTAATGTTTCAATATTGCATAGAGCTCTAGGCTGCATAGTAATAGGTTTGTGGTAATGAATATCGCCATCACCCAACACTATTTCTCCACTTAAGGCTTTTTCTTTTAGTTTCAAGTGGATCATGCCCCAACCGGTTAGGGTTGCTAGGGAAAATATGCTTCCGGCAAACATAGTACCGTGTAAATTAATATTTTTATTCAATGACGCGCGAGTTTCTAGGGTTTTACCACTGTATTGATAAAGTTGGATGCCCATTTGTTCGCTAATGGGGATAGTTTCGTACCAGGTGTTTTGCAATTCTTGGCACCATTTGGGGTGCAACATAACTTGATTCACATCAGATAATTTTTTAATCATCTGAGAGCGTTTCAATTTACCCATTTCAGTAGGGGCTTCTTTTTCCACCACAAAACCACAAGCTTCAAAAAATTCAATTGAGATTCGGCGGCTATTGGTAACTAGTCGTTTAACACCTTGTTGTCTCGCTACTTCCTCAAGGGCTGAATATATTAATTTTCCTAACCCTTTGCCCTGATAATCTTTAGCTACGGCAATATGTCTAATTTGGGCTTCTTCTTCCATGTTCAAATGTACGCGACCTACGGCAACAATTTTGCCTTTACCATCAACGACCATTCGGTGTTCGCCCACTTGTTCATATTCGTCTTTTTCAGAACCTAAAGGGTGATTCCAAGGCTCACGCAGCATTTCCCAACGGAAATGGAAATAGTCTTCAAGTTGTTTGTCGGTTTTAGGCGTATCAATTCTATACATATAAATAGCGTTCTCTTTTTATGCAGTAAAATCATCGAGTCAAATATGAATAAAACTCAGTCTGCAATCTTTGCCTGCCATACATGATGGCACGTAAAAATGTTCATCATTAAAGCGCAATCGCTTACGTCGCACAATAGAACTGTTAATTTATTTGCAGATGAAACGTGACTGGACCATCATTTACTAGAGATACTTGCATATCTGCGCCAAACTCTCCTGTCTCACAAATAACGCCTTGCTGCTGACAAAATTCAATAAATTGTTGATACATTTGTTTACTTTGATCAGGTGGTGCGGCATTTGAAAATCCAGGACGATTACCTTTTTGTGTATCTGCCACCAAGGTAAATTGCGATACAATCAACATAGCACCACCAAATTGAGAAATATTTAAGTTCATTTTTCCGTCGGAATCACTGAACATTCGCAATTTCAAAATTTTCTCGGCCAGTTTTTTTAAGGTGATCTCAGTATCTGTTTTTTCCACACCTAAGAGTAACAGCATACCCTTATCAATTTTACCTATAGTACTGTTGTTCACGTCTACTTGGGCTTTGGTGACCCGTTGAATTAAAGCAATCACGATTTTTTCTCTTTTAAAAATGTAGCCATTTCGTTAGTGGCGTGGCAAATTGCATCGCTGATTTTAGGATCTGATGCACTATGTCCGGCTTCCGGAACGATTAGTAATTGTCCCGAGCGCCACGCTTTGCTTAATGTAAATGCGTTTTCTAATTTGCAAACTATATCAAAGCGCCCATGGATGATTGTGCCGGGTATGGCGTCTATTTTACTAATATTGTCGATGATCTGATTTTGGCGAATAAAACAATTATGTTTGACATAGTGACATTCCAACATAGCTAAACTGGCAGCACGATGTAAGTTTTGATGGAAGTCATGTTCTCTAATCGAACTATTTAAAACCGATATCCGTTCTTCCCACATACACCAAGATTTAGCCGCATGCATTTTAGTAAGCTCGTCTCCATGTCGAAAGATGTGATAAAAACGGTCGACAATGGATAACTCTGCAGGGCCGTCTTTCACTATTTCAACAAATTCTTCGTAGTGTTCTGGGAAAATCTGGGCTGCGCCACCACTTTTGTCGATAAACCAACTAAAGTCTTCTTCACGAGCCAAAAATGCACCGCGCAAAATAATCGCTGAGACAGTGTCAGGTTTGTCGATTGCGTTGAGTAATGCCAGCGTCGTTCCCCATGAGCCGCCACACAGCATCCATTTATCAATACCCAAATGCTGGCGAATTTGTTCAATATCCTCAAGAATATGAGACGTGGTGTTGTGCTCTAGCTTTGCAAATGGTGTGGATTGGCCACAGCCGCGTTGATCGAAGCCAATGATTCTATATAGCTCAGGATTAAAAAAGCTTCGGTACATAGGCGATAAGCCTGCTCCTGGGCCACCGTGAAGGTACAACACTGGAATACCATTCGGATTACCAGATTGTTCAAGATAGATGTTGTGTCCATCACCTACATCGAGCATCTCTGTTTGATAGGTTTTAATTGCTGGATATAGTTGGCTCATAAACTCCGCTTTTGTTTGTTTATTGATTCCATTTGTTTTAATTTAGCACTTTATCAACAAAATTTAAGTGATCTAACCTGAATTTAGGTTAACTATTAAACTAAAACTCGATATTGGAGGCAAAAATGGCAGGACAAGGATCAGGTGGTAACGTAATCGCTGCGATTTGTAATATCTTTTTCCCCGGCTTAGGACAACTAGTACAAGGTCGAATTTTGGCGGCACTTATATTCGCCATCTTATTTTTTGGTGGTGCGGCGCTATGGTTTTTGATTGTACCAGCAATCATCGCTGGAATAGTCTATATTTGGGCTATTATTGACGCAGCAAAATATAAGGGTCCATAGCAATGAAGCAGTTCTTAATTGTCATGCTTAGTTTAGCCATGTTTGGTTGTCAAAGTGCTTATTATGCCGCGTGGGAGAAGCTAGGTGTTGAAAAACGCGACATACTGGTAGATCGAGTAGAAGAAGCTAAAGACTCACAAGAAGAAGCGCAGGAGCAGTTTGCATCTGCATTGGATGAGTTTAGCCAGTTAATTAACTTTGATGGTGGCGAATTACAAGACGTTTACGATGATCTAAACAGTCAGTTTGAAGCAAGTCAGGAAGCTGCCAGCAATGTTAGCAACCGTATCAATAAAGTGGAAAGCGTTGCCGAAGCACTATTTGATGAATGGTCAGAAGAGTTAGACAAGTACTCAAATGCCAATCTAAGACGCGAAAGCGAACGACAATTAAGAGATACACAAAGGCGTTATAAATCTTTAATTGCCACGATGCGCAAGGCGGAGTCCAAAATGGCACCGGTTTTATCTGCTTTGCAAGATAATGTGTTATATCTAAAACATAACTTAAATGCGAGTGCTGTGGGTGCCTTGCAAGGTGAGTTTAACGTTATCAAAAAAGACATTGATGTATTGATAAAAGAAATGAATTCTGCGATTAAGCAGTCGAACGAATTTATTTCAAGTATTCAGTCCTGATCGAAATAGGGGGCTTAGCCCCTTATTTTTTTACCTGTTCTTATTTTTGACGCTAATTTCTTCTTCCTCATCATCATCATCTTTTGGCATCAGGTTTCGTTCTTCGCCAGTATCTTCTTCCGGCAATAGTCGCTCTAAAGCGCGCGTGAACTCTGCTCCGACAAGCACTAAAATCCAACTTAAATACACCCAGACAAAAAGTATTGGCACCACGGCAATCGCGCCATAAATAACTTGATAGGAAGGGAAGTTTTCAACATATAAAGAAAACATCTTTTTAGATAGCTCGAACATGGAGGCAGCTAAGATAGCGCCTGCTAACGCATGTTTGTAACTGATTTGTTTGTTTGGAACGACCATATAAAGAATGAAAAAGGCGATGACAGAGGTTAAGAATGGCACTACTTTTAGCATCAACGTGCTAAAGCCAGGCGTATACTCATCGGCATAGTTTGCTAAACCCACCAAATACGAGCTCACCAACACACTTACTCCAATCAATAACGGTGCGAGGGTAAGAACCATCCAATAAATGGCAAAGGTATATATTCTCGGGCGTTCGCTCTTCGCCTGCCAAATTCGATTTAGGGTCTTATCGACGTTTGATATTAGGGCGAGGGCGACAATAACGAGGAACACTATGCTAACCGCTCCCATTTTAGAAGCGTTGTTAACAAATTCTGTCATGTGTTTTTGCAACACATCCCCTGATGTGGGAATGAAATTACTGAACACAAATTGTTCCAAGTGATACCTGACTTCTGAAAATGCTGGAAATGCAGATAAAATGCTGAAAAACACCACGATGAAAGGTACGAGAGAGAGTAGAGAAACATAGGCCAAATGGCCGGCCGATACGGCAATATTATCTTGCTGGCAATGATGCACCACATTGCGCAAAACAACATACACATGCCCAAAAAAGGCCTTGGTTTTTGAAACCCAAGGAAACTGTGTCATATGATCCTCTAAATAACGTTACGCATACCTCAGTCTATCCGTTTTGAGCGCGAACTCCTAATAAATGACAAATCGCGTAACTTAATTCACTTCTATTTAAGGTATAAAAATGAAAATCTCTAATTCCCTCTTTGGCCAAAACCTTTACGGTATCCATAGCGATGCTCGCACCAAGAAGGTTACGTGTGGTTTGATCTTCTTGATCTAATCCGTCATACATTTTATGCAGCCAATTGGGCACATGCACATTAGTAAAACCGGCAAAGCGTTTTAAGGTTTGATAATTAGTGACAGGCAAGATTCCAGGAACAATATCTAAATCGATACCTGCCGCCGCCGCACGGTCACGAAAACGTAAAAATACTTCAGCGTCAAAAAAGAACTGGCTAATTGCTTGGGTTGCTCCGGCTTCCGCTTTGCGTTTCAAGTTGAGCAAGTCAAATTGGGCATTGGGTGCTTCGGGATGCTTTTCGGGATAGGCCGCAACGGAAATATCAAAGTCGGCTACGTCTTTTAACAAGGCGACTAAGTCAGCAGCATACATCTCTGTGTTGTTTGTCCCTGGCGGCAAGTCTCCGCGCAACGCGACTATACGTCGAATACCAGATTGCCAATAATCTTTTGCAATTTGAATCAACTCTTCACGGCCAGCGTCAACACAGGTTAAATGAGGAACTGCGGCTACTCCGGTTTCATTCTGAATTCGCTTAACCACGTCGTGGGTGCGATCCCTTTCGCCACTATTTGCGCCGTAAGTAACAGACATATACGCAGGTTTCAATGGCGCTAAACGCTCTACTGATTTCCAAAGTGTTTGTTCCATTTGCTCCGTCTTAGGCGGAAAAAATTCAAAAGAAACATTGATACCGCTTAATTCAGACAGCGACTGATTTAGTGACTCAATACCTTGTGCGTAAGAGACCATGCTGTACTCCAATGAGAAAAATTAAAACTATCGCAATCCATACTCGTTTTACACATTTTAGTTAAGGATTGGTCTTAGCCGTTTAGACGTCTAAACTAAACTGAGAATGATAAGCCGTCAAGATGTTTAGACATCTAATACACTTGAGGTTAGACTTTCCTCTTATAAGAAAGATTAAAGAGCAACAGTATGGCAAAGTGGAACGGAAAATATATACATCCCTACGCTGAACACGGCAAAAAAAGTGAACTTGTAAAAAAGGTCACTGTATCGATACCACTTAAGGTATTAAAAGTGTTAACCGATGAAAGAACTCGTCGTCAGGTAAATAATCTGCGACATGCAACCAACTCAGAACTTTTATGCGAAGCATTTTTGCATGCGTTTACTGGCCAACCGCTGCCAGATGACGAGGATTTGCGCAAAGATAATCCCAATCGGATTCCCACCGAAGCAAGAGAGTTAATGGAAGCTATGGGGTTAGAAGTTAAAGAGATAGATGATTGATAACGAATTAGCATTCTCGCATCTATGCTATGCTTAAATATGCAGCAACACTGCATTGTAAATTCCCAGTCTTGGTGCAAAAATAGCCAGAACTCTAATGAATTTCATTATTTATTCATCTTTATGCGATAGCCTTATTCTGGCAGGCTCATTGCATTAAGTATTTAATAGCGAATAGCACATTCAATCAATTATATAACGCCTTTTGAGGATTAGTTAACATGGTAAAAACACCGCGTATCCCCCGAAATACAATGAATGATCATAGTCTAGAGTGGGCCCAAAAGCGCCGTGAATACCTAACAGAGCAAACGGGCACGGAATTGCCCCATACTGGACATTTTTCCATTGATCCTGAGGCGTTGCCTGGAAATATTGAAAACTTTATTGGTGTGGTACAAATGCCTGTTGGTATTGCGGGCCCTCTGCAAGTTAATGGCGAATACGCAAATGGCCTATTTCATGTGCCCCTAGCGACCACCGAAGGTACTTTGGTGGCGAGTTATAGTCGTGGTATGCGAGTCATAAACGAATGTGGAGGAGTCAATACCACTGTCGTTGAACAGTTTATGCAACGCGCTCCAGCGTTTATTTTTGCCAATGCCCGTGAAGCGCGAGAATTTGGTAAGTGGGTTGAAGAACATTTTTTTGAAATTAAAGCGGCAGCAGAAACAACTACCAGTATCGGTAAGCTTGAACACATTATGCAATGGTCAGTGTCTAAAACTCGCTATCTGCGCTTTAATTACACTACCGGTGATGCCGCTGGTCAAAACATGGTGGGTAAGGCAACTTTGGCTGCTTGTGAGTGGATTGTCGCAAATTATCCAGAACACTGTGAATATCTATTATCGGGCAACATGGACACGGATAAAAAGCATTCACATTTAAACATGCTGCATTCTCGTGGTAAGCGAGTCATTGCTGAAATTGTGTTGAAAAAAGATGTGCTTAAAAAAATAATGAAAGTAGATACTAAAATGTTAGCTAGAGCTACCGTGCTGGCTAACACTGGTGCTTTGATGGCCGGCGCAGCCTATAACGGCCCTCATTCTGCTAATGGTATCGCGTCATTATTTATTGCTACCGGACAAGATGAAGCTAACGTTGTTGAGTCGCATGCGGGTTTATTGTCACATGAGTTATTAGATAACGGTGATTTTTACTTATCAGTTACGTTACCTTCGTTAATTGTGGCAACTTATGGTGGTGGAACCGGGCTGCCCACTCAAAAAGAGTGTTTGGAGTTAATGGGTTGCTACGGCACGGGTAAAGCTAATAAATTTGCAGAAATTGTCGCTGCAACAGTACTAGCAGGTGATATTTCTCTAGCTTGTGCTGTGATTGGGGGACATTGGGTAAGTAGTCACGACAAGTTCGGTCGAAACAGAGATTAGTAATACATGTAAATCATTAGGATCATCTTCGCATAGGTAATCCTAATGATTTTGAGTTGATCACTTAATGTTGACTCTGGCCATTAAAAAAACATCTACATATTCACCGTTACGAAAGGCATATTGTTTAGCGGTTCCTTCTTTTTTGAATCCAAATTTTTCATACAGTGCTACGGCATGTGCATTATCGGTGTAAACTTCTAATTCGATACGCGTGACCGCTAACCAGTTTTCAAGAAGTTCAATCGCTGCTTTTAGCAATGCACTACCAATCCCTTGATTACATTTATCAGGTAATACAGCCATTCCAATATTAGCAACATGCTTACGGCGTGGTTTAGTGAATACTTCAATACCAATCTGTCCCACAATTTGATTGTCATTGGTCGCGATTAAACTGTAAAAATTTTCCGGCTTTTCTGCCAAAAAACTTTCCCAAGTATCCAATGACGGATAGGGAAGTTGTAGGGTGTTTGCATAATTTACCGTTTGCTCATAAATGTGTTTTATTTGTGCTATATCGGCTTTTTCACTATGACGAATATTCATGTAACGTCCTTTTAATGACTCCCAATTTGAGGTAAGGCGCAGTGCGCCTTACTCTACTGTTCCAAATAATTTTTGGGCAAGGCGGTAATGGCAGCTACACCAGAATCGATAGCGGCTTGTGCGACGGCGGTGGCCACACGTTTGCATAGCCTTGGATCCATAGGTTTAGGAATAATATATTGGCGTCCAAATTCTAGACTATCTACGTCACTAGCATCCAGAACCTGTTGAGGGACGGGTTCTTTGGCTATGCTGCGAATAGCATCAACGGCGGCAATTTTCATTTCGTCATTTATCTTTGATGCTCTGACATCTAACGCACCTCTGAAAATAAATGGGAAACACAACACATTATTTACCTGATTTGGATAGTCAGATCGTCCGGTAGCCATAATCAAGTCGCTGCGCGTTTTGTTTGCTAATTCCGGTTTAATTTCGGGATCTGGATTAGAACAGGCAAAAATAACAGGGTTTGGAGCCATTAACTGAAGTGTGGCGGCAGGCAGTACATCCGGGCCTGATACACCCACAAACACATCTGCACCTTCCATAACATCATCAAGTGTACGTTTGTCTGTATTATTGGCAAATAGTAGTTTATGCGGTGTTAAATCGTCTCTACGGGTATGAATAACCCCTTTTCGATCTAGCATATAAATGCGCTCTCGTTGAGCACCACATTTTATTAAAAGTTCCATGCAGGCAACCGCTGCTGCCCCAGCGCCCATACACACAATGTTGACTTCGTTAATTTTTTTACCTTGAATTTCCAACGCGTTAAGCATTCCAGCCGCGGTGACTATTGCTGTTCCATGCTGGTCATCGTGAAACACAGGTACAGAGCATCGTTTAATTAATTCTTGCTCAATTTCAAAACATTCAGGGGCTTTGATGTCTTCTAAATTAATGCCGCCGAACGTATCCGCAATATTCGCTACAGTATTGATAAACTCTTCTGTGGTGTTGTGCTTAACTTCAATATCAATTGAATCCAATCCGGCAAAGCGTTTAAACAGCAGCGCTTTCCCCTCCATTACCGGTTTTGAAGCAAGTGGTCCTAAATTTCCCAATCCAAGAATGGCCGTACCATTAGTAATTACGGCGACCATGTTGCCTTTGCCAGTATATAAATAAGCAGCACTTGGATCAGCTGCAATCTCTCTGACGGGCTCGGCAACGCCGGGGCTATACGCTAACGCTAAATCTGTAACACTTTCAGCCGGTTTAGTTAGCTCTACGCTAATTTTTCCCGGTACAGGTTTGGAATGGTAATCCAATGCTTTTTGCCGAAAATCAGACATGTTTGTCCTGTTCCTTATAATTGTAGGGTACACACTGTTATTAACTTGATCTCCAAGGGGTAATAAGTGAGCATGTTTGTAGGTTAGTTATTAAACATCAGATTATTATTTTTATTGTTTATGCGGTTTGATTCGTTTTGAACTGTAATCGAACGCGCTTGATGTCCAGACGGTAGAATGTAACATAGCTTTAACAAAATCACCTATCGGATGATGCTATTAACACTATTCATCAATATGATATCGTTTAGCTATTAAAAACATAATGGATTTTTGTGCGCTGTTTATACTTTAGTTTAATAAGTTGTTCTACTTATTGATATCAATCAGGTTAAGCACTTACTTAGTCGTTAAATTTTCCCTTGTGTTAGTTGTACTATCACTTTATAACAGGGGTATCTTTATTAATTTGAGAAGCTAACCACTCCCCTTTTTATGACCGATAACCGACCACTAATCAAACATATCAAAAATCATGATGCATTGTTCACAGACTTGGCGTTGATTCGTAACGCTCATGCTGCACGCCTTGGATTAAGCGAGTTTGATTATCATAAAACACCGAAGTTTGTCGGTGCTGATGGTCAACGACAGTGTATTGAACCAGAACGAAGTATTGTGTTTCCAAAATTGAAATCTCTCGCTGGGGTTAAACCTGTGTTGGAAAATGCGGTAGCCGGATTATCATTGGTAACCAAAAGTGAATTGGGATTTCGTTACCCCACTGCCGCCCTAGCAGGTATAGATGCTCCCTTTATTAAACGTTTTCGTTCCGAGTATTTTCATCGAGTAGGTGAAGATCGCAATATTTGTCGTCCCACCAATTTGTCGTATGGCATTAAAAGTAGGGGAAAAGGTGATAATCGTCAGGAATATGAAATCTGGGTTCCCGATGATCAACTACAGCAAGATCCTTTGCCATTGTTCATTGAAAAGTATGGTGAAGATTTACCCGATGATGTTCGTTCATTTGCCAACGAATCGCCAAAAGTTCATGGTTGGATGGGAGTAAAGCGGGCCGCATTTGAAGGATTTTATCGAGACCCTAAGACGACAGGTGACTTGGTCATCTGTTTAGGGTTCTCAGTTGACGTATACAATATAGGTGCTCGTCCCGATTTGTCTTTTTCAGACAATTTACAAAGTTCGATTGCAGTAAGCAACGCTGAACTGGAATGGGAAATAATGGGGTATTATGCGCCTGCTCACCATCAATTCGATCATGATCAAGTATGGTTAGCAATCAACAATACACTTTCAGCAATAGGTGACCCGCTCACTGATATTTATAACAATGTCATTATTCCTATTCAAGAAAGTAAAACAGAACGAATCTTATCGACCATCAGTGCTGAGGGGATCAGTGCTGAGCAGATTAATCAAATGGATTTAAAACCTTGGGAGTTTTTGCAAACGGCCAGTTCTCATAGACGAAAGCCTAAAGACCCAAGTCGTTCGATTAATTTACTCGGCCGCTTGAATCGATTGTTTTATCATTCTGAAAAGAAACTGCCTTCACTTAGGCATATTCACGATTTAATTGCAGAGTCGAATAAATAACAGGTACAAAAAAAGGCGCAAATAGCGCCTTTTTTTCGATTCGATAGTTGGACTTATTTTTTGCCCAATGCACCGAAACGCTTCTTGAATTTGTCAACACGACCACCGGTATCAACGTTACGTTGCTTACCTGTGTAGAATGGGTGACATGCAGAACATACGTCTAGGTTCAAGTCTTTACCAAGTGTTGAACGTACAACAATTTTGTTGCCACAAGAGCAAGTCGCTGTCATTTCAGTGTAAGTTGGATGAATATCTTGTTTCATAGGGATTACCTCATTTCTGGGCCGTATCGCTATACAACCCGAAGTTGCACACCATACGCAAATTAATTTTAAATAGCGGCTTGCCGCAAAGAGGCGCGCATATTAATGTAAAGGTCTGTATTGATCAAGCTGTTTTGACTGTTTGTTAACCATATTGTGCTTTTCAAAGCATAAAATCTCTAGGATTGTCTGATTTAGCCCATGCCTATTTATCAAGTTGCGCTGCCGTTACCGAAACGACAATTGTTCGATTATTTGCATGAACAGCAAAACCTGCATCCCGGTTGTCGTGTACGCGTACCTTTTGGGCCAAGAGAATTGATTGGCGTTGTGATGTCAACCACGCAAAATTCTCCATTTATGTCCAAATTAAAACCCATTAGCCAAGTTATCGACGAACAGCCAATTATCGACTCAACCATGTTGTCTTTGTGTAACTGGTTAGCGGGTTATTACCATCATCCGATTGGCGAAGTGCTGCACACTGTGATGCCAGTGGCACTGAGAAAAGGTGAATCTGATAAACCTAAGCCGATTGAAACATTACGTTTAACGCAAACTGAACCTGATGTAATCCCAGAAGTGCTGGGGCGAGCAAAAAAACAACGAGAGCTATATGCCGAACTCTTAAACCATGCGCAAACGTTAAGTGTGGTTAAACAAAAATACACAGATGGTGTTATTAAAGGATTATTAGAAAAAAACCTTGCTACTATCGAATTAGTCGAAGATACGCGTATAGACGCAGACTTCCAATTCAATTCAAACGTCATTAAACCAAAACCAAATGTAGAACAAGCTTTGGCAATCACTGCCATCTCGCAAGCATTGAACAAGTACACCTGCTTTTTATTGGAAGGGATTACTGGCAGTGGTAAAACCGAGGTCTATTTACAGAGTATCGAGGAAGTACTACGGAATCGTAAACAGGTGCTTATTCTAGTACCTGAAATAGGTTTAACCCCGCAAACGGTTAAACGTTTTGAAAATCGTTTTGGCCTCGAAGTCGGTATTTTACATTCGAACTTAACTGACAACGAACGTTTATTGGTCTGGCAAAAAAGTCGTGCTGGTAAACTGTCGATTATTATTGGAACGCGCTCGTCTATTTTTACGCCTATGGTACGTCCCGGCATGATCATTGTTGATGAAGAACACGATGCTTCGTATAAACAACAAGATGGTCTGAAATATAGTGCCCGGGACTTAGCCGTTATACGTGCTAAAGAACATAATATTCCGCTATTATTAGGTTCTGCAACTCCGAGTCTGGAGTCATTAAATAACGCGCTTACCCATAAATACCAACTCCTGCAACTTAATCAACGAGCAGGCAACGCTGTGCAGGCCAAGCAGAGTGTACTGGATATAACCAATCAACCTTTACAAGCGGGGTTAGCCGCAGGCATGTTGACGCGCATTGAGCAGCATCTTAAGGCTGGCAATCAGGTTATGTTATTTGTTAACCGCCGCGGATTTGCGCCAGCATTGCTGTGTCATCAATGTGGTCATGTTGAAGAATGCAAACGCTGCAATAAGCCCTTTACCGTACACAAGTCACTGCAAAAGATTCAGTGCCACCATTGTGGCGCAGCAAGAGCTTTACCAAAACAATGCAAAGAGTGTGGTCATCATGAGCTGATCACTCAAGGGGTTGGCACTGAACAACTGTCGATGTTTTTACAAAGTCAATTTCCGCAATACAGCGCAGTTAGAATCGACAGTGATAGTGTGCGAGGCAAAGCCAAGCTAGATAATTTACTGACTGAAATAAATGCCGGCGCTCACCAAATTTTAATAGGCACGCAAATCCTGTCAAAAGGTCATCATTTTCCTAATGTCACTTTGGTAGTGATTTTAGACGCAGACGGGGCATTGTTCAGTGCAGATTTTCGGGCTTCAGAACATTTGGCGCAGTTAATAACCCAACTTTCGGGGCGCGCTGGCCGAGCTCAAAAGCTAGGTGAAATGTGGCTGCAAACTCACCAACCGGGACATCCATTATTGCAGGACCTTATCAACAATGGTTATGGGCATTTTGCTCGATTTGCGTTGAGCGAGAGAAAGTTAGCCAGTTTACCGCCGTTTAGTTTTCATGCTTTGTTTAGAACTGAGTCGTTACAAGCACAAGATGGCTTTGAGTTTTTGTCGCATGTTTCGCAAATGTTGCAACACCCTCAGATTCGTATTGTTGGACCGATTCCCGCCATAATGGAAAAACGTCAGGGAAAATACAGAATGCAATTGTTGTTACAAAGCCATAGTCGCGCCATTTTAAATCAAGTGATAGGTCACTTTTCGACGGATATAGAAGCGCTTCCAATTGCTAGGAAAGTACGCTGGTCTATTGACATCGATCCGCAGGATTTCATCTAAATGTTTAGGTAGTTTATTGTTGGTTTTATCGGGCTGTTCACGATACTATTTACGCCTAGTTCATAGAAATCGGCTTTTAACTTTAATAAATTATTGTCTTTTAAGAAAACGCTACCACTTAATGCTTAGTTGATTACCTTTAAAAATATAGTCTGTCTTTTCAAACCTCAAAATAAAAATAATAATTATGGCACATAAAGATTTTGTAAAACGCGGTCAAGCACCTAAAAAGAAGCAAACTAAAAAAGACACGACACCTAAACCGCCCTGGCTGGCATTGGTTATCATATTGCTTTTAGTAGGCGGATTTGCTTACTTTTTGTGGGCTATTAGTCATCCATCAACTTCCGCAGACGAAGAACTCGAAGCGCAACAAACTGAACAACCCAACAAAACGCAGAAAGACCAAGTGCAGTCGACTAAGCAAGATTCTTTGCCCGAGATGCCAGAAGAGGAATACATCTATCCTGAAGAGCTTGAACATGGCAGTGTAGAGATCGACCGCAAAGAGCAGGAAAAATCAGAGCGGCCTTATTTAATGCAATGTGGTTCATTTAGACAAAAGCAACAAGCAGAAAAAATGCGTGCTCAGTTAGCCCTACAGGGACTGGAATCTTTGGTAAAAGCAAGTGACGGTAAAAATGGACTTTGGTATCGAGTCATACTTGGGCCATATGACTATAAACGCGATGCTGAAACAGATCGTCATGTGATTCAACGAATCGGCATTGGCTCTTGTCAAATTTGGTATTGGGATCTTTGATTTCTGATGTAATGGGTCCCATTGCCCTTAGTCTCTTAAAACGTTGAATCTTACATATTGATTCAACAAATTTGGGCAGACTTATATTTAAATATGCGCAATTTTAGGTTACTTGTTCTTCAATCCTTGAAATTTCCTTCCCGCTCCCCACATATACTCCATTGAATCGTCACCCGTTGTATTATCGGGTTGACATAGTTGAGCTAAACAAGGAGCAGACGTGACTACCATAGTATCCGTACGCCGTAATAATCAAGTGGTCATCGCCGGAGATGGACAGGTTTCATTAGGTAATACCGTGATGAAAGGCAATGCGCGAAAAGTGCGCAGATTGTATAACGATAAAGTTATCGCTGGCTTTGCTGGTGGAACAGCCGATGCTTTCACGTTATTTGAACGTTTTGAAAGTAAGTTGGAAATGCATCAAGGGCACTTAACCAAAGCCGCGGTTGAGTTAGCTAAAGATTGGCGAACAGATCGAATGTTACGCAAGCTAGAGGCGCTGCTTGCTGTAGCAGATCATACTGCATCTTTTATTATTACCGGTAACGGTGACGTCGTTCAGCCAGAACAAGATCTGATTGCTATTGGCTCGGGTGGCCCATACGCTCAAGCTGCGGCCACGGCGCTTTTGGCTAACACCGAACTTAGCGCGAAAGAAATTGCTGAAAAAAGTCTGACGATTGCTGGTGATATTTGTGTCTTTACCAATCACAGTCAAACAGTGGAAACACTAGATTATTAATCAAAAACACTAAGATGATATTTTAGTGCTGCACATTATAAAGGTTTTTTTATGTCAGAAATGACTCCTAGAGAAATTGTTCATGAACTTGACCGTCACATAATTGGTCAACAGGATGCCAAACGAGCTGTGTCAATTGCCCTACGTAATCGTTGGCGTCGAATGCAGTTAACACCTGAGTTGCGTCAAGAAGTCACCCCAAAGAATATTTTAATGATTGGTCCAACAGGGGTAGGAAAAACAGAAATTGCCCGTCGGTTAGCTAAACTCGCCAATGCACCTTTTATTAAAGTTGAAGCGACAAAGTTCACTGAAGTGGGTTATGTTGGTAAAGAAGTAGAGAGCATCATTCGTGATCTTGCAGATATCTCTATTAAAATGACCAAAGAACAAGAAACTGCAAAGGTGAAATATCGAGCTGAAGAAGCGGCAGAAGATAGAATATTAGATGCGCTTTTACCGCCTCCTGAGAATGCCTGGGGTGAAAAAGAAGCCGTAGAAGATAAAGGCACACGGCAAGCCTTTCGTAAGAAGTTACGTGAAGGCCAGCTAGATGATAAAGAAATTGAAATTGATGTTGCCCTTCCTCAGGTTGGCGTAGAAATCATGGCTCCTCCTGGTATGGAAGAGATGACCAACCAACTTCAAGGTATGTTTCAAAACTTATCAGGCTCGCAAAAAAAGAAAAAGAAGCTAAAGATAAAAGACGCCTTTAAGTTACTAGTTGAAGAAGAAGCTTCTCGTCTAGTGAATCAGGAAGAGTTGAAGGAAAAAGCGCTCTTCAATGTAGAACAAAATGGCATTGTCTTCATTGACGAAATTGACAAGATTTGCAAACGCGAAGGAACTGGCAGTGCAGACGTTTCTCGCGAAGGCGTTCAACGCGACTTATTGCCGCTAGTGGAAGGTTCGACTGTTTCTACAAAACATGGCATGGTCAAAACTGACCACATATTATTTGTTGCATCTGGCGCATTTCAGATGAGCAAACCTTCTGATTTAATTCCAGAGTTGCAAGGTCGTCTGCCGATTCGAGTTGAACTTTCAGCCTTAAGCGTCGAAGATTTTGTACGCATACTTACAGAGCCAAATGCTTCTCTTACGGAACAATATATTGCGCTGCTTGGTACAGAGGGTGTCAGTGTGAGTTTTACCGAAGACGGAATTAGGCGTATAGCTGAAGCAGCTTGGCAAGTAAATGAACGCACAGAAAACATTGGTGCTCGACGTTTGCATACGGTAATGGAAAGGCTAATGGAAGATATTTCCTATGATGCCTCTGAAATGCAGGATGAATCCATTTTAGTTGACGCTAAATATGTTAATGATCATTTAGAGAAGTTTGTTGATAACGAGGATTTGAGTCGTTTTATTTTATAACTTCATACTTAACAGATAACCTGAAAAACGCATTTTTAAATGCGTTTTTTTTTGGTTTATTTATCATTTTTTAAACTTTCTGTAAGTGTTTGTAAACCGGTTTACCCTACTAAAGTATAACCAATTTTACCTATTGCTGATCTAAAAAAATTGCTAAATTAGGTCAAGATTAAAATTGCTACAGGCTAGATTAATAGGATGTCTTTACACGTTTTAGATTTTGCTAAAATTATTATTCTTTCAGAAGACATAGCGGAAGTGATTGTGAATGAAGGGGTTGCAATGGATGGGCAAATCGCCGAGGAATTAGAGACATTTTTAATTCTACATTTATCAGCGCCGTTTTCAGTTTTAGTTAATAAAGTGAATTCATATACTTATAAATTTTGTGCGCAATTAAAACTGGCAAATATGCAGAATTTACATGCGATTGCTGTGGTTACTTACGATAATATTTCAAAGATTCGAACTGAGGTATTAAGAGATACCACTCCGGCCAATAAAGTTTGGAATTTACAATTATTTTCCACCCGCGAATTGGCTATAGAATGGCTTGAAGTAGAACAAGAGAAAACGCGGTATGACGATTTAGGTTGAGTAAGATAACTCTCGTCATTGAACCTCTCGTTTTTTACTGTTATCTATTGTTAGCTATTTCTTGACTAAAAATTTGACTGTCTACTTGATTCGTTGAAGTCAATACAAAACCAGCCCAATACTTTGGATGGCGATACTTTCCACCTCGATGAAAATCATGCTGAGTTATCTGCAATGCTCTTGGTGCATCACCGTCGGTTTCCAACAAATTGACATAAAACTTCTTTACAAATACTGATGTGGGCCGGTCTTGAATGGGCCAAATTGTGCCAACGACAGATTTCGCACCTTGGGCAAGAAATCCGCGTGTAATGCTGCGCATACCTGAACCCTTATAATTTTTCCCAACCATAGTTTCACATCCGCTAACAAATACTAAGTCAGAAGATACTGGTTTACTCAATAGTTGGTTTAGACTCAGGAAACCTGGCGTGATATGACCATTTTCTTTTGCTCCCGCAGTCAATACACCAACAATATCAGGTAACTGTTGGTCAAAATAACCATGCGTTCCAATATGCAATATTTTAGAGTTACGTACCTTATCAGACATCAAAAATTGGCTAGTGGCATTTTCAGAAATACCTCGGTTTATTTGTTGTTCAGAAAATAATCCCGCCATAAATTCAGCTTCTTCAAGTGTGCCTGGTAAGGATGAAACACCAAATAACGTCTTAAATTCGGAACCGTTTGGACTGCCAGTTTTGGAGTTTTGTTGAATCGTGAAATCAGGGTTAGCGAAAATAGACACTTCAAAGTTTTCACTTTTCGTACGAACAATATCTTCCAAATAAGAAGAAGCTGAAGTGATAAAAATCGATTGTACGCTTTCAACTAAAGGCTTGTAGCGACGTTCATCTGTTGCTGTATTCCACATTGAAAATGGCATTTTATGCAGACTTTCATCTGGGATAATCAAAATCTTATCAATACCTTGGCGTCTAATCATTTCAACTGGCAATAATGGGATATGTCGAAATTTTGAAGTGAGCCATGGTTTGTTCGAGGCTGCTGTACCATCTACGTAATTATTCACCATTTCCTTAAGTTCTGTGACTCTTGCTATTTTTCGAACTTCTTGATGGTTTCGAGTAATATTTAACGAATACATAATCTCACCGTCAGAAAAAAAGCGGACTAACATCTGCTCTGCAGGTAATAATTTTTGAAATTCAAATAAGTTAATATTAGGCAACACGAGTGAATCGTTTTGGTGCTTTAAGACTTGTGCCAAATAATCGTCTCTTGCTTCATAAAGTCGAGATTTTTCATTGTCTGTTTCAGACATCAAGATGATTTTTTCTTCGGCTAACCAGATATCATAAAGGCGTTTAATTTGTTCCGCATTTTCACTAGTTGTGTCATTAATGGAAAATAGATTTTTTTCAAAACGCGGATCAACTGAATAATATTTTTCTAAAACTTCAAACAGTTTTGCATAGTCACCTTGAGATGTTTGTAATCGACTTTCATCTAACAAAGATACAATGTATGTATTGATAAAGCTGAACCTTGCCGCATTCCAAGCCTGCGGATTTGCAACCGATGTGCGACTTTTTTCGATTAACGACATCGCTTTATCCGCAAAAATATTGACCCATTTATAGGCTTTTTGTTGATGGCTTATTTGTACAAGTAAAGTAAATACTTCAATTTGTTTGATGGGTAATGCGGTATTTTCAAGCTGAGTGATATGTTCATCAAAAAAACTGGTATAGCCTAATAAGCTGGCGAGCTTATCTAATTCGTCTTTATCGTATTTTTCACCTAAGTAAAGGATGTTAATTTTTTGCTCTAGGATTTTTGCATCGATTTGAGTGGAGTAAAGTGTGCGGGGATCGTTTAGCACGTTCTCTAAGTGTACTTTTGCCTGATCGAATTGGTTTTGTTTTATAGCTGTTTTAGCAAGTTCGACTTGCAATACAATCTGGTAATAATCGTTTTTATCCCGCAACAAATGAGCAGCGCATTGGAGCCAAAGTTCAGCCTCTGACAGTTGCTCTTCTTCTCGGCTGGTCGCGCCTATCATCACCGCAGCCCTTGCAATCATTAGATTTCCATTATTGGTATCTAAACAGTTTTCTAATTTCCAAGCCTGATTAGGAGTTTCGGTTTGCATTTCTGAAATTGTTTTATTGAAGTAGCGAGAGCCCGTATCAAATTCACCTGTTTGATAAAATAAGAATCCCTTACTAAATAATAGTGAAGCAATTTTCAGGCTGTCGGTTTGACTGTCTAAGTTCAAACCTTGATTCAAGTAATTATGCGCTTGGGCAAAAGCCCCTTGCCGATAGGAAGACAAAAATGCATTGCTATATAGTTCTGGCATCAAAAAAGCGAATTCAGGCGCTTGTTTAGCTTTAGAAATCGCGCTTTCCGCTGTTTCTAGTGCTAAGTCATGCCTTTCTCTAAAGTTATAATAAAACCATAGGTGATGAAGTATGTCTGCGGTTAACCATTTTGGTGAATCCGACAAACTTTCTAGTATTTCTTGGTAAATATATTTGGCATATTTATCGAGGTCCAATTCTGTTTGCTGAGGAGATTGCAACTCAGTGAAAATCAAACCACATTGCTGTAAAAACTGATTTTGGGTCAGGTTACTTGAAGGCTCACTATTAAGTTTTCCGTGATGTTTTGAAAATACATAAAGAGTGGCAGCAAGTTGAGCGGCGTAGCTTACTTTCAAAGAGGTATCAAGGTGTTTAGAGGGTTCGAATAACGAGGTAAGCGAATGGCATTGGCTAACAATATCGTTTGCACTAAATTGATTTAAACGGATACTCGCCAGAAAACTTAGTGACCAATGCTTGTGCTCTTTTGATATTTGTTTTAGACGACGCAGAGACCACTGTGAAAAGTCTGATTGCAGATTTTTATGAGTTAAATTTGTTAAAATTGCATTATGTGATATGGATGGTTTTACACTTAAGTTTGCTAATGTTTTACTAGCGGTTAGATATGCTTGGTTTTCAGCTTCATTAAGCTCAGTTAGATTAATTTGTGGGGCGAAATTATCGTAATTTACCACAACCTTTACATTGTTTTGCAGTTGATTGAACTGCAAAACCTCAAAATACTCATCGCCCTCCTTGTTATTGATCGTTTTCTCAAGTAGCAATTGTTCATTTACGATTACTTTAAAATGCAATTGTTGTTCTGCTTCACTTATTTTTAAGAGTGCAGTTTGTGCATTCAATAAATAAACTACGTCAGCAGATTCCGTCCCTCGACAACTAAAAGTTACACTAAGAAACATCAATAAAAAGGGAAAAATACGAAACATTTTGGGCAAAGCGAATCTTAAATAAATATGGATTACGGGGATTGTAACCCATATAACTGTTGTTCGGGATAAGAAACTTTACCTCAGTGTCGCTGAGCTGCAGCGGCACTTTAAAAACCTAGGAGTGTTCAATCTAGAAGGTAGACGATCCAACTATGTTTTGATATTGCTTTATTGCCATATTTATCTTGCCAAGTGACTTCACCAACTATTTCACTTTCAGGGTTATCATCCTTAGGTAAATGATTGGTCCATTCAATAATGTGCCAGCCTTCTAGATCATCAAACAAGATGGTCGACACGCCGTCGTTGATATTCACCAACTGAGTTTTGTCTTCGTTAAGTACAAAAACCGTATTATCGGATGCTAATCTAAATAACTCAGGCCATTCATCTGCACTTGATCCGTCTTGGTTTACCGCAAACTCTTGGACATAAAGTAAATCGCCTAATCTTTTTTTAGTGACTTCAATGAAATACTCGTGTCCTGGTACAAAAAACCAAGGACTTATTTGTGAGATCATTTCTTCCTGAGTTTTATTACCACTCGAATCACTGGTAGCCTCGATGCCTAATGGATTGATTTTTCTTATTATTTGTTCTGTCACCTGGGTTCCTTAAATTACACTGAAGAATTTATTTAAGTCTACATTGTTGTCTTCGTCGAGCAACCTGTCTTTAACATCTGCCAAGACATTTAATGCGTGATGTTTATCATAAACCCCATTTTTGAATATCGACAAGGCCTTTGTGTTGATCGCATCATGCAATACATCTGCAATCAAAATACTACCTAGCTTGCCAAGTCTTTCACCATCATGAGTGGTCGCCGCTTCATGTAAAATGTATGTCCAAAGCGGCAGATTCTGAACACTCAATTCATCGATATCTGAAAACTCTGGCGGCAATTCACTCAGCGGCTCCAATTGAAGACATGCTTTTAAATCCAATTGAGAATTGATCTTTTTAACAATGCTGTAGCCAGACGGGATTTGTTTATTGAGTCCAGCCAATAAGTTTTTAAATATCACTCTAATCATTTCAGCATTACCCGATGGGAATCGTATTTTCGACATAGCATCTGCTAGTGAAAGATCAATTTTATTGGCTTTTTGATTATCGCCAAAAAAGCGCCGCCACTGAACGACGTGTTTATCTTCGATCTTCTGAGAAGAAGCGAATAACGATGTCAACGGAACTTCTGGTTGAAAACGCCTGAGCGCATAGCTATTTCTAACCATACTATGACCGAAACGAAAGGCACTGTTATGGAAAAAGTCTAAGCGTTGCTCTTCTTTAAAAGGTAATTCCGGTTTCTTTTTCTGATTGAAATAAATATCAAAAATGTGCGGATCTAAAAGGTTCCGCAAGTAATACTCCACGGTTACAAACTGGAAAGTCAAAATTGTATGGCATTTTGCATTTTCAAAATCGAAATGATAAGGCGCTGAAATTAACTGATTGTGAAAGTTTTGCCAAAACGTTTGCAACTGACACACAATTCGGTTGATATCATTTCGATGTTCAGGAATTAACGGGTTGCCCTCTTGATCTCGTGCAACATCGAATCCTTTAACGCCTTGCCATTGTATGGCACGCATCTCAAATTTATCATTCACAATGCGATTAGGATAAGCATATAAACTTTCGAGTAACAATTCATTTGAAATTGCTCTAACGGGTTGCTCGGGGGGCGTGGTGTGCGGAGCAATATCGTGGGCAATCATTTGACCAAAATACGTCATACCTGCATCTAAATGACTAGAGGGCACAGTATTGTTATTTTCCAATAATTTTTCTGCAATTTGCAGCAACACAGGGTCACTCAAATAATCGGCTTTCCACATTTTCTTAAGCTTGTGCGTGAAACTAAAATCCAACATAATTAATCTCTTACTGATACTACCAAAGACTTTGACTTTTGATTACTTGTATTAAGGGAATATTGAATTTCTAGTAATCCTGGTTGCAGCATATCTTTGTTGATTAATACCACTATTTCTTGGTCACTATTTGGCAGGTATGTTGCCGAATGGATTGCTGAATCATTCGCACTCGCAAACATATTAATTTGATATTCGTGACCTAATTCAAAGTCATCTTGCACTACTAACGAGACTGAGTCAGAAATGTCACTAAGGTACAAACTAGCATCTACTTGCGTTGTATTCCCTCTAATTGAAGAAACATATATCAATGACGGCGAGTTTAATGTGTCATTAACAGGAGGTAGCAAGTTAGTTTTGGATACAAATGCAAAAACGAGCGCACAAGCACACGCAGTTCCTAAACTGGCCCGTATTGGGGTTGCAAATAGCGATTTCCAAAACGTAAATGCAGGCTTTTGAACTGTTTTGTTGTTTATAAATGGCAGTGTTTTGATAAACATTGAGTCGATGTTTAATTTGTCTACCATGTCTGAATTTTCCATTAGGAAAATCTCAAATTCTTCACACTCTTCTGCACAAAGCTTTCCTTGCATATAGCGATTCGCGATGTCGCGTTCTTCAATATATGCCTGATCCATTGGTTTCATTCGAGCCTCTTATTTGATTGGCCAGGCGTTCATCTGCAAGTGTCGATTTTTTGTTTTCCGACTAAGAGATTGTTACTTGGCTGATTTATTCTTTAATAGCGCTGTCTAAAAGCAAGTGATGTGGCATTGATATTTCTCTCACCTGAGGTTGAAAAAAAGTATCATTTATTGAAGTTTGTGCAGAAAATGAAAGTTGTAACGTTAACGCAAGACTTAACAATGAAGTTACGTTGGATTTGTTGAGGTCAACTCCTAGTTTTAATTGGATGATCTGTGTTAGCCGACTTCGAGCTCGATAAAGTACCCGATCGAAGTGTTCTGATGTTAATTCAAATTCATCACATATGAGCTTTTTCGATTGCCCATATACAAAATACCGATAAAGAATATCTTTGTCTCTTTGTGCCGGCAATTCATCCATAACCTGTTGTACGATTTGTACTAACTGTTTCGAATTAATGGAGTTTAATGCTGATTGAGATTCATCGGGAAATTCAAGGTCGATGCTATCTGAGTTATCCGTTTTGCGACGTGCTTCTTTGCGGAAATGAGCGATCAACAAATTCACGCCTGTTTGACGAACGAATGCACCAATTGCAGCATGATTTTCTATTTTCTGTTTACGGATTTTGTCAATAACAATGATGAAAGTGTCTTGAGCAATATCATTTGCTAATTCATCATCGTCAGTCTGTTTTTTTAATATAAACAACAGACTTTTCCAATATTTATTGACCAATTCTTGTTCAGCTAGAGTTTCGCCAGAGGCAATTCTGTTCACCAGATACTCAGACGTACCCATGCCTAATAGTAGCTCCCATCACTTTATACATATGAATCAACGATCTACTTTTCAGGTATTTTTATTGCAGAAGATCGGAAAGCTAAAACTTAGAGGAAATATCTATACGATGCAACAGCATCTAGTCAGTTCTCTTAAATTATTTAATTGTGTTCAAAAGCGATTTTGAATAAAGGATTGTTTTTTTATGGGCAAAATCACCTAAAGTGGATTTAATATTGTGTATTCTAATCAATATAAAACTGCCAGCTAAAACGAAAGCATGCCCCCCTTGGTACGTTATCAAAGACCTTGATTTTCCCGCCTTGACTCTCTATAGACTTTTTAACAATTGCTAAACCCATTCCACTTCCTTCAACTTCGTCTCGCGGACGCAAAGTTTTAAATATTTCAAATATCACTTCATTAAATTCTGCATCAATACCTGGGCCATCATCCTTTATTTCAAAAATACATTGTTTGGTTTGTAATTCGACATTAACTGTTATTGTACCGGTTGGTTTATCATGGTGCTTAATGGCGTTATTGATGAGATTTCTAAGTACTTTTTCAAGTGGGACTCGGAGTACTTTTACATGCCCAGAATAACCTTCAATGACGAGGTTAAAGTTTCCGGAAACGTTACAAAAATCAAAAATATAAGTAATCAACTCAGTTACATCGACAGTTTCTATTTTAGCGTCTTCTCGACCAACCCGAGAGTAGGTTAATAAGTCATCCAACAAACGTTCCATACGATTTACTCTAGACCGCAGCAATGATAAATGTTGGTTAATTTCAGAATCTTGTACTGCTATTAAATCCTCTTCGATCCAGTTCGTTAATTGCTGTACCCCTCTTAGAGGGGACTTTAAATCATGCGAAGCAATATAAGCAAAGCTATCTAAGTCTTTGTTACTGCGTTCAAGCTCTTCCATTACCTGTTTACGTTCAGTGATATCTTGAATCGTACCTATCAGTTTAATCGGTTTTTCATCTTTAAGTTCAACAGTGCCGATCGTATTAACCCATCTAGTATTGCCTTTGCTGGTGTGCATTAATAATTCTAAATTCCAACCCTGCTTTTCTTCAGTCGCCTTTTGTATGTGCTCAGCCAATAATTCTTTACTTTGCTCGTCATAACAACGAATGCTTTCATCAAATGAAATAGGTTTATCTGAAAAAGGCATGTCGTACAAAGCAAAGGTTTGTTCAGACCAGATCACCTCGAGGGTTTCTAAATCTAGTTCCCAACCGCCAATTTTGGCAATTTTGTTGGTACGGTTTAAGATGTCAGTTAGATGCCTTAGTTTGCGTTCACGTCGAAGAACATCCGTCAGATCGAATATTGACGAAAATATTTTTAAACCTGCATTTGTTTGTACTGGTTGTAACGCTATTTCAATGGGAATTTCGTTGCCAGAGGATGTTAAACCAAATAAATCTTGTCCCGCTCCCATGGCTCTTTTTTTAGGGCCTTTAAAGTAATTTTGTCGATGACCCACATGCGCACTTCGAAATCGTTCAGGCAAAAGCATTTCTACCGGTTTACCAATCATATCGCCTTGCATGTAGCCAAATAAGTTTTCTAGTTCCCGATTTGTTAACTCAATCAAACCTTCATCATTGATCATCAATATCGCATTAGGTGCTGAATCAATCGCGGTTTTGAATAAGGATTCATATTTTTTGCGTTCAGAAATATCAATAACACCACAAAGTACTTTTTGTTCTTGGCCGAATTTAATTGGGCTAAGCCCAATTTCAAGGGGGACTTCCGAACCATCTTTACGCCGACCAAACAGTTCTTGGCCTTTACCCATAGCTCTTTTACTCGGGGTTTGCATAAATGTCTTGTGGTAGTGACCATGTCGACTTTTAACTGAGTCAGGAATTAAGGTTAAGATTGGTTGGCCGATTAATTCTTGTCTTTCATAGCCAAAGATCTCTTCAATCTCTGCATTCACCATTTCAATTATGCCTTTGTCATTAACCACAATCTTGCCATGAGGGGCCGCTTCTACGATTAGATGAAAGCGCTCCTTTGCTTTCAATAAGTCTTGCTGATTTAGCTCATCAGTTTTTACTCTAATACGGTATAAAAGAAACGCTACAAAAAGACTAAAAACAAAAAAGCTAAGCATGCAATAAGCAAATGCCGTCCATTTTGCCCAGATTACGGATTGTGTTGATGTGGCAACTGATAAAGTGACAAACCGATTATTGTCGAGCCAAATTTTTCTAGACAAAATGTAATATTCTGAAGAAGGATTCGTTAGACCATTGCCGATATATTCGAAGCGATTGTCTCGCTGCAGGTCTTTAAAGCTATGTTCCCATAGATATTGATTACCGTATTCAAACCCGAACGTTTTTTCTGAGTTTGGGTGGATTAAGAAGTCACCATTGTTATTATTTAAAAATACACTGTAGGTATCATTACCAAAAAATCGTTTATAAGAAACTTCTTCGAACAGTTTATGAATATCAATATTCATAAATACGAAAGCAGCGATGGTCTGCGTATTAGTCTCCACCGGCCTGCCTAAGCGAATAGTTGGGGTGACTGGTGTGGATATTTTTCCGTTTTCCTGATTTAAAGAAATATCTGAAATATAGATATCATTAGTTTTAAGTTCAATTAAATGTTTGAAGTAGTCCCGATGGGATTTATCTTGTAATGCGGATTCGGGGATAGCGCTTGTAATGTTTTCATTTCGTTCAACCCGCATCAACTCCATACCACTGGCAGCGTCAATTAAACGTAATTGCATTACTTTGTTTTCGACTGATAGGTACAATAAAAACTCTTCTTCGACCTCCTTAAACGGTTCAGGCTTACTGAGTTGAGACTCATTCGTTTTAAGGGACGAAATCGCCTGTTTTACATCCGGCATTTTTGAAAAGAATAAAAGGTGATCGGCGTAATGATATAGAAATTGCTGAATGGCATCTTGCTGATATTCGACAATGCTTGCCAGGTCGTCTAAGGTGACTTTTTCTACCTTTTTTTGCCAATAATTCGCAATCGTATACGAGATCGAAAGTGCAACCAGCAAATAAGCCAAGCTCCATGTCATGGCTTTATGATTGAGGATATTATTTCTCATTCATTATTTTTTAGGTAATAGATTTTTAGCACCATAAAAATAGGCTTCAAAATCCTTGCAAGAGAGCGGTTTTGCAAAATAATAGCCTTGCACCGAATCGACGTTATTTCGTTTGCAAAACTCGAGTTGAAAACTTTCCTCTACGCCTTCAGCGATGACATAAAGCCCTAATGTTTTTCCAAACTGTACAACCGCAATTAGTAGTCTTTCCAGCGTGCTGCCATCGCCAGCAGTATCTAAAAAGCTTTTGTCAATTTTAAGGGTGTGAATAGGGAACATACGAATGTGCTGAAGCGAAGAATAACCTGTTCCGAAGTCATCTAAGGCAATATGCACCCCCATTTCTTTTACCATTTGTAATTTACACGCAACACTTTCTGGGTTGTGAATCAGCGCATTTTCGGTTAATTCTAACTTTAAGCTAAATGGATTGAGTCCTGAATCATGCAGAGCAACTTTGACTGAATCTACAAAATCACTACGTAATAACTGTTTAGCTGATACATTTACTGACATTGTTAAGTCTAAATCATTCAAGCCAAACTTGAGTTGCCATTCACGGAATTGGCAACACGCATGATGTAACACCCAACTCCCTATTTGCGGCATCAAACCAATCTGTTCAGCTAAACTAATAAACTCGACGGGCGATAAGAAACCTCTAGTTGGGTGATTCCATCTAATTAACGCTTCCATTCCTGTTATCATGCCAGTTTTGCAGGAAATTTGGGGTTGATAATAGAGCTCGAATTGCCGTTCTTGTATAGCTTTGCGTAAATCAGCTTCTAAACAAGCGCGTTTGCTTATTTGATGATGTAAATCATGGGTATAAAAACAAAATTGATTGCGGCCATTCATTTTTGCCTGATACATGGCTATGTCTGCACATTTCATAATTTCAGCAGGGGTACTTGCGCTAGGGCCATAGGCTGCAATTCCCACACTCACGGAAATCGTAATATCGTTGTTTTGAATTTTGAAAGGTTGCTTTAACGACGCTATAATTCTCGATGCTAAGTTGGATATTTGTTTTTCTTCATCAATATCTTGCGCCAAAACGACAAATTCATCACCGCCTAACCTTGCTAAAAAATCATTTCCTCGAATGACATTTCTCAATCTAAACGCGATTTCTTTTAGGAGTTCGTCACCTGTGTTATGTCCAAGTAAGTCATTAACATATTTAAATTCATCCAGATCCAGAAAAAGAACGCCTAGAGTTCCAGAAATGCGTGTAATGCGAGAAAACGCGTTTTTTAATATCTGCTCGAAAGTATAGCGATTGGATAGGCCGGTTAACGCGTCGTTTTCAGCTAGTTGCCGAAGTTCATTGGTTTGTTGATTTACTCTGTTTTCGAGCTTATTACGATACATTGCCTGACGAATCGTACGCACGATTCTGCGAGTATCAACGTCATCTTTAAGTAAAAAATCGTGTGCACCAACATCCAATGCTTGTTCGGCAAGCGATTCATCCTTTTGGTGACTCAACATGATAATGGCATATTGTTGATCCAAAACCTGTTGATTCATATAGCGGATTAAATCTAACCCATTTGAATCTGTTAAACGGTAGTCAACCAGTACTACGTCAAAGTTGCCTTTTTCTAATAAGCTTATCGACTCTTCTCGCGTGGCGGCTTCCGAATATCCAAACTTTAAGGATTCAGCAGCGTTTAACGCACGTTTGATTGACATTCGATCCAGTTCGTCATCATCAATAATTAACACCGATATCGCTTTTTGTGTGCCCATTTAATGTATCCATTCAATATATTTCTGGTAATTCGACAACTCGCCAGAAGTTGTCTAACATTTTGACAAAATTAGTGAAATCGTTTCCACTATTTTGCTTTAAGCAATATCCCGCTACATTTAAATTGTAAGCTTCAAATTTGTCTTTCTCTGCGTCAGATGTAGTCAAAATAAACACTACTGATTGCGCCAATATGTCATCATCGCGGATTTTTTTTAATAAAGTTAATCCGTCCATTTTTGGCATGTTGATATCTAGCAGAACAACATAAGGCGCGCGCACGTCATGGAAAGAACGTAACATCTCGAGGGCTTCCATGCCGTTTTTTGCTCTGACAATTGGGTTGACAATTTTGTGCTTTTTGAACCCTCTTTCCACTGCTATTGCGTCAAGATCATCGTCGTCGACTAAAAATACAGTGGCTTTTCGAGTGGTCACATTTTCATACAACATTATGTAATCCCTCTACTATTTTGTTGTTAACCTAGTCAAACAACCGGTGCTGACCAATTTCTAGACACTAATCCCATTAATATTGTAGATATTCTTATAAAAATCAAAAAATTGGTAAAAAGTTTTCGCTCGCCAATTAATGACACTCCAATAGACCTAAGTGCCATGTGGTAAGAAAAACTCTCGGCACTTATGAAAATAAAATCAAAAAAATACCCCTTGAAAGCGCCTATTGGTTTGACTTTCCCAGTAAAACTGATTAAATCGCACATGAAAAACCAGCAAAATTGTTGTGGTTAGTTAGCTCATAAGGCATTAGTTCTTGATCGGAAATTATTACCAGCAAAAAAGTTCATTGAGTGAATCTCTTATCTTAATTGTGGAAGATGAGCCTATCAGTGCAATGGTGATTGCAGACTTATTATCTGATTTGTACCAAACTAAAATAGTCCATTCTGGTGAAGAAGCATTAGAGTTTTGTAAGAACAATACTCCAGACATGATTCTACTTGATATGTTGATGACTGGAATGTCAGGATTGCAAACCTGCCAAACAATAAAAACAGATCCTAACCTGCAGCATATACCGATTATTTTTATCACATCCGTAAAAAATCAGGATGATCAAAATAAATGTTGGGAAGCTGGAGCGGTAGATTTTGTAAATAAACCAGTCAATGGAATTACCCTACAAAATCGAGTAAAGGCCCATTTAACTTTAAAGTTGCAATCAGATCTACTGCGCAGAATGTCATTTGTAGATGGTTTAACAGGCTTGTACAACCGTCATTTATTAGATGAAATACTTGAAAAAACCATATTACAATCGATCCGCAGCAAAACGCCTTTGTCGTTACTCATGATCGATATTGATTGGTTTAAACTTTATAACGACACTTATGGTCATTTAAAAGGTGATGAGTGTTTAAAAGAGGTAGGAGAAGCAATTCGCGATGTATTACTTCGCCCAACTGATTTAGCATTTCGCTACGGTGGCGAAGAGTTTTTATGTCTTTTACCTGATACCGAACAAATCGGTGCGGAACATGTATCGCAACAAATTCTTGAAAAGATAGCTGCGCTCAAAATACCTAATGAACCCTCTTCAAATGGTCTGGTTAATGTCAGCATTGGTATACATAGCTCGTTAATTACTACGTTAATTCAGGCTAATGAAATTATACAAAAAGCAGACTCCGCTCTTTACGCAGCTAAGCAAAAAGGGCGAAATCAATATGCCAGTTAAGATACAAGGCAAATAATCACAAAAGTATTCTTATACAAGGTTTTAATAACTTAACTTAAGTTTGGCGATGTTGTATTGTTTTTACGTATAGCCGTTTTAGAAGGTGTTGCTGAATGTCGAATACCACTGCGACTTTAAGTTTAAAGTTTTGGAACGATGGAAAGAACTTGTTCGCAATGTCTTTTTTCGTCATTTTTGTCATATTTTCAGTGACGGTGGTCTTTTTTGAAACGCAGCTTAGTTCCAGTGTCATGCAGTCAGTTGAAGATGAGCAAACGATTACCACTGATCGAATTAACTATCAAGTTCACGAAAAACTCACTAAATATCGCAATGATTTGCTTTTTCTTTATGCAACTCCACCTATTGCTGGCTTAGCAAACACGATAGAAGGTAAGGATAAATATGATGATTCTACTTTTGAACAGTGGAAACTGCGATTAGAAACTATTTTTGTTGCCTTCATTCAACACAATTCTGAGTATGAACAACTTCGTATTATTAGCGCAAACGGTAAAGGCAAAGAGTTAGTTCGTGTTGATCGTGATGGGGGGGGCGTAAAGGTTGTAAGCAATGCTCAGCTTCAAAATAAAAGCAATAATGATTACTACAAGCAAAGTACACAATTACTTGATGGACAAATGTATTTATCACCAATTTCCCTAAATCGGGAATTTGGCGAAATAGAGTTTCCCTATCGACCTATGCTTAGGTTATCGATACCTATATTCGACAATCAGATGCGGCGTTTTGGGTTCTTAATTATGAATATAAATGCCACACAGTTATTAGATTCGTTACAAAACATTGTGGAAGAACCAAGCCAGTTGGCCTTAACTGATAGTGAAGGCTATTTTTTGTTACACCCAAGTGAACAACTGATGTTTAGTAAGGACTTAAATCCAGATGAAACTTGGGATTCGCACTATTCCGTTGGCTCAAAAACAGATACTCAATTGTATAAAGTAACTGAAAACCAAAATAGCGAAGAAAGGTTATATTCTTTAGGTAAAAAAATCATATTAAGCAGTAACCTTAAAGACGGTTTTTTGATTGCCCATATTCTTACGCCCGATGAAGTATTAAAGAATGTTGCTATGCAAAGGCGTACGAACGTTTACGCATTTTTATTCGTCATTACTAGTGTTTTATTGTTTATATTAATTGCATTTGATAGAGGTTTACGAAAAAGTCAGGAGTTGGCTGAAACAAGAGCTGAATCAGACGCCATTGTTGATGCTTCAAAAGATGCGATTATCGGATTAAATAGTAAAGGTCAAATATCAAGTTGGAACAGAGCCGCACGAAATCTTTTTAGGTTGAACATTGAGCAAGTAATAAATCAATCCATTGCAGATTTGTCGCTATTCCCCAATGTTGACTTTGCACTTCTGATCAATAATTTAGCAAATGGAGTATCTCAGCAGTCCATTGATACCACGATTGATAGTGGTAACGGACAAGTTTTGTATGTGTCACTATCGTTATCTGCAATTGTGAAAGATGGTTCAAGATTTAGTGGCGTAGCTGTGATTGTAAGAGATGTCACCAACGAGAGAATTGCAGACGAAAAGATCCGTAAAGCAAATGCTGAACTTGAAATAAAAGTCGCACAGCGCACAGCTGAACTTGAAAAAGTCAGTGATGTGAAAAGTGCATTTATATCTAATATTAGTCACGAGATGCGGACACCGTTGAACGGCATCATAGGTACTTTGAATTTAATTAGGAAAGAACCTCTCAGTGAAGAACAGTGTCGTTATTTGGATATGGCAGAAGTGAGTGTTAACTCTTTGGCTGTATTAATTAACGATATTTTGGATTTATCTAAAATAGAGGCAGGAAAGTTAGATCTCGATTACAAAGCGTTTAATCCAGCCAAATTAATTGAAACTTTAAGCACTAGTATGGCGGTGAAAGCACAAGAAAAAGGAATTGAATTTATTGTCGATACGGTAGATATACAATGTGAATCAATAATTAGCGATCCTCATCGCTATTCACAGATTCTGACAAACATTGTCAATAATGCGATTAAATTCACTAAACATGGCTCTATACTGGTAAAAGCGTACTCGAAACAAAAAGATGATAGTCACTGTGGTTTTTATTGTGAGGTGACAGATACCGGAATTGGCATTGCCGAGGAATATCATGGGCAATTGTTTACCGCATTTTCTCAGGAAAATAGTAGTGTCGCACCGAAATTTGGTGGTACTGGGCTAGGCTTGTCAATATGTAAACAGTTATGCAGTTTACTCAATGGGGAAATAACATTTGAATCAATAAAAGATAAAGGAAGTACGTTTTCATTTTGGATAAATATCCCAAATGTTAATGCCACCCCCAAAAAAACAGTCAAGTATCTCGCCGGGAACACTGTTTCAATTTTGGTGGAGAATTCTCAATTAGAAAAGAGCTTACAAAACATAGTGACAAAATTAGGCGCGATAGTGGTATCAGAATCGGAATTGCTAGAGTACCTGGACATTCCTGAACAATTACCCAAAAGTTTGCCGAATATTTTGATATTTGACCAACATGATCAGCGACTGCACGAATTAGATAAACGATGGCTAGCGCTACAGAAAAGTGGTAAAGCGCCAGAACAAATAGTCGCTTTGCATAACACTGCCGAAGCGAAAGTTCTATTTAGCAATATCAAGCCAATATTCATTTCAAAGCCACTTTCCACTTCTGAATTTTTAGCGAAATGTGGTAAAAAAGGCCAAGCAAGCGAACCGGCTGAAAGTATCCATTCTCAGCGCCAAACAACGGATATATCAGCAATGGATATGAAGAGTTTAGACGGTGCTACTGTGCTGGTAGTTGATGATAACGAAATCAATATCGAAGTCGCCATTGGTATATTGAAACCTACTGCTGTTAATACTCTGCGTGCTGCTAATGGTCAGCAAGCGATTGAACAATTATTAAAATCAGACGCCGATGGTGAAACTGTTCATTGTGTACTTATGGATTGTCAAATGCCGATATTAAACGGCTACGATGCAACTAAAAAAATTCGTAACGGTGCAGCTGGAGACGTTTATATCGATGTTCCTATCATCGCCATGACGGCAAATGCGATGCAAGGCGAAAAACAAAAATGTTTGGATGCAGGTATGAGCGATTATGTAACTAAACCTATTTCGGCAGAAAAACTAACCGCTAAGTTGACCAGTTGGGTGTTATCCAAATACATCCCACAAAACAAACTAAAAGATGTGTCGCATTCTGAGCAAGAAATCAGCCTTGATGGAGGCGAGTCCGCACTGCCGGTTTGGGACAAAGATGCGGCGTTGCAACGCTTAATGAATAATCAAACCCTGTTAAATAAAATAGTTCATTTATTTATAGAAACTTCTTTGGAAAAACTATAGCGATTAACGGCCAGTATTCATCAAAAAACGTTCGAAGATATCGTCAGTTTTAGCCACGCTTTGAAAGGGGTGGCCGGTGATATTGGTGCAATGCAATTACATGGAACCTTGGACAAAATAGAGATAGAAGCTAAAACCCAAAACTTAGCTGCAATTGAGCTGTTACTGCCTCAGGCCGAGAAGCAATATGAGGCGCTAATAACAGTTTTGAAGGGTAACTTAAAACCAACTTAATAGCGCCATGAGATTCTACTTTAGGTGAGTGTTACGTATTCTTCACCGGAGGTTGGGTGGATGGCTACACAAGCATCAAAATCGGCTTTAGTCGCGCCCATTTTAATTGCAACTGCAAATCCTTGAAGAATTTCATCCATCGCAAAACCGATACCGTGTAATCCTACGACTTTTTCTTCTTTTCCTACACATATGAGTTTCATTTTTGTCATTTGACGATGTGCTGTGACCGCGTTGTACATTGCGGCAAAACTTGAGTTGTACACTTTTACGTTATCTTCTCCGTACTGAGCAATAGCCTCAGGCTCTGTGAGACCCATAGTACCAATAGGAGGGTGACTAAAGACTACAGTTGGAATTAAGTTGTAGTCCATATGCGCTTCTTTTTGACCATTAAATAGTCTTTCTGATAGCAGTCTTCCGGCTTTTACCGCGACGGGAGTTAATTCTACTTTTCCTATACAGTCACCCACAGCATAAATATTCTCGATGTTGGTGTTCTGATACTTATCTACTTTGATGTAGCCTTTTTCGTCGAGCTCTACACCTATTTTTTCCAATCCAATATTGTCGTTTGCAGGTGAACGACCAATTGCCCACACTAAACAATCTGCCTCGATTGTCTCACCATTTTCAAGGATGATAGCAAGGCTTCCATCATCTTGTTTTTTGACTTCTTTTATCACACTTTGGGTGTGCAGCTTGGGTCCATCAGCTTGGATCATTTCTGTCAATGTTTCGCTTAACATAGGGTCAAAGTTACGAAGTGGTGCGTTTTTCCGTACCAATAAATGGGTTTCGCTTCCTAAACTGTGCATGACTCCAGCGAGTTCTACTGCAATGTAACCGGCTCCTGCGACAACAACTCGTTTTGGTTGTTCCTGTAACGCAAAAAAGCCATCTGACGTAATACCTAAATCTGCACCAGGGACATCATCAAAGTTAGGACGCCCACCGGTAGCGATAAGAATATGATCCGCAGTATATTTCTGGCCATTAACTTCGATTGTATTTTTGTCAACAAAGGTGGCGAATCCCTGAATTACAGTAATATTGTTATTTCCTAAAACCCGATCATAAGACGCGTGGATTCGCTCAATATAAGCATCCCGACTGGAAATTAATTTCTTCCAATCAAATTTATTTACCGAAATATCGAAACCATAGTCGGCAGCATATAAATTGATTGCTTCTGCAACTTGTGCGCCGTACCACATTGCTTTTTTAGGTACACAGCCTACATTTACACAGGTGCCACCTATTTCCTTAGCTTCAATTAGGGCGACCTTCTTACCATGTTTAGCCGCTCTGTTTGCTGAAGCAATACCGCCGCTGCCTGCACCGATACAAATGTAATCGAAATCTGCCATGTTTTATCCTATGGTTAAGTGGTTAGTTTAGGTTTTTGAGGTAACACACAAAGCAAAAACCTGATGGATTCAATTTAGGGTTAAAAGAGTAAGAACGTAACAAATATCTTTTTCTTTCACTTGTTTTTACCTTTATAAGGCCTTACCTACAAAGTTCCAACCCTAAAATAATTATTGGATATTTTTATGACTCAAATCGTCACTCATCATTCTCAATCAGATACCCAAACTTTGCCACAATTTAGCGAAATTAAAGTCGCAGATATTGTTAGCTCGATAGAAGAGGCGATTGCAAACTGTAAAAACACCATAAACCAAGTTTTAGAGCAGGGCTATCCGAGTTGGAATTCACTTGTACAGCCAATTGATGAAATAGACGACCAGCTTAGTAAATTGTGGTCGCCAATATCACACATGAATTCAGTTGTGAGTAATGATGAGTTGCGCGAAGCACATGATGCCTGTCTGCCAGCGTTATCGGCTTATGGTACATGGGTTGGACAGCATAAAGGGCTGTATGAGGCTTATTGTGAAATTAAACAATCAGCAGAATTTACGTCGTTAAGCATTGCTCAACAAAAAGTCATTGAAAACGCTATCCGAGATTTCACTCTGTCAGGGGTTGCATTGGAAGACGATAAAAAGCAGAGATATGGCGAGATAAAAAGCCGCCTGTCAGAATTATCTTCTACTTTTAGTAACAATGTTATGGATGCGACATTAGCGTGGCAAAAACATATTACTGATCAGGCTGAATTAGCGGGATTGCCTGAATCCGCTTTAGATGCAGCTAAACAATTAGCGCAAAGCAAAGAATTAGACGGCTGGCTATTTACTTTAGATATTCCAAGTTACTTGCCAGTGATGACCTATGCGGATAACCGTTCTTTGCGTGAAGAAATGTACCGTGCCTACACGACTAGAGCATCTGAATTAGGCCCCAATGCGGGCGAATTCGATAATACCCAAATAATAGAAGAAACCTTAGCCTTGCGACATGAGCTATCCAACTTAATGGGCTTTGAAAACTATGCGCAGCGCTCATTGGCAACCAAGATGGCGGAGTCAACGCAACAGGTAACGGGCTTTTTAGAAGATTTAGCTCAGCGCTCAAAACCGCAAGCTGTAAAAGATTTGCAAGAAGTAACTAGATTTGCTGAAACTCAATATCAACAATCCGAATTACAAGCTTGGGATTTAGCGTACTATAGTGAAAAGCTCAAACAGCAGCAATACGCCATTTCTGATGAACAATTACGTCCTTACTTCCCTGAAAAGCAGGTCGTAACAGGACTGTTTGAGGTCGTTAAGCGACTCTACAAAGTCGATATTGTGCAACGCGAAGACGTAAATGTATGGCATAAAGACGTAAAATTTTACGATATAGTGGATAGCCAAGGCGAGTTACGTGGAAGCTTCTATTTAGACTTGTATGCCCGACCTCATAAGCGAGGCGGCGCTTGGATGGATGAATGCCAAGTTCGCAGAACTCAACTAATTGGTGCACTACAACCTCCTGTTGCTTATTTAACCTGTAATTTTAATGGGCCGGTTGGTGAAAAGCCTGCTTTATTTACCCATGATGAAGTAATTACTCTGTTCCATGAGTTTGGTCATGGTATCCATCACATGTTAACTAAAGTTGATGTGGCAGGTGTTTCGGGCATCAACGGAGTTCCCTGGGATGCAGTAGAATTACCAAGTCAGTTTTTGGAAAACTGGTGCTGGCAGCCTGAGGCTCTTGCGTTTATTTCTGGACACTTCGAAACCGGAGAACCTTTACCGCAAGACTTGTTAGACAAAATGTTAGCCGCACGTAACTTCCAATCCGCGATGCAGATGATGCGTCAGATTGAATTTAGTCTATTTGATTTTACGTTACACGAGCAGTATAAAGCTGATAATCCGCCCAATGTACAACAATTTATCCAACAAGTTCGAGATAAGGTTGCAGTGGTTAAAGCCCCTGAATTTAATCGTTTCCAAAATAGTTTCGGGCATATATTTGCGGGTGGTTACGCAGCTGGATATTACAGCTATAAATGGGCGGAAGTACTAAGTTCAGATGCTTTCAGCCGATTTGAAGAAGAAGGTATCTTTGATGCGAATGTTGGCTCAGACTTTCTGCACAACATTCTGGAAATGGGTGGCAGTAAAGAGCCAATGGAACTATTCGTTGCGTTTCGCGGTAGAGAGCCTAACGTAGATGCATTATTACGTCATTCCGGCATTGCCGCTTAGTGACATTGAAATAAGGACAAATTGGTTTGGCTAATTTAGAGACATTTGAACATTTGTTTCAGCGCGCTAGCGAACGTAAAGGCGGGCCTGAAAAATTAGCTCAATTGATGTCAAAGCCACTCTCACCTAAGAAAATAGAAAGTATTGGTGATGATCGTTTTTTAGCTGAGTTCACTAAAAAGGTGTTTCAGTCCGGTTTTGTGTGGCGAGTGGTGGTTGATAAATGGCCAGATTTTGAGCGCGTGTTTTTCAATTTTGAAATTGACAAAGTGGTGTTGATGCCAGACGAAATGCTTGAAAAAAAGGCCCAAGATAGCAGCATCATTCGTAACTACAATAAAGTTAAAACGATTCGTGAAAATGCCATGATGATTCAAGCCGTTAGACAACAACACCCAAGTTTTGCCAAATTTGTTGCTGATTGGCCTGGACACGACATAATTGGTTTGTGGGCTTATCTCAAAAAACATGGCGCGCGTTTAGGCGGTAATACGGGCGCTTATGCACTACGAGCGTTAGGGAAAGATACGTTTATACTGAGTCAAGATGTTGTGGGATACTTTACACAACGAAATATAATAAGTGGCTCTGCCACATCAAAGCGCAGCTTGAATGCTATTCAGGATGCGTTTAATCAATTACATCAACAAAGCAATCGTTCATTGCAAGAAATTAGTCAGATTATTTCGTACAGTGTAGGTGATAATCATATACAAGCTGAATAACACAGTTGGCAACAACCTTGTTCAGGGTATTAGTCATAGATAAAGAATTTCTGTAAACTGAAGAGATTAGTATTAAAGGGTATATCATGAGTAATAATCAAGTCTCTGACAGCAATGTTGATTCATCTGAAACGGGGCAGACCAGTTCTACGCCTAACTCACCAGATAGTAACCAAACCCACTTTGGCTTTAAGCAGGTAGATAAAGCTGAAAAGGCCTCAATGGTTGCCGGTGTATTTCATTCTGTGGCTGCTAAATACGACATTATGAATGATTTGATGTCGATGGGCGTTCATCGAATTTGGAAACGCTTTACCATCGATTGCAGTGGCGTTAGAGCGGGCCACAAAGTACTTGATCTCGCTGGTGGAACCGGTGACTTAGCGGCTAAGTTTTCTAAGCTTGTGGGTGAAAACGGGCAGGTTGTATTGGCAGATATTAACAATGCAATGTTACAGGTTGGTCGCGAAAAGCTGCGTAATAAAGGCATTGTAGGCAACTTAGAATATGTGCAAGCGAATGCGGAAATGCTGCCTTTTCCAGATAACCATTTTGATGTCATCACTATAGCCTTTGGGTTACGCAACGTGACTGATAAAGATAAAGCGCTTGCTTCAATGTATCGCGTACTCAAACCTGGTGGCCGATTGTTAGTGTTAGAGTTTTCTAAGCCGCAAAACGAGATGCTGACCAAGGCTTACGATTTATATTCTTTTCATTTACTTCCTAAAATGGGGCAGCTAGTTGCTAATGATAGCGAAAGTTATCAGTATTTAGCGGAATCTATCCGTATGCACCCCGACCAAGAAACCCTAAAAGGCATGATGGAAACAGCTGGTTTTGAACAAACCTCGTTTCATAATTTAACGGGTGGCATAGTGGCGCTGCATCGAGGGTTTAAATTTTAATGCCGGCAGCTCAGTTGGTTTCCTCTGCAATTGAACGAGTGTTAAATCATCTTTTGAAACTCGACTCAGATTCTGCAAGTGGATTAAAAAAGTTAGCTGGAAAACAGTTGAGTGTTGCTGTTCACGAATTACCTTGGCCGTTAATTTTTAACTTTTCCGATAGAGTTGATGTATTAGTGGGCATGCCGGATGAAGAGGTAAAGGGAGATTGCCACTTAGCTTTGTCGATCGCGACTTTGCAAAAATTAAAAGATACCAGTCAAATTACGCGCTTAATCCAAAACAATGATCTAGTACTTGAAGGTGATTTGAAAGTAGCGCAACAATTCAGTCAGTTGATCTCCGAATTAGAGATAGACTGGGAAGAGCAGCTATCCCAATATACCGGTGATTTGGTTGCGCACAAAGCCTTTGCTTTCGGTAAAAAGCTAGTTCAAAACACGCAGGCACAAGCGAATCGTTTAGTTGCAACGTTAGCCGATGCTGCAATCGAAGAAAAGCGAATTGCCGCTCCCCCTATTTTAGTTGTGGATTTTTGTGATCAGGTAAATGAGTTGCGAAGCGCAACTGACAGATTAGAAGCAAAATTGAATCGACTAGAACGCCAAAGTACGACCAAACCAAATAAGCAGAGCAGTTAATATCATGCGTACTCTTCGCCTTTACAAAATCAACAAGGTCTTATTGCAACACGGTCTAGACGAACTGATCCCAGATAAATGGTTACCTTGGTACGCAAAACTAGGTAGAGCCTGTCAATTTTGGTTACGTAATCAACATCCAGACAAACCCATCGGCGTAAGAATAAGACTCGCGTTGCAAACACTGGGTCCGGTGTTTATTAAGTTTGGACAAATGCTATCTACTCGACGCGACCTTTTACCCGCTGAAATAGCCGATGAATTAGCCATACTGCAAGATAAGGTTCAGCCATTTGATAGTGCGGTTGCGGTAGGCATCATTAAATCATCTCTACACATTTCTGAATTAGATGAGCTGTTTGAACATTTTGACATTACGCCACTCGCATCTGCATCTATTGCGCAAGTCCACAGTGCAGTTCTGAAACATAATCAAAAAGAAGTCATTGTAAAAGTTATTCGACCAGATATAGCAGGCACGATTCACGCTGATATCGAACTCATGCACTCGTTGGCTTATGCGGTACAAAAACTATTACCCGATGGCAAACGACTAAGACCTGTAGAGGTCGTCGATGAATACCGTAAAACCATTGTTGAAGAACTGGATCTGTTACGTGAAGCTGCAAATGGGATTCAGTTGAAACGCAATTTTGAAAATTCAGAATCATTGTATATTCCTGAAATCTACAGTGATTTTTGTGCACGAAATGTGATGGTGATGGAACGTATTTACGGCATTCCTATTTCTGACATCAATGCCTTGAATGCTCAAAACACCAATATGAAGTTACTTGCAGAGCGCGGAGTTGAAGTCTTTTTCACTCAAGTGTTTCGAGACAGTTTTTTTCATGCGGATATGCATCCGGGTAATATATTCGTGTCTAAATACGCGCCTGAAAACCCACAATATATTGCGATTGATTTTGGTATTGTCGGCACCTTAAATCGCGATGATAAACGCTATTTAGCGGAAAACTTTATTGCCTTTTTTAATCGTGACTATCGCAAAGTCGCTGAACTTCATGTGGACTCCGGTTGGGTACCTGCGGATACTGATATTGAAGCATTTGAAGTTGCGATCCGCACGGTTTGCGAACCGATTTTTCAAAAGCCATTAGCAGAGATTTCCTTTAGCAATGTATTATTACAGCTATTCAACACCGCAAGACGCTTCAATATGGTCGTGCAACCGCAACTAGTACTGTTACAAAAAACCTTACTGTATATAGAAGGATTAGGACGCTTATTGTATCCGCAGCTTGATTTATGGAAAACGGCAAAACCGTTTTTGGAGCAATGGATGAAAGAGCAGATTGGTTTTGTTGCGATGGTGAAAAAGATTAACGCAAATTTGCCTTTCTGGTCTGAAAAACTTCCTGAAATTCCCGATTTGATATATGACAGTTTGCGCCAAGTGAAACAATTGCCGGCGTTACAACAAAAACATTTTGAACAACAGCAATTGCAGCAACGCAGTGCACAAAAAAGCCTATTTTACATTCTAACCGGTTCCACCTTAATCATTCTGGCAGGAATTCTGCCGTTATATGCAACTAGTTATATTCCAAGTATTGTACTCACCGGAGTCGGGTTCTCAGCTTGGATATACGCTTGGTTTAGGCGCTAGCTGGTAATTTCCAAACACGCTTTCTGATACCGTCTGAGATACTTTCTGCTATTGAATTTGCATTTTACTAGACGATCGGTCTATTATGTTCCCATGAATTCACTTGCTCAAAAAAATACTAGGCGTGGAAGACCGCCTAAGGTCAATCACGACAATCACGATACCCGCGCAGCTCTGATCCGTAGCGGTGTTGAGTTATTGACTGAACACGGCTTTTTCGCCTCAGGCATTGATAAGATACTTAAAAAGATCGGTGTGCCAAAAGGCTCGTTTTACCATTATTTTTCCAGCAAAGAAGATTTCGGTCGTGAAGTTATCGAAAATTATGCGAGTTACTTTGCTAAAAAGTTAGATACACATCTGCTCAATGTTGAGTTAGATCCAATTCAGCGAATCGGTAGTTTTGTTGAGGATGCTAAGGCAGGTATACAAAAGCATCATTATAAACGTGGTTGTCTAGTCGGTAATTTAGAGCAAGAAGTTGATGTATTGCCAGATGGCTATCGACAGTTGTTAACTGATATCTTTATTGATTGGCAACATCGTATCGAAGTTTGTTTGCGTGAAGCTCAGCAACAACAGCTATTATCGACTAACGCAAATTGCGCGTTGTTAGCGGAGTTTTTTTGGGTCGGTTGGGAAGGAGCAGTCAGTCGGGCTAGGTTAACGCAAAGCGCACAGCCGCTGGAAAACTTTTTAAATCAGTATTTGGCGGGGCTACCTCGCTAGGACTGAAAATTTTTTAACTATTTATAGACGATCGGTCTAAATTCGGAGGTGGTTATGTTTCAAGGTATTTTAATTAACAAAGACGACAACGAGTATCAGGTTGAGTTAGCGGAATTAGACGAGAGTATTCTGCCCGAAGGTGATGTCACAGTGAAAGTCACCCATAGTACATTGAATTATAAGGATGCTTTAGCGATTACAGGTAAAAGTCCTGTTGTGCGCAAATTCCCGATGATACCCGGCATCGACTTGGCGGGCGTAGTCGAACATAGTGACTCTGAAAAATTTAGCGTGGGTGATACCGTTTTACTAAATGGATATGGAGTCGGAGAGGTGCATTGTGGTGGCTTGGCGCAAAAAGCACGTTTAAAAAGTGAATGGTTAATCGCCATTCCTGACGCATTTACTGCTAGTCAAGCCATGGCAATTGGTACTGCAGGCTACACGGCAATGTTGTGTGTCATTGCACTTGAAAGAAATGGCGTGACACCCGAAAAAGGCACAGTGCTGGTTACCGGAGCTAATGGTGGGGTAGGCAGTTTTGCCATTAACCTGTTAGCGACGTTAGGTTATCGGGTTGCAGCTTCGACCGGTAGACCTGAACAAGCAGATTATCTTAAAAAGTTGGGAGCTGTCGATATTATCGATCGCGGCAGTTTATCACAGCCGGGTCGCCCCCTAGGTAAAGAACAATGGGCTGGCGCTATTGATTCAGTAGGCAGCCACACCCTTGCCAATATTTGTGCTGGTATGCAATATGGAGGGACTGTAGCAGCCTGTGGTCTAGCACAAGGTATGGATTTTCCGGCATCGGTAGCACCCTTTATTCTGCGTGGGGTCACCTTAGCAGGTATCGACAGTGTGATGCGACCCATCTCAGATAGAATAGAAGCGTGGCAACGTTTGGGGGAGTTATTGGATCCTAAAACCTTGGACGAAATAGCCACCTACATTAATCTAGGTGAGGTTATTTCCACAGCACATGAGCTCTTAGAAAGCAAAGTACGTGGACGCGTCGTGGTTGAATTATAAGATTAATAATCCACAAATAAAGCAAACAACCACACCATTTCAATAATGCTGGAATGGTGTGTGCTGTCGATTGGTCGATTATTCGGTTAATTTACCCGCTTGATAGTCTGCTATCGCTTGCTGTATTTCTGCTTGGGTATTCATTACAAACGGACCATATTGCGCGATAGGTTCGTTTATTGGCGCACCTGCGACTAAAATGCATTTGCCATCTTTTGTTCCGTTAATATGAATTGCCGCGCCCGTTGACAATACTGCTAGCTGACCTTTGCTAATTCTTTTGTCTGCAATCCTTAGCTCGCCTTCGTAACAATATACAAAAGTGCTATGTTCCTTTTCGATAGGGATCTGAAGTTGGCCTTCTGATTCAAAAATAATGTCTACAAAAAGTGGCGTAGCCGCTTGAGTGGTCACTGGGCCCGATTTACCTGAAAACTCACCAGCGAGTATTTTTATTTTGGCGATATCCATATCGATAACTGGGACCAATTTGGCCTGAATGTCTTGGTAACCCGGATTCGACATTTTTTCCGCAGCGGGTAGATTGACCCACAATTGAAAACCGCGCATTGGTTTGTCTGAGTGCTGTGGCATTTCTTCATGAATAATGCCTTTACCTGCGTTCATCCATTGAATTCCGCCTTTTTCGATCACGCCTTTATTGCCAACAGAATCTTGGTGCAGCATTCTCCCTTCAAGCATATAGGTAACTGTTTGAAAGCCTCGATGAGGGTGGGGTGGGAAACCCGCTAGGTAATCATTCGGGTTTTCTGAACCAAATTCGTCCAGCAACAAGAACGGGTCGAGATTTTTCAACAGAGGTTGTCCAATTATCCGCTGCAACTTGACTCCTGCACCGTCGTTCGCAGGCATTGCGTTGACTATTTGAATGACAGTTCTGGTACTAGAGTTCATACTTCGTACTCCAAAAGATCACGATTGTGCGGCTCCTGTAGGTCCATTACCGGTCCTGCTGGAATGACCTGCGTTGGATTGTACATTGTGTGGCTAAAGTAATAATGACGTTTGATATGCACAAAATTTACAGTCTCAGCGACGCCTGGGTGCTGGTATAATTCGCGTAAATATCCTGAAATATTCGGATAATCCGCTATTCGGCGTATATTGCATTTAAAATGTCCCACATAAACCGGGTCAAATCGAATTAGACTGGTAAACAATCGCCAGTCAGCTTCTGTGATTTGTGCACCAACCAAATAGCGCTGCTTGGATAAACGAGCATCTATCCAATCCAGTGTTTCGAATAACGGGATTACGGCATCTTCGTATGCCATTTGGTTAGTGGCAAAGCCAGCTTTATACACACCATTATTGATATTGTGGTATACCTTTTCATTTATCTCATCTATCTCTGAGCGAAGCTTTTGTGGGTAGTAGTCGAGTTGATTGTTGGTAAGAGAATCAAACTGAGAATTGAAGATACGAATAATTTCAGCGGATTCATTATTTACAATTGATTCAGTGTGCTTATCCCACAACACAGGAATAGTCACACGTGTGGTGATGTCGCTTTGGGCTTTTGTGTATAACTGATGCATAAAGTCAAAGTTGTAAAGCTTATCGCCCGTAGCATCGGGAAAGTCGCTAAATTCCCAACCGTTTTCTAGCATATCCGGTGCGACCACAGATACATCTATATGTGCTTCTAGACCTTTAAGTTTTCTGAAAATCAAGGCTCTATGCGCCCATGGACAGGCCAGTGACACATAAAGATGATACCGACCCGACTCTGGTTTGAACGATGCGTCCGCTTGTGTCGAAATTTGATGTCTGAATTTGGAAGCCTGGCGTTCGAATTTTCCGCCACTGGATTCAGTATCATACCATTTATCGACCCATTTTCCGTCTACTAACAATCCCATGAATAGCCCTTAAGTCACTAAAACTGTGTTGTTTACGTAAATCATCACACAATAGATCTATATTTAGAATTTACCTTGATCCTACTAATTATAGTGGAAGTTATTGAGCTTAGCGTTCCCCAAAATAACCTTCTAATCGCAGCGCAATGCCGTAAGAAGCTGAAAAGTGTTCATCTCTGCGCCACAAAACAAAGGGTTCAATTTCGTAAAACAACCAATTCCGTTTCGTTTGTTTACGCAGTTTCGCACTGACCAAATATTCTTCTAATCGGTAATTGGGCTGGCTTATTCCTTCAATGTAGAAGCCATATATTACCGCACTCGTATCATCAAACTGGTGCAAACCCTGCCAGCTATGTTGCCATATCCAATCTTTACTGCGATCTCTATAATCGAATCGGTTATGGTACCTAAGCAAAAGTTCCTGCGAAAAATCGTAATCAAATGTGAAGCTCAGGGTGGCTCCAAATTTATCCCTGTTATAATAATAAATTGAGGCGTCGTAACGCATTTCAAGCGAATCTGTCAGTGTAAATCCGTCTCGGTAACGTGATCTGGCATAATACTGAAAACGACGACCAAAACCGATTCTATGGGATAGTCCGCTGTCAGGTCTGGCTTTATATCTCAGTGCCACATTAAAGCTATCATCGCGATTAAATTGACTTCTACGGCTGCTTCTAATTTTGTCTTCTTGATCATCATCAGAGTCAGTTAAGATTAAATCGACTCTATTTTTCAAGTTCGGCAGCTTTACCCTGACTTTCAAGCGCGCTTCAATTTCCTCCAATTCTCTTGAACGAGGTATCCAACCCAACCTAAGTCTGACCTCACCCAATGCTTTTTGGTCTTCTTGCACATTTTTATTGGCAAAAAAATTGTCAAACCATTGTGCAGTATCTAACACAGACTCAGAAACTGTTTTATGCATTGAGTCTATCCACACCTCTTGTTCTTCCTGACCGTGTGCGGTGACAGCGAAACATGAAAGTAGAAAGAAATAGACAATAACTACTAATTTACGCAAACTTATCGCTCCATATTTGGTCCATAAATCATGCTCTTTTTTTTTCTATGTATCAAATCCAGTGACGTTTCTGTTTAGCTACGTATAATAGCCTTACTAAATTTATAGGAGTTTTCAAATGGGTAACATTGGTTGGGCGCAATTGTTGATTGTATTGGTTATCGTTTTACTGTTGTTCGGAACCAAGAAATTGCGTTCTTTAGGCGGTGATTTAGGGTCTGCGGTTAAAGGATTTAAGAAAGCAATATCTGACAAAGATGCGGATTTCGACGAAGATGCCAGTAAAAAAGCCGATGAAAAAATCGAATCTAAAGATCAAAGTGTTCAGCAAAAAACTGATGCTGAAAAACAACATCAGAAAACTGAATAGTCACAAAGAAAAACTATCTTATGTTTGATATCGGATTTTTAGAAATACTGGTTGTTGGTGTACTTGCACTATTAGTGCTTGGGCCTGAAAGATTGCCAGGGGCAATGCGTAGCGTGGCGAAGACGTTTCGTAGCGTTAGAGCGATGGCAACGGGTTTTAAGACCGAAGTTGAGGAGCAGTTGCGTGTACATGAACTGCATGAGAATCTGAAGAAAGCAGAGCAGCAGGGACTTGAAAATTTGTCACCTGATCTTCAAAAGACAGTTGATGATCTGAAGGCATCTGCCGAATCTGTGAACAAACCATACGATAAAGATAAGTCTTAAATGTCTGATTCTAATAGTTTTATATCCCATCTAATTGAGTTGCGAAGCCGCCTGTTGAAGGCTGTTTTGAGTATCTTAGTGATCTTTGTACCATTGGCATTTTTTGCACAGGATTTATACCATTTATTGGCTACTCCTTTGTTAAACGCGATGCCTGACAATTCGCAAATGATCGCAACGGATGTTGGTGCACCCTTTTTTGCACCATTTAAATTAACCCTAGTATTGGCATTCTTTTTGGCTATTCCGTTTGTGCTATATCAAATATGGGGGTTTATTGCTCCTGGTTTGTATCGCAATGAGAAAAAATTAATCGCGCCACTATTACTTTCGAGCACTTTACTTTTTTATGCAGGAATAGCCTTTGCCTATTTTGTTGTATTTCCGGTTATTTTTGCGTTCTTTGCGGGAATTGAGATTAGCGGAGTCGCATTTACTACTGATATTAGTAGTTACCTTGCGTTTGTATTAAAGCTATTTTTTGCCTTTGGTTTGGCATTTGAAATTCCTGTCGCAGTCATTTTAATGTGTTGGGCAGGCATCACCGACGCCGCTTCTTTGCGGGCTAAGCGTCCGTATGTAATTGTCGGCGTTTTTGTAGTGGGCATGTTGTTAACGCCACCAGATATTATTTCGCAATCCCTCTTAGCTGTCCCAATGTGGATACTATTTGAGATTGGTATTCTTATCGGCGCTTTATATTCGCCAAAATCAGACGAAGAAGAAAAAGAAGAACATCAGGAAGTATCATGAGTAATTTATTAAAAATTTTGTTACCCCTCAGTTTGAGTATTTTGAGTGTTTCGGCGCAAGCTGAAACAGTGGGTGAAGCGCTGAAAAACTGTGGGCAAGTACAAAACAGCCTGAAGCGACTTGTCTGTTATGACAAGATTGTAAATGAGTTAAATCGCTATGGCGGCTTGCAAGATTTAATGGATGTGCCAGCTCCACTGTCAGCAAAAGATAAGACTGACAGCGAAGATGAAAATGAAGCGGACAAAAACAAACGTAACTCTGAGTTTGGTTTGCAACCAAAATTGCCAGAAGATACCGATGAAAAAATTTATGCGACTGTTGTTGAAGTGAAAGAAGATGGGCTTAAACGTGCTATTTTCATATTAAATAACGGACATCATTGGCGTGAACTAGAAGCCACGAACTTTAAAGTAAAAGTAGGCGATGTTATTTATGTTGAAAGTGGTGCGTTAGGTTCTTTCCACTTGAGTAAAGACAGCTTAAACCGTCGAATTAGAGTAAAACGAGTTAAATAATTTGACTCATTGGTTTGATATCGGGATTAATTTACCAGATAAGCGATTGTCTGTACCCGATGTCATTTCACGCGCTATCAATAACGATGTTACTGGGATGCTCGTTATCGGCACAGACATACAGCAAAGCACTGATGCTTTATCCATAGCTCATCAATTCCCCGAATATTTGTATGCATCAGCTGGCATCCATCCTCATTATGCCAAAGATGCTGAACAAAACTTTGTGCAAAGCTTAAACGCATTGGCAGAGGATAAAAAAGTCGTTGCCATTGGAGAATGTGGTTTAGATTTTAATCGTAACTTTTCACCGCCGGACATTCAAAAAAGAATATTTGAACAACAGCTTGAACTCGCATGTGATCTAAAGTTGCCAGTTTACTTGCATGAGCGTGATGCATTTGAAGAGCAAATTTCTTTATTAAAACGTTATTCAAATTATTTAAACGGTGCTGTTGTTCATTGCTTCACAGGCAGCCTTGCACAAATGGAAGCATATCTTGAACTAGGTTTTTACATAGGCATTACCGGTTGGGTATGCGACCCTAAGCGCGGCGCTTCGCTTAGAGATGCCGTGCAACATTTGCCTGCAGATAGGATGCTATTAGAGACAGACTCTCCATACTTGAGGCCTAAAACGTTAAAATCGGGAACCAATCAACCGTCAAATATTCCACATATTGCGGAATTTATTGCAGAACTACGTCAACAATCAATTCAAGACTTGAAGCAAAACTGTTGGCGAAATACTATGAATTTATTTGCAATAGGCACAGATAGTGGAAGCTAGTGTTGCTAAATTAGGTGTTCGGCAAACTTGGTATATTGGCCTGGTCATTTTAATTGGGTTGCTATGCATCTTATCTATTTCAAAGTTGGGTGTTGGAAATAATTATCTTTTAGAGATAAACAAAGGCACGCTTTACCTTGAAGATACCAAAAATGCCTTTGATATTGACCAAATGCAAACTTACCAAAATGCTCAGTGGGAAGAAGAGCTAAATACGTCCCTGACTTTTGGAATGAGTAAAAATCCATACTGGTTTAAGTTTTTTTTACCTAATAACTTAAGTGACGAACCACTATTAATCGAAATCGACTATGTGATGTTGGACAAAGTTGATATGTGGTTTTTTAGTAATGGAAAACTGTTAGCAGAATTCCAAGAAGGTGATAGCTACCCGTTCAAGAAAAGGTTAATTCAAACCGAAAAACTACTGTTTCCTATTCCGCAATCTGATCATCGCATCTCAGTTATTGTTAAGGTCCAAACAGAAGGTACGTTAAAGCTGCCTTTGCGCGTATGGGAAGAAAGCGAATATTTAATTTATAGCGGCGAATATAATTTGTTGCTTGGCCTTTTTATTGGCTTTATGGCCGCTATGGCTTTAAGTAACTTATTCTTTTACGTTTCAACCGGCTCACCGAGTTTTTTAAGTTACAGCCTATATGTTGTAGCTGTGGGATTCACAGTTGCCACTATGCATGGCTTAGGATTCAAATATATTTGGCCTGATTGGGTTTGGTTTCAGAGTCGAAGTGTAGGCATTTTCGCTACATCGACGCTCTTGTTTATCTGTATTTTTACTCGCCAACTACTCGATGTCCAAAAACACAGTCGTACTATGGATAACCTAATAAAATACGCTGTTTGGGTGCTGAGTGTTTCGGTCATTGGTAGTCTCGTCATTCCTTACCATATTTACATCATCTATTTTCTTGTGACCCTATGTTTGATTTCACTGCTGATTTTTACAGCTAGTTTACTATTGATGTTTCGCGGAGTTAGGCTCGCAGGGTTTTACTTGCTCGCTTGGTCAGTGCTAATCACTGCCGGTTTTATGGCAGGATTGGAAAGCTTTGATTTAATCGACATGGATTTGTCGGCGCAATATTTTGTTATGTTAGGAGCCGCGGTAGAAACTTATATGTTAGCGTTCGCTTTGGCGATTTCCTACACCAAACAACGAGATGAACAGTATCAAAGCCAAGAACTAGTTTTGCTAGAAGAACGCATGGCGCGTGAATCCCAAGCAAAAGCGTTTAAACTCAAAGAAGAAGCACAAGAAGACTTAGAATATAAAGTTGAAGAACGTACTCTAGAATTAGAAATTGCTTTACGAGAATTGTCTGAAACTAACAATGAACTGGAACAACAAACACGTACAGATAGCCTTACTGGAATACGAAATCGGAAGCATTTCGATAAAAAGTTTGAGGCTGAAGTGCGTCGTTGCCGACGAGAACAATCTGATTTATCTATTGTCATGCTAGATATCGATCATTTCAAAACTATAAACGATAATTATGGTCATGTAGCGGGTGATGAAGTCATTAAAAGTGTGGCAAATGTACTTAAGACAAAGTTAAAACGAACGACAGATGACGCATGTCGTTATGGTGGTGAAGAGTTCGCTCTTATTTTACCCAATACGGACTTTGAAGGGGCTAAATCTTTGGCGGAGAACCTTCGTCAGAGTATCGAAGATTTGACCACTGAAGTAGATGGCGTGAAACTTAATGTCACGATAAGTGCAGGTGTTGCAACAACTATTGTAACTGGCTTAGATGATGAAAAAAGTCTACTGGAAAGCGCAGATAGAGCGCTGTATCAAGCGAAACGTGAAGGTAGAAACCGGGTTGAGAGTGTACATTTACACGCCCGAGATATTGTATAAACAGTAATGAGGTAATCGCTTTTATGTTCGAGCAAAAATTTCCTGCTAATCGCATGAGAAGAATGCGCAAACACCAGTTTACGCGTGACATGATGGCAGAAAATACACTAACAGCCAAAGATCTTATTTATCCTATGTTTGTTGTTGATGGACATCAGCAACGAATTCCTGTGCCCTCTATGCCAGGAGTCGAACGAGTATCAATTGATGAGTTGATAAAAGAAGCGAAAGAGATTGCTGCGCTGGGTATACCTGCTATCGCGCTTTTTCCCGTAACGCCGCTAGAATTAAAATCAGATTGTGCGAGCGAAGCATTTAATCCTGATGGTTTAGCACAGCGGGCGGTGAAAGCGATTAAAGAATCCGTTGCTGATCTCGCGGTGATTACTGATGTTGCGCTCGATCCTTTCACATCACACGGACAAGATGGTTTGATAGACGAATCTGGCTATGTTTTAAATGATGAGACCTGTGAAGTGTTGGTCAAACAAGCCTTGTCGCATGCCGAAGCTGGGGCCGATATTGTTGCTCCATCGGATATGATGGACGGCCGAATTGGAATTATTCGTGAAGCGCTTGAGCAACATCAATATATTCACACTTGCATTATGGCTTACTCTGCTAAATATGCGTCAAATTATTACGGCCCCTTTCGAGATGCGGTGGGATCTGCTGGTAACATCAAAGGGGGTAATAAACACAGTTACCAAATGGATCCAGCTAATTCCGACGAAGCCCTCCGTGAAATTGGACTCGATTTGCAAGAAGGTGCAGATATGGTAATGGTAAAACCTGGCATGCCATATCTAGACATTGTTCGTCGTTGCAAAGATACGTATCAAGTCCCAACGTTTGCTTATCAAGTGAGTGGTGAATACGCGATGCACAAAGCCGCCTTTGCGCAAGGCTGGTTAAATGAAGAAGCTGTAATAATGGAATCGCTAATGGCTTTTAAACGCGCAGGTGCGAACGGTATTCTGACTTACTTCGCAAAACAAGCAGCGCAAATTTTAGCAAAATAGTGAATGGCGCTTCGTATTACTTTTCTTTTTCAAGCATGTACGAGTGAGCTAAACCTATACACAACAAAGCACTTAATAACCACATTAATTGGTTGCCTATTAGATTAAATAATCCAGCGTAAATAGCACCAAACGCCAACAAGCCGATACCTACACAGGTATTGGCGGCTGCTACATAGCCTGACCTGTTGTTGCGTTCCGTGATATCTAATAAGTATGTTTTACGTCCAGTGCGAATACCTGCATGACCTAATGTGAGTATAAAAAATAACGTGTAAATCATATACAAAGAGAAATGTTCAATTCCCCAACTAACAGCGAAAGACGCAATTACACTAAACAAAGTGGCAATTCGAAGCGTTAGAACAGCCCCTTTATCTGATAATATTCCCCATACGTACGACGATATTAATGAGGCAAGGGCAGACAGACCAAGGAAGTAGGCTAGTTGATTCCCTTCTGCATTTTCATTAGCAGTAGAGGCGACTATAAAAGGAACGATTAATGCGCTTTGCATCAGTAATATACGACTAATAATAAGGTGTCGTAGATTTCTTTCGTGTTTTAATAATGTCCAAAAATGCTCAGCTGACTTAAGACTATCTGCAACTTGATATTCAACTTTTAACGGAATTGAAAATATCATTGAGAAGAGATATGCAAATCCCCCGGTTAGCAATAATCCATAAGAAATTTTGTGAGTAAGCGATTGTTCACTTAAGATAAATACGATGGCTGATATTAAAGTAAGCCCGCCCGATAAAGATGATGCCAAACCAATTAAATGGCCACGTTTACCTTTTTCAATCGTTTCAGCTTCCATATCTTTCATTGTTAATGAACAAATAGCGCGTCCAAAACTTACTAATGCCAATAGCAATAAAACGCTATATGCCAACAGCTTCCCACTGCAAAAAAACATAATTAAGACCATAGTGAGAACACCAAAGCCCTGCAACATTGTGCCAATTCGCCATAATGCAGTTCTATTTTCGAAATGACCTGACAAATGTGATTTGAGTAACCATTGAGGTAGCAACGACCCTGATTCTTTGATGGGTACCAACAACGAAATTAACCATGATGGGGCCCCACCTGCTGTTAATATATAGGGTAAAGTCGTTTTTGGTGAAACCAATAGGTCTGCAATTTTTGTTAAACAAGAAATACACAATAATAACAAAAACGCCTTTTTATCATCGTTATGCTTTGGACTCACTTGCTCATTCCATCCTTTAGTTACTTACTGATTTTTCTATTAATTACCGGATCATGTTTATCTATATCGTAGAATTAACTTCATTTCCAAAAAGAGACTAAACTAATACTAAGTTGGTGTGAAAAAGTTTCTAGATTACGTGTACTTTTTGCAAAGGAAGCTCATATTTACTCAGTTAGTTTGAGATTAGAAATATAAATACTTCAACTTAATCAAGTGGTTACGTAATTTTGTGGGAGTTGGCACGTAATCCGCTATGTATAAAGTGAACACAAACAAAAGGAGAATATCATGTTGAGCTGGGCACTAACATTTTTAGTAATCGCAATCATAGCAGCTGTATTTGGTTTTGGTGGAATTGCAGGTACTGCAGCAGGTATCGCTAAAATCATCTTTTTTGTTTTCGTAGTTTTACTAGTGATTTCATTAATTGCTAATGCAGTTCGAGGTAAAGGTCCTAACGTTTAGGACACTTTACAAAAAAATAAAATTTTACTTTATAACGCTATTACTTAACGGAGAAACATATGAAAACTTTTAAACAAACACTACAGATTTTACTTATCGCTGGTTCAGTATTTGCAATCGCTGCTTGTGAGCAGGGACCTGCAGAAGACGCTGGAGAAAAAGTAGATGAAATGGTAACTGACGCAGGAAACGCTATTGAAGACGCCTGTGAAGACGTTAAAGAAGGTGTTAAAGCTGAAGATAAAGATTGTTAATCAAATCTAGCTTTCAAGCTTTACGACTTTAAAAGGGCTCATTGAGCCCTTTTTTATTACTTACTCGAGGTGATTTATGGATTTTAAAATTATAATAATCGCAATAGTGATAAGCGTGGGTTTTTTTGTTACATCCACAGGTTTATCTGGCGGAAGCCCTATCTATACGTTCTTAGCTTCTTTTGGTTTATTTATGATCATTCTGGTAATTAGCATGCTACTCTTCGCTAAGAAAAACAGAAAAAAATAAACTAAATCAAGAAAATTGCGCAGCCTACTTAATCTGCTATTTATTTACATTTGAAGTGAGGCTGCAATTTGACTCTCGGATGCGATTTATGGGATATATTCTGCTTCTATGAAAAATTTGGCCAGCATAGATAAACTCTTCGATTCAATAAAAACCAGCTTCTGGTTTATTCCCATTCTAATGGTTGTAACTTCAATTGTATCAGCGTGGCTAATGGTCTGGATTGATCATGCTCAGGCTTGGGGAAGACTTGATTGGTTAAAGTTTCTTTATCAAACTGACCAAGACACCCTACTATCGTTAGTGAATACTATTGCTGCTTCAATGATTACGGTTACCAGTATTGCCTTCTCGATTACTATCGTAACGTTAACACTCGCTTCATCTCAATTTGGACCTCGATTGATCCGGAATTTTATGGATGACCGTGGGACACAATTAGTGTTGGGCACCTTTATATCGAATTTTTCCTACTGCGTGGTGTTAATTTATTGCATGAGTTTAGATTCAAATCAGGGAATAAAAATGGGGCTATCCATTATTTGGTGCCTGCTTGCAACACTATGTAGTGTTTTTATTCTCATTTATTTTATTCATCATGTGGCACGTTCCATCCAAGCGGACAATGTTATCAATGAGATATGTCATGAAATAAACCGCTCCGTTGAGCCGCTGTATTTTTCAGAGCAGGCTTCTTCAACGCAAAATAGTTTAGAAGGGCATTTTGTACACTCACTTTCAATTGAAACTAAACACAGTGGCTACTTGCAAGTATTGAGTTGTCAAACTCTATGTCAATTGGCTCAAACTCATGACATGTTGGTAGAGTTTCATTGGCGTCCCGGTGATTTGATTAATAAGCATGCGGAACTCGCGGTGTTAAAGAGCCACAAGCCCATAGCAGATGATTTACAGAATGAAATTAATCAGTGTTGCGTGATTGGTAGTATAAGAACGCCTATTCAAGATCCAGAATATGCCATACATCAAATGGTTGAAATTGCCGTTCGAGCCCTTTCAACCGGAGTCAATGATCCCTATACGGCGATAACCTGTGTCGACAAGTTGTGCTTAGTTTTATGTGATCTCGCAACTCACAAACTGCATCAAGGTCTCCATTATGATGGGAACGGGGTATTGCGATTAAAGCGTCGTCCTTATGATTTTAGTGGATTGGCGAATTCAGCTTTTGATCAAATTCGTCAATATGCGCAAGATTCAGTCGCAGTGACAATTCGATTGTTGGAAAGCTTACACCGAATTGCTATCGCTACAGATAAAACTGATATTCATCACGTATTGCGAGAACAGCTTAAAGCAATACAAGAGATAAAACAGAAAGCACAATACACAGTAAAAGACAGCCAAGATTTTGATAAAAGTGTACACAAGTTAGAACGAGAATTATTAGTTAAAGCCGAATCTTGTTAGGTCTTGTGCTTATCCATAATTAAGCTTAAAAACCTTGGTAACGTTACAGTTAAGTCAGAGCATCAAATCTCCTGTAGAAATTACACTTCAACATTACAAAAATACAAATAATTCTCAGTCAAATATTTTGGATTTTATAAAAACTTCATTTAAATCAATGTATTGTATTTTGGCATCGTTCTGGCATTAGGTTAATTGTCTAAATACAAAAGGAGACACTGATATGAAACGTACTACTTGTTCACTATTAATTGCTGCTGCGTTAACGACTGCTTCAATGAGTGCTAACGCAGAAAACGAATGGTCAGAAAGAACTAAAGATGCATGGATTGATGGTAAAGCTGAAACGACTTTATTATTCAATGGCAACCTTGATTCGTTCGATATCGACACCGACGTAAATAATGGCGTTGTTACCCTAACAGGTAAAGTTGATACTGAAGTAGATAAAGCATTGGCTGAAGAGCTAATACTATCGCTTGATGGTGTTGAAGACGTTGATAATAAATTAACTGTCTTTAATGAAGATAAGGCCGGAGAAGATGACGAAACCTCTGAGGTTATGCAAACACTGAAAGATTCTAAAGTAGCATCGGTAGTTAAAACCCGTTTGTTATTTGAATCAGAAGTAAGTGGTACTGATATCAACGTAGAAGTTGAGGACGGTGTTGTTACCCTTATCGGTGAATTAGATTCTGAAGCAGAACTAGAGCTAGCTGTTGCGATTGCTGAAAATACTAACGACGTAAAAAGCGTAGTATCTAAACTGACTGTTGTTCAGACCATCGTAAAGCACTAATAAGCTAAATAATTAAGAAGCGCCTTCGGGCGCTTTTTTTATGTTTAATAGGGAGGAAAATAGCAGTTAACTAATAATTGCTTAAAGTTTATACTGCTGACTTAGATATACATAGGAAGGAATCATCATGTCGCAATCTAAAAAGCAAGCAGTTGTATTAGTACACGGAATTGGCGAACAGCGACCAATGGAAACAGTTCGAGAATTTGTTAAATCTGTTTGGGTTAAAGATACCAAATTAGACAATACTCGGTTTTGGAATAAACCTAGTGAGGTTTCTGGTTCATTTGAACATCGTAGATTGACCACAGACTACGCCGAAATTAAAAACAATCCAGATAAACAAACCACATCCAGAGTCGATTTTTTTGAATATTATTGGGCTCACCATACCGTTGGTACCACCCTTGAACACTTACGTGGTTGGGTATTTTCAATGTTGCGACGTAAGCCTAGCGACTACCCATCAGCCTTAAAACCCATGATTTATTTACTCTGGACACTCATTTTTGGGATTTTATTAGTGCTGATTTCTATTGGTTTTTTTGAACCAGCAGAAAAAGCGGGAGACTCCTCAACATGGCATCAAATTTATGAATACTATATTAGCCCGGTGCTGTTGGTGGCTTTGAGTATTGGTGTAGCTAAGATTGTCAGTTATTTGGGGGATGTAGCTCGCTATATCACTGCAACGCCATCAAACATAAAGGTAAGAAAGGAAATTCGCGATGGCGGAGTTAAACTGTTGGAAAGTATTGCTCAAACTGGAAAATACGACCGTATCGTTTTAGTGGGCCATAGTTTGGGGTCGATTATTGCCTATGATGTATTAACTCAATATTGGGCACGCAAAAACAAATTTAAAAACGCTGCAGGAGAGCCATTACCTCTTTCTGAAGCGGCATTAAAGTTGGTGCACAGCATGGAAAATATGGACCACCAACCTGATGTTACTGAATATCGTAAACTTCAATTGCAATTGTTTGAGCAGCTAAAGCTGGATATGGAGTTACATGGTGAGTCATCTGGTAATGCGCAATGGTTAATTTCAGATCTGGTAACCCTGGGAAGCCCTTTGACTTATGCAGATTTCCTGTTGTTCGACAAGAAAATGGACTTTGTGGATAGAAAATTAGACCGAGAATATCCAACCTCACCACCGGTTAAAGAAAACGAGCACTATTATTATCAAACTAACGAGGACAAGTTTCTGCACCATGGTGCAGTGTTTAGCTTAGTAAGATGGACTAATATCTATTCTAAACCATTCAATATCTTTTTTGGCGATCTAATCTCTGGTCCTGTTAGTAGAGCTTTTTCTAACCCACAAATATCCAAAGATTTAGTATCCGAAAAGCAACCAGATTCCCCAATTTTAGATATCGACGTAGAAGCTGCCTACCCGAAACGATATCCGCGCCTATTTACTCACACCAATTATTGGCGTTGGCATGATAATTTTGATCGCGAAGGTGCGCCAGATCACATTATTAAATTACGAGAAAGTTTGGGGCTGGTGGAGTGGTGAAAGGCGTAAAACACGGCCTCGACACGCAACTGTGAAGAGGCAGTTCGGTGACTCGGTGATGGAGCCGATTACCTATAACGCCGTTTTCGATTAGCATCTATGATAGCTCAGTCATTTTTCATTATCTTTAAAAAGCCTCGAAATACACGAGGCTTTTATCTCGTCTGTTTTGATACGTCGTTGTTAGTCAGACTCTGCTTCGCTGTCGTCAGCAGATTGCGAGTTTGCAGCCGGTGTTTCCTCGGCATCCTTATCCCCACTACCTTTTTTGTGTTTATCACTTAACATCACATTCAGCTTTTCGCCTCCTTTGGCGTCAAAATCCAACGTTCTGATTGGGAATGGAATTAGAATATCTGATTCTTCCAGAGCGCGTTTTATTTCCACTACTGCTTTATGCCTAGCCTGCATAAATCCTGTTTCACCGGGATATTTGATCCAAAACCAAACAAGTAAATCAACGCTGCTATCGCCAAACCCTTTGGCAAAAACACCCGTTTCTTCCTTGTTAATAACAAAGTCACACTGATTAATACATTGTACCAATGCATCTGACGCTTCCTGTGGATCGTCAGCATAGGATATACCGACAGGTACTTCGATGCGTCTTCTACCCGTAGTCGAATAATTTGTCAGCACGTTTCGAAATAAAATTTTGTTAGGAACGACTTCAATTTGGCCAAAAAATGTTTCAACCAACGTGTTGCGAAGATTAATGGTTTGTACTGTGCCAAATACGTCATCTGCTTCAATGACATCCCCTATTTGAAATGGTTTTCGAATGCCCATTGCGATGCCTGCAATCAGGTTCTCGGCCATATCCTGAAATGCAAAACCCAAAGCTAAACCTATGATGCCGGCTCCCGCTAGCAGCGACGTAACCGTACCAGTAAGACCTAGGAATTCCAGGGCGATAAATAGACCCATGAATAAAACAAGAACTTTAATAATCGACGCCAAAAGGTCGGCAATTTGTTTTGATTCTAATGTTCTATGTAAGATATTTCGTGCAGTTCGACCGACGATTTTTGCGATTATGCCAAACACAATTGCCAGTAAAATCGCTACCACAAAATTAGGTAAGTGCTTTATGCCTGCCTCTAGCCACCCTTGCAGTTTGTCGTGGATCAGTGACCAGAATTTATCTATTTCAATAAAGTCCATACTTAGTACTTCCAGATAGTTATTGGTTTTCGAGTTCAGTTACTGTGACGTTAGCTAATTTTTGATAGGTACTTTGAATTTCACTGACAACATTTGTAAGTGACGCAGCAATTTGCGGATCATTGGTAGTCGCAATGGCTTTATTCAATTCTGATAAGTGTTGCTCTTCTACATCCTCCAAATGGGCTACTAGATCGCGAGGATTGAGTTTGACTTGTTTGCTAAGTATATTTTGATAGTAATCTTCAATGCTGGTAGAGGTCATGGTTTCCTCTTCTGACAATTGATAGCGGTTTTCTGCAAGCTCTACTAATTCAGATATTTGCTGAAAATAGCTTTTTGCCATATCGAAACACACTTGTTTGACAGCATAATGTTTTACATTCTGGCCAACGTGATTGTAAAAGTCTCCGCCGAGCCGACACATTTGGATGACAGCTTTTAACAGTGCGCGATTGGATTCATGTTCTTCATTGTTGTCGTTAGTATTCGCTGACATAGTAAACTCCCTTAATTACATTGGTAGGTTTAAACTAGTTTAAGCGCTTTTCTATTACGTTAACTTGTATGTGACTCAATGGCTAAAACGGTTCGCTTATTAAACACCAAGTAAACGCGTAACTAGTTGAATATATTAAATTAAAATCCCTATACTTTAATGATAACGTTGGTATTCGAAATCATTAACTTACTCCTTTGAAAATTATAGACCAGTGCGCAGATTCCTTACGGGATAGTTATGCTTCTGGTTGAGAAAATACTTTTAAAGACCGGGGCTTTTGGATCACTTCAATACTCTCTGCTTGTCTATTTTCCCCATCCACAACATATTTTAGTTTGCCGTTCCCACTGATTTTTACCCGTTGTGCTCTTGCATGCACAATACTTTCATCTGAATCGTTTTCAAACATTGTGCGCAGGGCTAATTGCGCCAATTTAAGGTAGTTTTCACCAGCCGTTTCTGTTCTAACCAGCCAGGTTACATCGAGTAATCCATCGGTAAAGTCGGGTAGGCCTCCCCCTTGCGCTAGTACTGTGGTCGCAGGAGCAGCATTAGCAATCACTAAGCTACCTGTATGAATTGTTTTAGGTTCTTGATCGTCAATTTGTATAGTTAATTCTGCCGCGTCGTTTGTTGCAATAGCATCATACAAGGCCCCTAAATAGGCTAACTGACCATTATTATTTTTTTCATCGCGGTCGGCCTCTTCAATCATGCGCTGTTCGAAGCCTATCCCAACAACCAAAAGAGTGAGTTCATCATTACATTGCGCGGTGTCAATTTGGAGCACGTTTCCGGCGATTATGGCATCACAAGCAATAACAATTGGCGTGACTTTCGAACTTGCGCCATACAATGCGTGAGCAAGTGCGTTTGCTGTACCCATCGGTATAATACCTAGGGTTAAATCCGTACCAACCAATTGAGAAGCAACTTCCGTTAAGGTGCCGTCTCCTCCACAAGCTATAACTTGTTTAGCTCCTTCGGAAATGGCTAACTTCGCCATCTCAGCCCCACTTTTTTCAGGTGTGGTCTGGTAAACTTCTAATTCAAAGTGTGGTGACAAACGTTGTATGATTTCATCTTCGTTATCTTGCCATTTGCCACCGCCAGCGACTGGGTTGACTACGATAGCTAGCTTGTTTTTCTGAGTTAATACTCCACTTTCATGTAACTTTTTCAGTTTTTTCAATTGAAACTTGTTCAAGCGTGCAGTTGACCGGCTAAGATTAATTTCTTCTAATGCTTGATCTACGGTTAGTTCAGGACTTTTACTCAACAAATAAGCTGCCATCACTAATACCGAGCGTCCTCTTCCTAACGCACAGTGAACTACAACAGCTCTGTCATCGCTAATGTGATTGTCTAGCCATCTGATGGCTTCCATTAACACTTCTTTTGATGGACTTTGGTGATCGAGGACAGGGACGTTCAAATAATCCATGTTTTCGCCGTGAGCAGATACATCGAGCCCATCAAACTCTGCCGTTACATCCAATACAGCTTTGACTTTTAAATGATTTAGTTCTGGCATATCTGATGGAAAAAGTCGGCATGCTAAATACAAATTATCACGAACTTTTTGAATTGCTGGAACACTATCATTTTTTCGCTCTCGCGCATTATAAGCTTGAGTGCCAATTAAGAACGGGACAAAAATCCATTTAATATAATAGGGAATAGAACCATCAATTTTTTTTCTGAAAATTTTCGGTGAATGGAATAAGTACGCAATCGTAACAGCAGTTAAAGAGAGACCAATCCATATAAACAAGACTTTGAGTACGAGGAAGCCGCTTAGATAGGCAAGTAAAAACGAGAACAGCGCACCTAGTCCATAATACTTTGTAATAAACATACTTCTCCCCATTTAATAAATAATATAAAGCGAACAGCATGCCAATTTTTATTTGTATTTAAGTTATTGTTTTTATGGGTAAAAGTTAATTTTTAAAATGCGCGAGTCGCTCAACTAAGCAATAAGTGCAAGCCGTTCAGCAAATATTACACAACTAAAGATACTTAAGTTGCACACCGATTCCAAATCGTTGCTGATGGCGATTGTAATCAATTAACGAGTCACCATAACCATTAAAGTATTGAAACACCACATCGTATCTATCATTTATTGGGTAGGTGATGTTTAATTCAACGCTGCCTTTATTATCTGATTTTAGATTATTTCTGAGTAACGTGAGAATATTAAAGTTACCCACCTTTTTACCGTAACCAATTTCAAAATGACCATAATAATCTGTGATATCTGGATTATCGTCTCCTGACGGGCTGTTAACATTTTCCTTTTCATCTTCGGGAATGCGATACCATGTTTTTAAGTAATAAACGGAATCTCTATCACTAAACAAGGCTGAAGCATAAATGCGATTCCAACTTCTTGATTTTAATCCGCTTTGACCGTTTGAATTATGGTTCAATCCTAAATGTACCTGATTAAATTTTATGCCTAGAAAACGATATTGGGTTTTCCAGAAGTAAAATATTTCTGGCTCGTAATTGGTCTCCCTAAATGGTTTTGATGCCTCGTCGTTATAAACTTGCCAATATGACTGTAACGTAAAACCAGCATAAACCCCTGAACGATAGTCATCATTAAGATAAACCGGTAGCTTGACGCTTATCTGATATTTCGCTTCTAGATTATCGACATTTTCTGAGTCAAGTTCGGTAACTCCAATCGTATTGGGATCTTTGACATAGGTAAGAGGTAACACATAATTGGTTTTGTATTGGGTAATGGCAAAGGGGATTTGCAGCGCCAAGTCATCTGATGCTTCACGCTTTTCCAACAGTGTTTCTTCATCCTTGATGGGCTCGTCTTTTAATTCTGTCTCAGTGACTGTTTGGGCTAACACGAGCGGAGAAAAAGCCAATATTAATAGGCTAAAGACAGTGACGAGATGGGTTTTAACACGATTCATGAATTAGTTGCTTGCCAAGAAAAAAGTGGTTAGATCTTTTCATTAATTGAATAAGTTTAAAAGGGTAAAACACATATATTCTGTTTTTTTACACCAATGTGAATTTTAGGAGTGTTTTTTTGATTAAGCTTACGTTGTTCAGCAATTTTATAACACCAAGATAGCTCTAAGTTATTGGTATGGAGCCAATAAATAAAAAAGCCACCGCCCCAAGTAGTGGTAAAGCGGTGGCCTGCTCTAAAAAAGGTTAGAGCCAAAAGTTCCCTAAGATACGGGAGAGGAAGTCGTAACCTAACGCCTTTTGCGCTAGTGAGTTTTGTCCATTTCGCTTTGATACTTACCTGCAAGGTTGTCTTTTTGAGTTGCGCTTAGCACCTTCCCTGCTTGTTGGAAAAATTCATGCTCTTCTTCCGCTAGGTGATGCTCAACTAGGTCTCTTAGCTTTTTCATGGTCGGTAACCAACCCGGAGAACTCATTTCCGTGTCATCTAATTTTTCAAGCAATTCATCTATTTCATGATGCTCAGCTATCGCATGTCTTGATTGTTCAACGGTTTGATCTGATTTCATGAGAGGCGCATAAAAATAGCGCTCTTCAGCAATTGCGTGATCAACTAATGCTTGTTTTAATTCAGCATAAAAGTCGCGACGACTTTCTGTATCACCAGAGGTCTCTACCAAGATCTTCATTAGTAAACGTTGTTTTTCGTGGTCTTTACGAATAGCTTCAAAAATTTCCATTAGTTGTTCCTTTTTATTTAGTTCTAAAATGTTAAAGGGTCTGAACCTTACTAAGCGAACTTAGTGCCAAAATTTAATTTATTTCTAATTTATTGATATTTAAGGATTAAATCTTAATATCTAAATTTGGCAGGGTAATTCTGGTGAGTTATCGCGGAAATTATTACAGGACAAATGTATCTTTTTCAGAGTTGTAGCGTACAAACAAGACTCGCTTCGCAAAGAGTAGAAAAGCTGTCTAAATAAACAAAAAGGAGAACAGCATGAAGGTTTTTTTAATTGCCTATTTAGGGGTAGCCGGCTGCTATTTAATTCTGGATGGTATCTGGTTAGGTTTGGTCGCTAAAAATAGCTATTTGGAAGCAATGCAAGGTATGTTACGAGAGTCGTATCCAGTTCTTCCTTGGGTGACTTTTTATATTTTGTACAGTGCAGCTGCTGTTTATTTGGTTGTTTTAAAGAATCTACACAGTCCGGGCTGGCAAGTGTTTTTCGATGGGGCTATTTTAGGCTTGGCTGCCTATGGCGCTTACAATTTGACTAATTACGCAATTTTAGAAGGTTGGCCGTTGGGAATTACATTAAAAGATTGGGCTTGGGGGACATTCGTAACTGCCGCTAGCTGTTGGAGTGGCTGGTGGTTGGTATCAAATCTTTATCAGGATGCCGCTTAGAAAGCCCATAAAAAAGGCGAAAGCCAGTTAATGCTTTCGCCTATCTTTTAGACGTGTTTATTAAGCACGAATTTGTCCGTTGCCATTTACCAAATACTTTTCAGTGGTCAATGATTCGAGACCCATTGGTCCGTATGCATGTAGTTTTGTTGTGGCAATGCCAATTTCAGCACCAAGTCCTAATTGACTTCCATCTGAAAAACGCGAAGACGCATTGACCATTACCACTGATGCATCGACGCTACGTTGGAAACGTTTGGCCGTTACATCATTTTGCGTACAAATCACCTCAGTATGGTTGCTACCAAAACGTGCGATGTGGTCAAGAGCATCATCCATGCTATCAACGGTTTTAACCGCGATTTCCAGATCCAAATACTCTTCTCCGAAGTCAGATTCTGCAATAACATTACAACTTGCAATGTGTTCTGAAGAACGTTCACAAGCATTAATAGTTACCGAATGGCGTAGCAGAACATCACTTACTATTGGCAGAATTTGTGCGGCAATATCTTTGTGCACTATCAATCCTTCAATTGCATTACAAACCCCTGTGCGCTGTGTTTTACCGTTGATCAATAGTTGAATCGCGGTTTCAAAATCTGCATCGGCATCAATGTATAAATGACATACACCTTTAAAATGCTGAATAACCGGAATTTTACTATTCTCAGTAACGTAATTGATCAAGCCTTCACCACCACGTGGTATAACAACATCAATAAAATCACGCTGCTCTAACAACTCTTGCATCAATTTACGGTCAGGGTTGGGCACAACGGTGATCAACTCAGCTGGTAAGTCGTGTTCAACCAATACGTTTTGTAAGATCTCTGAAATAGCCTTACTTGATGCCAATGCTTCTTTACCACCACGTAATATCACAGCATTACCTGATTTGAAACATAATGCTCCGGCATCAGCTGTAACATTTGGGCGTGCTTCGTAAATCATGCACACAACCCCTAAAGGCACTCGCATCTTACTAATTTCTAAGCCATTAGGACGCTGGCCCAATTCACGTTGAATGCCCACTGGATCAGCGAGGCTAACAATGGTTTCTATACCCACTGCCATATCTTCTATTCTTTGCGTATTCAAAGTGAGTCGGTCCATCATAGCGTCAGACAACTGCGCCTGCTTGGCATTGTCTAAATCGACTAGATTGGCTTTTAAAATATGCTCTTCGTTGGCTCTAATAGCCTTGGCCATGTCTCTTAATACACGGTCTTTTCTGTCAGTATCCAATACCGCTAGTTTTCTAGCTGCTTTTGCAGCTTGTAGAGATAGATCTCTAATTAAACTCATTGTTTCTCCAATAATGCTATATTTTTATCCGAAATAATCGGCCCTGTTTGACGCTGAAACTCGTTGGCAAAGTCTTGATCTGTTTGCTCAGCAATAAACGTCAAAAGACAACTGCTGTAGTTAGATCTTGCTTTAGCCAATCTGGTACCGTCGCCCTTGCGGACAAGTACAGTGTCACCAACCGAAAAACTGCCTTTAATTTCAATGATTTCATCACTGGTTAAGGCTTCGTCACCATCTAAAGATGTGATGTCGACATCATCACCTACAACGACCACTCCTTGTTCTTTGGATGTATGCTTCATCCAGTGCTCGTGTTCTTTCATTGGTGTTTCATGCGGCTGGAAATGTGTTCCAGGATTTTTTCCTTCCAGTAACATATTAAACGTCAATTCCGTAAATCCATTTACGATGAATGTATCAATACCATGTGAAACCGCTTTTTCAGCAGCCTCTATTTTTGTACGCATTCCGCCAGTACCTGTCGCGCTAGTGGTACCTCCGGCCATTTTATAAATGTCTTCATCAATAACAGAAACCCAAGATAATAATTTCGCATCATCGTGGGTGTGCGGATTTTTGTCGTATAATCCGTCAATGTCAGAACAAATAATAAGTGAATCTGCATCTGCCGCCCCTGCAACCATTGCAGCTAAGTTATCATTGTCACCAACACGCAAGTTATCTGTTGTTACTGTGTCATTTTCATTGATGATTGGAATGATGCCATTTTCAAGTAATGAGAAAATGGTTTCACGTATGCTGACATAGCGCTCTCTATCACGGAGATCGCCATGGGTTAATAAAATCTGAGCTGATGGAAAATCAAACAAGCGATCCCATGTCGCCATCATTTCGGTTTGACCAGCCGCTGCCATCGCTTTTTTAATTGCGATATTTTCAGTATCACCACTGAATAGGTGTCGTCCAGCTGCTACTGAACCTGATGATACCAATACTATTTCAATTCCTTTCGCGCGACATTTAACAATAAATTGCGCTATTCCTAATAAAAAATGTGAGCTGCACCCCTGATTTTTAGGAGCAATAAGTGCACTACCCACTTTAATTACGATTCGTTTCCAATTAAACGTATTCATTTTTCCCGCTTAGTTACTTTAGATAATTAAGTTAGATACTAATTAATCGTATTGAATTAATTAGTGTACGAATGATATTATCCCTTTTTTAGCTCAAATAAGCAACGGCGGGCTCTCCAGAAGAGGCGTTTCAAATGTTAATGAGATGATCGGTATGGATAGCTATTTACCCTAATCAACCCTATCTGAATTATTATGCAAAATATATGAATAAGTATTCCTCAATATTTGTATAAATAATTTTAAATTGTTATAAAAACGCGCTTTTTGATTGCGCAAATTGGGTTATTTGATAGAGTTCTATGCAAAATAATAGAATAAAACCACTATGAAAAAATACGAATCACTATTAGTTTCTCTTCGCAAAGTCATCCGGGCAATCGACTTATATTCCAAAAAATTGAGTAAAGAAACGGGTTTAACTTCTCCGCAACTCATTGTCTTACAACATATATCTAATAGTGATGGAGTAATGGTTAAAGATATCGCAACGAATATAAATTTAAGCTCAGCAACGGTTACCAGTATTTTGGACAGGTTAGAGGCTAGGGGCTTTTTGATTCGTGAGCGATCTGTTGTTGATAAACGTAAGGTTGAATTACACCTGACTGATGAAGGAGCTGCAGCGATTAAAGAGTCCCCCACATTGTTGCAGCAGCATTTCATCACTCGATTTGAAGCCATGGAGGAATGGGAGCAGTCACAAATGCTAGCAACCATGGAGCGCATGGCTATGATGATGGATGCGTCAGATATTGATGCCGCTCCCATGCTGCAAGTGGGTGGTATTCAAACAACTGAATAGCAATTACCTGACTCATGGCAATAGCAGGAGATTGTGACAGAAGTATTTTGTATTCTAATTTTATTGGGTGAAATTTCGTCTATTTTGTAATTGTTTAGATATTACCCTATCAAAAGTAATCTTACTCTTCGTCTTCAATAGGGGACTTCCCACCAACACTAAATTGGTAATAAACATCTAAGGCTTGTTCCACACCACTTGTTGCTTCTAGAAATAGCTTGGGTAAAATCTGATAGCGCAATGCTACTTCAGCAGAAGAATCGAAGACATTGACACCATATCTTAACTGCACGCCTGGCGCGATATAACCAGATAACGAAACTTGTGTCCCATCTTCGCTACTATTGGTTCCCAGTGCTAAGTCTTCTATACCAAACTTACGGCCTAATTGATCGACTTTGTTCTCGCTACCTTTTAGTCCGGCATTAAGAAGTACTGATGCAAGTAACTGATCATCCGAGCTTTGTTGGCTACCGCTATTTAAGCTTTGTCCTTGCAACAAATAAGACAATGCTTCACTTTGAATCATGGTTGGTTCTGAAAATATTTCTACAGAAGGCTGTTCTGCAGGTCCGGTTACTCGGATACCAGCGATGACATCGTCTTGGGTTTTGGACTCGTCTCGAATGGCGGAAATGTCTAGACGTGGGTTATCCAGAGGGCCTGAAAATAAAATATTTCCTTTTTGGATTACTAAATCCTGTCCATAGGCTTTATACGTACCGTTAACTAGGTTCAGGCTGCCAACTCCGGTTAGTTTTTGGTCTTTCTGTTTTAGTTCTAATGCACCACGTAAATCAGTTTTGAGTCCAAAAGCTTCGAGCTTAACGTCGTCAGTTTTCTTTGGATCGATTTTAACGTTAAAAACCATATTCAAATCGCGTGTCGCTGTTTTCGGTTCCACAGGCTGATTCACAATAATCGTATCGTCAGAAGGAGATTGCGCATCTGGAGGTAGATCTTTGACTTTTATGCGAGCGTAAAAAACGTCGGCGCTACCTGTTACGTTGACTGCTGTTTTAGTCATCTCTACTTTTAAATTAGGTGAGAACCGAGTTCTGACGATATCTCGATATTCTAGTTCAAATGAGTCGCCGGTTAGACTAAAGTCACCAACTAATTCGTCACTCCAATCAAATGTTCCTGAACTACTGCCTTTACCATTTCCAAAAATAAATTCGCCTTGCATTTTGGCACTTTGCCCAGCGAATTCGAGATCTTGATTCCACTGAGAAATCCTTCCAGGAATTTCTTCTCCAGCGAAATTAAAGTTTTGCAGTTTCAAATTACCGTTGAAAAGCGGTGTTTTTAAGTCCCCAGATAAGGCCAAGTTTCCATTAATAGAACCGGACAATTCTGTCAATTGAGGAATTAGTTCTTGATAAGGTTTGACTAATATTTCTTTTATTTTTAATTCGCCTTGCAATGAACGCTTTTCATCCAACTCGCTGATGGTCAAATCCAAATCGATTGCCCCTGAGTTGCTGGTTACAAAATCAAAGTGAGTTATGAGTTTCTCGCCATCCACCGAAGCATCAAAAGCCAACTTTTTCATTTCTAGTGGCTTTTTCAAGCCTTTGATTTTTATTGTTGTGGGAGAGAAGTGTCCTTCTATATTGGCAATGGGTAACGTATCGGCTTGCCATTTGCCTTTGGCCGTAAAAAAGAACTGAGTGTCCGTAGATATATCCTGCAATTGAGGCACAAACTGACTGACTATCTGTAGCAGTTCTAATTGGCTCCCATAAATATCGAAATCGGCGACTTGATCTTGGAAATTTGCTTTATCTACACATAACTTGGCTTGTTGATCTATCCAACAATGCGCATCAAGTTGATAATGTTGATTGCCCCAGTCAGCTAAAATCCCGGTATTTTTTTGATTTAAAGTATACGAACCCCACTGGCTTTTAAATTCACCTGATAGCCAGTTTCCAACCCATTTTGTTTCCTCTAATCGTCCACCAATAGTTGAATTCAATTGAAAGGCTTCGCTTAACACCGTGGTAGTTAATTGGTGCTGTAACGCATTACCTGCTAACTCTAATTGGATATTTTCAATAGGCTCCTGATTAATCACCAGTTGTTCAAGTTTTGTGGTTACATTAAATTGCTTTTCTTGGTCCCACTCCACCTGACCTTTTGAAGTTAAACTTTGTAATGAAATCGTGTTGTATTCAACTTGCTTAGCGAATAAATCGTACTCCACTTCTGGTTCTGAGAGCGTTCCTGATATACGCGCAGTTAGGCCACTACTACCAGATAAATCTGGGTACAGCTGTTCTAATGCATTACCGGTAAATTCAACGTTACCATTGAGAGCATTTTGGTTATCTAAGCGGCCTTTAACAATAAGCTTATTATCGCCGTTCGATACACTTAAACTTGGAATATCTAAGCCTGTCTTTTTATCAAACTTAACTGCGCCATTGGCATTAAGTGGGTAGCCCAACCAGTCGCCTTTTGCGCTTAGGTTTTCAACTTGAGCTTGCAAGATGTCGGCGCCATAAACCCCCTTGTGTTGCAGGTTAGCATTGATATTACCTTCTAAATCAGGCCAAAAATTAGCAGGTTGAATTTGTTCAACTTTTGCCTGTCCTTGCCAAGTTACCACGTCAGTTAATGTGACGACTGCGGTCGTTTGTATGTTACCGCCTAACGTCCCCACTTTGGCTTCGCTAAGTTCTATTTTTTGATTATTACCTTTAGCCGAGACCGTTATCTGACTTTTAGGAATTGTTGTTGCAAAAAGACTGGTTTGCAGACTCAACAAATATTCTTGTAAATTTCCTTTTAGGCTCAAGTTGCCTGAGGAAAGATGCAATGGCTCTGTTGTCGGCAGAGTAAGTGGCTGCCAACTGATTTGAATATCAAGTGGCAGTTGTGGCGAATCCAAGGTTGCTGACCCTTTTGCCATTGCTGTGATGTCGCCAGTAACCTGTGTTTCAAATGCCAGGGCATTGAGGTCACCTTCTGCCGATATATTTACCTTTAAGCTTTTTGCATAACTTTTTGTCGTTTGTGCTTCGCCAGAAAGCCCAATAACGTAATTATTACTCAGTGATAAGTCAGCCTTGATACCCACTAGCTCGTGTTCAAATTCAAACTTTTCAATTTTTACGTTGCTGTCGTTTATTTGGGCCTGAGTCGCTAAACGTTTAAATGCAAATATAGTTTGACTTGCCTGCTCAACTTTAACGTTGGTGACTAAGATTTTGTCGGCCGTGAGATCGATAGGAATTACCAATGGAGGTAATTCAATTGGTTGATATTGCCATTGGGAAATTTGGCTAATATCAATTGTTGTTTGCTCGTTTGCGAGCGTTGATTGACTATCTACTTCGCTTTCACTGAGCACAACGTTAAGTTGCTTCAGTTCTAACGAAGTAATATTCAACTCTTGATACATTTCAAGGTTTGCGACTAGTGATTGCCAGGATATCTGAGCGACATTTTGCACATCAACCGATAATTTATTAAGTTGAATATTGGGGGCGACGACGGCAATAGGTAACGTAATTTTTTCTGTCGGTTCCTGGTTTTCTGGTTGCTCGGAATCTGTATCTGCTACCTCTATCTTTGCTTCGCCTAAATAAAGTTGACTCAAACAAACCTGTACCAACATGCTACATGACCAATCGACATTGGCTTTTATATTTTTTGCATCTACTTGCAAAGTCTCAGTATTAAATTCAACACGTTGTAATTCGATGGTGCCTAGTAAACCACCGGATTTATGTTCTATTTTTAAACCATCAACGGCGTTGTTTGCTATTGAAATTAATGCGGTTGTTCCCCACGGCGTGAAGAAAAATCCTAGCAACACAACTAAAAATAATAATATGGAGATTGTCCAAATAGCGGTTCGTTTCAACCAAATCATAAGGCAGGCCCCATCGCAAAATGCAATCTGACTGAATTACCATAGTCGCCGTGACCACTGGCCAGATATAATCGAATTGGTCCCACAGGTGACATCCAACTGGCTCCCACACCGAAACTATAAGCTAACTTTTCACCGGGATTGTTACTCGCTCCACCTACGTCGGTAAACAGGGCTCCACGCCAGTTGTCAGATAATGGGTAGGTATACTCAATACTGGCAACATTTAAATATTTAGCACCAAGCAATTCACCTTCCTCTCCATCTTCATCAATTTGGCGCGGTGCAAGTGTTTGATAATCGAATCCTCGTACACTTTGATCACCACCGGTAAAGTAACGTAGGTCAGAAGGGACCTGATCGAAGTCGTTGGTTGATAACGCGCCTACTTCGCCACGTATTAAAAAGCGATGGTCACCTATACTTCGCAACCATTTGGTTTGAAACGTGACTCTGGCTAAATTAATGTCTGAAAGGATTTTGTCACTTGCTGTTTCAATGGTAAGCAATTGTAGATCTCCCCAATCCACATCCAACCCTCCGCGGCTGCGATGGCGGGAAAGTGTGAAACCAGGAATAAGCAGAGTCGTGGTTTGCTTAGGTGTTTCGGCCTGTTGGAAACGGGATTGCTCTAAGCGAATAAAGGCAATCTTATTCCAAACTTTATCATCGCTACTCCAATGTCGCTGAAACGCCAACGATACTGTGTCACTATTTGAATCGTTCTCATCTAAAGATTTCACACCGAATTGAGCTGATACATAGTTGTTCAGCGGATCTTCCACCGGAATTTTATATTTAATACTGGCCGTTTGCTTAGGTTCAGAAATGTAGAGATTGGCACTCATGCTATGGCCGTCATTATTTACCCACGGACGCTGCCATCCTAAGGTTACTCGCGGGCCAGTATCGGTTGCACCACCTACACCTACATTAAAAATATCGCGGGGACGACTCACTGCAACAACTTCAATTGGAATGCGGTATTCTTCTGCTTCATCCAGCAAGGGACGCGCTACTACTTGTTGAAAATACTCAGTTTGGCCTAGACTTTGGTTGAACTCTCCCAATTTTGTCGCCAAATAAGGTTCGCCGTCCTGAAATGGCAATACCTGTTTAATTAACTCTGAAGCGCGCTGGTCTTCTGGAAAAATTAACTTGCCAAATTTGTAACGAGGTCCGGTATTGTATTCAAGGTTAATTTCAGCGCTATTTTCTTCCATATCGACTTTGATTTGACTGGTCACAAATTTGCTGTCGAAGAAACCACGATTCAACGCCACTGAATCAAATCGCGACTTAGCACTTTTATATTTACTGTGGATTAACGCATCGCCTTTTTTGAGCGGGAACTGATTTACGATATTTTTAAAGCCTTCATCAGATTCACCTTCGCCGGTAACAATGACATTCAACTGGGTAATTTTTACTTGTGGTCCAGCGTTCAATTTTAATTGGATGGAACGACAGTTTTCAGTTGACGTGAACCCAATTGAATCTATTGAAATATGATAATAACCAAATGCTCGAGCGGCCTCTGTAATCTTGTTTTCGATCGTGATTTTTTCATCAACTGACAGTGAACAGTCTCCTGGAGCAGACAGGGTGCTAAGATGCGCTTCAATATTATTTTCCAGATCGCCATCTTTAATCCCTTCTAAAGACACCTCCATAGCCATCGCTTGACTACAACACAATGCAAATAGGGAACCCGTGTACCAAGCATTTTTAAATTTTTTAAACACTAAACCATTAACCCAACTAATTAGATACAAATATAAGAGTATGCTTCAAAGCATACTCTTTGGATGAATAAGCAAAAACCATGACAACTCTTAACGCTGGATTAAGGAACTCGAATCCAGATTACAATAGTAAGAGTGCTCCTAATCCTAAAAACGCAACAAACCCAACGATGTCTGTAACTGTGGTTAAGATCACTGAGCCGGATAGCGCCGGATCTAACTTCAGTTTATCTAGCAAAACGGGTACGCCTACTCCGGCAACAGCCGCAGCACATATATTTACTAAAATTGCGCAGCCAATTACCACGCCTAGCATGCCACTGCTAAACCAATAAGATGCTACCGTAGCTATTACAATCGCCCAAATAACACCGTTTAAGCCTCCCACTTTCAACTCCTTAATCAGCAAGGCTTTTAAGTTTGCCGGGTTGACTTGTTTGAGTGCTAAACCACGAATTATGAGGGTGAGCGTTTGACTGCCCGCTATACCTCCCATACTCGCGACCACAGGCATTAAGACAGCAAGCGCGACTACTTGTTGCAAAGTTGCTTCAAATAAACCAATAAACCACGAGGCTAAGAAAGCGGTAAGTAAATTGATACCTAACCAAAGTGCGCGATTTTTAGCACTCTTTTTAACTGGCGAGAACAGATCTTCATCTTCATCCATACCCGCACCTGCCATCAATTGGCGCTCATATGACTCATTTAGTAGTTCACAGGCAGACCCGATATCTACACGTCCTAAAAATTTAAAATTATCATCAACAAGTGGCAAGCTGGTAAAGCCTGAGCGTTGTACATTCAGCGCAGCTCTGTTGCAGTCTTCACCCGCTTTAATGATGGTTATATCGTCTTCAGCGATATCTACTAACGGTGTATGCTCCGGAGTGGAGTATATTTTGAATAGTTTTACGGCCTCTGAATATTGTCCTGCACGATTCACAAGGTAAATACAATCTGCATAATCGGGTATTTCGCGGCGTAAAAACCGTTTGGCATCACTGACTTTAGCAGTCAGAGGCAAAATTAAATTTTCAGGGTTACGCCAATGGCCAATCTGATCTTCTGAATATTGGTTTGCACCTTCGAATAAATGCCGTTGCTTTTTATCCATTGCTGCAACGGCACGATCCAATAGTCGGCTTTCCAGCGAGTCGGAAAGTTCTAGTAAGGTTTCTGCATCTACATCAGTAAATAAAGCATCTAATTCTTCATCTGGGGTTGCGTCTAATAAGGTTTCCCTTGGGTCTCCACGCATTTCAACCAAAACGTCGAGTTGTTTATGTCGAGGAACGGCATCCCAAGCACTTAGACGTTGCTCTAATGGTAATGATTCTAGTAATAAGGCGATATCTGCTTCGTCTTGCACCGCTATTTTACTATGCAGCAATTCACTATCAGATTCATCATCAAGATTGACAGCTTCATGGATTAAATCGGAAATTTGATCTGACATTTTACAGCTCCTCGTTTAAAGCCATTTTTTCCATAACATGGCTGCCAACATTATCAATGCTAATATCAGCATTGACGTTGCTAAGTAATTAAAGGCTTCTGGGTTTTCGGTACCGGGTAATCCCGCTACATTCATGCCAAAAATACCGGTTAAAAATGATAATGGAAGAAAAATAGCTGTGACCAAAGAAAGCACGTACATACGCATTCCTTGTTGCTCCGCAATTCTATTTCGAAGTTCATCTTGCAACACCATTGAACGTTCTTTGGCTAAATCAAGATCTTCAACATAGCGTGTCATGCGGTCAGTTAAATCTCTAAGCTCATAGGCTTGCTCTTGATTAAAAAATTTTGCCATTCGGTATAAATTGTCTAAAGCGTCTCTTTGCGGTGCTAAATAACGTCTGACTGCGGCAGATTTTCTGCGTATTAAGCTCAATGCGTATCTGTCTTTCGTTTCTAAGCCACCTTCAGCTTCAAATTCCGATAGTTCATCATCCAAGGCTTCTACAACTTCACTAATGCGGCTAGCAATTTTGCCGATTAACAACAATATGAAATCTGCTGTATCGTCTGGCGCTTCGCCATTTTCTAGCATTTTCTTTGTATCTTGCACTGAAAAAAGTTTGCGGTCTTTGCGGCGAGCAGTAACCACATATCGATCATTGAACCATATGCGCAATGACACCATATCTTCTAAATCTGAGTCTGGGTTGTAGTTTATGCCGCGCAGGTAAATTAAAATACCGTTATCTTGCAGCAATGCACGTGGTCGGGTTTCTAGTGCTGATAATGAGTCACATATCACATCCGTTAACCCCAGTTTTTTCATGGTTTCCCATGCGTCTGGTGTGTCTGATTGCAAATGCACCCAATGATAGCCCGAGGTGACTTCTGGTTCGAACAAGTCTTGCGTTTTCCCTTGACTACACTGGCCATCTTGATCAATTTGTAACGAAAATAAAATACTATTTTGGGGTGCTTCTGCTTGATTTACACTGGTCATATTCACTTTTCCTTAGCGTTCGCTTGATCCAACAACGTGATCGCACCATCTATGTGAACGTCTCTTTGTGGGAAAGCGATGACAACGCTACTTTGATTAAATAACGCATCGATACGAAATCGAATATTGCTTCTAATTTTACGTAAATCTCGTTCAACTGTGGCATTGATCCAGAAAAACACTTCAAACATTAAAGCGTTATCGCCGAAGTCATCAAAAATTACGACGGGGGCTGGGTCTGAGATAACCTCTGATTGTTCGTTTACCGCCTGATCTATTAACTCACTCACTTTTTGGCAATCAGACCCGTAGGCGACACCGACTCGTACTGAAGTGCGGGTTAATTGGTCTATTAGTGTCCAATTAACCACGGTATTTTCTAATAGTTTACTGTTTGGTATTAGCAAATGCACACCATCCACCCGACGAATGCGCGTGGAGCGTGTATTAATGGCTTCTACTCTGCCTTTTGCATCATCAACTTCTAAAAAGTCACCGATACGAATAGGCCTTTCCCACATTAATATCCAGCCACTAATAAAGTTATTAATAATATTCTGAGCACCAAACCCAACGCCAATGGCAATTGCGCCGGACAAAAAGGCAAATGCAGCCAAAGGCACTTTAAGTAAATCCAATGTGGTAATCACCAATATTACAAGCGCTAAAATGTATAAAACTCGTTTAATAAGATGCACAACATCAGGACTTGCGCCTTTGTTGATTAAACGTTTCGTTATCAGATTAACCAGTTTCTGTGTCAGCCAAATTCCCAGTAAAACTAACATGGGAACATAAATTAATTCAGCGACCGAAAACGTATAGTCAGCGAGTGTGAATACTTCATAATTTAGGAAATCTAAAATTACATCCATCTTGTACCTTGAAAATAAACCATAGTCGAGATTACGGAGATTATGCCGCTTCGATCATCTTCTATTCATGAAATAATGACAATCAATTTTGTAGCTTAGCTTGTAGCGTACTTTTTTGCTTAGGTCTTGCTAGAGAACATGACTTTTAACGGTATAAATTTTATACTTCTTATAACTAATCGCGTTATAAAATCTCAATAGAGGGTAAATAGTGAAAACAAAATGGGGCGTAATACTTGGTCTATGGTTGGTTCTGGTTTCATTTAAAAGTTTTGGGTTTGTTTTTACTATTTCAGAAAAACAATTAAATGCAGTGCTACTTCTTAGTTTTCCGATTGTGCGCGAATACCAAGGGGTAGAAGCAACATTTTATGACCCTATTATAAAGCTCGATGCATTGGATAAAAAAGTAGATATCACAACGTCGATCAGAGGCCTGCAAGACGGTAAGTTGTTCATTGCTAGAGGGACTATTGAAGGGCAATTTGATTACGATCCATTGAATCAGCATTTAAGAATTGAAAAGCCGATACTCAAACATTTTAAGATGCTCGAAAATCATATAGAAGACAGCGAACATGCCGTAAGAACAATTAAGCAGACCATAGGGCGTAATCTTCCGGAAATCATGCTGGTAGATTTTAACAAACTTAAAATGGGCTTTGGCGATATTGCCCCCAAAGATGTAGATATCACACCCTTGGGGCTAGAAATTACGTTTTAACCTAGGCAAGTCGCACTGAACTTTATTTATCCTGCATGTGGTTTATCTAATTTATTAAATTCGATAAACCACAATTGCATAAAGTCCTGCATAATTTTTTGTTCAATTTCAATTGCCCTGTCAGTAGGACAGAAAATTGTGCAGCGAATTTCAGTATGACCAATGTTATTGGTGGAAACTTCAATTACCGGTTCAGGCCCAGCTATTTTAACATCTAAGCGACGTTCTATAATTTGGTTATAGCGTGTTGCCACATCGTGGAAATCTTCGCATTGTTGTTTAGCTTTTTCCCTCAAAGTATCGATAATTACATAAGGATTGATGTCTTCATCACGCGTAATGGTAAAATGATGCGTCACGTAACGCTTTAAAAAATTAAGGTTTTTAATCGGGCTTGAAATAAGCTTGTTATTTGGGATGAAAAGTGTCTTTCCGGTATATTGGTAACGTTCGATATCCACTTCTAACATGGTGGTTTTCACCCAATCAATGGCTGATACCTCACCCGCAAATCCGTCAACTTGTATCCAATCTCCAATGCGAAAAGGCCGAGTTGACATGACATAAAAAAAGCCAATTATACACTGAATAAATTCTCTGGTAGCGATAACGATCGCCACCGCAAACGCTGCAATTGACAAAGCAAAATTCTGTATCTCATTGATCCAAAAACTCAGCAACAAAACAATCATCATAAAATTTAATAAATTTTTGATATTGCTAACTAAATAACGTTTATCCTGACGCGTTTTCTTTGCTCTTTTTTTTACTAAACTGACCAGCAAATATTTGAAAGAGATCATCACGATAGCGACAGCTAGCGTAGAGATTAAGCGATGTTGGTAAATCAATTCGATCATGAGCAGAGTTTATTGTCCATAGTTTTGTAGGCCATTGTTAGATAGCGCTTTTAGCTGGCAAAGCGCAAGCCTATACCACAACGCAGATTAGCACAAAGCGTTTGATGTTACAGGTACTCTTATCGATAAATTAATGGAATTACCGATATATTTAGGATGCAAAGTCACATAAATCTTGTACTCTTATTACTAGACATCAATTCGCTAACATTGTGTTAGCTAAGAACTTTGTAGTTTACTTTGAGCTGAGTAATAAAAAGTTCTGACTATTATCCGGAGTTTTACAATGCGTATCGCAATTTTATCGCGAAATCCTAACCTTTATTCAACTAAAAGACTTAAGGAGGCCGGAGAATCGCGGGGACACACAGTCGATATAATCGATACAATGCATTGTTATATGGACGTAACTAGTAGTCGACCATCGGTACGCTATAAAGGCCGCGCATTGCCAAGATATGATGCGGTTATTCCAAGAATAGGTGCATCAGTGACGTTCTATGGGACATCTGTGGTCAGACAGTTTGAAATGATGGGAACGTTTTCTATCAATGAGTCTGTTGCCATTAGTCGTTCCAGAGATAAATTACGTTCGTTACAGTTATTGTCTCGAAAAGGCATAGGTATGCCCAGGACCGGCTTTGCTAATCATCCAGACCGTATCGACGATTTAATTAAAAATGTAGGTGGCGCACCTGTGGTGATTAAATTGTTAGAAGGTACCCAAGGTATTGGCGTGGTGTTAGCCGAGACCCAAAAAGCCGCGGAATCTATCATTGAAGCGTTTATGGGGCTCAATGCCAGTATATTGGTACAAGAATTTATCAAAGAAGCGGGCGGGTCAGATATTCGCTGCTTGGTGGTTGGAGGCAAAGTGATTGCTGCCATGAAACGACAGGCGGCTGAAGGCGAATTTAGATCCAATCTACATCGTGGGGGAACGGCTAAAATTGTCAGGTTATCTCCGGCAGAACGCAAAACCGCAGTGGATGCCGCGAAAACGATGGGATTGAATATGTGTGGTGTGGATTTGCTTAGATCCAATCACGGACCTGTGGTCATGGAAGTCAATTCTTCGCCAGGTTTGGAAGGCATTGAAAATGCCACTAACAAAGATATTGCAGGCATGATAATCGAGTTTATCGAGACAAATGCTAAACCACACAAAACCAAAACCAAAGGAACTGGCTAATGGAAGCGCTTAATATTGGTGGCGTTGCAATTAAACCTGGCGAGAAAAAGCATGTTCATATAGAAATGCCGCCATTGTACACCGATACGAACATGGCTATTCCAGTTTATGTACAACGCGGCAGACGACCGGGGCCTACGATTTTTGTCAGTGCTGCGATTCACGGAGATGAACTAAACGGAATTGAAATAGTTGGTCGTTTGATTCGCAATCGCTCCATTAAAAATTTGCGAGGAACCTTAATCGCTGTACCCATGGTAAATGTCTACGGGGTGCTTAACCAAAGTCGATACTTACCTGATCGGCGTGATCTTAATCGTAGCTTTCCGGGGAGCAAAAAGGGGTCTCTAGCGGGTCGAATAGCGCATACATTCCTGACTGAAATTGTGGCTAAATGCGACTTTGGAATTGACTTGCATACAGGGGCAATACATAGAAGCAACTTGCCACAGGTTAGAGCCAACTTAGACGATAAAGACACTTTAAATATGTGTAAGGCATTCGGAATGCCAGTCATGTTAAATGCTGATATCCGTGATGGATCTTTGCGTCAAGCTGCGGCGGATTTAGGTGTTCGGGTGGTGCTGTATGAAGCGGGACAAGCATTGCGTTACGATGAGTTTTCGATTCGCGCAGGAGTGAAAGGAATCATCAACATTATGCGAGAAATTGGCATGCTAAATAAGAGCAGCTCCAAAAAAGAACATAATATCGAACCATTTATTGCTCGCCAGAGTGGCTGGGTGAGGGCACATGAAAGTGGTTTCGTGCATCACATAGCTCAGCTCGGAGATCATGTTAGTAAAGGGGATGCATTAGCAAGAATTGCTGATCCATTTGGCAATGAATTAGGTAAAGTACTATGTCCCGCAGAGGGCATAGTGATTGGTAAGCAAAACATTCCTCTGGCTCAGGAAGGGGAAGCTATGTATCACATCGCTTATTTTAAAAAGCCTGATACAGTTGCCGAGCACGTAGAGTTATTGCAAGACAATCTGGTTCTCAGTGAAGCACCAATGGTCTATTAAATAGGAGCTTTTTTTACAGATGCAAACATATCAGAATAAGCCTGTTGTAGGCGCTTTAGAACTGTGTAATTTGCCAGAATTGACCATTCAGAACTTGAATATACGGGTAGATACGGGGGCGACTACCTCCTCTTTGCACGTTGATGACATTGAAGAGTTTGAAAAAGATGGTGAAACTTGGGTGAGTTTTAATATTCATCCAGACATTCACGATGTGAACGAAATAGTGCGCCGTGAAGCGAAAGTAGAGGCCGTTCGTAAAGTAAAGAGCTCAACCGCGACGCGGGAACGTCGTTATCTAATTGAAACGCTTATTGAAATGGCAGGCTCATCCTGGAAAATACATTTAACCCTTACGGACCGTTCTGAAATGACCTATTTAATGTTGCTAGGACGAGAGGCGATGAGCGGGCGGTTAGTCGTCGATCCTAGTGAAGAGTATTTGCTTGGTAACGGCGAGTAAGGCAAACTGGTTAAAAAGTTATCTAGGAAGGTGTAAATGCAATCTTTGTTGTCGCTAACGTCCTTGTCTATGTTTTTAGTTTTACTGTCCTTCGTGAGCTTTGCGAATCAAATTCGGGTTGTGGATCAAAATGGCAAGCCGGTGAAAAATGCCGTAGTCAGTTTCGTCACGCAAAATACTGAATCCGAAATAGCATTACCCACTGCGATTATGGATCAAGTCAATCAGCAGTTTTCACCGCAAGTTCTGGTCATTCAAAAAGGCCAGTTTGTCGCGTTTCCAAATAGCGATGAAATACGCCACCACGTGTACAGTTTTTCTGCTATAAATCCGTTTGAAATTAAACTTTATAAAGGTTCACACGAAGCACCTATTCAATATATTAATGCGGGAGTGGGGGTCTTGGGATGTAACATTCACGATAATATGGTTGGTTACATTTACGTTGCAGACAATGAAATCGCAAAGGTGACTTCGTCTGAGGGGGAGGTGACTTTTGAACGTTCATTGCCTGAAGAAATCACTATTTGGCATGCCAATTTATCCATTCAGCAGACTCAGCGCATTACACTTCCTATCAACAAGGAAGCAAAGCTTAATGAAGTTTCAGTAACCTTGTTGCAGCAAGAAAAAGAAGCGAGTAATACCTTTGGCTCGCGAAAATTTGGCAAAAATGGGTAGTTAATGTCAGCAAAGTCGCTCAATCAACACGTTTTTAGATTATCCAGCGGACTAGTATTGCTGTGTGCCATCGCAATTCTTGTGAATGTTTGGATATCGACTATTGATCAAGCGAAACAACAACTCGCCAATAACTTAAAAGTTGCTGAATCTGTATTTAAACAAGTATTGGAAACCAGAGAATCACAGCTATTTAACTCCGCGGATGTGTTAACTTCAGACTATGGTTTTAAGGCTGCTATTGGTAGTCAGGATAGCCCAACAATAGACAGTGTGTTGGTCAATCATGGCAATCGTATCTCTGCTGATCTTATGGCACTTATTTCTCTAAGTGGGAGTGTTAGAAATAGTACTTCAGGTAACCTAATACCGGGGAGTGATTTTCCGTATCCACAACTAATCGAACAAGCAGTTGTTGAAGGCGGCGCTAGTGAAATATTGCTGATTGACGATAAATTATATCAAGCTCTTTTACTGCGTGTGAGAGTACCAGGCGCACCTGCATTGGCCATGGTAGGGTTTGAGATCAATAATAACCTATTATCATTGACTAAAAGTATTACCCAGCTAGATGCCACCATTCAAGTCAAACGGAATGACCAGAGTATGTTTCAGGCATCAACGCTGTCCACCCAAGCATTAAATAGCAGTGTGATGTTGGAAAATGAAGATATATCATGGATAGACCTTTCATTCATGCCAGACCATCAGTATATCTCTAAGTCTTTCTTACTAGAACAGAGTCAGCAAGATCAAATTTGGGTAATGATGTCTGAAGATTCCCAGCGCCTTTTTGGCGAATTTAATCAACTACAAATAAAAGTGACTGTCATCGCGCTTTTAAGTGTTTTGTTAGCGCTTTTATTCGGTGCATTGGTATCCCGAAAACTGTCCCGACCGTTGGGGAAATTATCTTTTGTCGCGCATAAAATTGCTGCGGGTAACTATGAACAATCTATTGATGTGAGTTCAAATACCCGTGAAATAGATGAATTGGCCACTTCTTTTCAAACCATGCAGGACAATATCCGCGAACGCCAAAAACAAATCAGTTATCAAGCCAGCCATGACATGCTGACCGATTTACAGAACAGATATCAAATCAGGGATGTTATTACGGATAAATTTGCGGCTAATCAATCGTTTCAAGTTATTGGCGCAAACATTCTTGGTTTTCGAGGTATTAACGACATATTTGGTTATCAAAATGGCGACTATTGCTTGCAAACAGTGGCTAGCCGTTTCAAACAACTCGGAGGTGAAAGTGCACGTTTAAACGGTGGTGAATTTTTGTGGATTCCAGCATCGCCTATTGCTTTAGATGAGCTTAGAGAAATACAAAAGCGAATTGAACAGCCAGTCACCATTGACGATGTAGTGATGAACATAAAACTGGCTATCGGTGTATTGTCTTGCCCTGATAACTGTGAAAATACAGAAAATGTATTTAAACGATTAAATATTTCCCTTGATGAAGCACGTACCTCTGTTGGTTTATTGGTTAAATATCATGAAGATTTTGAAAAGCGCTATGCACGACGTTTGGCAATCATTTCTGAATTAAAACACGCGCTTGTATCGGCGCAATCAGAACTAAAAATGGTGTATCAACCAAAATTGGAATTAAAAGCGGGCAAAGTAACCCATGCAGAAGCATTAATCCGTTGGAATAGCTCAACGTTGGGATTTGTGCCACCAGACGAGTTCATCGGCATTGCTGAACAGGCAGGTTTGATCGGTCAAGTCACCGATTTTGTGATTAAAACAGCGATAATTGATGCAAAACGCATAGTCGAAAGTGGTTTGGATATTTGTATTGCGATTAATTTATCCGCTAAGGATATTCTTAATCCAAAATTACTGAGTGTTATAGAGCAACACCTTAAACACTATCAAGTTGATGCCAGTCGATTATCTTTTGAAATAACAGAAAGTGATTTAGTCGCAGATCCAAAAAAGGCGGTAGACGAATTAAATCGCTTTAGAGAAATGGGCTTTTCATTAGCAATCGATGATTTTGGGACTGGTTACTCGTCATTGGCATACTTAAAACAGTTGCCAGTTTCTGAACTTAAAATAGATAAGAGTTTTGTACTCAAATTAGCTGAACAAAGCAGTGATCAGCAAATAGTGCAGACGATTCTTGAGTTAGCACATAATTTTCAGTTGGGAGTGATCGCTGAAGGTGTTGAAAATCAACAAAGCCTCAAACTATTAAAAGAATGGGGATGTGACTGGGTGCAAGGCTACCACGTATGCAGGCCCATTGACGTTGAAGATATGATTCAGTGGTGCTTGCAAAACGCGCAAACTAATTGGTTTGAATGAGGGTGAAATGAAAAATAAATTGATGCAGTTCTCAGGTCATTTTATGACAATAGCTTGTTTAGCAATATTCTCGTTACCAGCTTACAGTGCAGATGGAAAATTGATTGGAACGGCTGGCTTGATGCAGGTAGAGGGCAGTGGTGGTGGTGGTATAGTGCCTTGGGCAACACTTGCAGGATACGATAGCCAAGAACAAATTTCGGTAAGTGTCGCTGCCACACAAGTCGATCTGGATGATTATCGTTTGGCCACAATTTCCGGTGCGGTTTCTTTTTACGATTCTGTTGAATTAAGTTTGGCGCAACAACGATTCGATTTAAAAACCTTAGGTGGTGAAATTAAACAAAATATCATTGGAGTTAAATACAAAGTTTACGGTGATGTGGTGTTTTCAGACTTTCCACAAATTAGCGTCGGAGTGCAGCACAAATTATTAGAAGATGGCATTATTGCTAACGCATTAGGAGCGGATTCGGATTCTAGTGGCACTGATTTTTACGTGGCGATGACAAAAGTGCATTTAGGAGCAATTGCCGGATATAACACTGTGTGGAATTTAACAGCACGGGCTACCAAAGCCAATGAAATGGGGCTGTTGGGGTTTGGATCTCAAACTGATAACGACTACGACATCATGTTAGAGGCATCCGCAGGAATTTTATTTAGCCGACATTTTGCTGTTGGTATGGAATATCGGCAGAAGCCTGACAATTTAGGTTTAGGTGAAGAAGATTGGATCGACTATTTTGTTACTTATATCCCCTCTAAAAGTATTAATCTAACCCTAGCTTGGGCTGATCTTGGTTCAATTGCCGGCGCGCAAAAACAATCAGGATTATACTTCTCAATTAATGGTCAATTATGGTGAGCAAAATGAAATTTAATTTGCCAAACGCATTAGCGCTACTGTTATTTGTTTTGGGTGGCTGTGCGACAAATTCATCCTCTACCGTGTATGAGCAACTAGGGGGAGCATCCAAAGTATCGGAAATAGTGGATAATTTTGTATGGGAAATAGAATACGATGAGCAAATATTGCCTTATTTTGAAGGGGCAAATATCGATAGGTTTAAACAAAAATTATCGGAACAGATTTGCGTGGTAACTAATGGTCCTTGTGAGTATACCGGTGACACTATGCAGCAGGTACATACGGGAATGAATATCACTGAACATCACTTTAATCGCACAGTGGATTTACTTATCAATGCAATGAATAAAGCGAATGTGCCACATCCATTGCAAAATAAAGTTCTTAAAGGATTAGCGCCAACTCGAAAGGATATGTTGTATCTATAAACACATAATTTAATAAGCCAAAAGTGTAAATTTGAACAATTCGTCAATATTTAGTGATACTTTTGGGATAAATTAACGCCAAAATTTTCCTCGCATATTTAATTTATTGTGAGGAAAATTATGAAAAAACCAACCAAAGTTTTAACCGCCAGTTTGCTGGCCTTTGCTTGCCAATCTGCTTATTCGGCAGATCTATCAATAGAAATACAAAACCTTACTCAAGGGATTTATTTTACCCCTTTACTTGTTGCTGCTCATACACCTGAAGCAAGCTTATTTGAGTTGGGCGAGAGTGCATCGACAGAAATTGAAGCTATGGCGGAAATGGGAAGCTTAGATGGGTTAATGACAGTTACCACATCTGTTAATGCGGATGTTATAGCTAATCCAGCAGAAGGATTGCTCGGTCCTTCTTTGTCAACGACAGCAATGTTAACAACGGATGATTCTAATACGGTATTGTCGATTGTTGGTATGATATTGCCTTCTAATGATGGCTTTGTAGGATTGGATAATTGGCAGATTCCAAGTGAAGCAGGAACTTATACATTTTATCTAAATGCCTATGACGCTGGCACTGAAGCAAATGACGAAATACGCGCCAGTATGCCTGTGCCACCTCCACTCGATCCCCTGTTAGGTACAGGCGGCGCTGGTGTTACCAGCCAAGAAACCAATGCTAGTGTGCATATTCATCGAGGTAATCTGGGTGATGCCGATTCAAGCGGAGGATCAAGCGATATGGTAAATAGTATTCACCGTTGGTTAAACCCGGTGGCCAAAGTGACAGTAACCGTAAACTAGGAGACTGTAAGCATGGAATTATTTAATACAAAGATGTTACGTTTAACGTTGCTGGCAGCAATGTCCACGGGATTAATCGCGTGCCATCATGATGACGATGATGATCCGCAAATAACACCACCGCCTGCGCCTGTTGAAGTTACATACCAGGTGACCATAACAAACTTAACCAATGCTCAACCCTTCTCACCGATTGCGCTAGCACTGCATACAGAAGGTAATTTCTGGATGATTGGTGAAGCAGCGTCGGTTGAATTGGAAACCATGGCTGAAGGAGGGGACAATTCTGGCCTGCTCGGTCTATCAATAGTGATGGCCTCAGCGACTGGCGAAATGCCATTGGGACCTGGAGGTAATGAAACCTTCGAGATAACGATTGAAGATGTTACCGATGCAAAACTGAGTATTGCTACCATGTTAGTGAATACAAATGATGCTTTTACCGGTCTTAATGCTTGGGACCTTTCAGAGTTGGGTGTTGATGATACATGGAGCACTACTGCTCACGCCTATGATGCGGGTACAGAAGTTAATTCTGAAGCCGCCGGCACTATGCCAGGTCCAGCAGATGGCGGAGTCGGGTTTGATGCTAGTCGCATGGACGTTGATTTTGTTGCGGCGCATCCTGGAGTGGTGACGTCGTCGGACAATTTACCGTCATCGGTTTTGAATTCGCAACATAAATTCGATAATCCAGTGGCGCGAATTAGTGTGACACGCACCCAGTAACTGAACGGGTACAGGTTGATGCTGGCAAGACCCCACTTGCTAGCGTCAACCTAGACTTTCAAAATGCAGGTAATTTGATATGACAGACAAAGTACTGTTAGTAGAAGACGATAATGACATCGCTAGTTTGATTCAGCTTAATTTGTCCGAATTGGGTATTGAAACAACCCATATTGATAACGGCAAGGCTGCAATGGACTCTGCTTTAAATAGTCATTTTTCGCTAATGATTCTGGATGTCATGTTACCGCAGATTAGTGGTTTAGATATATGCAGACAAGTGAGGGACAAAAAGCCCCAGCAAGCGATTATCATGTTAACCGCTAAAAATTCTGAAACTGACAGAGTGCTTGGGTTAGAGCTAGGAGCTGACGATTACATGACCAAGCCGTTTAGTGTCAGGGAGTTGCAAGCACGAGTACGCTCTCAGCTTAGAAAAGTGGCGCTTTTAAATGATGCAACGCAGCATAAAGAATGCGAAGAGGAAAAACCTTTATCTATCGGTGCTTTGCTAATCAATCAAAAAAATCATAGTGTTATGTTTGAAAATAAAGTGCTTGATCTAACTGCGACAGAATTTGAATTGTTATTTCATTTAGCCAGTCATCCCAACCAAGTCTTCAGTCGCAGTCAGCTTTTAGAATCGGTCTGGGGCTACCATCACAGTGGTTACGAACACACAGTTAACTCTCATATAAACAGGCTTAGAGCTAAAATCGAAGAAGACGCTACAACGCCGAAGATTGTTCAGACAGTTTGGGGAGTGGGCTATAAATTTAGTCCGGAAGGCGTGCAATAAACTCCTCGTTTAAAATTGCAATCTAGGTATAAAAGTAAGGTTTTTAATTCCAATTTATTATGAAATGCCATGTTTCATTTTTGTCAAGATACGTCATACTGAGTGTCGCAAATCATTGACACTTAACACCTTTCACCAATAGGTTAGTTCACAGTCGATTCTAAAAGGTAGACTAATTCACATGGAAATGACATTGGGCAACGCCATTTTTATCGCCTTTTCAATCGTGCTCGTCATTGAGGGAATAGGGCCAATGTTGTTCCCCCGGCGTTGGAAACGCTATATTTATCAAATCGCCACTCAACCAAACGAACAGCTTCGCACAATCGGTGGTGTGATGGTGACTATTGGTCTGGTGTCACTGGTATTTTTACTAGGTAATTAAGTTTGTTGCACTTCAAGACTTCCATAATTTTTTGATTTCCTTAAGCACTTTCCAGCAAAAAATGAAATAAAGTTAGTAAAAAGCAGGCAGAAGTTGAAAAAACGGATGATTTATCAGCATGTTTTTTGATAGAATCCACGCCTAATTTCTTGACAGTTCTCTTCAATGGCTAAAAATGTAGTAGTGCTCGGCACCCAATGGGGTGACGAGGGTAAAGGTAAAGTCGTAGACTTACTAACCGATCAAGCAACGTATGTTGTCCGATATCAAGGTGGACACAATGCAGGTCACACCCTTGTAATAGACGGTGAAAAAACCGTTCTTCACTTAATTCCTTCCGGTATTTTACGTGCAAACGTTACCTGCGTAATTGGTAACGGCGTAGTGCTAAGTCCAGAGGCGTTATTAACCGAAATGAAGATGCTTGAAGACCGTGGCGTACCGGTTAAAGAGCGTTTGGTTATCAGTGAAGCCTGCCCACTCATTCTTCCTTATCACATTGCTATGGACATGGCGCGAGAAAAAGCACGTGGTGCCAAAGCCATTGGTACAACGGGCAGAGGAATAGGTCCGGCATACGAAGACAAGGTTTCTCGCCGCGGATTGCGCGTAGGCGATTTATTTAATGCGGAAGATTTCGCTGTTAAATTAAAAGAGATCTTGGAGTATCACAATTTTGTGTTGACCCAATACTATCAGGTTGAACCCGTTGATTTTGATAAAGTATTGAAAGACGCTTTAGCAGTAGCGGATATTCTAAAGTCGATGGTTGTCGATGTAACCGACGTACTGGATAAAGCCAGACTACGCGGTGACGCGATAATGTTCGAAGGTGCACAGGGAACCTTACTAGATATTGATCATGGTACTTATCCTTACGTTACTTCGTCGAATACTACCGTAGGTGGTGTAGCTACTGGAGCTGGCTTTGGACCGCTTAATCTTGATTATGTTTTAGGAATCGTTAAAGCCTACACCACGCGTGTTGGGGCAGGACCTTTCCCTACTGAACTAGATTGTGAAGTTGGTCAGCATTTAGGTGTTAAAGGCCATGAGTTTGGTGCTACAACCGGACGTAAACGTAGAACAGGCTGGTTCGATGCAGTTGCTATGAAACGAGCCGTTCAAATTAATTCTATTACTGGCTTTTGTTTAACCAAACTAGATGTGCTTGATGGCATAGAAGAATTGAAAATTTGTACTGGTTATCAACATTCTGATGGCACAGTAAAAGATGTTCCTCCTATGGCTGCAGATGATTATGAATTGATTACACCTGTTTATGAATCAATGCCAGGTTGGAGTGAGAATTCATTTGGCGTAACCAGCTACGAAGGGTTACCGCAAGCCGCAAAAAATTATATCAAGCGTCTTGAAGAGCTAACGGGTGTACCCATCGATATAATCTCGACGGGACCTGACAGAAATGAGACGATAATTTTGCGTCATCCATTCTCAGTATAAGCCAACGATAGTTCGAAAAGCCGCCTTTGGGCGGCTTTTTTTATGCATTGAAAATAGAACTAATAATCTCAATCTTAATACAGCTATACTGGTGTGATATTGAACGCATTAATTAACATTTTTAGAGGTACTGATGAACGCAGCTGACCCAACCAATCATTCTGAAATTGCAAATTTGGTATCAGGAGTGAGAGATACATTTGCTAGCGGATACAGTAAGGATTATGCGTGGCGAGTGGAACAACTTAAACAATTAGAATTGATGATTAAGGAAAAACAAGATGACTTACTTAGCGCATTACATACAGATTTAGGAAAATGTAAAACGGAAGCTTGGATTTCTGAGTTGGGCTTTGTGCTTAGCGATATTAATCACACTATAAAGCATCTTAAAAAGTGGATGAAACCGCGAAAAAAATCTACACCAATAGGTGCACAACCTGGAAAGAGTTACGTACTACCAGAGCCATTGGGAACTGTGCTGATTATCGGTGCTTGGAATTATCCATTTCAACTACTTATTGCTCCGCTGGTGGCAGCCATTGCGGCGGGTAATTGCGCAGTGTTAAAACCCTCTGAATTATCCTCGCATATGTCGACTTTACTTGCCCAGCTCATTCCTAAATATCTAGACAACAATGCCTATGTGGTCGTTGAGGGCGCTGTTGACGAAACCACTGAATTACTAAAACAACAGTTTGACCACATTTTTTATACCGGTGGTGAAGCGGTGGGCAAAATAGTGATGTCGGCAGCGGCAAAACATTTAACTCCCGTTACCCTTGAATTGGGGGGGAAAAGCCCATGTATAGTTGATAACTCCGCCAATATTGACGTGACAGCGGCTCGAATAGTATGGAGTAAATGGATGAATGCAGGACAGACATGCGTTGCACCAGATTATGTTTTAGTAGAGAAGTCTATTTCTGATCAGTTAGTTATTGCGATTCAAAATAAAATATCAGATTTTTATGGGAAAAAGCCTGAAACCAGCAAAGATTACGGAAAAATCATCAACGAACGACACTTTCAGCGATTGACAGGTTACCTCGAAAATCAAAACGTGGTGTTTGGTGGTAATCAAAACATCCAAACAGGCTTCTTTGAACCCACTTTAGTGTTAGATCCGGCTTTAGACAGCACAATCATGCAGGAAGAAATTTTTGGACCAATACTACCTATTATCACTTTGGACTCTATTGATGAAGCCATTCCTATGGTAAACGCGCGCGCTAAACCATTAGCACTGTATGTTTACACCGATAGTAATGATTATGAGCAAAAAGTATTACAACAAACTTCGGCTGGAAATGTTTGTGTGAACGATGGGTTCATGTTTATGACAAATCCGGATTTACCTTTTGGTGGAGTGGGTAACAGTGGCATGGGAAGTTATCACGGACAATCTGGTTTTGACCGTTTGAGTCATTTAAAAACTGTAATGAAACGTAGCTTCAAATTTGACGTTAGCTTACGTTATCCGCCGTTTAGTAAGTTTAAATTGTCGATATTAAAACGGGTTCTTTAATCATGACGAAAGGCAATGTTGATACCCAAATCCGTCCATTTCATTTGGCCATTCCTGTGAATAATCTGGAGCAGGCAGAAAAATTTTATGGAGATATACTCGGCTGCTCTCGTGGACGCCAAGACAAACATTGGATTGATTGGAATTTTTTTGGTCACCAATTGGTAACACACTTAGTTGAAAATATGCCAGATGTAGCGAACCCCAATGAAGTCGATAATCAATCCGTCCCTGTTCCACATTTTGGCGTCGTTTTGACCATGCAAAATTGGAAAACGTTAGCGCAGCGCATGCAAGAGCATCATATTGATTTTGTCATTGAACCTTATGTGCGATTTTCTGGACAACCGGGGGAACAAGCGACTATGTTTTTTCTAGATCCCAGTGGAAACGCGCTCGAATTTAAGGCGTTTAATGATTTGGAGCAATTGTTTGCTAAATAATCTTAAGCTGGCGCAGAGCCGCTTCAATATCTATGCCTATTCAAGTTTAGCCTTGTTGTTGATGTCTTTTAGCGTGCTAAGTGACACTAAACAATTTGGTGTGAAATTGGACAGTCAATTCAGATTCGATGATCGCTCCGGTTCTGATGAACGCTATCAGTACCGAATTCGTCTTTATCCTCATATGTATTTAGATAGTGAAAAACAGTGGAGCGTAAATGCGTTTGTAGCAACTGGAGAAGGCTTTTCTTCAAGCCACAATACAATTGATGATGGTTCATCTGATCACGCTTATCTAAGACGTTTTTATATGCGTTATGAAAATGGTGAAAACAAAACTGAATTTGGTGTGATCCCAACATATAAAGGTAGAGTGTCGTCGACTGGTTTATCCAAAGACGGCTTTATTGCCGGTGTTAGGCAAGTGACGAAAATGCAAAATGGTCGCTTGGAGTTGGTCGTAGGCGACCTAGATCAAACTCTTGCAAGAAACGCATTTAGTGATATCAATGATCTTAACTACGTGGAACTGGAATACTCTAGTGCTCTAAATAGCCAATTCAATTTTGAAATTAGCGCTGACCATGTTCTAAAGCAAAATTTTGTGCGCGGCGAATTACGATACGCACGAAACGCAGAAACTACCTATGCGTTCGAATTAATTAATCGTTTGAATAGCTCAGCTAATAAAATTGTCGTCAGTGTTCAGACGTCGTTTACACTTTTTGCGCAAAGTGCGGATCTATTTAGTTATTACGCTTATGCCAGTGACGACTTTGGTCAACGAATTGAATTAATCGAAGATTTTTTAGCGACAGGGCATGGCGTTGCGTTTGAATTAGAATCTAGTTTTGCGAGCAATTTTCCATTGGATTGGTTTGCAAAGTTTGAAGCGTTTGAAAACAATACTCGCATTCAGTTGGGAATTAAATACGGGTTTGACCTTTAGATAATTCCACAATGATGAGATCTGAGAATCTACTAGCCAAAAAATATCAGCTGTTTCCTATTAACTTGTTTTCTCAACTTTGAATTTTATTGTTTTGAGATAAAAGGCAGATTACGTAAACACAAAAAAGGTGAGTAAAAACTCACCTTTTATTATTGCCAATCATGATTATTGGTTTTTAGAAATATCCAATTCATTTTTGTGTTTCATGGTAACTTTGGCTACGTAATCATTATATTCGTACTTAGATACACGTTTGTCGCTGTTTTTGTCCATGTAGCCGAAATGATTTTCAATTTCGTGACCTTCTGCCTCAACTAATGATATGTAACCATCAGCGTCGTCATCTAGATCTGCAAACTCATTTTCTATTGGCTCTAAATCTTTTACTTCGGCATCTTCAGCTGAATTTGCTATCTCACTGTCAACAGCAACTTCACCCGCATGCATGTCCATGTATGCTTGATATTCCATGCGTGAAATCGAATTGTCTTTTTCACCGCCAGAAATACCATCTATTTTAGAAAAATGCTCCCAGATGTCATCGTCATCTGCTTCTTCTTGCGAAATGTAGCCATCGCTATCATTGTCTAAAGCTTCAAACGAACTACTAATTTTGTCTTTGTGATCTCCACCGGCAAAGGCTGGTGCAGCGAAAACAGCGGCGATTAAAATTGATAAGGTTAACTTTTTCATAATAACTCCTTAATTTTCCACTTAGTGGTAATACTTAATCCACACTCAACTCACAGTTTGATAATCATCTTCCATGCCATTTTAGAAAGTAAAGTAATTTCAGAAAGATAGGTGTAGGTAAGAAAAACAGCCGAAAAATTAAGGGAATTTTTTTCTCATCAAAATGAAAAATATTCACATTTTTTGAATCTGACTGGGTGGCCGAATTAGTTACTAGATCTTAAAACCTTGCTATCGAAGGTGAGTTGCTGAGGTGTTGTTTCGGTTTTTTGCAGTCTAATGCTGGTTTTTTTCGTTGCGGTATAACGGCCCGGTCTATGATTGACCGCAATTAGAATATTTAAAGTGATAGCACCTAAAACTGACAGCATCACTAAGTAGGGTTCAAACATTAATAGTGAAGAAAGTAGAATGATACAGTCGACTAGTAAACCAATGTTACCCGCTCGAACATTGAACCTATTTTGCAGATATAACGCCAATATGCCCAATCCACCTAAACTAGATTTATGTCTGAACATTATGAGTAAACCAACCCCAATCAACATACCTCCAACCAAAGCTGCGAAGACCGGCTCTAAGTTCGCGATTGTAATAAATTGATCCATGTATTCAGTCATCAATGACACCATAGTCACAGAAGTGAAAGTGTTGATTGTGAATCGCTTACCCAACTTAGTCCAAGCTAAGTAGTAGAATGGGATATTAACTGCAAAAAATACTGTACCAAAGTTAAATGACGTAAGGTGCGTGCCGATGATCGCGATTCCTGCTGTACCGCCTGTCAATAGACCATGAGTACTAAAAAATACAACGCCTAAAGATACGAATATGCCGGCACAAAAAAGCGCTAAGATGTCTTCGTAAAATCGGTGTGATGGGAATGGCATAACTGGCTGTGATCCTTTACTTGTAGTGCTTTAACAATTCGGCGCCAGTGTACCGGAAACTATGCAGCTTAAAAGGTTCTCGACTAGATGCGTTGTTGGATAATTAGGCTGCAAAGTATCGCAATCTTTACGACTCTTTACACGAAAGTGAACTGGGTGTTGATAAGATGTAATGACATGCATTCAGATTTCAAAATTGTCTCAAATCTACATGTTTTTGTCTCAGAATTTAAACTAAAAATGTCCCAATTTTGTAACTCTGTGTCCCAAAAGTTTATGTTGTTGCCTTTAGCTGATACGTTTTTTTAAGATCAGATGAAAACAAAAACTTGTCTCATTCGTTAAACAAAATGTCCCAAATCTAATAATGGTTTAAACTTATAGCAGCAATGTTTCTAGTAAACGCACATCAGTCTCAATTGCTTGCAAATGAAGTTTTTGGGCAAACTCTCTATACCTCACATCGTCTTTATCAAATGAACAGGAAGCGCCATTAGAATCAGTAAGATTGCCTTTTTCTCCAAATAGTATATTTTCGTTTTCGATATTGTATCTACCAAAATACTCATTTTCTTTTGGTGGTGTCCAAAAACTTTTCCAAACAAAATTGCTACATTCAATAATGGGGGTTTCTAGCAAAATTTGCGTAAAGCGTTCGTTTTGCAATAATAAATTAGAAACAGAGTTTTCTGATTTAGCTAGACTTCCACAGGATGTTTTTTGCCGCAATTTAGCTCGAAGTTTTGATACTTCAACTGGATATTTGTCTAAGTTGTCATGGATAACAAAACGACTATCAGATCTTTCTTTCATGTAGTTCACTAATTTTGCCATCTGTTTTGCGTTTAGAAATTTTATTGCCGTTGGGCCATGATAAATCGGAGTGATATGCGCAGGCACAGTGGCATCTTCCAATAAGTGTGCTAACGCTCCTACAAATAACAATTTATCGTTTAGTTTTTTGTTCTCATGGAAACCAACTAATGCTTCGTCCCATAAATTCGTCATAGATTGATTTATGTTTGCAACTTGTGCATGTTTTTGCTGTTTTGAATTGTAGAAGTGCCAGTTTCTTGTCCGAGTTTGAAAACTAAAGACGGAAGCGTTTTTTAGTAGCAGTCTGTCTCGAATATTCCAACCTAAACTTTTATCCATTGCCACATTACCTTGGATTAATCTTTTGGTAAAAATATTGATGTCTGGAATGGATTGTTTTTTGTCTTGGTGGCAAGAAAGAAACTGCTCGATTGCTAGCGAAAATATGAAGGCATGCCCCGTATTCGGCTCATAAGCATGTGTTTCGTTAATTTGCCCGAAGAATAAAAACAGCAAGGTACATACAATATATGGCTTGCTGTTGAAATCATTCAAAATGCTGGTCTTAAGCCTCATATTCGTCATCAAATATTTTTTCAATCGGTAAATTGAATAATCTAGCTGCCTTAAATGCTAAGGGCAAACTCGGATCAAATTTACCTTTTTCAATTGCGTTTATGGTTTGACGAGATACGTCCAACGCATCGGCTAAGTCTGCTTGAGTCCAGTCCTTTTCGGCACGTAAAACCTTTAGTCGATTTTTCACATATATCTCCTGTAACCAAGACCTACCGCAATGCCATAGCTAATACCCATAACAAACAAGATATTAGATGGGTTAGGCGAATGTGAAATAAGACGAACCGCTTCCAGCAAGCCGTAAATCGCGCCAAATACCATACTTATTCCTAAAGAAATTGCCATCGCTTCTAACTGAATTTTGCGTTGCATTTCATCCATACACATTAAATGGTATTTATTGGCCATTATCATCTTAAATCCACAAAAAAGATTAATGACTATGGCTACTAGAGTGAATGTAGTCGCAAAATCCCACAAGAATTTCGGGCCAAAAGCCACTAATGCCAGACTGAGAACCCATCCGAAAGTCCAGATGAAAAGCTTTTGTGTAGCCGATTTTGCACGTTGTTTTAGATTACTAGAATTACTTTCTGTCGCGTTCATATGTATACCCTCTTTGATATAAAGTAAATAACACTTTACTTTTTGTGAAGGTTAGTTGCTATTTTGAGTGGTGTCAAGTGTATTTTACAAAAAGTCTGGTCTTGATGATATCTTAATGATGGAAACCAACTAATGAATATTTAAACGAAGAAACGAGAAGGATGGAGAGAGTCTTGAGCTTGGTGGTTTTCATTCAACCACCAAGTTTATTGTTAAGGTGTGCTATAGAAGATGTTTAGTGTTGCACTGTCGTCGAATTAAATTTGTTACCAATTTCACCTGAATACATCATGGCCAGCGCTAGTCCCATAAATACAAAGCTGATATCACTGAACATTGCTTCCCAGGGATTCATTACAACCGGCCCAAAAATGGGATAACAAAAAATAACAAATATCGTCACTGACACGTATAAAATGCGACCCCAAGATTTAAACATAAAGGCACCTACTATGGAGATGGGTAATAATACGAGTAAAGTGAGTGACGCCATCAAAATTAAAATCGCTAAACCTGAGGACACTTCTTCATTTTCCTGCTGAGCTAAATACTCCAACAGCAGAGGTGGAAGGGTTGACTCGCTGAGGCTAAAACCGGCAATTACACTCAATATTTCGAGAATTAGCCCGCTGATTAAAATGACTCTGAAAAGTGAAGATATTTGCATTATATGTCCTTATATGGGGTCTTAATCGTTAACAATGTAATTTAAGTATGATTAATAACATGATTTTCATCAGATTTTTTACGAACAGTAACTATCGTTAAATTAAAGAGCAAGTAAAGTAACACTTCTAGTCTTAGGCTGTATTTTATTTTTTGCGCTAATTGAATTTTTATAGAGCACAACCGCTGGAGCTAACTGCACTAAAGTACTATAGCCAATTAACATTTTGTTAACTAAAAATAGACATTCGATTAATTGATGAGTGTCTACCATGAAATATATTTCTACTCTGGTTGTAATTTTACTGTCATTTACTGCTTTCAACACCTTGGCTAATAGTTGTAAAGACGCGGTTGTACTTGTGCATGGCAATACTGCGTCTCCTTCAAGTTGGGATAACACTTACGATTTGCTGTTGAACAAAGGTTATAGTCCGTCGGAAATATTTCGGCCAAATTGGGGATCTAAAAGTTGCGCGGTTTGCAATAATCATTCAGGGAGTGAAGAAACCCCTGTGCGTCAAGCGATCAATGCTGCGATAGCCAACTCTTGTACAGGTAAAATAGACGTTATCGGTCACTCAATGGGAGTGACGCTTGCAGCCCAGCAAATCTCGAAATTAGCGGTATCTAGTAGCGTAGATACCTTTGTTGGCATCGCTGGTGCTTTACGCGGGCTATGGTCGTGTGGCGTGTACCCGTACAATGTTTGGAATTCCACTTGTGGTTATTATGGCTTGTCGGTACAAAGCCCATTCCTTGATGGGCTTTATGGCACACCGCTAGGTGCTAAGGTATATTCGATTAAAAGCAATTTCGACCAAATAGTATGTAGCACTGGAGTGTGTTCAGTTGGAGGGGTTCACAGTAGCCGAATCTGGAATGAAAACGCTAGTTATACCTATGCTTTAGGTCATTTTGGTTTGCAAACTGATACATCAACTCAGCAATATAATTTAATTAAATAACCGCAAGATAAACGATTAAGCACGGGATTGAAAATCCGCGTGTCGGCGGTTCGATCCCGCCTCTGGGCACCATTCTCAGAAGCCTTGAACAATGTTCAAGGTTTTTTTTACCAAAAAAACTATCCCTACCAAAAAAATTCGCTCCTGATTCGGCGTGATGCTTATCGATTAGAACTTTCGCAGGGTCAGAAACGAAAAAACCGAGCTATGAACTCGGCTTATTCGTTGAAGGCATGGCCAGTTTCTACTGACAAACTTCAAATATGTAGTCGGCGGCAATCGACTAGATTTTCAAGTCAGCCCCACCCTAGCTGAGGGGAACTCTTTTGTCTAGAGAAACTGCAGGTTCTTCATTGGCCCTCCACAAACGCACCTGGCTTATCGTGTCTCACGTAACTTTCTGGATTAGAATCATGGGTTTGTTACCAGAAGTTTCAGGTGTAGGGCTAAAAATGGGGAGTCTGCTTATAGCCCAACGTGGAGCGAACTACCTACGGCATGTATAGAGCGACTGGCGTGGTACGAGAAAACTCGTCCTGACCACTACAATAAATATTGGCGAGTATGTCGTACATATGATTTGCAAACCTTGCATATCAGCTAGTGCATAAATCGCCTTTCGAGCAGCCTTGATTATAGATGGGTGAAGATTAATTTCAGGTTCGTCTATCAATAATATTTTTGAATTTTCATCTTGAATCTTCTTCGTGCCTTTTTTATATAAACCTTCGCTACACAGAGTATTGACCGCCGACCATAGGAATGCTCTTTTAATTCCAGTGCCTTGATGCTCTAAAGATGATTGGTATTTACTAGTTTTAATGAAGAATTTACTACCATCTTTGATTGCACTTAGGAAGCTAAGCCCATAAGTACGCCCGCTAATATATCTACTAATCTTACTGCAAAGTAGGAGAGATTCATTTACCTAATGCGATTGTAAGTCTGATTGTAGCGTTTAACTTTCATTGAACTATTTTCGATAATCGTTACTATTCGCATTTATTTCGCAATATGTGAACGCTATTTTGAAACTTTGGGTACGACGACTGCATCTTATTTTAGCGCTGGCGTGTGGGTTATTTATTACTTGCCTCAGTATCACCGGTGCGCTGCTAATTTATGCCAAAGATATCCAAACCTTTGTACAGCCAGAAAAGTGGACCATAGAGCCTCAAGGCTTTCTGTTACCGCTTTCCAGTATTGTGAGCTCGCTAGAAAACCAGACAGGTAAGAAAATCGAGCTTTTAATGCCCGAGTCAGACCCTGAGCTTGCTTGGCAAGCGAAGCTCAACAACGGCGAATATATAAGCGTAAACCCTAACTCGGCCGAAATACTTCATAGATACGATTATTACAGCACGTTTTATGGATTCACCATGGCTATCCATCGATGGCTGTTGTATCAAGATGGTGACAACGAAAGGCCACTTAGAAATTGGGTGTCAGTTAGTGCCTTGGTACTGCTTCTTGAAGTGATTGTGGGTTTTTATCTTTGGGTAAAGCCAAAAAATAGATTAAAACGTTTAGCGATTAAGCGCCGCGCCAAGTTTCGAATTCTCATGTATCAACTTCACACAGTGCTGGGCGTTTATTTGGCTATACCGCTGATACTCATCGCTTTTAGCGGCATGGCGTTTAATTGGACAAGCGCTACGCAGCAGGTGGTGGAAGCCGTTACTTTTTCAAAGGTCGAGACTAGGCCAGTTCCAGAGCCGTTATCTTACGACGCTAATATTGCTCCAGTGGCTATCGATGTGTCCTACCAAAATGCCATGGAGGTGTTTCCCAATGCGTCATTATTTCGCATTTATTTTCCTAAAAAGCCAAGTGAACATCTGGCGTTTAGAATGCAAAACCCAGGTGAAAGTCACGCCTACAGTTGGGTATGGGCAAACCCATCAAATGGGAAAATAACGGGTTATTACGATGCGTCAAAAGCGAATGTGGCGACGCTAGTTTGGAACTTCAAATACAAATTTCACATTGGTGATTTCGCAGGGCCAGTGCTTGAATTTATCTGGTTATTTATCGCATTACTCCCTGCGTTTTTTACGATAACAGGGTTTTATTTTTGGTATAAACGCCATTTCAAATGATGTGCTTCTAAGGCAGAGCGAAGTGCTTCAAATTCATCTCATCTATATTTCACTATCTAACGGTTACTATTGAATCTGGATAAGATAATAAGAATCATTCGTATTTCCTTTACATTGCGCATTTACATCTGTAGTATAACGCGCCTTTCCTAAACCTATTTCCTTTAAAGAGTTTTTATGTTTAAACCATCGCTTACGCTCATTGCCCTAGCCGTTAGTGCACCTTCCCTAGCTAATGACGCTCCAAAAGATATGGAGCGCATTATTGTTTCTGGAAGTCGAGTGATTGAAAGTATTGATGAAGTACCTGCGTCGATCACCGTTATTTCCAGAAAACAGATTGAAGATCACTTGAAGGTGAACCCTGAATTACAAAGCTTGTTAGCGCAGATGGTACCTGGCCTTGCTCCTGACACAGGTAGTTCAAGCAATACTGGCCAGTCTTTGCGCGGACGTGCTCCGCTTGTGATGATTGACGGCGTGCCTCAGTCTACGCCGCTTAGAAATGGTTCGTTAGGTGTGAAAACTATTGACCCTAGCGCGCTTGCTAGAATAGAGGTAATTAAGGGCGCTACGTCTGTTTATGGTAACGGGGCGTCGGGCGGTATTATTAACTACATTACTAAACAAGCTACTGCGCATGATACGCATCAAGGGCAGGTGAGTTTGTCATCACGTTTTAGCGCCGTGAAGCTTGAAGAATCAACTGGTGCGCGCATTTCAGGAGCGATTAACGGCAAGGTGGAGAATTTTGATTACCTCGTTACAGCCAGCTACGAGGAAAACGGCGTTCAGCGCGATGCAGAAGGCGACATTCTAGGTTTGCAGTACGGCTTATCAGACGCTGAAACGCAGAATTACTTTACCAAATTAGGTTACGACTTCGATCAAGAAAAACGTCTTCAGTTCAGCTACAACTACTTTAGCTCTCAACAAAAAACTGATTTGGCAGATGTTCCCGGAGACATTAACGAAGGCGTAAAAACCTACGCTATTCACGTACCAGAAGCTCTGCAAAAACGTGGGAAACCTCAGGGGCCTGATGGGAATGAGAACATCACCCTTAAATATACAGACAGTAATATCTTTGCAAACAGCGAAATGACACTCGATGTGTACACGCAGGATATTGAGAACGTATTTTTCTTTTCACCTAACTTAGCTAACCCAGATGAAGGCTACGAAGGTGGTCAGTCAATCATTCGCTCTGAAAAGCGTGGAGCTCGTGCGACATTTAATACTAACGTTGATTTCGATGGTGTTGAAGCCACGTTCATTTATGGTATCGATGCGCTGAAAGACACCACCTCACAGCCGCTGGTTGATGGGCGCGTGTGGGTGCCTGAAATGGAAATGGACAGCTTAGCTGGCTTTTTACAAACGAAGTGGGTTATTAACGACGACATTATCGTAAAGGCGGGTGTGAGAAGGGAAAGTATCGACTTATCGGTTGATGACTACGAAACATTGAAGCTGTGCCGTTCAGAGACTCAATGTTCTGTTCCCCTTCAAGTTAAGGGTGACACCATAGATTACGACGCAACCACTTATAATATTGCGATAAAGTACAACTGGAGCGACAGCTTTAGCCCGTTCTTCAATTACTCGCAAGGTTCAGATATCGCTGACATTGGTCGTCTACTGCGCGCTGCAACGGTAGATGATATAGGTCTTATTCAAACAGAAGCTTCTATCATCGATAACTACGAAGTGGGCTTTAGTTCTCTTTTCGACCAAGTACGTCTTGAAGTTGCTGCTTACAGAAGTACATCTGAATTAGGTACTACCAATAGTTTCAACGAGGCGACAGGTGTGTATGAGCCTGTACGTGCACCACAGGAAATTTGGGGTTATGAAGGCTTAGTGGACTACCGTATTTCAAAAACGCTCAACGTGGTAGCGACGTATAGTTACGTTGAAGGGAAAAATACTGAAGCTGACGTGTATCTTGGCTCTCGCCAAATTAGCCCACCCAAAGCAACGGCAAACGTAAATTGGAAGCCGTCTGACACCTTATCGCTAACGGTTAGTTATCTGTATGTGGGCGATCGCAAACGCTTCTCGCCAAATGCTGACGGCGACTATATTGGTGATCAGGGGCCTATATCGAGCTACAATATTGTTAACATAAGTGGACAGTACCAGTTCGCTGACAACTGGAACGCGTTTATGGGCGTCGAAAACCTGTTTAACAGCGACTACTATCCTGCTCGCGCTCAGTCGTATACCTATGGTGGCTACAATATTAAAGGGTTAGGTACCACTGCAACGCTTGGTGTCACTTACTCATTCTAACTAATACCACCTCGCCTAATGCAGGCGAGGTGTCTTTTCCTTGCCATAACTTTCAACGCCTCATAGTTGGTGAATTTCACCGTAATGCCGCTACTCTCTCCCGCTTTCAGCTTATTCGCGCCTTTTGCCCACGGTGTTGCTTCAACTTGGGCATTTAAGCCACTACAAGTTATCAAGACGTCTCAGTGCCCCGTGTGCTTGGTTTTGTTGATCACGGTGCGTGTCCATTAACAGCTGCCCATATCCTTGCTGTCCATCATGCTGGCCAGGTTCAAACTCTCGAATACCCCTTTCATACAATTCAACAACCTCTCCACGATCGTAACAAACTTCTCTTTTGGGGGGTATTTGGGATATTTGTTTTACTCTTTACGCCATGTCTGACTTGTTTCGATTTTTTAGGTTTCATACCGTGAGCTTCATCATTTTTTTCAGGTTTGCTGGGGAAGATGCTTACAAGTCCCTGATGTGAGATCATAGCGGCACAGTTAATCACATCCGCTAGTGTCCATGAGCCAATAATTTACCTTCGCCGATAGTGAATTTCTCAGCAAGTGCCGCTAAACCCTTAAAGAAATATTCTTATCCCGAATGGATAACCTGCTACCGCGGTCTCAATCGGTGGACGTGGCAGAGCCTTTTTATCCCAAGGCGGATAATGGTCGTCGCCTGTATCCGATGCCAACGATTTTTCGTATTCACTTGCAAAGAATTTGCAAAGTTTAATTTTTTAATTTTAAGCAACTGAAGATAAAAGATTTTTTAGCAAGCGTTACTTTGAAAAGAAAAGGCACCTCCAGAAAAATTCTAAAGATGCCTTATCGTTAGCTATAAATTGTCGTTTTTAAAGGAATTAAACCCGCTCAAACACGGTGGCAATCCCCTGGCCTAAACCAATACACATAGTCGCCAATCCAACGGATTTGTCATTAGCTTCCATCAGATTTAGCAAAGTAGTTGAGATACGCGAACCTGAACAACCTAACGGGTGACCTAATGCAATTGCACCACCGTTAAGGTTTACCTTGTCTTCGTATGTATCAATCCAGCCCAACTGTTTTATACATGACAAAGCTTGTGCTGCGAATGCTTCATTAAACTCGGCAAGTTCAATATCATCCATAGTCATACCGGCACGTTTAAGGGCTTTTTTGGTAGCCGGCACTGGACCAAATCCCATAATTGCAGCATCACAGCCAGCTACTGCCATAGAGCGGATTTTAGCTCTTGGTGTTAAGCCAAGTGCTTTGGCTCGTTCTGCAGACATCAATAACATCGCAGATGCACCGTCTGAAATCGCCGACGACGTACCCGCTGTTACGGTTCCATTTACCGGGTCGAATACAGGGCGAAGTGCAGCCATGGTTTCTACAGTAGAATCCGGACGAATTACTTCGTCAGCATCAATCAGCTTAAGTACACCATTAGCGTCATGACCTTCAGTGGGTACGATTTCATTCCAGCGACCTTCAACGTGTGCTTGATGAGCGCGCTGATGCGAGCGTGCACCAAAGGCATCTTGCATTTCACGGGTAATGCCGTTTTGTCTGCCTAACAATTCAGCGGTCATGCCCATGTTTCCAGAGGCTTTCGCTGTGTATTTCGCTAAGCCTGGGTGGAAATCTAAGTTAAAGTTCATAGGTACATGACCCATATGTTCAACACCACCGATCATGTATACATCGCCCATGCCTGTCATAATGCCTTTAGCAGCATCATGTAAGGCTTGCATTGATGAACCACATAAGCGGTTGACTGTGACCGCTGAAGTAGAGCGGGGAATCTGCGTTAACAATTGTGCGTTACGCGCTACGTTAAAGCCTTGTTCTTTAGTTTGTTGTACACAACCCCAAATGATGTCTTCAATTTCACTTGGATCGACATTTGGATTACGCGCTAACAATTGGCTCATTAAGTGTGCAGATAAGGTTTCTGCGCGCACATTACGGAAAATACCGCCTTTCGAACGACCCATAGGGGTACGAATGCAATCAATAACTACTACGTCTTTCATGTTTAGTCTCCTTGGGTCAGTTTAGGCTGAAAGTTCAAAGTAAGATTTACCCGATGCAGCCATTTCGCGTACACCATCAGTAATTTGGTAAATCGGACCTAAATGGGCGTATTTGTCTGCCAAGGCAACAAAATTACTTAACCCCATTGTTTCGATGTAGCGGAACACACCGCCTCTAAACGGAGGGAATCCTAAGCCGTAAAGCAATGCCATATCAGCTTCTGCTGCACTGCCAACAATACCTTCTTCAAGGCAGCGGATCATCTCGTTAGCCATCGGCACCATTAAGCGTGCAATGATTTCGTCTTTGTCGAATTCTTTTTCATCAGCACATACAGGTTTCAATAATTCATATGCTTCAGGCGCAGGGGTTTTGCTAGGGCGCCCACGTTTATCTACACCAAAATTATAAAATCCTTTACCATTTTTCTGGCCAAGACGCTCTGCTTTATATAAACAAGTTACTGGGTCGTCACCGATTTTTTGCATTCTTTCTGGTATGCCATCAGACATTACACTTGAAGCGTGATCCGCGGTATCCATGCCGACAACATCCAATAAATATGCTGGACCCATGGGCCAACCGAAGATTTTTTCCATGACTTTATCGACAGCCACGAAATCTGCTCCATCTAGGACCAGTTTACTGAAGCCTGCGAAGTATGGGAAAAGTACACGATTAACCAGAAATCCCGGGCAATCATTTACCACAATTGGTGTTTTACCCATTTTTAACGTCGCAGCCACAACTGTGTTAATGGTTTCTTCCGAGGTTTTTTCTCCGCGGATTATTTCAACCAATGGCATCTTGTGCACCGGATTGAAGAAATGCATACCGCAGAAACGCTCTGGTTTTTCCATATTTTCAGCTAACTGATTAATGGAAATTGTAGACGTGTTCGAACAAATAATGGCATCGTCAGCGACAACTTGTTCTGTTTCCTTCAGCACAATACCTTTAACTTTCGGATTCTCAACCACGGCTTCAATCACCAAATCGGCGTTTTTGATTGCCGAATAATCGAGAGTGGGGACAATATTATTTAGTGTTGCAGCCATTTTTGCCGCATCCACTTTGCCACGTTGCATGCCTTTACCTAGAATTTTAGCTGCTTCGCTTAATCCAAGATCAAGTGCTGGCTGTGCGATATCTTTCATTACCACTGGCGTGCCTTTCACAGCAGACTGGTAAGCGATTCCGCCTCCCATAATACCTGCTCCTAAAACGGCAGTTTGCTTAATTTCTTTGTTAGCGGCTTTAGCTTGTTTTTTGCCTTTACTTTTCACCAACTGATCAGCAAGGAAAATACCCACTTGCGCTTTGGCTTCATCAGATTTGGCTAATGTTGTAAAACCTTCATTTTCAAGTTTGAGTGCGCCGTCGCGGTCTAAACCAGCCGCTTTAGTGACGGTATCGACCATCATGTGCGGCGCTGGGTAGTGTTTACCAGCTTGTGCTGCAACCATGGCTTTTGCGGTAGAAAAGCTCATCATTGCTTCGTTTTTACCTAATGTCAGTGGCGCTTGTTTTAGCGTGCGTCTGGCTTTCCAATCGAACTTACCCGCAATAGCATCAACTAACATGCTCTTTGCTGCTTCAATCAAGTGTTCTGGAGCGACTACGCTATCGATTGCGCCTTCCGCCATAGCTTTTGCCGCTTTCCTGTCGCGACCCGTGGTCATCCATTCAAGCGCATTATCAGAACCAATCAGGCGAGGTAAACGTACTGTGCCGCCAAAACCAGGCATTAGTCCTAACTTCACTTCAGGCAAACCAATACTTGCAGTTGTATCAGCGACTCGCAAATCACATACCAGTGTCATTTCACAACCGCCACCAAGGGCAAACCCATTTATGGCTGCTATGGTTGGAAAGGGGAGATCTTCGAATCTATCAAATACTTGGGACGTTTTTGTAACCCAATCCAATACCTCGTTCTCAGGCATATCGAAAAGCTCTGTAAATTCTGTAATGTCTGCACCTACAATAAAAGTAGATTTAGCGGAACGAACCAGTAGGCCCTTCACTTCACTATTGTTGGTTAAAGCTTGAGTTACTTCGTCTAGTTCTTGAACGGTTTGGCGGTCAAATTTGTTTACCGAACCTTTTGCATCAAACACGAGTTCTGCAAGACCGTTGTCCAGTAGTTTCGCGCAAAGGCTGTTGCCTTCATAAATCATCGTTATCTCCTTTTTTAAGGCAGAATAATTGGCTGGTGTGGCTACATATATTTTATTTTAGTCACACACAGCCGATTAGTAGGGTAGTATTCTATTTTATTTCGTGTAATTTATTGCACTTAAGCAGCAAAGTGTTGTCGAACAACTCACAAAGCGCAACTCAAATCCGAATTCATATTAACATGTGGTCGGATCTCTATTATTCAAATTATTTATGCATTAATATTTTCTGAACAATGTATCTAATTACTTGCATAATTTTGCAGATATTTTATGGTTTGGAGTTATGAAGGTCGCAAAGTTTTTCTTTTTCCGCGTTACTCTAATTGTGTTGAACCTTGTTGGATTTACAATAGGATCCGTTCAAGCACAAAGTCAGGCGCCTGCAGTGGACGATACTTTGGCTCACCAGCGAAATGTGTTTAAAGCGCTGGAGAATATGCTGGCCAAACCAAATTCTGATGAATACAAACGATTACGAGCGCAGTTGCAAGGATATCCATTAGAGCCTTACATCGAGCAGATAACGCTTAAAACTTACCCTTATCTTGCTAATCAAGACAAAATCGATGCGTTTTTACGGACTCACGAAGGTTCTCCGTTGGATCGCCCTTTGCGTTATAAGTGGTTAACGTATCTTAAAAAGAAAAATCAAGCTGATTTGTTTATGCAGTATTTTCGACCCACTGCAAATGTAGAACTAACTTGCCAGTATTTAACTTATCAAATGGCAGATCCAAAAAATCATGACGAGGTTTTCAAACACGCCTCTGAGCTTTGGGTGGTGGGTAAATCACAGCCAAACGAGTGCGATCCTGTTTTCGATGCATGGACGAAAGCTGGATTTAGAACTAATGAACGGGTTTTAAAACGCTTGGCGCTTGCCGGAAACGGTGGCAGCCATACGTTACTCCCTTACCTAAAAACGTTGTTGCCAAAGGAGCAACAATATTTGGCTGACTTGTGGTTGCAAGTTCGCCGCGCGCCAAATTATGTGAGCAATCTTTCAAAGTTTCCTAAAAAATATCCAGAACTTGAATTGGAAATAATTGAATATGGGCTAGGACGCCTAATTTGGAGGGATGAAGATCTCGCCATTAAAACTTGGCAAGCAACCTTAAAAAAATTTGATGTAGCGCAAAGCAATCAATACGAACTAGCAGGGAAATTTGCAGTTGCGTTAGCTATTTCTGAACATAAAAATGCCGATGAATGGCTAGAAAAAGCGAGTTATGAAAAAGCGGATGAACAGCTATACCGCTGGCATTTGGCACATGTGTTGAAATCAGGAGATTGGCAACACGCATTGGAAGTGATAGAGCAAATGCCAGAAAAAAGCAGTTCAGGCCTTAGCGCAAAATACTGGCAAGCGAGAGCATTGGAAAAAGTCAATGCTATGGATAGTGCTAATCAAAATTATCAATGGTTAGCGCAACAACGACACTACTACGGGTTTTTAGCGAGCGGAAAGTTAGCACAACCTCCAACAATAGTAGATAAACCTTTAGAGTTTGATCAGCAGGCGCTAAGCACTATTGCTAATATGGACGCTGCAAAACGCGCCTATGAATTTTTACAATTAGGACGGTACCTTTCTGCGCGACGTGAATGGCTGCATTTACAATCGCAATTGGATCAGCAACAAAAGTTAGTGTCTGCTGTACTAGCAGATAGCTGGGGATGGCATGATAGGGCTATTTATGGCTTTTCCAATACCGGTTATTTAGATGATATTAAGCGTCGTTTCCCAATGGCCTATCGTAATGAACTAGTCAATCATTCAGAAGCTAATCAGGTGGATCCTGCTTGGGCATTTGCAATCGCTCGTCGTGAAAGTTCGTTTATGGCAGATGCAAATTCGAGTGCCGGTGCCAAGGGATTAATGCAGTTGTTACCAGGAACCGCACGATATTTGGCTAAAAAGCAAATTAAAACCAGTGTACTTTTTGACCCTGATACGAATGCTGGTTACGGAACACAGTATTTACGTTATTTGATGGATAAAATGGACAACAATCCAGTACTTGCTACTGCTTCTTATAACGCAGGGTGGCGGAGAGTTCAAAAGTGGATCCCCAAAGATCAAAGCGTGCCTATGGATGTGTGGATTGAAACAATTCCCTATAAAGAAACGCGCAACTATGTAAAAGCTGTGCTTGCCTATCATCAAATTTATGCTGCACAGCTGGGTAAAAACTCTCCCTTGTTTAATGAATTAGCAACAATGCAGTTGGGCGGTCAAACCCTATAACTGTGTTAATTGTTTTACAAATCCGAAGATGGCTTTTAGCGCTCTAATTGACTAAGCAGCTATCGAATATGGTAGTGTAACGCTATTAATAATAATTTTGATGAAGTCATAAAACTCTATGCAAATACTTTCTGATTTATACCCTACTCATATTCAAGAAATGCAAAAACGCACCAAAGAAGCATTATTACGTGAAGGTATAGATGGCTTAATTATCCATTCTGGTCAAAGTAAGCGTATGTTTTTGGATGACAATCACTATCCCTTTCATGTAAACCCGCAGTTCAAAGCTTGGGTTCCAGTGATTGATAATCCTAACTGCTGGTTAGTAGTGAATGGTGTTGATAAACCTAAATTGATTTTCTATCGTCCGAAAGATTTTTGGCACAAAGTACCACCTGAGCCATATGAATTCTGGGCGAAAGAATTTGATGTTGTACTCTTAACTCAGGCTGACGCAGTAGAAAAACATTTACCTTACGATAAAGATAAATATGCATATATTGGTGAATACTTGGAAGTGGCCAAAGCGTTAGGGTTTAACTTAGTTAATCCTGATCGAGTTTTGCATTATTTACATTATTACCGTGCGTATAAAACGGATTATGAACTAGAGTGTATGCGCGAAGCGAATAGATTAGCCGTGGCTGGTCACAGGGCTGCGGAACAGGCATTTAGAAATGGTTTGTCTGAATTTAGTATCAATCAAGCGTATTTAAAAGCCTTAAAGCAAACAGACAACCAAGTGCCTTACAACAATATTGTCGCGCTAAACGAAAATGCAGCAATATTGCACAATATGGATAAAGACGTTGACGCGCCTGAACATTCACGTTCCTTTTTAATTGACGCTGGTGCAGGATTTAACGGTTACGCAGCGGATATTACACGTACTTATAGCCAACAAGATGATCGTTTCGCTGAGCTGATCAAGGCGATGGATCAAGTAACATTAGAACTTGTAGATTTACTCAAACCGGGTGTTGCCTACACGGAAGTGCATTTGGCTGCGCACCAAAAAGTGGCTGAATTGCTAAATCGATTTAATATTGTCAATTTAACGCCAGAAGATATTGTTGAAAAAGGGATTAGTAAAACCTTTTTCCCCCATGGAATTGGGCACTTTCTAGGCTTACAGGTGCACGATGTTGCTGGTCACGTGGCAGATGATCGCGGCACACCTAATCCACCACCCGATGCGCATCCGTTTTTGCGTACTACAAGAATAATAGAGGCGAGACAGGTTTTCACCATTGAACCTGGTTTGTACTTTATTGATAGTTTATTGGCTGATTTACGCGCGACTGAACTTTCTAAATATCTGAATTGGGATGTCGTTGATAGCTTTCGGCCTTTTGGTGGTATCCGAATCGAAGACAATATTATTGTGCATCGTGATCGTAACGAAAATATGACGCGAGAGTTGGGGTTAAATTAACCCCAACAATGACTTGGCGATATTAGCGAATTGCTAAGCTGCACGTTCCACTGATATATGGGCTAAGCCGATTAATGCTTGCTTATAATCTGACTCGGGTAACGGTGCTAAAGCTTCGATTGCTTGCTCTGCTGCCTGTAAAGCTTTTTGCTTGGTGTAAGTCAATGAGCCAGTTTGTTCCATAGCGGCGAGTATTTTATCTAAGCTATCCATTCCATTGTTAATTTCAATCGCCTCTCTAATCAACGCTTTTTGTTGATCATTACCATGCCACATTGCATAGAGTAGCGGTAGCGTGGGTTTCCCTTCGGCTAAATCGTCACCCACATTTTTACCCATCTCATCACTATCGGCGGCATAATCGAGAATATCGTCTACTAATTGGAACGCGGTGCCTAGATAACGTCCATAATCCTGCATGGCTTTTTCAATTTCTGGTGATTGATTAGTTATCACTGCGGCAAGTAATGTAGCAGCCTCAAATAATCGCGCGGTTTTACTATAGATAACTTCCATGTAGCTTTCTTCACTGGTGTCGGGATCATTACAATTCATTAATTGCATGACTTCGCCTTCGGCGATGACGTTGGTAGCCGATGAAAGTATTTCCATAACGCGCATTCGTTTTAATTCGACCATCATCTGAAAAGAACGGGTATACAAAAAGTCACCCACTAATACGCTTGCTTGGTTTCCAAACACAGCATTGGCAGTTTCTCTACCACGGCGCATAGTTGATTCGTCAACCACATCGTCATGCAACAAAGTAGCGGTATGAATAAATTCGATGATTGCGGCTAGAGTATGGTGTTGTTGATTATCGATCCCCACGGCGCGCGCTGCTAAAACCGTGATCAGTGGCCGTATTCTTTTACCGCCGCTATTTACAATGTAGAATCCCAACTGATTTATTAATGCAACATCAGAATTAACTTGGGATTGTATTAGGGCGTTAACAGCTTGCATGTCTGGATCAGCAAGACGGCGTATTTTATTTAAGTCCATTATCGGCAAACTGGCTCATTGATAAGGTGTGTTAAGATGGGTGCAATTCTACATAAATACACAGATCTATCTAGTCAAGCGGGTGATTTATATGGCGGTTGATAAAAAATGCCATTAATTTATGAAATTAATTGCGATTTAGGCTTGCTACGATAGGTCAGTTCACGTACAATTCGCGCCCTGTTTTTGAATTGTAGCGCCGTGGGCGCAGAGCGGAGTTTAATATGTACGCGGTTTTCCAAAGTGGTGGTAAACAACACCGTGTGGCCGAAGGCCAAACCGTTCGTCTAGAGAAAATCGAAGTTGCACCGGGTGAAGCGGTTGAGTTCGATAATGTCTTGATGGTTAGTAATGGTGAAGATATAAAAATTGGTATGCCTTATGTTGATGGCGGCAAAGTAACTGCAGAAGTAGTTTCTCATGGCCGTGGCGACAAGATTAAAATTGTCAAGTTCCGTCGTCGTAAGCATTCTCGTAAGACCCAAGGTCATCGTCAGTGGTTCACGGAAGTGAAAATCACTGGTATAAACGCTTAATAGTAGGAGTACGAACTAATGGCACATAAAAAGGCGGGTGGTAGTACTCGTAATGGTCGTGACTCAGAAAGTAAACGTTTAGGTGTTAAGCGTTTCGGTGGTGAGTCAGTATTAGCTGGTAATATCATTGTTCGTCAGCGTGGAACTCGTTTCCATCCTGGAGATAACATGGGTATCGGTAAAGATCACACTCTTTTCGCATTGTCTGATGGCAAAGTAGAATTTGGTGTTAAAGGTCCTAAGAACCGCAAATACGTAAGCATCGTTGCAGAGTAAGACGAGCTAACATGTAAATTCAAAAAGCCCCGCTCATGCGGGGCTTTTTATTGCTAGAGAAAAAAATAGGGGCGGAGTATTATATCCTTCGACCTTTATATGTTTAATCGAGGTGTCAGATGAAATTTGTAGATGAAGCTGAAATACGTGTTGAAGCCGGAGATGGCGGCAATGGCGTTATCGGTTTTCGCCGCGAAAAATACGTTCCCCGAGGTGGCCCAGACGGTGGAGATGGCGGTGATGGCGGCAGTGTTTATCTGGTAGCTGACGAAAATCTCAATACCTTGATCGACTTTCGTTTTGAGCGTTTTCACCGAGCAGAACGTGGAAAAAATGGGCAAGGAAGTGATTGTACAGGTAGAGCTGGCGAAGATTTAGAATTGAAAGTGCCAGTAGGGACAAGGGCTACAGACAAAGATACTGGTGAAGCTTTAGGTGATTTAACCAAACACGGTATGCGATTGAAAGTGGCCCAAGGTGGCTTTCATGGTTTGGGTAATGCGCGCTTTAAAAGTAGTACTAACCGTGCACCAAGACAAAAATCTAATGGTACGCCGGGTGAAATTCGTTGGTTAAGCTTAGAGCTTATGTTGCTTGCTGATGTCGGTTTATTAGGGTTACCTAATGCTGGAAAATCTACCTTTATCCGTTCGGTTTCATCTGCTAAACCGAAAGTAGCTGATTATCCGTTTACCACATTAGTTCCTAATTTAGGCGTAGTAAGACAAGACTCTCAGCGTAGCTTTGTGATTGCAGATATACCGGGATTGATTGAAGGTGCAGCAGACGGCGCAGGTTTAGGTATTCGCTTTTTGAAGCATCTTGAACGTTGTCGTGTATTGCTGCACATGATTGACTTGCTACCTGCAGATCAATCAGATCCGGTAGAGAATGCAAAAGCAATAATTGGCGAGCTTGAAAAATACAGTCCTAAATTAGCTGCGAAACCGCGCTGGTTAGTGTTTAACAAAATCGATTTGTTACTTGAAGAAGAAGCAAAAGAAATTTGTGACAGGGTGATTGAGGCTTTAGATTGGGATGGACCTAGTTTTCAAATATCAGCATTCCAAAAGAAAAATACTGACGAAATTTGTCGTGAGGTAATGAATTATTTAGATACCTTGCCTAACGAAATGGAAGATTTAGAAGAGTCTCAGGAAGAAATTAATTTCAAGTGGGATACTTATCATGGCCAAACTGAAGCAGATCATCTAGATGATGACGATGATTTTGATGACGACGATGATGACTATGATGTAGAAGTGGTTTATACCCGCGAATAATAATTCATTGCGTAACAATGGGTATTTCGCACTGAGCGCCTGAATTCATTTCAGGCGTTTTTGTTTGCATTTGTAAATCGCTTTTACTGCGATCTAGCTGCTCATCATTTGGAAATTTATTCAAAGCATAATCCATAATATCTTCGCTCTGACTTGTACATCCCGCGCCCGCTAAAGCATAGGCGTAGTTATTTAAAAACGGCACTTGCTCTTTGCCTGCTTGCCATCCTGCATAAAACCATTTGTTAGCTTGTTGGTAATCTGACTCTGAGTAATAGTTGGCAAGTAAAAAATAGGCTAACCATTGGTTTGGCCATTGTTTTGTGGCAGCCTTTAGATTTTCCAAACCAGCCTCAGTTTTGCCTGTCTGCAACATATCAAAGGCAGCACTCACATATTTAAATGGATCTAATTCTTGATGCGTTAACCCCGTAGGAAGTGGGATTAAATACCAATAATTTCCTCTTTGCCACAAACGCTCAAACAACTCGAATGACATGCTGTGATTTTCAGTTAAACCAGTATGTAATTGAATGGTTTGTGAGCTCAGATCGTAGCCAATAACCACAGCGTAATGCCACATTGGGAGCAAAGAAATAGACTGGTTTTGAAATACAATGACAGGTACATCTTGGTCGATAGAATACAGTAATTGTTGAAGCGTTCCTTTGCCTGAATACGCTAGAAAGTCATACTGCCTAGTCGCTGAGATCATTTCTAACTGTAAACTTCCTTCTTTTTCTGGAATAAATAACTTTGGTGCGATGTCTTCGGCTGTCACTGCGGTGCCATAATAGTTGAAAACTTCAGATAGAGTCGTTGGACCACAATAAAAGGCTTGCTGTGGATAAAAAGGAACGTCACGAATATGCTTCTGGCTAGCTATATCTGTAGGAGCCGACAGCTTTAAGGCGTCTGCTTGAGGAGTTGATTGGCAGCCAGCAAGCAGCACTAATGCTAGTATACAACTGAGCCGCACAATCAACTTACAAAGTCTGTCGACTTGCATCCTGGATGTTAGCTGTTAATAGGACGAATGAACGGATATACGTCTGTTACACCTAGCACATCTAAGACAGCAATTACCGCGAGCACAGTGACTATGGTGCCAACAATTCCACCTGCAGGTGCTTCATTTAATTGGGTATTGTACTGGTTAATTTCTTCATCAGTCATGGCATTAATTCTGGCAATCGCATCTTCTTGATTCACACCTAGTTTTACCAGTCTGTCTTGTACCTCTTCACGATCAAACATAGATATAATTTGTTGTTTATTATACTGAGTCGCCTGAGTTTGCATGACACTATTTGAACTAATCGCTTCTGCGTGGGTTAATCCGCTAAATAGGGTCATTGCCATTAGGCTTGAGATAATTAATTTATTTAATTTCATGTGGATACTTCCTTTACGATTAAAAATCTTTGTCAGAAGTGGCAAAGCAAAAATTGAACCAAATAACTAGAACCCCCTATTCACACCCGCTTTAGCGCTCTTTTCATTGTTTTGAGATCAATTTACGGACGTCAATTGTCCAAATTTTTTATAACTTGTGTAACTATTACAAGACACAATGACAAGACCCATACCGATTTCTAAAAGTGCTATTATGCAAAACATTCTTTTGTGATAATTAAAAAATCATTTTTAAATTTTCATTTATTTTTAAGGGCATCAAAACTCTATGCTGGTATCTATGATCGCTGCGATGGCGAAAGACCGTGTAATCGGCGCAAATAAAACAATGCCATGGCACCTTCCTGCTGATTTAGGACATTTTAAACGGACGACTTTAGGTAAACCTGTGGTGATGGGAAGAAAAACCTTTGAATCCATAGGCAAAGCTCTGCCAGGAAGGTTAAATATTGTAATAAGCCGTGACCCAGCCTACGCACTTTCAGACGCCGTAGTAGTTGGAAGTTGTGAAGCCGCAGTCGAGGCCGCAGGGGATGTCGATGAATTGATGGTCATCGGTGGCGGTACAATTTACTCACACTTTTTACCATTATGTCAGCGCCTGTATTTAACCGAAATTGATCTACAAGTAGCAGGCGATACTTATTTTCCTGATTACAATGAAGAAGCTAATTGGCAGGTTATTGATTCCGAGGGGCATACGGCGGATGAAAAAAACCCTTATGATTATAAATTTATTACCTTAGAGCGTATGTCGAGTTGAGTCGGGGTGAAAATGCATTCAAAAGTCACACTTAAAGATGTCAGCATTGTCGATTTTAAAGCTTTGGATGTCGCGATCTTGGAGCATCGAGGTTCTGTGCAAACACTACCTTTGTCCATTCAGAACTTTATTGCCTGGCGCCAGAAAAACAAGCTGTCTCCCAACAATAGTCGCACATTCAATATCGTTTATGATAATCCCAAGGTAAGCGCGGGATCTGAAAATAAATTTGGACTAGCGGTCGAAGTGTTGTCTAAAGATTACGACTTAGCGGAAAATATGCAGTATGGGCAAATACCAAGTGGGAGGTGTGCTTACCTGCGGCATATCGGGCCTGATCACAGCATGTCGACAAGCATAGAGTTTTTGTTTTCAGAGTGGCTGGTAGCAACACAAAATACACTAAGGGATTTTCCTTTATTTTTCGAACGTGTTCGATTCTCACCAGAAATATCTGATTTGGATATGATCACTGATATATACTTACCCATAACCTAATAACGTATTTCGAGGTCGCGAATCACTTCTGTGTTTTTGCACTTCATGATATTTTACCACCAAGCCATTTTTAGTTGAGTAAACAGATGCCAAAAGCAAGTGAAGTAAAAAAGAATGCTGCCATTGAACATAATGGTAAAGTTTATCTGGTTAAAGATATCAATAAATTAACGCCAAGTGGCAGAGCTGGCGCAAGTCTATACAGAATGCGTTTGTATGAAGTTGCGACAGGTGCAAAAGCGGATGAAAGTTTTAAAGCCGATGAGATGATTAATACGGCAGAATTCTTTCGTCGTAAAGTGATGTTTTCTTACGTCGATGGTTCTGAATACGTGTTTATGGACAACGAAGATTACACACCATACTCATTAGACAAAGATACAATTGTCGATGAATTATTATTCATTACAGAGGAAACAGAAGGGCTACAAGTGCTGATTGTAGATGGAAAACCGGTTGGTATTGAACTTCCGCCTTCAGTCGACCTCGTGATTACTGAAACAGATCCTTCCATTAAAGGCGCATCTGCAAGCGCTAGAACAAAGCCCGCAACTTTGTCTACCGGCTTAGTCGTACAGGTTCCTGAATATATTGCCTCTGGGGAAAAGATCAGGATCAATACCGCAGAGCAGAAATTTACTAGTCGCGCGTAATACCGTGTTTTAAAGTGATGAAAAAGGTTTTCAAAGCAATCTCTGTTATTTTTGGGATTGCTTTGTGCTTTTGGATTTATGTTGTTAACAAAGAGGAAGTACTCCAACCTACCCTTGATGAAACTCCTGTTTCGCAATTGCTCACTCAAACACAGAACCCAGATACGCCTGTTTCACTACAACTCGGTTCCGCTACTAAAATTCTAAATAAAAAGGAAACAGTGGACGATGAAAGCAACGACAAATCTGACTATATCGTTGAATGTAAGTTAAACCATATCACTGATTACGAAAATCTCAGCAATGCCGACATAATTGATAGTTTTGAAACTTCAAACTCCCAAAACAAACAACTAGCTCACGCTTTGTACTCAGAATTGACGGGTGAAGAGTCTAGATTAGATAAACTACTTAAGTTTAACCAACGCTTCCCTGGCAATCCTATCGCGCTAGAACAAATGTTAGGGCTATGTACCGAGGTTAAAGATCATCCAAGTTGCAATCAAGAGCTCGTGCAGCAAGCTATTTCTGTGGACGGACAAAATGCAGCTATGTGGTTTGCAATAGCGAGTTTTTATGCAAGCAAGGATGATCCTGAAAAGATCAAACATGCGTTTCGTCAGATCATATCCGCACCTCTATATCAGGAAAGTTTCGCTGACTATATAGAGCTTTATATCGATTCCTTGCAGGGCCGTCCAAATGAAGATTTTTCTACCAATGCACTTTCTGCTCTAGGTGTGGTTGCTGCTCAACCCAGCTTTTTCAATATCATTTCAAAATTGTGTACAGAAAAACCTGAAGTAGATGAAGAGTTTTCGCTATTGTGTTTATCACTAGGAGAAACTATGGAATCACGAGGTAAAACCAATATTACCCAAATGATTGGTAGTGCTTATCAGGAGTATATATTTGAGCTAGAAGGGAATGACGCGGCAGTACAAGAGTTAGAAAAAAAACGTAAACAAAACAACGTTCCTATCAGTTTATTTAATCAAGCGACAAATTTAGCGTTATTCGATCAACGCCTTTTTCGTAGTTGGTTGAACAATGTCCGCAATTTGGGTGAACATGAAGCGGCTCAGCTAATTGTAGAGGAAGCAATAACGCTATCAAAAAATCCGTTTTATCAACCATGTCCGTAGCGCATTTATTGTAACTAAAACGATTGTTTTTAAACGAGCTTGCATTAGCCGTCTTTTACCATACTCAAGGCTAGTGTTCTGCAGGCAGCAAATTCTTGCGTGTCTTGTGAAACTCTGGATGCCAACAAACCTCCTTGCAGCAGCGCAAAAACAATTGTAGCCAATTCGAATGCAGATTTTTCGGTCGTCGCGAACTCGTTTAAATTGCGACCTTTTTGAATAATGTCTGCTAGAGATTGTTTATGTAATAAGTATAACGCTTGTACTTTCGTTTTAATGATATCTGGCACAGCATCCCAGCTTGCGGCAAAACTTGCACCGGGACACAGCTTTTGCGCTGCTCCAATATGATCAGCAAACCAGTTGGTATAAACATGTAGCTGCTTGGCTATGGGCTCATCTTCAATCTCAGCTAAACTTTGTTGCAGAAGCGTCATGGCACGATCGATTATTGCTTCGGCTAGCTCTTGTTTGCTCTCAAAATGGTAATAGACACTGCCTTTTTTAATCCCAACTCCCTGCGCTAAGGTTTGAAATGAAACGCTTGAAAACGACTTGGTTTGCAGTATTTCCTGCGCCAAATCGATTAAGGCCGTTTTAGTGGGATTAATGCTATTCATTTAACTACCTTAGTTAAGATTATTATTCAGTTCAATTACGTTCGATGGAAATGTAGCGCTTTTCTACACTTTTAGATACATATTGCTAGTTATGTTGGCTATTTCTCAAAGATATTCACTGCGCTGCTGTTCGCTCTTTGAGTAAGGTAAACGTATATACATAGCCATAAACACCAGTAAAAAATATACTAGGAGCGACGGTAAGCCAAAGGTTCGGTGTTTGATTGAGCCAGTTAACGCCTATCGCGATAGAAGCTTGTACTATTAAAGGTAAAATTGGCGCTAGCAGTGTTCCGGGGATAACTGCGCCGCTCGCTTTTTTAGCTGATAAGTTAAGTGCAGCATTGAAGGTTCTGAAAATTGCGATATTTTGTGTGGTTTTTGAATGAACAGAGCAAATGATAGGCACAACAAAAAACAGTGAAATAGAGTGTTGACCGTATTTTTGTACTGACTTTTCCAATGCAAAAGTGAACAAAAGTGTGATTGTGGCACTTAAAGAGCCTTGTACAAGTGCTGAGCGCAATACTAATTCAGTGTCTTCTGAAACCATATCGTTTGCCCAATATGTCCAGGCGAAATAGAAGATGAAAGAAATTAAAGCCGACCAAAATAGGCGCACTTTGGATGACATGGGAATCCTTATTTTGCTTTTGTCGTCAATTAGATATATTGATTAGACCTAAATTATCAGAATTCAATTTCAACCCGATGATCTTTTCGGTCGATTGATGACTATACTGTAGACTACATTAAATTATACCCTTAAAAATGGAGAGCTAGATGGCAACTGTTACGTTACAAGGTAATTCTTTTGAAACTGTTGGTGAACTGCCGAAAGTAGGAAGTAAAGCACCTGATTTTGATTTGGTGAAAGTTGATTTATCAGCGGTAAAATTAGCTGATTTCGAAGGCAGCAGAGTAATTTTAAATATTTTCCCTTCAGTGGACACTGGAACCTGTGCGACCTCAGTACGCAAATTTAATCAAGAAGCAACTGGTTTGGATAATACCAAAGTACTTTGTGTTTCAGCTGACTTGCCTTTTGCTGCGGCACGTTTCTGTGGTGCAGAAGGTATTGAAAATGTCACTACCGGTTCGAGCTTTCGTGCCAGCTTTGGTGACGACTATGGGGTGGCAATCAAAACTGGTCCATTAGCAGGCTTATTGTCACGCTCAGTCGTTGTGCTAGATACCGATGGTACGGTTTTGTTTACTCAACAAGTTGCTGAAACAGTGGACGAGCCCGATTACGATGCAGCATTGGCAGTATTATAATTAGCCTATCGATTGTCTGACGTGTATAAATTGCGTTAGGTTATACTTGATAGTCCCTTCTGTTAAAGGAAGGGACTTTGTCATAATTAATAGCTCAAACAACAACATGTAAATCGATTAGACTCAAAGCTAAATACGTTAGAATTACCTAATAAAGGCTATATGGTCGATATGGTTCAAACGCCTGATGAAATCATCGTCAGCCTTTCAGAACGATTGCTTAACCACAAATATGAGAATTGATCATGAATTTCAATAAAACATTGCTTCCCATAACAGCAACGGTCTTTGCTACTTTGGCATTATATGGATGTATCTCTAATGGTGATAAAGCGAAACAAGAAGCTTTAGTGCCAGCGGATAAATTCGATCTAAGTTTATGGAAAATGACTATCCCGACAGATAAAAATAATGATGGCAAGGTCGATTCGATCAGTGTTAAAGATATGCAAAATTTCCAACATCCTGACTATTTTTATTTGAATGATGAAGGACATATGGTTTTTGCGTCACCGAACCGAGCGTTTACCACGCCTAACTCTAGTAATACCCGAAGTGAGTTGCATCAGGTGATTGGTGGAGTTAATGGAAAGGATAGTGAGTATGTGCGTAATTTCTCACTGAAAGCGAATAAAAGAGCAAATAAATTCACACAAATTGGTGGCAATTTGCAGGCTACCCTTGCGGTAAATCATGTTGCCAAACGCGCAACATATCCAAATAAAGAACCGGCCTTTTCGGTTGTGGTGGGACAGATTCACGCAACTAAAGATAGCAAGCTGGTTGCTGAGGGCGAAGGTTATGGTTTGGGTAATGAACCTCTTAAAATCTTCTATAAAAAATGGCCACAACATGACTACGGTTCAGTTTTTTGGAATTATGAACGCAACTTAGAAAAAGAAGATCCAGCCAGAAAAGACATCAGCTATTTAGTTTGGGGGAAACTTTGGGATGAGTCTGCAGATCCCGGTGAACAAGGTATCGCTTTAGATGAAAGTTTCAGCTACGAAGTTAATGTATATGAAAATATCATGTACCTTACTTTTACCAATGAACGCCTTGGAACGGTTAACTATGAAATAAACTTGGCTAATAATGTGGATGCTGCTGGGGTTGTAGACGAACACGATCATCCAAATGGTTATGCTGGCGATGCTCACTTTTTTAAAGCGGGTGCTTATGACCAGTGCAGTATTAAAGATGCACCAGGGATGTGGTATCCGAAGTGTTTAGGGACTGGAGATTGGGCCACAGATAAAGCAAATGGAGACTACGTTCAGGTAACTTTTTCACGCTTGGTGACAGGTCCTGCTATAAAACCTAAACAATAAGTTAATTGTAAAGCTGCTATTCTCTGCTAATTTTTCGGATGAATACAGCCAATAACTTCTGCTTAAAAAAGCGAAGTTTCAAAATAAAAAAGACGTCCTGTGTGACGTCTTTTTTAAATTGGTCGAGTGTTTAATCTTCTTTATTAAACAAGGCTTCGAGATTCAACCCTTGATGACCTAACATATCACGAAGACGTCTTAACGCTTCGACCTGTATTTGTCTCACTCTTTCTCTTGTAAGACCAATCTCAGCGCCCACATCTTCTAATGTCGAAGGCTCATAGCCCATCAAACCAAAGCGTCTGGCTAATACTTCACGTTGTTTTGGGTTTAACTCTTCTAACCAACGAATAATGCTGCATTTTATGTCTTTGTCTTGCAGGTCTTCTTCTGGTCCATAGCCTTTTTCATCGGCAATAATATCTAACAAAGCTTTGTCATTATCACTACCAATTGGGGTATCAACAGAGGTAATTCTCTCATTCAGACGCAGCATTTTGGTCACATCTTCAACTGGCTTATCTAGTGACTCTGCGATTTCTTCTGCTGTTGGCTCATGATCTAACTTTTGTGCGAGCTCACGAGAGGCTCTTAGATACACATTCAATTCTTTAACTACGTGAATGGGCAGACGAATAGTTCTGGTTTGGTTCATGATTGCTCTTTCGATGGTTTGTCTAATCCACCAAGTAGCATAAGTTGAGAAACGGAAACCACGTTCAGGGTCGAACTTTTCTACCGCTCTAATCAATCCCAAATTACCTTCTTCAATAAGATCAAGTAGAGCTAAACCACGATTGTTATAACGTCTGGCAATTTTTACGACTAAACGCAGATTACTCACGATCATACGCTTACGTGACGCTTCGTCACCTTTGAGTGCTCTGCGGGCAAAGTAGACTTCTTCTTCGGCAGATAAAAGTGGGGAAAAACCAATTTCACCCAAGTAAAGTTGCGTGGCGTCCAGGTTTTTTTGGATTTCTTCCTGACCAGCCAGTATTTCTTCCATGGGGTCTTTCTCATCATCGGCTTCGATTTCTGCTAATTCCGAATCGATATCTTTTTCGTTTACAACCGGCTCAGCCAAATTTACAACGATGGTATTTTTGTCACCCATATACAATTCTCCTAAAAGATTTTATTTAGTCCTCATTCTCCTGTAAGTATTTCTAATTATTATTTATTGTTATTTTCTACTAGGTAGATACTTCAATGGGTCAACAGACTTGCCCCTGTACCTAACTTCAAAACGAAGCTTCACTTTATCGGTACCAGTACTTCCCATGGAGGCTATTTTTTGCCCCGCTTTAATCCACTGTTGTTCTTTTACGAAGACAGCGTCGTTGTGCGCATAAGCACTCAAAAAAGATTCAGAATGCTTTATTATGATCAACTGACCATAACCCCTCAAAGCGTTTCCCGTGTACACAACCTTTCCGTCGGCGGCGGCAACAATAGGGTTGCCTTTAGTGCCTTGGATTTCTACACCTTTACTACCTTGCTCTGAAAGTGAAAATCTTGTCGTTAACTTACCTTTTGCAGGCCATGTCCATTTTTCTATTCTACTAGGGAATTCAATGGTTTCTGACCGCTTGTCACCCGTGTTAACAACTTTGTTACTTTTACCATACGCCTGCTTTTGCGACCGGTCAACTGTCCTGTTTGTTTTTGTTTTTGTGGTCTGACCAGGTGAGTTAATCACCCTTTTATTTGGTTGCTCTATTAAGGCATCTAAGACTAATTCTTGTCCAGGAAAAATTGCGTAAGGCTGGCGAATATTATTTAGGGCTGCAATATCACGATAATCATTACCTGAAAGCCAGGCTATCGAAAATAAGGTGTCACCTTTTTGGACTATGTATTTGTCGCCAGCGAAACTATCTTTCTCAAAGTCTCGAAAATCTTTACCTTGGTATAATTCGACCACAGGGGCAGGAGCCGAACGGCTTGTACAGGCCGATAGTGCGTGACTAGCAATAATGATTATGACAATAAGGCGTACGGCAGCATGAGACTCAAGCTCAGAAAAGGGGGTCCATAAAGCTGCTGGCAATTTCATTTAATCTAATCCGGTTTGTTACCTAGCTTTTCTAATATAACAACCATTAGAACTCCCATAAACATTAACGCAATTGCGGGTATTAATTGTGCTGGCGAACCACTACTGGCTTCGAAAGTGGCTGGCAGGACGTTATTTTCTACCAAAGGGACGACTTTACCATGCCTATCGACAAAGCTTTCTACCACTAACTTCCAAGGCCAAACCTTATTTAATGAACCCAGCATAAAGCCACCGAGAAGCGCTAACGTTAGGGTTTTATGTTTTTCGAACATCCAATGTAGCACACGTGAGAATGACAGCAAGCCGACTACACAGCCGAATGCAAATAGCGCTAGTGTACCAAATTGAAAGGATTTCACGGCGTTAAGGATCGGCGTATACATTCCCAATAATAACAATATGAAACTACCTGAAATCCCCGGCAATATCATTGCACATATAGCGATCATGCCGGACAAGAATACTACTAGACTAGTGGGCTCAATACTTGTGGGGGTGATTGTGGTGATAAAAAAGGCCGCTAATGAACCAAACAAAAATGCGCTAATTATCGAAGATGTCCAGTAATGTATATGGCGAAGTACCGACCAGACTGCCGCTAAAATCAAGCCAAAGAAAAATGACCACAGTAAACTAGGATGTACTTCTAGCAGATAAATGACTAAATGCGATACCGTGATTACACTTATAAGAATTCCGCCAAAAACACAGGCCAAAAAAGGCCCGTTAATATGCTGCCACGCGGCTTTGATGCCATGCTTAAATATTGTTGTTAAGGCTTCAGGACCACATTGCTTTAATGAATAAATTAATTCTTCATAAATACCAGTCATAAAGGCAATTGTGCCACCTGATACACCAGGGATAGCATCGGCCGCTCCCATCAATGCACCTTTTAAGCCTAATCCTATAAACTGTTTAGCGTTTCTTTTAATGGGTTCCACTATTCAAATTCCAATTTTAATAAGGCCTTATATAATATCTCCGGCCACTAATGGGACAAATCGCACTGATTCCACGATAGTTGAGTTAAATTCATCTCCATTGCGTATAACACAATGAAGCTTTTGATCATTGGTACCTACAGGAATTACCAGCATGCCACCTTCATTTAGCTGTTGGTATAATTCAGTTGGCATATGGCTGGCGGCAGCAGTAACAATGATTCCATCAAATGGACCTTTATTCGCCCAGCCTTTCCAACCATCACCGTGTTTCATCGAAACATTGTGTAAATCTAACTGATTCATCCTGCGTTTTGCTTGAAACTGTAAGGCTTTTATTCGTTCAACACTAAAAACTTTGTCAAAAAGCTGTGCCAAAATAGCAGTTTGATAGCCAGAACCTGTACCAATTTCTAAAATTGACTGGTTTTTGGCATCTGAACCTAATAACAGTTCAGTCATTTTAGCCACAATATAGGGTTGCGAGATGGTTTGCCCTTGGCCAATAGGCAGTGCCGTATTTTCATATGCTTTATGTTGCAATGCGGCAGGTAAAAATAGCTCTCTTGGAGTAGCTGCGACGGCGTTTAACACTCGCGGGTCACGAATACCTTCTGCTTGTATCAATTGAGCTAAAGACTGCCCTTTTCTAGTGGCACGTGTCATGTGATTCCTTGTACTTCATCTTATTATTATGATTTTTATGTAAGTTTTATATCTAGCCATTCTTTCATATCGCTAAGACTGTGATATGCCGTCATATCGACACTTAGCGGCGTTACAGAACAGCGATTATGGGCAACTGCATAGAAGTCTGTTCCTGGTCCCGCGTCTTGTTCTTGGCCTATTGCTCCGTACCAGTAAACTTCATTTCCTTGAGGGTCAGTATCTTTTACCATGCTTTCCGCACGATGGCGACGACCTTGGCGTGTCACTTCTACACCGGCTAATTGTTCATAAGGGATATCCGGCACATTGATATTCAGAATTTGATCTGCCGGCAGCGGATGTTTATGCAAACGCTGAATAATATCAACAACAACTTTAGCGGCGGTAGCAAAGTGCTTACAGTCATGTCCTGCAAGTGATACCGCAATTGCAGGTAGCCCCATAAACCGCCCTTCGGTTGCAGCAGCCACTGTGCCTGAATATATAACATCATCCCCTAAATTGGGTCCATGATTAATGCCAGACACGACTAAAGTTGGATCGTTAGGTAAAAATTGATTTATACCTAAATGCACACAGTCTGAAGGCGTACCATTCACTGCATAAAAACCATTACTTTGCTGTTCGATACGTAGTGGCTTACGAATTGATAACGCATTACTAAATGCACTGCAGTTATCTTGAGGGGCTATCACAATCACATCATAGTGCTCACTTAAATGTGCATGTAAGGTTTCTAATCCTTCAGCGAAATAGCCATCATCGTTACTCAGCAATATTTGCATGTATTAATTCTCTCAAAACTGATGTCGCAAAGCATCCTGCTGGCAACGAAAATTGGATATTGAGCGTATTCTCATGTATTTGCCATTCTAAACCTGTTGGTTTTACACTTATGCTACGTCTTTCTTGCTTCAATCCCAAGGATTCCAGAAGATTGCACACATTGGTATGACATGCAGCGATGTCTTGCTCAAATTCACGCACAGCATCAATACTGGCCAATTCGCCACTTCCCCACATTGGTGCTGACAATACAATATCATTTTTTGCTAATCGAGTATGGGTTTCAGGATCTATTTTTTGTGCAATAAAAAAGCTATTGCTACCTGTTAAAATACAAACTTCACCCGGCATAGGGTTGGCATAGATATCCCGCTTTATTCGTTGATGAATAAATTCGTTGAACAACCAAGAACGTAATGCTGAAATTGCCATTGAGCGCTTATTGCGATTGCGGATGACTTCACCATTTAGCATGCACTGCGCTAGAGTTAAATTTCCACCGGATTGATGATGGCGAGACTCACCAAATCGTTGAGCACCGTAATAATTTGGTACACCATGTTGTTTAATAAATTCCAATCTTGCAGAGAGTTGTTGTGGCTCAGTTACATCTCGCACCACTAATTCAAAACGATTGCCTTTTAACGCACCGACTCTGAGTTTTTTATTGTGGCGTTTCGAGGCAAGAATGGTGAGTCCTTCCAATTGCATATTTTGCCAAGCAAACGATTGTTTTCCTGGCGCATGCACGCCAAACCATTGTTGAGTTTGTGCATGTTTGTCTTTACGACCAGCATAACTAATTGCGCGCAGAGGCAACTGACAAAACTTGGCGATTTGTTCTGCAACAAAAGCGGTATTTAAGCCTTCTTTTTGCACCCAAAGATGAATATGTTCGCCTTCGCCAGTTAATTCATATCCCAACTCTTCTCGCACTATAAAATCTGCATAACAGGATTTAATTGTGCCCGTAGAGAGAGGAGGGGATTGCTGATGCAACCAATGTGTAGTGTCTAATTCAATCATTAACTAGCGACTTGTAAAAGCACAACAGCATGGCAGGCAATGCCTTCTTTGCGACCAGCAAATCCAAGCTTTTCAGTGGTTGTCGCTTTTACATTTACTTGGTCGATGTGTACGTCTAAATCGATACTAATATTTTTGCGCATAGCATCGATATGCGGTGCCATCTTAGGCGCTTGAGCAATAATGGTAAGATCCAAGTTAGCTAGCTTGTAACCTTTTTTCTGAATTAACGAATAAACATGTTTGAGTAGTTCACGACTATCTGCACCTGAATAGGCAGCATCTGTGTCTGGAAAATGTTTACCTATATCGCCTAAAGCACAAGCACCTAATAAAGCATCACAAAGTGCATGTAGAGCCACGTCGCCGTCGGAGTGAGCAAGTAAACCATGTACATAATCGATTGACTCGCCGCAAATAACGATAGGGCCATCGCCACCAAACTTATGTACATCAAAGCCATGACCTATTCGCATGTTAATTCTTCCTGAGATATGTAAAACGTTGCCAGAGTTAAATCATCTGGTCGTGTGATTTTTATATTGCGCTCGCTTCCCTCTACCAAATTAACCGGCCAGCCTGCCCATTCCATCGCTGACGCTTCATCAGTAATAGTGACATTCTGTTCTAGTGCTTCACTAAGTGCCTGTCTTAGCTGAGCTAGGGGGAAAAACTGTGGTGTTAAAGCGTGCCATAATCCGTCTCTATCGACAGTGTTAGATACTCTTTTCGAATCCTCTGATTGAGCACGCTTCATGGTATCCTTTACCGGCATGGCCAGTATGCCACCACCTTGATTATTTTCGAACAATCTGAATAATTTGTCTAAATCAGAAAGGCTAACGCACGGTCGGGCAGCATCATGGACCGCGACCCAACTGTGACTATCCAGAGCGGTTAAACCGGCAAGCACTGAATCAGCTCTTTCTTTTCCTCCATCGACGCGAGTTATCCAATCTGCTTGGCTAATAGGAAGTTCATCAAAATAGGGATCTTGTGGATCTAGCGCGACGATTATACGAGTTATACGGGGATGTGATATTAGCTTTTCAAGTGTGTGCTCTAGAACGGTCTTGTGGCCAATTTTGAGATATTGTTTGGGTCTGTCAGCCAGCATCCTTTTGCCAACACCGGCAGCGGGTACAATTACCGTAAAGCTTGGATTATTTTCAGTCATCAATTCTTGAGTCGTTTGACGTTTGTTGTAGTAACTAACCGTAGACCGGCTAATTCAACTTGCTTAATCTTGAGCAGGCAGAATCCGATAAAAGGTTTCCCCTTCTTTGATTAAGCCCAATTCATTTCTCGCGCGCTCTTCCATTGCTTCACCGCCAATTTTTAAATCTTTAATATCTGCTAGCAGGAGATTATTGCGCTGCACTAAATCGGCATTACGAGCACGTTGTTCTTCCACTGATTGCTTAATCTCAACATAATCAGGAATACTATTTTTGCCAAACCAGAGTCGGTATTGCAGCAACAAAAATAAGCTCACAAGTGTTAATGTGATCCATTTCATGAATTGTCTGCCTCCGATTTTTTCACCCTGTAATGGTCAATATTATGCCGAGATTCCTTTCTCAAAGCCAGTATTAACCCTAGTCATTCCCTTCCTTTGCTCTAGTTGCCAAATAATTTATCTTTGAGTTTGTCTTTCAGCTTATCTTTTTCTTTTTCAAGTGCATTGTTAAATTGCGCGCTAAGCATGTTTTCGACACTTCCCAAATCGCCCTGAGCGATATTTTGCCAATCTAACCATTGGGTCATTTGGGTGTTTTTATCACCTAAAGCGTTTTGCGCTTTTGCGTCAAGTTTTGCACGTAATTCACCCAACTTGGAGGTTTGATCCCCACTTAAATTTGTTAGAAGCGTTTTACCTAGTTGATTGTCTAAATCTGAACTAAAAGACACATTCGGTTGGTCAAAACTACCAGCAATATCTGTTTTAATATTGAGACTGTTCAAACTCGTCAGGGTTTCGGCAATGACTTTGGTGACATTATTTGTACCAGTTGCGGACATGCTCAACTGCTTAAAATCAATATTGCCAGACCCTTTCATTATGCCATTGTTAACGCCGAGACTACCACGGCTTCCCATCAGGGCTTGTTCAACTTTTGTGGTGAGCTTTTGTTCTTCCATTAACGAAATTTGTTGCAGTTTAATTCCTTTTAAATCCCATTGTTGGTTCGCTGCTAACCCCACATCTGACAATCGAAAATCACCGTCAACTTTGAGTGATTGCCACAGTGCGCTAGCGGAAGAGTCAATATTAAACGTGGTTGCTTTACCTATTCGATCATGCTGATGAGTAATGTTTAGCCATTTAGATGCAATCACTTCTTGCTGCCATTGCAGTGAAATATCGGCTTTTTTAATCCAGATGTCAGGTAATTCAGCGTCGTCAGAAAAGGCTATCCATTTTCCTTCCGCGCGCTGCTTTTCTTGTTCACTCTCTGAGTTGCCCATTAAAGGCACAGCGATTTTATACGCACTCAGTAAATAATTGCTCCACACAGCGGCTTTATCTCCGAGGATCATGCGTGTGACATCTTGAATGGCCGCTTGATCACCGGCAATTAAACTTTGCAATTGTGCGTAATCTTGCTCTGGTGCAAGTCGTAATTCAGCTAACTTTGGACCTAAATCTTTTTGGGCTTCTTTTGCAGCTTGAGTAAAGTCTTCGATTTTTTGTTTGTCTTGCTTTAGCTCTTCGCGCAGTGTATCAAATTGCTTTTTAGCTTCAGCAAGCTTCAGTGGATCTTTGTAGTCGGTTTGGGTCAACGTCTCTAATTTAGCTTTGTATTCTTTTAGCTTTTCTTGGCTGGGAAGTTGCGCATATTTAGTTTTTACGTTTTCGTTATGAAAATCGTAAGAAGCCTGCACTTCTTCCATTGCTTTAGTGGTTTTTAGAGGAGAGCGAGCTAGAATTTCATCCACACTGGGAATGCGCTCCGGGTCAAAAATCTTATTGCGCTTTTCGGTTGCTTCAGGACCTCTAAATACACGACCTGTAGACTCTCTTGGCTGACTAAAGGCAACCCCAGACATAGTTAAATCGTCAATAATTATTTTGTCTAATAATAGTGGAGCTAGCGCAATTTGTGCGGTTAGTTTGTCTGCTTGTACCTGGTTATGGCTAGGGTTATTGGGATCCGTTAGCTGTACTTTTTCAAAGGTCACGCCAAACGGCGAGAAGCTGTGTGATACTGATTCAATATTTACTTCTGCACCTGTAACTAACTCTAAGCCATTTGTGGCCGCCAGTTTTATCCATGTATCTAAAAACAAGAAAAAAACTGTGCCAATTAAGCCTACAATTCCGAAAAAGCCCAGCAAACCGGGCCAGCGAATAATTTTATTCATATTTAGCCCCCAAAGCTCTGATACATTTGGTAAACACGGCTACTCTTGATGACCTGCAACACTCTCCATTCGTCCATCCAAGCCATAACATGCAATCGATATTTCACCACTAATATGCGACTTGCAATCAGCACTAGCGGTGACAAGGCTAGACTTAGTGCTAAGCTACCCATAGTTAAGGTATTGTAGAATTGGCTCAATCTACCAAAGCCTGTGTTGTAAAAACTCGTCCAAATACCTTGTAGGCTTTCACTGGTAAGAATCACTTCGCCTAAGTTCATCATCAAGGGATCTAACAGGTAGGCTAAGACTGAGAATACTCCCCATGAAACCAGAAAAGTTGATAAGTTAACCCGACAAAATAAAACAAGAAATAAGATGATCAGGTTGTGTAATTTAATCAATGGGGTTAACCCAAATATCATTCCCAACATAATGCCAAATGCGAGCGACCATGGGCCAGCATCAGAATGTAAGGCTTTAAGTAACTTCGCGAAAACATACATGCATTGAATCCTTGCAAGCAACTACTGTTAAAATTAGGAGTAAACCTGTGAGACAAAGCTCACAGGCTGGGGTTCATTGTTTTTTGTGTTTTTAGAAAATCCCTCTATTCATCAGACTCCTCCAACGTCATCAACTTAGTGTTTCCGCCAGACGCTGTAGTATCAATACTGATGGTTTTTTCGGTTAATAATCGTTGGATTAGATTGTCGGAATACTCAGCGGTTATCACTGGTAAAATTGCGCCTTCTCTTTCAGCCAATTTTTGCGCTAAATACGCTTTACTTTGACTTTGACTGTCAACCACAACACCGGCCAATTGAGGTGTATTCAGCAACACTTGCAGGTGCGAGAGTTTGGCAACCTGAAGAACTGAATCTGGAGCACCGATCGAGCGCCATTTATTCGCAAATTCTTTAGCTTCATCGTAAAACAAATCAGACACGACGGCGATAACCACGTTACCGGTAGCCAATGCAGTTACAATCGACAGCGTCCAATACTCAAAGGTAACCTGCTCATCGGCGTAACACAGAAGCACACCTCTAGGTTCCAGATATAGAGTATTCGACTCACCTGTAGGGCCAGGGAGTTGAATCGGTGATTTAAGCATTTTTTCGATTTTAATTAATTGCGCTCTGGAAACCGCGAGGGTTTGATCTAAATCTTCTGCTAAATCATCAATGATATCGATGCGCGCAAGTTTTGCTAGTAGCTGTCGTACCCATGAAATACGTGAGGTCAAACTGGTTGAGCGCCACTCCGCTTCCACTTGTGCCGCTCGTTCCATAATTTCTAATGCGCCACTTTCATCAGATTCCGGTGATTCTACTACCTGATGAATTTGTAAATCATTGTTGATTTCGATTTTAAGCGGAGTCGCTTTTTCAATCATTAATCTGGGCAGATAATTCGGGCCACCTGCTTTAGGCCCTGTTCCTGATAGGCCTCTTCCGCCAAACGGTTGAACACCGACAATTGCACCAATCATATTACGGTTGATATACACATTACCTGCACGGGACAATCTACCCAACTCGATTGCTTTTTCGTCTATCCGCGAGTGGATACCCATGGTTAAACCAAAACCTGTGCTGTTAATCTGTCGAATCACATCATCGGTGTGCTTTTCTTTAAAGCGGACAATATGTACGCAAGGACCGAATACTTCTCTGGTTAATACGTCAATGTTGTCAATTTCGTACAATTTAGGAGTGAAGTAGAATCCGTTTTTACAATCATCTGGCAGCGGAGCGTCATACAACAAGGTCGCTTTGTCTTGCATGTCTGCAACATGTTGCTGCAAACTCTTCAATGCCTTCTCATCAATAACAGGACCTATATCGGTAGATAACATTGCAGGATCACCAATACGTAATTCTTGCATCGCACCAATTAACATTTGGATGATGGTATCGGCAATATCTTCTTGTAAATACAAAACTCGTAACGCTGAGCATCGCTGCCCGGCACTTTGGAATCCTGAAGCAATAATATCATCGACTACCTGCTCTGGAAGTGCAGTAGAGTCGACGATCATACAGTTTTGACCGCCCGTTTCAGCTATCAGAGGCACTTGTTCGGTCCCTCTGTTCGCAAGTTCTTTGGCGATTAAGCTTCCTGTTTGGGTAGAACCGGTAAATATCACGGCTTTAATGCGAGGGTCAGGTAATAAGGTTTCTCCGATTACCGGGCCTTTGTTGACGACTGTCTGCAAAGTACCTTTAGGTAATCCTACGTTTTCCATTAGCTCGACTGCGCGTATCGCAATCAGGCTAGTTTGTTCTGCAGGTTTTGCCAAAACCGCATTGCCAGTTACTAATGCGGCAACAACCTGACCTAGGAATATCGCTAATGGGAAGTTCCAAGGACTAATACACAGTACTACACCACGCGGACTCAGGCGGTTATCTTCAGCAAGCTCTTCAGCGCGGGCGGCATAATAACGACAAAAATCCACAGCTTCGCGAATTTCGTCAATGGCATCTTGGGTGATTTTTCCTGCTTCTTTTAAACACAAGGCAATAAGTTCATCAGAGTGGCGCTCTAGCGCATCAGCTGTACGTCGCAGAACATCTGCTCTTGATTCAATAGAGGTAGCAGACCATTTATGGAATGCCTTCTCGGCCAATTCTAATTTATGTGTAATCTGTTCCGGAGAGTCAAAAATGACATGTCCAATCGCTTCGTCTTGATTGGCAGGGTTACGCACCACATGAATGCTTTCATTTTCCGCAGGCTGCTCTACGCAATGTTCAAGTTGCCAACGATCTAAGGCTAGCTTAAGGGGCGAGATATGATTGACATCGGTAAGGTCTAATCCTCTAGAATTAGCTCGTTCACCACCATACAGCTCGATTGGTTTGAGTATTTGTTGATTATACTTGGACTTTAAACGTTGGGTTTTTTCAACTGGATCTTCAAGCAAGTCTTCAACAGGCTTAGTATCATCCACAATCGCGTTAACAAATGATGAGTTTGCACCGTTTTCCAGTAACCTACGAACTAAATAGGCAAGTAAATCCTCATGTTCTCCTACGGGGGCATATACACGACACTGTACTTTCTCTTCGGTCACAATTTGATCGTACAAACTATCGCCCATTCCGTGTAGACACTGAAATTCGAAACCTTCTTTATCGTCGCCAGCCAATTCCAAAATAACCGATGCGGTGTAGGCGTTATGGGTAGCAAACTGCGGATAAATAGTGTCTTTGTACGCCAATAAGCGATTCGCACAGGCATGATATGACACATCTGTAGAAGACTTACGTGTAAAAACAGGAAAATGCTCTAGACCGTCTTGTTGCGCATTTTTGATTTCGGTGTCCCAATATGCTCCTTTTACTAACCTCACCATCATAGTGCGGTCGGTTCTAAGAGTAAGGTCTCTAAGCCAGTCAATCACATACAATGAACGTTTCTGGTAAGCTTGCACGGCTAGTCCGAAACCGCTCCAATTATCTAATTCCGGATCGGTAAACACTTTTTCAATAATATCTAACGAGATATCCAAACGATCAGCTTCTTCTGCATCGACCGTCAAACCGATATCGTATTGTTTACACAACAAACAGAGTTGTTTTAACAATCTGGGGATGGTTTCTAATACTTCTTCGCGGTTAGTGAATTCGTATCGTGGGTGAATCGCGGATAATTTTACCGAAATTCCGGGACTGCGTTTGGGTCCTTTGCTTTGCGCCGCTTTACCGATGGCATGAATGGCACCTTCGTACGCATCGTAATATTCTTTTGCATCTTTGGCGGTGCGTGCACCTTCGCCCAACATGTCATATGAATAAACATAACCTTGTTGTTCTTTTTCGGCCGCTCGTTTGAGCGCATCTTCTATGTTTTCGCCCATGACAAACTGTTTACCCATGACTTTCATGGCGATATTCATAGCCTTACGAATGACCGGTTCACCCATTTTGCCAAGGGTTTTTTTCAATAATCCAATACTGTTGCGTTTACGGTGGTCAGTGTAAGACACCATATTGCCGGTAAGCAGCAATCCCCACGATGAGGCGTTAACAAAAATTGAATCGCTAGTACCTAAATGTGAACTCCAAACTCCTTTTGAAAGTTTGTCTCGAATCAATGCATCTTGAGACTTTTTATCTGGAACCCTGAGCAGCGCTTCGGCCAAACACATTAACACCACACCTTCAGCAGTGGACAACGAATACTCGTTTAGCAACGCATCTACGCCACCATGTCCTTCTTGTTCACGGCGAATTCGCAATACCATTTTTCTGGCTCTCTCCCAGGCGCGACTTCGCGCGCTAACTGAGACTTCTGCGTCAGGCAATATATGATCTACAGCCAGATTCTCGTCAATCCGATAAAAATCTCTAATTTTCTGTCGAATGGGACAATTGGTAACCAAATTACCGTCAAAAAGCATAGTGAACCTCCGTAAAAAGATTTAGTCGGGTGAGTGTATATTTTGAAAGGGTATAAACACAATCAAATCAGGTGCGTGATAGACTGTTTATGGGGGTTTAACGGGGTACACCTGTAAGCAATTCTATACGCCAATGCGACCCGTTAAGATCATTTATGCACTTCATGGAAGAAATGCATAAATGGATTATGAAAACGATGTTGATACCTGTTAGCGAATTTGTTGACGTTAACATTCATTGTCAAAGTGATGTGGACTACATCCACTGATCGCTGCGTTTCCGCTTTTTGGGTAAATAAGCAATAATTACCCCCAGTAAAATGCTTACCAGAGCAATAATTCCGCCTCGGGTAAACCATTTCATTTGCGCGCTTTGATCCAACATGTCTAATTCACGTTGAAGACTTTGCTTTTCAGTTCGCTGATTTTCTAGCTCCTCTGCCAACACGGCATTACGATTGGTCAAATCAGAAAGCTGCTGATTTAACAAATCGTTAGATTGAGTCAATTCGGCTAATTGAGCACTTGATTGTTGCACTTTTTGCTGTAGTTCTGGTAGCAATTCACGAATACTTTGTTGCGAACTAATATATTGAGACTCTACCCAGCCTGTGCGCTGCTGATCGTCAATCAATTCAATAAACCCTTTTTCTTCGTTCACTTGTAAAACGCTAATTCGAGTGCCAGCATTAACAGAGCCAAGAATGCGATAGTTTCTGCCTGGACCTGCATGCATAAATGCCGATAGGTCGTCAGTAATATAGCGAATGTCGCCTGAGCCATCGTTCGGCTCTTGTTGTGCATATACGTTGCTAAATGCCAACGTTAGAAAAAATAAAAATAGTGTTGAAAGCTTGGCCATAAATCTTCAATGTCGAATAGTAATTTACATAAATGGTATGGCCTTGTATTCGCAAAGGCAAGTCATGCTTTGATTGATTGCCTTGGTTTGATCATCGGAGTATTGTTTAGGCTATTGATAACCCGCATATTTATCCTCTCATTGGGCACATGTTTTAATGGAAAAAGAAATTGAATTAAAGTTGTTGTTACCAGATGGTATCGACGAATCAGACCTATTAGCCGCTATTGGGCAGTTTTCTGCAAATATAGAAACGTCTGAATTTACACTGTTTAACCAATATTTTGATACACCTGAATGGTTATTAAGCGCCAATAGCATTGGCTTACGAGTGCGCAGCAGTGAACGTGGAATAGAGCAAACCGTTAAAACCGCGGGTAAAAGTGTAGGTGGCTTGCATCAGCGTCCAGAATACAATGTTTCCATAGATTCCTTAGAGCCCGCGTTAGAGTTATTTGATGCAGACATTTGGCCGAAAGACGTTTCAGTTGCTGATTTACAAGAAAACATTATTCAAATTTTCCACACGGACTTTAAACGCAAAGCTTATTTGTTGCGACTTTCTGATGGCACTGACGTGGAGTTGGTGTTTGATCAAGGGGTAGTCAGCGCTGGTGACAACAGTGCAGATATCTGTGAATTGGAATTGGAACTAAAAAGTGGTGATGTTGCCCTGTTATTTGATATTGCCGAGAAAGTGGTCACGCTAGCTCCGAGTCAACTGTGTAACCTAAGTAAAGCAGGCAGGGGATTTACCTTAGCTCGCAATGCTCTTGCGCCTGAGCCACAACTCATAGGTGAAGTAGCATTATCAGAACATGAAGATTGCGAAACGGGATTTATTAAAGGGTTAGGTTATGCATTGTCGTTTTGGCAGAAAGCCGAATATCGCTATATGCAAACCAAAAAAGTGGCCGATTTAGTTGATGTTTATGTGGGCTTGAGACTCACTCGAGATTGTATCAATACCTACGCTCAAGCATTGAATTGCCAAGCGATAGAACGTCTAAAAGTCGCATTAAATATGCGTATGAATAAGTGGGCTTGGATCGAACAATTAAAAAGTATTAAGGCCTTACGCTCTAAGCGTGGCATGTATAGCAAAAAGCTGGCACAACATGATGCGTTGGTGAGCTATCTGCGTGGACTACAAGACGGCACATTGAATTTGTCACGTCCACATCTACTCATTACACATCAGGACAATGCATTATTACAATTAGGCTTGTCTCGATTGTTGGTAACTCGTCCTTGGCGACAAGAATCGGATGCTTATACCACCTCTTTGCGTAAGCATGCCACTGAGTTTTTGGAACAAAAATGGCAAAACGTATTTTCACGTATTACGCCTGAGGTGGATAGCCTTGAAGCTTATTTAACCCATTACAACGAATTGCACAGTGCATTAAACAGTGACTTGTTATTGGGAAGTTGTGTCGACAATCAACGTCGCAAAGCATTTATTGCACCTTGGCAGGACGTGTTAGAAGGGATACAAGAGTTGCGCAAGCTAAATGTACTACAAACTAAGCTGCAGGATTCTGATGTGGAAGATAAATCTGAACTTTTGCAATGGAGCGAGCTTAAGAAAAACAGTCTTTTGTCCGTTATAAAGTTAAGTAAAGGCGTTGCATTGTCGGCAGAAAAATTTTGGTGAAAGAGTAATGGGAGACATGAGTCTTTATCAAATCGCTATTAGCACTATGCTGGTAGGCTGGTTTGTGGGGCTTATACTTATGTGGGTTCGCTATGAACAATTCCCACATGCCAGTTTATTGTTAACCGCCATCATTTTTTGGCCATTAATGCTATTAGATGAATGGCTAAAATTATCTGGATATCAAGAACCGCTTCATTTTCTGATTGGTTCTTCGCAGTTTGTTTCCGCCTTGATTGCAGCATGCTTATTGCTCAGTATTCGCAAAATAACCACGGCTTTTGTCGCAAAAAACAATGCTTTATTTTTTATTCCGACACTACTTCTGGTGGCAGGCCAATTTCCCCTTCTTCTGTTAGCACCGGACGTGAGAGTCGACATGCTTAGCTCGCCGCCGGTAGGGGATTTATTAGTCAATTGGCCTTACTTTGCGACTTACTTATTCAGTGCCTTTGTGACGCTGAGTTTTGCAGTTCATGCTGCTGAATACCTTGCTACATATCATTATTATTTGTCTGATCAGGTAGTCGATATCGACATTTTCGAAATGAAAATCACGAGCAATGGTTGTTACGTGTTGATGTTTTGCGCATTCTTAACGATTTGTGTTGTCACCCTAATTAGTTTTGATCTACTACCGCTAACCCAGTGGCAAACTTTAGTTAATATGATCAACGCGTTAGGTTTCTTATATCTAATCTTATTACTGCTGCAAAAAAGAAAGTATTCTCCTACCCCATTTTTAGAATCACAGATGAGTAAAGGTGCTTATACCGAGGAGAAGCTGCGTTCTACTTTAAAGCTTGCGGAAAAAGCGATCATTCAACATAAGGCCTACAAACGCAAAGGGCTACGAATTAAACAAATAGCAGATGCAGCTCAGGTTGAACCTGCGGCACTAGCTATGGCAACACGATTTGTTCTTAAACGAAATTTTCGTGCGTTTGTTTACCATTACCGATTGGAATACGCTAAGAAAGTTTTGATGCGCACGGACCAAAAAGTGACAAGTGTGGCCAAGCGGCTTGGATTCAATTCTGAAAAATACTTAAGTAATGTCTTCGTAAAATATATTGGTGCAATGGGGAGCAAGCGCAAAGCTAAAAAAACCGACCCTATACCGGTAACTCCACCCAAACAATGATATGAGATTGCTGCCACTGTGAATGCTTGCCGATCGTTATTGATATAATAAAACGATTAAAGTAATCACATTTAAACATTTAGAATCAAGAAGTTCTGTGTGTACACTGGATTGAGTTTTTGCAGCGTCAAGCACAGATAGACAACACAAACAAAATATCTAGAGCAAAACTGCATAGTCAAAATGGGTATTTTCGAGTCTCCTATTACGCGCTCTTTCAACATTGTCTCGATTATCCTTAGCTGTCAAAACGTAGTAGTCAAAAGATGTCCGATGATTCGCGAGATTAATATTATCGGCTATCTTTAAAGGTTTATGCAGGTAGCTCTTGCCAATATTTAGTGGGAAATATATGAAAGCATCAGATTTATTTGTACAAGCATTAGAAGCCGAAGGGGTTGAGTACGTATTTGGTATCCCCGGAGAAGAAAATCTAGATTTATTAGAATCGCTACGTAAGTCGCCGATCAAACTTATTCTAACTCGACATGAACAAGGTGCTGGTTTTATGGCGGCAACCTATGGTCGATTGACTGGAAAAGTCGGCGTGTGTTTGTCCACACTTGGTCCAGGTGCGACCAATCTGGTAACCCCGGCCGCCTATGCTCAGCTAGGCGCAATGCCAATGCTCATGATCACTGGACAAAAGCCAATCAAAACCAGTAAACAAGGCCGATTTCAGGTAATTGATGCGGTTGATATGATGCGTCCTTTGACTAAATATACTGCGCAAGTTGTGAGCGGCGATCGCATTCCATCGGTGGTCAGAGAAGCATTTCGTTTAGCCCATGAAGAACGTCCGGGTGCGGTGCATATTGAATTACCAGAAGATATTGCTGCAGAGACGACAACAGCCAAATTGTTGCAACCTAGCGCGGTAAGACGTCCAATTGCAGAAGATAAATCCATTGCTGGCGCTGTGCAGATGATTGAAGCAGCAAAATCACCTGTGTTACTCATCGGTGCTGCCGCAAACCGTAAACTCACCGCAAAAATGTTGAAAGAGTTTGTGGAGAAAACAGGCATTCCTTACATCACGACACAAATGGGTAAAGGCGTGCTCGATGAAAGCGGCGAATTGTTTATGGGCAATACCGCTTTATCTGATGGTGACTTTGTCCATAGAGTTATCTCGCGTGCAGATTTGATTATCAATGTAGGTCACGACGTGGTGGAAAAACCACCGTTCTTTATGAGTAACAATGGTAAAAAGGTCATTCACATTAACTTCGCGTCAGCGGCAGTTGACCCAGTGTATTTCCCGCAATTGGAGGTGGTAGGTGATATCGCTAATAGTATTTGGCAAATTAAACAAAATATAACGCCATCGAATCATTGGAAACTCGACTTTTACAGCGATGTTCATGACGCCTATATCGCGCATCGTAAGACTTCGGAAGATGACGATAGATTCCCAATCTTACCTGAGCGATTTGTTCGTGATATCCGTAAAGCAATGCCAAAAGACGGTATTGTTACCTTAGATAACGGCGTATATAAAATTTGGTTTGCCAGAAATTATCCTGCGTATTTCCCTAATACATTGTTACTCGATAATGCCTTGGCCACCATGGGAGCTGGTTTGCCTTCGGCTATGGCAGCGAAAATTGTTTATCCTGAAAAAGCCGTTATTACCGTCTGTGGTGATGGTGGATTTATGATGAACAGTCAAGAAATGGAAACTGCTGTGCGTCTCAAACTGCATATTGTGGTTATCATTCTTCGTGATGATGCTTATGGCATGATTAAATGGAAGCAGGCACACATGGAGTTCGATAATTTTGGCTTGGATTACGGTAACCCTGATTTTGTTAAATATGCAGAGAGTTATGGTGCGAAAGGTTGGCGCATTAGTGCCTCAGAAGAGTTATTGCCACGCGTTCAGGCATGTTTGTCAGAACCGGCAGTTCACCTGATTGATGTCCCGGTTGATTATTCATTGAATGACCAAACCTTAAATAAAACCATTCGCGAACTTAGCCAGAAATTATAGGAGCTAAACATGTTACAAAAAGCGTATCCCTATTTCCTAGCGAATAAAGCTGTGTATGCTAATCAAGATCTAGTTGTGACGAATAAGTATACCGGTGAAGCGGCAACCACAGTGGCAATGGCTAAAGCAGATGTCATCGACAAAGCTATTGAAGCAGCCGAAAAAAGTCAGCCGGCGCTGACAGCTATGAAGCCTTATGAACGGCAAAGTATATTAAATCACTGCGTAAAGCGTTTTGAAGAGCGCTTTGAAGAATTGGCATATGCGCTATGTATTGAAGCGGGTAAGCCGATAAAAGATGCGCGTGGCGAAGTGACCCGTTTGATCGACACCTTTCGCATTGCAGCCGAAGAATCTGTGCGAATTACCGGCGAAGTGATGAACTTAGAAATCACACCTCGTGCAAAGGGTTATCAGGGAATGTATAAAAAGGTGCCGATTGGGCCTTGCTCGTTTATTTCGCCCTTTAACTTCCCCCTTAATTTAGCGGCTCATAAAGTCGCTCCAGCGATAGCTGTGGGTTGCGCATTTGTACTTAAACCGGCAAGCAGAACACCGCTTGGTGCTTTAATTATTGGTGAAATTTTAGCTGAAACTGACTTACCGGAAGGGGCGTTTTCAATCTTGCCATGTAGTCGTGACGGCGCAGATTTATTCACCACAGATGATCGCTTTAAATTATTAAGTTTCACCGGTTCACCTGATGTGGGTTGGGATCTAAAAGCGCGTGCGGGTAAAAAACCAGTAATCTTAGAGCTTGGTGGAAACGCTGGTTGTATTGTTGATCATGACACTGATTTAGATGATGCAATCGAACGTATCGTCTTTGGTGCTTATTACCAGTCGGGTCAAAGTTGCATAAGTGTACAGCGTGTTTTAGTGCATGATTCTATCTATGCCGACTTTAAAAAGCGCTATGTGGACAAAGTAGCAAATTTAGTACACGGTGATCCGTTAAGTGAAGATACTTTTATCGGCCCTATGATCTCTGAATCTGAAGCCAGTCGTTTAGATGGATGGATTCAAGAAGCCAAGTCTAAAGGTGCTAGTGTGTTATGCGGTGGTAAGCGAGATGGTGCTATGTTGCAGGCTACTGTGCTGGAAAATGTGCCCAACGACGCCAGCATCAATGCTGACGAAGCCTTTGGTCCAGTATCCACAATCGCCCCTTTTAGTGATTTTGATGAAGCACTTGAAGAGATCAATAATAGCCAATTTGGATTGCAAGCTGGTGTATTTACACGCGACATTTATAAAGCTCATAAAGCGTGGGATGTGTTAGATGTTGGTGGGGTTGTGATTGGCGACGTACCCAGTTGGCGTGTGGATAATATGCCGTACGGTGGCGTAAAAGAGTCTGGTTTGGGACGTGAAGGTATTCGTTTTGCCATTGAAGACATGACCGAACTACGTTTGATGGTTTTGAGAACGCCACAGTAACTAAAAATATTCTAGTGTAATTAAAAAAGGACCTCGCGGTCCTTTTTTGTTGATTTTAGAAGTAGCGTTAAACGATAAAAGTTTATGCTTTTCTGCGTTTAAGTGCCAAGCCTACGAGACCTAAACTTAGCAATAAAATGCCCGCAGGTTCTGGAATATCATTTGAGTTGTTAGCTTGTTCTGCACCGGCTAAAAATATTTCAATATTTTCTAACACATTCAATTGTGTGCCTAACCAGTTTACATCCATCATCAGTACCATTCTACCGCTTGCATCCACCATATCGCTCATATCCCAAGCGGCTGCTACCGCGTTGCCAGTAGATGTACTAGTTGCAAAAATATTGTCGGCAGCTAAACCAGTCATACCGCCTGATGCATTAGGTGACCATGATGTTATTGTATTTGGCGCACTGGCAAGATTACCTACTACACTTTGGTTGATGGTTGCTGAACTGTTTTGATCGCCAATGCCACCTACTTGAATACCACCGCCTAACACAACGGTGTTAACAAATGTTGTTAGGCTTGAATTGAGCACTTCACAGCAAGGACGTTCGCCTGTTAAATAAACCCCACCACCTGAAGACAAGAAGCCGGCTAAGTTACTTTGCTCGGACGCATCCAAAGCATTAAATGCACTTACGCCCCAAACTGAATCAAATGAAGATAAGTCTTGGGTTGCGTCAGTACCTAGATTGGTTACTGAATGCCCCATGTTTACAAGGCTATTAGTTAAAGAACTAACACTAGAGGAATAATCACCAAAAACACCAATAACGCTTGCTGAGCTAACAGTGGTGAAACATATTGATGACGCACATACTAAACCAGTTACTATTTTTTTAATCATGACTACTATTTCCTTAAAAACTTCTACTGCGAAATACACTGTCAGTATAAAAGCATTAAGTGTGCCATATCGTAAGGTGTTGATATTTCGTACTTATTTATAGTTTTTTGAACGATTTTTATTCGGTTGTAAAAAATGTTGACAGATCTGATAGTGTTTTTTACACCTCATCATAGAATGCTTGAAGTAATATTTGGTGGGTGAACTGCTTGCGCAAATAAAATCCTCTGGGTCGTGTTTTTACTTTTTCTCCATCTTTTCCAATGGCGTCGGTTAGTGCTTTACCGTCGGCCGCTTTAGGTCGAATTTGCAAGGCTTGGCCGTGTTTTGCTGTGATATTTTCAACTTCTCCTAATACAATCATGTCCATTAACTCCTCCCAATCCTGTTTTAATGTCGCTAGCTGCTGTGCGGTTGGTTGCCAAAGAACAGGCGTGGCGATTCGACGTTCTGCAGGTTTTAATTCACGGTTGCCTTCAACTGGGATCCAAAGCACACAATTGAGCTTATTTCTAACATTGCTAGATTCCCAAGTGATACCTGACACGTTCAATAAGTGGGCAAAACAGACATAGGTTGTTTCGAGTGGCATCCCGGATGAATCAATGGGTAAGGTCTTTAATTCAACCCCTAATTCCGGAAAATCCTGTTCTGGGTTAGATCCCGCGTTTGCACCTAAATACAGTTCTAACAACTGCCCAGTCCAACCTTTGTCGCGTTTAAAATTACTCGGAATTCGTATGTTTGCGTTTTGCGCTAATTCTCCTAAAGTCAGACCGGCTAAGGCTTGAGCTCGAAGTGTTAGCTGTTCGATTGTGTTAGGAGGTGATGTAGCTGGTGTTATCAATGTGTACCTTCGTTTGGCATGCTATTCATTCGACTTTATGTCTTAGAAGATGATATTTCTTTGCTTGCCCCTTAGTTTATGGAAGAATGGCAAAATATTAAAGAAATCAATCCCCCGGGAGTCAAAGTGATTGATGCCGAAGGATTCCGCGCGAATGTCGGTATAGTGATTTGCAATAGGATGGGGCAAGTATTTTGGGCAAAGCGCTATGGACAACATTCATGGCAGTTTCCACAAGGCGGAATAGATCAAGGTGAAACTGCTGAACAGGCTATGTATCGTGAGTTAAATGAGGAAGTAGGGTTAAAACCAGAACATGTAAAAATACTCGGAGTCACTAAAAATTGGGTGAGATACAAATTACCCAAAAGACTGGTAAGGCAAGGAACTAATCCAGTTTGCATAGGACAAAAACAGAAATGGTTTTTGTTGCAGTTGGAATGCAAAGAATCCGATGTGGATGTATTAAGTTCAGGTCACCCTGAATTTGATGACTGGCGGTGGGTCAGTTTTTGGTATCCTGTTCGAAATGTGGTTTCGTTTAAACGTGACGTATATCGCCGTGTAATGAAAGAATTTGTATCTTTCGCGATGCCAGCGTATGTCAAAAATATGCAACCTCAACGCAACCGTCGCCGTCGGAGACAGTCGTAAAGACTCATGCTAACTAGTTTAAAACGGATAGTTCAGGAAGTCAGCAAAATCCCCGTACTTGAGGAGGCGCTGACGCACCTAACGAGTAGCATTAAAGAAGCTATTGGCGTTGATTCTTGTTCGGTATATTTAGCAAACTACGAAAAACAACATTTTATGTTAATGGCCACAGATGGACTTGAATCGAGCGCCGTCGGTAATGTTGCAATTGGTTTTTCAGAAGGTTTAATCGGCTTGATTGGTCAGCGTGAAGAACCGCTAAATATTCTCGATGCCCAATCACATCCGCGTTTCAAACATTATCCAGAAGTTAAAGAAGAAAAGTACCATGCGTTCTTAGGTACACCTATCATTCATCAGCGTAAAGTTTTAGGTGTATTAACCCTCCAGCAAAAAAAGAAGCGTCGTTTTAGCGAAGACGAAGAAGCGTTCTTGGTTACTTTATCCACTCAAATCGCATTAGAAATTGTGCATGCAGAAACCCGCGGCTTTTTGTCATTTGTTGATGAAAATAATCGCGATAGGTGGCAACGAAAAATATCTGGTGTGCCCGGTTCTTCTGGTTTGGGAATGGGAATTGGATTTGTCCCTCATTTCAAAGTGAGTTTAGCTAGTCACGTTGCAAAGCGCTCAAATAATATTGAACAGGAAATAGCTCGCTACCGGGAAGCGGTAAATGTGACTCGCGGACAAGTAGAGGTACTTTCCAAGCGTATTGAAGGGCAAGTACCCAGTGACGTTCAAGCTATATTTCAAATTTACAGCCATTTATTAGACGCAAATAGCTTAGGACACGAAGTTGAAGGGCGTATCAAAAAAGGCTGGGATGCAGCAAGCTCGTTAAAATATATTATTGAAAATTATATTCAACAATTTCGCAGCATGAGTGACCCCTACATGCAGGAGCGTGCCGTTGATATTGAAGATCTCTCAAACCGCATCTTAGCGAATATTTTGGGCGGCGAAAGTCCAGATCAGCGGCCGCTAGATCCAGAAGAAAATGCGATTCTAGTGGCTGAAGAAGTCACAGCTCCAATGCTGGCTGAGTTTTCAACCTTTAATTTGTGCGGCATTATTTCGGTTAGAGGGTCAAATAACTCGCACGCTGCTATTTTGGCTCGGGCAATGGGCTTACCCGCAGTAATGGGTTTGTCGGATGCACCCTTATCGTTACTCGACGGTAAAAGATTGCTGGTGGATGGCTACTCAGGTGAAGTGATTGTTTCGCCCTCTGAGAGTGTTCTGCGTGAGTTTAATATGCTCATCGATGAAGAGCAGGAACTGTCAGACAGAATATTAGAACAAGCGCATTTGCCCTGCGTGACACTAGATGATTATCCGGTTTCTTTATTCATCAATGCAGGTTTATCAGCCGAAATGGAAAATACCAACTTTACCTATGGTGAAGGGGTTGGTTTATATCGTACTGAAGTTCCATTTATGTTGCGCGAGCGTTTTCCATCCGAAAAAGAACAAATGACTTTGTATCGGGAAATGCTGCAATCAGCGCCGAGTAAACCGATAACTATGCGTACCTTGGATGTGGGGGGCGATAAACCGCTACCTTATTTCCCAATCAACGAAGAAAATCCGTTTTTGGGATGGCGTGGTGTTCGACTTACCCTCGACCATCCTGAGATATTTCTTGTGCAGGTGCGCGCCATGTTACGGGCAAATATTGGTATTGGTAATTTGCAGATCATGTTACCTATGGTGACGTCTGTGTCTGAGGTGAGTGAATCTAAACGTTTAATTAAGCAGGCGTTCCACGAAGTTTCTGAAGAAATTTCAGGAACAGGAAAAATTCTAGAAATGCCCAAAATAGGCGTCATGTTAGAAGTGCCTGCGGTCATTTACCAAATTCCTCAACTCGCCAAAAAAGTCGATTTTTTCTCTGTGGGTAGCAATGATTTAACTCAATATTTGCTTGCTGTTGACCGCAACAATGCGCGAGTTTCTGGCTTATATGATAGTTATCACCCTGCTGTGTTGGCAGCACTGAACAGTTTAGTCGCGGACGCTAACTTACATGAAACCCCGATCACTGTTTGTGGTGAGTTGGCCGGTGAGCCCGGTGGAATAATTTTGTTGTTGGCTATGGGCTACAACAAATTCAGTATGAACAGCCATAATTTATTGAAAATTAAATGGGTTATACGCAGTGTTACCGTTGCTCAAGCTAGAGTATTGTTGAAAGAGGTGCTTAGTTGTGACGATCCTAAGCAAGTTCGTGAGCAGGTTAATCAGTACCTCGACTCAGTTGGCCTAGGTGGGTTAGTTCGAGCAGGCATCTAGTTGGTCGATATTCAGATATATTTTGTGCTCTTCATGTTGCTTGGTGCCGTAGTTGGATTATTAGCAGGGCTGCTAGGCATAGGCGGCGGTTTAATTATCGTGCCTGTACTTATCTATGTGTTTGAACAGCTTTTGGGAATTCCATTGACACTCGCAATGCCAATGGCCATCGCGACTTCTTTGGCTACGATCATTCTGACCGGGTTATCATCAGCATTTTCGCATTTTAAATTACGTCATATCAACGCTAAGATTGTTATCTGGTGTGCACTTGGTATTATCCTCGGCGCACTTGTTGGCCCACAAATAGCGGTAAGTATATCGGTAGAAAGCCTTAAACTCATTTTCGCAACGTTGGTTTTATTTATCGCGTTTCAAATGACGTTTATAAAACCGAAACGTACAGAATCGAAAGTGTCGAAACCTGGATTGGTTTTGATTGGTTTGATAACCGGTATTATTTCATCTTTTATGGGCATTGGTGGTGGCGCAATCATGGTGCCAGCGCTACTGTGGTTTAGAGTTGATATAAAACAAGCAATTGGGTGCGCCGCATTTAGTGGAATAGTGATTGCTATATTCGGTTCGATTAGTTTTGTCATTGCCGGTTGGAATACGCAAGGCCTGCCGGCTATGTCATTTGGTTACGTTTATTTACCTGCGGTTCTGGGCATAGTTATTATGTCTGTTTTTACCGCGCAATATGGGGCTAAAATTAGTCACCGTTTAAATACTCAACGTTTAAAACAAATATTTGCAGTTTTTTTGGTGTTCGTTAGTCTGCAAATGTTTTTAGGATAAGTTTAATTATGTCGCAAAATTATTACACACTCCCAGAAATTGATCCGGCTATATTCAATTTAGGTGTGTTAAGCCCCAAATGGTATGGAATGATGTATTTAGTCGGCTTTGTTGCTGCTTGGTGGCTGGCCAATCGCCGACTAGAGCGCACTGGGTGGAGCAAAGAACAACTTAGCGATATGTTATTCTGGGGCTTTTTAGGAGTGATTATTGGTGGTCGTCTCGGCTACGTAATGTTCTATCAATTTGGATTGTTTCTCGACGATCCTTTGTATTTATTTAGAATCAATGAAGGCGGGATGTCATTTCATGGTGGTCTTCTTGGTGTATTAACGGCACTGTGGTTGAGTGCTAGGCGTTTAAAAGTGCCCTTTTTAGTGGTTGGCGATTTTATCGCGCCTTTAGTGCCAATTGGACTGGGGGCAGGCCGCATAGGAAACTTTATTAACTCTGAGCTTTGGGGACGTACCACAGACGTTCCTTGGGCGATCATTTTCCCCAATGCGGGTAGTGAACCTCGACATCCTTCACAACTTTATGAATTTGCGCTTGAAGGGGTGTTGTTATTTATCATATTGTGGTTTTATTCTAGAAAGCCGCGTCCAATTGGTGCCATCAGTGGCACATTTTTGCTAGGTTATGGAAGTTTTAGATTCTTCGTAGAGTTTTTCCGACAGTGGGACAGTCATTTGGATTTGTACTTAGGGCTTTTCAGCCGAGGTCAAATGTTGTCAATGCCGATGATAATCATTGGTATATTAATGATTGTTTGGGCATACAAACAGAATCGTATTTACCAACCTAAAACGGCTAACTCAAAACAAGGTAAGAAAGTTTAAATGCAACAATATTTATCACTCATGCGCCACGTGTTGGAAAATGGCAGTAAAAAAGAAGATCGTACGGGCACTGGAACCTTAAGTATATTCGGTTATCAGATGCGCTTTAATCTAGCCGAAGGTTTCCCTTTAGTAACAACTAAAAAATGTCACCTACGTTCGATCATTCATGAATTATTATGGTTTATAAAAGGCGAAACAAATATCGCCTATTTACAAGAAAATAATGTCAGTATTTGGGATGAGTGGGCAACAGAAGACGGCGAACTTGGCCCTGTTTACGGTAAACAGTGGCGCAGTTGGCAAGGCACGAATGGCGAGGTGGTAGATCAGCTAAGCGACTTATTAAACCAAATTAAAACCAATCCAGATTCTCGCCGTTTACTTTTGAGTGCTTGGAACCCAACCGTATTGCCGGATAGCAGCTTGTCTCCAAAAGAAAATGCGAAACAAGGCAAACAGGCATTACCTCCATGCCATACTATGTTCCAGTTTTATGTAATTGATAACAAACTATCTTGTCAGTTATACCAACGCAGTGGCGATATATTTTTAGGTGTACCTTTTAATATTGCCAGTTACGCATTGTTGACTATGATGGTTGCACAGGTATGCGATTTAGAATTAGGTGATTTTATCCATACCTTCGGAGATGCGCATTTGTACACCAATCATTTGGAGCAAACTAAATTGCAGTTAAGTCGCGACCCTTATCCTTTACCTACTATGCGACTTAATCCTAAGATTAAAGATTTATTCGAATTTACTATTGATGACTTTGAGCTCGTGGATTATCAATCACATCCGCATATTAAAGCGCCAGTTGCCATTTAATGAGTGATTTGTATGTCTACTAAAGTACTTATCTGCGACGATTCAGGATTTGCTCGTAAACAGATGGCGCGTTCTATACCTGATGGTTGGGAAGTTGAAATCAGTTTCGCTGAAAATGGTCAACAAGCGATTGAGATGATCAAGCTAGGTAAAGCTGATGTGATGTTTTTAGATCTCAATATGCCTGTGATGGATGGTTATCAAACCATGCAGATAATAAAAGAGCAAGATCTGCCAACTATGGTCATTGTCGTTTCTGGCGATGTGCAATCGCAAGCTCGTGTGCGGATGATGCAGATGGGAGCGTTAGATTTCATCAGAAAACCTGTAGACAATGAAAAGCTCACCACAATTTTGGCGCAGTACGGTATTTATACTGGCGTACCTTCGGCTAGCCAGACGGATTCAGTGGATACTTCCACACCACACAGCTCAACTTCAAACCCAGTTTCAAAAACTGCCTTTGCAGCTCCTTCGATAACAAAAGTACCTTTGGCTGAAAAACTAGATGCCTATCGAGAAATGGCGAATGTGGCGATGGGACAAGCCGGTGAGAAGTTAGCGAAATTACTCAATGAATTTATTGATTTGCCTATTCCAAATGTAAACCTTATTGAAACCACTGAATTGCACATGGCAATGGCTGAAATAAGTCACAATGACAGTGTGTCGGCCATTTCCCAAGGGTTTATCAGTGCGGGTATAAATGGAGAGGCCATACTGATATTTAATGATTCAAATTTCATTAATATGGTAAAGCTATTAAATTATAAGCAAGCCAAACTCGACGAATCATTGGAATTAGAAGCGTTGATGGATGTAACAAACATCTTAGTAAGCGCTTGTTTAACTGCACTATCAGACCAACTAAATGTAAAATTCACGCACAACCACCCGATTATTTTGGGGCAACATTGTGGTTTGGAAGAACTATTAGAGAATAATGTTTCAAGGTGGAACCAAGTTCTAGCCATTGAGATTGCTTACGCGATAAAAACTAAATCGATAAACTTTGACTTACTCTTACTATTTCCAGATAAATCAATTGATCTTATGTACGAGAAACTAGTAGAGGGTGGATAAACGTAAATGAGTGATGACTTTTCAGATATAAATGCTTTGCATTGGCAATTTGATCTATTAGGTTCCATAGAAGTTGGCATAACCGTATTGGACAGGGATTTCAACGTATTGGTTTGGAATCAGTTCATGGAAAATAATAGTGGTATCTTACCCAGTCAGATTAAGTATAAAAATCTGTTTGAGTTTTTCCCTGAAATCGATAAAGAATGGTTTTTAGTTAAAACTGAACCAGTATTAAACCTGAAAAGTCCAGCATTTATCATTTGGGAACAGCGACCTTACTTGTTCAAGTTTGATACCAGTCGCCCTATCACTTCTGCTTCAGACTTCATGTATCAAAATGTCACACTGTTTCCTTTGACTTCATTGGAAGGTGTCGTCGAGCAAATTTGTATCGTTGTTTATGATGTAACAGATGAGGCGTTAAACAAAAAAGGCATTGAATCGCTAAATCAACAATTGAAACAAATTAGTCGCGTTGACGGTTTAACTGGCGTGTTTAATCGCCGCTATTGGGAAGAGAAGTTTGCTTTAGAACATAAGCGAATTTTGCGTAATGGCTCTCCCGCCTCAGTATTGATGCTTGATATCGACCACTTTAAGAAAGTCAATGATACCCACGGCCACCCAGCTGGGGATTACATAATCAAAACCTTAGCATCAGTGGTGATGCAGTCTATTCGAGAGACCGACGTAGCTGGTAGGTATGGTGGTGAAGAATTTGCGGTGTTGTTACCGGAAACTAATGCAGAAAATTCGTTAATTGTTGCTGAACGTATTCGCGAAAATTGTGAAAAACTTTTGCCAGTTTATGAAGGTATCGACATTCCGTTTACTGTTAGTGTCGGGGTAGCAGAGTTTGATAGTAGCTACATAGATCATATGGGGTGGTTAGAAAAAGCTGACCAAGCTTTATATACCTCTAAAAAAGCTGGTAGAAATAAGGTCAGTAAATTTTGACAGTAGGATCAACTCCCCCTAAAACTTTATATCAAGCATTGTTTAACAAGCGCATGCTGATATGCATTTGTACTGGCTTCTCTTCTGGTTTACCGCTCTACCTGCTAATTCAGTTTATTCCTGCTTGGCTGCGATCTTTTGATGTCGATTTGTCAACCATTGGATTAATTAACCTTGTACTTTTTCCTTATACTTGGAAGTTCATTTGGTCGCCCCTTGTTGACCGGTTTGTCCCTCCATTTTTAGGCCGACGCAGAGGGTGGATGCTGATTACGCAACTGGGGTTGCTGTTAGCCATAGCTTCATTGGCTTTGTATGATCCGACCACAAATCTTACCAAGATCATTTGGACGGTGGCGATAATCGCATTTTTAAGCGCCACTCAAGATATTGTAATTGATGCTGCTCGTCGGGAGATTTTACCTGATGACGAACTTGGCGCTGGTAATGGTTTTTATGCTCAAGCTTATCGTATAGCCTCTTTTGTACCTGGCTCTTTAGGTCTTATTCTGGTTGGTTTTTATCCTTGGTCTGTAGCTCACCTTAGTATTGCCGCCTTTATGCTGGTGGGGATTGTAACCACTTTATTAATGAGTGAATCTTCTAAACCGAGCGAAGTACCGCACACTTTAAAATCGGCAGTGATTGATCCTTTTAAAGAGTTTTTTGATCGAGATGGTTGGCAAAGTGCAGTATGGATTCTGTTGTTTATTATTTTCTATAAATTAGGGGATAGTATGGCCACCGCGTTAGAAACGCCTTTTTTCCTCGACATGGGCTTTTCCACCGTAGAGGTTGGAACCGTGGCTAAGATCTCAAAAACCATAGGGGCAACAGTAGGTACGATTCTTGGTGGCGTGGTAATGATTAAGCTGGGCATCAATAAGAGTCTGTGGATATTTGGCGTCTTTCAAATAGTCTCTATTTTAGGTTATGTGGCGCTATCGATTGTTGGTTACAACTATTTGATGTTAGCCGTGGCTAGTGGGTTTGAATATTTTGGCGTGGGGCTAGGCTCTGTGGCGTTGATTGCTTTTATGGCCAAATCTACAAGCCGTTTATTTACTGCAACGCAATTTGCCTTGTTATCGAGCTTAGCGGCTGTGCCGCGTACTTTTATTAGTGCGGGTACTGGTTATATTATTGAAGCCGTTGGATATACTCAGTTTTTCTTAATTTGTTTCGCTTGTGCAATACCAGGAATGCTAATGCTGTTCAAAATAGCGCCGTGGAACTCACAAAAAACAGCCGTAGAAGAAACAATTGCCGAATAACGCTCGGTTAAGGTCGGATGCCAATACAATCCAACGGGTATTGTCCTTCACCTTCTAAATAGTTCAGGCAAGTTTCTAACTCCGAACGCAAGTATTGGTCGTGCAATAGCTTTTGTTCAGGCCAGAAATGTAGCTGGTGTAATAAGTGCCAGAATACACGCTCTTTTTGTGAATAAGGCTCATCTACACGTTTTTTAACCTGCGCCCACTCCTCTAGGGTATCCCAAAAATATAGGTCTATTTCAATATAAGGTATTTTATAGGACCAATATCCCCTAACAAAAAACGCTAGTTGACTCGCCTTACTGTTTATAAAATTCTCTATGTTCACGGCTATTTTGAGTTACTCCGTTTCGTCATATATCAAGAAGTATAGTCTGCAAATTTATCGAATACCAAACCGCGAAAATAACTCGACTAATTAAAAAATGCTTAAATGGCTTGATATAGGTTTGGACTATTCCGCACCAAAACTATCATCCAATTGATTTATAGAGAGATTAATAATTTTAAAAATGTAGAAAATTATTAGCGCGGAAAAATAGTTTGCCTAAAATAAAATACATAAAATTCGCCGCTCAATATGAAAAGTTGATTGTAGATGGTTTATTTACCAACCCATATGGGTTAACCAACCATAGATTTCTTTGCCCAAACGAGCAGACTGTTGACTGTCCATTGATTGCCCAAGCAGTTCTCTTTGCCGATACATAAGCTTCAATGATTTGATGGATTGTATTTTCCGTTGCGCTGCGGTGGTTGCCGCCCATGGAGTATCCCAGCTAGTGTAGATATCAAGGTACGGCATTTGTGTTTGCGACACCCATTTAGGTATTTGTTGATTGTAATTACGATCAGGCCATTGTGGACTGACTGAAACCATACCATCGGGTGAATTGAGTTTGTTTTCAGCGTATATTTTAGTGAGCCACGCAGCGCTGGTACCTTGAGAAATAACTAAGAAAAAACCTGAGTATTGATTGGTCTTTTCTGTGATAGCTTGCATCTGTTGAATGATTTGTTGTTCATGTTGCTCGAAGTCCACTTCTTCTATTTGGCTAAGCGCAGAATGACTTAAAATATTCTGATTGGTTTGATTGGCAGTAGCGTCAGGTGGCTGCGTAGAAGGATCCGCTTGTTGATTCGGCACTGCGTTATTCTCTGCTTCGGGCCAAAAGCCACTGATAGGAGCGGGCATAACCATTGTTACCCAACCAACATTATTCAGTGAATTTGAGAGCGAACCAATACTATGTTCACTAAATGGGTTTTTGCCTGACTCGCCCACCAACACTGCTACACCACGAGTAAGAGCTGTGTTTGATTCTTGAATGACAATGGGGATTTGTTTATCGCCAACTAGTAATATCTCATACTGATCTTCAAACTGACTGTGTTGGATATCTAGAAGTGCTTGCTCTGGGGATTGTATTGCGTGCACAGAAAAGCTGACCATAAACATGACCAGAATCAACTTTTTGACCCGCACTATTTTATCCACCAAACATAATTACTCAAAAGCAGCATCTACAGGCGTTATCGGCTTAACTACCCTCAGACTTAAATGAAAAGGGTGCAGGACATGTGAATGTTTTAGGCTGATTAGTCTGCGGATGATTGAATTTTAGTAACTGAGCATGTAATTGCAATCGATTTGCCGCTACAAGTGCATCATGATGTGCGTAAAGTCTATCGCCTAAAATCGGATGCCCTAAACTTAACATATGCACCCTAAGTTGATGAGAACGCCCAGTAACAGGGGTAAGCTCAACTAAAGATTCATGCTCGTCACTGGCAAGGCATTTCCAATGGGTCAGAGCTTTTTTCCCCCGCTCAAAATCTACCATTTGTTTTGGTCGGTTTGGCCAGTCACAAATAAGTGGTAAATCAATACTGCCTTGGGGGTCTTTCAATTTCCCATGCACTCTTGCAATGTAGGTTTTAGCCGTTTGACGTAATTCAAATGATTTGGATATCTTACGGTGGCTGTCCATATTCAATGCCAGCACTATTAATCCTGATGTGGCCATGTCTAAGCGATGCACAATTGTCGCGGTGGGGAAAGCGCGTTGCACTCGAAGCTGCAAACTATCTTTGTGCTCAAGGGCTTTACCGGGCACCGTTAGAAGCCCGCTGGATTTATTTAACACCAATAAGTCTTCATCTTGATATAAGATATCAAAATACGGATAAAGACTAGGGGCGTAATTTAAGATTGCCATGTTTAATTGGACCTACTATCTCGAATTAATGGTTATTTACCACTAACCGAACTGCTTCTAAATGCACTTCTGCTCGCGCTAATGCGTTGCCCAAGGCCTCTAATTGATTGCGAATAAAGTCTAATTCTTCCTGACGTATCGACTTATTCACTAAACTTAGTTCGTGCAAACGACTGAGCTCATCTTGCAAGTTGCTCTGCATAGCTTCTATGCATTGCGTCTTAATTTGGTTTGCTAGTTTTGCGGCGATATCACTGGCCTGCTCAATACCACTTTCAATTTTTGATTGCAGTGCGCTAATGAGTTGTGACGACATTTTAGGATTAACCGCGTCTAACATATTGAACACCTTATCGACTTGCTGGCCTTTTGGATCTACGGTGACCTTGATAGGTGTTGCAGGCATATAGCGATTAATTTGTAGGTGTTTTTCAGCTTTTGTAGACAATACAAACAAACATTCAAGCCAAAAATACCCAGGAGGCAGAGATTTATCTCTGTTCATGCCTATCACACTTTTACCATGCACATCAGTGGTGACTGTATCCATCGCGTGTTGAACCATAGGATGATCCCAACTGAAAAAATGCACATGTTCTAGTTGGGTGGCAGTTTGACGTTCATAGGTAATCGTCATTCCTTCTTCTTCCAATCCCGGCAACTGAGTGTGCATCGATTCTGTTTGCTTAAGTAAATAGCAGTTGTCGTCTTTCTCTTCTTGTAAAACCCCGATGGTATCAAAAAGCTGAGTCATAAAACGTTCAAGCTTCGGCGAATTATCAGAATTATCGATATTTTCAATCAGCTGATGAATTTTCCCTTTACCTGATGAATTTATCTCCAATAGTTTGTCTCTGCCCTGTTCAAGTTTGCTTTTTAATTGGGCGTATATAGCTTGCGTGTCATCTATGAGTTTGCGTTTGGCAATTTCATCGTGGGGATTTTGGATAGAGTTGAGTAACATCTCCTCTACTTCTTCATACACGCTGGTTCCGGCAGGACAGGTTAATTCAAACGCATTTAAGCCATCATGATACCAATCCAACATTACATGTTGTGCTGAGTTAACGAAAAAGGGAGCGTGAATTTTAACATCGTGCTTTTGGCCGATGCGATCAAGTCGACCAATTCGCTGTTCTAGTAAATCGGGCACTTGGGGTAAATCAAATAAAACTAAGTGGTGAGCGAATTGGAAATTACGACCTTCACTGCCAATTTCACTACAAATCAGTACTTGCGCACCCTCTTCAGATTGCGCAAAGTAGTTAGCAATGCGATCTCGTTCCACGATACTCAAGCCTTCGTGGAAAACGCCAGCTCTAATACCGGATTTTCGACGCAGCGCTTCAGAGAGCATCAACGCGGTCGAGGCTTTTGCGCAAATAGTAAGTACTTTTTCGCCACGCAATTGCTGTAAATGATCAATAAACCAATCTACTCTTGGGTCAATGTCAGTCCAAATATCTACCATTTCGGGAATACGTTCCGGGCTGAGCAGTCGACTTGGTTCTAGTTCAGTTTCTAGAAACTCCTCATACTCTTCTGGCATTTGCAATGGATAGGACAACAATTCACGAGCAGGAAACCCACTTACCCCTGAGCGCGAGTTTCTGAATAAAACTCGACCTGTGCCGTGTCTATCAAGCAATTGATGAATCAATTTATTCCTATTTTGCTCGCTGGCCAGATCCATATCGGATATCAAATCTTCGCCTGCAAACGCTTGTATAGCCTCAATTGCTTTTTCGTCTACATCGACTTTCTCATGATTCAATAAAGGCTCGATAGCGTTTGCCAAGTTGCTATATTGCTGTTCTTCGTGAATAAACTCAGGGTAACTATGAAAGCGAGCAGGGTCGAGTATCCGCAGTCGTGCAAAATGGCTCTCATGGCCCAATTGGTCGGGTGTTGCCGTTAACAATAATACGCCTTTAGTGACCTTGGCCAGTTGTTCTATGACCTCATATTCTTGTGATGGTTGGCCTTCAGACCAAACCAAATGGTGCGCTTCGTCTACTACCATTAGGTCCCAGGGCGCTTCACACACTTGTTGAAAATAACGACTGTTGTGGGTAAGAAAATCAAGGCTACATAGCACTAGTTGCTCTGCTTCGAAGGGATTCCCCGCTTCTTCTGCCATTGCTTGACAACGCTCTTCATCAAAAATGGAAAAGGCGAGATTAACGCGACGCAACATTTCTACCAGCCATTGGTGAACTAGACTGTTGGGCACGACAATCAGTACCCGCTGGGCGCGTCCAGTTAATAGCTGTTGATGAATAATCAATGCCGCTTCTATGGTTTTACCTAAGCCGACCTCATCGGCCAACAACACGCGAGGTGCGTGACGACGTCCCACTTCTGAAGCAATATGCAATTGATGAGGAATAATATCCACCCGTGCACCCACAAATCCCAGTACGTCAGAGGTGGCATGTTGAAATTGATGGCGGATACATTTTTCGCGGATATCAAACCATTTGGGTTCATCTACCTGCCCAGCCAATAGTCTTTTTTGTGGTTGATTTAACTGAAAATGATGATCGACAAAGGTTTCTTTTAAATCAATGAGTTGCCCGTTATCTATGCGTTTTCCGTGATACGTCAACATGCCTGCGCTGTCAGTGATTTTTTCTACTGTTAACTGCCAGTTTTCATGGCTGGTTACTTTATCCCCGATCTCAAAGGTGATTCTGGTTAATGGCGCTGAAGCCGGTGCATAAGTGCGAGTCTCACCAATGGCCGGGAAAAGTATTTCAACGGTTCTATTGTTAACTGCGATAATAGTGCCAAGGCCAAGCTCAGATTCAGTGTTGCTAAGCCAACGTTGCCCTAAAGCAAAGTTGTGTGTTTGTATCATAGTAGAAATCTCGTTAGCGGAATTGGTCTACTGTTTAGACACATTTTCTAAATCAGCCACTTCACGACATAAGGGCTTTCGCCGAAAATTTATAAAGATTACGATTATATCTTTTATCCTACCTGTTTGCAGTGTGTTATCTGAAATAGGAACTCAATTCGGAAAAGCCGACGTAACGAAAGAGCTGCAAAAACATGCAGAAATTTGTGCTGTGGACTAATTTGTTTTACCTTGTAACTAATCGAATGTGATTATAAATGGGTAGGTTAAAGTTGAAAAAAGCGACATTTTGTCTTTTTTTAATGCTTTTTTGTAGTTCGTTATCCTACGCCCAACAAAAGTCGCAACTGACATTAGCAACAACCCATTGGTGCCCCTATACGTGTGGTGACGGTGAATTTCGCCATGGCACTATCGGCGTATATATACAATCACTTTTGAAAGAGCTAAGTGTTGAACTTAATATAGAATATTATCCTTGGTCCCGGGCAATTCTATTGGCTAAACATGGTCAGGTTGACGGACTACTCACCGCGACTTACCAAGAAGCGCCTAGTTTAACCTTTACTGATATTCCGGTTAGCTATTACCAAATGTGTTTTTTTACCAAACGAAACACTAATTGGCGATATACCAATCCTATCGTTTTGGGAAACCTTAAACTCGCGGTTATCCAAGATTATGGATATGGGGAGCCGGTAGATACCTTTTTACGTCAAACTCCAGGTGTCATTGCAATTTCTGGTTCTGCAGGAACTCAGCGGTTAATCGATTTTTTGCGAAAAAGCCGTGTGGACATAATCATTGAAGATGATGCAGTTTATAACTGGGCTGCTCGCCATCATGATCTTGATGTATCTGAGATTAGAAACGCTGGGTGTCTCCCGTCAACACCGTTTTATTTAGCGTTATATCCATCGGAAGAAAACCTGAAGCTAATTAAGCAGCTTAATCAGGTGTTGAGGTTGCCAAAAAATCAGCAGCGTTTACAACAAATCATGGCGATTTATTCTGAATCTTAATTGCAGTACGAGTAGCGTAAATCAGTATTTATATGATTCGTTGTCGTCATTTTTAAACTCTTTCAGATTAACAAGACTTTGATGTATAAGCCGTTTTTTTTAACCACAAAAGTCTTTAATAAAAGTTGGTGAAAGTGCAGAAAAAGTGGTTTAAGGTAAGAATGGATTTAGTCTAAAAACGCATTTATTATTTTCTATGTGGGCAGTAAAACGGAGTCGCGAATGCCAGAAAAACCCGAGATAAATACCAAGCTTTATGTGCTAGACACCAACATCCTCTTACATGAACCTCTTGCTTTCCTCTCTTTCAAAGAACATGACGTTGTTGTACCTATGACAGTTCTCGAAGAACTGGATTATATCAAAGACAGCAAAAAAGACGTCGCCCGAGATGCCAGAGTGTCTATTCGCGCAATGGAAGACCTATTGCACGAAGCGACGCCTGAGCAAATGATTGAAGGGGTAGCAATGTCTGGGTTAGGCTCAGGAGAAGCCGCACCGACAGGAATGTTATCCATTTTCGCAGACCATGGAATGCCTTTCGAGCAGCAGGCGTTTACCAGTAACGAAAACGATAACCGCATTATCAATGCTGCCCTTTATCTGCAAAAAATTAAATTGCCTCGGCAAGTTGTATTGGTGACCAAAGATATCAATATGCGCTTGAAAGCCAAAGGGGCAGGGCTGGCTCACGTTGAAGACTACAGAACTGACCAATTAATTAGCGATATAAAATACCTTTCTAAGGGGTACCACACGTTCAATGGTGATTTTTGGCAATGTGTTAAAACCGTTGATAGCCGAACCGAAGGTAGAGATACCATTCATACCATTGATAAAAAAGCGCTACCCGAAGCTTATATCAATGAATTTTTAATCGATGACGAAGAGCAATTTGCCGGTTTGGTTGAGAATATTACCGAAGATACTTTGGAAGTGCTCGATTTAGGCTACGATCGACTAATGGGACGCAATGCTTGGGGTATCTCGCCCAAGAACATCGGTCAGGCCATGGCGTTTCACGCATTACTCGATCCACATATCGATTTGGTTATTTTAACTGGCCCTGCAGGTAGTGGTAAAACCCTGCTGGCATTGGCTGCAGCGTTAGAAATGGTTATCGAAAAGAATATGTACGATAAGATCATTGTTACGCGTAGTACACCTGAGATAGCTGAATCTATCGGTTTTTTACCGGGCACCGAAGAAGAAAAAATGGCACCTTGGTTGGCGGCAATTACCGATTCATTAGAAGTGCTGCATAAAAATGATGAGAACGTTAAAGGCTCAATGAATTACATCATGGAAAAAGCCAATATTCAGTTCAAATCGGTGAACTTTATGCGTGGACGTAGTATTCAAAACGCCATCGTGATTTTGGATGAATCCCAGAATTTAACAGCATCTCAACTTAAAACGATTATTACTCGATGTGGAGAAGGTACTAAATTAATTTGCGGCGGAAACTTAGCGCAGATTGACAGCAATTATCTGTCTGCCGTCACGTCAGGTTTAACCTATTTAGTTGAGAAATTCAAAAACTTTTCAGGCAGTGCAACCATCAATCTAGACGGTGTCGTTCGAAGCCGATTGGCTGAATTTGCAGAAGAGAATTTGTAAACGGCTATTAACTAACTTGATTATATGCTGGCAAGGAATTATATATTTCCTTGTCAGGTTTGATATTCAAACTGATAACAAAAGCTCCTAAAATCAACACCCTCCACAAAGAGTATGTTTCCCTCATATCATTGAGTTTTAATAGTGTTCTAAATTAAATTCATGACAACATGTGCTAACCACATCATTCAATGCTATGAGCTAAACTTGAGTACATTATGACCAGTATTATTTATCCAGCCAGTAATCTAAAAAGCCAGCCTAATCTTGTTATTGAGAAAGGTGATGTTGTGTATGTTATTTGACAATAAGGGCAAAAAATATTTAGAAGCCATGTCAGGCTTGTGGTGCACTTCGCTAGGTTATAACAATCAAGAATTGATTGATGCGGCAAGCCAACAATTGAGTAAATTGTCTTACTCGCATATGTTTGGTGGCAAGACTCATCAGGTAGGAATTGATTTAGCTGAAAAAATCAGTGATATGGTGCCGACAAAAGACGCTAAAGTATTTTTTGGGAATTCGGGAAGTGATGCGAATGACACCAATATAAAATTACTGCGTTATTATTTCAACGCAATTGGAAAGCCGCAAAAGTACAAAATAATTGTCCGCGAGCGTTCTTATCATGGAGTAACGGTTGCTTCTGCATCTTTAACAGGCTTGCCAGTCAATCACACCAACTTTGACTTACCTTTTTCTGCATTGGGCATTTTACGTACCGATGCAACCCAGTATTATCATTGTTCTCACGTAGGAGAGTTAGAAGTTGAACGATTACTATTTATGAGAATATATTCTGCAAGTCCATGCGCGCAGTCTATTTTTTCGAGACTTATATTAATTTCCTTGCTCCATTTTATTGGATCGTGATACTTAATGCCGTTGTCTTCTTTCGATAACCATTCACTCATATCCCCCCCTTTTTCTGAGCAAATATCAAATTATGCTGAATATACTAATAATGGCGGGTACAAAACTAAAATATATCCGCGTTTTTCATCGCTTCGAAAGTAAATCTGATTTCAAGTAGTAATAAAGCAGGAGATTGGCTCCTTGTGTCTGCAGTCTAAAAACTAGACACGCTTCAGCGTCTCTTTCATTATTTTAATAAATTTATTTTTTACTTCATTTCTATTTGTGTAGGCTGCATAACTGTTGACTTCGAAACTAGATCTCATGTTAATGATCCGAAATCGCTGGTCCAATATCCCCTATGACGTCCCTATTGGTATTCATGGCTGTTCTTATACTGACATTTGGAATTCACTCGGCAGTGTATTTGAGACGTTAGCTATTCAACGTAAATACGACTGTAAACGTCGTTTCATACTCGCTTGATTCTACTCGTATGCAAGCACCATTGACTTCAAGGACTGAGCGAGCAATAGTCAACCCTAATCCAGCCCCTTGCCCATCACGTTTTCGAGAAGGGTCTGCACGATAGAAACGATCGAAAAGGCGTAAAAGTTTAGCTTCTGGGATCCTACTGCCTGGGTTTGAAATAGAAATATGCGCTTCTCCATCCAGCGATTGCGTTGACACAGTCACAATTGCATTCTCTGGAGTATACCGTATAGCATTGGATAGCAAGTTGCTAAATGCTTGCCGAAACATTGACTTATCGCACATTAATTCCATGCTCTGACCTGTACGTTCTATGCGTATATGCTTTTCGTGAGCCAATAGCTCGAAATATTCAACTAACTCATCAATCTCTTTACTACTGTCAATCAGTTCAGCTTTCGGCTTAATTAATCCATGTTCAGTTTGTGCCAGTAACAACATGTCACTCACCATTTTGGTCATACGCTCGTACTCTTCCAAATTTGAATACAAAATTTCAATGTATTCATCAGTTGAACGAGGTATGTTTAGTATCACTTGAGTCTGCGTTGTAAGATTGGTTATTGGGGTTCTCAACTCGTGCGCTATGTCAGCAGAAAAATGAGACAACTGCTCAAATCCACTTTCAAGCCTTTCTATCATCGCATTAAAGGATTTAACGAGATTGGCTAGCTCCACAGGCACTTCATTCGGATCCAACCGAATATCCAACTTATCCGCTGAAATTGAACCAATTTTCCGACTTAGACGTCTAATTGGAGAGTGCCCACGATACACGGCAAATCGAGCGACCAATATAGTAATAGCCCCGGATAATATAATGATGCTCCAAAGTGTTTTCTCAAACGCCTCCATATAGTCCATATGAAATTCCATATTTGAAGCAACAATGAGTTGGTATTGTGTTTTATGTTGGGCCCCATCAATGGGGATTTTGATCTCAGTAGCTCGTAATGTATGTTTGCCATCGAAAAAGAGGCTTAAATTCGATGGCAAAATATGTTCAGTTTCAAAAGTATCTCCTGGATATTTTTCCAAGGCCACGTTTTCGCTACTATAAATAATCTCTTCGGCCTCATTTTTAACTAAATAGTAGACACCATGATGTCCCGAGACAGCTTGGAACAATATACTAGAGGGTGAAACACCTTCGTGGAATGCCTCATGGAGTTTCCGTTTAACGGCTAAAAATACTTCATTGAGCTCATCAGCATCTTGCTCTGCAAAATGCTGGGTTATAGATTGCTGCACCATCAGACTTATAAACGTCAAGCACACGAAGATTGTAATCCCAACGAGAACCGTAACGCGAAAGGCGAGAGAGCTTGGTCGTTTCGAAATATTCTTAATTCTCATGAATACACATTTTATAACCCATTCCACGGACAGTTTGAATGAGCTTTGGTGAGAAGTCATCATCGATTTTTGCTCTAAGACGACGGATAGCGACATCGATTACATTGGTGTCGCTATCAAAATTCATATCCCACACTTGCGAGGCAATCAGTGAACGCGGTAACACTTCACCTTGCCGCCTTACCATCAACTCTAATAAGGTAAACTCCTTAGTCGTTAGGTTGATCGTTCGCCCGTTGCGAGTGGCAATACGTGAGGGGATATCAAGCTCTAAATCGGCTATATGTATCGTGTTATTAGGAACTGACGTGCCGCGGCGTATAAGCGTACGCACCCTTGCTAGCAACTCTGCAAATGCAAATGGCTTCACTAAGTAATCATCTGCACCGAGCTCTAGGCCTTTGACCCGGTCGTTGACGTGGTCGCGGGCCGTAAGGAAAAGAACAGGTGTATGATTATTAGCTTCACGCAACGATGACAATATTTTCCAACCATTGATATCAGGGAGCATGACGTCCAAGATTAATAATTCATATTCGCCGGTCATTGCTTTGTGATGACCATCGAGGCCTGTACGAACTAGCTCAACCACAAAGCCAGACTCGATCAGGCCTTGTTTTATATAGTCCCCTGTTTTTACTTCGTCTTCGACGACTAAGATTTTCATGTAAAGTCCTGTCTGCGTTATTTTTACTACCCCGGTTGGCCCCTTTTGAGTTCAACAGGATCTTTAAAGCGTAATAAACATTGAATTCATGGTGCTGTAGTTTCGGTATTACTTATTAAGTACCACGCTATGTACGAAGAAGATGTTAGCCCCTTGGGCACTGATTATGCAACGGATCCATGACTATTTATTAACAAGTTTTCCTTTTCGGTTGTTTATTACAAAATTGTAATGTGAGGGTAATCTAATTGACAGAGTTGGGTGCTACCATCGTCACAAATATTGAGCGATTAACCACCACAGTTTGTAAACGGTAAGGAATGACAGAAACGTGAAAAGCGCCTGCGTCAACATGTTTATTATTATCGCACTGCTTGGCGTGCAAGTGGGGGGAGCATTTGTTCTCGCACAGATGCCATGTAATGGCGAGATGACTGCTGAGATGGAGCACAGTTCGCACGCTATGATGGATCATTCTCAAAGTGATGATACGAAAAATTGCTGTATTCAAGACTGCTGCTGCCCTATGGCTATGTTTCACATCGGATTGCCCTCTCGGCATGCCACCTCGTCCCAAGAAGACGTGTCACTGAGCATTCAATCACACAATTCCAATCTACACCAAGTATTCATAGCTGCATTGCAGCGCCCTCCTAAATACTCTCTCATTTAAATAGGATAAGTCCATTTACTATTCGGACATGATATCGCTTGGCCGACGAGATGAGTCACAAGCAACTTGTAAAAAATAAAATGAGAGATTCATTATGAAAATTATTACACGACGCACGTTGTGGATAGCGCCTATTTTTGTGCTGTTTTTATCAGCCTGTTCCGACGCTACACAAGTGAACAATGAGTCAGATGTAGTGTCTGATGCCCCGACAATTACTTTGGAGATTTATAAAAGCCGTTCTTGCAAGTGTTGCCAAAAATGGGTGAAACACGTTAAAGAGCATGGATTTGAACCGGATGTAACGAACGTTACCTTGATGTCACGAATTAAGGATAAATATGGCATAGCACCCAAATATCGTTCGTGCCATACGGCCCTGTCTGCCGACGGTTTTGTTTTTGAAGGACATGTACCAGCAAAATTCATTCAGCAATTTCTTGAAAATGTACCTGAAGGTGCGATTGGACTGAGTGTTCCTGCGATGCCAATTGGGTCGCCCGGTATGGAAGTCGATGAGCAATTTCGTCCGTACATTGTGTTGCAATTAAATGATGATGGTAGTGCAACGACCTACGTTGAAGTTATGACTTATGAGGAGCAGTTTTAATGACTCGGTCTGCATACTATGTAATTGCACTGATGACTCTTTTGAACGCGGGTTTAGCTCAAAGCCAATCTGAACGAGTCCTCAAATTGGAGCAGGCTGTTGAAATCGCTATTGATAACGACCCTTGGCTTGTGGGCAGCAAGTATCGCGAACAAGCAATTGTCTCAAGTAGTATTGCCGCTTCGAGTTTGCCGGATCCGGTTGTCAATATTGGACTGGCAAACTTACCAACAGATGGATTTGCATTTGCTCAGGAACCCATGACGCAACTTAAGGCCGGGGTCTCGCAGATGTTCCCAAGAGGCGATTCATTAGATATTCGGTCTCGTCAATTACGGGAGCAGGCTGCTGAGCACCCACTGATGCGTATAGATCGCGTAGCTCGCACCCGTGTTCAGGTATCTGACATTTGGTTGGAAATTTATCGCGCGCAACAGAGCATAAAATTAATCTATCAAGATAGAACGTTGTTTGAGCAACTTAGCGACATTGCCAAAGCCAATTATGCCTCTGCTGTAGGGCGTGTAAGACAACAAGACATCATTAGAGCAAAGCTTGAATTGACTCGGTTAAAAGATCGGTTAACCAAGTTACAAGCATTGGAAGAAAGAGCAACTGGAAAACTTCTGGAATGGCTTTTAAAAAGCGAACAGTCTATGCGCCAACTTGGTTTTAACGCGTTTACTGTTTTTCAGTTGCCCAACGCTTTACCGACCATTACCAACGTATCTGAAAACACGTTAACACTAGTTAAAAATAGAAATCAGCAAGAACTCGCAACTCTGCTTGCGGAGCACCCCTACATTTTATCCATCAATCAACGGATACAAGCAAGTAAAACTGGAGTTGAACTCGCTAGGGAAATGTACAAACCACAATGGGGGGTTAATGCCAGCTATGCATATAGAGATGACGCCCCTGATGGCTCCAGTCGAGCTGATTTCTTGTCCGTTGGAGTAAGTTTTGATTTGCCCATATTTACTGAAAACCGTCAAGACCAAGAAGTCGCAGCAGCTGTTAGTCAATCAGAAGCTATAAAGACCGACAAACTTCTCGCGCTGCGAGAAATGATGTCAGCAATACAGTCACTTTATGCTGAGCGCGAGCGCCTAAAGGACAGACAACTCCTGTACAAAGAGGAGTTGCTAAAGCAAATGCAAGAGCAAGCGGAAGCATCTTTGAATGCCTATACCAATGATGATGGAGATTTCGCAGAAGTTGTTCGAGCGCGTATCGCAGATTTGAATGCACGTATTGATGCACTTGATATAGATGTGGATCTCTTTAAAACAAACATTCGACTTAATTACTACTTCAATACCCCCGCTGGTATTTTCAAGACTCAAACCGGAGAGCAATAATGAATAACACTAAAGCAATTGTTTTAGGGGGGGTTATCGGCGGCGTAATGACTGCGTTGGTCTATTCGTTCCTTCTTCCTACTGGTCCAACGAACGTTGAAACAGCACAAAGTGATGAAAAACAACCACTTTATTGGGTAGCCCCAATGGATCCTAATTATCGCCGTGATGAGCCTGGTAAGTCTCCTATGGGGATGGATTTGATTCCTGTTTATGAAGACGGTACAGAAGGTGGCGAAGGACCTGGAACCATCAAAATATCTTCAAATGTCGTGAATAATTTAGGTGTAAGAACAGCATCTGTGCAACGCCGTTCATTGCATGTGCCTATTCGAACGGTGGGGTATGTTCAGTACAATGAAGACACCCTGATACACATACACCCCCGTGTCGAAGGATGGGTCGACCGACTGCACGTGAGAGCAACTGGCGAGTATGTTAAAAAAGGCGACCCAATCTATTCACTCTATTCTCCTGAATTGGTGAATGCACAGGAAGAACTTCTAATAGCAATGCGCCGCGGGAATGAAGATTTGATTGCTGCTGCACGTTCGCGATTAGACGCATTGCAGATGCCGAGGGAAGCGATCCAGTCATTAATATCGACTAAAAAAGTGCGTCAAACAATCACGTTTTCAGCACCTCAAACCGGGTTTGTTGACAACTTAAATATCCGCGAAGGATTCTTTATCAAGCCAGGTACTACCCTTATGTCAATTGGTGCATTGGACGAGGTGTGGGTTGATGCTGAAATCTTTGAAAGACAATCTGCACAAGTCACTGTTGGACTTCCTGTAACAATGACTTCAGAATTTTTGCCCGGAAAAGAGTGGGAGGGTGAGGTTGATTACGTTTACCCAACACTTGAACAAAGTACACGTACCCTGCGCGTTCGTTTACGTTTTAAAAATGACGATTACGCCCTTAAACCGAATATGTTCGCTCAGGTGACGATACATTCCGACTTTGATACTGCTAATGTTCTCGTACCATCAGAAGCCGTTATTAGAACTGGTACGCAAAATCGTGTCGTACTAGCCTTTGGCGATGGACAATTCAAGTCTATAGCCGTGGAAGTTGGTCGAGTGGTGGATGACTTTACTGAAATTACAACAGGTCTTGTCGACGGTGACCAGATTGTCACGTCGGCACACTTTTTACTCGATTCAGAGAGCAGTATTAGTTCAGATTTTAAACGTATGGAAGTGCCCGATGAAATGCCTTCATCAGTCTTTACGCAAGCAACTATCACCGATGTTATGCCATCACACAACATGATTACCGTCAATCATGGCGCTATCAATGAATGGGATTGGCCTGAGATGACAATGGATTTCACGGTCGCTAACCATGTAGACCTAAAAAACCTCAAAGAGGGGATGCTCACACACATTGAAATCAGGAAGGAAAACGATGGTCAGTATGTGGTCACGACTGTGCATGTTATTGATGAAGCCGATACACAAGGGGCAAGTGGAGAGAGTGTATGGATAGAGGCATCGGTCAACTCGGTTATGGCTTCACACAATATGCTCAATCTTGATCACGGTGCAATCGAAGAATGGGAATGGCCAGCGATGACTATGGATTTCTTAGTTTCAGAAAATATCGATTTATCGCAGATTAAAGAGGGCATGACACTTCATGTTGAAATTACCAAGACCGGTGATAGCGATTACTTGATCACAACCGTCCATGTTAAATCATCTAATGATGAATCTGCGCATTCGGCAACGGTTGTAGGCAAGATTAACTCCATCGATTTAGAGGCTCGTTTGGTCAATATCTCACGCGATGCAATACCAAAGTGGGATAGACCAGCCGCAACACTAGACTTCAGCATTAACGATGCAATTGACATTAACCAATTGAAGGTGGGTGATCAGATCACCTTTACGTTTGAGGTCACCGAAGATAGCTTTAGGATCGTAAACATTGAGTCTGAACATCACGATTCTGCTAAGGGTCATAGCAATCATGGAGGTGCACACGAATGATTGAAGCTATTATTCGCTGGTCAGTCTCTAACCGATTTTTCGTGTTGCTGACAACCTTAATTATCGTTGGTGGTGGTCTTTTTACGCTAAAAAATACACCAATCGATGCGTTACCAGACTTGTCTGATGTTCAGGTCATCATTAAAACCAGTTACCCAGGGCAAGCCCCTCAAGTGGTCGAAGATCAGGTGACGTATCCGTTGACAACTGCAATGCTGTCAGTGCCCGGTGCAAAAACAGTAAGAGGATATTCTTTTTTTGGTGACTCGTATGTTTATATCATATTTGATGACAGTACAGACTTATATTGGGCTCGAAGTCGAGTGCTGGAGTACCTGTCACAGGTAGCGCCCAACCTACCTGAGAATGCTCGACCACAATTAGGTCCTGACGCAACTGGTGTGGGCTGGGTGTACTTATATGCACTCGTAGATCGCACCGGTAAAAACGACATATCACAACTTCGGAGTTTGCAGGATTGGTTCCTCAAATACGAACTGCAAACCGTACCGGGAGTGTCCGAAGTATCTGCGTTGGGCGGAATGGTAAAGCAGTATCAAGTCAAGGTTGATCCTGAAAGGTTGCGAGCTTATGGAATCCCGCTTTCTCATATCCAAATGGCAATTAAGCGAGGTAACCAAGAAGTTGGGGCATCCGTTATCGAAATGGCCGAGGCCGAATATATGGTCAGGGCGACGGGTTATATTTCAAGCAAGCAAGATATCGAAACGATTCCATTGGGTGTCAACGAAAACGGTACGCCGTTATTGGTGAGAGATATTGCTGATGTTCAGTTAGGTCCTCAAATGCGAAGGGGAGTGGCAGAACTCAATGGTGAAGGTGAAACGGTTGGCGGTATTGTTGTCATGCGATTTGGAGAAAATGCCCAAAAAACCATTGACGGTGTTAAAGCTAAACTCGAAGACCTTAAAAAGGGATTACCCGAGGGAGTTGAAATTGTCACGGTTTATGACCGTTCAGCATTGATTGAAAGAGCAGTAGATAACTTAGCTTCTAAGCTCGTCGAAGAGTTCATTGTTGTTGCACTAGTGTGTATTGCGTTTTTGTTTCACGTGCGTTCATCCCTAGTTGCAATCATCAGTATCCCCGTTGGTATCATTACCGCAATCATTGTGATGTACATGCAAGGCATCAATGCCAATATTATGTCGTTGGGAGGAATTGCCATCGCTATTGGCGCAATGAGCGATGGGGCAATAGTCATGATAGAAAACATGCACAAGCATATGGAACGTACTCCCCTGACAAAAGAAAACCGCTGGCAAGTGGTCATAGATTCCGCGTCTGAAGTCGGGCCGGCATTGTTTTTCAGCTTGCTCATTATCACCGTAAGTTTTGTGCCCGTTTTCACGCTGGAAGCACAAGAAGGGCGGATGTTCTCACCGCTTGCTTTTACCAAAACATACGCGATGGCAGCATCAGCTGCGCTGGCGATTACACTTGTACCAGTACTTATGGGGTATTTTGTACGCGGTAAAGTACTCGCAGAGCATAAAAATCCCGTGAATCGCTTCTTAACGTTTCTCTATATGCCAACGTTAAGAACGGTATTGCGTTTTCCAAAAATCACCACGCTTATTGCGGTTATTGTGTTGGCTATTGGACTTTGGCCTATCAATAAAATTGGTAGCGAGTTTATCCCACCGCTTGATGAAGGTGACTTGATGTACATGCCGACAACGTATGCGGGGATCTCGATTGGTAAAGCGCGTGAATTGCTACAACAAACCAATAAACTCATAAAGACCGTGCCTGAAGTTGACACCGTATTTGGTAAGGTTGGTCGTGCAGATACTGCGACAGACCCGGCGCCCCTTACAATGATTGAAACGTTTATTCAATTGAAACCTCAAGACCAGTGGCGTGAAGGCATGACCACACAAGATCTAATCAAGGAGTTTGATTCTGTGGTCAATTTGCCAGGACTAACCAATGCGTGGGTTATGCCTATCAAGACACGGATTGACATGTTGGCTACTGGTATTAAAACGCCAGTTGGGATAAAGATTGGAGGTCCGGATCTCACGGAAATCCAAAAAATAGGTCAGCAAATTGAAACGATACTGTCAGATGTTGAGGGAACAGCATCGGTTTATTCAGAGCGAGTCGCAGGCGGGCGCTATGTTAAAGTTGATATTCAGCGCGAACAAGCAGCGCGATATGGTCTGAACATTGCCGACGTGCAACAGGTGGTTTCTAGCGCTATCGGTGGAATGAATGTCACGCAAAGCGTCGAAGGGTTGGAGCGCTACCCAGTGAATATTCGATATCCACAGTCCTATCGTTCGTCACCGGAATCTTTGTCTTTACTTCCCATTGTTACACCGCAAGGTAAACGGATTGCGTTAGCCGACGTTGCTGATGTGTATATTGAAAATGGCCCTCCCGGCATTAAAAGTGAGAATGCGCGACTTAATGGCTGGGTGTATGTCGATATTGATGGTGTTGATATTGGATCATATGTCGTTAGTGCTCAGCAAGCAGTGAGCGAGCAGTTAGTGTTGCCAGCAGGTTACTCGATAACATGGTCTGGACAATATGAGTATATGTTGCGGGCAAAAGAGAAATTAACCTACGTGGTTCCTTTGACTTTAGCCATAATTGTGATCCTGTTATATCTCAACTTCCGCAATTTTATAGAAGTGGCCATTATTATGGGTACATTGCCGCTATCAATGGTTGGCAGTATCTGGCTGATGTACTTAGAGGGGTTTAACTTTTCAGTAGCCGTAGGGGTGGGTTTTATTGCGTTAGCCGGTGTCGCTGTAGAAATTGGTGTCATTATGCTGGTGTATTTAAATCAAGAGTATCAAGCGCTAATCGACAAATGCAAATCAGAGGGTATTAAACCTACTGTTGGCATGCTAACTGAAGCCGTACTTCATGGTGCTGGTTTACGCGTTCGACCCGTCATGATGACGACGGCAACCATAATTTTTGGCTTATTACCTGTGCTGTATGGCTCAGGTACGGGGTCTGAAGTTATGAGTCGCATCGCTGCGCCAATGGTTGGCGGGATGGTGAGTGCCATTTTATTAACGCTACTTATTCTGCCCGCAATCTATTTGATATGGCGAAAGCAGCAACTCAAATCGATGAGTGTCGCGTAGTCATGAGCCGTATTGCTCGTCGATTACATGGTTATCTGATGTTGGTAGTCGGCGGGCAGATGCTGCTGTGGGCGTTGAGTGGAATCTATATGGTCTGGGTTGATATTTACTATATTCATGGCGATCACTTCCTTAAAGCGCCATCCAAACTTTCGTCATCACCAACGTCAGATATTGGCTTTGAGGATGCACTTAACCGAGTTCCAGGCGCGACATCAATCGTACTAACGACCTTAAGGGGGGAGCCTGTCTATCAATTAATGCAAGGAGGTGAGTCTATTTTGGTCAGTGGTTTATCCGGAGACATTGTGAAACCGCTGTCAGATAAACAGGCTGCCGTCATCGCAATATCGCAAATAAACCAACCATATGAAGTTGAGAGTGTCACATTACTGCGTGAAACCGATGAAAAAACCGCTGTCGCGGCGCTAGCGAGAGCATTGTGGCAAGTTGATTTTAAGTGTTTATTTGCCCCCATATTATATACCAGCCAAGACAGTAAGAATGTGAGTAATACACTATTGGTTATAATGACTGTCGGAGTTGGTAGCCTGTCTCGTTGGTTTGATGTTACGTCCTCGTTCTTGGTCATTGTCGCAAAAGGTCATTGATTAATATGCACTCGCCATCATTCATAAGTACCCCGCGATGATTGTGTTTTCACATTCGAAAAGTACTTTCAATATAGAGTTAGTTAAACTCATGGGTCATCCGGATTTTAAGCTCATGACTAAGTATGCTCGACATACCTAAAAGAGAAGTCAACATTTTTTATTTATTACACCATTGATGAAAATGCTATCTATATCGATTCATTTTCACCCTTTACCACTACTTAAAACTATCGAGGTTTACATATGAAAACATTACTATCAACTCTCTTACTTACCACTGTGCTTGTGAGTACAAGTATTTCTGCACACACATCGATGAACGCATCAATACCGAAAAACAACGCGATGTTAATGTCATCACCACCGCAGTTATCCGTTTCTTTTACGGAGCCCGTTCGTTTAGCCAAATTAAGTTTGAACAGTCAAAACAGTGAACCTGTCTCGATTGGATTTATACCAACAATGGAACCGAGCACCTCATTTGATTATGAATTGCCTGTATTGTCCCCAGGCAACTATACCGCACAGTGGATGATACTGGGCGAGGACGGGCACAAAATGGAGGGCTCATTCACATTTATGGTACACGGCAATATGTCTATGCAAAAAGACAAGAAATCCCACAGCCAACACAAGAACCACTAAAGAGGATATTTCAACATGCCAATATGGGAAGTATTAATTCTATCCAGTAAGCTTTTGGTCTATCTCGGGCTGTCGGGGCTAATGGGTGGTTTTCTGCTTTTTCTTATGATGCCTTTTATTCAGGATAGGCCGTCCCAGACCAGACTTCTTTGGCAATCATATATTTTGAACTATATGACCCTGTTGGCGTTAATCGGTTTATTGGCGACGATATTGGATTTCTTTTTCCAAGTGGGGGCTCTGTCTCAAAGCGGTTTCACCGGCATGTTTGATACTGTCATGCAAAATATGGTTGCACAGTCTGCACTAGGAACCGTCGCGCTCAGTCGGTTGTGTGTGTTTATCGTCGGCTTAGTATTCTGTGGGATGGTTTATTGGCAACTCGCTCGCAAAATAACACCTAATGCATATGTGACACTCATTGTTGCAATTATTCAATGGGGGAGCGTTGGCTATACTTTTATGCTCTCCGGTCACACTGTACAACTGGATAGTTTATATGGCTATGCCTTGGCGGTGCATGTGGTCATTGCACTTAGTTGGATAGGCGCACTTTGGCCCTTATCTGATGCTTGTAAGCAGCTATCCCCTGTAGTGTTAAATACGCTCATGCGCCATTTTGGCCATCTTGCTATTGGGCTAGTGTGCTTGTTGCTCCTTGTTGGTGCGCTCCTTGCGTGGGAACTCATTGGTACTGTGAGTAATTTACTCAATCAAACTTACGGGCTCAGCCTGCTGATAAAGCTGTCCTTTGTCACAGCAATCCTGCTGCTCGCTGCATGGCATAAATTTAAATTAACTCCCAGGCTGTTAACTCACGGTAACGCTGCGATGGTCTTGCGCCGTTCGATCCAAATTGAAATGGTCCTTGGGCTATGCATTTTTGTGATCACCGCCGTGTTGACTACGGTGCTTGGCCCTCAATCTTAACTAAGGATCTACATGAAAAATAACTATTTTTTAATTGCTCTTTTGTCTACATCGTTGCTTTCGTTTTGTGTATTTGCTCATGAGCCATCTACAGCAAGCGAGCTCACAGCAACGAAGTTTAGTGGTTTACAAACTGAAGCGGGACGCACTGTACTCTCATTTCACGAAGCGTTAGCCAAAGGACAAGCGGAAAGCGTTATGAGCGCGCTATCTCCCAATGTCATTATCTTAGAAGGGGCACGCATAGAACGCAGTGCTGAAGAGTATCGCCAGCATCATTTGCAAGCTGATATGCGATTTTCTTCTTCGGTTAAAACCGCAACCATTGAGCACTATGTTCATGTTTATGGGGATACGGCGGTCTCAATTTCAAGAAGTCACACTGTGGGCTTATACAAAGATAAGCAAATTGACAAACAAGGCAATGAAACTCTGGTACTTAAGCGTATCGATGGCAATTGGATGATAAGTCACATCCATTGGTCCCACTAACTACTTACTTTATAGGACAAAAAAAATGACGTTATTCTTCAGAGCAACATTAATAATGCTGTTGACTAGTGCCGTACAAGGCGTATATGCAGCGCAAGTAGACGCGGACAAAGCGGCGATTGAAAAAATAATCATAGCAATTGAGAAGGGATGGGAGTCTGGCAATGGTCGCCCTTTTTATCAGCATTATCTCGATCATACAGGTGCCCGATACATTGAGTCAGGAGGGCAGAATAAGGGATTAAAGGATCTTGTCGAAAATCACGTAGAGCCGGAAAAAGAAGTACTCTCGCGCCTTACCATCGATATTTTGGATATGGATATTTCGATAGATGATGACATGGCATGGGCGATCACAACTATCAATGTGTCTGGTGAAGTTCGAAGATCAAGCGAAACCTTTGATAAAAACGGGTATCAGACATACTTGTTCAAGCGCACGAATTCGGGTTGGAAAGTCATCCATTCACATTCTTCTACGCGCGATAAACGACCGCATGACCATCATTAGGCGAATAAAGAATGGCCGGTACTCGTAACGTAACGATAGACATCATACGTACCGTTGCAATTGTACTGATGGTGATTTTTCATTTTGCGTACGACCTGCGCTTTTTTGGCTGGGTTGATTGGAATGTGCCAAATGGTAAAGGATGGAAAGAATTTCGCTATGTCATCTTAACGCTTTTTTTCCTGAGCGTGGGAGCATCGTTGGTATTTGCGCATCGCCAACGGGTTGATTTCAAATCCTTTGCTAAACGTATTGTGTGGATAATGATATGGGCGTTAATCATATCGCTTTTCACCTACACCTTTTTCCATAACAATTGGATATATTTTGGCGTTTTACACTTTATCGCAGTTGCCAGTATTTTATGCTTGCCGCTTGTTCGCTATCCGGCAATTGCGGCCATCGTTGGCGTATTTACTGTTGTGTTATTTTTAACGGGTGTGGTTACGAGCAAATGGCCTTTTAACTTTTGGGAGCTTGGGCTACCGCCATCGCCCAACGATTACGTGGCACTTTTCCCATGGACAGGTGTTGTTTTGTTGGGTATTGGCTTAGGTCATCTTTTTGAAAAGGGATTAGACCCCTGTGCTTCGCTTAAATTATCAACAAAAATTACATTTCTAGGACGCCATAGTTTAGCGGTATATGTGTTACATCAGCCGATATTTTTTGCCATTTTAGGTGCTATTTACGTAGTGGTTGGCTAACGCCATTTAGCATTGCCAGTGGCATGCACAAAAAGACTTTCAGTGCAGAGCTGTGATATTGTCATTACTGTGAACTTGTTCGTTACGTTAACGGGTACAACGCGACATATGCTTGCGTATTAGTAGTACTGTCGATATACTTTACGAATAATGACTGCCAATGCAACAACAATATTACAGACGAGGAGATCCGTTATGCTTTTGGTTCCAACAAACCCAGACTACCGCTAGCGTTCGAATAATTTTGGACGTTCTGTCTGAAACTCAATATATTTTTTCCACAGACTGGCACATTGTTCCCCAGCAAGAACACCACTGATAGCGTCATCAGTAGCCATACTTTCGGCTAAGAGTTGTCTTGTATGAAACAACATCTCCTTCTTCGCTGCTTCTTTTGTGAAGATGTTTTTTTCAAGTAAGCAGACTCGTATGAAAATTAAGCTGTCAACCATGCATATTACGCGAAAAATAAATCGCGGTAGCCTTTCAGGATCCTGGTACTCACTGCGCTCTTCAGCTAACCAGAAACTTAAATTATCTTCAAAACTGTTTAAACTGTCACTAATTCGCCCTAAGGCTTGATCATTTAATACACCGAAACGTGTCATTTCTGCTTCATAAAACGCCAGATCTAATAATGCTTCAAAATAGAGCATTCGTGCGTCATCTAGCTTGTCCTTGACCCGCTCAAAGCGCGATATCGCATGTTCTTGAATCGCGATGACTTCTCTAAGAACACTCGGATCGCAACGTGCAGTTGAACTGTCTTCGATTGACGTAACGCTTAAATCATCAAAGAAACGATCATAACCGTCCTCAATTAAAAAACGACGAAGATAAATTGATATAGCCAAGTTTTTAAAAACCAGTCCGTTTTGTGTCTCCGTTTCACTCATTAGCTTATCGAACGCATTTTCCGCATCTTGAACTTTCTCTAAATTTATTTGCTCTAAACGCTCTATTTTTTGTTGATGCCCATCGGTCAGTCTATCAATATCGCGTTGGTGTCGTTCGGTGATCGCTGAAATTTGACGTTGGGTTACCGCCCTTAATTCAACTAAGTCTTGATCAGTTGCATCTTTAAGTTTCTCCAAATCATCTTTTGCTTTTTCTTTTACGTCTTTGGTTCGATTACTTTGAACGTGATTCATCCATGCGATAACGGCTGAAATGACAGCTACAAGGATGGCTGCAAATGTTAACGCACTCGTCGCCATATTGCGTGTTGCTTGGTTCGTAAAGTCACGTGAAGCGAGCAGAGTCTCCGATTTTACACTTTGATGTTGTTGCGTTATGTCGGACTGCAGCCTTGAGCGGATTTCTTGCATATCGAGAATATCCAGTGATAGCTTTATTTGTGCTAGCTCAGATGCGCTTAACGGTGTGCGGGGCATAGAGTAGGCTTTATCATATAACGCTTTTACAGCATCGATTTCTTGTTCAATGCGCGCGAGCCGACGGTTGACCTCAGCACTGGATAGTGTGGCATTTTCCAATAACAGCAAATCTCGGTTAATTTCGTCTACGTGTTGCTTAAGGCCTGCTAATCCCCTGTAGAAGTCAGCATGCACATAATCGTCCGTGTCTGCAAAACAACTGTTCGAGACGAGTAGGGTAAACAATAGCATCCATTTTAACACTGCTTATATCCTTATTGATAACTTGGTTATTCGTTGGAAAAGCTCTTGCTGGTAGGCTATTACATCAGCTATACAGTTTTTTGTAAATGCCATTGCAGAGAGCCTACAAATCTAAGCTCGGGATCAAACTTTTGTTTTATCGCAATCAAACGTTTTGTGTGCTGACCATAGTAACCAATCAACGGATAGTCCTTACCCATGTCATAATTTTGGTAGGCGTGGCCGTTAAAAAATGGGGATAATCGCTCGTAGGTTTGATTGACCCACTCTGTTACTTCGATATTGAATTGATCAGGTAGTGTAACAGCGGTAATACTGCAAACAAATGAAGAATTTCGATGAATGAAAGCGGTTTCGTGAGCACCAATATCTTGTATTGCACCACACAATGGATCTAGCATTATGCCTCCTGCATTATCAGGGCAGGATTGAAAGCATTGCAGCAGAGTACTAATAAAGTCTTGTGTCAGTGCGCCTTCAATGATCCCGTTACGCCAATATAACGCATGCCCTTGCTCATAATTATTGGATTGGCATTCAGTATATTGCTTTTGCTTGATGGAGATATCAGCAGCCGTTTCCCAACTTGAAATATCACGTAGGCTAGAGTTTGGGTCTTCACTAAATCCCATAATTGAAATTTTTGCTTGTTTCGCAGTTGAGCGAGCGATGTATGCGTACAAAAATTGTGTTCTCGGTCCATGTAAAACTGCTTTACTGTATTGTGTCAATATCCCTTTCGCCTTGTGGATTGGCCATTCAACGGTCCCTCCTTCGATATAGTCTGGTTCTGAGTGTAATTTGAATGTCACGTGAGTGACTACCCCAAACTGAGCCCCTCCGCAGCCGCGCAATGCCCAAAAAAGATCTGTATGTTCTCTAACGTTTACGACCCTCTTCTGACCATCAGCTGTGATCAGGTTGAATGCTAAGACGTTGTCACAACTTAAACCGTGTTTACGTGATAGAAAACCAATACCTCCGCCTAGTGTAGCCCCTACTACACCCACATCCGGACAGGTGCCCAAAGGCACTACTTTATTATGGTGTGACAAAAAGAAGTCTAAATCTCGGTTTCTAACGCCTGCGCCGACTTTAACTGATTCGCCATCCGCATAAAGTTCTATACTTTGAAAGGCTGACATATCAATTACTATCCCACCATTAATGACGGCCGCCCCTGTCACACCGTGTCCAGCCCCCTTAATAGTAATCTGTAAATTTTGCCTGTTTGCATAGTCGATTGTCTTGACAATATCAGCTTCTGATTTAGGTACGACTATCGCAATCGGAAAATGCGAAATGGCTTGATTGAATAAACGACGCCGCAACGTATATTCCTTGCTTCCAGTTGCCCAGACATCGCCGTCAATTTTGTCTTGTAGATACTGCAAGGAAGTTTTTTCCGCTGTCGTTAAAATATTGCTATTTGCATTCATTGGTCGTTGCGGCTCTTTAACTGCACTTCGTAATACGTTCCACTGCGTTGTTCCAAACGTCTTAAAGTCGATACGAGTTAGTAGTTGGCAGAGGTATTCGGCCACTAAGTGGGGCGGAAGCAGTTTGCTTTCTTTATGCATATCTCTTAAAAGCACTGACATCGGCAACACGTCGCTGGATATCTCTCGTATTTTTTTTTGCATCGGGGTATCGACGTTCCCTGGGGCCACTGTGGCAAAAGCCGCGATATCATGACTAATTTCTTGTCTAAAGCAATCACACATCATTTGTATAGCTGCTTTACTCACGCAATATGCTGATGCACCTTCAACAGCCGTTACAGGATGATCGCTTGTCAAAAAAAGTACACGGCTATGCTTGAACTTGTTTAGGCATAATTTTGTTATTAAGAAGGGGATATCACTATTCACTTTTTGTGTTGCACACCAATCTTCATAGTCGATTGTGTGGATACGTTTCAGCGGTGTAACAATTCCTGCGCAGTGCACTAAATAATCAATGCGGTCGTATTTACCGAGCACCTGTTCGATTCTTTTTGTTGCCCCTGTGTGATTGAAATCGATGTGCTTGATGACAAGTCGAGCATTGAACTTTTCACAAAGCGCTCTCAATTCAGAGCTCTGTCGACCTATTGCAATTACAAACGTGTCATCATCCATTGACAAAAACTGATTGGTTAATGCCAATCCAATGCCTGAACCTGCACCGGTAATTACCGCAACTTTGTACTTCATCATTTCTTGTTATCCATTCACCCAATTAAAAAACGCCCCTCCCAAATAAATATATTGCTTTAGAACAATCTAGATGAGGTCAACTAACCGAGTTCGAGAATAGATAACTTTGAATTAACGATAAATAAGTTAATGATTTCATTACAAAATTGTAATGTGTTTGTAATCCGATTTTTGTGAAAGTTTGATCTAGATCAATTAAATTTAAGATGTGGGGTTTAGGATGAATATTAATAAAAGCGAAAAGGAAGTTCGGTGCAACGACTTACGAAAACATTACTCTGTATTGCCTTATTACTGCTCAATTCGGAAACAGTAAGCTCGCATGCATTTGAAGAAGCCAGAATTAATGCGCTCGGATAATGCTAACTCGAACGTATCGTTGGCCATTATCGCCCTATCGCCTTGGTTTATGCCTGTGGAAATTGAAACAGATAGTTTCATTGAGGTGTACGTCACGTTAAAACGCACAATTCCACCGGATGACCGCCCCTCCATAGCATTCCTAGTGGATACGTAATTCCAAAGAAGAATAGGGCGGCGCTTATGTTACCGCACACCCAAGTTAGTAATCAAAACAGTACATACTGGAAACTGCAATGCGAATGAAAAAAACACTACAACTGGCAACCATATTGTCCGCTGGGCTGATGATGCAGCAGCCATTATACGCGGCTGAATCGAGTGAGCGTTTCGTCTTTGTTGGGTATGGAGATGTAAAATACGAAAGTGCCGATGTGGCTGGTACTGATGCGTTTTCGGCACGTTTTGTACCGATTTTCTTATTTAGTCTAAATGACAAGATGCACGTAGAGGCAGAGCTTGAGGTTGGATTAAATGCAGATGGAGAAACGGTAACTGAACTTGAATACGCAGATATCCACTACTTTTTAAACGACAACACGACCATTACGGCAGGTAAATTTCTACTGCCGTTTGGACAATTTAGTGCCAATTGGCATCCCAGTTGGATCAACCGCAGTATCTGGACGCCTGGAATATATGGCGCGCATGGCTCTAGCCAAGCAATGGATCCCATACTGCCAATATTGAGCGATGTTGGTGTTGCAGCTCAACAAGTTTATCAAGTGGGCTCAGCCAAAGTGTTTCTTGATGTCTTTATGACAAACGGACCTCGGTCAGAAGCGGAATATGACGAAGAAGGAGTGGTCGACGACCATGATATTGCACTGGCTCGCTTAATTTCACCCACCGCGTCGATAGATCCTGATGCGGATGAACATGGAGAAGCGTTTCCTGAGGTCGAGTTTGAAGCGACAAACTCTGATAACAATAGCAATAAAGCCTTTGGCGGCCGAATTGCCGTAGCGCTGCTCCCGTCGATAGAAATTGGTACCTCTTATTATCAAGGAGCCTATGACGAAAATGGGCAATTAGACATTAAGGCCAATGGTGTGGACATCAACTTGATCAGTACACACGCTATTTTACGAGGCGAGTACATTCGCACAGAAACCGATGCGTTTGTTGAGAAAGATTACGAAGATGTTATCGATTCGTTTTCCCGCAATGGGTGGTTTTTACAAGGGACATTTTTTATAGGTCACTTATTTGATGGGCTCGGCAGCACTGAAATTGTCATTGAACATGCTCAAACCAAAAAAGTAGAAGAAGCTGAACGTTGGATGGTCGGTGTTAACTACTGGTTAGATCCTCGTTCAGTTATCAAAGTGGGTTATGAGGATACTGATGTAGTTGATGGTCCAGATGACAAGCGTTTCGCTGTGCAATTCAGCTATGGCTTTTAGGAGGGCTAATGATGAAAAACCAATTAACTGTTACCATTTTTGTTTTGTTCTCCACCTTACTGACCTCGCTTCAAGTAAGCAGTACCGAGCTATTGTCAGGTGCAGAATTGATCAACAACAACTGCGCACGATGTCATAACAGTCGGCCAATTCAAGAATTTTCCAAGAGTGAATGGAAAGTCATTATGCCCCACATGCGAGAAAAGGCACACCTGAAGGGGGCCGAAGTACAGGCCATTCTCGAATTTATGGAAATTGCTACAACACCTGCTCAAGCAATGAACGTGAAGGAGGTTGTCAATATTGCTGCAGATCCAAAAGAGGTGCTCACTCGCTATGGCTGTCAGGGGTGTCATCAAGTGCAAGGCGCAGGCGGAACACTCGGTCCATCGCTGGATAATGTTATCAGCGAAAAAGGCAGGGCATTCTTTTTGCGCAAGGTTAAAGAGCCTCAATTTAATAACGCTTCTTCTGCAATGCCGCAAATGCCGATTACAGATGAAGAGCTTGAAGCTTTAGCTGAATTTTTATCATCCAAATAGCCTATTGACCTGAGTCTAAGACATAGGATTAAGGTGAAAAGGCTTAATTTTCAATCTAACACGCTCAACTGAGCATAACCAAAGGAAACATTATGAAAAAGCTTACTTCACTATTACTGGCCAGCGCTATAGTTGCTGCGCCAATCGCAACTTCTTATGCACAACAAAACATTGACAAATCTGAAATGTCGATGATGGACGGTCAGATGATGCAAAAAATGCAAACGCATATGGAAGAAATGCGCGCGATCTTAAATGCCGTTAAAAGTGAATCGGATCCAGAGAAGCGCGAAGTCATGCTGCAAGAGCATGCTCAAAAGATGCAAGACATGATGGGCATGATGGAAGGAAGCGACTCAATGGGGATGAAAGCGGGAAAAGGAATGAAAGGCGAAAAGAGAATGGGACACAAACACAGTGATATGTCCACCGAAGACAAAATGAAAACACTGGAACAGCGTATGTCGATGATGGAAGACATGATGAGCCAAATGATGGGGCACACCGCTGAAAAATCTAAGCCAATACATAAGCACAAAAAGAACTAATCACCACGTTACGAGGCAGGAGGGGACCTGCTGTCTCGTTTATACCAATAATTGCAGGAATTTTACATGAATAAATTAATTAAGTTTTTTTCAATTGTAGTCTTGTCAGTTGGATTACTAGGCGGCTGCGCAAGCCAGATTTATCACGACTACATCATGAGTGGGCAGGTTGTTACGGTTGACGATAAACAAGTCGTGGTATGTGTATCTGATACGGATGGACTGAAGGAACATCAAGTCTTCAATGTTTATCGCACAGTTTATGATCCTTATGTTATTTCAGAAGGTGATGATGGTTATTCGCGTGAATTCGTTGGCAAAATCCGCCTAGGTAAAACTAAAGATGAACACTTCGCTGAAGCTTCAGTACTTAATGGCGAAATTGCTCGCTATGACATGGTCGAGTTTGATCGTGGCTTTTAGTCGACATTTCAGATAGGAGTATGCCGTTGTGAATATTAGAATTTATCACCAAGACTACCGTATTGCGGTTATTGTGGCGCTGGGGTTAGCGAGTGTCTTATTCACAACCGCGTGCTCATCAGCAACACAAAAAACGAATTCAGAAAATAAACCCAGTTCATCAAAAACTATGAATACTAAGCCTGAGTTAAACGTTGATGACTTCGCTAAAATCCAAACCGCTTTGCGCTCGTTAGACAATTCATTAGCGACCCAGTCAAAAAGCAATGAGAGTGTTAATCCGAGTGATACCAGTGTTTCACTCAATACATCTTCAATGCCCCTTTCGGCAACAAACACAATGGAAATGGGAAAGGGTAAAGGCATGATGACAATGCGCGGGAAATCGTGCATGGGAATGATGTGCAAGATGATGATGAAAAATAGCTCAATGATGGGTACACCACCTGAACAAAATAAAAAAGAGTTATTATCTAGTTTTCCATCAAATAAAAGCTTACCCGGTGTCAGTGGCGCGCTGCATTTATATCACGTTGGAGAGCAAGCCTTTTTCTTAAACCATAAAGAAACGCTGGAATTGACCAATGATCAGTACCAAACGCTTCTAACGATCCAAACTGAGTGGGAGTCGACTCAACAAAGCCTAACGCAGCAGCGAAGTACACTAGAAGCATCATTGTGGGAATTGACAGCTCTAGGGCTACCTCAATACGACAAAATCAAAGATATCATTAGCGAAATAGAGGCCACAAACAGCGCCTTGCGGTTGCAGTTTATTACATCGGTAGGGAAAGCGGTATCAGTATTAACGCCCTCTCAGATCGCGAAGATAAATAGCCTGTGGATGGCCGAACAAACAGGTGAGTTATGAGAATGTGGTGGCCACACACATCATTTTTTCTGCGTTACGCCGTCATTCTGAACGTTATGCTGTTATTCGCAACGACGAGCAGTTACGCACAGCAACAGCCAGAGGATAGTGAGCATGCAAGCCACCATCCTGAAGCAACCAATAATCCCACTGTCAACGCTAATACGGATGTTCAACTGACTGCTACTCAAGGTAAAGGGCCACCGGGCAATGTTAGTTCCATGATGGGTCCTGGTATGGCAAAAGGCATGGATAAAATGATGGAGAAAATGGGTGCACCCAAACCTAAAGATCTCTATCCCACGCTAATGCGAATGCATTCAGCCACACCCGAGCAAAGAGAGATTGTTCTGAGTAAAGCGTCCGCGAGGATGCAACAAGGAAGTGAGCAACTCGCTACAGGTTTTGATTGGCTTGCCCGCGCTGCTGCCACTGATGACTATTCCCAAATGCAAATGGCTGTTGAAACAGTTAAAGAGGGTATAGCCCATTTTGACAGTGGTCTTGCTGCGAAACGTGCCATACAAGACGGCCAAGAACCGCGAAGAGTGGCATTAACCTGGTTCAAGTCACAAATGAATTTGCTTCCCAGTGCGCCGGAAAAAGGTACTTCAACCCTATTTGGTATGACACCGTTTCACAGCGCAGTGATGCTTGTTTTACTCATATTTACAATCGTTATGGTGTATGTGTATGGATTTAAGATGCGCAGAGCTGCTGCGCTGCTCGAAGAGCTTAAGTCTACTGACGCCGCAAGCACATCTGCGCCAACGACAAAAGTTCCCTCTATTGCCGAATCTATTCCGCCTGCCCAGCAGCATGCTTCGGCAACTGCGCAAAGTAGCGAGCCAGCATTGTCATCCACTGCCTCACCGCGCAAGGGCACTTTTAGTGGCGATATGGTAGTAACCGCGATTTTTAATGAAACCCATGATGTTAAAACGTTACGTCTAGCCAGCCCAGATGGACAAACCATTCCATTTGATTTTGAACCAGGTCAATTTGTCACGTTCACACTGACCATCGATGGTATTGAAAAGCCAGTTAAGCGCTCATACACCATTGCATCATCGCCCACTGAACAGTATTACTTTGAAGTTACGATTAAACGAGAGGAGTTCGGTGTGGTTTCTCGTTATATGCATGACGCGGTTGAGGTAGGAAATACGCTTTCAATTAAAGCCCCCGGCGGTAAATTTTATTTCAATGGTCATGGTGCAAACAGCGTTGTGTTGATTTCTGGGGGAGTGGGGGTCACACCGATGATGAGCGCTGTCCGTTACTTAACGACGACGTGCTGGGACGGTGATATTTATTTTCTGTTTTGTACGCGAACGTCCAACGACTTTATTTTTGAGCAGGAATTAAAATATCTGCAAGCACGTCACCCTCGGTTAAAAGTACTGGTCAGTATGACTCAAGCAGAGGGTACATCCTGGATGGGTCCCCAAGGCCGCTTCTCATCCGCAATGATAAACGAATTTGTGCCAGATATTGCCTCAAAAACTGCGCATATTTGTGGTCCTCCTGCAATGATGGATGCTACGAAAAAAATGCTAGCCGAATTGGGTATGCCTGACACGCATATTAAAACCGAAGCGTTTGGGGCTGCTAAACCAAAGCCCGCCCCCGTTAAACCTCAATTAGCCACTAACACCAACGCAGGCGACAACAGACAAGTACGGTTTAGTCTTTCAGACGTCGAAGCCCACGCGGGTCCGGATGAGACCGTATTAGACGTCGCTGATGGACTCGATGTAGATATAGAGAATTCATGCAGAGCGGGTTCGTGCGGGAGTTGTAAGGTGAAACTGCTACGTGGTGACGTCGATATGGAGGTTGATGATGGGCTGGAACCTGAAGATAAGATCAGTGGGTATATTCTGGCGTGCCAAGCTATCCCTAAATCTGATGTGGAGGTTGAGGCTTAATGAATTCTCAAGAGCGCACAATTGTAAGCAGCTTGGTTGTCCTAATGATCCTGCTATGGCTCGGTTTTGTATGGCATAGAGACCCAGCATTCCCAGGCAGTTTTATTGGATTTGGCGTGGGTTTAAGCGCTTCGGTATTAATGCTTATCCCATTAGTATACATGATCATTAAGCGTAACAAATCACTTAAAAAAGTCGTGACGAAGCACATTGCTATGTCAACGCTCCTGCGTCTACACATCTATGCTGGTGTGCTGGGGCCTATTCTAGCGCTGATCCATAGCGCCCATCGTTTTGATAGTGCTACCGGAGTTTCGCTTGTTATCTTTATGATGGTCGTTGTGATCAGTGGGTTTGTGGGTCGATATGTACTCGGTCTTATTTCATCGAATGTGAAAGAGAAAAAGCGCCAAGTAAATGAACTCCACCTTGCGCTTTCTAACGCAAAACAGGCGTTGAAAAACGCAGTCTGTGATGTCAGATATTCGACGTTTGCCCAAACATCCGCACGACATATTCCTTACATCACGTTAAATGTGCCTACTTCAGCACAAAGTAAATTGTTCAAACAAGAAAGCCAGGTTCTGTCCATCATTGATACAATTTCCGATGTTGAGTACAGCATTCTCATTCATGACACGGCTAAGATGTGGTTTTCTCGTTGGTTAAAATTTCACATCGTGATTTCAATGACACTTTATGTAGTCCTGTTTTTTCACATTTTCAGTGAAGTTTACTTTGGACTGCGCTGGTTATGATGAAATGGATAATAATTGTTCTTGGCTTAGTTGCTGCTGGCTTTGGCGTCAGTCATTTCATTCATATGCCTGAAGATAGCGCACAAATTCCATGGGAAAAAATGGTTGAACCCGGTTCACTCAGTAAGGCACATGCCTTTCTCGCGGATGACTGTTTGAGTTGTCACACGCCGATGAAGGGCGTTGAGCGTGACAAATGTGTGGCGTGTCATGCAAATGATACGCATATCGTAGCGCGTCAACCCACTGCATTTCATACCGACATTAAAGAATGTGCAAGTTGCCATGTAGAACACAAAGGTGAATCGGCCAATATTTCGCTCATGAGCCATATAGCGTTAGTCGACATTGGTTTCAATATGCTCCCCACCCCAAATGTCCCGTTTGACGAGGGCGCTGCCACCATGGCGTTTTTAGAGAACATACTAGCGAATAAACAAACTCCCGATCCCTTGTTTGTGCACCCTGAGGTCAGTGATAAAGAAGCCTTATTAAATTGTACGCAATGTCACAGCAACGATGATCGCCATTTAGGTCTATTTGGAGAGGATTGCGTGCAGTGTCACAGTACAGACAAATGGTCACTGCCAAAGTTTATTCACCCGTCGAGTCAATCACGTGATTGCAATCAATGTCATGAAGCGCCGCCCAGTCACTATATGCAGCATTTTAAAATGATTTCCGCCAAAGTGGCAGGCGAGCCTAAAGCTAAAGTTGAGGAATGCTATGCCTGTCATCAATCTACGTCCTGGAACGATATTAAGCGTGCCGGATGGTATAAACACCATTAAAGGGGGCAAACCGTGATCACAAATTCCATTGCGCTCGTAACCTCGGTGTTGATCGCAATAGTATTGTTTCTGTCTCGCTTACGACAATCTGTCCAATGGCGGGCAACAGTCACACCGTTGGCTTCCATTATTGGTAGCGGCTTTTTGATCATTGCACCACTGCTGCATTCGGTAATGGGGAAATGGGCACTGCTTGGAATAGTTTTGTTGTCTATTCTGGCATATGCGTTGGGATCGGTCATTCGCTTCAATATACGCCATGCAGAACCTGAGCTAGCTAGCAATCAACAAAGCATTATTGTGACGCTTGAAAAAGCAAGTCAATGGGCGCTTGGTACGGCATATGCCATTTCCGTGGCGTTTTATATTAGTTTGTTTGCAGCGTTTGTTTTTGATCGTTTATCAATCTCTGATACGACGTACATCAAACTGTTTACCAGTGGGTTGCTTGTCATCATTATGGTGGTCGCTTGGCTCCGTGGTGCTAGGGGACTAGAGACCATTGAGCTATTCGCCGTGACAATAAAGTTGGCTATTATAGTAGGTGTGCTCGCAGCGCTGGCAACCTACGACATGCAAGTACAAAGTGCTTGGTTTCAACATGAAGCGATACAGGCATTGAGCCATTTTGAAACTGTTAGCATGCTCGCAGGGATGCTTATGGTAACGCAAGGGTTCGAGACAACCCGTTTTATGGGGATTAACTATACGCCAGAACAGCGTATTAAAGCGAGTCGTTATGCTCAGTGGATCGCTATTTTTCTTTATGTTGTTTTTATCGGTCTAACGTGTCCTATTTTTCTGGATTTTCCGATCACGGAATTAAACGAAACAACGATTAGCTACACTCTAGGGCAAGCAATATGGGTATTGCCGATTTTATTACTGGTTGCCGCTACGGCAAGTCAGTTAAGTGCAGCATTAGCCGATACTATCGGTGGCGGAGGTCTCTTAAAAGAGCTTTTCCATTTACCTATCTCCCCCCAATTTTACTATGTTTTAGTCATCGCCATCGCAGGTATATTAGTTTGGTCATCCAACGTATTTGAAATTATTAATCTCGCATCAAAAGGGTTTGCACTTTATTACCTGATCCAAACAATAATCGCGGTCAAACTCGTGATGCGCCAAAGCACAAGTCTACGCATTAGGTCAACAAAATTACTTGGTCTATCGGTGATCGTTCTCTCTTTATCCTTTGTAATTGGCTGGTCAATTCCAGCACCTCATAGCTAATAAGGAAAATACCGATGCTATCACTAGAAACTATTACACCAATTGACCAAATCAAAAATGCGGCTAAGCGTTACGCTATCATTGGTGTTGGAAATCTATTGCAGCGAGATGATGGCATTGGGGTGCACGCGGTTCGTGCTATGCACACTGGCGGAGCATTCGAAACGGGGAGCAGGCCGAACACATTGGTGTAATAGTAAAAAACACCGAATCAAAAGGGCGCGTGACCATTGTTACGCCAATGGGAGGAAGGCGTTTCATGAATGAACTCGAAGATGAGCCGCTTCCAAGGATCTGCTGAAAGAATAGATGTTGACCTGTGAGCAACACATAGGTTTATCCTGGTAACGTGAGAGTAGAACATAGGATTAAAGGCGTGCTTAACCGCATATCTATGTTGATAAAAGAGGAGCGTTGAAATGCGCGTTAAAGAAATTGCAGATGCACTAGGAATTAGCGCCGACAGTGTGCGGTATTACACGCGCATTGGGCTTCTGGAGCCAAGTAAATCTCACAATGGTTACAAATATTATCGGCCTCAAGATTTAACACGATTGAGATTTATTATAAGTGCGCGATCATTAGGATTTTCGGTCAATGATATCAAAGAAATATTAGTTACGTCTTCGCGAACAAACGTACCCTGCCCGACTGTGCGATGCCTTATTGAAAAAAGGTTGAAAGAAACCGAACGGCGGTATCAGGACATGCATGAGCTAAGAATGCGAATGCGAAAAGCCATGTCAGAATGGGAAAATACACCGGATCAGCATCAAACTGCCGATACAATTTGCCATTTGATTGAAGGTTTCACAGCACTTAAATCATAACAATATTTAGAGAAGGAGCGGCTCATGAATGCAAAAACAGACAATACGAAAGCCCATGCGTGTTGTGGCGGTGACAAAAAAGTATCAACCGCTAGTAAGGCGGTCGAGAGTGAAACACATGCTGAGCAAGTCTCTGCGTCTTCAGGTGAGGTACAACTCAATATCCAAGGTGCAAGTTGCGCCAGTTGTGTGTCTAAAATTGAAGCGGCCTTAAAACAGGTCTCGGGTGTCACCAATGCTGAGATGAATTTTGCTGAACGCACGGTGTTGGTGTTGGGCAGTTCATCCTCCCACGCATTGATTAAGGCGGTAGAGCAAGCTGGGTATAACGCAACATTAGCGAATACGGATTCAGATGAGGCTGCCATTGAAGAAAAGGAACAGGCGGACTGGGCATATTATAAAAAACTAATGCGAGACATGGTCATTGCATTATCTCTGGGTGTGCCACTTATGCTTTATGGCTTGGTGACGGGGGAAATGAGCGTCAACACGACCACTGAGCGGATCGTGTGGTTGATTGTAGGGATCATGACATTGGGTGTTATGGTGTTTTCTGGTCGGCATTTTTATGTAGGTGCTTGGAACTCCTTTAAAAATCACGCCGCGAACATGGATACTTTGATTGCATTGGGGACAGGAACAGCCTGGTTGTACTCTATGGTCGTTGTGTTTTTCCCCGGATATGTGCCTGAAATGGCGCGGCATGTCTATTTTGAAGCAACAGCCATGATCATTGGTCTCATTAATTTAGGCTTAGCGCTTGAGATAAAAGCACGCGGTAAAACGTCCGAGGCAATTAAACGACTGATTGGTTTACAAGCCAAAACAGCTCGCGTCATTCGTGATGGGCATGATATAGATATTCCGATTGAAGATGTTCTTCTAAATGATCTTATCCGGGTTCGCCCTGGGGAACGCATCTCTGTTGATGGCTTAGTTGTCGAGGGCCAGACAAGTATTGATGAATCAATGCTAACGGGTGAACCCATGCCCATAGAAAAACGAAAAGACGATGAGGTTGTTGCCGGCACGATCAACAAATCTGGCTCTATCGTCTTTCGAGCAGAGCGCGTGGGAAAAGATACCGCGCTTGCTCAAATTATTAACATGGTAAAACGCGCACAAAATTCTAAACCGCCTATTGGTCGATTAGCAGATATGATTTCCGCCTATTTTGTACCGGTCGTCATGATCATTGCCGTGATCAGTGCGCTGGTCTGGCTGAATTTTGGTCCATCTCCTGAAGTAGCTTTTGCAATCGTTTCTGCAACCACAGTACTGATTATTGCATGCCCTTGCGCCTTGGGTTTGGCCACACCGATGTCGGTGATGGTCGGTGTGGGAAAGGCGGCTGAAGCGGGGGTTCTTATCCGAAACGGCGAAGCGCTGCAATCTGCATCAAAAATAACCACTATGGTTCTAGATAAAACAGGCACTATTACTGAGGGGGCCCCTAAAGTAACAGATGTCGTTATAGCTTCAGATCATAGTCACAACGACGTGCTTTCTTTGGCGGCTAGCCTTGAGTCTGGTTCTGAGCATCCACTTGCCATGGCGATCGTAGAATCTGCAAAGGAGCAAGGTGTGCCGATCCATTCCGTTACTGATTTTCAGTCCATTGCGGGGAAGGGAGTTGAAGCCATGCTAAATTCTCAACGCCTGCTATTTGGAAATGAAAAATTGATGATAGAACAAGGGATAGAGCTTCATCATTACATCGATAAAGCGCAGAGGTTAGCAGCGGATGCAAAGACTCCTATGTATTTTGCTATTGATTCTACATTAGTCGCCGTGATTGCCGTCGCTGACCCAATAAAACCCGACTCAATAGATGCGATAAAGCGGCTACAGCATAACGGGATACGTGTTGTGATGTTAACCGGAGATAATCGACTGACCGCAAAAGCCGTCGCCCGAAAAGCGGGGATTGCAGATTACGTTGCCGAAGTATTGCCGGAAGATAAGGCAAACAAAATACTTGAACTTCAACGTGAAGGCGAAATCGTGGGTATGACCGGTGATGGGATCAATGACGCACCGGCCCTTGCTCATGCCAATGTCGGCTTTGCGATTGGTACAGGAACTGACGTAGCAATAGAGAGTGCGGATATAACGTTGATGCGCGGCTCCCTCCACGGGTTAGCGGATGCAATTGCCGTGAGCAAAGCAACGCTGCGTAACATTAAGCAAAACCTCTTCGGTGCATTTATCTATAATGTCGCTGGAATACCATTTGCGACAGGCGTCTTTTATCCTTTCTTAGGGATACTGCTTAACCCAGTTATTGCTGGTGCAGCGATGGCATTTTCATCACTAACGGTGGTGACCAATGCTAACCGATTACGTCTATTTAAAGCGAAAGAGCACTAGGAGAACACAATGATGATATGGATTAATTTAGCAGGGCTTATTCTGATTGGGCTTATTGTTTGGTGGTTTTGGCTTTACAAAGCTCAATCAACGGAGATAAAAGACGGCAGTATCGAAGTCCTTGTAAAAGATGGCGTGTATCAGCCTGCCAATATCACGGTGCCGGCGCATCAATCCTTTCAGCTTATGTTCGTCAGACAAGATGCAACGCCCTGTGCAGAAACGTTATTGATCCCGGAGTTGGATATCAATGAAACATTAGCGCTTAACAAGCGAGTGACGGTCACCATTCCTGCTTCCAGTGCCGGCGTTTACCCATTTCATTGTCAGATGCAAATGTATCGTGGCACGTTGGTGATCAAGTGATTAAACGCTTTTTATTAACGTAAACGATTCCAAAGCGAGGTGTATTATGAATAAACAAAAAGTCCCCTTTTGGCGCACACCCAGTGGTTGGTCTGCCATAGGCCTTATTACCGCCGCGAGCTACTTCTTGCTGGTTGAGCATGGTGAGCATGTGTTTCCGTATTTACCTTACTTGATCTTGTTGTTGTGCCCTGTCATGCACATTTTTATGCACGGCAGTCATGGCAAAGGACATGAAACACATGATCACACCGAAAAGACATTTAAAGAACAAACCGAGGACAATGAGCAATATCGAAAAGGCTATATCGAAGGGTTAGAGCAGGCCTGTAAAGGAAAACATAAAACGGAGAATAGTAATGCACGGTGATTCTGATTATGGGCTTTGGGCACTAGTCATCATAAACTCAGCCATTTTTATCTTTTTTGCGTTTAGTTTCATCAAGCCGAAGTCGAAAACAGATTGGCGAAGCCTAGGTGTATTTTCCGCTTTTATTGTGGCCTTATTTACCGAAATGTATGGTTTCCCCCTGACAATATACTTTTTGTCAGGGTGGTTAGCGGAAAGTTATCCAGGGGTAGACTTTTTAGCGCATGAAAATGGTCACTTGTGGCATACCTTGCTGGGGCTATCCGGCGATGCTCACTGGGATGTTTTACACATCTTAAGTAATGTCATCATCATTTTAGGTTTCTTTTTACTTTCCGCTTCTTGGAGTGTCCTTCACCACGCGCAAAAATCGCGTAGTTTAGCCACTACTGGATGGTACGCGCGCTGCCGGCATCCACAATATGTTGCATTTATACTGATCATGTTTGGCTTTTTGTTGCAATGGCCAACACTGCCAACCTTACTTATGTTTCCAATTCTTATTGTTGTTTATGTTCGACTCGCCACACGAGAAGAGCTGCAAGCTGAATCCGAGTTTGGTGATAGCTACAGACACTATAAACAAACGACGCCCGGTTGGTTTCCCCGTATGGGTATTTCAAACGTTTCAAGCGCTAATTAAGGATTACAAAATGAACAAAGTACTACTTTCATTAGTGTTCGTCGGAGGGTTGTTACCCGCTATATTTGCTGCTGCTCAAACGTCGATGAGCGCGGATGATATGCTGCGAAGTAACGAGCGTGTCATGGATGCACTTATGCAACGCATTCAACGGATCAACGACGTCTCTGAAAGGCAAACACTCATCGTTGAGCATATGAAGATGATGGAAACTTATTTAACGAATATTGAGAAGAGGCTCCAAAGTGAAACGGATGTGCAACACAAAGCACATTTGGAAGAAACGTACACAAATGGCCTTCAACGAAGTCTCGTTCTTATCGACAGCGCTATAGAAGGGGACGACTTTGTAGTCATGGGAAATTCGGTCGACGAACATTTGTTTTATCTTGAACAAAGAATGTCAATTTTACAATCGTTAATGAAGCAGCAGCTAGGTGCCTATAGTGTTTTAAATAATTAAAGAAATGACGAAAATAAACAAGTTAACAATCGATTTATAGGAGGAAAAGATGAGCGATTTAGATCACAGAGTCGGTGTATCAGAGGCGAATTTAGTCGTGCGGCATTTAAAGTTGGTTGGCATTACCGAAGATAACATAGAAGCAATTATTGCTGGCATTGATGGGACCTTTGGAATCGATGCGGTTTCATTTGAGGACGCCAAAAGTACCCTGCATATAGGCTACGATGCAACCCACTGCAATTTAGATGGCATTGAGACAATCATTCGTGACAACGGGGCAGACATTTCGGACGACTTTTGGACAAAAATGAAAGAAGGCTATTATCAATTCGTTGACGAAAACATTCGTGAAAATGCAAAACACAAACCCTGGAGTTGCCACCGTGTTCCACCTAGGAAAACCTATAAAAAGTAACTGTTTCAATAGCAACGATCAGCCTTATATTACGCCTGATCGTTCAGCCATACCAAACGAAAACAGGACAACACTGTGTAACATAATAAAAACGAAGCGGACAGAATTAAGTCATTTAATTTGGGAATAATTGAAAGAAACCCAGCCGAGCATGAATTCCATCAAGCAGAACATGAATTCACAGGTTCCGTTATGCCTTATGTGATGGCCATATATTGCAAAGAATGACAGAGCCTGACCGCATTGTGATTTTTCGAGTGTGTTGGGAGGACGATAAGGGGCACTTCCACTGCAATAGAGCATGGAGAGTTCAGTTTAATAATGCTATTGGGCCTTATAAGGGCGGGCTGCGATTTCACCCGAATGTTACGCAAAGTGTATTAAAGTTTTTAGCGTTTGAGCAAGTCTATAAAAATGCACTGACTGGACTTCCTCTGGGGGAGGAAAAGGTGGCAGTGATTTCGATCCTAAAGGAAAAAGTGATCGTGAAATCATGCGCTTTTGCCAATCACTAATGATTGAGCTTTCAAACCATATTGGGGAAGATACAGACATCCCAGCCGGCGACATCGGTGTAGGTGGAAGGGAAATTAGTTTTTTATTTGGTCAATATAAGCGATTAAAGAATCGATTTGTCGTAACGCTAACGGGCAAAGGACTTTCTTATGGCGGTAGCCTTATCAGAACCGAGGCGACAGGTTACGGTGTTGTTTATTTCACCCAACATATGCTCAATATGCGCAACGAAAACTAGCGGGAAAAACAGCGCTTATTTCGGGCGCTGGCAATGTCGCTATTTTTTGCGTAGAAAAGTTGACGAGCGAAGGTGCGAAAGTCGTTGTAATGATGTGATGGGCAGATTGTTAGGCGCATTGTATAGCTGCATTGAGAGTATCCGTTTTCAATTCTGTTTACTGTCAGTCGGATTAATTCAAAACGTGTGTTCATTTTAAACTTTGGCTTGGTCTTTGCTGAAGATAACTAGTGCAGTATTGGCACATGAATTTTCAAAATGTAATCAACGCGAACAAATGGGATTCCACAATGCTTAATAACGATTTACTCCAAGTCACAAACACACCAAATCAAGCTGCTAAACCAGCAGAAAACGGTTCTGATCAAAATGATGACGGTTGTCGCAATAAAGAAAAATTTGAAGATTCGCTGGAACAAGCTTTAAAAGCGTTTTCTACAAGCAAAGACGAGTAAAAACGTGGCAAGTTTTGGCCGCTGGAAGGGGCAATTTTCCTATTGCCGGCACGTGGGTGATTAACGTGTTAGTGAGTACTTCAATAGGGGCTATGGTAGCGGTTTTAATCATTGGATTGGCGAAGTTAAATAAATTCGATAAAGACCGAAGTTTTTTTCCAACACTCACTATTGTGATCGCGAGTTATTATCCATTATTTGGAGTGCTAGAAAGTCGATTTATATGGCATGAGTGGATGTTTTTTGTGCTCTTCACACTCATTACATTGTATTGGTATTCTCGCTATACATTGGCAATTGGTGTCCTTTTAATAGGTCATGGCCTTTACGATTTTGCCATGCATATTTTAAGCGTTGGAAACCATATACCGCAGTGGTGGCCAATGTTTTGCGGTGCCCTTGATATAACCTTAGGTAGTTGGGTCCTCTGGTATTGCACTAATAAGGTTAAAAGTGTTGGTTAAAATATTGACACAATTACTCATAACTTGTCGCTCCATCCATAATGGTTGGAGCGACACATAACACTTAACTGCCGATTGCCAGATATAGCATCCAAAGTCCCGCGCCTATCATAAATAGATTTTCGGTCAACGAAACAAACCCAAGGGGAACATTACTGTCTCCACCAACGCAGGCACATTTTAATTCACGCTTATCCACGTACACGGCTTTAAATACCGATATCGCACCTATTGTCCCAATAAATAAGGACACTGGGCCAACAACAAAGCCAGACAATCCCGCAAGCATACCTATTCCTGCGAATGCTTCAGCAAATGGGTAAACGTATCCATACCGAATGCTACGCATTGCCAACAGGTCATAAGTAATAAAAGAATTGGTAAAGCCATACAAATCCCGTAATTTTTGGATAGCTAAAATGGACATACTTAGCGCGACAAATATTTCGATTACTGAAACTGATAACAGCGATTCGATAGTTCCGGTTTGAGCAAAAACAATAGCTAATGCCATTAGAAATGCGGTCGCGAAAATTGCAATAACAGGTGTATAGGTTGTGCCAGTCTGCCCGGCTTCGCCCATGTTGAAAAATTCTCTGAGGTTGTCATAACCTCCAACACGTTCGTCATCAATAAAGGTTTGAGGCGTTGTTTCAACGCCATGTTTATCTTTAAATTTATCTGTTTCTTCACGAGAGCTCAGTTTATGATCTTTGACGTCATACCCTTTTCTCTCTAATAAGTCTTTTGAACGTAAACCATAGGGGCAAATGTGTTCTTTCGTATGCATTCTATACAGCGATGCCGATTTACTCATGATGATTCTCCAACTATTTTTTGATTGTGAAAACTCGTAATTACTCGCCTGAAAAATCCGGTACAGGACGTCTTGAAGCTTCGCTTTCTGATGACGCAATACCGTTTTCTTTAATATCTGCGATTAGCCATTCCATTTCTTTTATTTCTCGCTCTTGTGCGCTGATAATCTCTTTTGCTAACTGCTGAACACGGGCATCGGCGATGTTTGCGCGGTCACTGGTTAATATTGCAATGGAATGATGGGGTATCATCGCTTTCATCCACGCGCTATCTTCAATAGTAGCTTGCGATCGCACCAAAAATAGAGCAAAGCAAAAGACGGCAACGCTACTTGCTAAAATAGCTACGTTTTTAGTTTTGCTTTCATACATGTTGAGCATAAATAGCAGCATGATAACTGCCATCATTGCGCCCATGTAAATAGCCATGTATAGGCGAGTTTCACTAAAAAACACGTGTTCAATTGAATACGAATTGAAGTACATCATGACCAGCATGAAAGCCGTCGAAGTAAGTATCATTGCGAAAAATTTTGTATATTTAGACATATATAATTCCTCAAGTTTAGGGTTAATGTTTCATATATCGAATAAGCACAGACGCTGAACAACTCACTAGCAAAAAGCCCGTCATGGCCTCCACGCCAGCAAGAAATCTTAAGTGGTCAGAAGCCTCAATCTGACCAAGACCCAGCGTAGTTAAGTTAATAATCGAATAGTAGAAAAGCTCAATGAATGGATTTAGTGTGCCACCACTTACGTTGCCTAAGTCCATCGTTATGGACGCTTGAAAAGCAAATGTGAACCATAGTGCTGCGAATAGTTGAGAAACGGTAATTCCACAAAAAAGCACAATTAGACCGTACGCTCCAGTGAAGGCGTTCATTATTCGCCTTTCCAAGAACTGCAATATACGATAGTGACTCATCGCACATGCAATAACCGCAACTAATGCAATCAAAAGCTGAAGAAAAAGCGCCATAAGTTGTTGGTAAAGTTCAGGCATCAGAATCATGCTCGAGCACCAAAAACAATGCCTGTTTCGTGAACAGAACCTCCAATGCTACAAAGGTTGTATGCAGTATTTCCTAATGTTTTTAACCAAAAAACACCAACATACTGAGCAATTTCACGAGAAACCTCCATTCGATAGCGTAGGCCAACACGAATGGCATTAACCCCAGATGGTCTATCGAACCGCTCTGACTCTGATAGTGACGCAGACACAGATTTGCGTGGTTGTATGTACGACGTTTGCAAAACTCGATAATCATATTCCGCTTCCATCGAAATACTGGTATCAAAGTATGTCATTATAGACCCGTTAATAAGCCTTATACGTACGCTTTCTCCCGATTTGTATAACTCAGTCCAGTTTGTTTGTGGGTCACGGCCGTTCATTAGGTATGTATAGGTCGCGCCCGTTACGTCAAGTATGTCTCTTGGATTCATGCGCGTACGAGACCACGTTGCTCGTTCCTTGACTGTATTGATGAGTCCCTGATTCTTTATATCATTAATCGTGTCATCAATTGTGCGCTGCTGGTAATTGTAATTCCCTTGGGCAACTTTCAGATGACGGAATACATCGTGAGGGTCCTCGAAGGTCCAGTCACTGAGAATAATTTTGTGTTCCCCCTCCGCACCGATATCGCCATCTCTAGGTTCAATGATCTTAGGACCAAGGTGCTCAAGTTGTCCCTGAGGACCTGATTGGCAGTGATACCAATATGTAGCGTTTTGTTCAATATCGAATTCATAGGTAAAGGTGTGGCCTGCCGCAATAACGGGAAAAGGCACGCATGAAATCCCGTCTATAGTGTAAGGGAGTATCAACTCATGCCAATGAGTTGGCCCAATTTCAGTTAAATTACTTGTGACATTTATAGTCATATGTTGAACTTCCTCTAGTTGCAGTAGCTCTCCAAGTGAAGAACCGTAATCACTAACAGGCGTCCAAATCGAAATAGATTTCGCATGAGAACAATCACAGAAACCCAAACAACACTTTTCCATAAAATGTTGGCTATCGTGATTTTTTCTGTGTCCCTGACTGTTAGTGTTAGACGCAAAATGTTCCGCTTCAATCATTTGAAGTATAGGCGAGCTAATTTTTATATCTTGACTCTCACAGGCAATCACAGAAAAGCCATTAGGCATGGCTGCAATAAGTAGCAGGTACTTAAGTAAATCGCTAAAAGTAATAAATCTGTAAGTGCCGTGAGTCATATAAATTTATAAACCCTCAATTCCGTTCTTAACTATTGTGTAAAATTTACTTACTGTGTAACTATTACTATGAACAATCTGTTCAAACAGTCCATTTTCTTATTAGTTTGGCTTACTTTCTATCCGTTACATCAAGTTTTGTGCCATAAGAGTGATTCAAGAAGCAGTTAACCATCCACAATAGAGTTATTTGTCAAAATCAATAAACTTTCCTTTGCTGAGCAGATAGAAAAAAGCAGCTAATGAACTCCAATAACAATGCAGTGTGTTCACATCTTAAGGGAAATAAAATAGCTTAGCGCAACATAATGAAGTGAATAAACGCCTTTTGGAATCAGTTGTTAGACCACTTTATACTCCATCGATTACGATCTTCTGTTACTCAATAGAAATTATAAATACAACGTTGTCGCCCTAAATTACGTAAGTGTAATGTAAGGGTAATCGCATAGACATGTTTGAGGAGTATAGTGAATCCGTTTCTATTTGAGCAGAATTGAATTGTACTCTTTGTGTTATAATAGAAAGGCTTTGGTGTTACACAGAATTGCTTAAATTGTCATTCTTCTAGTCATGTTCACGCAGCAAGTTGACGAAGCGTTTTCTGTAATCTTTATGACCTGTACTGGTGTTGACGTAAAATTGACAATGAACGATGACAACAATGATGAACCTTTCGACGATTAGAATTGTTGTCAGTAAAATTGATTGAAGACCTAAGTAAAAGTATTTGAATACTTCTACAATAAACATAAACAATAAACCTGAGTATTAATGATGAAAAGCCACAAAATATTATCTGTACTAACATTTGCATTGATAGGAATATCAATAAATGCAGCGGCGCACGATCCCAAAGAGCATGCTAAAGAAAACCAAGCTCTAGATTGTAGCGCCATGAAGGATATAAAAAACATGAAGAAAAACGATCCCGTCGCTATGGCAATGATGAAAAAGTGCCAGAAGATGATGGACGGTGAAATGAAGATGAACGGAAATATGAAAATGGAAGGACAGACAGAACATCACAACGCGATAATGGACAAGAGCGAGCAAGCGCACAAAGATAAGCACTAGCTGATTCTCTGGGGCGTGCAAGTCAAATCTGCCTCTGAAAACTTAGACGATAAAAAGAATCTAATATGAACATGATTAAAGCCATTGTTATTGTTATTTTAAGTGCAGTGATAGGTGTTGGTCTCTTTATTTATTCTGGCACTTATCCGATCGGTGCTGATGTGCCCCATAACAAAGTGGAATATTGGCTGTTAGAAACACTTAGGAACAAGGCGATAGAGCGTTCATCTAAAGACATTCTGGTACCGGCTTTGGACTCGCCCGATCTTCTTCTTATGGGGGGCGTCGATTACAACGATATGTGCAGTGCTTGTCATTTAAAGCCGGGTAAAACTAGAAGTGATATGAGTTTGGGCTTGTATCCCACACCACCTAATCTCGCGACTAATGAAAGGGAATTGGAGTTGGAAAATGATGACAAAATTCGCTTAGCCCAGCGACAATTCTGGGTTATCAAACATGGTATTAAGGCATCAGGTATGCCAGCCTGGGGACCGACCCATGAGGACGAAAGAATTTGGGCGATGGTAGCTTTTTTACAACAACTACCTGAGTTAACGGCAGAACAGTACAATATATTGACTGCGCGCGATCCCAAGGACAATCAAGAAATGGCCCATTAATGAGCCAAATTGAAGATCGAATTAACTATTAATGTTTAAACACAGAAAATAAACATGACAATAAAATTAAACGCTTTTGCTAAGTCTAATATTACCTAGCGTTGGCAGATAATTTTTTATTTAAACTGTTTTTTTCTTACTGCTACTACTTCTGCCGAGACGCAATAAAATATATTGGGTTGTTTTTATAACTCTAACAATTGAGATTGAATTATGAACATGCTGACACGATATTTTACGCTAACATTTTTACTGGCGGTGACTTCGGCCTGTAGTTTGGGGAAGTTCCAAGCTGAGAATCAAGCAGTGAAACTACAAAACCCATCGGATGTTGCTGATTGCACGTTGCTCGGTACTGTCACCGAGAAATCAAGAGATAGATGGGCTTCAGCGCGTACAGATAAAAAGATAGCCACTGAAGTGCTTGATTTAGCACGCAGCGAAGCGGCCAAATTGGGTGGCAATACCTTGGTTGAAAAAACGGCGTTAATCATGGGTAGTCAAACCTTTACAGTCTATAGCTGCACTTGAATAGCGCTATTACTAACTTAACTGAGGGGTGGCCGATAGATAAGTTGAAATTATAGTATATAATATGTGTTAAACGTATGGCTGTGCTGCGAAGCAATTTGCAAAATGAAGTGGATTCCTGCCGACCGATGCAAACACCTTAATACATACATTCAAGCGAGCAGGTCTCTGTTCTTGCGAAAAACTCGGCAGCTATTAATGGAAAACGATTAAATCCTGTCACGCTTTTGGATAAGTGAGAAAAGAAAAATAATAAACAACATGGGAATGATGTTGGGATATTGGAGTGCTGTTGCAATTGCTCTATCCCGAAATTGGATCAATGCTATTACTATAACACCGGTGATAGCTTATCTAGCGACTGGATTAAGTATCACTATTTTTATGGAGTGGTTAGCAACTGACATACTAACTCGTTGGCAGTAGCCGGCAAATATGCCTGTTTTACCCACTCCAAGCTATGGGTTACTAACTATACTACAATGGTCAATTTTGACGTTTCTGATCCTCTTTGTAGTCCACAGACAGACCTTAAGCATCCATTAGAAAAGTGCTTTTCTTAGGTCGCTCGTTACTTTTAAAATTGCGGTTAAATAGTGTGAATATGCCAAAGGGTTAAATTTGTCTTTATTAAAAGCAACGACGATCTGAATTACGGCGGTGATTCGTGTCAGAAGTCTAGGTCCTTCAAAAGTCTTACACCAAGAAGTTTATTTCATCGGGTGAATATCATACTTTAATGCTTTACACCATTGCCCTATGCATACAGAAACGAAAACATCCTAAGCCCCAGCATTTTTGTGAACACGGATTTTGCACCTGCTAAGGCGGTCAGTGACTTTCATCAGGTACTGATAACTGACAATAAAAAAGAACGCTCGGCAGACCAATATGCCAACCTTCATTTGCTGGCAGAATGAAACATCTGGTTGCGGTTTAAACTAGAGCCCTCGTGCATCAAGTAACTATTTGTGAAAATATGGTCTTATCCGTAATTCCCAGTAAAACTACCGGATTTTACCAAGATAATATGGTGCACTGTATTCAACATATGGAAGTTACAGCAGCAGAAGAGAATGTCAATTTTTGCTTGTTTACTACATTGATAGTCTGCTTGGCACTTGCTACTTTGACAAAGAAGAGATTGGGAACGCCAAGCAAAGAGACAATTCCCATGAATACCTAAGCCAACTTGCGAAGTTATTTGATTCGTACCAGAAATAGAAAAATGGCTTTTTGGATCAAGATAATAGAATTCTATTGAATGAAAGTGCGATATTTGTTGACGCTCTTTCCCTTTGTGTTAATGATAAATACACTGGTAGTGAATAATTTTCGTTTCGCCTATGCTCACCATGTTAATCAGATTTGTATATATCAATGGGAATGCTTTTCTTTGCCATTTTCTGCTTTGTCGTCGGTCCGACGTTTTGACAAATAGTACTTCTCAAATGCAAAGAATCCGATAATTCCCATAAAAGAAATGGCAATAATCATTGGATCACTCGCTGCTTTCATGCTCAGAAACGCGCCAAGTACAATCAAATCGAGAATTATAGCACCCAGTAATATTGAGGCTTTAGCGTTGACATCCTCTCTAAGATAGCGATACACGCCCCAATGGATGATGATGTCCATGACCAGATAAAAAATTGCGCCTAAGGAAGCAATACGGCTTAAATCAAAAAATGCAGCCAAAAGGCCTGCCGCAATAACGGTGAAAACTAGCGTATGTTTTTGAATATCACCGGGCATTCCAAAATGACGGTGTGGAATGAGGTTCATCTCAGTGAGCATCGCGAGCATGCGTGATACAGCAAAGATACTTGCAAGGAGACCCGATGCGGTTGCGATAATGGCAACTGCTACCGTGAACCAGACGCCGTATTCACCAAAAGCAGGCCGCGCTGCTTCTGCCAGTGCATAGTCTTTAGCGGTAGCAATTTCGTTAATAGTCAAGGTCGAGCCAACAGCAAGGGCAACGGTCATATAGACCAGCAGACATATTGCCAAAGAAAACACAATTGCACGGCCGACATTCTTCTTAGGCTCAACAATTTCTCCGCCGCTATTCGTGATTGTCGTAAACCCCTTGAACGCTAAAATCGCGAGTGCAATCCCAGCTATAAAACCCGTATTCGAACTTTCTGAACTTGGTGCACTTTGTGTAAACTCAAACGTAAATCCAGATACCCAAAGTATTGTCAGTGAGAAGATCAGTATGCCGCCAATTTTTAAAATCGCAGTGATTGTCGATATCGCTCCAATAATCTTATTGCCGGCGATATTGACAACAAAGGCGAAGATTATCAGGCCTATCGCGAGTATCGAAACAAGTACGGAGTCACCTCCTATATCGAATAATTGCAGCGTATAGGTCCCAAAGGTTCTGGCAACTAAGCTTTCGTTGATGATCATTGAAAAGGCCATCATCAAAGCTGCGGCGCCCGTAACCGTCGTTGGTCCATATGATTTTTTTAAGATCATCGCTATGCCGCCAGCTGAGGGATATTTATTCGATACTTTTATATAGGTATAGGCGCTAAACCCACTTATTATCGCGCCAATTAGAAAAGCAAGGGGGAATAGTGACCCGGATAACTCGGCGACCTGACCTGTCAATGCAAATATGCCTGCGCCAATCATGACTCCAGTGCCCATGGCCACCGCTCCGGCTAGGCTTAGACTGTCCTTGTTGTATGAATTACGTTGCATTTAATTTAACCTGTTATTTATAGATGACGGGAGTTTATGGAATATGATTGTGCAAGTTTCAATATCGCTACTCTCTAGCGAAAACAAATTTTAAACCATCCATAATCTGTGGTCGCTTTGCACCGAGATTTAGACGTTTGGTGCATTGTATTTTTCATTAAAACCAGAAACGTATCCCGGCAACCCACTGTGTCTGTCTGGTTGCCCGGCCCTCTAATTTGGCAAAATCTGCGGTATTACCATATTGCCCGGTCCATTCAACACCTAGATAAGGGGCAAATTGGCGGCTGAATTCATACCTAAGTCGAATTCCCGTAGTTAACGATGAAAGTCCCTTGCCGACACCATTTTCAGGATCATCTTTGCCAAAGGCACTGACCACAAAACGTGGTTGCAATATCAAGCGCTGCGTAATAAGTAGCTCATACTCGGCTTCTAAATTAAAAGCGGTACGACCCTCGGGACCGACAGACAGGCTGGTATCCACCTCAAACCAGTAAGGAGCCAGCCCTTGTACACCAAATGTTAGCCATTGCCGCGAAGGACCTTCTGAACTATCAAATCTGAGCCCAATCTGACTGTCCCAAAAGGTGCTGATCGCATGTCCCCACAAGATCTGGGTTTCACTTTCGGCCAGTTTGTTGTCAGTTAATTCTCCCTCCGCCTTAATTACTAAACGCTCGTAACTATTGCCATACCAAGCTTGCGCGTCATATTGACTGAGGCTTTCCAAACTACTGGACAGGCCATCGGCATATTCAAAACGATCAAAAGTGACCGCCCAAAATGTATGTTCATCGGCCAATATTAATTGCCGTGGTCCGGGCAAGGCGAAAGCACCGCTATCTAGGGTTAACCCATCCGAGTAAGCATGAGGATCCCGTGCGTTAGGCGGCGGAGTGTTGGACATATCCATCCCTTGCATAGAATCCATTCCACTCATGGCATCTTTATCCATTGGCATATCTGCTTCGGCAGCATCTTTTTGCTGCATTTTAGAATGATCCATCCCTTGCATAGCGTCCATACCACTCATGGCACTTTTATCCTTAGACATACCCGCTTTGTCAGCATTATTTTGCTGCATTTTGGAATGATCCATTCCTTGCATAGAATCCATTCCACTCATGGTATCTTTATCCATTGGCATATCTGCTTCGTCAGCATCCTTTTGCTGCATTTTGGGATGATCCATCCCTTGCATAGAGTCCAGACCACCCATGGTATTTTGCGTCTCATCCGCAGATTCAGTGTGAACATGTTGCTGCGCAAGTGCCGCTAGTGAATACAAACACAACACACTGGCAATAACGCTATTTTTAATCATTTTCTGTTTATTCCTCATGAAATCACCACTTCACGGAACATGCCTGCGTCCATATGAAATAGCAGATGACAATGCCATGCCCATCTCCCGAGAGCATCGGCGGTTACCAGAAAGCTGATACGTTGCGCGGGCTGTACTGGTATGGTGTGGCGTCTGGCCATGAATTCACCTTTGTCATTTTCCAGATCACTCCAAACACCATGCAAATGCATGGGATGAGTCATCATAGTGTCATTTTGTAAAATAACCCTGACTCGTTCTCCATGGCGAAAATGCACCGGAGTAGATTTTCCAAACTCGAGTCCATCAAAGGACCAGGTATATCGTTCCATATTACCGGTAAGATGCAATTCAACTTCACGCTCCGGTAAACGAGGGTCGAATGAACCTCCGAGCGTATGCAGATCAGCAAGGGTTAACACGCGTCTTCCATTGTTACGTAAGCCAATACCCGGATCGTCCAGATTGGTTCTCGGCATTTCCACTCGGGCATCTACTGACGGACCATACTCGCTACGTGCGTGATTGACAGTTTGAGAAGGTATTGCCAAAGGATTGTTGCTCATAGTATGCTGACTGTGATCCATAGACTTAGCACCATGCCCCATGGCGCTATGATCCATTGGCATACTGCCGTGATCCATACCAGACATATCATTACCCTGCGCCATTTTGCCCATCATATCTTTCATGGCTAGCCAAATGGGTTTATCGACAGTAGGAACTTCGGCTTTCAGTCCTTGTCGCACTGCCAATGTTCCTCGGGTATAACCGGTTCTATCCATCGACTGAGCAAAAATACTGTGGGCCTCATCGATGGGCTTAACTACAACATCATAGGTTTCACCCGGGCCGAATCTAAATTCATCGACACTAACAGGTTCAACATCCTGACCGTCTGCAGATACAACCGTAAGCTTTAAACCAGGAATACGTACATCGAAGAAGGTGTTGCTTGAGCCGTTAATAAAGCGCAGGCGTAGGGTTTCGCCGGGTTTGAATATCCCAGTCCAATTGCCATTTGGTGTTTGGCCGTTCATTAAATAGGTAAAGGTTGTAGCGGATACATCGGCTAAATCTGTTGGGCTCATACGCATTTCATTCCACATCTTACGCATTGCCACTGCTTTGCCTATCCCGTAACGGGATGCATCGTTGAAAAAGTCACGCGCCGTAGGCTGGTTATAATTATAGAAATCAGATTGCTGTTTTAAATGGGCAAAAACAGACATGGGGTTTTCATCGGTCCAGTCAGAAAGCTGCACCACCATATCTTGGTCGGTGGTTGTTTTCTCTCCCCCTTTAGGCTGAATAACAATACTGCCGTACATACCGGTCATTTCCTGAAAACCAGTATGGGAGTGATACCAATAAGTGCCAGCCTGCTGCACTTTAAAGCGGTAGGTAAATGTTTCACCGGGCGCTATGCCAGGAAAACTGATTCCAGGTACACCATCCATTTGGTAGGGTAAGATGAGCCCGTGCCAATGAATGGACGTGGAAACCGATAAACGATTGGTAACCCGAATAGTCACTGTTTCTCCTTCACGCCAAACTAAAGTGGGCGCAGGAATGCTACCGTTGATCGTTGTTGCAGACCTTACATTACCGGTAAAATTCACGCTTGTCTCACTTACGGTGAGATCAAATTCGTTACCTGTTAACGTATTGTTTTTGGCTGAACTGGCATGTTCTTGACTATGTGCTGTACTTAAGTTTCCCATGCCAATAGCTATAGAACTGGCAAGGGTTCCTTTGACAAAATGTCGACGCGGTACACAAGTAGGCAGAATGCATTTACTGTTGTTTTTTGACATAAGCTTTCTAATCGGACCAACTCTAGTAAGAATTTTAAACCTAAGACTAACATCAATTAACTGGATATAAAGAGCATTTACTAAAATGTAATGAGGCTGTAATGTTACGATTAGTTTAAAAAGTAAAGCTCATCTGAAAGTCGTTAAGCAGCGAAGTCGAAACTTTAAGTTTAGATCAACTTACAATTGAATTAGTTTTTCCGACAATTAATTTCGATGAGTTAGATATTCATCAGAATCGAGCGTTTCCTATATATAATTCACCTTCCAAATTAACATTCGATCTTCTTAAATGTAGCTTTGAATGTACCTAATTTTTATTTTGGTAAATATGTTTGTTAGTCTGCCAAAAAAAAAACGACTATGAGAAGCGTATCGTATTTTTAGCGCCACCAGTTTATGGTGATTTAGGTATCGAATGACCGCTGATAACCCATTGAATAAAGCGCGATCAAAAGATGGGGCTGGTTTAGAATGAAAAATTACGTCCCTTTTTCGCTGTTTTGTCTTTTCAGTTTCACCACTTATCACCAATGCTTATGTATTGGATACATCTTACATAGAAAAGCTCGTCACTTATGCTTAAAGTGACGAGACTTGATCAATAGTTACTGTTCCTTAGAAGTTGTAAGTTGCTCTCACAAAACCTCTGCGGCCCAATAAATCGTATGTCATCACATCGGTATTGGCATCGTTCCATGAGGTAAGATATGGTGCTTTTTTATCAAATATATTGTCAATCCCCAAAGATAATAGCAGACCATCAGTGACTCTATATGATGCCGCAATATCTGAATAGGTAATTGCATCAACAGATTTACCAAGAGGGTCAAAGTCTCCACCATTAACATCATCAGCACCACCTATGTAACGCAAAGAATAACTTCCAGTCCAATTTTCAGTCATAACAGAGAAGCTCAAGTTACCTCGCCATTCAGTATAACTACCTTGATCTTCGGTGATAAAACCTACTTTATCTATGGTTGGTTGTCCTTCAAACGGTGTACTTTCATGATTGAGTAAACGCGTAATATCGAGAGACGAACGGGCATCTAAGTCCAACAATTTAAACTGATACTCAATATTAAAATCTAGGCCAGTTACTCTTTCTACTGCTGCATTGACAGGTCTTTGATTTAATTCACTAACTTGTTTGGTAACCGGATGACGAGTAAAAGTATCGCAAAATTGTGAAAATCCATTAGGATCTTGATAACAAAGTTTCAGCATATCTGAGCCATTCACAGAGGTAATCGCGTCTTGAATTTCAATATTGAAATAATCCAAGGTAGTGGATAAGCCTTCAACAAATTTAGGTTGCCATACGATACCAATTGTCGTGGTATCAGCAGATTCTGCTCCTAGTTTCGGATTGCCGCCAACAGACGTCAATATTGTTGTGCCGTCCTGAACAAAATCAGCTGGCACGCCAGCAGCCTGACAATTGGTGGCAATCACTCCGGTGGCGTTTTCACAAGGATCTATAGTGCGTAAGTTTTCACCGTTAGTACCGCCAAATAGTTCGGTAATGACAGGTGCTCTAAATGAAGTAGATTGCACGCCCCGTATCATAATTTCATCATTAATTTCATAGGTCACACCTAACTTATAAGTCGTTTCAGCGCCTACGGTACTGTAATCTGAATAACGTGCGGCTAATTCAGCAGTCAACTTTTTCACTAATGACATATCTGCTAAAAGCGGAACAGAAAGTTCGATGAATGCTTCGGAAACATCATAACTACCACTAATAGGGTCTTCCAAGCCATTACGCAATACTGTAGAGTCAGGATCTCGCCAACCTTTTTCAGAACGTTTCTCCGCACCAACGGCAAAGGCCATGGTACCTGCTGGCAGTTCCACCAAGTCGCCATTAAGGTTAACTGTCCATGTACGCATTTCATTACCTCCAGTCCCTTCTCGACGATACTTCACGTATTCAATTACTTCTGGTGTTAGTTCATTGACCCCAAACCAATCGCCACAGGGAATACCGTTACTATTATCGTAAGTACATATACTGTCATTTAACGTTTGAGCAGCACGATCAGGATCAATATCAAACGTCCAACCATCTGTACCAGTATTACGACCATAGTTAAACGCAATATCCCATTCCCAACCATTTTTCAAAAAACCGGTGAGACCTGTTACAATCCTGATTGTATCGGTTTCTTGAAAGAAGAAAGGTGCGCCTAATTCAGTATTTCTGCGCCGTTGAAATTCCAGATCTTGTCCAGTTGGGTTATATTGGAAATCTGCGGCAACTGTTATACCGGCAAAGCCGTTTCTTGGCGTGACGATTTGCTCCCCTTTACGTTTTGTGTAAATAGCTTCAGTAAATAATCGCAATGAATCATTGAGCTCATAATTAACAAAACTCGAAATGTTAATGCGTTCCATCGGGCTTACTGCATTTAAGTAAGGGATGTATTTAAAACTATGTATTGACGAATCGTAGGGGCCAAAATCATCTCCATAATTAGCTGTATCCGGATTTTGGTTAAATTGTACTTGCGATCCATCGGATAAAAGCGCTCTACCGCCTTCTGTTGTGCTGCTACCAAAACATTCAAAGGTGCCATCTTCAGTACCAAACTTTGAACACTCGATACGATCGGATTGACGCACAGCTGATGTATTTGAGTAGTTGACGCTAAGTACAGCATTGCCGCGATCAAAGTTCCCGCCTAGAGTAAGACTGACGTCTTGATTCTCACCATCCTTTTCATCGGTTATACCCGCTTTGACGGATAATTCGGCACCATCAAATTCTTTCTTAGTAATAATATTGACTACACCAGCTACTGCATCGGCGCCGTAGATAGCAGATGCACCATCCTTAAGTACTTCGATGCGCTCAATCATAGATGTCGGGATCATATTTAAATCGACTGAGCTATTGGCCCCGGTGCCGCCTCCCACAACCCTACGGCCATTTAATAATACTAGTGTGCGTTTTATGCCCAATCCTCGGAGGTTAACTTGCGCAGTCCCATACCCACCACTTGTCCAGTACGCATTGGTTGCATTTCCTGCTACTCCGGCTGAAAAAGACATTTCTTGTAATAAGTTTTCGACATTGGAAATACCCGACATACTAATTTCAGCTGCTGTAATAATAGAAACAGGACTTGCTGATTCAATATCTGCTCTTTTTATCTTGGAGCCGGTAATTTCAATTCGCTCAACTTTACTTACTTCTTGTGCAAAAACTGAAGCGGGAGTGATGACCACTCCGGCAGCAATCATGGCAGTAATAATATGAGATGGCTCTAAAATTTTGTTACTCATAGTGATCATTCCTCGTGCTTTTTATGTGTGGTAATTTGATCAGCTAGTGACCTATTGTTACTTTAATATAATACCATTCCGGTATATACAGCAATTCTTGTATACTATAAAATACTCAAATATTCAATAATATCAATGGAGATTTTATAATTTTTAGGATGTTTGTTGTATATACTGCAGGGTAATTCCTGCTCAGTGGCGATTTAGAGGGGATAAACTAGTTTCTCTACCAATGTTAGGGAATGAAAGGTTAAAATGAGTAGTAATATTTTCGCGGCACCTTGAAACAGGTTGAACAACTAAGTTAATAGAGTGGTAATAATTGAACCTTATGATACAACCCAAATATAAGTTAATAGCTGAATTCATTAAAGATAAAATTGAGTCGAAGAAGTGGTCGGAAGGGCACAAAATACCCTCTGAAACGGATTTGGCGACTCAATTTTCAGCAAGTCGTATGACAGCAAGGAAGGCAGTAGACAAGGTCGTTGATTCAGGCTTACTCGAGCGAACCCCTAGCGTGGGAACATTTGTTAAATCGATTCAACCTCAAAGTTCGCTGTTAGAAATAAAAAATATCGCAGATGAGATTTTGTCCAGAGGTCACTGTCATAAGATGACTGTCCTAAGCAAATTAACTATGGTCCCTAATGATGAAATTGCAATGTCATTCTCATTGCCATCTAAAATTGTTTATAAAATTATCGTTATTCATTTTGAAAATGACATCCCAATTCAGCTTGAAGAACGCTATATCAATGCTGACAAAGTGCCAGATTTTTTGCATCAAGATTTTAGTAAAATAACAGCCCATCAATACTTAGCGTCCGTAGCGCCCCTTACCGAAGCAGAAATTTCAGTTGAAGCTGTCATGCCAACAAAAATTCTCAAACATAATCTGCACTTGGACAACCATATTCCCTGCCTTAAAGTAACTCGTAGCACCTATTCCAATGGGCATCCAATTAGTTTCGTTGTGCTTTACCACCCAGCAGATAGATTCAAATTAACTACCAGTTACCGCCTAGTAGAATAAACTAGTGTGCCCAATAATAATGTTTAAAAACAGCATTAAAATATGGAAGCTTAAGCACAAAAAAGCCTCCATTTAAGTATAATCGAATTGTGATCGCCAAATTAACTTACTTGAATAAGTCGAATCTGATATCGTCGCTTTTTACACCTTTTCTTTCTAACATGGAAATAACCTCATCCATTAATCCTTGTGGGCCGCAAACATAAAACTCCAGTTCGCTTAAATCACCTAAACTGTCAAGGTTTAGCTGTAGAATATGTTGTACATATCCCGCGGCGCCTAACCAATTATTATCTGGTTTGGACAAAACTGGAAAGTAATGAAAAAGTTCATTTTGCTCTGCCAAGAAATAAAAATCATCGGCGTAAATCAAGTCATTTTCGTTCCGAGCACCATAAAAAAAGTAAATTTCTCGATTGGATGCAAATGATTGCAACGATATTCCTATTTGTTCATCTATTATTGCTCGTAACGGTGCCATCCCAGATCCTGCACCAATTAAAACCATTGTTTTTTCACTTCTTTGCTTAACAAAAAATTCCTCAAAAGGGCCGAGTGCTTCCACGGTTTCTCCAGGCTGGAGGTTACACAGGTAATGGGATGCAATTCCGGGAAGTACGCTATCGTTAGGAGCGGGCTGAAACTTAATTGTAAATACTAGTTCATCTGTTGTTGCACAAGACATGGCACATGAATAACTTCTAGTGCAGGCATCGTGCTCAAAAACTCGCTCCTCTACATGTTGCCAATCTGGTTTGAACGCTTCAGGTATATTAACCGGAATAGAATGGCTTTTGGCGGCAGGGATAAAAAATCGCATAAAAGCCCCAGCTTTAAATACAATACTATCCCGTCCTTTGGTTTTGAATTTAAGCTCCTTGATAAATGGACTAATAAAACGTGTTTCGGTTAATTCCATAGTGTGTTTTTGTGCGTTTGTGACGTCCATAAGTGTCATATGATCAATATCATTACTAAAATGCTGACACGCCAAACGAAATCCTTCGGCTAATTCTTTTTTTGTAAAATGAAGCTCATCTGCGGAAGAAGACTTGACCGCTGGGTTAATCATTACCTTACAGCGTCCACAAGTGCCACCACCACCACAAGTTGAAGGCAAAATAATGTTGTGTTCAACCAAACCATCGAGTAAGTTAACATGCGTAGAGAATGATAGGGTGCCCATACTCTTACGATCCCTATCGAAGAGTTTTACTTTTCGCTTTTTCGCAAACCAACTAAGCTGGTATTGTCCGCGAAACCCTAAATCGATGGTCCAGATGAAACCACTTAGCGACAGCCATAAGGTCACAAATGCAAAGAGGATCATCTGCACACTGTTAAAACTGCCTTCGTTGGTATAATCCATAAAGTGCAACATAAAAAAGATGTCTGCCAAGCGTTTGTCTTCATCACTATGTCCAACAATACGACCTGAGCCACTTTCTATATAAACGCTGGTCTGGACTTCATCATCAAAATCGACCTGCCAAGCTGGATTTTTTTGTTTTGGGAAATCATCGATTAATCCGTGCAACAACGTCGTTGAACGAATTGTACCAGGCCCGCTGTATGATTCTTTTGCCAGAGCGTTGGCCATATCTTCATCAATCAATATTTGACGTCCTGTATAGGCATCAACAAGTGTGTAGCTATTTTCAAAGTTAGCGTACAAGCCTTTTTTATGTGTTAGCTGATAAATTGGTTTAGAGAGTAAACTCGTCGTCGTTAATTCCACGCTGGGCGGAAAGTCAGATAATACAATTGATGGTTCTAGTAGCTCTTGAGGGGCAACTTTAACTTCGATTTTCGAATGTGAACGGTATGTATTCCCTGCGGCTTTTTGATGATCCATTAAATTAAAATAGATACCGCTACTTAGCCATAATAAAAATTGTATACCAACGACAACTGATGCCCATTTATGTATTTTTCTTATCCAGGGCATCATAAGTTAACTCCTTTATCAGGTGTTGCAGATTCATGTGCTGTTACTTTGAGATCACTATTCTTTTTAAAGACTCTGAAATAGGTCAAAACTAAACCCAAAATACAAGCAATAATACTGAATATGGTTGTCCAGAAAAGTAGTAAGTTATCGATTTCTTCGGCATCACCGTAATCCATAATATGGAAGCGAAACATCCAATCAAATAGTCGCCAAAACTCATGGCGTTTTCCGACTAATTGACCAGTTTGTGCAGATACATAAATAGAGGGGGAACCAAAATTGTCGAAGTTCACTCGCCAAGCTGGCAATGACCGAGTACTTAATTCAAAAGGTGGATTTTCTATAATTAATTCAAGGTCTTGAATCTGTCCATCCCCACTATAATATAGTTTTGCAGCAGCGGCCGCCATTTCCTGATTTAAAGGTGATAAAAGTTGGCCATTTGTGGCACTCAACAAGTAAGACATATCCTCAATTACAAAGCGATAAACATTTTCCTCGATGAACGTTCCCATACTAATTTGTTCAGCGTGTGGGTAATCATTGAGTAAATCTTTTAGCGAATATTGAATCTCATCTGGTGATATTTTGGTTTGATGATTGGTTACTAGGCTGTCGCCATGGATATAGTCGATATCGAAAAAAACCATATAGGCTCCTGTAATGGACCAAATTACAAACTGCACGCCTAAAAACAGCATCAGCCATTTGTGATATTTACGACTGGTTTTGAGCATTGCCATTGAATTATTCATATATAAAATTCCCGTATAAAAATTTGTTCTGCGCCACCTTAGGTGAACCATGTGTGATAGATTGCGCGCGCACGCCAGCAGTTTTCATTGTGATATTTAATTTGCCTCTTATTTCATCGGGCATAGTCAATGAAATATTTTTGTCTTTAAATTTATATAAAGAAGATAGATTGTCGTGCTGGTATCAATTGCTTAAGAAAGCAATTTTTAGACGCACTGATCCTAGGCTAGGGAAATATTGGGGGTTTAAAAAGCGATGCCATATCAGGTTTGATTAGCGCAGCAAAAAGTTGACTAATTTTATGTTGATTAGCAATAGGTAAGCGGAAAATATTGTAATTTGGAACGGAAGATAATGAAGAACAAACATTGGCAGCACATGAACAGCCATTACTACAACAACTCGTTTTTTTAGATTCCTGATGATGAGACATATTATCATCAGCATGCATATTATGTTTCATTAGACTTTTATGTGATTTATGACCATTGTCAGAAACATCTGTCGCACAGTGCATTGGAGCAGCAAAAGATTGACTTATAAAAGCCACTAAAAGTGCAACAACAAATGTTCTAAATGGTAAATTATTCAATCGCAAGTTAATTTAACGTAATAATCAAATGATGAATGTTAATGCACATCAAGTTTAATTTAAAGGTTTTTATACTGCGACCAATAATAATTTTAGCTATTTATATAGGGTAAACGAGAACAGAACAACTAAGGTATTGAATTTAAAAAAGAATTGCTAGTGAGTTATTAAATTAAGTTGATGATAATTGGTGCATTTTTGGTGATTCAAATTGACCCTGTAACAGATTCGGTGTTACTGGCATTTAGTTAATTTGCTTTTCGAGGTGTTCCTCGAACTCGATAATAAAACGACTCATCGCCTGACGCTAGTTTTGAATGGGCATCGTCCATTTTTTGTTAGCATCTTTAATTGCTAATTAACTTAGAAGCAAAAAATAAAAATGAGAATCAAAAATCAAACTGTGTTTAGAGGATGAAAGTGTGCTGTTCGAATACTGGGTTAATGTTATTTTAGATGGTGCAAAGGTTCAAACTTTGGGCGTTCAGCTAGTTACTTTTCTTCACATCAGTAATAAATAAGGAGAACAATGAACTCTCCTAAATTACTAATATAACTTTTTGACAACTTTGGTATAGATCTTAGAAAAACAGAAGAAAAAATGGCACCTTGGTTGGCGGCAATTACCGATTCATTAGAAGTGCCGCATAAAAATGATGAGAACGTTAAAGGCTCAATGAATTACATCATGGAAAAAGCCAATATTCAGTTCAAATCGGTGAACTTTATGCGTGGACGTAGTATTCAAAACGCCATCGTGATTTTGGATGAATCCCAGAATTTAACAGCATCTCAACTTAAAACGATTATTACTCGTTGTGGAGAAGGTACTAAATTAATTTGCGGCGGAAACTTAGCGCAGATTGACAGCAATTATCTGTCTGCCGTCACGTCAGGTTTAACCTATTTAGTTGAGAAATTCAAAAACTTTTCAGGCAGTGCAACCATCAATCTAGACGGTGTCGTTCGAAGCCGATTGGCTGAATTTGCAGAAGAGAATTTGTAACTTTTAGGTCACTTATTTGAAAAAGACTTAGCAAGGAAGATACGTTTATTTTCCTTGCTAAAAGTTGCTGCTTTTCATGCGGAAACTCAATGTATTGAAATTGCTCTTTGGAACTGTAGGATATGTGTAGAATTACTACAGAAAACTCTCACATTTCCCACCTGATTTTAAAAAATAGATTGTGTTCATTTTTTGCTGAAATTGCGTCTGAAATAAGTGTACGGTGTGATAACGTCGATTTCTCATTTTCAAATTCGCCACCAAATGTATAACTCAGATAAACGGCAGTTAGCTGTGACAAGGAATACTTGTATCGAAATTGAAATGCAGCTTCTGAAAACGAAAAATCATCCGTTCGTTCGGTTTCTTTTCTAGTACCGTTAGTTTGTATTTGATAGGCCTGTTTTCCTTGGGCTTTTCCTGCAATTAATTCCAATCTAAGTCGCAATTCATGTTTTTCTGAAAATTTGTAATCAAATCTTACATCTAACGTGAGCTCATCGAGTATATATTCATTTACTTGGTTCTCCGCTTCCCATTTTAACCAACTTTGTGAATGATATTTTTCAAACACAAATTCTCCAAATATATCTGTCGCTATCTCCGTATTAAAGCTCATCATAAGTTCGGAAAAACGACCTGACCAATTTTCTGAACCATAGATAGCTTCCAGTGCTATTTGTCCAAATGGTAACTCTCGTGACTCGTAAACGCCTTCCAATAACCAGCCCATATCTATATTAGTTGAGTTAAAACCACGAGTAAGCGTGTCATCTTTTCCAAACGTAAACAATTCAATACCAAACTCAAAAAGATCGTCTTTTGTGGTGGTCATTTCAGTTGATAATCCCCAAACCAATGGAAGCTTTTCATTTTTAAAGTTGGTTTTTACTTCTACTTCGGTATTAAAAGCAATTTCCTCAAGAGGAATTTCATTCATATCATTTACTAAATAAGTGTACTCATATTCGAATTGTTTTCTATTAATCCGTTGCACATAACCTACATCACTAATATCAAGATGTTCTCCATAAACAAAAGCAGAAATACTATGGATATGGGTTTCATTGACCTCTGCATTGCTTTCAAGCCATAGACCAACATCACTGCTTTCATTCGCACCGCGAATGTTAGAATTTATAATTCCCAACGATAAACTATGCGTGGGAGAAACCTGTGCAAAGTAATCCAGTCCCAACACAATGGATCGTCTATTGATACTTGGTGTTTCGACTAAATTGCTGCTCAAACCAAAACTACTATCTTCATGATTAAACTTTACTCTAGCGAGCAAAAAATCACGTCCCTGAAGCATTTTTTCGTCATTTTCACTGGCTCCTAGAAGTGACATGGTTCCCCATTTCATTGCTTTTGTGTATCGGCCAGCAGCATTTATATCTCTTGCTCCAACATCTTCTATGTTAGATTGGCCACCGATTCGCGGAGTATGTACTAAAATTAAATTTTCGGGGGCTGACACATCATAGTTCGATTGATTGCGAGTAAAAAAGGGACGCTGTTCACTAAAAAATGTTTCTATAGCGGAAAAATTAATCACTAAATCATTGGCTTCAACTTGGCCAAAATCTGGGGTTATGGTGAGATCAATTGTTTCACTTTGATTTCTCTGCCAGAATAAATCTCCACCAACTCGGTGTTTGTTGCTATCGTTTTCTAATGTGTGATTGAACGAATAATAGGGAAATATCTCTACGTTCTGATTATTACTAGTTAGGATATTTAGCGTTGTAAAGCTGCTCAAAAACTCAGTGAACCCTGAATGAGTTGATGAACTTGAAAGGATACGACGATTATTATTGCTGTGTTTTGATACTAGTAACTGGATTTCTTGACGGGGTGTTTGAGTTGCAAACGTGAAATTATTCCAAGGTATAAATCCAATTGCAGTCCAGCGTCCTAGTGAGTTTTCAACATGATGTTGCCAACGCCCATTCCAATCCAAATTTTCACCAGTTTGTGCATTGTAAGTGCCATCGTAAAATACGTTTTGTCGATTAATCGCAAACACGTATGCATTAACACTGTTTTTGTTTGGCGCGATGTAGATCCGTATATGCTCATTTTCAAAGGGTCTATCATTTTCTTCCGACCGATTTGCTAGGTTGTCAGGATTGAGTATGTGCGCGCTAAAATAAATGCCTTCCTCATCAACTTGATAGTGAAAGGAAAATTCATTGGTAACTGAGCTTAACGTTCTTGGTTTTACTTCGTAAAATTTAGTTATTGTTGAACGTAGAGGCTCTTCAGCGCAAACCAAATTAGTAAAGTGTGCAAGTATTAAGCTTAGAGTGAAGAATAACTTTTTCAGGTGGATTATTCCTATTCTCAAAGAAACTTGAACGCTTCGTCTACATTACAAATCAATTGAGAACTATTCAAAAGTAAATGCAAAAAATATATAGTGTCAATCTTAAGTTTTGCTTAAGAATACCTGAATAAATACTAGCTTTTTGCCTGTAACTACAAGTTTTCAACGTAGACGTTAATCTGTATTTAAGGGGTGAATAATTTCACTATGTAGTTTAAATAAATTACAATATCTTTAGTGGTTGTATTGCTATTCTGATTTACTTTGCGCTAGCTTATTTACGCGAACTTGTTCAAAAACTAACGCTAAAACTAAAATACTTAAAAAAATAGCAGAGGCGCTGCTTGTTGTGCCAAGCTCAATACCGCCTTGTGAATGAGATTTGGTTAGAAAGTCGCCAAATGTAGCACCAAATGGGCGAGTTAACACAAAGGCAATCCAAAAAAGTACCAGACCTGATAACCGAGTGACGTAGTGTAATATTGCACACAAAATCAATATACCTGCTAAAATTTCAGCACTAATGATAAAGCCCAATGACAAATCATCCGCCATGTAATCTCCAACAGCGGTGCCAAGTGTATTAGCGACAAGAAAAGCTATCCAATAAAAGACTTCAGAAGAATTTGTATTAACTCTTTCTACTGAGATTGAGCCTTCCTTTTGATACCAAGCGATTAAAGTGAAGATAAGCAAAATAAACAATAATGTAGAGCCCAAAAGGTAGCCCAGGCCCATTGTTCGGTCAATAAAATCAGACATTGCTGTCCCCGCGATAGCAGAACTAGTAAATGTAATCCAATAAAGCGTAGGTGCGTATTTAGCTTGTTTTAATTTAAATAGTAAGCAGACCAAAAATAATCCAATAAAAATCAGGATGGTAAAGTGATAACCAAGATTCAAGGTCATTGAAAATAAATCTGCACCAGTTTCACCAAGAGTAGTAGCGGCTATTTTAATGATCCAATATAAAATAATGATTTGCGGTACCCGATTAATTGTCATGTTGTTCACGTGAAAGTTTTCCTAATATTGGTATGCCTAAAAAGCATGTTTGGCCGTAATGCGAAATTCGACGCCGTTAACATTTTTATCGTTCGACACGGGCTTGATAATATCTACATGGATCACTTGCGCATCACTGGAGTGGGTGGAATAAAAACGTGCACCTAATCCAAAAGATGCCAGAGTTGAATTATCAAAATTGCGCAGTTCACTGCTGCCAAATGATTTACCGACATCAATAAATGCCGCAGCGCCGACCTCAATTAATTTATAAATATTGATATGTGGGTAATAACGGGCTTCGAGGCTCAGTGCTGCGTTGTGCTGACCATGTTGATATTGCAATGGGAAGCCCCTAACACCATTTTCACCCCCCAAAACAATTGGTGCATCTAAAAACTGATTTTTACTCAATGTAACTAGATTTTTAACGTAAGCACCCCAATCATCATTGAGTTTATGAAAATATTCAGTTGATAGTGCTAAACGCATTCTGTCTGCTTGATTTTCGGTGTTATACCATTCCCCATCGAATTGCGCCGTCATGTAAATGAATGCATCAGATGAGACATCGAGTCCTTTACTCAGCTGTGAACGCCAGATCGCGCTAGCTGCGTTGTCTCGATTGCTTACGTCTGAACCTAGATGGCCGGATATATGCCAGCCGAGATTAAAATCTTCTATATGATTGATAAGATTAATATTGGTTAGTTTTCGGTAGTCTTTTGTTAAATACTCAAGGGATATAAATGGATAAGTAAATTGCCGATTAAATGGCATATAAGCTTGAAGGTCTGGTGACGTATTAGGCAGGGTAGTAAAGTCATGTTTTTCATTGGCATATCCCATCCCCATTCGCAGCGTTTCTGAAGCATTGTTTTGAACAAGCCACTGTCCATGCGCTAAGTATGAATTTTTTTGATGTTGAAAGCGTGCACTATCTAATCCATTTTGGAATAGCGTGTCGGTTTGCTGGAAATTATCAAAACCCACATTAAACGCATATGCGGTGCCAAACCCGGCAAATTCTTTATTAAGAAACACTGCTTGAGATTGCCCATCGTCGTTACTGGAGAATCGCAAATTAGCGTTCATATTGTTTTTCATAAAAAGGGGTATCTGCGTATCTAATTTGTATCCTGTTCGTTGTTCATCACTAAAATATTCAAATTCAGCATCAATGCCCAAACCCAACAAGTTTCGATCTTGAATGCCGACTGAGTACTTATTAACCCCCCCTTTACGACCAAAATCAGCGGTGGGCATTAATGACCAATTATCCCAAGTTTCGACTTTTATATTGTCTTGTTCGTCTCTAGTAACTTGTGCATCACGAAGATATTTTCTAGAGCGCAAATACCTTTCTAATTCCAATAAATCATCATCGCTAATCTCACATTTATCAATGAAAAAAGCTATCTCATTTTGCAGTGCAGATTTCTTGCTTATAATGTGTAGCAGGTTAGCCCAACGATGAAAAAACAGAGTATCCTGTTCAGTCAAATCGAAAATATCATTTACCACAAAAGTAATTTTTTCGGCTTGATCACAGCTCTCAGTAGCCCATACCAGTTGACTAGAAGATAAGGTTGTCACTAGCAAGAAGGCTTGCTTAAAAATTCGAAAAGTATGCGCCATATACAACACCTGATAAGTTGGCTCATACTATATAAAATTGATCTTAAGAAATGCTTATGGTTGGCTGATAGTTGGCTTAACTCCAACTGAAATTATACTGGTATTGTCACCATAAAAGTAACTTCATCGTCAGTAACACGTGCGGTTATTTTACCGCCTAAGGCATTACAAAAAGTTTTTACTATTGCTAATCCAAGACCATAATTTTCAGTACTCGTTCTCGCGCAGTCTTTTTGCCACAAAGGGTCGAAAATGTAGTCTAAATCTGATTGCGATAATACTGGTTCACACTGATTGCTAATCGAGATTTGAAGTTCGTTATTTGCGTATAAACTTAAACGAATCGTGATTTTTGAATTTTCTGGACTGTAGCTTTGTGCATTGTTTATTAGGTTTTGGAATATGGACTCAAAAGCAAACAAATTACAATTAACTGGTTCGAGGCCATCGTCTATTATTATTTCGATATCACGATTACTTTTTTCTACCATTCTGCGAATAACTTGCTCGACGTTAAATACATCATGCTTTTCAAAATGTTCATTGGTATATCGATGAAACATTAAAATGTTATCAACAACGGCCTGAAGACGCTTACTTATCTCTAGAACTTCGGGTTTATAACTACTATTTAAAGTGGGATCATTGGGGAATTTTATGGATACTTCAGTCAGGTTAATCAATTCAGCAATTGGTGTCTTTAATTCGTGAGCGATGTCAGAGGTAAGTCGTTGTTCTTTTATGTAAAGTGCACGGTTTTCAACTATAAAGCTATTTATACTGTGCTGTATAGGCACAAGCTCTTCTATTTCTACACTCAAACTAAGTTCAGTTTCTTTATTTGCTAAACTTACTTGCTTTATATTCTGTGTAAACTCTTCAAGTGGTTTGAATCCCTTATTGACGGTTCTCTTAACTAAAAAGCCAACCATAATCGCCACCAAAATTGCAGCGACCAGAAAACTAATATCAATTAACCAAGCAATAAAATTTAGCTTTTCTGAAGACATAGCATAGGCTATTGTCATAGACTTTTGTTTCTTCCCAGATTGTTTCATTTTCGCTAGATATACATCTCTATCATCAGAATCAACTTGTGGCATAAAATGTATATAAATAATACGTCCTGAACGTCCATCTGGTAAGGTTATATCGTTAATTAATTCTTTGCCCACCTTTAACTCTACTAATGGTAGTGATTTCATCGCAAAAAGATCTAGGGTATCAGAGCGTTCAAATATTTTATTGTCGCGCCATAGTTGATAATATTCAGGATCAGTTTCTCCTTCAAATTCAGGCATAAATTCACCCGCAAAATCAAACTCAATGGTCTCAAAGTCTTCTTCAACCAAGGTACTAAGTAGATTGGCTTTGGTACGCATTGCTCTGTCAAACTCAGCATGAATCCACGTATCTACAGCCACATCAGTGGCCAATAAAATCACCATCATTACTAATGTCAGCGAAATAGATAACGAGCGTACAAGCCGTTTACGGATAGAAAAACTAGTCATTCAACTACCATATAACCAAATCCGCGTTTGGTTTGTATGGGCAGAGTAGCCCCGGCTACTTTCGCTTTTTTGCGCGCTGAAGACAGGTGCGCCTCAATAGAATTTTTAGAAATAGCATCGTATTGCCCAGCGATATGTTCACTGAGCTTCTCAGGAGTAACAACTGTATTCTGGTTTGAAAACATACACTCTACAATACGGTACTCATTAGGCGTTAAATCAATCAACGTTTTGCCATACCTAAGTGTCTTTAATTGTAGGTCTAAAGTTAGACCTGCAAGATCAATTTGGTCACAATTCTTACGCAAAGAGCCACGTCGTAACAATGAAAGAAGTCTTGCATGTAACTCATCAAACGAAAATGGTTTGGTTAGATAGTCGTCAGCCCCAGTCAGTAATCCTTTTACTCTATCTTCAGGCTGACTTTTTGCTGACAGCAGCAATACGCGAACATCGTTGTGGCTGTGACGCAGCGTTTTTAAAAGTGTTAACCCGTCTACGCTAGGCAACATAATATCTAATATAATGACATCATAATTACCGGTAAGTGCCATACTCAAGCCTTCGGATCCATCATCCGTATCGTCCACAGTGAACCCCAAGTTTTGAAGACCGATAGTTAGACTTCGACGAAGTGAGATAGAATCTTCAACTAATAATATTTTCATGTTAACTCAGTGGTAATTTTCTCAATTTTGATTATTAATTAGTTAACTTAAGGTTAGCTTAAGGAATACTGAATTAAAGCATAAACCGATGTTCTTGGGCCAAATTTCATAAATTATTAAGGTAATCTTAAGTTTCATTTTTTATCTTCGCTATCTCTTTTCGTAGGCAGAGCGAAGTATGCAAGTCTCTATTCAAATTTTTCAAATTCTTAAACCACTAATCAAGTTTATCTTTTTGGCACTTTTGATTTTATTCTTGTGCAGAGTTGGGCTGATGATTTGGCAATTACACAGAGTTGAATCGATTGAGACAGTGTTAACCATTTTATTGAATGGTTTGCGAATTGATTTAAGTACGTTGGCATATTTACTCATCATTCCGGCGCTGATTCATCCGCTGCTATGTTGTAGCAAATATTATGCTATATGGCTGAAGGTCTTACGTTTTTGGTTTTTACTTTGCTTACTTATTTTAACTTTTTTTGAGCTGGCGACTCCCACATTTATCCAGGAATACGATCTTCGTCCCAATCGACTTTTTATAGAATATCTCATATATCCTAAAGAAGTCTTCAGTATGCTGGTACAAGGCCATACATTTGCGCTAGTTTTAACAATAATATCGTTAATTGTATGCGTATTTTTATACCGACTAATCTTATCCAATTTTGTCTTTTCTCGTCAGAAGGATATTAGACAGCGACGTCAATTGATCAGGTTTGAATCAAAAGTCGTAACGCTCGTCTCCGTGGCAATAAGTATATGCATAATTGTGATTAGTTTATTTGGGTTGGCTAGAGGCACCCTTGGCCACCGACCTCTTAATCCTTCTGTGGTTTATTTTTCTACTGATCCTTTGATCAATTCATTGACTTTAAATTCGCTATATAGTGTTGCTTTTGCTTTCAAACAATTGGGAGGTGAGAAGCATGCGGCAAATGTTTACGGAAAATTGAGTGATGAAGAGGTGATCAATATTGTGCGCAGTAGTAGTGAGCTCGATTCTGCTGATTTCAATTCTAGCGCGTTACCAACTTTACATAGGCAAGTTCCTGAGCACAGTTATAACAACATGCCAAAGAATTTAGTCATTATCCTTGAAGAAAGTTTGGGTGCACGTTTCGTAAGTCATTTGGGAGGAAAAAAAATAACCCCCAATATTGATGAGTTAATGCAGGAAGGTTGGGCATTTAATCAATTATATGCTACGGGTACCCGATCAGTGCGTGGTATAGAAGCTATTCTTACTGGTTTTACCCCAACACCTGCCCGCTCTGTTGTTAAACTTGATAAGTCGCAACGTAATTTTTTTACGATCGCGGAGCTGTTAAAACGCAAAGGGTATGTAACACAATTCATCTACGGTGGAGAAAGCCATTTTGATAATATGAAAAGCTTTTTTCTAGGTAATGGCTTTACCGACATTGTAGATTTTGATGATATTCAAGATCCTGGATTTGTTGCTTCTTGGGGAGCATGCGACGAAAGTCTGTTTAATCAAGCTCATAGAGAGTTAACGCAGCTTAGTGATTCTGGTAAACCATTTTTTAGTTTGGTTTTTACTTCAAGCAATCATGACCCTTTCGATATTCCAGATAACAAAGTGCCAGTAATAGAAGGAGAAGATGCTCGCGACCGAGCGATTCGATTTGCCGACTATGCGCTTGGGAATTTCATTAAAACGGCGAAACAATCTAATTATTGGGATGACACCATATTTTTGGTTATAGCAGATCATGATGCAAGAGTGTATGGGCCTGAATTGGTTCCGATCAAATCGTTTCATATACCAGGCGTCATTTTAGGTAAAGATATTCCGACCAGGCAGGATAACCGAATAGTGAGTCAAATAGACATGGCTCCTACACTTTTATCTTTGATGGGGATTGAAGGAAAACATCCAATGCTCGGTTTCGATTTAAACAAACAGAATCAGTCCGAACGAGCAATGATGCAATTCGATAAGAACTTTGCTTATATGGTAAATAATCAAGTGGCTATCTTACAGCCCCATAAAACGCCAATGTATTTTACATACGATCATCGAACACAAACACTTTCATCAAGCCAGAGTAATGAGGTTTTGGGAAAACAAGCATTAGGTCACGCTCTGTTTGGTAGCAAGGCTTACGATAAACAGTGGTATACATTAGAAAGTGAATGAAAAAAGCATGCAATTGAGTTTACAAATTCTGAAGTTAATTCAGCAAAACTTTAGTTTTTAATCAGTCAGCAATCAGGCAATCTTAAGGGATGATTATTAACATTCAACTATCAGTAATCGTTAGTCGAATGTTATGTCTGCCTCTCTACAAAAGCAAAATATCGTTTCAAACTTTCGCCAAATTTCATCAAATAAATTGATTTTGGCCGTTTCCTGTTATTTGGTGTTGATTCTTAACTATCCTTTTTTAGCAAAAACTTTCTCCGCTATAGTAAATTCTGCTGACTACAACGTCTTATTTTTGATAAGCGTACCGGTATTATTTATTTGTGTATTCAATATTATTCAGTCAATGATTGCGATTGGTGGTTTTCTAAAACCTGTGTTGATTGCGATGGTAGTGATATCTTCGATTATTGCCTATGCCACATTGAATTATGGCACTGTATTTGATTTTGCAATGGTTCAAAATGTTGTCGAAAGCGATAGCGCAGAAGCTTTTTCCTATGTAAACCTTACTGCCATCGTGTTTATATTAATGTTTGGTGTCGTACCTGCGTTGTTTATTGCCCTTGCGAAAATCAAAAAACAGTCCATCCTGACAGCTTGTATTAATAGGAGTAAAGTAATTGGGCTTTGCATTATTATTGTTGGTTTGATTGGCTTCTCATATTTCGCAAATTACGCGTCTGTCGGTAGGAACAATAGGGATTTAGTACATTACATCACTCCTTTTAAACTTTTTGATGCGAGCTACAAATATGCCACAAGGCACTTTTTTTCGCCTCCTAGAGAGTTTTTGGAATTAGATAGTACACCATTTCTAAAATCGTCAAATGGGAACCCTAGAGTTACGGTTGTGCTTTTGGGCGAAACAGCACGTGCGCAAAACTTTTCTTTAAATGGATATGAAAAGGATACGAATCGTTTTACTAAAGATCTGGAGATAGTTTCGTTTTTAAACATTTCATCCTGCGGCACTGCAACTGCCGTATCTGTTCCTTGCATGTTTTCTAGATTATCGAAAAGTGAATACGATAAACAAATTGCTAATTCTCAGCAGAATGCCTTAGATGTAGCACATTTGGCAGGAGTTGATGTCTTGTGGATAGACAATAACAACGGTAGTTGCAAAGGAGTTTGTAACCGCATTAGTCATATTGAAATAAGTCCGGACTCTCAAAGTAAGTATTGCGACGGTGAATACTGTTTAGATGAAATTTTGTTAACTGAACTTGATAAAAAACTAAAAAATATTACCCATAAAGATACGTTAATTGTTATGCATATGATGGGATCGCATGGACCAACGTATTACCGAAGATACCCAACTAACAAGCGAATTTTCGAACCGGATTGTCCACGCAGTGATATACAAAATTGTACCAATGAAGAGTTGGTTAATTCCTATGACAATACCATTAGTTATACTGATTTTGTGGTGAGCCAAGTTATATCTAGATTGCTGCAACTAGATGAAAGTACTGGTAGTCAATCGACCATGCTATATGTGTCGGATCACGGAGAGTCTTTGGGCGAAAAAGGTGTATATTTGCATGGATTGCCCTACGCGTTTGCTCCTGCTGAGCAAACACATGTTCCACTGCTTTTTTGGCAAGATCCGGAAAACTCGAGTTTCTCATTGGATTGTTTGCAAAATCAAGCACAACTAATTGCTTCTCACGATAACTTTTTTGATACGTTGTTAGGAGTATTGTCAGTTCAAAGCAAATTGTATCAGAAGCATAACGATTTAATCGCAAAGTGCAAAGGCGATAGCCGTATTGCATTTAAACAGGGCTATGGGATCCAAACCAATGAGGAAACCAAATGATATTTGACCGCGACAACAAACCTAAAGGAATACGTAGAATTTATTTGGCAACTTTAAATTCGTTGCGAGCAATACAATGGCTGATGAAGAATGAAGCTGCTTTCAGACAAGAAAGTATGTTGCTGTTAATTGCCATTCCCAGTAGTTTTTATGTTACCGAAAATATCATAATGCAATTCGGGTTAATTTTATCAGTTATATTTGTGTTGTTAATGGAAATCATAAATACTGCTATTGAAGTTGTCGTAGACAGAGTGAGTTTAGATATTCATCCATTATCAGGATTAGCCAAAGATCTGGGCTCTGCTCTGGTTATGATAAGCATGATTGTTGCATTAGTATTGTGGTGTGTTGCAATCTTCAATTTTTGAAACATTGGTTTTGAGTCTCTTTTGCAAAACCCTAGAATTTAAAAGCGTCGACCAAGAATCCAAACATCGTGTCCATTGTCCTGTTTCGCAGTGCTTTTCGCCTGCTCGTTTAAGTCCATAGATGTTGTTTTTATTTATACCTGCATCAATATAGGCATTAAAATCGGTTGTAGAATCACCGTACGCTGCAGAAAGTTTCCAACCGTTATTAACATAGCGTTTCAGAATCGAAAGTTTAAATGCAGCAAAATCATCTCTATCAGCGCCTGACTGTGGTACATGAATGCTGCCTTTTGGGAAGCCGTTGTCGCGCAAAAAGGCAGGTATATTAAATTGAAAGTACCTGTTTCGGGCGCTTAAATAAATTATTTTGTATCCTCTACCCGCGTATTGACTTACCACCTGAGCCGCATCGCAACGAGCGGTATAGATGCTGAGGTTATTAGGGGTTAGTGTGCCATCTATATCAAATACCACGGCATGTTTGGCATCTTTTGTAGCCTTATCTACAGGCGTTGGATCTAAACTGCAACTGACATTTAAAATCAACATTAAACCTAAAATAACTTTTTGCATTTTATTAATGTTGCTCACAGGTTGTATAAATATCAGCATTGGCTTTGTATGCTTTGGTTGCAATGTTGAATTTGTGTAGCAGCGTATGGACAATTTGATCATGGGTGAACCCATTTGCACTTTTTGAGATACAATCACTATTAAGTCGGCTGTCACTAAGCAAAAGCGGTACCATTAATTGTTCTTTAGGCGCGATATTTTTAGGTGCACCATGAAAGTACAAACCACCTTCACCTAATGACTCTCCATGATTAGATGTAAAGACTAACGCGGTTTCCACAGTTGGATATTTATTCTGAAACTCTTCTAGGTAACTATTAATGTCAATCAATAATTGTGTTACGTAATTTAGAGAATTTTTATAGCTGTTAATAAGTTGAGTGTCAGTGCATTGAGATACCAACGCAGTATCACAGGTGGGATGATTGCTCCCTACAGACTTAGGATAAGATTTAGAATATAACGGTGACGAGATATTCTTTAAGTGTAGAATAATTAAATTTGGTTCTGATGGAGATAATTCAGATAATACCCGATGATATCGCATATTTACCAATTCTTCGTCGCTACAGTCCTTTTTCTGGCAGTCGAATGGGACTCGCTCAATACTAGCTTTTATACACAGGTCCCCACATTGGTTTTCATTAGCTAACCAATAAATGTTAACTCCGGCAAGGGACATAATGTCGAGTAAATTTTGCTGATGTTTTCCTTTTGAATCTGAGTAAGATTCTGTTGACAGAAACGAAAAAATACACTGGAGCGAGGACGTGTGATACGTATTGCAGGCTTCAATTGTTATGCCTTGTGTATTTATGGATTGGATTAGTGGATTTATTGTGTGGCTCAAAAACATATCGGCACGTACCGATTCAGCTACGACTAAAACAACGGTTGTGTTTCTCTTCGACGATGGGATGGTGGGCGAAGAATCGATAATTGTGAAGTCATAAATTGGGTTAAGATACTGCTGCTTTATAAATTTTAGTGAGCTGTCTAAAAAATGGAAAGGTACAATATTGCGCAATGAGCTTCTTGATTCATGATAAACCGGTGACCACCTAGTTTCAAATAGGTAGAAGCAACACCACAGTATTAATATACTAATACTAGAGTACCCCACCCATCGTATAATATTATTTTTTAAGCTCCCCCATTTAATCTGAATTTTAAGCAGTGTAAAGCTTGGTAAGCAAACTAAAAACACCAGCATCAACAAAAAATGAAAAGTAAAAAAACGCCCTAACCCTTCGAGCCACTCATAAAAATCAAAAGCAAACGGGTTGTATTGTTTTCCCGTTGCATTGGAATATAACAGTATTGTTGATATTAAAAACTGCATAACCACTAGAACTTTAAACAAAGGCTTAATGCTTATAAGTGTTAAAAACAGCATGTTTAAGATACATAAGCTAAAGATAGTGAAACTCAATAACAATACAGCGGACAGCGATTGATGACCTACGATGTTATACACACTAACAACAAACGGTATGTTGTAGGCAAGTACATTCCAAAAGGTTAAGAAAAGTATGACAGACTGAATTGATGCTTTCGACATTGACGAAAATATCGTATTCACAATTTTGAACTTAAAATCCATGTAGTGCATTAATACAGTATTTGAAAGAAAACTATGGTAAGTGTTATGACTTAAGAATCGGTTAAGACAATCTTAAATTATTCTGACTTTTGGTTTAGCTTTAGGTGGCTGCGACTTTGTTTATTTTTCAATAAAAATTCAGTTAACCTTAAGATTGACGGTGCAGAATAACCACATCAAAAAGCAATATTCTGAAGTAGTTATGAAACATAGATTACTCAACACAAAGCGTCTCTCAATTCTGATCCCTGTTTACAATGAAAGTTGTGTAATAGATGACTTTTTAAAACGATTAGAATCCGCTGTTGAAGCTTTAACCTGTGAAATTGAGCTAGTGTTTGTTGACGATGGGAGTGTCGATGATACTTGTCAGATTATTGATAATTACGGGCTGTTCACCACAGAACGAAAAATCATCAAATTTAGTCGAAATTTTGGCAAAGAAGCCGCTCTATCGGCAGGGTTAAAAGCGACCTCTGGGGATGCAGTGATCCTTATTGATGCTGATCTACAAGACCCACCAGAATTGATTGAAAACATGTTGTCAATGTGGCTAAAGGGGGCAGATGTAGTCAATATGTGCCGCACAAAACGAGAAGGTGAAAGCTGGTTCAAAAAATTCTCGGCAAAATGTTTTTACAAATTACTTAATCGGTTATCAGATATACCAATTCCAGAAAATGTCGGCGATTTTCGCTTAATCAGCAGACAGGTCGTTGACGTGATTAATGCGATGCCTGAAAAAAACCTTTATATGAAAGGCATTTTATCATGGCCCGGATTCTCTACTGTCACACTACACTTCGAACGTGATGCTCGTTATTGTGGAGAATCAAAATGGCCTTTTTTCAAACTGCTTAATTTAGCCCTTGAAGGTATCACTTCCTTCAGCACTAAACCGTTGCAAGTAGCTACTTGGTTAGGTGTGCTGGTGGCCTCATCGGCGTTTATTTATGGCGGTATTATCGTCGCTAAAACATTGCTGTTTGGTGAGTCTGTTGCGGGTTTCCCCTCTTTAATGGTAACGATGCTAGCTTTAGGTGGCTTTCAATTGCTAACAGTGGGCATTATGGGAACGTATATTGGTCGTATTTACACTGAGGTTAAAAATCGACCTAAATATATCATTCAAGATCAAAAAGTGACTTGCAGTGTAACCGAAAGTGCCAACGTGAAATCACTTCGCAGCGCTAGAGTAAATAACTAGTGCAGCGAATTATTAAACCAATTTGGGCATTTATATTTGTTCTCATTCTAGTTCGACTTATTTCGTTAGGTGCCTATCCGTTATTGGATACAACAGAGGCAAGGTATGGCGAAATTGCTCGCATCATGCTGGAAACCCAAAATTGGATTACACCACAATTTGATTATGGCGTTCCGTTTTGGGGAAAACCGCCGCTTCACACGTGGGCAAGTGCTATTTCAGCCAGTATATTGGGAGTTTCTGAGTTTTCTCTTAGACTGCCGCATTTGCTGGCAGGTGCTTTCACTTTATTTGTGTTGTCGATTTTAGCAAAGGGATTGCAACTAAATGCAAAGGTCGTGGTGCTACTAACCTGCTCTATGTTGGGGTTTTACGCCTCCAGTGGCATGGTTATGACGGATGCTTTTCTGTTGTTGGGGATAACCTTGGCATTAGGCGGATTTGCATTGACTTGGGCGCATACCACTAAAGTTTATGCCTACATTGGTTTTATTGGATTAGGAATTGGACTATTGGCAAAAGGGCCAATTACCATTGTGCTAATTGGCTTAGTAATTGTGCCTTGGTTAGGATTAAATTATGGCGTTAAAAAGGGTTTATGTGAGCTAGTAAGGCGCATTCCTGTTCTATCCGGATTGATTTTAATGCTTGCTGTTTCGCTACCTTGGTATGTGTTGGCGGAACGAGCAACGCCAGGCTTTTTCAACTATTTCATTGTGGGTGAGCACTGGTTGCGTTTCGTGCAAAGTGGATGGGAAGGGGACCTGTACGGCACTGCACATAGTGAACCAAGAGGAATTATTTGGCTTTACTGGGTTTTGATAGCGTTTCCGTGGTCAATTTATTTGTCCGTAATATTAACGCTGAAAAAAAATCGAATTGCCTTGAAGGAGGCATCAAAAGCCGACAATTGGACAAGTTATTTTGTGCTGTGGCTTATCAGCCCGATGATTTTATTTACATTCTCAGGCAATATTTTAGCCATTTACGTGCTGCCAGGTATTCCCGCTTTAGCTCTGTTAATTGCTAGAATTCATACGCAAATCACACGCCCTATGATCTTAATCAGTTTAATCACTCCGGTGTTACTAGTGGTATTTCTATTCGCGGAGATCCCTGATTTAATAGAGCGTAAAAGTGACAAAGGTCTTGTTGAATCTGTTAAGCAAACTTACCCTATTTACGCGGTTAACAAGCCAAGCTTTTCTAGCCGCTTTTATACCCAAGGCAAAATTAAAACGTTAACTTCAATACTCGACCTAAAAGCGCTAAATAAACCAGCATACATTATTGTTCCAAATAACGTTAAAAATGCCCAAGCACTTAAGTCTAGCTGTACTTTACAATCCCAAAACGCACTCAAGGCGTTGTTTTTATGTCCGTAATTAGCTTAACTAAAATACGCTTCATTTTAGTGGGGGGAGGAGCATTTTTGGTTGATGCTATCGTCTTTTTAATTTGCTGTTATGGTTTGAGCTTATCGCCATTCAATGCGCGGATTATTGCATTTTTCATCGCAGTTGCAGTAACGTTTTTAGGTAATCGACTCATTACGTTTAAAGCGCGCAGACACCCATCGTTTATTAAACAATATGCACTTGCTCTGGCGGCAGCTGTAGTCACATTGATACCCAATTTAACGGTTTTTGTATTCTGTTTAGCCATTTTTCCAGATGGTCAGGTCTACGAATTTATGGCTTTTGTTAGTGGCACAACGGTTGGAATTATCTCCAATTTTTTGTTGAGTGATAAGCTAGTGTTTAAATCTTGTTCGGTATAAATTAGTTTAACTTGTTTCTGCACATAGGCGTTTTTATGTTTGAAATATATCAAACTAAACGTTGAATGTTTGATATTTAATGTTCTAACTATATACGTTTTAATAGTGTTCTAAATTAAATTCATGACAACATGTGCTAACCACATCATTCAATGCTATGAGCTAAACTTGAGTACATTATGACAAGTATTATTTATCCAGCCAGTAATCTAAAAAGCCAGCCTAATCTCGTTATTGAGAAAGGTGATGGTGTGTATGTTTTTGACAATAAGGGCAAAAAATATTTAGAAGCCATGTCAGGCTTGTGGTGCACTTCGCTAGGTTATAACAATCAAGAACTGATTGATGCGGCAAGCCAACAATTGAGTAAATTGTCTTACTCGCATATGTTTGGTGGCAAGACTCATCAGGTAGGAATTGATTTAGCTGAAAAAATCAGTGATATGGTGCCGACAAAAGACGCTAAAGTATTTTTTGGGAATTCGGGAAGTGATGCGAATGACACCAATATAAAATTACTGCGTTATTATTTCAACGCAATTGGAAAGCCGCAAAAGTACAAAATAATTGCCCGCGAGCGTTCTTATCATGGAGTAACGGTTGCTTCTGCATCTTTAACAGGCTTGCCAGTCAATCACACCAACTTTGACTTACCTTTTTCTGCATTGGGTATTTTACGCACCGATGCTCCCCATTATTATCATGGCTCTCGCGAAGGTGAAACAGAAGTTGAATTTGTTGATCGCATAACTGCTAACCTTGAACAATTAATAATTGATGAAGGTCCTGACACTATTGCAGCTTTCATCGCTGAGCCTGTCACAGGTGCAAGTGGCGTGATAGTGCCGCCCCGAGGCTACTATGAAAAAGTCCAAGAGATTCTGGCTAAATACAATATTCTATTTTGGGCCGATGAAGTTATTACTGGTTTTGGTCGCTTAGGTAAAGATTTTGGCTGTAATGCTATGGGTATTCAATCTCCAGATATTCTAACCTTTGCGAAGCAACTATCTTCAGGCTATATCCCTATAAGCGCGTCTGTTATCAGTGGTGAAATGTATGCTCCGATAATAGAGTCGAGTGAAAAAGTCGGTGTATTCGGACATGGATACACCTATTCTGGTCATCCAGTTGGCTGCGCTGTTGCATTAAAAACCCTAGAGATCTATCAGCGCGATAACGTGTTTGCGCATGCCAATGAAATAGGTCAATACATGCAGAATCAATTACAAACCCTTAATGGCCACTCCATCGTAGGTGAAGTAAGAGGAAAAGGTTTGATCGCTGCGGTTGAGCTTGTTGCTAGCAGCACACCTGCGCAAACGGCTGATGTGGTAGCATTTGCCATGCGAGCTGGTCAGGAGTTAGGCATGATAACCCGAGCGGTAGCTGGGACATCGTTAGCATTTTGCCCTCCGTTGATTATCACTAAATACGAAATCGATGAAATGCTATTTATCTTAAAATCAGCATTAGATAAAACGCTTCAGTACGCGCAAAAGATGTAAGGGCGGGGGAGTTAGCGTGTTACACCTTGAACGAGGTTTGAACAGACCAAATCTGCCCTTGACGAAATATTAGAATATGCCGTCAAGGGCAGAGTAACATTACATACGAGCGAGTACTTGCTCAAGTGTATCCTGTTTACGGATGCATGAAATATCTAGTGCATGCTCTGTTTCTCGCACTGCATAAACAGAAACTCTCGGAAGACTGTTGTAATCAAAATGATTACTAAAATAGTAGCCGCCTGTATCGTGGATTAAAACATAATCATTGGCTTCTAATTTAGGTAATAGCTTGTCTTCACAAACCAAGTCACCAGCAAAACAACATGGGCCTGCCACATCCGTTTGAACCGTTTCGGTGTTCTCTTCAGTGCGAATTTGTCCCTTTGAATCGAAACAAGAAACTCTGAGGGGCCAAGAGTTGGGGGAAAAAGCGGTGCGGGTTAAAATTTGTGCGCCAGCATGTGTAATTGCAATATGCCGACCTCCCATGGATTTTGTATACTCTACACGCGTTAATATAAAGCCATTTTTGGCAGTAATTGCACGACCAAACTCTGTTTTCACTCTATATTTGCCGCTGAAAAGTAATGGAACGGTTTGTTTCAAAACATCTGCATATTGTTGGAAGCTTGGATTCACGTCATCACTTGCAAAGTTGACCGGTAATCCCCCTCCTATATCCAGTTGTTTAATTTGTTGAAAGCCGACGTATTGATTAATATCCTCTGCTAGCAACACTAGCTCTTTAATCCCAAGGGCCATAAGCTCTAGTTCACATCCTTGCGAGCCAGAATGGGTATGGAGGCTTGTTAACCACGGTCTTTGTTTATAAATATCCATCAATTGCTCGCGGTTGTTGCCATCTGCAAGGGCATAACCAAATTTTGATGTTGCTGTCGCTGTGCTTGTCGAAGAAATACTGCCCGATCCACTTTGCGGGTTAATTCTAAAACCAATGATTGATTTAGAATCGGGAAACTTAGCTTTTAAATGATCTACTCGTTCAAGTTCTTGCAAGTTATCTATGTTTATCGAAATGTGATGTTCGATACACTGGGATAAGTCAGATAGGGTTTTTGCTGGTGAATCAAAAATAGTTTCATTGCTTTCAAATCCTGCTTTTTGTGCTATCAGAAGTTCACCAGGACTGGCTACTTCTGCACCCATTCCAAGTGATTTCAGCTCTCTTAGAATTTCAACAAGCGCATTGGCTTTCACTGCAAACGTATGAAAAAACGGATCTGGAAACGCAGAGTTTAAATCAGCAACGGTTTGTTTTAGGCCGTCGAAATCTGATACGCCTATCGCCGTTACTTCATCATTCAGTATGTTGTTTTTTATCGCAAGCTGAACAATATTCTGCTTTTTGAACATCTTCAGACTCCCTTTTAAAGGTCTAATTTAAAATTACATCTCTTGCTGTTAGCTGACACTCGCCAACAAAAGCACTCTAAAGAAATATAATCTAAGCCCTTTGCTAGTTATATTAGCAATCCTTTTGATTGGAATAGCCTAAAGTTATACCTCAGCTTACCTGGTCATAAAAATGTGCGCGAAATATCAATATTTCGGGAACTTTTTAGCTTAATCTATGGCAATAGTGTCTTTTAAATATGGGATAAATTCTTCTGCAACTTTAGCAATTTTTCGATTTTCTAAGTGCAATAAAGTCACGTCAAACTTAAGCTTAGGAGCAAACGAGGCAATCGCGATATTATCCGCTGTATTTGCCAGTGCGGTTGGCTTATCGACGACACAAAACCCTAATCCTTTGGTTACCATGCGAGCAGCAATAAAATATGTTTGCACTTTCATATGAGAAGAAAATTGAATTTTTTCTTCCATGATTCTACTCCAAAGCAAATCTGCTAAAGGGCCACTGTCTGAAATATCAATAAATTCTCTGCCAGCCAACGCCGCTAAAGTTAGCTCTTTAGGTAGCTCAGAAAACCATTCTTTGGGGTACATAATCACCAGTTCAGAGTCTGCACATTTCGTTGCCGCCACACTGGCCATTTTTTTAGGTGAATACAAAAGTGCAAAATCGCATTTATGTTCGACAAGCGCTTGCATCACCTCATCATTGTGAACAGTTTTAACGTCAAAGTTTACATTCGGAAAGTCGTGTAAAAAGTTAACGATCGCCTCAGGTATCGCATCAAAACCCAATGCAGGTGTAACCCCCATTCGAATACTGCCATGTCCTGAGCGTTGGATATTTTTCGCTGTGTTATTGACGGTTCGCATTTGCTGATAGATTTTTTCTACCTCGTCAAATAACAATTCCGCTTCGTTGGTAGGATATAGTCGTCCCTTAATGCGCTCGAATAGTTTGAAGCCTAATTGCATCTCGGCATGCGTCAATACTTTGCTGACAGAGGGTTGCGACACATGCAATATTTTAGCTGCATTCGTAACTGATCCAGTTGTATAAATAGCATGAAATACTTCTATGTGTCTTAATCGCAATGTATGTATAACCTTATTGAGTTAAGTTTAGCTTTGCTGTTCCACATTCTGACTGGCTTTACCCACAAAATAAAGAGCCAACAGGCCCACATTTTTATTATGTGATGAATGCAATGTAGAACTGAATAACTAACGCATTCGTAATATCGATGAAAAAAGCGCCGACTAAAGGCACCACTAAAAATGCCTGCGGAGAAGGGCCGTGCCTAGAAACCAACGCTTCCATATTAGCAACAGCAGTAGGGGTGGCGCCTAAACCAAATCCGCAATGCCCACCCGCCATAATTGCCGCATCATAGTTTTTGCCCATGACTCTGAAAGTGACAAAATAAGCAAATAACATCAATACAACGACTTGGATTAAAATTATAAACAGCATTGGTCCAGCTAAGGCTGTTAGCTCCCAAATTTTAAGCGACATTAATGCCATGGCTAAGAAGATGGAAAGGGCCATAGTGCCCCAAAGGTCAATGCATGCTTTGCTCATATTATAGAGCTTGCTCAATTCGCAAATATTGGTAACCGCTACGCCAAACAGTAGCGGCAACAAAAAGGCGGGTAGAATGATACCGATATCAGCAAGTGTTAGATGCATCACATGACCTAAAGACATGCACAGCAAAATGAAAAAAAGTGTTTCCATCATTTTTTTCGGTGTAACTAAATCATGATCTTCAGGGTTAAAAGTGACGGTGTCGTCCAGGCTTTCATGAAATTCATCCGCCTTTAAATTATATTTTTTAATTAGCTTTTTACAAACCGGTCCACCTACCAGACCGCCTAAAAATAACCCTATGGTTGCAGTTGCCATGGCTAACTCAAATACACTGCTATGCATATTGAATTGCTGGATAAATAGATCAGCATAGGTGGCGCCATTTCCGTGACCACCAGAAAGCGTAACAGAACCACCAATTAAACCCATTAATGGCTGTAGTCCGGTTGCATAAGCCAAAGAAACCCCTACTGCATTTTGCACAATTAAATATATTGATGCGATCGCTAAGAATAAGATTACCTTTGGGCCGCCTTTTAATAACAAGCTAAAACTAGCACCCAGGCCGACAGTAGTGAAAAATACTGTCATCAGCGGACTTTTAAAGCTCATGTCGAACTGAATTTGGAAATCAAATACAAAATAAGCCATTCCCGACAAAACTGAAAAAATGATGCCTCCAACAACGGGTTCGGGGATATTGTTATTTCTCAAAAAGCGGATTTTACTATTACAAAAATAACCTAAGAATAATATGACTAAGGCGACCAGTAAGGTTTCTATTACGCTAACGTTAATATTCATATCTAACCATAAACCTTCAAGATGTGCGGGGTGCAGCAGCCCCAAAGATACTTGATGGGAATTACCGCCCTTCACAAATTCAGTAAAAACAAGATGTGAAATTTAACTTAACATTTAAGCTGGTTTAGGTAAGTTGCAATTATTGACAGCATGCATAGACAAAGGTTATGAGGTGGCTACAATCCGTCAATTGTAATGATTTGTTTATCCATCCAAGCTATGCCTAATCGATTAATGATGTCTAAAGCTATTGCAAACCAAGGTGATCGAATGAATAAACTAGTACTGGTTTTCTCTTTATTATTGTTTTCTAACTTGCTCAGCAGCCACGTTCTTGCCTTTGAAAAAGAAGCGTTGAACAATCATGGTGAAGTTAACGCATGTAATATAGGTGAGGTGAGACTTTTGAATGATTTCCCTTCCGCTCGCCTAGATGTATGTGAACAAGTTAGTGATACGGTATTTAATATCGTGCTAAAACCAGAAAATAAACCTATCAATTCTAGCCCCTGGTATGCCTTTAAAGTTGTTGCGACGCAGCCAACTGAAATAAAAATCAATATGAAAGTGGATGGCAAAAAACACCGCTACCTGCCCAAAGTGAGTACAGATTTAAAGGTTTGGTCATTGCTGGAATATCAAGACGATGAGGACGTCCGGTCACTAACTATTAGCGCTGGTCCTAAGCCCACTTATATTGCCGCTCAAGAAATTATCGATAACCAAGTTTATGTCGATTGGGCAACTCAATTAAAGAGTAGTAAAGACATACATTATCAGGTGTTAGGGCAATCAGTTCAGGGCAGGCCGATTTACAAAATAGAGTCTATTAAAAGCGATAACAATAAATGGTTGGTTTTACTTGGACGAATGCATCCTCCGGAGATTACCGGTGCGTTAGCCCTTTTCCCTTTTGTAGAAACTGTCCTAGCAGATACCAAATTGGCGAAACAATTCCGTTCTCAATTCAATATATTGATTGTGCCAAATATTAACCCTGATGGCGTTGAAATCGGAAATTGGCGGCATAATGCAAATGGAGTGGATTTAAATAGAGATTGGAAAACCTTTGCACAACCTGAAGTAAGCGCTATTCATGAGTACTTGCAACAGATTGTAAAATCTGGGGCGACCTTGAACATGGCAGTTGACTTTCATTCCACGAGATATGATGTGTTTTACACTATGCCAAGTGATTACGGGGTGAAACAACCTTATTTGGTGAATAATTGGTTGAACTCACTAGATGCAAAATATGCAGACTTTTCGGTAATCCAAAAAACGGGTAACAACCCTGGGAAAGGCGTATTCAAACAGTATTTTGCGGATTTTTATCAGGCACACGCTATTACCTATGAAATGGGCGACAACACCGACAGAACGTTCATTAAAAAATTGGCTTCGGATGCTGCGAACACGCTGATGGAAACGATGTTACAAGATAATAAGGAGTTAAATGGTGAATAAATTATATCGGTATATCGTAAGTTTTGCGGTAATTTTAGTGGCTGTTTCAGGCTGTCAATCGTCAGAAACAGAACAACTCAAAGCGGACTACTTAATAAAAAATGGGAAAGTATTTTTAGGGGATGGGTCTGGCTTACAATTAGTTGATGTTGCTATTTGCGAAACGAAAATATGTGCCATATTCCCTTCTAATGACAAACCTGATATTGAAGCCACAAGTATCATCGATGCATCTGGTAAAATAGTCAGCGCTGGTTTTATTGATCCGCATACCCACACTACTCAAGAACTGCTTAGTAAAGAGCAGAACGCTAATCTAAATTATCTTACCCAAGGTGTCACTACAGTGGTTAATGGTAATGATGGTGGAGGCACTTATAACATATCTGAGATGGCGACGAAGTTAGAACAAAATGGAATTGGAACCAATGTAGCTATGTTTGCTGGGCATAACACTATTCGCCAAGCTGTTATGGGGAAACAGGACCGCCACGCAACCCAAGCAGAAATCGAACAAATGAAATCGCTTTTAAAAGGCGCTATGGAAGAAGGGGCTCTGGGGCTATCAACGGGCCTATATTATGTACCAGGTAGTTATGCATCGACTCAAGAAGTTATCGAATTAGCCAAAGTCGCTAATCAATTTAATGGCATTTATGACACGCACTTAAGAGATGAAGCCACCTTTGATATTGGATTTATTGCTGCTTTAAAAGAGGCGATAGAAATAACCGACGCTGCAGGTATTCATCTGCATTTAGCTCATATCAAAGCGCTAGGTGTTGACGCTTGGGGACTGAGTGAACAAGCTATTAATATTATTAACCAAGCTCAAAATAACGGCTCAAGCATCAGTGCTGATCAGTATCCTTGGCTTGCATCAGGTACTAAATTACATAATGCCATTATGCCAAAATGGGTAATGGCTGACTCTCAACAAGCATTCTATGACCGTTTAAACGACCCAGAGTTGGAATCAAGATTAATTGCAGAAATAACCGAAAATATCCGTCGACGTGGTGGACCTGAATCGTTGTTAGTTACCGCATTTGAAGACCAATCTATTGTCGGTAAAACGCTGGAACAACTCGCACAAGAGTTAGGCATGAGTCCCGCAAAAGCTGCGATGCAGTTGGTGCAAAGAGGCGGAATCAGAGTCGCTTCGTTTAATATGTCGGAACAGGATTTAAAACGTTTCATGCAACAACCTTGGGTAGTGACTTCTTCAGATGGAACCAATGGACATCCAAGAAAGTATGCAAGTTTTCCAAAGAAGTTTGAAACCTATGTTATGGAGAAGGGATTATTATCTTTGGAACAATTTATCATGCGAAGTTCAAGCCAAACGGCCAATATTTTAGGGTTAACCGACAGAGGCTTGATAAAACAAAATTATGCAGCAGATATCATTATTTGGGACCCGAAAGAGTATAAGGCCAATGCTGATTTTTCAATTTGGAATCAACTTTCAAGTGGAATAGATTCAGTATGGGTTAACGGTTCTTTGGTTATTCAAAATGGTGAATTTAGGCATAAACTTGCTGGTAAGTTTCTAGCTAAACCTCAGTAATCAATCAGAAAACCGTAAAGCTTCGATAGTAAACTATGGAAGCTTTACGTGATTTTGTGAAATTAGGAATAGAGATAAAGATGAGGCAAAATCGGTAATTTATTTACTGATTTTTTATAAAGGCAAGACAGGATTATAGCTCGTGTGAAATGGCCATCAGGATCTATGATTAACTAATCCAATTGACTGAGTGACATTGTTTTTCTGACTCAGGTTATGGGCCAAAAATTACGATTTAAAGGGGTGTTAATTGTAACCTAAAATGAAATAGGCACTGTCTTCTTCCTGTTCTATCAGTACAACAGGTTCAACCCATCTAGGTTTTTCTTTAACTTCAATCTTTGCTTCGGGAATGTCGGTTTCATTGTTTGTTTGGGTTACAACTTCAGGCTTAGAATGGTGCATAGTGTTCTCCTTGTTTGAACTAACTATCTACCAACTTTAGGTACTAATAAAATGCATAAAATAGGCAAAGTCATAACTTTTGGTTAACATTTATTCGTAGGAATTCATTTTAATAAACCTTCATTTGTTACTTTTTGATTATTTATCTATCTGATAATTCATATAAATATTCTGCAAATTATCCATTCCAAGCTATCCAAAAAAGCCTGCATTTTGACTACCTATAGCCAACAGTTATGGATGGTAAAAGCAATCTTATTGGTCATTGAACGCACAGCACTCTAGGTTAGAAGGACAACGAACAAAGACAAGTATTAACTATGTCTTGATTAAAAACCGACAAGTGGGAAACACAAATGTTTAAACTAAAAAAAATATCGGAGTCAATGGTTATCGCTTTTAGCGGTTACTTAATTGCCAGCTCTTGTGCATATGCTCAAGAGGATAAATCTGAAGAAGTAGAACGTATATCTGTCGTTGGGTCCAATATTAAAGGCAGCACAATGACAAGTGTACTGCCTATCACTGAGCTTAATGCTGAAGATATTGCCACAACTGGAGCCCTAATCGGAGATGAATTACTGCGTTCAATTCCACAGATTGGTGCTGTCGGTTTTACCGGCACTCGTGGCGGTAATACAGGCACAAATGCCGCTCGTGGCGATATTGGTTCGGTCAACCTTAGAAGCATCGGGGAGGGGAATACACTCGTTCTGTTAAATGGCCGTCGAATGGTAAATCATCCTATTACGCAAACCAATTTCGGAGTCCCAGTTACCTCTGTAAACTCAAATACGCTCCCCGTTTCAGGACTTGCTCGCGTGGAGGTCCTGCGTGATGGCGCGGGTGCACTTTATGGTGCAGATGCTGTGGCTGGTGTAGTTAATTATGTAACTAAAACGAATTTTGAAGGCGCTAACCTTAATGTGCGATTCGGAGCTGAACAAGGCACAAACCGAAACGATTTCACGATTTCAGGTAACAAAGGGTTTGAGTTCAATGACGGAAAAAGCTTTTTATTGATTAGTGCGAACTACGCTAAAAATAAAGGGGTAATGGCATCTGAAAATGATTTCTCTAGCAATCAAGATTTGCGCTCAAGAGCACCTGAAGAGTTTGCTGGCGATACCGATTTTGACAACCGTTCTAGTTTGGAGCCGTGGGCAGATTTACACTTTATTGGACTTGATAGCAGTATAGACGATTACATTATTCGCCCCGTCACTTATTTGTCTGACTCAGGAAATCAACAAGACGCTAGCACCTGCGGTGGCGGTGCGTTAGCCAGTGGCGCTGGTATTTTAGGCGACGTCTGTCTTGAGGATGCTAGCAGCCATGATCGCGCTTTACGTCCAAATCGCAATGAAGACCGAACGCTTGTTCCAGACATTGATCGCTTGAATCTGTATATCAATTTTACACATCAATTAAACGACGATATCGAATATTATAATGAGTCAACTTATTACAGCTCGAAAACACAACGCCAGTGGGAGCAGTCTGCAATATTAAGTAACGGTACTTTTGACGTGCCAGCAGATAGCTACTGGAATCCCTTTGGTCCGGTTACCTTCGATGATGGACGTGTAAACCCTAATCGTATCGCTGGGCTGGATACGTCTATCGTTCCAGAAGAAGGCTTGGCCTATAATCTTATTATTCGTCCTACTGATGTCGGTCCCCGTCAAGTCGAAGTGAAAAGTACTAGTTTTCGATTCTTAAATGGTCTTCGTGGTACTTATAACAATTGGGATTGGGACAGCGGGTTGTTGTACAGCGAAGCTAAAACTGATGATAATATGAGTAATCGTATCAGCTCTCCATTGCTATTAGCGCAATTGAGTTTAGATACTCCGGATGCTTATAACCCTTTCACCGGAGTGAATCCGAATGATCCTTCCAGTGTCATTGATTTAAGCCCGAATCCCCAATCTAGTATTGACCCATTTCTTACGACTGCTCAGCGAAGTGCAAAAACCAAGTTGACGTTAGTGGATTTCAAAGCCTCCCATCCGTTTATATTTGAGTTACCCGGTGGTGATGCAGGTATTGCTGTGGGTTTTGAATGGAGAAAAGAAGAATTAGTTGAAAATAATAGTGATAATTTTGATGGCACAATTCCGTTTGTTGAAGGAAACGCCGACCCTGTTAATCTAAGTAGTTTGCAAGGAAGTAGTGTTAGATTAGATGTTTCAGGCGAACGAAAAGTGTTCTCTGCTTTTGGTGAACTTGCATTGCCTCTACTCGCTGATATTCCTGCTGTTTACAGTTTAGATATGCAGTTAGCTGTGCGTTACGAGAATTTTAGTGACATCGGAAGTATCACTCGACCAAAACTCGCGTTATCGTGGTTTCCAGTCGAATCATTCCAAGTTCGAGCTGCTGCTTCAAAGGGATTCAGAGCGCCAAACTTAATTCAACTTAACTCACCAGGTGCAACCCTCACCACAAGTGTCGATGACTTTGCAGAGAATTCACTAGATGAAAATGGCAATGTGGTTGTTAATACCACTACTTTGTCAGATGGTGGACCTGGAAACGGTAACTACAACTTGAGCACTGCTGGTAATACAGAATTAAAACCGGAAAAAAGTGAAAATATTAGTGTCGGATTTACCTTGCAACCGATTGATGGTTTGACCTTAACCTATGATTGGTGGGAAGTAGAAACAAACGACACAGTGGGTGTGTTAAGTGACGAAAATATATCTCGTCTAGATTTAATCGCAAGAGCAAATGGTTCATCGAATCCAGATGTCATTCGAGGTCAAGCAGATGAAGATAATCCGCTAGGTGAGATAATCCAAATAAATCGTCGATATGAAAACTTAAATACGCGGACGATTACGGGTTACGACATTAGTGCCAATTATGTATTAAATACTTCGTCGGGTAAGTTTGAAGCTATGCTAAATGGCGCCAGAACACTGAAATTTGATCAAGTTGCTGGTGGTGATGCGTTAACGATAGTGAATGCTGGCGCTCCAGAAGACGTGTTGGGTTCTGATGTAGGTGACATTGTTGGCACAAGCAGTATCCCAGAATGGCAAGCTACAGCCTCATTAAAATGGAAATCAACTGATGGCTTATGGGGAGCGGGTGTATTTGCTAAATATGTCGGTGATGTGCTCAATACCAGTGTCAGCAAGGTCGTCGATACAGGGACTATTTTTTATAATATGCCGTCTCAGACTCGGGTAAATTTGTCTGTTACGCGAAATGACTTTATGGGGTACGAAGGGCTACGCTTTACATTTGGTATCAATAATATCGCTGACAAAGAACCTCCTTTGGCGGATACCACTTTTGGCTATGATGGTTCACTACATTCAAGTCGAGGACGATATTTCTATACCAGTGCAAATTATAGTTTTTAATTTGTTTATTTGAACTCATTAGTCAGGCCTAAGTGCAAACTTAGGCCTTTTCGAGGAAATAAAATGCAGATAAAAACCATAATAGCTAGTGTGTTTCTGAGCTTTACCGTTCATTCAATTGCAAAGCCAATTGAGCAGCCCTACAACCTTTCTCAGACTAGCATTGCTAGATATCAAGATGTATTCCACCCAGTGATTGGGCAATTAGGCATGGTGTCTACACAGAATCAAATTGCCACTGAAGTGGGACTCAATATATTAAAACAAGGTGGGAGTGCTATTGATGCTTCGGTAGCCGTGGCTTTTGCGCTTTCTGTTACCTTACCAAGAGCTGGTAATTTAGGCGGCGGTGGATTTATGCTGTATCACTCAGCAGATGTGGCAAAAAACTACGCCATAGATTACCGAGAAACCGCTCCTTCGGGTGTTACTGCTCAGCATTTTTTAACTGCAGATGGTAAAAAAGATCGAGTCTCGGCAACTTCGTGGCATGCCGCGGGTGTGCCGGGAACGGTCGCCGGAATGTATAAATCTTGGCAAATCTTTGGTAGCGGTAAGCTAACCTGGAAACAGTTGTTACAACCTGCGATCGATTTAGCAGAGCAAGGTTTTATTGTTAACTATGATTTAGCACAAATTTTAGAAACCAAAAAAGATTGGTTAACGGAAAGTAATAGTACGGCTAGGTCGTTTTATAAAAGTGATGGAAGTGGTTATCGAAAAGGAGATGTGCTTAAACAACTGGATTTAGCATGGTCTCTCAAACAAATTGCAAGCGGCGGAGCTGCTGCATTTTATCAAGGTGAAATTGCTGAAAAAATAGTTGCAGATATGGAAAAGCACGGTGGTCATATCGATATTCAAGATCTGGCTAACTACCAAGTCAAAATCAAACAACCGTTAAATAGTGGTTATCATGGTTATATTATTGTAGGAATGCCCCCACCAAGTTCAGGCGGCGCTACGATCATTCAAATGCTTAACATTTTGGAAAATTTCCCTATTCGGCAATGGGGTAGAAGCAGTTCTACCCTGCATGTCATGGCGGAGGCCATGAAATTGTCTTTTGCTGATAGAGGGACTTATATCGCTGATCCCGATTTCAATGAGGTTCCTGTCAATTGGTTAACAGATAAACAAAGAGCACAGGGCTTGGCCGCTACTATCTCATTGGATTCGTCAATTAATGCTGCGGAACTCAAAGGCCAACGCTTGATTGATGAAGGCCCTTCCACTACTCATTTTTCTATTGTTGATAGACACGGTAATGCGGTTTCAAATACCTATACACTTGGCTATTCTTTTGGTAACGGTAAAGTGATTGAAGGTACGGGAATTTTATTAAATAACCAAATTCACACGTTTTCAGTACGTGCTGGAATTGAAGGTGCTAAGGGTTTTATAGCCAGCAAAGCAAATAAACTCGAAGCTGGGAAACGCCCCGTCAGTTCTCAGTCTCCGATCATAGTGTTGAAAGATAATAAGCCATTTTTGGTGACCGGTAGCCCAGGTGGAAGCAGAATTATCAATGTGGTCACGCAGATGATTTCTAATGTGATTGATCACGAAATGAATATCGCCGAAGCTACCAATCAACGCCGAATACATCATCAATGGATCCCAGATTTATTGGAAGTAGAACCAGGATTTAACCGTGATACCTTTGAGCTTCTTAAACAAAAAGGACAAAAAATAAAAGAAACGTATACGATGGGGAGCACCCAATCGATTCTTATTAAAGATGGGCTATTATTTGGTTCATCAGACCCAAGACGACCCAATGCATCAACCTTAGGTTATTGATTTGAATTGCTAAGTGGTTAAGTAGCGAGTTGGTTTTAGTTAAAAGTGCATGGTCGCAATCTGCAAGTAAGGAAATGCCCCCATTTCCTTACTCTGCTATACATTACCTGTTTTGCATAAACCAATTATAGCTTTGACGGTCCTGATTTTTTTGCGAAAGGTACAATCCCAATTCGAGTAGTTGCTGGTTTCCTTGGAAGCGTTTAAATATCCGTTTTAAGTTACTCAGAGCTTGTTTGCTTTGCCCTAAACCATCCATCGACAATAAATAGGCGTATAAATACTGGCTATTGTCTGGCATTAGTCGGTATGCAGTTTTAAATGCATCTAAGGCTGTTTCATATTGTTTTTGCCTGACTAAAAACAGGGCATGGGAATAGTGAATGTCGGCTGCCTTAGGTAACTTTTCAAGTGCATTTTTGTACAATGAAACCAACTTTTCGTCTTGTTGTTGCATCCGATATACTTCAGCTAGTCCAAGATAATTTCCCGGAAAATAAGGATCGTTATTGATGCCCTGTTGTAACTCATTTACAGCTATATCGAACTGTCCTGTATCCATGTAAATTGCGGCACTATTTGCGCGACCTTCACCTCGCCAAGAATTAACGCTTAACGACGTTAACAATTCATCAAAGGCTTTATCGAAACTGGCTTTTGCCTTGTCCGGTAGAGGTACACTTAACATACTGCGGGCTGCGGCAATTCTCACTGCTTTATACCGATCTTCAAGCAATGGCATTAATATTCGTTTTTTGTCAGTAGTTGATAAATTACTGGCTACTTGAGCTGCACTTAATCTAAATAGTGCTTCTTCGCTGTTTAGCAGCTTGGCTAGGAAAGGTACATCAATGTCTGGCTGAGCCATGCCAAGTAAAGCGATAGCGGAAGCTCTTGAAATCACCGCGATGCTTTGGTCTTCAATTAACGCCATATGCTGTTGTGGAGTAATTTGCTGGCCTGCCTGCAATGCGTATAAATTATGCATGTTGGCCGAGATAGGCGAAGGTTTTCCGTGCCAGTCAGTTAGCTGCTTCGTTGCCCATTGGTCATCCTGATCTTGATGACAAGTGGTACACGCATTTGGGGTACCAAACTGTTGAGCAAGTTGGGGGCGAGGGATTTTAAAACTGTGATCACGGCGGTCGTCTACTCCCATGTAGCGTGTTTCAGGCATATGACAATTTACGCACTGTGCCCCTTCACTTTCTGCTGGATGATTGTGGTGTGCTTCAACATTAAATTCTTCGGCGGCGTGGCACTGTAAGCACAACCCATTACCTTGGATCTTGATCTTCATCGTATGCTGGTCGTGGCAATCTAAGCAGTTAACCCCAGCGGCAAACATTTTGCTCTGTAAAAAAGAACCATAAACATACACCTCTTCTTTAATTTGCCCATCGGCATGGTACATAGGGGCAAGTAAAAGTTGCGGTGAAAATTGATCTAAAAACGCGTTATCGGCGCTAAAACCATCGGTTAACGGAGAGCGCAAAGAATGACAAGCAAAACAGCTATCCATAAATTGATTGTCACGTTTTGGTCCGTGCCATTGCGCCACTTTTTGGTCGGGCTTGAGTAACCAATTACCGACGAATCCAGATAAAACGGTATCTTGTTTCAGAGCTGATTTATTTGCATGATCTTGCATTTCTCCATGGCATGACAAACAGCCTACGTTGATATTCTTCCATTGGGTGTCAAATGTATTGTCTGCTGGCTGATAATGACGTTGCAGTCCGTCAGAGTGACAATCGGCACACATTCCGTTCCAGTTTTGCAGTGGTTGAAGCCAATGTAGCCTATCTGCGGTTTTGATTTCTTCTTCAGCATAATTGTGATACCAGCGCTGGCCACCTTGTTCTTTGGGGCGAGAATCCCAACTAAATGGCACAACTTGTAATTTACCTGCTTCCGTTTCTACCAAATATTGTTGCAATGGGTAATGTCCAAAGGTGTATTTTATTTGGTAGCTCTTGAGCGGGGATTGTTGGCCTATATCTGCCCAATATTGGTCCGATTTTTTGTAGAATCGTGCTTTTTCTTCAAAGTGGGTTACTTCAGCCTGATTGAAATCGCCCAAAACGGTTTTAGACGTGGCTTCTGCAATTGCCTTTGCGTGATCTGATTTTAACCATTGTTTATGCTGGTCCTGATGACAGCTGCTACAAGCCTCTACTGAATATCCAGATTTCTTATCGATTGCGTGGTTATTGGCTATATTTGCATTAGCAAATTGTTGAAACGCAATGAATACAAATAAGAAGGTCAGAATACTGCGAGCCAAAAGCGTTCTCCACGTTTATTTAAATGTTAATTTTTATATATCTGTTCATATATAAAATGACAGGTAATACATTGTACATCAATCTAATTTCTTATTACCACATCAGCAAGAATCGCGGTTATCTATGTTCATCCATCAATGCTTAATCTGCTGATTATATCGTTGGTATAGCTTTACTCAGGGTGTAAATATAATGTTATTCTCTTGTTTTTGATTTATATATGGATTATTGTTTGCCTTATAAAACTTAACTGGTTTGAGCAAAACATGCAACTGGACATAAACCATGAATAAATCTTTTTTTGATCCTAGATATCCTGATTCTAACTTTTTGAGAAAACGTGCCAGCCAGCGTATGCCAGGTTTTGCATTTGATTATCTTGAAGGTGGATGCATTGACGAGGTAGGTCTGCGTAGGAATCAAAATGCAATTGAACAAGTGCAGTTGCGTAGCGAGTTGTTAAAAGTGTTCGATAAGTCAGATTTAACTACCGAATTATTTGGTCATAAATATGATCTGCCTTTCGGCATAGCCCCTGTGGGCTTACAAGGCTTAATGTGGCCGAAAGCACCAGAAATATTAGCCAAAGCAGCTGCAGATCTGAATATTCCCTATATTCTCAGTACAGTATCATCTAGCAGCTTAGAAAAAGTGTCGGAAGTGTCTGAAGGCCGTGCATGGTTTCAGCTGTATAACCCTACTGTTGATCATATTCGTGAAGATTTGATGAAGCGTATTCATGCTGCCAGAGTACCGGTTTTAGTGGTGACGGTAGATGTGCCTACTTTTGGCTACCGAATTAAAGATATTCGCAATGGTTTATCAATGCCACCTAAAATGAATTTGCGTAATATTATACAAATGATTAAACGTCCAGCATGGCTGTTCGCCACAGCATTGGCTGGTGAGCCACAAATGCAAACCTTAAAACCCTATATGCCTAAAAACATGCCAGTGGATCAACTCGCTGAATTTATGAATAGCACTGTCATGGGCAGGGTGGATATTGAAGGACTTAAACCGATTCGTGACCAGTGGCAGGGGCCGTTAGTGGTTAAAGGGCTGGTGAGCGAGGCTGATGTGCAACTGGCAATAGAGCTTGGTGCTGATGCGGTTGTATTATCCAATCATGGTGCGCGTCAATTAGATGCTGGTGAAAGTCCAGTACAGACTATTGAGCAAATTGCAGCAAAATACGGCGATAAAATAAAAATATTCATGGATAGTGGGATTCGCAGTGGCTCTCATATTGCCTGTGCGTTAGCCAAAGGTGCGGATTTTACATTTTTAGGCCGTTCATTCGTTTATGGCGTTGGCGCATTGGGAGAAAAAGGCGGTTATCACACCATCAATATGTTGAAGAAACAACTGGAGCAGACCATGAATCAATTGCGTTGTGCTTCGGTAAAAGACTTACCTGATTACTTGGTTCGTTAGCCTGTAGATTTGAACCAAAAGAAACAAAAAATCCGATGTATACATCGGATTTTTTAGTTTGGATATTGATAACATCGGTGGATATCAGCCTTGGTAGCTGACCACTTTTTGTTGTTGTTCACCTAAGTTTTCAATGCTTAATTTCATTACATCACCTTCTTTAAGGTATAGCGGCGGAGTCATTCCCAAGCCCACTCCAGGAGGTGTTCCTGTACTGATGATATCGCCCGGTTGCAAACTCATAAATTGACTAATGTAATGGATTAAAAAGGGAACTTTATACACCATGGTTTTGGTGTTACCTGTTTGCATGCGTTGGCCGTTCACTTCAAGCCACATAGACAGATTGTCTACATCTCCTGCTTCATCTGGTGTTACCAAATAAGGGCCAAATGGACCAAACGTGTCACAGCCTTTGCCTTTACACCATTGTCCTTGACGTTCAATTTGATATTCGCGTTCTGACAAGTCATTGATCACGCAGAAACCGGCAACATAATCTAATGCGTCTTCCTCACTGACGTATTTGGCTTCTTTACCAATAACAACGCCCAACTCAACTTCCCAATCACTTTTTTGCGAACCTTTAGGTAACATTACATCGTCGTTGGGACCCGTAATTGATGAGGTGGCCTTCATAAACAATACAGGCTCAGAAGGGACGCTGACACCAGTTTCAGCCGCATGATCAGCATAGTTTAGTCCCACACAGATAAACTTACCAACCCGACTGACAGGTTCAGCAAAACGTTGTTCACCTTGCACAATTGGCAAGCTGTTAATGTCTATGTTCTTTAGTTTTTGCAGACTTTGGGGGCTAAGTGTCGTGCCATGGATATCATCAATGTGTTGACTTAGATCGCGGATCTGTCCGTCATTATCCAACAAGCCTGGTTTTTCGTGTCCGACCTGTCCGTATCTGAGAAGTTTCATGTGTGCTCCTTATAAAAGTTAAAATTCGGTTATGCTAAGAGGTACTTGGCAAGCTAAAGATCTGCTCCATTAGTAGCCATTTTTCATTTGGTTTGGCCCAAGGTAAGGCTTGTTGGAAGGTCCACATAAGCTCTTCCCACTCGCCACTTCGAGGTGTGCTGTTGTTAACCTGTTCCATCAATTCAAAGCTGAAATCGTCATTCACTTGCATAATCATAAACAGCCGATTGCCGGTTAAGAATATGTCCATGGCAGTAATACCTGAACGACGAATGCTGTCAGTAATTTCAGGCCAGATATTGTCTGGTTGATGGTATTGTTTATAGCGCGCGATAAGCTCTGGGTCATCTTTAAGATCCAACGCAAAACAATAACGATTTGGTTTATCAGACATTGTGCACCTTGTAGGTTCGATAGCCAAAAATGGCGATAATGACAAAGCAAATTAACGGCAAAGCAAACGAGGCTTCTACTGCGCTAATACTTGCTGCGCTCCAATTGTCAATCACGCTCGCTTGCAACATAGGTAAGAAGGTTCCGCCGACAATTGCCATAATTAAACCCGCCGCGGCGAACTTGGCATCGTCGCCTTGGATTTTTTGCAACGCGATTCCATAGATAGTCGGAAACATCAGAGACATACATGCAGAGATAGCAACGAGGCAGTAAATTCCGGTGCGTTCACCTATAAAAATTGTACCTGCCGACAACAGAATCCCGCAAAAGGCGAGTATCATCAAAAGCCGTCCCGGATTGATAAACTTCATTAAAAAAGTACAAATAAAACGGCTTAAACAAAAAATAATCATGGCTACAATATTGTATTGCTGAGATAAAATCTGAGCGTCTTTTTCAGACATTCCTTCTCCCATAAATACTTCAGTGCCGTAATGAATAATGAAGGTCCAGCACATTATTTGTGCGCCCACATAAAAGACCTGCGCAATGACACCTTCTCGATATCGTTTGTTAGCAACTAGACGCTTGAAAATACCACCTACACTAGCGTCATCCACGGCGACTTGTTTTTGTTCAGGCATTTTGAGTAACGCGATACTGATAAAAATAATCGCAATTACCACTGCAATTATGATGTAAGGTTGACTGATGATGCTCAAGTCACTTGATTTTACGGCGTCAAATTGTTCTGCAGATAACAACGCTCTCTCAGCTTTGCTGCGCTCATCTAATTGCGCCAAAATAAACTGTGAGGCGGTGAACATTCCAATCAACGAGCCTATCGGATTAAAGGCTTGTGCTAAGTTTAATCGCCTTGTTGCAGTGGCTTCTGATCCCATTGAGAGAATGTAGGGGTTTGCAGTGGTTTCTAAAAACGACAAACCACAGGTGATCACAAAATAAGCAATCAAAAATGGGAAAAACTCGCCAATACCACTGGCGGGAATAAACAATAACCCACCTATGGCATATAACGCCAAACCCACCAAAATACCGGCTTTATATGAAAATCGGCGAATAAAAAGAGCGGCGGGAATTGCCATCGCACCATAGCCGCCGTAGAAAGCCACTTGTACCCAAGTCGCTTCTGTCGCTCCGGTCATAAATATTTTTTGAAATGCTGCCACCATGGGATTGGTTATATCATTGGCAAATCCCCACAAGGCGAAGCAACAGGTTATCAAAATAAACGGCAGTAAAATTGCTGATGAGACAACTTTGTCTTGCTTGGTTTGATATACCTCGGCACTCAGTTCAGGGGTGATGGTCGTTGCTTTAGTTCCCATGATAATTACTCCTGGGTTAATTATTAAGTGTGACGAAACCGCCATCTATGGGAAAATTCACCCCAGTAATAAATGCCGATTCATCTGAACACAAGTAAGCAATTAGAGCCGCCATTTCAGATGGTTTACCCATTCGCCCTATAGGCTGTGTTTGAGATAACTTTGCAAACATTTCGGCTTGGTTGTCTGGATAATTATTAGCGATAAAATTGTCTACAAAAGGCGTATGCACGCGGCCCGGAGCAATGGCATTGCATCGAATGCCGTCATGAATGTAATCCTTAGCTACTGAATAGGTCATGGTTAACACTGCGCCTTTGGTCATCGAATATGCAAAGCGATCAGAAATCCCAACAGAAGAAGCAATTGATGCAAGGTTTACGATGGCACCTTGTTTCTGTTTTTTCATGGCAGGTACAATAGCCGCCATACAATTGTATACACCTTTAACATTGACTTGATAGAGCCTGTCTAGGTCTTGTTCAGTCGTCCCTTCAAGATTACCCACATGTGCAATACCTGCACTGTTGACTAGAATCTCAATGCTTGATTGACTCAGAATATCGTCAAATACCGCCTTTACTTTTTGATTGTCTGCAATATCACAAACTGCGGCTTGCGCCTGTCCGCCAGCATCTTTTATTTTTGCGACAACGGTTTCGACAGCCTGTTGATTGAGATCGAGTACCCAAACTAGCGCACCTTCTTCTGCTAGTCGCAAGCAGGTGGCTTCACCGATGCCACTGCCTCCGCCGGTGACTATGGCAGCTTTGTTTTTTAATCGTTGCATAGAGTACTCCATCGCATATTCAGTTATTTTGTTATGTCGTAAAATTTCGCGGCACTGTCATGCCAAATTGCCTGTTGTTCTGTGCTATCAAAGTCTTGAATAAAACGTTCAACATAGGCAGACCAAGTTAGATAATCAGCTGCCAAATTTAGCACTGGCCAATCGCTCCCATACATTAAGTGTGATGCACCGAAACAGTCATAGAGGTGTTGCATAAAAGGAGAAATGCGCTTGTATTCGGTATGCTCGCCTGCTTCTGTTATTAACCCAGATAATTTGCAATACACATTTTTAAATTCAGATATCGTGCGTATCGATTGATACCATAGTGTCGTATCTCCGCTGGCTATATCTGGTTTAGCTCCGTGATTTATGACGACTTTTAACTCAGGGTAACGTTCTAGTAACGTCACTAAATAAGGTAAATGTACGGGTTTAACCAAAGCGTCAAAACGTAAGCCGTTTGCTATCAACGCTTTGAATACAGGATCTAACTTTTTATTTAAGATCCAAGCAGGATCTTCAATATCCTGAAGCATTGGTCTGATGCCTTTAAATTTTGCATTGCCAGCAAGTTGTTGTAGTTGGGGAACGGCTTCATCGGCGAGCATATCTATCCAGCCAACCACACCTGCAATAAAGTCATGCTGTCCTGCTAACTCCAACATATAATGTGTTTCTGCAACGCTATCAGCCGCTTGCACGACAATCGTTTTATGTACATTTGCTTGGTGCATTAAATCGATTAAATGAGTCGGTAAATAATCCCGGTACAAGGTGTCGAGTTGCGGTGTTAACCATTGATAATCACCTCGCGACAACAACCAGAAATGTTGATGAGAATCAATACGTTGAGTGTTCATTATAAGTCTGCATTAGTCGGTAAAGGGGCTTCTGGGTGCAACAACTGCTGTTCTTGCAAGGTTGTCCAAAGACTGTCTGGAATCGACATATGCATAGAGTCTTGTGTGGAGGCCACACGTTTAGCAGAGCTTAACCCCGGAATGACACTGACTACAGCCGGGTGGCCTAACGGAAATTGTAGCGCGGCGGATGCCAAGGGTACGCCAAATTCATCACAGACTTGTTCAATGCGACTAACTCTTTCAATAATCTCCTGTGGCGCAGGAGCATAATTATAATGCGCAATCTTATCTTTATTTTTCACGCCAGTGGCCAAAATACCTGAGTTGTATGGGCCACCGAGAATAATAGATACGTTTTCTTTTTCGCAGCGCGGTAAAAAACTTCGTAGCGCTTCTTGCTCCAATAAACTATATCGCCCAGCTAGTAGAAAACAATCAAATCGGCCATGATCCATAGCTTGTTCACACACCTGATATTCATTTACGCCAAGGCCGATGGCTGAAACTAATCCTTGAGAGCGCAGTTCGTCCATTGCTTTATAGCCCCCTTCCATGGCTATTTTAAACAGTTCTGGATGTTGCTCACCGTGAGTTACTTCGCCAATGTCGTGCATATAAATAATGTCTATTTTCGACAAACCTAAACGCTGAATACTGTGTTCAAAAGATCGCATTACGCCGTCATAAGAGTAGTCATATACAGGATCGAATGGCATCGGTGAACAAAATCCAAATTTGTCACTTGCTGAAGCGCACGGAGTTAGTAAGCGGCCAACTTTGGTGGATAACACATAGCTATTGGCATCAACTTCACGCAGTGCGTCACCAACTCGACGTTCACTTAAACCAAAGCCGTAAAAAGGAGCTGTGTCAAAATGGTTAATTCCTACCGAAACTGCTTTTTCAACTGCTTCTTGAGCGTCTTCATCGCTAATTTTATGATACAAATTTCCCAAAGTAGCAGCGCCAAAACCAAGCTTACTTACTTGTAAGGATGTCGTTCCAATTGTTCGCTTTACTTGACTATCAATTGCCATCTTTAGATCCTGTTTCAATTATGTAAATGATGTGATTAGCTTAACGCTGGGCCACGGGTAAACATGCTGGGCCAATTGCTTCAAATTGTTTATAAGTCAGAATAAATTCTTGATGACCTAACGCTTCAGATTTCGATTGAGCACCATTGGCAACCGCCAGTGTTAAATCAAAAATATCGTTGCCCACCTCTTCAACTGACGCATTGCCCTCAATAATTTACCCTGCGTTGATATCCATGTCATCGGCCAAGTTTTGATACGTTTCTGGATTCGCACAAATTTTAATGACGGGTGAAATAGCTGATCCAACAACTGAGCCACGGCCTGTTGTGAATAAAATAATGTGTGATCCTGAGGCTATCATCTCGACGATTTCAGCGTTATCAGAAATGTTAGGAAATCCATATTTAGGCCCACCGTCTGGCACAACATCCATTAAATACAGCCCAGGGCTTGGTGGTATATCGCCGGGTTTTATCAGTCCGTGAATTTTTGATGCCCCAGATTTAGCGTAAGCCCCCATGGATTTTTCTTCTTGTGTCGTCAGTCCACCCTCGGCGTTGCCAGGAGCAAATGAACCATAGCCCATTGCGGTATAATAGCTTTCGGCTTTTTCAACAGATTGAGTGATTAGCTCACCCAGTTCAGGTGTCACTGCGCGGCTAGCCATAACTTGTTCACAACCAATCAGTTCACCTGTTTCTTCAAAAATGCAAGTTGCTTTGGCAGCAATTAATTTATCAAAACAATGGCCAACCGCTGGATTGGCACTAATACCACTCGTGCCATCAGAACCACCACAAATCGTGCCGATAATGAGTTCATCAACGTTCATATCGACAACTTCGACGGTTTCAACTTGTTTGAGCATTTGCTGAATACACGCCACGCCTTTTTCGATGCTTTTTTGTGTACCGTGATTTTCTTGAATGACAATGGTTTCCACAGGTCTTCCGCTATCTTTAATCGTTTGGCTGAGCGCTTCGCGATTAAAACCTTCGCAACCTAAAGATAGTAAAACGACGCCAGCAACATTTGGGTGAGTCCCTAATTGTTGCAGCATTTCTAACGCATATTGATTGGGGTAACAACCAGGGAAGCCGATTAATTGCACATCACTATTAGCACTTTGATCAACTATACGGCGCGCTACGTGATGCGCGCACTCAACTAGATAAGCAACAACAATGACGTTTCTAATTCCTTTACGGCCATCACTTCGAAGAAATCCCTTCATTTTTTAGCCTCCAATTTGATGTAATTCATCATTAGCACACTTCACTTTAATACCCAGGCACAGTTGAAAATCAATTTAACGAGGATTTATATATAAAACAGTGTTTCAATTATAGGCAGTTTATCTAATATAGATCAATAGATTTACAATTTATTTAAATTACTTTTCAATGGGTATTTTACGCTAGCAGCATGTAACTAGAGGGATTGAAGCAAAAATGCTGAAATTTTGTATGTTAAATATGTTTTGCAGTTTGATACTATTTAAAGTAGAAAATAGCTCGCTAATCAGTGGCGATATAAAAGCATCAATTAAGGGTGAGTAAATGGAAGATAAAAAGAAACGTAGTTATTCAGCACCTGCACTGGAAAAAGGGTTTGAAATTTTAGAGCTACTTGCAGAACTACAAAAACCTATGTCGTTGACGCAAATATCAGCCACTTTGGACAGATCCAAAAGTGAGATTTATCGCATGATTGCGGCACTAGAAAAGCGGGGCTATTTGGCCAGAAACGAAGGTGGTGATTTTTTCCATATTACCAATAAGTTATTTGATCTAGGCATGAAAGTTCCGCCGGTAGGTACGTTAATCGAAGCTGCTTTTCCAGTAATGCATCAATTGTCAGCAGATATCATGCAGTCTTGTCATATCGCTGTGGCAAATCAAGAGCGTATGGTGGTAATTGCGCGTGTCGATAGTCCAGCGTCGGTCGGATTATCTGTTAGGGTGGGCCATCATTTGGATTTACATCAAACTGGTTCAGGTCACGTGTTACTCGCTTGGATGACCGACGTTCGGCGTGATACTGCGTTTTCGATTATTGCCGACAAAGATCCGAAGTTTGATCAATCTTCTTGCCTTAAATCAATACAAGATGTGCGCGAGAAAGGGCATGCAAGAGTGAATAGTGCGATTGTTCCCGGTTTAGTCGATCTATCTTTTCCTATTTATATGGGAAACAGCGAAAATGCTATCGCATGTCTTACGGTACCCTATATTAAAGAAAAAGGTATTTCGTTAACCTTGACGAAAACCGAAGCTTTCATTAAAGGTGCGGCGAAAGAGTTGTCTGAGTTAGCTCAAACTTACAGTGGTTTTTAACTGGAGCCAAAGCGGATATATCATTACGGAATCATTACTACACTGTAGGTTCCGTTAACGATATGTCTTAATGTCTCGTCGGATACTTGGCCAATAGTAACCAATGCAGGGCCTGTAGGTTCGATTAAAACATGCTCTGCACCACGGATATCTATGGTGTGCTCGTTTTCACGAATACCTAAGTTGACTGCAATCAATGCATGATTGGGTAAATAAACCATAGCCATACTTAAGTCAGGCAGCAAAGAACGCATTAATGAGGCCGTTAGAGTGGCTTTACTGTCGCAATCGCCCTTGTTATTGGTTAGTACTTCAATTGGAGTGAAAAAGCCGGCACCATTTGAATCCACGCGATTATTTAATTGATTGTATGGGATGGTTTGAATCCAACTCAGTAGAAGATTTACATAACCACGGGTGTCACTACCTTCCTCTAGTTGTTCATATATCGCCTGTGCAGCGGGTAGTACGATTTGGATACTTTCCTGAATATAACGAATGTGGTCGGGTATGACCCCTTCTTCGCCGACATGATTGGTAAAACGCGTAAAGTGATGGTCTTGTAAATATTCATCAAATGCACTTTGTTGCTTTTGAGACATTAATAACTGCCACTTTTCTAACATCTCTTGAGAGCGGCTTGTCACTTGCATTTCAATGCGGTCACCACGTTGGTGAATATTGATGCGCGCTTCTTTAGGATGTACTTTTTGAGCTTGTTTCATCAGTTCAACATATACGTATCGCTGAGCAATATCTGGTTTAAAGGCAGTTTGGTTTTTGTACTGGGTGTGAGCAGCGTCTTTGTCTATCGAAAACTGTAGCGTTTTGGCTTGCTGGAATTGATCAATCCATTGGTAACTAAATTGCAGGTTTGAACCATCGGCAAACTGATTAAAATGCAACTGTTGCGCATGAAGTTGAAAGTGCCACCCTGTACAAATTAACAAGAATACAATAGCCAATCTTTTTATCATGCGTAAATAACCTAGATTCGGGATAAGCCATAGTAGCTAAAATTACGCGTGAAGTTAAATTCTGATGATGACTTTCGATTATTCAGTTTTAAACCAGTTTAGTTTTTCGCGTAATCTTACTACAGTACCAATAATGATAAGTGAGGGCGGTTTTATATCAGCGCTTTCCGCTAATTCTTGAATAGTGTCCAAATTACCGGTGACGACTTTTTGTTTATCGGTTGTCGCAGATTGAACCATGGCGATTGGCATATCTTTGGGCATACCGTGTTCAATTAATTTACTGCGGATAATAGCCAAGCCGGTGATCCCCATGTAAAACACGATGGTTTGATTTTTTTGTACTAATGCAGGCCAATCCAAATCGATAGTGTTGTCTTTTAAATGACCTGTAGCAAATACCACAGATTGGGCATGATCTCGATGGGTTAACGGAATCCCTGCATAACTTGCCGCGCCAGTCGCTGCTGTTATTCCAGGCACGACTTGAAATGCTACATTTCGGCTAACCAGCGTTTCAATTTCTTCTCCACCACGGCCAAAAATAAAAGGGTCTCCGCCTTTTAGGCGCACCACACGCTTTCCTTCCGTGGCCAGATCAGCCAACAGCACATTGATATCTTGTTGTGGCAGAGTATGTTGGCTTTTAGCTTTACCCACATAAATTTTTTCAGCATCTCTGCGCACCAACTCAAGTACTTCTTTGGAGACCAAGCGGTCATAAACGACAACATCCGCTTTTTGCATTAAACGTAAAGCTTTAAATGTCAGTAGGTCTGGATCGCCGGGGCCTGCACCAACCAGATATACCTCACCATGAGTTTTTTGCTGCTCATGGTTGGCTAGCGTCTCTGCAAACATTTGCTCAGCTTTTTGTGAATTGCCATTTAGCACTTGCTCAGCGATAGTGCCATCTAAAACCTCTTCCCAAAAATATCTGCGTGAAGTGACGGTTGATAGTTTCTGTTTAACCGTTTCTCTGAATTTTTCTGAAAACTGCCCAAGCAAAGCAATTTTTTGCGGAATGTAAGATTCTAATTTCTGACGTAAATAACGCAATAAGACCGGCGCTACACCGCCACTACTAATGGCGATAACGATGGGGGAACGGTCGATGATAGATGGCGTAATAAATTTGCACAAAGGCGTATTATCAACAACGTTGACCAGAATCTTTTTAGCTGTTGCTAAGCGATGAATATCTTTATTTAGTTCGCTATCATCTGTAGCTACAAAAACAATATCGCGATCTTCGATATCGGCGTTTTCAAACTCTCGGTTTTGAACGGTGATTAACCCTTGTTCGGCAAACTGAGAAACCGTACCACATACCCATGGAGCAACAACTGTAATGTTGGCCTCACTTTTGAGTAGCAATTCAATTTTACGCGCGGCAACTTCCCCAGCGCCTACCACCAAACAATTTAGTTCTTGAGTATCAATAAAAATGGGGAAATAACGCATCTGGTTTACCTACTAAAATTATTTACAGCTAGATTCTGCTTGAAATTCCTTATATAACAAAAGTATTAAAAAACAGATGATAGTTCTTTTGGTTATTTAGAAATTAAATCAAAAAACCCGCCTTAACAGCGGGTTTATTATTTTAACGTTTGTCGAACTTGCGTGCTTTACGTTTTGGTGGCTCTTCACTCCACTCACGTATTGCTAAACGTTGCCCAGCAACTCGCGTTTTCTGAAGAACCCCAAATGTATCGGCAGGCATGCCCTTTGGTAAGTCAACCGTACTAAAGCTGTCAAAGATTTCAATTGCACCAATATTTTTGCTGCTAATATTTGCTTCGTTTGCAATCGCGCCGACGATGTTACCTGGTTTTGCGCCATGAGTATGACCAACATCAATTCTATAACGTTGCATACCTTCATCTGGTTTGCTACTTCTGCTACGACCTTTTGAACCATCTCTAGGACCGCGATCACGTTCTCTACCGCTGCGAGGTGCGCGTTCACGCTCATTATACGAAGGTTTTGCGTTCAAGTCAGGACGGTCTCCTTCTTTGAGTATCAAAGGTTCGTCACCCTGAGCGATTTTAGCTAGAGCCGCCATGATTTTCTCAGGCGCAGCTTCGGTTTCTTTTTGAATCGATTCGACAATGGGTATCAAGCTTTCTATCGAGTCGTCTTGAATGGCTTCGATAACGCTGGTTTTGAAGCGTGAAAGACGTGTCTGATTGATTTCAGAAATCGACGGAATCGGCATTTGTTCAATGTTTTGCTTGGTTGCTTTTTCAATTGAAAATAACATACGTTTTTCGCGATGCGAGATAAATAATATTGCATCACCTTGACGACCAGCACGTCCAGTTCGACCAATTCTATGTACATAAGATTCAGTATCATATGGTACATCATAGTTGATAACGTGGCTGACACGCTCAACATCCAATCCGCGTGCAACAACATCGGTCGCAACTAAGATATCGATTTTACCTTGCTTAAGACGATCTACGGTTCTTTCTCTGGCATTCTGTGCAATGTCACCGTTTAGCGGTTCAACATCATAACCACGCGCAGATAATTTATCTGCTAGCTCGACTGTGGCGGTTTTAGTCCGTACGAAAATGATGACGCCATCAAATTCTTCTACTTCCATAATGCGAGTTAACGCTTCCAACTTGTGATGTCCGGCTACCTGACAAAAACGTTGTCTGATAGTGCTTGCGGTACTCACTTTTGACGCGATTTTTACATGTTTTGGATTATTCAAATAACGTTCAGTTATTTTTTTAATCGGCGCTGGCATCGTCGCTGAGAACAACGCTGTTTGACGAGTTTCAGGTGCATGACTCAAAATCCATTCAACGTCATCAATGAAGCCCATACGCAACATTTCATCTGCTTCGTCTAATACTAGAAAACGTAACTTGTCGAGTTTAAGAGTGCCACGTTTAATATGGTCTATTACCCGGCCAGGTGTACCCACTACTACTTGCACGCCTCGCTTTAACTGACGAATCTGGTTGTCATAGGATTGACCACCGTAAATAGGTAACACGCGGATTTTTTTCGAAAAGCTTGCGTATACCTGAAACGCTTCAGCGACTTGTATTGCTAATTCACGCGTTGGAGCCAATACTAATAGTTGAGTATAGTCAGCGTCGATATCTAAGTTAGCTAACATCGGTAATGCAAACGCGCCGGTTTTACCTGTTCCGGTTTGCGCCTGACCAAGCAGGTCATGGCCTTGTAATATTAGCGGTATACTCTCAGCCTGAATTGGAGACGGTTTCTCATATCCGACTTTTTCAATAGCTTGCAAGAGCGCTTCGGGTAGATTAAGTTCTTTAAATGTTATATCTGTAGTGCTGGTCATTCATGATCCCTGGTTACCGGATAAGTAATTAACTGACATCAGCTAACTACAGCTAAACAGGCAATCTTGAAAAGTGCCCAAAGGCCGGTATTGTTTAAAGCCGTAGTATATTAGATAACCTTATTTTAAGCCAACAAAGGACTCAATTCTGGCAATAAAATATTGATATTTAACGACTCATTAACCACGACTTAACATTAACAGATTAAATTTAATAAAAACGATGTTAATCTACATGTTTTTAAACGAAAAAACCTCTATTAAAAAAATATCAAGCCTTGTAGCATAGAGCTCAATAGAGATTAAGGAAGAGTTAATATTATGAGAAAGTTACTAATAGCAGTAAGCGTTAGCCTCATTCTAGGATGTACACAGAAAACCAGTGAAGAGCACCTAACGTCCGCTCAAGAATTTATCGCTCAAAACAAACTTACATCAGCTGTTATTGAGCTAAAAAGTGCAGTTCAGGCAGATCCCAAAAATCCAACTGCCAGATTTGAATTAGGAAAGGTTTACCTAAAACAGAAGCAATATGAAAGTGCAGAAAAAGAACTTAATCGCGCACTTGAATATGGACAACCTGCATCTGATGTTATTCCCTTATTATCTCAGGCTTATCAAAATACTGGAGCTTATGCCGAATTGAGTGAAATTGATCACTCCGAAGCCGGCATGACACCAGAACAAGAAATTGAAGTAGGTTTCTTCAAGCTCCAATCTCTGGCTCAACTAGGTAAAGAAGCTGAAGCTAAATTACTTTTGGAACAACTCAGTACAATTAATGCTGACAGTGTTTATACCGGATTAGTTGAAGTGTTCGGTTATGTGCTCAATCAAGATGTTGATGGCGCGCTGAGTAAAACGGAGTTACTTGCGAAGCAATATCCCGAAAATGCGGATGTGCTAAAACTGCAAGGGCAATTGTATCTGCGCACGCAACAAGCAGATAAAGCCGCAGAAGTTTATGTCAATTATTTGGAAGTATATCCAGAAGACACGCAAATTGTTTTTGTATTGGCCAAATTACTAGTTGATTCAGGCAAGATTCAAGAAGCCGAACCTTATATCGATCAACTTCTGGCTATTAGCCAAGAAAACCCGCTATTAAATCAATTAAAAAGTGTCGTGAGCGCGGCTAATAACAAACACGAAGATGCGCAAAAATACGCGGAAAAAGCCATTCAAAGTGGTCGAGGAGACCCAGTTTTACGATTAATTGCCGGTTATGCAGCATATGTGCTTAATGATTTTGAAGCGGCGAATACCCATCTATCTTACATTGCTAGTTCATTGCCGCCTAATCATCCAGCCTTAAAAATGTTAGCCGCTAGCCAACTAGAACTAGGGTTGTCTGATCAAGCCACTGATGTTTTAAATATGTTTGGTGAAGTTACTGAAGACGACGCTAAACTGTTTTCTAAAGCGGGTTATGAATTAATTCGAGCGGGTAATTTAAACGAAGCCAAAGAAGTGGTGGCGCGTTCAGCTGAAATTAGTCGCTCTGCAGAAGACTTGACCCGTTTAGGTGTATTAAGACTTTCGCTAAATGATGTCAGCGGGATTATCGATTTAGAGAATGCGTTAGAACAAAGTCCAGATATGGATGTGACTCGTGCCACTCTAGCGAATGCTTATTTGGTTACTCGTCAGTATGATAAAGCCCAAGAGTTGGCAGATGAGTGGATTGCTAATAACCCCGAAGATTTTAAGGGTTACATGCTGGCCGGTGAAGTTGCTAGCAAACAAGGGGATTTTGATACCGCCATAGAGCAGTATCAAAAAGCGGAATCAAAAGACGCCGAAAATGGCTTGGTTAAACTAGCTATCGCCAATTTAGATTTGATGAAAGGCGATACGGATTCTGGGCATAAAAAGTTGTTGGCGATTTTAGATAAAAAGCCTGACTTTATTCCTGCGCTTGCTTCCTATTATTTGTCTCATCGTCAATTAAAAGAAAACGCTAAGGGCATGGAGCCTGCGTTGGCTGCTCTGAAAAATCAACCACAAAGCCCTGAATTGAGTCTATTAGTCGGCCGTATGTACTTAACGGAACAAAATTGGAATAAAGTGTTATCAACCGTTGAGGTGATTCCGGAGGATGACAATACGCCACCCTCATACTGGAATTTAAAAGGTAAAGCGTTATTAGGTAAAGGCGGTATTGCAGATGCTAATCAACACTATGATAAATGGTTGGCCAAGTATCCAAATAGTAAAGATGCCAATATGGGGAAAATGCTGTTACTCGATGCAAAAGGTGAGTTTGTCGAAGGCGCTGAATTGAGTAGTCGTTTTCTTGAAGCTAGAGATGATTTAAGTGTTGAAGTGTTAAGAACGCATTTTCTGGTCATGTCTCGTCAATTTGAAGAAGCCGAAAAAGCATTTGCAGCACTTCCAGAGAAAACACAAGAGCTACCTGTAGCAAAAGGTTTTAAAGCTAGAATGCAGGTAGCTAATGGTGAGTTTTCGACTGCTATAGATAATTCTAAGGCGGTGTATGAGGCAATTCCGAACAGTCGAAATGCAGTGTTGTTAGCGGTTAATTTAGAAAGGTTGGATAAAAAAGAAGAAGCTTTGGCCTTACTGCAAAAGCACGCAGAAGCCTATCCTAATGATATTGCAGTCAAAATGATGATCGCTGAACGTCAAATTAGCGGTGATGAGCAAAATGCGATTGCAACCTACGAAAAAACCTTGGAGCTTAACCCTAATAACTTTGTTGTGCTGAACAATTTAGCCTATCTCTATACACAGAATGGACGTCTAAAAGAAGCAGAGAAATATGCGAAGCAAGCAGTCGATCAACATCCAAATAATCCCGACGCTGTAGATACGTTAGCACAAGCGTTAATGAAGCAAGAAAAATATGATGATGCGTTGAGATACTATGATCGTGTCATTAATGATTCGATGACAAATAATGAAATTTATCTAAATTACGTGGAAGTGTTGCTTGCTAGTGGTAACAATACACTAGGCAGACGCAAGCTCGCAGAACGTAAGTTCACCGATGAAGAGATTGTTTCTCGAGCTAACAGTCTGAAGAAGCAATACGGTTTATAGTTTGTTGAGGCACACGAATAAAACTTAAAAAATAAAAAGGGAGCATTCGCTCCCTTTTCAATATTTTAGATATAGATTAAAAAATCTACTTTTCTTGTCTGTAATTTTTACACTCACTGGAGACTGGAAACTTAACCACATTATTGAGTGATTTTGTGGTTTTTTGGTTCGAACTTTCCCTATTCAGATCTATACAAATTAACTTAAAAGACTTACCAGACAAGTGCTTGAACGGTTCTGAGACTCTTTTAATACGCATAATTTTATTCCATTTGTGATTTGTACAATAGTCAAAAAAACCTCGACTATTGGTTTAATCTTTCATTACTAGCATTGCTTAAGCGAAAACAATGCCAGTTTTAAACATCTACATAATACAGCTATCAGCCCCTTTTGTGGTTATTAAATTTACCTAAAAGTTATATTTAGCTATACTTTTGACGCTTGTGTCCATTCATTACGTTGATTCGCCAATTAATTTTGACGCTCTATATTTATAGTGTAATTTATGCCCAATTACTCTCACTTAAAGGCAATTAAATGCCAAACAAGTGAACATAAATGTTTACATCTTGCTTGGCTGACTGTAGTTAATGATATTGCGGGAGATTAATTAGAAATCTTATTAGTCGTGTTGCCCAGTGGCTTAGATTGGTCAAGTTGTTGTATTTGAGTTTGAATATCTGTCAGCTGCTTAGCTAAATCAGATAAAGTAGGTTCACCTAATTCAGCCATTTTTTCTTTTCTAGCCTTTTCGTTTTCCTGCTCCATGACATTGACCACTATACCAATCACCATATTTAAGAACGCAAATGCGCTCAGGAAAATGAAGGTAAGATAGAATATCCAGCTAAACGGATAAACTTCCATGGTTTCATACATTACATCTGTCCAGTCTTCAAAAGTCATTACCCTAAAGAGGGTAAGCATTGACACGGTAATATCACCCCAAAGTACCGGATTGATGTGTTCAAATAACGTACTTCCTATTGCACCGTAGATATAAAAAATTATAAACATCAACAGCATAACGTAACCCAGTTGAGGCATTGCTTTTATCAGTGAGGTTAATAGCAAACGCAGTTCTGGGATAATGGAGACCATTCTCAGTACTCTGAATACTCTCACTAATCGTGCAATGATCGCCATGTCAGTGTCATCTGCAGGTATCACACTTACCAACACAATTAAGGTATCGAATATATTCCAAAAGTTCTTAAAGAAGTCTCGTTTCCGGGGCTCGGCAAAAAAGCGGATTGTGATTTCGGTAAGGAAAAAGAAAGTGATAAACCAATCCAGAAAAGTGGTAACCGAGATCAGGGTCGCTGACATTTCATAGGTCTTTGCTCCTACTAATAATGCCGAGAAAATGATCACTGAGATTACAACAAGTTCGAAAATCTTATTTGAACGAATTTTAATAAACTGAGCTTTTAGAGCAGACGCATTCATGTAAAGTGAAATCCAAAGACGGGGTTAATCAAAAGCGCCAATATAATAACAAACAGGCTGGCATTAAGAACATAAAAAATCCGCTGCAGAAAACTACAACGGATTTTTAAACTATATTGCCAAAGACTAAGAAGCGGATCTAAGTCCTCGGTTAATATCAATAAGATCTTGTTCTGTTAAGTTTCCTGCAGAACGCTTCAAGGTCATGACAGCTGAAATGAAATCGTAGCGTGCTCCGGCAAGGTTTCGACGTGCGTCAAATAGATTTCGCGTACTATTTAATACATCAACAATGGTACGTGTACCCACATCGAAACCCGCTTCAGTTGCTTGCAAGGCACTTTGCGCCGAAACCACGGCTTGCTCTAAGGCGCGGATAGTGGAGGTTGCTGCCACTACGTCATTATAAGAGCTGCGAATTGAACGCACTGTTGAACGATGGGCTAGCTCAAGACTTTCACTGGCAGAGATAAAGTTATACTTTGCCTGTGCTGTTTGAGAACTCACTCTACCACCAGAATAAATCGGAACATTCAATTGTATGCCAATCGAATCGTTATCTCTTGTTGGTAGACTACTATTACCATTCAGTTCTGTATCATTGCTACCAATGGACGCTGTTAATGAAACAGTAGGGTAATGGCCAGCACGAGCATTTTTGATATCGTCTTTGGCGATTTCAGTGGCTAATTTGCTAACCATTAAGTCGAGATTTTTTTCTTCTGCAATTTCTAGCCAGCCGTCAACACGCTCAGGTATTGGTCTGGAAGCCGTAAAGCTTTCTGTATTTAGTACCGAGAGGTTGTCATGGTATTTACCTGTGATTTCACGCAACTCTTCGAGGCGTAACTCAACTAAGTTTTCTGCAACGATCTCTTGTGCAACTGTATTATCAAAGTTAGCTTGAGCTTCGTGCACGTCAGTAATTGCGGTTAATCCTACTTCAAATCGTTGTTTAGTTTGTTCCAATTGACGCTCAATTGCGCGTTTTTCGGCTTTTACAAACTCTAAACCGTCCTGAGCACGTAGCACAGCTAAATAGGCAATAGTGGTTCTCACTATCAATTCTTGTTTAGCCAATGCATAGGTAGTGTCACTTTGCTGTGCGACTTTTTCTGCGCGATTTAGGCCTACCCAATTTTGGTGATCATAAATTGATAAGGATAAATTTATATCCCAACCTAAATTTTTACTTTGATTGTTAAAAATTGAAACCTCTGTTGTCGTAACAGGATCACCATTTTGATCTAATACGGGTTCATTTGTAGACGGGTCTAAAACAGGTACAGTTGTGAAATTGAATTGATCACTTGTACTATCTGTATAGCCAATCACCCCTGATATCTGTGGCAACAAATTTGCTCGTGATATTGAAATGCCTTCAAAGGCTGCGTCACGATCCGCTTTCGCTTTATTGATCGTAGGATCTTGTTCCAGTGCGCGTTGATACACCTGATAAAGATCATCTGCATAGGCTTGAGTGGCCACGCTAAAGCCAATAAGCAGAGACAGAATTGATTTTTTCATTTGCTTTCCTATTTATGTTCCGTAATGTACTGCATGATGCTGTTATATTCAGTTATTTTTATTTCAGGTCAAATTGTAATTAAATCAAGCGCTAACCGAAAATGATAAGTAGTAACAGTATCCTATGAAGTGTAACAGAATATGTTTATCAGAAACTATGTTCTGTTAATTTTAAGTTGAATCCAATGGCTAAGAAGTACCATCGATAACGTTAAAACCATCAAACTACATCAGCTTGTCCACGCAAAAATACGTGTCGCTACACTTCCATTTTGGATTGGGTTAAATTGTAACGCTATTAAGCTATGGGAATGACAATTTATCAAGGTAACTCAACGGATAAATTGGTAGAACTGTACTAAATTTGGAGATTAAAAATTGAAGCCATTTCCAATGTTTACGAAACACGATTTAAAAATTAATAAAACTGAATCACTCTATAGCGGTTTTTTTAAGCTGATCGATTATCAATTTACCCACCGCTTATTCAACGGCGGATGGAGCAAAACTATTTCCAGAGAAGTTTTGGAACGAGGTCATGCTGTAGCCGTATTGTTATTTGATCCAGTGCTAGATGAATTTGTGTTTATTGAGCAGTTTAGAATAGGAGCGTATGCCACCAGTGAAACACCTTGGTTGATTGAGGTTGTAGCTGGCATGATTGAACAAGGTGAGGAAGTAGAAGAAGTATGTCGGCGCGAGGCATTTGAAGAATCAGGCGTGGTTGTTAAGCGTTTACACAAAGCGTTGAGTTACCTTTCAAGCCCGGGCGGCACCACCGAGCGTATACATATTTATATTGGTGAAGTGGATGCATCTTCTGCGCAAGGTGTACATGGTTTAGAAGACGAAAGTGAAGATATATTAGTGCGCAGGGTAACTAAGTTAGAAGCAATTGATTGGCTGAATGAAGGCAAAATCGATAACGCTGCGGCGCTTATCGCGTTACAATGGTTTCTTTTAAACGAACAGAAAGTACGTGATATCTGGCATGAAAATAACTAATAAACAACGCAAATATGTTCCTGACCTTCCGTCGTTGCTGGCGGTTTGTGAGGCCAATTATGCGCGTTTACTTCGTTTGCTGCCAGATTGTGACACTGTGACATTGAGCTATTCCTTCGAAATCAATGAAGGTCTCTATTATCGAGTCAAAATTCTCGATAGTAGCCGTTACACCAGCACAGTAGAGTTAGCGCAGCTAGCCAATGGCGTGCCTACGTATATGCGTCCAGTCATGCAAGTGCGCCTTTATCATGACGCCAATGTGGCAGAAGTGTTGAGTGCTCAATATATAGGCTCTTTGAAACCAAGTTATGCCTATCCAAATACTCACATGCATCAACCCAATGAAAAAGAAATGACCAATCGGTTTTTGGCTGAATGGTTAGCATTTTGCCTACGCCATGCGGAATCAATAGGCTCCTCAGAAATTTAACTAAGTTTAATGAATTATGACGACTTTAGTGCAAGTAAGTGATTGTCATTTGTTCGCAGATAAGAACAAAACGGGTTACAACCATATTAACCCTTACCAGTCACTTAAATTATTACTTCTGAAAATTACAGACCTGAACCCTGACTGCATTCTTGTTACCGGAGACATTTCTGGAGACGACAGTGAGCAAAGTTATCGACACTTTTTAGATTTGTTTAGCCAGTTCAATTTAATTGACAAATGCCAAGTGATTGCCGGGAATCATGATCAATCGTCATCGTTTAACAGTCTATTCGCTCACAAAGATTTAGCAAAAAAAGCACCGTTGCAACTGGATAATTGGTGCTTGCACGGTCTAGATACCCGATATACCGCCACGTTAGGGCAAGTCAGCACAGAAGATTTGCAATATCTAGTATCCAACATTCATGCTAATCCTAACCATTTTCACTTGGTTGCTTGTCATCATCACCCAATTGAAACCGGTAGTTGGATGGATAAACACAACTGGCTTAATCGCGATCTGTTTGTGAATGAAATTCAGCAATTGTGCCAGGTTAAGCTGGTGGTTTATGGTCATATACATGCCGATACGCATACTTTTTTACATGGATGTCGTTATCAATCCTGCCCGTCTAGTTGCTGGCAGTTTGCTAATACTCCCGAATTTTCAGTAAGTAAGGAATTGCCCGGTTTCAACCTGTTTCAGTTGTTTGATGATGGCACTTTTTCGCACTCAACCATACGTTTAGAAAAGGAAAGATAAGTTAGATGGAATACGTACTCATTTATATTCATGGGTTTATGAGCTCGCCACAGTCGGTAAAAGCACAACAAACGCTAAAGTACATTGAAGAGCACCATGCAGGGCTGATTGTGGAGCTTCCTGAAGTGCCTAATTATCCTTTGGAAGCGGCGCAAATGCTGGAGGAGATTGTTAGTCGACATAGCGGTAAAAAACTGCGTTTTATCGGTAGCTCTATGGGTGGCTATATGTCTACTTATTTAGTCGAAAAGTTTGGCGGCAAAGCTGTACTTATCAATCCAGCAGTGCGCCCATTTGAATTATTACAAGGTTATCTAGGTGATCATGTAAATCCATACACCAACAAAGCCTTCACCTTGCAAGATCTACACATTCAACAACTCTTGGATTTAAATACTCAAGAATTGCAGGATCCAAGTGCTTATTGGGCCTTACTGCAAACAGGGGATGAAACGTTAGACTATCGTCAGGCGGAGCAGAAATATTTAACCAGCCGATTGAGCATCGAGCAGGGTGGTGATCATAGTTTTCAAAACTATCAGAATCACTTACCCAAGATATTTGAGTTTTTGCTTTCTTGAGCCTGTATTCTCGCATGTTTAATTTGATTTAAATTTAAACGTTATATTGAACGAGATGTTGATTGCTCCGCGCACTTTGAATTGGTAACATCAGTAGTAATATAGGTGTTACCAACCACCCCCTTTTGGCAAAAAAAATCGAAAAATAAGCATGTCAAACCAATATAATTCTGATGCAATAGAAGTCCTCAATGGCTTAGAGCCAGTTAAACGTCGTCCGGGAATGTATACGGACACCACTCGCCCCAATCACCTTAGTCAGGAAGTGATTGATAACAGTGTCGATGAAGCACTTGCTGGTTTTGCAAGTAATATCAAAGTGACTCTGTATGAAGATCAATCATTGGAAGTGGTGGATGATGGTCGCGGAATGCCTGTGGATATTCATCCGGAAGAAGGCATGTCAGGCGTTGAACTGATTATGACTAAGTTACACGCCGGCGGGAAGTTTTCGAACAAAAACTATCAATTCTCAGGTGGCTTGCACGGTGTGGGTATTTCGGTTGTAAACGCCCTATCTACCCGTGTGGAAGTGGTCATTCGTCGCGATGGAAATGTCTATCAAATGGCGTTTGAAAATGGCGATAAGGTCGAAGATCTGCATATCGTAGATTCCTGTGGTAAACGCAACACGGGTACCAGTGTCAAATTCTGGCCTGACCCTGTTTACTTTGATTCTGCAAAATTTTCAGTAAGTAAGCTGTTACATATTTTGCGAGCAAAGGCGGTGTTATGCCCGGGTCTGAGAATTAAACTCGACAATAAAATAAGCAAAGAAAGCCAAGAGTGGTACTACGAAGATGGTTTACGCGACTATCTGTACCAGTCTGTTAGTGATTATGTGTCATTGCCTGAAGATGCTCCTTTTGTGGGGAAATTGGCGGGAAATCATGAGGCTGCAGATTGGGCAGTGATGTGGTTACCCGAAGGTGGTGAAATGATCACCGAAAGTTATGTAAATTTAATTCCAACTGCACAAGGCGGAACCCATGTGAATGGACTTCGTCAGGGACTGTTGGAGTCGATGCGCGAATTTTGTGAGTACCGCAATTTGTTGCCCCGAGGAGTGAAGTTGTCTCCGGAAGATATCTGGGACAGATGTGCTTACGTGTTATCGACCAAAATGCAAGATCCGCAATTCGCAGGGCAGACCAAAGAGCGATTGTCTTCGCGTCAAGCAGCGGCTTTTGTTTCTGGTGTGGTCAAAGATGCGTTTAGCCTTTGGTTAAATCAGCATACTGATGTTGCTGAGTTGTTAGCAGACATGTGTATCAATAATGCACAGCGTCGATTGCGCCAAAGCAAAAAAGTTGCACGTAAAAAAGTCACCCAAGGGCCAGCGCTTCCGGGTAAATTAACTGACTGTACCAATCAGGATATTGAACGCTCAGAGTTGTTCTTGGTGGAAGGGGACTCTGCTGGTGGCTCAGCAAAACAAGCGCGAGATCGCGTCTTTCAAGCTATCATGCCTTTGCGCGGGAAAATATTAAATAGTTGGGAAGTGGATTCGTCACAAGTATTGGCTTCTCAAGAAATTCATGACATTTCAGTTGCTTTAGGCATCGACCCTGATTCAGATGATTTAAGTGGCTTGCGCTACGGAAAAATATGTATTCTTGCCGATGCTGATTCTGATGGACTGCATATAGCCACATTATTATGCGCACTCTTCGTGCGACATTTTAGAACTCTGGTTAATCGCGGACATGTGTATGTGGCTATGCCACCGCTGTTTCGAATCGATGTAGGTAAAGAAGTTTTCTATGCCCTTGATGAAGGTGAGAAGCAAGGCATTTTGGATCGTATCGAAGCTGAGAAAAAACGTGGCAAGGTGAATGTACAACGCTTTAAAGGATTAGGTGAAATGAATCCGATGCAGTTGCGTGAAACCACCATGGATCCTAACACTCGTCGTTTGGTCCAACTTACCGAAGGCGACGCTGGGCAAATGATGGAATTGATGGATATGTTACTTTCCAAAAAACGTGCCCCAGACCGCAAAGTTTGGTTAGAGTCAAAAGGGAATATGGCTGAAGTGTAACCTACACATTTATGAATTAGAAAAGCCAACAATCAGTTGGCTTTTTTTTGGAGTATAAAAATGAAGCGATTCACCGAAGCCTTACGTTTTATCGGTATTCAAAGCGATGTGGTTTCTTCTGAAAAAGTTGTCGCAGCTATCGGTGGCACCTTAGCTATTTTACTAACCTACGCTCTTAGTGTGTATCTCATCGGCCCCGAGGGAAGTATTGTTATTCTACCGTCGATGGGCGCGTCTACCGTGTTACTTTTTGCTGTTCCGCATGGTCAACTTTCTACTCCTTGGGCGCTTTTCGGTGGCAACTTAATTTCCGCTTTTGCGGGTGTGACAATGGTCAAACTCGTTCCTGATATTTATCTAGCTTCGGCATTGGCAGTAGGTACAGCCATTTTGTTTATGCATTTAGCTAGATGCCTGCATCCGCCGGGGGGAGCAACCGCACTCGCCGCTGCGATTGGCGGACCTAGTTTTCAAGAATTAGGTTACTGGTATATGGTTACACCGACACTGATGAATTGTTTAATACTTTTTCTCGTCGCCGTGGTGTTTAATAATCGGTTTCATTGGCGACGATATCCAATGGGATTGATGAAATATCAAGAAGTGAAAAATAATCCTGATACCAAACGAATTTTACCCAAACACATACATCAAGCAATATCCCAATCTGAAGTCGTTGTAGATATCAGTGATCAGCAGCTTAAGCGTATTATTGATTTAGCGGACGAAATAATGCGAGCAGAATCTGCTTTAGGTTTCGAGTTGGAAGTCGGGGCGTTTTATACCAATAGTTTACCGGGTATGCGCTGGTCAGTTAGACAGGTTGTTGATGAGAGAGCACACAAAGAATTGTCGAAATATATGGTGGTATACCGGACCGTTGAGGGGGCCAATAAAGGTCATTCAGATAGCTGCTCTTTACTCGAATTTGCGGATTGGGCTACGGAAAAGCTGCAACCCAGTCGGAGACCCAAATAACAGCGATGTGTCTTGTAAATACAAACGAGTCGAATCGCAGAGATTATTTATTTCGGGCGTTCCTTTGCCAATCTAAAATGATATTATTCCACTAGAAATACATGACAGATTTGATAGTTGAGTGGTTTCGCCAGCATGATGCAACTATCTATAAAATAGTGCGAAGCTCTTTACGGGTGTTAAATAATTAAAGCGGAATTATAAAAGAGCGATGTTTGTTTCAGCATTATTTTTGGACATAACGACATGTCTAGGTTAATTAAATTCTTCAAAATGACACTGCTTTTTTTAATTGCGGTGACTGTTGTATTAGTAGTTTTAATATTTGAAACAAAACCTTTGGTCGTGGCTAATGCCTCTAAACAAGTAGACGACGCAGATTCAGTCAATATTTTGTTGCGACAAATCAGGCAAATTACCCAACGACGCTTTGTTCCACAAACCATTTATATGTCAAATCCGCAAATGAATAGCCTTGTGGGGTTTATGCAACGTGCCGTCCCCGAATTTTCCGGGGAAGTGCTTACCGACAAAGAAAAGCTAACCACTAAGTTTACTTACAAAGTCCCCGTTGATTGGTTTTCTTTATACCTTAATTTCAGCGCAGAATTGATCACAGCGCCAGGTGTTCAGGTTAGAAATATCCAATTAGGTGATTTGCCTATTTATGGGCAATGGGGTGTTTCAGCCATGACCTTTTTAGTCAATTGGTGGACCAATAGTGATTTGGGAGACATGGCCCTGAATCAAGTGTCGGAGGTGAAAACCTCAGAGAACGCGGTGGAAATTAGATTAATTCCTATTCATGACTTTTTAGTGAGTTTGAATGAAATTAAAAACGGACTATCCGGCTCTGATAACGAAGAATTAAAACAGAAGGTAACATTTTATTTAGCATATTTGGATAGTTTGAGCTTTTCCAGTCTACCTACAGGTCAGCCGCTGGCAGATTATTTAAAGCCGTTGTTTCAAAAAGCGCAAAGCCAAACGGTAAATTCTTCTGCCGTGGTTGAAAATGAAGCAGCCTTGTTGGCACTAGCCATTTATGCGGGACATCATCGCATCGCGAATTTTATTGGCAATGTGCAGCCGTTCGAAGGCAAGGTAGTTATGCCTTACTATCGACCACTGATTAGTGGTCGGAGTGATTTAACCCAGCACTTTGTTATTTCAGCGGCCATTAAAATTTTGTCGCAACAGGGAATTAGTGCAGCTATAGGTGAATTTAAGGAATTAATGGACCGAGCAGAAGGTGGATCAGGCTTTAGTTTTGCTGATTTAGCAGCTGATTTAGCAGGCATAAAACTCGCAGTGATGGCGATTGACCCTGTTCATGCAGAAACTTTGCAAGCTTCGTTAGCCAATATCAGTAGTGAGGAGCAGTTTTTCCCTGCCATTACGCATTTACCTGAAGGGTTAAGTAAAAACGAATTTAGCCGCCAATATGGAGATGTAGAAGGCGAGAAATATAAACAGGTGGTGGCGTTAATCAATCAGCGAATCGATGATTTAGCACTGTATCAAGGTCTGTGAAAGCTTAACTTTTGGTTATAACAGGTCTTGTATGGAGCGATAAACTTCAGTCGCTTTCTCAGAGGTCAAGTTATTGCGTGCCGCTGAACCAACACTACTAGATACGCGAATAAATTCATTGCCAGTGACGTCAGCAGATTCCTCAGCTTGATTTCCCGCATTCACGCTTTCTCTACGTTCATTTTGAGTTTGTTCGTTTTGTTGTAAAATTCTGGCCTGAGCAGATAATTCAACTTCGGGCTTGTTGGCATTGCCAATACCAAACGCATTCACGCCTGTTGATTCACTTTTAAATGCACCAGAAAGTGACGCAGAAAGATTATTTAGATTGTTACTAATACCGATTTCCATTTTCACACCTCATAAGGTAATGCCCCACCACATTTGATGCATGTAACGGGTAGAAACTATCTCCATCTATAATTATGGTGTATTTTGTATAAAAAACAACCTGCGCGCGATGTGTAAACGGTCGTTCTAATATTATAACGTGACTTTAAATTGGCTTAGCGTGCTAAGTAATAATTCCATTTTTTTAACGATGTCTGGTAATTTTTGTTCTATTTGTGACTGCTGGTTTTCTTCAAGTTTAGCTACTTCAACAGCCAGTTCCTTTACGTAAGGCACAAAACGTTTGCTCTGCACACTAAATCCCGCATCTTCAGCAAATATATGATTAAACTTACCTTTTCCTGATTGTTGTAATTTAGCAAGGGCTTCGTCAGCATCTATCGCTTTGCGATATATTACCTGCATGTTTTCAGCTAGTTTTTCAAATAAAGGTCGAAGTTTAGAGTCAGAATCAGTGGGCATTAAAAAGATCTCAAAAAAAGTGGAAAAAAATACTCAAGAAAGTTTCAGTAGGGTCGATAACGACCGTAGACGGGTAATTCTGCCTGTTTTTTTAAATTGCTACAAGCAATGAGGTAATTGGTATGGAACTTCAAGGTGTAAATGCATCTGGAACTACCGGTGCGCCGCTTGAGATAAAAGCTTTGCAACTTGCGAAATCAAATCAAGAGATTCAAGGCCAAGCGACGCTTCAGTTGTTGGAATCAGCAGCTGACGTACCAAAAGTTTCTTCGAATCCTGCAATTGGGTCAAATGTCGATACATTTGCTTAATTAAGGGTGAAGATGTAAGTCTAAGGGCGTTTTGCCGGGCTGTCCGCTAATTTCTCTTACGAGTTTGGGGACAAGAAAGCCTGGCAAGCGTTTTATCATCTCTGCCATTATTAACCTTGCTTTGCTTTCATCAACGTCAAAATGTGTAGCGCCTTTCACTTTATCAAGCATATGCAAGTAATAGGGCATAATTCCCACTTCAAATAAGCGCTCACTCAGTGCAATTTGGCTTTCGGTATCATCGTTAACCCCTGCCAGTAATACTGATTGATTAAGTAAGGTCACGTCTGCCTCTTTCAACAACTTCAATTTGTTTTGCAGTGTTATATCAATTTCATTGGCATGGTTAATATGCAGAACAATAATTATTTTCAGTTTAGACTTGGTTATCCAATCGATGAAGTGGGGATCAATACGATTAGGGATCACCACCGGCAGTCGAGTATGCAATCGCAAGCGGGTTATATGCGGTATTTGTTCAATCTGTTGGGTGAGCCAAGCCAAAAAATCATCTTTCGCCATGAGCGGATCACCGCCTGAGTAAATCACTTCATTGAGCTGCTGATCTTCTGAAATGTATTTAAGTGCATTTAACCAACCTGGTTTATTTAAACTGTTTTGCTGATAGGGAAAATGCCGGCGAAAACAATATCGGCAATTCACCGCACAACCGCCGCGTACCATCAGCAAGGCTCTAGATTGGTATTTATGCAGAATACCTTGTTGCGGTGTTGCTTGTTCTTGTAACGGATCAACACTATATTCTGGGTCTTCAAAGTATTCGTCATACAGCGGAAACACCTGCTTAAACAACGGGTCGAGCGGATCTGACTTGGCCATTAAATTGGCAAAGTGTAACGGTACACGCATAGGAAATAATTTCCGTGCAGTGATGTTTTGGGTATGTTGGTTTATTGGAATATTAAGAAATTCCAATAATTTTTCTGGTTGATTAAAACTAGTCGCTAGTTCTTTTTGCCAGTTACTCTCTACAGAGATGGATTTTTTAGGTATTATCAGCGCCAAACGAGTACTCAATCGATTAATTTAGAGGATTTATGGCTAATTACAGCACAAATGAATTCAAAGCGGGCTTAAAGATAATGCTCGACGGCGAACCTTGCAACGTTCTTGAGAACGAATATGTTAAACCAGGTAAAGGTCAGGCCTTTAATCGGGTCAAAATTCGTAAACTAATTTCTGGAAAAGTGCTAGAAAAAACCTTTCGTTCCGGGGATAGTGTTGAAGGTGCGGATGTAATGGATACTGACCTTACCTATTTGTATAACGATGGTGAATTTTACCATTTTATGAATAATGACACATTCGAACAAATTGCCGCCGACGAAAAAGCGGTAGGTGAGAGTGTTAAATGGTTAGTTGAAAACGATACTTGTACCATTACTTTGTGGAATGGCAGCCCCATCGTTGTTACGCCACCAAATTTTGTTGAGCTTGAGATCACTGAAACTGATCCTGGTTTGAAAGGAGACACAGCGGGTACAGGCGGAAAACCTGCTACTTTGGTGACTGGCGCAGTAGTACGAGTTCCTTTGTTTGTGCAAACAGGTGAAGTGATAAAAGTTGATACTCGCAGTGGTGAATACGTTTCTCGCGCGCAAAAGTAACTCACTTTTTCGGAGCTTAATGTCTTTTAAGCTCCATCTAATTTCCAGGTTCACATGACTATATCGGATAACTGGCAACCTTCGGCCTCCATTTCTATATTGCAAAAGCGTGCGCGCATCATTGCTCAAATTCGCGCTTTTTTTGTGCAGCGTGACGTACTCGAAGTGGAAACGCCGGCTTTGTCTTTGTCAGGTGTGACGGATGTGCATTTGCATGCATTCAATACGTTATTTCAAAGTCCATTGAAACCTGAATCGACACCGTTGTTTTTGCAGACATCGCCAGAGTTTGCCATGAAACGACTGCTTTGCGCTGGCAGCGGCTGTATATTTCAAATTTGTAAATCGTTTCGCAATGAAGAAGCCGGTAGGCATCATAACCCTGAATTCACAATGTTAGAGTGGTATCGGGTTAATTTTGACCATCTCCAGTTAATTGACGAAGTCGATCAGCTTTTGCAGTTGGTCTTACAAACGGAACCTCTAGAGATATTAACTTATCAAAATGCGTTTCAAAGGTTTTGTGATATCGATCCGTTAGCGTGCTCGCTTGACGAATTAAAGTTAAAGGCTTGCGAATTTGGATTCGAAAATATCGCAGCAATTGAAGATTCTATAGACGTATTACTGCAACTACTTTGTAGTCAAGTGATCGAACCTAAAATTGGTCAAAATCGACCTGTAGCCTTGGTTGGTTTTCCTGCGTCACAGGCTGCATTGGCAAGGCTTGAAGAAAGCGACCCACGCACAGCTCGACGCTTTGAAGTGTATTTCAAAGGCATAGAACTGGCCAACGGTTACCACGAATTGGCTGATGCCAATGAGCAGTTGCAACGATTTGAACAAGATAACCAAACGCGCAAACAAAAAGGATTAAAACAAATTCCTGTAGATCACAGGTTTTTAGCTGCAATGAAATCCGGATTGCCAGATTGTTCTGGTGTTGCGTTAGGCATTGACCGCTTAATTATGCTCGCCTGTCATTCCCAAAACATTGATAGTGTCTTAAGTTTTTCAATTAATAACGCGTAACCTCATACCTCAATACTATCTTTTATAACGTTTAAATTACGAAAGTAATGGTATCAAAAGTATTTTTTGCTAAACTAAAACTGATGGATCTTTAATCGATGTAGCAACAAGCAATGCTTTATTCATCGCATAAAATTGAATGAAGCGTAGGTAAGTTTCGATTTCACGAGTGGATTGATGTCACGATTTTTCCCCAAACCGAAGCCCGCATATCTAGCGGATTATTTGGTACATAGTAATTCCAACAATATTAAGTACGTTATTTACTTTTCATACTTGGCTTGTGTGGTGTTTGGTATTCAACTACTAAACCATTTCCGACTTGGTGATGAAATGTTGAATGCTGCAAACTTGCCTTATACCTTGCTGTATTCATTTTCATTAATTGTTGCAACCGCGAATATCCTGGTTTTAGGGAAGCTTAAATCACTATCGAAACTGTCGTCTTTTGTTAGCTTTATTGAGGCTTTGTTTTCTACATTTCTAGCCAGTGTTGCTGTTTTTTGGTCGATATTAAGTGTCAATGACGGCCACGGAATAACCCCCTTTGCTATCTTAATGATGTTGCTGTGTTTCCCTCTACAAGGGCAATTAAATTTGCTATTGGGGATTATTAGCACGGCTTTTGTTTGTTTAATGTTTGGCCTTATTCGCTATGCCGATATTGATAATATCTGGCCAGGTATTGTTACTGGATTTACCAGTGCGGTAGCGTGTTTTGTGGTGGCTAATTTAATCGAAAGAATACGATTAGAAAATTTTGAAATGATCTCTAAATTAAGCAGTATAAATAAACAGCTGCATCGCTTATCGCAGGAAGATCATCTTACAAAACTGCTCAATCGTCGAGCGATAGACAATGCTTTAAAGCGAGAGCTCACTCGCAGTGAGCGCTTTGACCATCCACTTTCGTTATTAATGATCGATGTTGATAATTTTAAACAGATTAATGATGGCTTTGGGCATGTTTTTGGTGATCAGGTGCTGGTCGACATCTCCCAATGTATCAAAAAGCATATACGCGATGTAGACTATGTTGGAAGAATGGGGGGCGATGAGTTTTTAGTTATCTTGATTGAAACAAACCAAGATAACGCCCTGCAAATTGCTGACAGAATGCGAAATGAAGTAATGAATCTGAATAACCAACATAAAGATTGTCACGTTTCAATCAGTGTCGGACTGACGGTAGCACAAGGTGAAAGTGTCGTGGCATTATTGGAAAAAGCTGATAAAGCCTTATACCTCGCTAAAAAAGCAGGCAAAAATAAAGTTCGAAATATCTTTATTCACTCTGATAAACCGTCTATTTCATGAGTTGTACGGGCACCTTAGTTGCGCAAACAGAGCGCTTGAATATTCGTAAAGTCACTACGGCTGAAGCGTTTTTCATACTAGAACTAGTTAATGATCCAGACTGGATAAGACATATTGGTGATCGTGATATTCACAATCAAGCGGATGCGCGCAGGTTTATTGAAGACGGCCCTTTTGTCTCGTATCAAAAAAATGGCTTTGGCTTGTACGTGTTTTGTGACAACCGTAAAAACCGTCCTATGGGCGTATGTGGAATGTTACAGAGAACGTTCTTGGATGCGCCGGATATTGGTTACGCAATTTTGCCAGCATACCGACGTAAAGGGTTTACGTTTGAAGCGTGCCAAGGTGTGTTGCAAGCTGATTGTCAGCGTTTAGGCCTTAAAAAAGTACATGCAATTATTTCTAAAGAAAATACCCAATCAATCAATCTAATCGAAAGATTGGGCTTCACATTCACTAAGGTTATCCAACACCAGCAAACCGACACCCTGTTATACAGCTTTTTCAAGTGAAATTGAGTGTCAGAACTACTTTTAGTTAAAGCGGTGGCAATATCGTAACTTTATTCAGCAGTACTGGCTCAATTGGCACATCTGCCCAGCCAATCACTGCATCATATTGGGTTTCCACTTGAGAGATGGCATCAAGCACATCAGTCCCCTCTGTGACATAACCGAACACCGCATAGCCCCACTTTCTGCCAGGATCTAAACTTTCGTTATCATTGAGGTTGAAATAAAATTGTCGATTAGCAGTATGCTCACCATTAGAACGTGCCATGGCAATTGTATAAGTTTGATTCTTTAAACCGTTACCTGACTCATTGAAAATATCTGGAAATTTTGGCAAATCTTTCATGTCTTTATCATAGCCGCCACCTTGCACGACAAAGTCAGCAATTATGCGGTGAAAAACAGTTCCTTCGTAACTACGTTTATCTACATAACGCAAAAAATTATTTACCGTAATAGGGGCTCTGGAGCGATCAAGCTCAACTACAAAATCCCCCATTGTGGTATGCATTTTAACCCTTGGATAATAATTATCTGGCTGGATTTGCGAGCCATCGTCTTTGGGTTTTCCATGGGCCATAAACGTACACAATGAGAGTATTAATACTACTAAATAATGCTTCATCTAATTTCTCTTTATTTTAACGAGGATAAAATACTAAATTTTCTATCGCTTGCGACAACACTATAACCGCCAAACAACCGTTTTAATTTTTGTGGATAGTCTAAGTGCCGATTGCCAATAACCCTTAGTTCTCCGCCTTTTGCTAATTTCGAACACGCATCTTCAAACATCTGAGTCGCAATGTGATCAGTGATAGTGTTCAGTTGATGAAACGGCGGATTACAAATTACGATATCAATTTGTTGTTGTTTTTCCAACCGCTCCAAGCAATTACTGACTACAAATTGGGCGCGATTGAATTGATCTGGCAAATTGTTTTTCACATTTTGTCTGGCTGACTCGACTGCCATATAGGATTCATCTACAAATATGACCTGTGCGTCTGCAAAGCGTTTTAAAACACATAAACCAACGACGCCATTGCCACAACCTAAATCGACCACGATTTTTCCATTACAATTGGGCAGGTTATCTATCAGCATGCGTGCACCAATATCGATTTGCTGACGTGCAAATACATTTGCATGGTTAAGAATCGTAAATGGTTCTTGATCCATTTCCCAGGTGGTTGGGTAAGGTGAAATTTGTTGAGTTAAAGGCAATTCCGGCTCACAAAATATTAGTCGCGCTTTTTTCTTGGCCAACGATGTATGCGTCTTGCCTAAATATTTTTCAAATAACGCTAACGTTGATTTTTGAATTGCTTTGGCTTTTGCCCCTGCCACTATTCGCGTAGTCGGTGCAAGTACGGATTGCAGTTGAATTAATTGATGTTCCAACAAGGCCAAGGTTTTTGGAATTTTTATAATAACCCAATCAGGAGCCTGTGGGATTTGCGCGAGGCTGTCATGAAACTTGATTCGCGTTTTATCTAATTCATTTTCTCGAATATTATGTTGGCAGGCAATTTGTGCAACCAATGAATCGCTAACGTGATGAATGTCAGCCTCATTTAGCCAACATGAGAGAGCCCCAAAATCATCATTCATGATGACGATACTAGCTTGTGTAATATCACCTTGCTCTTGATGGATGTGTTCTAAAATAAGTTCATCAGCAGCATCCCACGCCTGCCAACTAGGGTGAGCAAATCGTCTGGGATAACGGTATAATTGCAGAGATTTCTCTAAAAAATGAAAGCTAGTATTCATGAAAGCCGAATTCAAGTAAGTTGTATGCAACAGGATTTATTTTCAACCCCCCCAGCGGGTCTTATCAAAATGCCAATGGTAGATGCAGAAGTGCATTATCAAGCTGACTTTTTGGATCAGGACACAGCCAATCAATTGTATCAGAATTTAATGGTTAATTTAGCTTGGCAACAGGAATCTATCCAAATCTATGGACGAAAAGTGGCAATTCCTCGATTACAGGCTTGGTATGGGGATAAGCAAACTACTTATCGTTATTCTGGATTGGAGATGCACCCCATACCTTGGACAAAGGAACTATATAGTTTAAAACAAAAGCTCGAGCAGGCCTGCGATTCTCAATTTAATTCGGTTTTAGCTAACTGGTATCGAAACGGTCAAGATGGAATGGGTTGGCACGCAGACAATGAAACTGAGTTAGGTGAACAGCCTGTTATTGCATCATTAACTTTGGGGTATCCTCGAGATTTCGATTTTAAACATAGGCGCAGTGCCCAAAAAATAAGAATTTCGCTGCAAAATGGGAGTTTATTGGTAATGGCAGGTAACACCCAGCAACATTGGCTACATAGTCTTCCTAAGCGCAGTAACTTAGTTCAAGGCCGGATTAATCTTACCTTTCGCAAGATCCTTTTCTAAATATTCACGTTATAAAAACTTCAATTACAGCGTCGATAAATAATATCTATCAGACTCAATCACTTAAGATAAAACGTGAAAAAATAGATTTTTAATCCGCTCCGAACAGGCTAAATTTATACACAGACACACAGAGGGACCAAACTATGAACATACAAAACAATATTGAGCAAAAGTTGTTGTCACATTTTAATCCTGCTCATTTGGAAGTCATTAACGAAAGTTTTATGCACAATGTACCAGATGGGTCTGAAACGCATTTCAAGGTTGTATTAGTGACACCAGAATTTGCAGGTAAGCGTTTAATCAATCGCCATAGAGCGGTAAATGCTGTGCTTAAAGAAGAGCTTGCAGACCATATTCATGCTTTAGCTCTACATACATACACTGGAGAAGAGTGGCAAAGCTTGTATGGTAATTCTCCTGATTCACCTAATTGCCTGGGGGGAATGAAACGGGCAGCTTCATAAAGTAATTTCGGTATCAAATGGAGTGCAGGTTAATGGGGCTTGCACTCCGTACCATTCCACTAATTATTATTTAGCGTAAAACAACCTTGCGCGCTCAATGTTTTCGCACAATAGTTCTATTTCACTCAACACTCGGGTTGTCATTCTATACACCTTGTCTGCGTTTGGCCGCAATATAAAATGGTTTTCGACTGCAGGAATAAATCCAAACTGTTGCCAGTCGAATAATCTACTTTCTATTTGCTGCGCTGCTTTGGGTTGAATAATTACCTGTGGCATTCTACTGATAACTTGCTCAAGGGATACGGAAGGGTAATCTTCGTTAATTTCTGCAAAGATGTTTCTGGCCCCACAAAGATCGAGGTGTTGTTGTGGCCACGCGTCACCAGCAATAGTCTGCATTGGAGCTGGCCATATTTCGTAGAAGACAGAAATCGATTGTTTTGCAGCATACTGTTTGCGCATGTTTGTAAGGTGCAATTGATAGTTGTCAGCCAGCAAATTGGCTTGTTGTTGCCTACCGGTAAGTTCACCGAAAATACGTATTTCTTTGCTAACATCTTCTAACACTTTAGGATCAGAATAAAACACGCGAATACCAAATTCTTCCAATCTGGCTAGGTCAGTTAATGAATTTCCGCTTCTCCAAGCAATAACTAAATCGGGTCTTAATTGCAGTATTTTTTCGATTTGTAAGCGGCTATGATCGCCAACCCGTGGTAGTGTTTTGGCTTGTTCCGGAAAATCTGCGTAGGTGCCTGTGGCAATGATCTGATGTCCTGCGCCTATGTCGAATAATAACTCTACAATATGTGGAGCTAGGGCAATGATTTTAAGATTTTGTTTATGTTGAATGTTTAGATTGTCATTCGGTTCAACAGCTTCACAAACGCCCATACATAGCAGCAATATAAGCGAAACAAACGGTAAAAAAGGTGATTTATTATCTTTTACTGGCTTCATCAGCGACCTCGACTTTGCTGTAATGTAAATAAAAAGAATATACTGCCAATCGCCGAGGTGATAATACCAATTGGGATTTCTTGATTTTCAATAATCACCCGGGCGACGACGTCAATCCAAATTAAAAAGCTGCCACCAACAAATACACAACCAATAATGAGACTTCTACTGGTAACCCCAAACCAGCCTCTGACAATGTGTGGGATCATTAACCCTACAAAACCTATCCCACCGCAATAAGCAACGATGCACGAGGTCAAAGCTGCACAAATCATTAATACCAATAATCGTAAAGAGTCGACCTTAATACCCAGTGTCTGGGCGTTCTCGTCGCCCAATAACATGGCGTCTATGTGTCGACCGTAAAGCCATAAGACAATGACGCCTATCGTCACAACCGGCAACATGATCCAAACAAACCACATTTGTGCACTGGCCAAGCTGCCCAGTAACCAAAAAATGACTTTATTGGCTGCAAATGGCTCGGCCATAAATAATAAAAAGTGACTTAATGCGCTCAGCATAAATGAAACGGCTACCCCGGCTAAAAGCAAAAACTCTGTGCGCTCCCCGAACAATCTCTTCGACAATATTTGAACTAAGATGACCGAAAAAAATGCACCCAAAAATGCTGAAAGAGGCAACGCATAAGAAAATGGAATCTGCGCCAAATAGGCAAATAGAGATGATTGACTAGCTAAGCTACCATTAAACAAAAGCGTAGCGATACTTGCCCCTAAGCCAGCACCTGAAACAACCCCAAAAAGATAGGGATCGGCCAGTGGATTGCGGTACACGTTTTGTAATGTTGCCCCCGCTACTGCAAGTCCTGCACCAACTAAAAATCCAACCAAAACGCGTGGTAATCGCACCTGCCAAAAAATTGCTTCATCAACATTGGAGGCACAGTCATGGCTAATACATTGAAAGATGCCTGCGAGGTCTAACTGGGCCGCACCAAAAAACATTCCACAGAAAATACTTAAAACACTAAAACTGACCAGTATTGCAAATTTAGACTTAGTCATTTATTACGTTCCTGCCATTTGCCACATCGGCTTGCTCAATATTGGGAGGATAAAATTCAATTCTAATCTTATGTGTGGAGGGTTTGATCACGACATCACAGGGCGTTTTATAAACCTGTTGCAAACGTGTCTGAGTTAATACTTCTTGAGGGCTGCCAAAGGACATCAATTTACCTTCTGCCAATAAGCATAGTTGATCACAGTATTCAGCAGCATGATTGAGATCATGCAAGCTCATTACGATGGTAACGTTTTGTTGTTTCGCAATTTTACGTAGCAAAGATAATATTTGGTGTTCGTAGTACACATCTAAATGATTGATTGGCTCGTCGAGTACAAATAAACCCGCTGTTTGTACAAGTGCTCTGGCAATTTGTGCCCGCTGCTGTTCTCCGCCAGAGAGTGAATGAAAAGGTTGTTTTGCTTTTGCGCTTAAACCTACTTGTTCAAGAGCTGTGGATATTACGTCTTTTTGTGCTATTGAAACTTTAGAGAATAAGGTCTGATGCGGTAGTAAGCCCATACTTACTATTTGCTCTAAATTAAGATTAAAGACGCGACTATTGAACTGGTTCACTACCGCAATTTGCTGAGCGCGGGCTATTGCAGGTAAATTTTCAATCGCGTTTGAGCGCCAAAATACTTGTTGTTGTGAACTGAGTTGGCCAGAGATGAGCTTTAGTAGCGTTGTCTTGCCAGCTCCATTGGGTCCCAAAATACCGATAACAGAACCCGTGTCAGCTTGGAAGTGGATATCTGACAAGATTGTAGTACCAGCAATTTGATAGCTTAGATTGCTTAATTTGAGCATTGCTTTACCTGTCATTCCCATTGAACACTAAAAAGCCAAAATTGAATTTTGACGGGGTTTAATTTGATGCAAGGGGAAATCAGTATCGCAAAGAATACTAGAGTAAATCGTGTGATCCCGCACGCTACAAAAAATAAGTGAGTAATTGAATATTACGTTGGTATCTGACTTTTAGCCGCTGATGTAGGCTGACTAATTACAGTTGCGGGTACAGTTTTGGATTTACACCAAATTCCCATTTCATATTCTGTCGCTAAAATATAACAATCTTTAGCTTTGTGCCCTAGCGTTATTTGCTAAAAAAACGTTTAATATCGAACAAATAGAATAATAAAACAGGTAAAAGAGAATGTTTAAGGCAGCATCCCTTTCTCGCGCCATTGACGTAGTCAACGATAGCATTTGCAAACTAGTCAGTTGGTTTACATTGTTTATGGTGTTAATCACATTGCTAATTGTGGTGTTGAGATACGGTTTTGATATTGGTTGGATAGCCATGCAAGAATCCGTCATGTATCTACATGCTTGTGTATTTCTATTAGGCAGTGCGCATACGCTGCGCGTTAATGAACACGTTAGAGTTGACATTTTTTATTGTCGTTTTGATGTCTTAAAAAAAGCCAAAGTAGACCTGTTTGGTACATTGTTTTTTATGCTGCCTGTCAATATTTTTATTTTTATTATTTGTTGGGATTATGTAGTAGCAGCTTGGAAAATCTTGGAAGATTCTCAGGCTGCTGGAGGTATTCCAGCGGTATTTCTGCTTAAAACCTTTATTCTCATGTTTGCCGGTTTAATGGTGCTACAAGGCATTGCAGAATTAATTCGCAATATCACTTTATGTGTAACTAAAAATGAAAGCGTATTGGGAGAAGTAAAATAATGGAATATCTCTCTTTAGTTATGTTTTTAATCGTCTGTATTACGTTGCTCTTAGGCTACCCAGTCGCCTATACCTTAGCTGGAACGGCGCTAATATTTGCCGGAGTTGGCGCATTCTTCGGAGTGTTTGATACTGCGTATTTGCAGGCTGTACCGAGCCGGCTGTATGGCATAGTCACTAATCAAACCCTCATAGCCGTTCCTTTGTTTGTGTTTATGGGAGTAATGCTAGAAAAATCTAAGGTCGCGGAAAATTTACTCATAGCTATGGGACAAGTTTTCGGGCGCTTAAAGTCGGGGTTGGCTATTTCGGTCGTGTTGGTTGGTATGTTGCTAGCTGCAAGTACGGGCATTGTCGGTGCAACTGTAGTCACTATGGGGTTGCTGTCTCTTCCTACGATGTTGAAACAGGGCTACTCACCCGCATTTGCTTCAGGTGCTATTTGTGCAACAGGCACATTAGGGCAAATCATTCCTCCTTCAATTGCGTTAGTGTTGCTAGGGGATGTTTTATCGAGCGCTTTTCAACAAGCTCAATTGAATATGGGGATTTTCTCTCCTGAGTCCGTTTCCGTAGGCGACTTATTTTTGGGCGCATTAGTGCCAGGCATGATTTTAGTGGCTATGTATTTATTGTATGTGGTGCTGTTTGCAAGCCGACACATTGATAAAAACGTGCGAAGTGAACATAACAATAATCAGGTTTCAGTTAATTTATTGGGTGCCCTGTTTCCTCCGTTAATTTTAATTTTCGTCGTTTTAGGTTCTATTTTAGGTGGCTATGCAACGCCAACAGAAGCTGCCGGTGTGGGGGCTGCTGGTGCATTGTTATTGGCGCTCTCTACGCAACAGTTTAATTTTACAAAGTTAAAAGAGGTAATGTTGAGCACCACTCGTGTTACCGCCATGGTGTTCTTAATCTTGATTGGCGCATCCATATTTTCATTAGTGTTTCGTGGATTCGGTGGTGAAGAGCTTATTGAAGACTTTTTCCAACAACTGCCAGGAGGCACTTTTAGCGCAGTTTTGCTCGTCATGGTTGTTATATTTTTACTTGGGTTTATTCTGGATTTTATTGAAATTACCTTTGTAGTAGTGCCGATCGTTGCACCTGTGCTTTTGGCGATGGGGGTTGATCCTATCTGGTTAGGGATAATGATTGCAGTGAATTTGCAGACATCGTTTCTGACACCTCCATTTGGCTTTGCCTTGTTCTATTTGCGCGGTGTCGCGCCGGCAAATGTTCAGACCACTCATATATACAAAGGCGTGATACCCTTTATTATTATTCAGTTGTTGTTATTGATAGGCTTGGCAATTTGGCCAAATCTGGTAACTTGGCTGCCTTCAATATTGTGATCGGTCAATGGATGTGTAATGAAAACTTTTAATTTTACTTTTTTACTTTTTTTCACCGTTTTACTGGCCGCCTGTGGTGATAAATCATCATCAGGCAATGTCAGCGCTGAACCCCAGCAAACCTATGAATGGAAGCTTGTTACGTCGTGGCCGAAAAATTTTCCAGGGCTTGGTAAAGCGCCGGAAACCTTCGCTAAGTATGTAGAGCGTATGTCAAATGGACGTCTCAAAATCAAAGTCTTTGGGGATGGCCAAATGGTACCAGGATTTGAGGTGTTCGATACGGTGTCTAGCGGGGCTGCTGAAATTGGCCACTCCGGTTCGTATTATTGGAAAGGTAAAGCGCCAGCTGCACAAATATTTACGGCAATACCATTTGGCATGAATGCAACAGAGTTTAACGGTTGGCTACACTATGGTGGTGGCTTAGAAATGTGGCGTGAACTTTATGCCCCGTTTAATCTCATTCCCTTTGCAGGTGGCAATACCGGCGTGCAAACGGCGGGATGGTTTAAAAAAGAAATCAACAGTGTAAAGGATTTAAAAGGGCTTAAAATGCGCATTCCTGGCCTAGGTGCAGAGGTGCTTAAAAAGGTAGGAGGGATTCCAATTGCCTTGACTGGAGGCGAATTATTTACCTCATTACAGTCAGGCGCGATCGATGCCACTGAGTGGGTAGGTCCGTACAATGATTTATCGTTTGGTTTGCATAAAGCGGCTAAATATTATTATTACTCTGGATGGCATGAACCCGGTGCTAGTCTTGAGTTTATTGTGAATAAAAGCGCTTTCGAAGCATTACCTGATGATTTGCAAGCAATAATTGAGGTCGCAACACGCGCAGTTAATCAAGATATGTGGGATGAATATACAGCCGCTAACAATGATGCAATGCGCGCCCTTGTCGATACCCATGGGGTGGATATGCGTCCGTTGCCGGATGATGTGATGGCAGCGTTGCGCGTTGCAAGTGCTGAGGTAATGCAAGAACAATCAGCAGCAGACCCAACCTTCGCAAAAATTTACGCATCTTATAACGCGTTTCAGCAAGGCGTATCAAAATATCATCAGATTTCGGAAATGGAATACTATAAAAATCGTGAAGGTAAAGAATAAAATCAGCTGTTCAGATTTGTTGTTGTGCCATTGGCTACTACAATAAGCGCATATAGAGTAAAAGAGCTCTCAATCGCTGTGACCTAAGAAGCGCAGTGGATTTGAAACTTAACTGACTAATGACTACATTCGGAACTATTTTTTTGAGGAAAAATCACTATGGTAATTAAGCCAAAAGTACGTGGCTTTATCTGCACAAATGCACATCCAGTGGGATGCGCGGCAAGTGTAAAAGAACAAATCGAGTATGTGAAAAGTCAGGGTGATTTGGGAGAAGGGCCTAAAAACGTATTAGTTTTGGGATGTTCAACCGGATATGGTTTGGCTTCGCGTATCGTTTCCACGTTTGGTTATGGCGCGAATACCTTAGGTGTGTGTTTTGAAAAGCCACCTTCGGAGAGAAAAACTGCGACGGCTGGCTGGTATAATACGGCTGCTTTTCATCAACAAGCAAAGCAAGCGGGTATTTACGCACAGACGATCAATGGTGATGCGTTTTCAAATGAAATAAAACAGCAAGTTATCGATACTCTAAAAGCCGACATGGGCAAAGTCGATTTAATTATCTATAGCCTTGCATCACCACGTAGAACGGATCCGGAAACCGGCGAAGTATACAAATCTACGCTAAAACCAGTAGGACAGGATTATAAGACCAAAACTTATGATACCGACAAAGATTTAATCCATGAAGTCGAACTAGAAGCCGCTAGTGAAGAAGAGATTGCCAATACGATTAAAGTGATGGGCGGTGAAGATTGGGAACTTTGGTTGAATGCATTAGCTGAAGCTGACTTATTAGCTGATAACTGCAAGACCACAGCCTACACCTATATCGGAAAAGAACTAACTTGGCCTATCTATGGACAAGCTACTATTGGTAAAGCCAAAGAAGATTTAGATCGCGCTGCCAGTGAGATTATTAAGCAGCATAGTGATAAGAACGTTGTAGCTTATGTGTCTTCATTGAAGGCTTTGGTTACTCAAGCTAGTTCAGCTATTCCTGTGATGCCGTTGTACATTTCTCTTATATACAAAGTCATGAAGCAAGAAGGTACGCATGAAGGCTGTATTGAGCAAATCAGCGGATTATTTCAACAAAAGTTATTAGTCGACTCTCCAGAAACGGACGAAGCAAATCGATTACGAATGGATGGCAAAGAGACCAACGAAGCGACGCAAGCCGTGATTAAAGGTCTTTGGGATCAAGTGACGCAGGAAAACTTCCATCAATTGAGTGACTATGCTGGATATCATCATGAATTTCTAAAGTTATTTGGATTTGATATTGACGGAGTTGACTACGAACAGGATGTCGACCCATTGGTAGAATGGTAAAGACTTTATTTATTCGTTGATATTAACGATCAAACCTAATTTAAACCCTAAATTGTGAATGGCAATTTAGGGTTTTTTATGAGCAGAACAACTCGTTAAAACGAAGAACAAAGCCTATAATTTGCATTATATTGAAGAAAACCTTAATTATTGTAAGGAAAATCCTTATTTTGCAACAAATTGCGTAGCGCAACTAGCCGGATTAATGCTAAAATTTCGGGGTTTAATGGCATGGGTTTCTTAAGTTAGTTTAAAATTTGCCCAGTGACTCAATCATTTTCTAAAGGGGTGTGGGCCAAAACAGAAAGTTTCGGTGTTCACCGAGTTAGAAATTCACGTAAATAAAAAGACAAAACTGGTTACTGAGAAAAATCACCTTTGAGTTTTCATCTGATACTGCGGATATCGTTACAACACGCAGTAGTCATTCAAAATTCAAAATTGATATTTCTTTCATTTTAATTTTATTTTTACAAGACTGCGGTTGCATATGATAAAAATCAAGCAAGGGTTAGACCTTCCAATTAAGGGAGCTCCTAACCAAACAATCCAAAATGGTCCAAGCGTCACACGCGTGGCTGTTTTGGGGGAAGAATATGTTGGCATGCGTCCTACCATGTTTGTTCAGGTAGACGACGTTGTAAAGAAAGGTCAGGTACTTTTTGAAGACAAAAAGAATCCTGGGGTTTTATTTACTGCGCCAGCAGCGGGTAAGGTGGTTGAAGTTAACCGAGGAGCAAAACGTGTTTTGCAATCTGTGGTTATTGAAGTCGCCGGTGACGAACAAGAAACTTTCGACAAGGTTGAAGCGTCGCAATTGAGCTCAATTGCACGTGAAAAAATTGAAGAAAACTTGGTTAAATCTGGTTTGTGGGTGGCATTAAGAACGCGTCCATACAGCAAAGTACCTGCCTTAGGTAGCGAACCAAAATCAATTTTCGTCAATGCAATGGATACCAATCCGTTAGCTGCAGACCCACAAGTTATTATAGCTCAGCGTAAAACTGACTTTGAAAATGGCTTGGCGGTGTTAAATCAACTTACTAGCGGAAGCGTTTTCGTCTGTAAAGCGTCTGGGGCAGATATACCTACCGGAGCTGCTAAGGTTGAAGTTGAAGAATTTGCAGGGCCACATCCTGCAGGTTTAGCGGGTACGCACATTCATTTTCTAGATCCTGTTGGTGCAACTAAAACGGTTTGGACGATTAACTACCAAGACGTTATGGCGTTCGGCGCGTTGTTCACCACTGGTGAGATTAACAACGAACGCGTAGTTTCATTAGCTGGTCCTGCTGCGAAAAATCCACGTTTGGTCAAAACTGTGTTAGGTGCTGATATTGAGCAACTTACCGTTGGTGAAGCTGATGGTAATGACGTTCGAGTGGTATCAGGCTCAGTGTTAAATGGTACCAACGCTCATGGTGTTCATGGCTTCTTAGGTCGCTATCACACGCAAGTATCACTACTTGCAGAAGGGTATGATAAGAAGTTTTTAGGCTGGTTAGCGCCAGGAAGTGAGATGCACTCAGTGACTCGTGCTTACCTTGCTCACTTAAATCCGAAAAAATTGTTCAGCATGACCACATCAACCAATGGCTCTGATCGTTCAATGGTGCCAATTGGTAACTATGAGCGCATTATGCCGCTTGATATTTTACCAACGCTATTATTACGTGACTTGATTTCAGGTGACACAGACAGTGCTCAAACGTTGGGCTGTCTTGAACTGGATGAAGAAGATTTGGCGTTGTGTACGTATGTTTGTCCGGGTAAATATAACTACGGACCTATTCTACGTGACTGTCTCACCACCATTGAGAAAGAGGGTTAAGTCATGGGATTAAAAGCCTATTTAGAAAAAATTGAACCGGATTTCGAAGCCGGTGGTAAGTATGAAAAGTTCTACGCGCTTTATGAAGCCGCTGCGACTATTTTTTACACGCCAGGTAAAGTAAACAAAACAACTACTCATGTGCGTGACAGTATCGATCTTAAACGCATCATGATTATGGTCTGGATGGCAACTTTTCCAGCGATGTTTTACGGTATGTACAACGTCGGTGCACAAGCTCATGAGGCCTTAATATTAGGCGCTGGAACCTTACCTGATATTTGGCAAGCAAGTTTATTTACTGCTTTAGGTGGAGAGATTGGTGTTGAAGGAACTGGCTGGTTAGGCATGATGTTCTACGGCGCTTGTTTCTTTGTACCTATCTACGCGACAGTATTTGTTGTGGGTGGATTCTGGGAAGTTTTATTTGCATCTGTGCGTAAACATGAAATAAACGAAGGTTTCTTCGTAACCTCAGTACTTTTCGCTTTGACCCTGCCGGCTACAATTCCACTTTGGCAAGTGGCGTTAGGAATAACGTTCGGTGTGGTAATTGCCAAAGAAATATTTGGTGGTACAGGGCGTAACTTCCTAAATCCAGCATTGTCTGGTCGTGCATTTTTATATTTTGCTTATCCTGCACAAATATCTGGAGACCAGATTTGGGTTGCGGCCGATGGTTATTCTGGCGCGACATGGTTAAGTAAAGCTGCTTCAGGTGACATGGACTATGCCAATATGGACCTATGGTGGAACTCTTTCTTCGGAAATATCCCAGGTTCGGTTGGTGAAGTATCTACATTAGCGATTATGCTTGGTGGTCTATTTATCATTTATATGCGCATCGCGTCATGGCGTATTGTTGCCGGTGTTTTATTAGGTGTTGCATTCTTTGCATCACTACTGAACTTCATTGGTAGTAGCACTAATGACATGTTTGCAATGCCTTGGTATTGGCACATGGTCACTGGCGGATTGGCATTCGGTATGTTCTTTATGGCGACGGATCCTGTTTCAGCATCTTTTACAAATAAAGCTAAATGGGCATATGGCTTCCTAATCGGGTTTATGACGGTGATGATTCGTGTTCTTAACCCAGCCTTCCCTGAAGGCGTAATGCTTGCCATCTTGTTTGCAAATTTATGGGCGCCACTATTCGATTATTTCGTGGCTCAAAGTAACATTAAGCGGAGGGTTGCTCGTGTCGGATAAGAAAAAAGAAACCTTAGGCAAAACGATTGGAATTGTGGTTGCTGTTTGTTTAGTTTGTTCTGTTGTTGTATCTGGTGCAGCCGTTGGTTTGCGTGAAATGCAGCAAACTAATGCAGCAAATGATAAACGTAGCAATATTTTACAAGCTGCAGGGCTGGAAACTACCGCGGAATGCGATGTGCCTTGTACCTACGATAAGTTTGTGACTGAACGTTATGTTGACCTTTCAACTGGTGAATATGTTGAAGTTGGTGAAGACTTCGATATGTACAAAGCTGCAAATGAAGATGAATACACCGTGAAAGTAGAAAATAGCAACGTTGGTTTTCAACGTCGCTCAAGTGTTGCAAGCGTGTATTTGGTTGAAAATGACGCAGGTGAAGTAACACGTGTGGTTTTACCGGTGCATGGATCTGGATTGTGGGATCTAATGTATGGCTTCTTAGCTATCGATTCAGATGGTAATACCGTTCGCGAATTGGTTTATTATCAGCAAAAAGAAACCCCTGGATTGGGTGGTGAAGTGCAAAACCCTAGCTGGAAAGCGAAGTGGGACGGCAAAAAATTATTTAAAAACGGCGAAGTGGCTATTCAGGTCAAGAAAAACGCTGGAACAAATAATGAATATGCTGTTGATGCACTCTCCGGAGCGACCTTGACCAGTAATGGTGTACAAAACACGTTAACTTATTGGTTAGGTGAAAATGGTTTCGGACCATACCTTAAAAATCAGACTTGGAAATCATAGGGCATAGCACAATGGCTGAAACTAAAGAAATGAAAAAGGTGCTGTTCGGACCCATTCTGGACAACAACCCAATTGCATTGCAAGTGTTAGGTGTTTGTTCCGCACTTGCTATTACTACTAAATTAGAAACTGCCTTGGTTATGGCCCTAGCCTTAACCTCAGTAACGGCGTTTTCTAACTTATTTATATCGTTAATTCGTAAACAGATTCCATCGAGTGTGCGGATTATTATTCAAATGACTATTATTGCTTCGTTGGTAATCGTGGTTGACCAAATTCTAAAAGCGGTTGCCTACGACATTGCTAAAGAATTATCGGTATTCGTTGGTTTGATTATTACTAACTGTATCGTAATGGGGCGCGCTGAAGCGTATGCAATGAAGAGCCCTCCTTTTATGAGCTTCCTTGATGGTATCGGAAATGGATTGGGGTATTCATTTGTCCTGATTGTGATTGGTACCATAAAAGAGTTGTTTGGTTTTGGTACCATTCTAGGCTTCCCAATACTACCGTTGGTTCAAAATGACGGATGGTATCAAGGTAACGGCTTGTTGATCTTACCATTCAGTTCTTTCATTTTGATTGGTGGACTGATTTGGTTTATCCGAACTATCCGTCCTGAACAAGTTGAGCCTAAGGAGTAAGACATGGAACATTATATAAGTCTTTTTGTTAAGTCAGTCTTCATTGAAAACATGGCTCTATCCTTATTCTTAGGGATGTGTACTTTCCTAGCGGTTTCGAAAAAAGTAAAAACTGCTATGGGTCTTGGTGTCGCGGTTATCGTAGTACTTGGGATTTCTGTACCGGTTAACCAAGTCATCTATGTGAATATCCTTGCTCCTGGTGCACTTGCTTGGGCAGGTTTCCCTGATGCAGATTTGAGCTTCTTGAACTTCTTAACTTTCATCGGCGTAATCGCTGCATTAGTACAGATTCTAGAAATGAGTTTGGATAAGTTTTTCCCTGCGCTTTACAACGCACTAGGTATTTTCTTACCGTTAATCACGGTTAACTGCGCCATCTTTGGTGGTGTAGCGTTTGCAGTGCAACGTGAATACAACTTCACTGAAAGTGTTGTTTACGGTATCGGCAGTGGTGTGGGTTGGGCAATTGCGATTACCTTGCTTGCCGCAGTACGCGAAAAACTTAAATATGCTGATATGCCTGAGGGCATACGTGGATTAGGCTCTGTGTTTATGATTGCAGGTCTTATGGCATTGGGTTTCCAGTCGTTCACCGGCGTAGCCCTTTAAGCGAAGACACTAGGAGTATTTGTAAATGAATCCAAATGAAATTTTCCTTGGTGTAGGTATGTTTATCGCCATCGTTTTGGCGCTTGTACTTATCATCATGTTTGCAAAGTCTAAGCTTGTTCCTTCAGGCGATGTGACTATAACTATTAATGGCGATCCTGATAAAGCCATCACAGCTTCACCGGGTGGAAAACTACTTGGTGCACTTGCTGATTCAGGAATATTTGTTTCATCAGCATGTGGTGGTGGTGGTTCTTGTGGCCAGTGTCGCGTAGATATTAAATCAGGTGGTGGTGAAATCTTACCAACGGAACTTGATCACGTCAGCAAGCGGGAAGCTAAAGAAGGCTGTCGTTTGTCGTGTCAGGTTGCGATAAAGCAAGACATGGACATAGAGTTACCAGAAGAAGTCTTTGGTATTAAAAAGTGGGATTGTGAAGTTATTTCTAACGACAACAAAGCTACCTTTATCAAAGAGCTTAAGTTGGCTGTTCCTGACGGTGAAAGTGTACCTTTCCGTGCTGGTGGATATATTCAGATTGAAGCGCCACCTCACCATGTTAAATATAAAGACTACGACATCCCTGATGAATACAAACCTGATTGGGAACGTTTCGGTTTCTTCGATATCGAATCAAAAGTAGATGATGAAACTATCCGTGCATATTCAATGGCGAATTACCCAGAAGAAGAAGGGATAATTATGCTAAATGTGCGTATAGCGACGCCTCCACCTAATAATTTGAGTCTACCTGCAGGTAAGATGTCATCTTATATCTGGAGTTTGAAAGAAGGCGATAAAGCCACTATTTCTGGTCCTTTCGGTGAGTTCTTCGCAAAAGAAACACAAGCTGAAATGGTGTTTGTTGGTGGTGGTGCTGGTATGGCGCCAATGCGTTCACATATTTTCGACCAATTACGTCGAATAAAAACCGATCGTAAAATTACCTTTTGGTATGGTGCACGTTCTTTACGCGAAATGTTTTATGTAGAAGATTTCGACATGCTGCAAAGTGAGAATGAAAACTTCAAATGGCATGTTGCTTTATCTGATCCTCAGCCAGAAGATAATTGGGAAGGTGATACAGGGTTTATCCACAACGTGTTGTTGGAAAACTATCTTAAAGATCACCCTGCGCCTGAAGATTGTGAGTTCTACATGTGTGGGCCACCTATGATGAACGCAGCCGTTATAAATATGCTCAAAGAGTTGGGTGTAGAAGACGAAAACATTATGCTTGATGATTTCGGCGGCTAAAAACGCAGACATCAATAAATAAAAGGGGGGCATTTATGTCCCTCTTTTTTGTATTAAAAATGGTCCTTTTAAATGAATAAAGTTAAAACTATTGGTTTAGTTTCATGCATTTTGCTCGTTATTCTGGTTGTTTGGAACACACCGGACTCAGTCGAAGAAGTTCACTTAAGCGGTCCGACAATGGGCACAACCTATAACGTCAAAGTTTTTCCAGATGTCGGCCCAGAACCGGAAGTGTTGCAACAGAAGATTGATGACGTACTGCAAAACGTGAATAAGTTGATGTCTACCTATGATCCAATGTCGGAGCTATCTCTTTTTAATCAACACAGCAGCACTGAGCCATTTAACCTGTCACCGGCTACTATTAAAGTGATAAAAGAAGCGAAACGTTTAGGTGAAATAAGTGAAGGAGTACTGGACGTCACTGTTGGTCCACTGGTTAATTTATGGGGGTTCGGTCCTGAAGCGCGTCCCGATAAAGTACCAACGCAACAAACAATTGAGCAGGTGAAACAGCAAATTGGTTTAGATAAATTAATCGTTGAAGATACACAGGTCAGGAAATTACAACCAGATTTATATGTGGATTTATCAACCATTGCCAAAGGCTACGGCGTAGATGCGGTAGCGGAGTTACTACTTTCTTTGGGACACACTAACTTTTTAGTCGAAATTGGCGGCGAAATGCGTGTTGCCGGGACTAAGGTAAGTGGGTTGGGATGGCGCATAGCGGTTGAGAAACCAATCAACCATGAACGGGCAGTGCAATCAATTCTCACCATTGGTGATAACGCAATAGCGACTTCGGGGGACTATCGAAATTATTTTGAACAAGCGGGTGTGCGCTATTCACATTTAATAGATCCTCGTACAGGGTTTCCTATACAACATAATCTCGTTGCGGTGACTGTAGTGCATCCGTCATCGATGACCGCTGATGGCTTAGCGACGGCACTAAATGTGATGGGCAAGGATGATGCGTTACGTATAGCCAAACAGCAAAATTTAAATGTGATGTTAATTACCCATGAAAATGGTGACTATAAAGCGTATACTACAGGTAAGTTTGCAGACTATATTGACGCTGCGACAACACAGTAAATTAATTAAAAAATAGTTAGGAAATAAATGAGTACGTTTGTTTTAGCTTTTATATTTTTTCTTGTCGTGGTTTTGGCAATGGCGGTTGGCTATATTGTCCAGCAAAAAACCATTTCCGGCAGTTGTGGTGGGTTAGGTGCAATAGGTATTGCTAAAGCATGTGACTGTCCAGAACCTTGTGACCGCAAAAAAGCACGCCTCGAAAAAGAAGAAATTCGTCAGAAAAAACTAGCCGAATGGAAACAAAATCAAATCTTGTAATGACTTGTAAAAACCAAGGATAGTCATTAACTAAAGCATTTTCTGTTTTATATAAAATTCCCTGCATTTCAATTCAGTTTTACTACACTTAGTAAAAAGGTAAGCAGGGAAAGATCATGCCAAATGAAACTCCAATTGAACGCCGTAGACGTATCGCAGCCCATTCGGGCATTACCAGTTTACGGACTGACTTTAAATATATCTGTAAAAAGCATCCAACTCGAATAGGTATTATAACTGAAGGCGATTCATGGTTTGCCTACCCTAAAAAATGGGTTCTGCTTGGAGCAGACATCAACGTTATTCACCATATCGAAAAAGTGGTGGCTAAAACCGATAAAGTTAACATGCTTAGGTTAGCCTGCAATGGTGATGAGGCGGTCGACATGATGTCTGGGCAGCAAAAAGCGGACTTAGAATCCGTGATGCAACAAACCTCTGAGTACGTCAAACTGATTTTATTTTCTGGTGGAGGCAACGATATCGTAGGGAAACGCGATATGCCGATGATTCTAAATCAATATGAAGAAGGGTTTACAGCTCAAGACTGTATTCATGCCGCGCGTTTTAACCGAAAAATGGATGCAATCATGTTAGCCTATGATCAATTAATTGATTTACGTGATGAATATATTCCAGATGCCACTATCATCACCCATACGTATGATTTAGCGAAACCAAGCGAGGACGGTGCAGAGTTTTTTTGGGGATTAATTAAAACCAAGCCTTGGATTTATCCCTATTTAATAGAAAAAAATATTCCTGAACAATTGCATCTTCCCATCGTTGAAATACTTCTTGGAACACTGAAAACTCGTTTGCAAGCACTAGCTAGCCAACCGGAGCATTTAGATAAGCTGGTTGTTGTTGATACGCAGGGGATATTGCGACCTGGGAATAAAACAGATTGGTTAAATGAAATTCACCCTACAGAGTCTGGATTCAAGAAAATCGCAAAACCTATTTATACTAAAATGAGAGAATTGATTCCGGCGTTACCAGCATTTAAATAACTTGACCCTGCTTGAATATAACTGTATAAAAAAACAGTTTGTTTGAGTGGGTTGGGACGATGCGCAAAATTATTCATATTGATATGGATTGCTTTTATGCAGCGGTGGAAATGCGTGACAATCCATCTCTTCGGCATGTTCCAATTGCAATCGGTGGTAGCTCCGAGCGGCGCGGCGTTATATCCACCTGTAACTACCCAGCTCGGAAATTTGGCATTCGTTCCGCCATGGCGACCGCGCAAGCCTTAAAACTTTGTCCTAATTTAATTATGGTGCCCGGGCGCATGGAGCTTTACGTGCAGGTGTCCAAACAGATCAGGGCTATATTCCAACGCTATACCGATAAAATAGAGCCTTTATCTTTAGATGAAGCCTATTTAGATGTAACAGATTGTTCACTATTTAATGGCAGCGCCACTCTCATTGCGAACGATATTCGGCAAGTGATTTTCGCCGAAACCGGTCTTACTGCATCCGCTGGCGTAGCACCATGTAAATTCGTTGCTAAAATTGCCAGTGATGAAAACAAACCAGATGGTATCTGTGTTATCCCACCAGACAAACTAGATGAATTTGTAAAGGGGCTTCCACTTGGGAAAATTCCCGGAGTAGGAAAGGTAACCGTACAAAAGCTGCATAATTTAGGGCTGTATACCTGTGCAGATGTTCGTAAGTATCCTATTGAACAATTAGTTAAACGTTTCGGAAAGTTTGGCCCAGTCATCTGGAATCGTAGCAATGGTATTGATGATCGTGATTTAAGTTTGTCTCGAGAAAGAAAGTCAGTAGGTGTTGAACGAACACTTTATGAGGATATCCAAACTAAAGAAGAATGTTTGCAGGTGCTAGATACGCTTTATCCAAAACTAGTAGAAAGGTTAAAATCAGCGCGTACAGACTCAAAAATACAAACACAGGGCGTAAAATTGAAATTCAGCGATTTTCAACAAACTACGGTTGAACATCGTTGTGCAGAGCTAGATAAAAACTATTTCGTAGAATTGCTCGATAAAGCCTTTGATCGAAAGACTGAGCGTGGAATTCGTTTAGTAGGATTGCATGTTGGCTTACCTGTAAAAAATAAATTTCAACAGTTAACCTTTCAATTCGATCCTAGCACAAGATAGGTTGATATCATCAAAAACGTGTTCGAAGGTCATTTTGTTGAACTTGACGCTAAGAATAGACGTTTAAGTAAATGGAGATAAATAAATATGCTAAAACCGGGTAAATACCGCCATTACAAAGGAAACGATTATGAGGTTATTGGCGTAGCCAAGCACTCTGAAGATGAAAGCGAGTTGGTGGTTTATCGGCCATTGTATGGAGAACGCGGTTTATGGGTAAGACCTCTTTCAATGTTTATCGAAGATGTGTTGGTTGAGGGCAAACAAGTTGCGCGTTTTAGTTATGTAGGTAGTTAAATGCAACTTTGATAATTACCTTTGAGAAACAAGAAACGGAGCATTACAGCTCCGTTTTAGTATGATTTAAATAAGTTTGAAACTACAACATTTGTTTAAAACTTAAACTTCAAACCGGCTTTATAAATTCTGCCTAACACTTCATAGTTACTTGGGAAGGTGTTACCTGAATTAGAGCTGGTATCACCAATATCATTACCCAATACAGGTGGTGCTTTGTCGAACATGTTGTCTACACCAAATGTAAATGTGGCATATTCTGTGAAAGCATAACTTGCGAAAATATCGAAGTAATCATAGGAGTCAATCTTTCTGAAAGCTTCAAAACGCAACGCACGCTCCCCCGGTTCTACGTCAACTGAATTAATATGTCTCCATAATAAAGACACAGTAATGTCGTCATATGACCATGTAGTACGCTGAATCCAACGTAAATCTGATAACGGGTCGCAGCTAGTGCCATAGTAACCTTTGCAATCCAGCACTGGCACGGTATCGGAGCTTTGAGATTCTTGGGTTAGATATTTGTTGATATTGCCTGAGAATGCCAAATTACCCATGTCGTCTAGATCAAAGTTCATATTGAAGCCGATCTCTATGCCTTCGGCACGCAGGTATTTCAAGTTTGTTGTAAACTGATTAACACCCGCAGCTGAACCGGTAAGGTCACCGCCAACTCGGTTGATTTTGGCACATTCACCGGCATCCCCATTGATATAACAGGAATCTAAGATCTCTTGTGCAGAGAAGTTACCGATAATACCGGAGATATCTATATCGTAATAATCCACAGACAAGGAGAAATCGTTTGCCCAGTTAAAGTCGGGCGTCCATACGAAGCCGGCAGTGAAGGTGTCAGCTTCTTCGGGGCCGGGAGGGTTACTAGGTGAACTACCATTAAAGGTGTTAATTTGACCAGATATAATATCTGGAATAACACCCACTTGCGCTTCTGTCATTCCAGTGGAAACACATAATGCAGTAAGTGTTGCATCAATATTGCCAGCATTTGCGACAGAACACGGATCGATAACTGCGTTATCTAAACCAGATGTAACCGGTGATGCGATTTCACCAACATTGGGCGCTCTGTTGGCTTTTTGTTGCATAACACGTAAAAGTAATGGCTCAACTGGACGCCAATTAAAGCCGATTTTCCACGATTCTGCGGTACCAATAGTATCAAAATCAGATGTTCTAAAGCCAAACTCTATGTCCATACTTTCTGCAAACGCAGCGCCATCGAATACGGGTAAAATACCTTCAAAATAAAATTCGTCGACTTTAAAGCCACCTTTAATTGGCAGTAAGTTTCCACCAGCTCCGCCTTGGCAACTAGCCGGGGTTTCTTTTAGACATTCGTCCGGTTCTAAAATGCCGGTTTCGGTACGGTTTTCGAGACCAAAACTCATTGCCAGTGGTGCCCCGGCAGTTGGTAACTCAATAAAGTCTACCGGTCCGGTTAGTACCAGTGAAATAATTTCTTGCTCATATTTTTGTTGTTGTAATGCAATGGCTCGGGCATAAGCTGCAGACGCATCGGTTATGGTTCCAAAACCCCCAAATAAGTTGATAGGTACGCAGGTGCCTCCCACAGCACAGGTTACGCCATCTCGGGTGTCTAAAGCGTTTTGGATATTTCCTAAGTTGGTATAACCATCACGCACTGTCGTGCGGTTTGATTCACCGTATTGATAAGAAAAATCATAATCCCAATCTCCGAAAAATTGACCCCGTAAGCCGGCGTTAACCTGCCACAATTCGGCATCATATCGTTCAGAGCGAGCGCCAAGTTCTAATGTTCTACGGCGCAACCTCACGGTCAATGAGTCTTCAGTATCTACAACGCCATTGCTGTTAGCGTCGGTCCAACTTCCACCGTCTACTAAGGTCCCATCGCCAACGGCTGCATTGGCACCATCAAGAATAAAATCTAATGCCTGTGATCCGATAAGCGGGTTGTACAAAGGGAGTGTAAAGCTACTACCAAAAGTCCCTGAAGGAGCAACTTGCTGCACTACAGTGGTATTGGTGAAATTAAATGATGAATAAAACTCCATATGGTCGTTTACTTCATATGTTGCTAACGCCGTTGCACCATATCGCTGAGCAGGAGTTTGATAATAGTTAAATGGGTTGAAGTTAAACAAACTACAGTTTGGACCTAATGTTCCATCCTCTCTAAATTGACCGTTTACTCCCGTCCCTATCAGTTCGAAGCGAGTAGGAATAGCAGTAGTTGAGCCACTTCCAGATAAATCTACCACATTAGGGCCGCCACAACCCGCTGGTGGTGGTGTTGCTACGTCGCCAGCGAGAAATTCTTGATAACCTGAACCTGTATTTGAATTGATACCAAATAGACCAAGTGGACGGTCACCGAGTAATACCGCGTCACGTTCCATCCAGCTTAAAGACAGTACAGCGTTGCCGCGACTGTCATCAAAGTTAGCTCCAATGGTAAGTGATATATTGTCTTGATCACCATCGCTTTCACTGCTTTGGGAATGGTTCATATCCAAGGATACACCTTGAAAATTGTTTTTGAGCACGACGTTCACCGCGCCAGATATAGCGTCAGAACCATACACCGCAGAAGCCCCTCCGGTAACAACATCAATTCTATCGATAAGCGCCGTTGGAATATTTGCGGTATCAACTTGACCATTAAAGTTGAAAGGTACCATGCGTTTACCATTGAGAAGAACAAGGTTTCGTTGCGCACCTAGGCCTCGTAAATCAATTGTGGCAGCGCCTGCCGTACCATTGTTTACGTTGCCACCATCAGCAGGAATAGTCGAAGGTAAAGATCGAATTATTTTTTCAAACTCGGGTGTTTGTAAGTATCCGATTTCTTCTTCTCCGAGAGAGAATATAGGACTGGATGATTCAATTCCTGGCGATAGTATGCGGCTACCGGTAACAGATATTTTCTCTACATCTTTTGCACCTTCAGTTTCTTGAGCAGATGCCAAAGGCACACTGAGTGCTACCAATGAGCTAGCGCATAAAGCTAGCTTTATTGAATTTGCCACTTTTGACGTGTTAAACATTTTCTTACTCCCCTGTGCGTCTCAAAAGTCTCTTGGACCCACTTATTTTGTGTTATTAATTTTCGACAAAAATAACTTGTCTAAGCCTAAATTAGGCTCAATCTGTGGGTTGCTCTAGGCAGTTTCCGCCAATCGCAGTAAGCGTGTGACCAAAGGTATGGTTTGTATGGCGAAGCGGGGGAACTTTGATTAAACGGTCTAAATTAAATTTTAAATCTATACTTTTTCGCTGATTCACTCTTATTTAACCAATTGAAAATAAATGAAAAATTAAAGTTGATGAGGAAAGATTGAGATTTTTGGAAGATACTTCTACAGTTCTAATATGGCCTTATTTGGTGTGAATGGGGATTCACTGTGACGGCTCGATTAATTATTTTATTACATTTTTATATCTGGATTATTTATGAAAACACCGATATGTTAAAAAAAAGAAAACACTGATGATTAATTAGCATGGCGCAAACAAACCACTTTTTTAACCGCTATTTTTGGTTTGCCAATACGTTTTTTTGGTTGGCTGTTCACGCCTTATACACACATATTAAATTTTTAGCGTTTGAACAAACGGACCAAAATCCAAACTGGACCGAGCTTTGGATTTCAATTAGTCCCTGGTTTGTTTTGTGGATAGGCGTCACTGCGATTATATTTAAGTTGGTTCAGCGCACCAATAGATCGCCTAAACCAGTTGCTTTCAAAGTGCTCTTTCACTTGGCTTGGATGACGGTTATTTTAATTGTGTATTGGGCCATAGCTCACTTACTCGTGATTGCTGTCTCTGAGCGAACCATCGATCAATTTAGTTATTGGTTTACGCGCACTATTACGCAGAATGCTCAGTTAGATATTTTCATGTATTTGGGGGTTCTTGGTGCGGCTATGGCATTACGTTTTTATCATAATGCTGTAGAAGAAAGTATCGAATTGAAACGTTTACACCATGCCTTAATACAAGAGCAATTAAAAACTCTGCGCTCTCAATTAAATCCCCACTTTTTGTTTAATGCACTAAATACCATCGCCAGTTTAGTTAGGTTGAAGCGTGAGAAAGATGCTGTTACTGCATTGTCCGAACTCAGTGTTATGTTGCGAAAAATACTGGAAACAAAAAATCACGATGACATTAAAGTTAAAGACGAAATCGCCTTTATTAAAAGCTATTTAGCGATTCAAAAGATGCGATTTGCAGATAAATTAGACACCCACATTCACGTTCAGCCCGAATGTTTAGACTTAGCCATTCCAAATATGCTTTTACATCCTTTAGTGGAAAATGCGGTGCAACATGGTTCTCAATTAGAGTCGAGTCGAAACTTGTTAAATTTGGATATCAGCATAGACAAAAACGAACTAAAAGTAGTGTTAACTAACAAAGTCGCGAAAAACGATCAACACAATGGTTTTGGTATTGGCCTTAGCAATACTCGTGAGCGCTTGGCTAAATTATATGGGCATTTTCGTTTGGAATTACATCCACTTGATAATGATTTGTTCGAAACGCTATTAGCTATACCGATAGGGGGACAGGATGCTTAGTGTATTAATAGCAGATGACGAATATCTAGCGCGCGAGACGATTAAAATATTGCTATCTAAAGAAACTGATATTGCAGATATTTTTGAAGCAGAAGATGGTAATCAAGCACTTACTATGGTGAATGAGTTTAAACCAAACGTTGTGTTTTTAGATATTGAAATGCCAGGGATTTCAGGTATTCAAGTAGCCAAACATGTACCTCCAGAAAGCGTCATTATTTTTGCAACGGCTTACAACGAACATGCGGTAGAAGCCTTTGAGTTAAACGCTATCGACTATATTTTAAAGCCCTATGATGATGAGCGTTTTTTTAAAGCGCTGGAACGTGCCAGAGATAAAATAAAAGACGAAAAACATGATGATTATGCGAAGTTGAGTGAAATTATTCAGCAAATGATTTTTGAACAGCAAAAACCTTATCGAGAACGCTTAGTTATCCGTGACCCCGGTCGGATAAGGTTGATCGATGTTGCTCAAATCAACTTTATTTCCGGTGCGGGAAACTACGCTGAAATTCATTTAAATGATGGTAAACATGTATTACATCGAGAAACACTCTCTGCCCTAGAAGAGCAACTTAATCCGCAAGAGTTTGTGCGTATTCATCGCTCTTCAATTGTACGACGCAGTGCCATCAGTGAACTACGTCCTAATGATAAAGGTGACTACTCAGTGATTTTGCAAAGTGGCGAAATACTTACACTATCTCGTCGAAATCGCGTCAAATTAGACGAACTTACAAACTGAAAATCAACCACCTATTTTGATTTTAACTCATCAGTAAAGCACACAAGGTCCAGAGTATTCCTGCGATGGTGGCGGCAAATGTTGCCGGGACTATCTGGGTTTTTACATGGTCCATTAAATCGCAACCAGTTGTCATCGAGCTCAAAATAGTGGTATCGGAAATGGGAGAGCATTGGTCACCATACACACTGCCATTTAACACCGCAGCAAAACATATCAACATAAATACTTCGGGATTGGTTAGCATTTCGTTTTGGGCAATCTCCCACATCAAAGGCATGGCTAACGGAAAAGCAATGGCGTAGGTTCCCCAACTTGTGCCAGTAGAAAAAGCGATAATCATTGTGAGTAGTTGTAACACCACAGGAAGTATCCAGAATGGCAATTCCTCGCCAAGTAGGTCAACTAAATATATTCCGCCACCAAGTTGTTTGCTAATCGCGCCAATGGTAATGGCTAACATCAAAATTATCGAGGCAACAACTACTCCCTTCCAGCCTATGCCTAAGCCATTTAACATTTCTCGAATTTGCATGCCTTTACCTAACGCAAAAATAATGGCGATAAATAATGCACCAGCAAAAGCCCAGTGAATTTGCGGTGATCCTGTGCTCAAAAATGTCACAACAGCGATACCAATTAAGCAAATTAGTGGAATCACAAACTCCATCCAATGAGGACGGTAATTGTCAGGAACACTGGTTTCGCGTAGTTCCTTGGCGCTGATCGGGCTTGCTCCAGGGGCATCTAATTGGCCGGTCAGTCTGGCTCTGGAAATGGCTTTACGTAATGGAGCGCCAGAAAAAACGGTGAATTCTAAACTTAGCAATAAGGTGCCAATGACTGCAAAAATACCGTAAAAGCTAAATGGGATACTTGAAAAGAAAAACGCAATGCGATCTGCTTCGGTAGCTAAAAATGCCACGCCTGGTACGAAAATAAATGCCTGAATATATGCTGGCCAAGCATTAAAAGCGATTACCGCAGCTATAGGGGATGCGGTTGAATCCACAATATAACTTAACTCCTCGTGACTCACATTGGCTTTGTCTGCCATGGGCTTAACTGTTGTACCAACTAAAACCGTACTCATAGTGCCACCTTGGAAAAACAGTACACCTAGCATCCACGTGACCAGCTTGGCGGATCTTGGTCCGGTGACAAAACGTTCACTCATCATCTGCGCAAACGCTTGCGCTGCACCAGTTTTAGCCCAAATACCCATGAGCCCACCGAGTAACCACAAATATAAAATGAGAATAGAAGCGGCATCAGTTGTCGCGAGATTAGGAATAAGAACATCATGGCCTATATCAAATTTACCTAACATGAAACCGCCCACTACAATCCCGCTAAATAATGCGATTAAGGGTTCTCGACTAATAAGACAAAGTGCGATTGCAATGAAGGCAGGTAATAATGACCATACTTCAAAATGATAATCGGCTTTCAATAAAACTGGACTTTTTCCCAATTCTGGAATGAAAACCCATTGTTGTTTAATTTCAGGCTCAGACGTTAAAACGTCCAACTTGTGTTGTGCAACAGGGGAGTCGGCATAGTTGGCTACTGCATCAATAATAACTTCTTTACCACGACTGATATAGGCCCATTGACCTTGTTCAGTTTGATAGGTTTGATACTGAACTTTCGATTCTACCCATGTGGCCGAAACGAATAAATTAACGTATAGCGCACCGATTAAACCCAAAATAATACACAATAGGGTTAACTTATTTTGCAATTTATCCATTCTAGCGCCACTCTATATAATTAATTCATAAGCAAATTAACAAAATAACAGTTTAAGATCCAAAGCATAGGGTGTATATGATCTAAACAAACTATTATTTGCTTCATATTCACAGTGATTAAACATAAAGGATAGAAAAATGCGTAAACTAGCTCTTTCATTCATGTTTGTGTTAACGACATTACTAATTACTTCCGCACAGGCCCAAATGAATCCAGATGACGTAAAGATGGAATCCGAGAATTTAGGCGGGTCGGTTTACATTTTAACTGGTATGGGAGGTAATATCGGGGTTTCGGCAGGTGACGACGGGTTATTGATCATAGATGATCAGTATGAGCCTTTAGCTGAAAAAATATCAGCCGCATTAGATCAAATCTTAAAAGGTAAATTGCGCTATGTAATTAACACCCATTATCACGGAGACCATACGGGCTCTAATGCGTATATGAAAGAAGTAAAAGACGCCACTATTTTTGCCCATGACAACGTAAGAGTTAGATTGTTAAGTAAGGATGGGCATAAGCACGCGTCCCTTCCAGTGGTTACCTATTCTCATGGTGTCACCTTTCATTTTAATGACGATACCTTAAATGTGATGCATTTATCTAATGCGCATACTGATGGGGATAGTGTTGTCATGTTTGAAAAAGCCAATGTATTACATACTGGCGATTTATTTTTTAATGGTTTATTTCCTTATATCGATATTGACAGTGGAGGCTCGGTAAAAGGGTACATTGCTGGAGTAGAGAAGCTCATTAGCATGATTGATGATGAAACTAAGGTTATCCCAGGTCACGGGCCACTTGCCGATAAAGCACAGTTAATTACATTTGTGGAAATGATCAAAGAAACCTCGGCACAAGTTAAAGAGTTAAAAATAAATGGCATGCCAGTAGAAGATATCATCGAGGCAGGTTTAGATGAAAAATGGCAGGAGTGGAGTTGGTCTTTTATTAATGAAGAAAAATGGATAAGAACGCTTTATCGTTAAATCTAGAGTCGGCAACTGAAAAAGATGTAATAAACCTGCATGGTTGGTTTACAAATATCCTCGAAATTCGTCAATGGGGAGGTCCCAGCATGGACTTCCCAATTAGCGTGATGCAGTTCATTGCTGAGACTAAACTCGACCAATTAAATAGCTACAAAATAGTTGATCATAAAAACAACATGCTCGCTTTTGGTCAATGCTACCAAAGGCTTGAGCGTTGTCATTTAGCTCGTTTAGTAGTGAGTCCTGATGCGAGAGGAAAAGGACTTGGTAAATACTTAGTTGAGCAACTCATGCTATACGCACCTAAAAGCATTACAACTAAAGGCTTTTCCTTGTTCGTGCTAGCGAATAATACAGTCGCTAGAACGCTTTACGAAAAACTTGGCTTTCGGTGTATAGACTATCCAGAACCAATGGATAGCACTATGGCTGAATGCGAATATCTGATTAAAGATAATTAGAGAAGGATATGGACATAATTCGAAGCAAACAATTTACCGCGGATAAAGCTTGGGGAGCCAAAAATATAGCGCAAATGAACGGAATTACGACGCGATTACATTGGACCGATCAGCCTTATAAGTGGCACATCAATGATGGTGAAGAAGTCTTTGTCGTTCTCGATGGCAAAGTCGATATGTTTTATCGAATAGATGGAGAAGAGTTTTCTACTAGATTAGATGTGGGTGACATTTTTTATGCATCTATTGGCACTGAACATGTTGCCCACCCAATTGGTGAAGTAAGAGTGCTGGTGGTTGAGTCAGCCGGCAGTATTTAATACGTCCGTTTAATTACCAAAAATTGCTAACTTCAAATTAATCAAACACCTGTACAAATAATAAGCATGTTACTGATGCATATTGGCGCACTGGTATGGACAGTGCGCCCTATAAAAGTGCCAATGCACCAAGCTGGCGAGAAATTATCTCAAAGGTAGGGGGTGTGAAAATCTAACTATTTGATATATAAAGATAAAAAAGTTGGCACTGATGCTGCTATAGATTACCCGATTACGCATCTACGATAGAAATGTTATGTGTGTAACCATTGATAATAAAAATAATAATCAATGTTGAAATACTTCAAGCGCTATTTAGCTTCTTGAGGCAGGAAGGCAACACTGCCCGCACAAATTTTCGTGTCCTGTGGTTTGTGCGGGTTTTTTCTTTCTGGCTAGTTAGGTTTTGCTTGATATACGCGTTTTCCTGCCACCCAAGTTTCTAATACTTTTGTTTTCCAAATTTGGTCTTTATCAATAGAAAATATATCCTGATCAATCAAGATGAAATCGGCCCATTTGTTTTTCGTAAGACCTCCAATAATATCTTCTTGATGAGCCGCATAGGCAGCATCAATAGTAAAACCTTTAAAGGTCTGTTGCAGGCTTAACGCTTGACTTGGCACCCAACCACCTACCGGTTGATTATTCCTATCTTGACGAGTGACAGCGGCATGAATCCCATAGAATGGATTAGCCAGTTCAACCGGGAAATCAGAGCCAAGTGGTAGTGGAGAGCCTTGGTCTATAAATCGTTTCCAAGCATATGCACCGAGTAATCTGTCTTTACCTAGGCGATCTTCTGCCATGTTCATGTCACTGGTAGCGTGAGTCGGCTGCATTGACGGAATAATATCTAACTGCTTAAAGCGAGGAATATCGTTCAGGCTTATAATCTGCGCGTGCTCGATGCGATTTCTAAGGTTTTTCCCGCCCACATCTTTAAAAGAGGCTTCGAATTGGTTTAACGCCAAATGGTTGGCAAGGTCGCCAATAGCGTGCAAATTATGCTGAAAATCATGTTTGAGAACTAGATCGAACAGTGGCTTAAATTGGTCTTCTTGTATCACCAAAAGCCCTTTATTGTCCGGAGCATCTGCATAATTTTCAAACAACGCAGCACCGCGGCTACCTAAAGCTCCATCAGCCATGGCTTTTACGCTACGAATAGATAGAAAATCTTCCGCATCATTAAAATAACCTGCGTTAAGTATGGCTTCTAAGTTAGGGTCTTCATACCAAACCATGGCATAAATTCGTACATCAAGATTTTTTTCCAGCGCTAAGCGTTTGAAAAAGTCATACTCGGCTTTTTCAATTCCTGCATCATGTACGCTGGTGATCCCGACTGAGTGAAGATGTTCGGTTGCTGCATTTAAACTGGCTTGATAGTAATCATCAGATTGATTCGGAAGGTGTTTGGTGACCAAATACATTGCTGTATCGATTAACACACCAGTAGGATTGCCTTGGCTATCACGGATGATTTTACCCCCTGGCGGGTCGAGGGTGTCTTTACTTATCCCAGCGATCGCTAAGGCTTTACTGTTTGCCCAAGCAGCATGTCCGTCCACACGGGATAGCAACACCGGTTTTTCACTTACATACTCGTCCAGTTGCTGGGCATTAGGGAATTGCTTGTCTGGCCAAAGAACTTGGTTCCAACCGCCACCGGTTATCCATTTTAAGTGGTCATTCTGGGCTGCGTAATCCCCCACTTTTTTTGCCGATAGTTGCGCGGATTTGACGTCTCTTATATCCACTTTCAACAACGAATTACCAAGCCCCAACATGTGGCCATGGGCATCGATAAGCCCAGGAATCATGGTTTTTTGCTGACCATCAATGAAAAGACTATCTGGATATTGGTTTAATAATGTCTGATCGCCAATTTCTAATACCTTACCGTTTTCAAATACGATATGAGAGAACTGCAGCATCGCACCTGAGTTAGTTAGGGTGTAACCCTTGACGTTACCGAACATGGTCGGTTTGGCTGCACAAACCGCACTGCAGACACAGATAAGAAGCATAAATATTGTTTTCATAAATCCTCTTTATTTTTATAAGCTAGGCAACTGACATAAGTAATCTTTAGACCAAACCTGTTTCATTTTGATGTGATCAATATTTCCACCAGATAACAGTACTAACACGGTTTGTCCTCGGGGAACACTTTTTAACCAATTTACCACGGCTTGCATTGACATGGCACTGGTCGGTTCGATGTGGAGCTTGAGTAAATGTTGCAACCACTGTGTCCAATAGGCGATATCTGATTCTGACACTTCAACTATACCATCCAGTGTTTTTAACAAGGGGAAAGTGTGCTCGCCTACAGATGGCGTAGCCGCGCCATCAGCTAATGTCAAAGGTGGCTGGGCTAATTTAATTATTTTATTTTGGCGCATCGATTCCGCAGCATCATTTGCTGCCAGTGGTTCAGCACCGAATACTTTTGCCAATGGACAGCGTTCTCTGGCAGTTAGGACTGTACCTGATAACAAGCCGCCACCACCACAAGGAGCAAATATTGCGTCGACGTCACCTGTTTGCTCTAAGGCATCTAATAACAATGTGCCTTGACCTGCGATAATATCAGGATGGTTAAATGGCGGTATCCATAACGTGCCCGTTGCTAACGATGCTTGATACACAGCTTCATCTGCGGCGAGTCGGGTAGGGTATAAAGCGAGTTCCGCGCCATAGTATTGGGTAGCTTGCGCTTTTACTGCTGAAACCCCTTCGGTACTAAATATCTTTGCCTGAACACCAAATAAGCTTGCGGCATACGCGACTGCTTGGGCATGGTTCCCTGAACTATTTGCCACAATTTGTTCTGGCAACGCATCTTGCTCTGCTAATTTAGATAAAATATTAATTGCGCCACGGACTTTAAAAGCACCAGTGCGTTGTAAACATTCAGCTTTAAATAATACTCTGCTACCTAGCCAATTATTTAAAAGTGAAGATTCAATTATTGGGGTTTGATGAATCTTATCTGCAATCCGTTTATGGGCTTGAACAATGTCAGCGTAACTCGTCATGTGTGCTCCTTTTTTCAAGCTGTAGTGAAGCATATTTCTAGCACAAAAGGTATAGATGTATTGAGTTTTACGAGCAATCCCTTATGCTTGATGCAACTTACAAGTTATGGAGAAAAACATGGGTTTGTTAGATAAAATAATGGGTAATGCTTCAGAAATTGATGTGGCGGATGTTAGCGAAGAACTGACACCAATTTTGGGCGCGAGTGAATCTATTGAGCGGGTTTTTAAAGAAATTCGCGATATGTACGTATTCACCAACAAACGCCTTATCTTAATTGATAAGCAAGGCTTAACAGGGAGAAAAGTTGATTATCATTCCATTCCTTACCGAGCAATCACTCAGTTTAAATTAGAAACAGCGGGCCATTTTGATTTAGATGCTGAATTTAGAATTTGGATATCTGGGATTGACGAACCGATTAAAAAAGAACTGAATAAGAAAGTGGTGGTTGGTATTCAAAAAACGCTTGCAGACCATATGTTTTAGTTGCCAACAGGGTGGCTGCAACATCTAGGTTTGAAGGGTTTCGATTTAAACAGTTTGCGATCGAACATAAAAACTGCGCAATGAAAGTTGGCACTGACGGTATTTTGCTGGGAAGTTGGATCCCGACAGGAGATTATAGCTCAATACTCGATATTGGAACTGGCAGTGGTTTAATCGCAATAATGCTGGCACAACGTAGCGTCGCGCAATGTGACATTTTGGGAATTGATATTGACCAATCGGCGATCTTGCAAGCACAAAAAAATGCACTCAATTGCCCTTGGTCGTCCCAACTCACTTTTGTACATCGGGCATTGCAACAACTCCCCCAAATTCAACGTTATGACCTTATTGTGAGTAATCCGCCATATTTTGAGGGAAAATCCGGAGAGTTATTAAGCTCAGACGCTAACTTCATTTCCGATAGCAGAAGAAAAGCTAGGCATAACAACACCCTCAACTTTTCAGAACTATTCCAACACGTATCAATACTACTCAATAAAGATGCTTATTTTTATTGTATTTTACCTGCTGAAACGATCGCTTTGGAAGCCTTGGCTCAAGAGCACGGATTATATTGTGATCGCCGGACATGGGTGAAATCCAGCCCGTTTAAACCACCTAAACGACAACTACTAAGGTTTGGGTTTGAGCCCGCGCAGCCACAAGTGACTGATTTATGTATTCATGACTGTGAAGGAGCTTATTCGGCTGACTATATTGAACTTTGTCGAGATTATTACTTAAACTTCTGACGATCAAAGCAAACAGAGCTTTGCTTATATAGCAATGTCTGGTCAGCCCTAGCAAAAACCTTCAAGTTTTTTTCGCATACAATTTTCTCTTGGTATTTTTGTTGCTATATTTAAATTAAGATGATTTTAGCAACGTGGTGAAGTATGAGTGATATTGAGCTACCTGATTCGATCTCTAACTTAGCTGGCAAGCTGCAAATTGTAGAAATTGTGTGGCAAGGCGTCCCATTTCAGATCCCCAAATTTGCGGTATACAGTATTTTAGATAATCCTGTTTTCGATCGCTTTATGTACCGTAACGGCCGCCGTATTGCACTTTTAAAACTCGGTCGTTATGAAATACCGGTTATTGATCCATTTCGGGGCAACATTGACAAGCCTCCAGAGCATGTCGTGATCATTACTCATAGTAAAGAAGACAGGTTTGGCTTATACGGTTATCCAGCAGATCATGTTGCTGATGACCTCATCGTTGCCAGTAATCACCGTTCAGTTAAATGTATTGTAAAAGATTTTGTATAGCTAAATAGCTAACACTGGAATAACGTGTATTTAATTCAGCCGCAGAAACAAAAAAGCCCTTCAATCGAAGGGCTTTTTTACAAACTTTAAAATATCAACTGTCTTTAACCAGTATGGATACTTTGTCTATTCCCGCCTCTTTGGCTTGGTTCATCACTTCAACCACGATACCGTGTTTCGTTTTAGGATGAGCCTGTATCGCAGCAGAGTCAGTATTATTTTCTGCTAAGAAGCTTTGAATGTTTGCAACTACACGACGAATATCAACTTCGCGGTTATCCATAACAATGGTTCCCTGCTGGTCGATACGTATTGCCAATGTTTTGGCATTACTTGGCGGTGGCGGTGCATCAGGTGCTTTAGGGCGATTTGCCATCAAGCCTGCTTCTTTCACAAATGACGTCGTTACGATGAAGAATATCAACATAATAAAAACGATGTCGAGCATAGGGGTCATGTCTATTTGTGCTTCGTCATCAGCGGAGCCGTGCTTTTTCTTTCTCATAAATTCAACCACAGTTTCTAATCGTTAATACCCTAGTATAGAATTAGTTTGGTGTCGGAGTAAATGAGTTATCTGAAATTGTTGGTAAATTTTTAGAAAATAGTTTTAGTTAGTGTCTAATTTTGACCATTAATCAATCGCTTTTCCTAATTTCTTAAAATACTCCAATAACTTAGCGTTGCTTTGCTGGCGGTGCTGTGCGATTGGATAAATCCCTACCTGAGCTTCAACGGATTGTTTTGTCCCTTGTACTAAAAACGCATTTTTGATGGTTTGATCCTGAATCGCGGCTTCAAATGCTCTGGCCGCCATTTCTTGGGGTTGAGCGTAATAATAAAACTGCATACTTTTATCTGCTTTGACGCTGCGCGTAACGTAGTCACTTGGTTCAATACCATTGCTGTCCAAAAAAAGTGTTTGAAACCAAGCTGAGAGTTTCTGATTGAGCGGATGGGAATGCATAGTGGCATCTTCTAACCAGAGACTAGAAGCAAATGCATGGGGTAGGTCTGTGGCGTACATTTTGGTACTGATGTAATGATCGAAAGCGTGAAACCATTCGTGCGCTAATGCACCACCGCCAGCATTTTTGGCCAATGATAGTTGTCGTTTAGGAGCATGATAATGTGCGCTGCTGTGTTTTTGGCCGCCGACCCCAAAAGCCAATGACAAGCTTCCGTTCAGAGAAATGACAGTTTCAGTAACGTGTAAAATGTCCATCAAGTCGCAAAGGGCATCAAAAAATAGATTTGCCGCCAACTGTTGTTCGGCCTGGGTTACCCATTTGCCAATCTGTATAGTCTTAAAGCCGAAAATTTTATGAATATCACCAAAACTCACATCTGCGCCGGCCCTATGCTGCGCTCCATTTCGGTAAAAAGGGCGTTGAATTCTAGGCAGAAGAGACGACATTGCAATGTTTAACTTAGTTGAATTTCGGTTAACAATTGTTCACACCACTGACTGATGCGTTGTTCACTTAATTCGTATTGGTTTTCATCATCTAAAGATAATCCAACAAAATGACTTTTATCCGGAGTAAGACCTTTAGAGTGGGCAAATTCGTAACCTTGATTTGGCCAGTAACCTATAAACTCACACTCTAATACCGCTAATTCATCATGCAACATTCCCAGCGCATCTTGAAACCAATCTGCATAACCAATTTGGTCTCCAAGTCCGAATAGAGCAACGGTTTTACCTTTTAAGTTCATATGCTTGATATCGTCCCAACTAGACTCCCAGTCTTCTTGCAACTCGCCAAAGTCCCAAGTAGAAATACCAAACAGCAAAACGTCAAACGTTTGTGCTTTTTGTAATGCGACGTCTTTAATGTTGAACAGTTCGACAACGGGCGCATCAAAAAGCTCGTTGAGTTCTGATTGGATTTTTTCAGCAGCCATTTCGGTGTAACAGGTAGTTGAGCCGAAGAACAAGCCAATATTTAGTGCATTTTCTGACATTTTTTCCCTTAGATTTGTTTCAAAGGCTATTGTCTCCGGATGCTGCACTGAGGTCCAACGATTTTTAGGCTTGTTTTTCTCGCTAAAGTTAGTCTTTTTTGATGAATTCGACTTCTTCACCTTTTGCTAAAATGACGGAGGCTTCTACGTGAATGCAGTTGTTATCTACTTTTACTCTACCAATCCCTGAGCCGTTTAATAAGGTGCCTATCTGCTGGTTGTCTGGCTGACGATGCCGCACGGTCATATTGCGTCGTTGCGTTAGCCAGTTCAATGGAGACTTTGTACTGAATAGAACTCGATTTAAACGGTCAAACCAGCGGATTAATTGTTTTGGAAATTCGTTTTTTATGCCGCTACTGGTTATCTGCGTGATTTGTGGGCTGTTACGTCTGAATTTCAAAGTGATATCGTAAACGAACGAGTAATGCACATCGCCTGACAAAATAACAAAATGCGGCGGTGTTTTATAATGCCGGAAAATATTTAACATCACACTTGCCGTGCCCTTGTGCGCCATCCAGTTTTCTGCATCGACCATCAATGCTCGCCCAAAAAAGGTAAAGATTCGCTGGATAGCCTCAATCAGTTTTACCCCAAAGACAGGTGCCGCTGAAACCATGATAACCGAAGGTTGATTTATCAGTTCTTGTTGTAATTCGCATAACGCTTCCCAGTCCATTAATCCGGATGGTTTACGTAAGCTCGATTCAGAGCGCCAGCGCTGGGTGCGCGTATCTAAAACCACGACTTTTGGAGTGGTGTTTAATGTGTAATGCCATTGGTCCCAGTCGAGCAATATATCAATCACTTGATCGTGCTCTTGAATACCGGACGAGGTGAAATGTGGTAATAATTTGTTGGACAGCGGATTAATTTTCTCTACGTCATTTCCCCATCCTTGGCACAGCCAATATCCGATTAATGCGTTACCTACAATGCGTTTAGCAAACGCATTATTATAGACAGCGTCTTCCCAGCCTCTGGTTAAATTCCAATCGTCAGTGACATCGTGATCATCAAATATCATATATACCGGGATATGTGCCATTGCGCGGCGAACTTTGGGCAACCCAGCTTTAAATCGTTCTATCCATTTAAGCTCCTCTGCAAAAAGAGGTTTAAACTCTGCAGCAATTTTATCGGTTTCTAAAGTGGTTAAATTCCACAGTTCGGGAGACCAAATGAGTGCGTACATGCCAATGACTTCGGTCCAACTGATTAGATGATTGTTGGCATTAACAGAAGTGAATATGGGCTTTTTCTTGCCGCCGAAAAAATATGACATGACCGTCTTGGTACTGTCATTATCAGGTAATAAAGAAGGTCTCTGATAATAGTTGCTGTGCTTTGTTAGTAACTGCTTACTATTTGTGATTGTTCCGCCTGGTATTTCTTCATGAAATAAGCCTAATAACTTAATGGTTTGATGGATGGCAACTAAAGTGGGCCCTGCCACATCATCGATATAAGCTTGATCACCTGACAAAAGTAATAAGTCAGGCTGCGCATGTTTATCACTAAATGCTTTACTAAGCTCTTCGTCAACAGCAAGCATGCCATCATCACTAGCATGATGGGGCTTTCGGCAAGAACCGTGTAAGACGTGTTTAATATGAGAGTTGAATACGAAGCTTGGGGCATCTTGCTGTGGATACAAAAGATCTGGCATTAGCGCTTGCAAATTTTTCTGCGTACCAGCGTTAGTGGCCATGGTTAGGTCGTAGTAATAACGTATCCCTTGCGATAAAGGTTGTTCAATTGGCAACGTTATTAAGCAGATATAAGCGTTTTCGCCTACTTTAACGTTTTGTGCGTATTCTTGTGTACTTTGCTCGAAACAAACTTCATCTTGTTCAGTCCAAACTTTTGCTTGAAAAGAAATTTTATGACTTAATAGCATCCACAGCGTAATACTATTTTCATTTACTGCACGAAGAATAGGACCTGCAATAATTGGCGGCAAATCCGGCGTCAATTTTTGAGTGTTTTTAGAGTCAGTCAAATCACATTTAAATACAAACAATAGATGTGACTTAGTTTGCATTAGTTGTAACCGAACAATCAAATTGTTTTCGGAATAACTTGCTATTGGAACATTATTAATTTAAAAAAACCTGCCTATGGAGAGGATGGGAAAAATGAATAAACTCGGTTTAATTTTACTGGTTGCGATTGGATTAACGGGGTGCGCAGAAAAGCAACAAACTCCTCAAAAAATTGCGTTGCAAGGACAATGGTTAACTGAGCAGAGCGGAGAAGCCATGCTTAATCCGCAAACGTCAGGGCTTAAGGGGTGGAGAGGAAAGTTACTGTCTGTATCAGATGGAAGTGCAGATATTTCACAGCGTAAGCAATTGCATATTATTGAACCAAACACGGCAGCCGTTTTAGCTGAGTCTTTGACGTTTGTTATGTCAGATAGGGTTCAGCAAAGTTGTTTTGCCGCTTATTTAAACGACGCTCCGGATTTAGAAGCATTAGCTGTCGACCCAGATGATGATAAGGTTTTTATCGTCGTGACAGAAGATGCGACGCGCAGTGAATCCATGTCTGAAAGTTGTTTTGAAAAATATCAAAATAGTGGTTCAACCCAATACCCTACATTATTGCTCAGACTTGAATTACAGGAGAATAACGAGTTATTGGTTTCTCATGTTAGACCTATTCAATTTCAAGCGTCCCTGCAAATAGGTGACTTTCCAAATGATGGTATAGAAGCGCTCGCTTTTGGGCCAGATGACACTCTTTACCTAGGAATGGAGAAAGACAAAAAAGTTAAAGCTCGGATTTTTTCTTTAAAAATAGATGATGATTTTTGGTTATCAGAAGAGTTCGCTCAAGTAACAGATTTGCAACTCAATTTACCTAAGTATGATTCAGGTAATCATCCAATTAATGGTATGGACTATTTACCACGAGAAAATCATCCTGGGTATTTAGTTGCTGCCGCCAGAAACGACAACAATATTTGGTTGATCGATTTGGCAAAACAAAAAGAGACTAAAGTGATCGCCGTCGAGTTTTATGCGCCCACGCATTCCAAAGAAGAAAACTGTGGTCCATGGGAGTTAATGGACAATGCGTCTTTAGAAGGCGTCGCTGTGGTCGGCAGTACTATTTGGATGATCAATGATCCTTGGAAACGTTATTATCCAGACAACATTATTTGTGAAGTGAACCGCGTTAATTACGAAAAAATGGCACCGCTACTATTTTCTATGCCGGTTGATCCAAACTGGTTTAATTAATCACTATTGATTTACGTGGCCAATAGAGTTATTGGCCAGGTGACTAATGTTGGCTATCGATTATTTTAATCGACTCGCAAAGTTTTTCTTAAATTTGGCTAGTTTTGGGGCAACTACCATATTGCAGTATTGGTTTTGCGGATTATTAGTAAAATAATCTTGATGATAGTCTTCCGCCTGATAATAATTGTTAACTTCGGTTACTTCGGTCACAACTGGATCGGGCCAAATTTGCTGTTCCTCAATCTCAGAAATGATTTCTTCAGCAAGTTTCTTTTGCTCATCGTTATGATAAAAAATCGCACTGCGGTATTGGCTACCCACATCGTTCCCCTGCCTATTCAATTGGGTAGGGTTATGTAATGAAAAGAATATTTCTAATACATCACGATATGAGATGGTATCGGCATCAAAATTGACTCTCACAACTTCTGCATGTCCCGTAGAGCCGCTGCACACTTGTTCATAAGTAGGGTTGTCAATATGACCAGCGGCATAGCCTGAATAAGCCGACTCTACTCCTTCAATTGAATTGAAAGCTGATTCGATACACCAGAAACAACCACCTGCTAGCGTTGCCTGTTGAAGATTTGCCATATGTTACCTCTTAAAATGGTTGATGCTGACTCGTTATATCAACATGGTAGCGAATGGATATGAGTTCAAGTCATCCACTTCAGATAATTCTGCGTAATAACCAAACAACAAAAAAGTTTAGACTTTATTCTTTGGATATGAAAACCAGATGAAACAATCAAATGCTTTAATCATAGGCGCTTCTTCGGGTATTGGTGCTGAACTCGTGAAACAATTAAGTCAAAGTGACGAAATTTGTGAGGTGCATGCCGTTTCGCGCAAAAAACTTAATCAAACGAATCCTAAGGTGCGTTGTCATCAAATTAATAGTTTAGATGAACAGCAAATCAGGGCTTTGTGTAAAGAGTTGCACTCTGTTGGTCACTTTAGATTAGTCGTATCGTGTATTGGTGTATTGCAAAGCCAGATTCATGATAAAGAAATTAAGCCTGAAAAACGCTTGGAAGATATCTCGGCCGATCAACTCGAAACCTATTTTAAAATAAACACGATTGCCCCTATGTTATGGTTGAAGCACTTGCCGTTGATTTTTGACAATCAAAAAAAATCGCAGGTCGTTATGCTTTCCGCCAGAGTCGGGAGCATTGCGGACAATCGATTAGGTGGTTGGTATGGATATCGAGCCAGCAAAGCTGCACTAAATATGTTGGTCAAAAACACACAAGTTGAATATTCGCGACGTTTTAAAAATGTTGAATTAATCTGCTATCACCCAGGGACTGTGGATACTGATTTATCTAAACCCTTCCAAGCCAATGTTCCGCAAAATAAACTGTTTTCAGTGTCCTTCACCGTCGATAAATTGCTAAATCATATACATACTTTAGACATACAGTATGCCCCACACTTTATAGATTGGGATAATCAACCCATTGATTGGTAATTCATATTGTGCGGCGAAAGGTTTAAGACGTGTTAAGGCGCATTAAGTATGTAAATATTGACAGTGCAGGGTTTCAATTGCGTGATTGACTAACTTGCTTATTGCTGAAGATTTAAGTAAAAGACATTTTAAAAATAGCCTGTTAACATCAATTAATAAGCCTAAAAACAATAAAGGTGATTATCTGACGTAGGTGCTTTGTCATGCGGAGATAATTCAACTAACAAAAAAGGAAAATAATATGGCAGCAGATCGCGAACAGTTTGGTTCTCGTCTCGGATTCATTCTGGCCGCCGCAGGCTCTGCGGTTGGCATAGGCAACATGGTAGGGTTTCCAGTCGCAGCAACCAAAAATGGTGGTGGTGCCTTTTTACTGATTTATGCGGTATTTGTTGTACTCATCTGTTTGCCGGTGATGCTGGCTGAAATGTCAGTAGGGCGTCGAAGTCGTATGGACCCACTTAATGCCTACGTGAAATTAAGCGGAAATCAGTTGCACTGGCGTATGGCAGGTTGGTTGTCAATCATAACCCCGTTTATGATTGCCGTATTTTATTTGGTCATTACGGTTTGGATTTTCGGTTTTCTTTTTCAAATTAGCATTGGTAATTTAGACAAACTTGCTGATCCCAATACTTTTCCAGAGTTTATTAAATCCTCACACTTGTTTATTTACATGGTCGGCGTATTGGCTGTTGTGTACTTAATTTTGCAAGGTGGCGTTAAACAGGGCATTGAAAAAGCCGCGAAAGTGATGATGCCAGCATTATTTATTATGTTAGTGGGTTTAGTTATTTTCGTTCTTACCCTAGACAATGCGTTTGCTGGAGTGGAATACTATTTAGTCCCGGATTTTACAAAGATTAACGCCTCGGTAGTAAGTGCAGCCCTTTCACAAGCCTTCTTTTCCCTATCATTGGGAATGGGCATTATGATTACCTACGGCTCGTATCTGGATAGCAAAAGTGATGTTCCTGGATCTGCAAAGTTTGTTGCTTTGGCTGATACAATGGTTGCGTTTATTGCCGGTTTACTGATTTTACCGGCAGTATTTTCCTTTAATCCAAATACCAATACGGCCGAGTTAAGTGATTCTTCGGTAAGTATGATATTTACTTTCTTGCCCAAGATTTTCTTAGCCTTGCAAGCATCAATAGGTTATGTAGGGGCAAGTGTCGTCGCAGGTTTGTTCTTCTTGTTAGTCTTTTTTGCTGCAATAACTTCATTAGTATCCATTTTTGAAGTACCTGTCGCCTCTTTTATGGAATCTAAAAAAGTAGGTCGTAAGAAAGCATTAGGAGTGATGGGACTGTTATTGGTTGTAACATCAGCGGTGGCGTCAATGTCATTTGGGATCTGGGAGCCAGTTACCAATTTTGTAAGTTATGCTGAACTAAATAAATCCTTATTCGACGTTATTATTGACGTTTTTTACGACACGATTTTACCCTTGAATGGACTGCTCATTTGTTTATTCGTGATATATCGATGGAAGAAAGAAAGCTTTAACGCTGAATTAGATCAAGGGGCTCCTAGCTACCAAGGCAGTTTGTTTGAGAAATACGTCGATTTCTCTGTTGGCACCTTTATTCCAATCATTTTGTTCTTAGTGTTTATCAACACAGTGGCGCTGAAGTATTTTGGCAATGCATTGATAGGCTAGTTAAGAGTAGCTGCGAACAAATAAAAGCTGGGTTAAGACCCAGCTTTTTTGTTTGTAGTGATCTTGGTAAGGAGTTGCTACAACCTTGGGTTTTCTAGAGGCACTTTCTGCCACCTGTGTTTGTACTTTTTGCGCTTGAACTGTCGCGTAATTATTACACTTTTTACTTCACTGTTTGTTCTTTTCTTGCTTCGCAATCTCTTTGCTGAAAGTCCTACTGATGTTGAGGAGAAAGCTAATTGACTGTTTTAATTTAAGATTTTATGGGTTGTTCTACTTGCTAATTAAGTTCTTACGTTGCTGTGCGCGATTGGAACTAATTATGCTTCAATTAATAGAGGTGTCCGATCACACGCAGAGTTTGATTGGGCCATTGGGTAGCAGAATATAGACCAGTTTCTGGTTCAGGTAGTGGATATGTTGCGCCCAATTCAGGTTGAGAGGGCTTGTTAGGGCAAGCGAGGAGGATCCATGACAATTAATACGCAATTACCCAATAACGCAATTGAACAATTGCAACAGATCGCTTCGGAGAATGAAGTCGATCCAGTTGTTCCTGTGACTGAAACAGATACTGACGTAAATGCTAGACAAGGTGAAGAAAATGCTGCCAGTGTGGCTCAACGTAGCGCCACAGAAGTCGCATTGGAAGAGCGTCTCAATACTCTGCGCGAGCAAAGACAGCAGCAAGAACAAGCCAGAGAAGCCTTACTGCAACGCTCTACGAATCGGGGTAATGCCACTGAGTTGAATGAACAACCATCAGACCGTCAGGCTGCGAGCGCTGATCAAGGTAATGCTCAACAACAGGCTTCTAGGCTACAAAGTGATGATGATGCGCAGACTACAGGGTCTCAAATACCTGCTCAACAGCAACAATCTGAACCAACAGAGCAGCGAATTGATGATCAAATAGCGCAATCAGAGGCTCGTCAACTACAGCGAGATAACCAGATTGAACAAAGGCAGCAGCAGCGTCAGCAGCAAGTAGAAGAGCAGATAGAACAACGAGAAGCTCGCCAGCAACGCAACTTCGAGCAATCTGTGCAAGCTCAACAACAGCGACAGCAGAGAGTTCAAGAGCAGGTAGAGCAACGAGAAGCCCGCCAACAAGAAAACACGGAACAATCTATTCAAGCCCAGCAGCAACGAGATGAGCGGGTGCGTGAAGATATTCAACAACGGGAACAACGTCAACGTGAAGTTGCGGAGCAAGGCCTACAACGACGCGAAGAACAACAGCGAGAAATTGAACAGCGAATCGACCAACGAGCTGAGCGAACACAAGAGCTAAATGAACAAGAGCGTCTGCAACAGCAAGATGAACAGCAAATTAACGCAGGATTCGACAATACAGATGTAACCGAAAATAATCAGCAAGCCGAAACGATTCAAGCGGAGGGTGATGCACTACAACAACAATCACCGCAGGTTCTAAGTGAACGATTACAGCTTTTGGCTCAAGAAATTGATGACGCAGAACAAACCCAATCAACCCAAGACATCATCAATACGTTACGTGAAGAAGCGGAGGTTATTCAGAATCTGTTACGACAACAATTAGTTGAGCAAAATTCCCCTGACGCGGCTTTAGATGCTGAGTTGAATACGATTCAGCAGGACTTACAAGAAGAAGTTGAGCGCAATGCGCGCAGATTGCAAAATAACCAACCGGCAACTGCGCGGCTGGGAAATTTTATTGATCAGGTTAGCTGAAGAGTAAAGACTGCTCAGTAAATCATATCGTAAGGGCTGGGGTATTGCAGATTCAATTCAAGCTCTCGTAGCGTAAATTCGCAATTGATAACTTTACCCTTATCTTTTGATGTTGACGGAACAAACTCTGGTGTTGGTAATTCTAACGCCGTTGCAGCATCAGTATAGTATTGTTGACGTGAAGGGTGTTCGCTACTCGATAAGTGATAGGTATGTCCAAATTTGTCATTAGTGATAATTTTTTCAATGGCACTTATAACATCTTCACGGTGCACAAGGTTAACGACTTTTTGTCCATTTTCGATATTTTTTTTCGCACTTAGACTTCGTGCTGGGTGCCTGTCTTTTGAAACTAATCCGGCTAATCTTAAAATTACTGAGTGTTGCTTAAATAGGTCCCGAATGTGCTGTTCCAAGGTTACGTGAAGTTTCGCACTCACGGTTTGAGGGGCGACTTTAGTGTATTCAAAAACAGTTCTACTAGACTCTCCGTAAACCGAGGTAGTGGAGATGAAAATGAGCTTCTCAATGCCTCGCTGTTTTGCTGTGTTTATTAAATTGAGCATATCTTGAAGAAATACATCAGGTTGCAAACTTTTGCGCCCAGGAGGAATGTTAATGATCAGTAATTGCGCATTAAACACATCTGTTAAGTGGGGAGAGTCTAAGCTATCACCAAGATTAAATTGCACTGCAGAGACTTCTACATCAAGTAAACTCTGGACACCTTTCTCAGAACGTTTGGTGGCCACCACTTGGTGACCACTTTGGCTGAGTTTTTTAGCAAGCGGTAACCCTAACCAGCCACCGCCTATAATCGCTACTCTCACGTTAATTCTGACTTCCTTACATTTTTCTTTCAGTGTTAACCGTAATTAAATTTAACCCAGACAATTCTTTCATTGAGTTTTGAAGTTTATTCTCTGCATAATCGATAGATGCTAATTGCAGGCAAAATGCATCGGCTTTTTGCTCTAATTTTTCAGCTTGGGCTTCGATTTTAGTTTCGATATCTTGACCAAAATTTTCCATACGTTGTTCAAATCCGTCTGTATCACCATCACCAAAAATAAGTTCAGTGCCCATGGCTACCATGATGTGTCCAATAGAAGCAGTTACAACTTCTTCGATGGTGTCTTCAAATTCCTGTTCCCATTGTGCACCTAAAAAGTCGCCGTCTGAAAAGTTAGTTGAATCTAATTGAATACTGCCATCTGCTGCATAAAAATTAAATTCAATTTTCTCTTTTAACTCATCAAGTTTAGTTTGGATTTTAGTAACAGAATTACTATTGGAACCTAATAAGTTACCTAGGACTTCAGAGACTGCTACATTTGCAATAGCAACGCCTTCAAGGGCTATTTCTGCAGCGACTGGTACGGCATTGTAAATACCCTTGTAGTATTCAGAAACCCATCTTTCCTGATTCGCATTCACATCCATGCGTTTACCATTTACAAATAGAGATTCTCCGGCATCAATTTTAATAATGTCGTTGTCTTCAGTGGTTATCGTCAATACATTATTGATCAAAGAGACTTGCCCATCGATATCTACGTCACATTCGTTTGCAGCTGCGGTTCCAGAAATTAATAATACACTTGCGGCGATCATAGACAGTTTCATATTTTGTTCCTCTTAAAAATGATTCCTGTTGCACATTGCATTATGTCAACCCAGCAATGTGTTGTTTTATGATATTGCTTAGAGCAACACTCGGGCCAGAATAAAATATTCTTTAATTATCAATAAATTATATTATTTGACTACAAAGTGATGTGTAGATTGAGGAAACGAAATAGGAATAATTACTAAAAATTAGTCAAATTAACTAAGGTTATATTTGTATATAACGAGCGATTTCGATAAAGACAGAAATGTTTGATATAGATCATTCCCTCAAATAGGGGTTTTGGTGCATAATATAGCGAGTGTAATATAATTTTTTTGGAAGAAGCATGATTGAAGCCATCTTATTTGGAATAACAGTACTCGTTTTTGTATTGGGCGCGACTTGTCTGATTATGGGATTTTTACCTTCGCCTGCTGGTGGCATGCGTGAAAAAGTCGAATACGGATTCTTCGGTGTGACAGGATTAGTGGCCACGATTTTATTGTCCGTTGCGCTAGTTTGGTAGTATAGCTAAACGAGTTAAAACAGCGCTGAGTATGAATTGGCATCATTAGTAGATGCTAATTTATACTCAGCGCTTTTTTATTGCAGTATGAAAGGTGAGACGTTTTACGATGTTTAATTATTTATCGCTGACTCTTTGATAAGCTCTTAAATTGAACACTGGAAGCATTGCCAAACAATGGTCGAAAATATCGGCTTGTACGCCTTCGTAGTTAATCCAATTTTTATCGGCACAAAAACAATAAATCTCTAAGGGTAAGCCTGCTTCAGTCGGAGCGAGTTGCCTGACCATCATGGTCATGTCTTTATTGAGCTGCATATGGTGTTGTAAGTACGCATTTACGTATGCTCTATAGGTACCGACGTTTGTAAGTCTGCGACTGTTTAAAAGGTCTTGCTCGTCGATGTTTTGGGAATTGTGATATTCACGTAAGAGTTCTACTTTTGCATCAATATAGTCGCTGATATAGCGAATCTTTTTATATTGGGAAAGCGTTTCTGCATCACAAAATTGTATACTGTTTATATCAATCTTAATCGCTCGTTTAATTCTTCTACCACCAGACTCAGACATCCCTCGCCAGTTTTTAACCGAGTCACTAATCAAAGTATAAGTAGGAATGGTCGAGATTGTTTTATCCCAGTTTTGCACTTTGACCGTAGTTAAACCTACCTGCAATACTTCGCCGTCTGCACCGTATTTTTGTAGTTCAATCCAATCTCCAGTATTTACCATACGATTTGCCGCGATTTGTATACCGGCCACAAATCCCAAGATTGTGTCTTTGAACACCAACAACAATATCGCGGTTACGGCACCTAATCCTGACAATAACAGCAATGGGGATTTATTCAGAAGGTTTGAGATAATGAGTAAAATTGCGATTATCACAATCATTAATTTCGCGACTTGAATAAACCCAGTAATGGGAGCACGTCTTGCTAAGTCTGACGCGTTATAGACGTCCTCAATCGTGTTGAATAGTGCACTGCAAGACCAAACGACGGCGACTGCAATGTATATCACCATGGTCTTTTGGATAAACGAATAAAAAATATTCGACTCTTCAATTAGTACTGGCGTTAGCAAGAAAATCACCAAAGCCGGGACAATATGTCCTATGCGTCGAAAAAAGCCATGTTTATGCAGTTCATCATCCCAATTATTGCGGCTTAGCGCTACGATTCTTGAAATTCTTCCGCGTAATAGCAATCGAGTTAAAATGAATGCAACGATAGCGACTGACAAACATAGTAATATCGCCGATCCTTGATAAAGCCAGCTTTGTTCAGTGATACCAGCATCAATAGTACTTAAATTGGTAATCAGCCAATCTTTTACTTTTTCGCGCTCAAGCATTATTTAGTGCTACCTAATTGTGATATAAATTTGTCTTTGTTAGACCAAACGCTATTCAGCCACAACTGAAATCGACCTTTGAATTCATCATCATTAAAGTAATCGCCAATGACTTCCTCTGTGACCGGGAGTACATCAATTTGCACAAAAACGTGCGTTAACCTACCCGACAACATATCCATCATCGGATGCTTACTATTTTCTGGATATAAAATGGTGACGTCTAAAATATTGGTAAATTGCTCGCCCATGGCAGCTAGTGTAAAGGCCACACCACCGGCTTTGGGGGGTAACAGGTTGTGATATTGACTGGATTTCGCTTGGCGTTTTTGCGGAGTAAACCTAGAGCCTTCTACGAAATTGATGACAGTCGTCGGCGTCGACTGAAATTTCTTGCAGTATTTACGAGTGGTTTCAATATCTTTGCCTTTCAGGTGCGGATTTTTTGCCACAAAATCGCGACTATAACGTTGCATGAATGGCATGCCAAGAGCCCATGCACCCAAGCCCACAAAAGGCAACCAAATGAGTTCCTTTTTAAGGAAAAATTTTGGTGCTGGAATGCGTGACGCTGCAAATTCAATTAGCAAAATAATATCTAAGTAACTCAGATGATTCGGCATCATCAGATACCAACTATTTTTGCTCAATTCACCGTTTACTTTGCAGTCCCATTGCACTTTATTAGTCATTCGGATCAATTTTACACTGATGATACCAAAAGCAAACATCATGAAATGCATAATGGGACTGAGCACTTTCGCTACCCATTTAAACGGCAGTAAAAACTTAACTAAGCCCAATATAATGATTAACACAGCCCAAAAACTTAGATTGAGCATTTGTAACGTAAAGTGAAGTGGAAACATCAAAAATGCAGGGATGAAACTCAACATAATGCTTTAACTACTCGCAGACATGTTCGTAAGGGTTTGGTCTTTTTCTGACCATAATTGATTTAACCAACGTTGGAAGCGGACACGTTGCTCTGGATTATCAAAATAATCCATGGCGAATGCGTCACTATTGAGAATATCTTCAATCGACAAAATCCGAACGTTAACTTGTATTTTATTCACTTTACCACACACAAAATCCCAAAATGTGGGAATACCTTGTGGATAATAAATCGTAACATCTAGCAATTTATGTAATTGGTCACCCATTGCACTGAGCACAAATGCCATTCCACCTGCTTTGGGTTTCAAAAGGTACTTGAACGGGCCATTGATTTTCGCGAGTTTCTCTTCAGTCAACCGCGTGCCTTCGACAAAGTTCATAATACTGACAGGTTTCGTACTAAACTTTTCGCAAGCTCTACGGGTACTTTCCATATCTTTGCCTTTCAAATGCGGATTTTTAGCTAGAAATGACTTTGAATATCGACGCATAAATGGAAAGTCTAATGCCCACCAAGCGATCCCAAGAAATGGTACCCATATGAGTTCTTTCTTCAAAAAGAATTTTAGAAACGGGATTTTGCGATTAAATACACGCTGTAAAACTAAAATGTCTACCCAAGATTGGTGATTTGAGATGACTAAATACCAATCGTTAAGAGTTAATTGTTCAACACCCTCTACTTCCCACGTGGTACGAGAGGTTATTTTCTGGTTTAAATTATTAATACTAATCCATGCAGTGGCGCAGCCATCTAGTGGATAACTCACTAATTTTTGCCACGATTTAATCGGAATAAGTTTCAAAAAAGAAAGTAGCACAATGGGAATAACCCAAAAAATCGTATTGAAAAAATAGAAAATTACAGAAATTGTGCCAGTCAAATGACCAGTAATATTGCGGATAGACACGCGAGAAAAAACCCTTTTACTGTGAATTAATTATCGATAGTGTAAACCAAATAAGCGGTTTTGTTGTAGAGAAATATAGCCTTTGTATTTTGCAAACAACAATTGCGCGCATGTAAAAGGCAAGAATGGAAAACATGAAAAAATGTTTTATCAGTTCAATCGGCTATTTTAACGACTAGATGTTAGTAAATCTGATCTAGCCAACTTCGATTTTGCGAAAAATGATTACCCAAAAAGGCCATTTGGTCGGCTAGTATTCGGCGATTCATGAGATAAAACCGTTCATATAAATTAGGCGCAAATGGTACTGCAATAAGCGACATGTTTGCTTCCTCAGGCGTACGAGCCGCTTTGTGGCAATTACAACGCGTGCAGGCCGTAGCGGAATTTGTCCATACATCTTTGCCACCACGGGATCGAGGTATAATATGGTCTCGAGTCAGTTGTGAAGATTTAAATGATTGACCGCAATACATGCAAAGAAAGTTATCGCGTCGAAATAAATAACGATTACAAAGGGAAATCTTGCCATCCATATTGGTGACTTTACCTTCACAGCCGATAATTGAAGAAAGTTGAATGCGGCTCTGGATCCCTTGATTGTTCCAACCACCGAGCATGACTTTTTTGTTGTCACCAAGCTCGAATAACACGCGATCTTGTGCGTAATACTTGGCCGCTTCTTCTGGTGTAATCCACGCTTGTGGCATACCTGATTTATTCAGTCGCAAAACAAACATAATTTCCCCCAAGTCGATCTGTTAATGCTAATTTTTCCAAGCCTTAAATTTCATGGTAGTTTTATTACCTAAGAAACCAAAAATTGGAGCAATTGCGCTTATTATTATGGTTTTCGTCTCGAATCGGTATAAATAATATACAGCTACTGTGACAGATTTAATGCAAAAAATCTAACAATACAGATTTCATTTGTTTTAGGTAATTATTACTATTTTTAGAAAACTTTTAAGTTTGCTTGTGCATAATAGTGAATATGACTTTAATTAAGGACGATAATTATCCAAACTTTCATTCCCAGCCAACAAGATTTGTGGTTTCTGCCATTAGGAGGTACAGGGGAAATTGGCATGAACTTGAATCTGTATGGTCATAACGGTCAATGGCTGATGGTAGATTGTGGAGTCACCTTTGACGAAGCTTTAACGGTTAAAGATGGAGTGTCGATAGGACAAAAACATGACGTAGTTTGCGCAGACCCCACTTTTATTAGCCGTCAAAAAGAAAATTTAATTGGTATCGTTATCACCCATGCTCATGAAGACCATATCGGTGCTTTACCTTACCTATGGCAACGCTTTAAATGCCCAGTCTATACCACTGCCTATACTGCCGAAATATTGCGACGAAAACTGCAAAATAGTGGTAATCAAAACATGCCAATTGTTGAAGTAATATCAGAGCAAACAGTCGATATGGGACATTTCAATGTTCAATGGATGCCGATCACTCACTCTATTCCGGAACCACATGGTTTACTCATCCGCACTGAGGCTGGAACTGTGTTTCATACCGCAGACTGGAAAATTGATGCCAGTCCAGTAACAGGAAAAAAGTTTTCAGAACAATCGTTTAAGGCATTACGAAAACAAAATGTTTTGGCCATGGTTTGCGATTCTACCAACGCAACTCGAAGTGGATTTTCGGTATCCGAAGGTAAGTGTTACGAAGGCTTAAAACAATTAATCGATAACGCTCCTGGTCGTGTGGTGGTAGGCTGCTTTAGTAGTAATATTGCGCGGTTAATTACGTTGGCAAAAATAGCTAAACAATCAGGGCGATATTTGGCATTACTTGGACGTTCGTTACAAAATACGGTTGGGGCAGCAAAAGCAACAGGGCATTGGCCGGATGATCTAGCTATTATTGACTCCTACCACAGTGGCTATTTGCCGCCTTCAGAAGTCTTGGCGATTGCTACAGGTAGTCAGGGGGAGAGCCGTGCCGCATTGTATCAGTTGGCTCAGGATAGTTATCGAGATTTGTCGTTGGATAATGGGGATTTGGTAATATTTAGTTCAATCATAATTCCAGGCAATGAAAAAGCGGTAGACACTTTATTGAAAGCGTTTAAAGCGCGCAACATCAACACAATTTTATCCGCAGATACTGAAAAACCGATTCATGCATCCGGACATCCTTGTGAAGAGGAACTGAAATTAATGTACAACTGGGTGCGCCCACAAGTAGCAGTGCCTACCCATGGTGAAGACATGCATATGCAAAGAAATGCTTATTTAGCTAAACAGTCAAATGTCCCAAGGGCGTTAACTGGAAACAATGGCGATATCTTTATGTTAGCTCCACAGTTGGGCGTAAAACGACAAGCTGTCAAGACAGGAAGAATAGCGCTGAGTAATAACTAAACTTAAGTTATATTCATTATGGAAGCTCCGATTATTTACGGATTTATTGTATCCTCTTGCCATAGGTGATGTTTTAATTGATAGCGTTTGCGGGTATGCGGTGTGGTGTTTAGTTGTAAGTGATCTACTTCACTTACCGCAAAGCTCAGTAATGCAAAGTTGTCACTAATTGAGTCATTGTCATCGTTAATTATATTATATCTATTAACTTCATCACTTTGCTTTGCTTGGTTTAACGCTAAACTTTCACCCGGTGTTTGCCAAAAGTAAGACGTTTTTGCTGGAGTAGAAAGTGATAGCCAATGTTGTTTCCGCTGACTTTGTTTGTCATCTTGGCTAGCGTCAATTATCTTTATACTTCCAGTAAAACGATATTGCTCCCGCGTAACTGAGAAGTACCAGCAAATTTGAGCACAATTTTGTGTATGTATCTGACTGATTTTGTCGCTGCGAATGTCAGTGTGCATTATCAAGGTCGACGACGATTCCAAACATTCCCGAAAAACCAGCGTTCTCACTTCAGGATGATTTTTTTGGTTTACCGTGGCCAATTGAAGATACTTGGATTCTGGCCGACTTTGATTTTCAAAGATTGACGATTGTAAACGTTCTAACCATTCGTTTTTATCTTGTTTATGATTTGATTTGTACGTCAATATTGTTTACCTATGCTTCATATCACCTGAATTTGTTTAAGCTTTGCATTAACTCATTGGAAATATGTTCTAATCCATGGGTTTCATCAGATACAGAACGAACTAGCGCAGCTTCTTGATTGCTGATATGACTTAATTGCTTAACTGAAACAGCAATTGTATCGATAACCTTGGTCTGTTCTTCTACCGCATCTTTTAAGCCATTCGTGACATTATCAACATGTTCGATATTTACCTGAACATTTTGCATCAATGCTAAGGCAGATTCTGCCTGTTTGCTGGTGGTATTGCCTAAAGTCATGCATTCTTGCATAAATGCACTGGATTGTTTCGAAGACGATAAAAGCCTTGCCATTATCTCGTTGACTTCTCCCGTACTTGCTTTAGTTCGTGATGCAAGTTGTCGCACTTCGTCAGCAACAACTGCAAATCCTCTACCTTGCTCACCCGCTCTAGCGGCTTCGATTGCGGCATTTAATGCAAGTAAGTTCGTTTGATCTGCAATGGACTGAATCGTCTCTAATACGCTAGAGATACTGTCGCATTCTTGTGCTAAATCCTCAATACTTTTACTGGTTTTTGAGATGTTATTCACCAATTTGTTAACTTCACTATTCGCATTTGTCATTGCAGTTTGTGCTTGTTGTGTATCATGTTTAGCACCGCTAGCGCCTTTATAGGTCTCCATAGCTTGGTGAGACATTGTTGAAGCTGAATGAGATAAATGTTCGGATGAGTTAGCAATCGCGTCTATTTCTTTATTTACGATTTGTTTAAAGTCTTGCAGCTCATTTGAGGCAGCTTTAGTGGAACTGGCATTTTGATCGATACTTTTACCAAAGGTTTCAACTTCATTGACAATGTTTTCAAACGAATCAATAAGTCGATTAAAGGCAATAATCGATGGGCTCACAGAGTGATTGGATGCTCGGTTATTTAGGTTGAATTTACCAGATTCAAGCGCGATTCCATTTACGCCTTTAAGCAAATCATCAGCAGCAATTGTATTTTGAGCATTACTTTTGCTCATCCAAGCGAGTATTCCTCCTTGTGCAATTGCATAAGCCGCATGGACTAATAATAACGTTAATAACAAATATTCGTCCTGCATAATGAATAGCGGGGCACCGGACTTTTGTAGAACATAAAAGCTCAAGTGATGCACCGCAACTACGATTACGGCTGTGATGAAGATTCGCCAGTTTTGGTAAAAGGCTAAAAAAGACATCAACACAAATATGCCAAAGTGCATTTCAACCAATCCATGCATTTGTTGAATGTGCAGTGCAGAGAAAAGCATAAAGCTGATGGCTACAATATGCTGAGTAATCTCTGTTTGAGCATGCTTTTTAAACATTAATAACGGGATTGCAGTAGCGGGGATTCCAACTAATAATGCCTCTAACCAAGTGCCATAAATGGGAGCGATAGCGAAACTAATCAGTAAAAGTATCGGTAAGACAATGCTTACTACTCTATTTGCATTACTAATCCAGGGTTTATTACTTGAGTTCATTTCTTTCTCCAATCAACCTGCAAGTTGGAAATAATATTTAGAATTTTTTAATCAGAGACTTTTCCTTAAGTAGCAGTGACTAACTCTATTAATTTAAAATCGGTGAATAAGCTTTAGTCGATTAATCAAATAGAAGGTTTTTACGTTCCCAAATCACTAAAGGTTCAATATTGTTATTGAATTGTTAACCATTGTTGAAATTTAAGAATAGTCAAACTTTCTATTTAATTTAAATTTTTAGCTGTAATTTTGTGTTGGGAAGATGCAAAAGTCTGCTTGATTAACAATGACTTAACGATTTTGGCAGGGTCAGATTTGGCAGTAACAACCTTCGCCATCAGCGATGACAGTGGCTCCCATATGCTTGTTGGCGACTATGGTATTTGCTATTGGTTCGATCAAACTATTGCTTGCACCACACAGATAACCCGTAGAATAAGGTCCTAAATAACCTAAGTTACCCTGTTCATCAAAGATAATGATTGCTGGGTAGGATGGGATGACTTTTTTTATTTGATTGGTCTTTAGCGGATCGATGGTTTTTACCTCATAGCCACTTTGTTTAAAAGTACTATTAAGTTTTCGGATATGAGTCTCTGACAACTTGCTGCAATAGCAGTCTTCACTATTTAAATGGAACACTGTTTTGTTAAGTGAGTTTTGCAATTCAGAAAAAGTAGCTTTAACTTCTTCATCAAAATCTTGTGTCATTGAGGCCGTTAACAATCGCTGCTCAGGATCGAAGTTACTGACTTTGCTCTGCGCAATATAAAGAAGTGCGAAGATGCTTGCTCCTACCCAAAGCATCACCGCAAGTGTGAGTTTAATTGGCATGCTTAAATATCATCTAAATTTACTCAGGCTATCGACCAATTTATGAGAGATTAATTCTAATTGCTCAGTTTCGCTGGAAACAGATTCGACTAGTTTAAATTCCTGTTCACTGATTGAGCTCAATTGGTGAACCGAATTCGCGATATTGGTAATTAAGTTAGTTTGATCACCAACTGCTTTTTTTAGACCATTAGTCACTTCGTCTACTTGCGCTATATTGGACTTCACATTTTGCATCAAGTTTAGTGCCGTTTCGGCTTGCGTACTAGTCACATTTCCTAGCTCCATGCAATTTTGCATAAATGCACTTGATTGTTTAGATGAGGTTAGTAATTTCGCCATGATGTCGTTCACTTCCTCTATACTAGACTTGGTTCTAGAAGCTAGTTGCCGCACTTCGTCAGCTACAACGGCAAAACCTCGGCCTTGTTCTCCTGCTCTTGCTGCTTCAATTGCAGCATTTAATGCAAGTAGGTTGGTTTGGTCTGCGATTGACTGAATGGTTTCTAAAACGCTAGATATACTGACACATTCGTGAGCTAAGTCTTCAATACTGCCGTTGGTTTTCGAAATGTTATCTACTAATTTCTTAACTTCTTGATTAGCACTTGTCATTTCTGCTTGCGCTTGTTCAGTGTCTGAATCGACA
>NZ_BAEN01000075.1 GCF_000314975.1 Aliiglaciecola lipolytica E3
GTAGGCGATTGCTTTAGCCCCGCGCAAATAACAGATTCCATGGCCTAAAGGCCATGCTACGGATTTTGAATTTCTGTACCCCATCCCATACTGAATCGACCTAAACTTAAAATTTGCCATTCCAAGGACTGAACAATGGCCAAAACATTAACAAAGGGACGCCGCTCCATTACCGGACAAGTTTATTTAATAACGGCTTGTACAAAAAATCGCGAGCCGCTGTTCAGCAATTTTAACCTTGCCAGAGTTGTCGTAAATCACATGAAAAAAGCGCAACAACGAGGAGATTTAAACTTCGTAAGTTGGGTAATTATGCCGGACCATTTTCATTTTTTAATTTCCTTAGAAGGCGATTCAAATCTCAGTGATGTTATTGGTTACATCAAAGGCACCACGTCACACCAAATTTGCAAACGGTTAAATCGACAAGGCGGAATTTGGCAAGCCGGATTTCACGACCACGCCATCCGCAATGAGGAAAATATAATTGATGTCGCACGATATATAGTCGCTAATCCATTAAGGGCAGGTATCGTGAAATCGTTAAAGCAATATCCCCATTGGGATTCGATTTATCTGTAGGCGGTTGCTTTAGCCCCGCGAGAACAGATGAGATTCCATGGCCTACAGGGCATGCTACGGCGGCATCTTTTACCTCGCGCGAACATACAAGATTCCATGGCCTAAAGGCCATGCTACAGGTAATCGCATACACCACTCCACGGCCTAAAGGCCATGCTACAGAATGTGGGTTTGATACCATGATTGGGTCAAAATCGCATATAACAAATCGACGTTTAACGACCCATTGGGTGTCTCTACTACATGGTCAAAACTGGCTAATAAAATGTTGTTATCGATTAATCCTAAATCTTGCAAACCTGGGTGTGCTAACAACTGGCGCAATTCGTTTTTATTTGCCCTAACCAAATTGGCAAAATGTTGATCAAACACCGTTTTGTTCTGGTCCCAACATACCGAATTAGGCAAATGGCCATCCATTGCTTTGCGCAATAAATACTTTGGATATTGCCCCTGAATATGCAACTTTTGTGGGATCGCAAAACTAAATTCAGCGATCTTTTTGTTAAAAAACGGATGATGCACATCAATTCCAAGCGGGTCGCACACATGCTGATAAGAACGCATACTATTGAACGTCGAGGTATGAAATAGCCCTTCATAACGTGCCCGTTTAGCTAGCTGATTGCTATCGGAAAACGGGTTGTGTTTACTGATGCCAGCCAATACCTCTTGTTGTTTAGCACCCAACCATGCCGGAAAATGCTCAGCATCCACAGGCTTTTTACCAAGTAAAGCCAACAAAGAAGCTGGCAGCGCAGGTTTAACTAACACTTGTAACATCACCGATAAAGGAGACATACCCAACAACTTGGCCGACTTAAAAACTTCCTTAATTACACTCAGGTCGCCGCTAATCAGTCGATCACGATAAGCAAAACTATGACCCCAACACATTTCGTCGCCGCCATTGCCAGTGAACAAGTGACGTCCCGCTAGTTGCCTGATGATCTGAGCTTCTTGTAAATACTTAGGTGATGCTACCACACCTGGATTTTGCAATTGCGTTGGATAGAGCCGCGCAAATGTATGTTCACTAAACTGATCCAGCTCCACAAAATGACTATGCTGAAGCGCTAAAAATGTACGCATTTCCTCAATTTTATCGATTTCATTACAGCTTTGTGTATCTCTATAAGTATGGGAAATAGAGTGCAAACTTAATTTATCATTTGCCTGTATCTGAGAATGCAACATGGCGGTGATGGAAGTGGAGTCCATACCACCGCTCATTTGGCTGAATAACGCCTGTAAAGCAGGTCCGTCAGTAATAAAATCCAATTTTTCTTTTACGCTTTGGCTCAGTAAATCAAAAAAGTAAGCTTGATACTCTGATTCATCCGCCAACGTCAGCGAATGGTTTTGATCAATATCCCAAAACCGTTCTACTTTGAGTGGCCTAGTTGAAGAGATAACTCCTGTATGTGCAAACGGCAATTGATGAATATTACTAAACATTGATCGATTTGGATCGGGCCGACCTGCAAGCCATTGCGAAATAGCCGTTTCATCAATTTTGGGTGGGGTCAAAAATTGCAGCAACGCCAAATCGGAGCTGACAATAAAACAATCGTCTTTAAATACATAAAACAACGAGCGGGGATTGAAAGCTGACGTGCTAAACCGCAATTCGCACGATCGTTGATCCCAACAGATGAGAATAAAATCACCCGCTAATTGTTTGATTGTACGGGTATAATCATCTGCGATCAGATCGCGCAGAGCGTGATCTTTTAGTGCAATATTGCACGTATTATGTGCAGATTCAGCATGATTACCACTCAAAATAACGTAAGGATCGTGTGGCGCAAAGTTGGTTAGATCAATTTGATCGCTTGGACGTACATCTCCCAAAATGACCATCTGTTTGGTGCTAGAACTAACATCGTAACTGTTTGAAATTATTGATTTATTTTTCTGAGCATAATATTGAGAAATCTTCTCAAAATAGCTAGCTGATTTAGATCCAAAAAGAGCAAACAATGATTTCATATAATTTTTAGACCTAATAAAAATTCGGAAACCCACATTATTAAACTGTACTATATGCTAAATGTCATGCAACTGTCATAACAAAGTGGTTTATAACCTTTTGTTTACAAACGCATTTTTTTGTCAGTATACTTTACAGATCAAAAAAGTATTAACAATTGCTTAACACGGTATTTTTGTTATATAGCTGATTTTTAAAGGGAAAATAATTTCTGGAATAGCTTTTGCAGTGTTTTAACCAGCAGTAGTCGCACAAAGTCACTTTCACAGAATTTAACGTTCATACAATGGACAGGTTAAGGAGCAACACATGATTAAAAAAATTCTTGTCGGTCTTTCATTAATTGGTTTGAGCCTTAACGCTCAGTCAGCCATTATTATTGATGAGTCGAATATCACAGGCGCCGATATGGCGGGCATGCAAGTCACAGCATTGTTTGGTGATGGTACTAGCGAAACTGGTATTTGGTCTGCGTTTCCAGATGTTGTGCTTGGCACAGGAAATGACGTTTTAGATGCTGAAGGTTTTTCTGGTGGTGTAGTTACATCAAGCTGGTCACTCACTCAACAAGGTTTCAGTAGCGGTAACGTTTCCCCAACCGGAGACGTACTAGGTGCTTGGACGCTAAGTAACTTAGCAGCAAGCTCTGGCATCGTCGCATTCATCGTTGAAGGTTTCACTGGCGGTATCGCATTCGATATCGATTCAGACAGTGTAGGCACTCCTTATTCAGGTGTTGGTGTCGCATTTGTTACCGAGTACGCCACAGACTTAGAAATTTACGCTGATCAGGTCAGCACAGAATACAGCGACTTATTTTTCACCTTAGGTGTGTTATTCGACTCATCACCGCTTGGTGTAGGCGAAGATTTGTTGTTTGTTGCTGATACTGAAAAAATGAAAGTACCAGAGCCAGCCAGCATCGCGATGTTATTAACTGGTTTGTTATTTGGTGCAGCACGCTTACGTAAACAATCAGACAATAGTTAATAGAGAAGGGGAGCACGTCATGATTAACATTGATTTAAATGAAACAGCAAGTGGCAAAAAGCCCTATTCTAAGCCTGAACTATCCAATCCGGGTAACTTGGCTGAGCTAACTCAAGGGTTTTCTGGCAGTATTCCTGATGAGCAAGGCGGGCACACAAAGCGTAATCCTTTCCAAGGATAAGCGTTCAACCGCTAATAAAGCTTCTAAGCAAGGACTGAACAGAGGCAATAGTCACACATATGCAAGATAAATATTATTCAACGCCGTTACACGGCGTTGAATGTCTTTTGCCTGATGTTAAGCCAAATAGTTCACACGTTAATTCCGCTGAGTTAAGCGTTGAACTTGAATTTGCAAAAGTTGCCAGTTGTGCTGAGCTAGAACCAATATGGACGTTAAAAGATCAAGGACTGAGATACCTCACCGAATTAAATCTTTATCCCTATATTTGTGCTGATCAAGAACAACACGAAACACCCAATACTTCAGATAAAGCCTATGTGCTTGCAGTGAATTGCGAAGGTAAAGGGCGTTTTCTAATTCAGCAAAATAAAATAACCATAGATTGGGAAGCTGGTACGCCATCTTCTCACTATTTTCAGACTTTGGCGTTAGCCCTGTGGCTGGAAATAAAACAAATACCTTGCATACATGCAAATGCATTAAAGCGAGATAAAAAGACGTTCGCATTGGTAGCGGCAAGTGGCACTGGTAAGTCAACATTGAGTGCCAAATTACAGCAACTAGGATGCGCTTGGTTAACCGACGATATGCTCGCATTGCATCAAGATAGTGCAAAAAATGCATCGAAAAGCAGCTTTCAGGTATACCCAAGTTGGCCTATCGCACGTATGTGGCCAGATTCAGTTGAAAACGTGTTGGGACAACAAGAAAGTGTTCTCAACAAAGTACATGCAAGATTTAATAAGCGGCTTATTGAGCTGCAAGAACTGAGCGATGAGAACAAATATTTCTCAGAATTATCAGTTATATACATTCTTAATAGAACTGTAACAGATGGGGTAGATAATAGCCCCGCCTGCAAAATTGAGACTATCAATTCAAGTCAGGCACTAATCTTGCTGTTACAGAATAGTATATTGGGAAATGCCTATTCGGCATTGGAACTAGAATTTAACAGAATACGCCAGCTGTCCATTTTGGTTCAATCAACAAAGATAAAAAAAATCACTTACTCTAGTGGTAAGGAAAATTTGGATTTCGTAAGTAAGGCTATTTTAGAAGACTTGAATAAACCCTAATTTCATTCAACTTCTTAAAAGTAAAGGAACTAGATAAATGAATATGCAAGGTGGTATGGTTAAAAACAATACCAATAAGTTTGCAGCAGCTTATCGACTTGTTGATATTGTGGTGATACAAATCGCACTTTACTGTGCGGTAATTGTTTATGGTTTAGATTACTCTAAAGAGTATTTTATACTGTCACTAATCGGTTCCGGTGGTTTTGCGCTCGTAGCTGAGTCGTTCGCTCTCTACCGTTCTTGGCGAGCCGGCTTTTTCAAACAGATCGTCTTCTACACTTTTCTGTGCTGGGCTTGCGCCTGTATGTTAGTGCTTACCTATTTATTCTTCTTTAAATTAGCCGAAGAGTTTTCACGTTTCTCCCTCGCCATTTGGTTTGCTATGGCCTTTATGGCATTAGTGGGTTGGCGCATTGTTTTCCAATTGTTTTTGCACAATATGCGACGCAAGGGCTACAACACTCGAAGTATTGCCATATTCGGATTGTCAGACAAAGGCATACGCTTAGCCGAAGAAGTGATGAAAAGCCCTGAAACGGGGTACCGACTTACTGCTATTTTTGACGATCGCGCACAAGACAGATTAAACGAAAATTATCACTATTTATTGCACGGCAATGTAGAAAAAGGCATTGATTGCGCAAAACGCGGCTTATATGACGTTATCTATATTGCTCTGCCCATCAAAGCACAGCATCGTATTCAGGGGATGCTATACCAACTCGGTGATACCACTGCTAATGTGCATGTCGTACCTGACTTATTCATGTATTGTTTGATGCACGGTGAAATGTCGCATGTAGGTGGCGTGCAAACCATAAGTGTGTACGACAACCCTATGCAAGGCGGTATTGCCATTGTAAAACGCTTAGAAGACTTGTTCTTGTCAGTCGCCATCTTAAGTTTAATTGCCATACCTATGTTATGCATTGCTGCAGCGGTCAAATTGACCTCTAAAGGCCCAATCATCTTTAAACAAGACCGATACGGATTGAACGGACGTAAAATTAAAGTGTGGAAATTCCGCTCCATGACAGTGACCGAAAACGCCGACAAAGTAACTCAGGCCACCAAAGGTGACAAACGTATCACTAAAGTAGGTGCATTTTTAAGAAGAACCTCACTCGACGAACTTCCACAGTTTATTAACGTGTTAAAAGGTGACATGTCGGTGATTGGACCGCGGCCTCACGCTGTTTCACATAACGAAGAATATCGAAAACTTGTGGATTACTATATGCTGCGTCATAAAGTAAAACCTGGCATAACGGGTTGGGCACAAGTGAACGGTTGGCGCGGTGAAACCGACACCGTCGACAAAATGAAAATGCGCATCGAGTACGACCTCGAATACATTCGAAACTGGTCTTTGTGGATGGATTTTAAAATAGTAATTTTTACCATTTTCCGCAGTTTTACTGACAAGAATGCGTATTAGCTATGAAATGACTTTGTGAACTAAGTGACCAGTTTAAGTGTTGTCTAAATTTAAAAATTTGAGTGACGAACATGTTTCAAAAAGAAACATTCGTTTAATCCTATCCGTAACTACATCGATTGTTGCAAAATTTGTAAGTATGGGGGCTGCGTTAATAACAATACCGTTGACGCTTGATTATTTAGGGACGCAACTTTTTGGTGTCTGGATGGTAATTTCAGGAATAGTTGCATTTATGAGCTTTAGCGATTTAGGTTTGGGTATGGGCCTTCAGAATGCTTTAAGCAGGTCACAGGGTGAAAACGACACTTCTTCTCCTCGACACTTCATATCTAATTGTTATTTCTTCGCTGCTTTTCTATCTTTGGTACTCTGTATTATTTTGGTTATTTTAAACAATATTTTTTCGTTTTCGTGGGTGTTTGAATTAGATAATAAATTTGAACTTGATGAAGCTCTGACTGCTATGAAGTTATCCATATTGATTTTCATTGTAGCGATACCAATTTCACTAATATCAAGAGTTTTGTCGGGAATTCAAAAAAGCTATATAGCTAGCAATCTATTAATGTTGGGGAGTATATTAAGCTTACTTTCAATATTCTTAACTATTTATTTTGATTTAGGAATAATTGGTTTGGCTACGTTATATATTTCTTCTCCTGTATTGATAAACCTACTATTCAGTATTTATTTTTTCACCAAAAATAAGTCTCTAATTCCCAAATTTTCGAATATTTCTAAGAGGCATTTTTCTGTAATTTTTTCATCTGGAATATGGACCGTTTTGACTCAATTAGTTTACACAGCGAAAATGAATTTGCCTATCGTAATTATTTCATCTTTTATAGGAATGGTTGCCGTAGCCGAATTTTCAATAACTCAAAGGTTGGTTGGTATTTTATCAGCCCTGATTAGTATGGCTTTACAGCCATTGTGGGCAGTATATGGTGAGGCATATTACCGAGGTGATAAAGTATGGGTAACTAAAACGTTAGTAAAATCAATACGTTTGACTGTTTTAATTACTTCCACCGCTGGATTGCTACTTGTTTTTATAGGGCAAAATATAATCACATTGTGGTTAGGTGAGGGATCACCGTTACCGTCAAAAATACTCGTTTTATCTTTTTCACTCTGGGCATTAGCTTCAAATATCAATGTTTGTTATGCGATGCTGCTTAACGGAACTGGGAATTTCAAAAGACCATTTTTTTACTCTATCATTTGTGTTTCGATAGGGCTTCTAATTAGTACAATTTTTATACATTCTCTCGGCTTAGTAGGGATTGTACTGACTTTGTTTATTTGTTCAGAGCTATTCAGGATTCCTTTTAATTATCTAGAATCTAAAAGGGTAATAAAGAAATTAAACAATGAAGGATGTTCATGTTAGCTCCAATATTTATATTTTCACTTCCTCGTTCAGGGTCCACCTTGCTGCAACGAACACTATCTGGACATCCGGATATTGCTACATCCTCTGAGCCTTGGATTTTACTTCCTTTTTGCTATTCAACAAATAGCGAGGGAGTGCTTTCGGAGTACATCCATCACACATCTTACAGAGCAATTAATGATTTCGTGAACAGTGTTGGGAAAGAACGTTATTCAAGTGAACTTGCTAAGTTTGTAACTTCGTTGTATGAATCTCTATGCACAAATGACGAGAAGTATTTTATAGATAAAACTCCTAGATATTATTTGATAATCAATGAAATCAAATATCTTTTTCCTAATGCAAAAATCATTTTTTTATTTCGAAATCCGGTCCATGTTTTAGGTTCGATAATAGATACGTTTTCAAATAGAGGATTAAAAAAAATTCATGCATATGATATTGACATGACTATTGGCTTTGAAATGCTCTCAAATGGGTTTGAATCTTTAAAAGATGAAGCTTATTTTTTAAGGTATGAAGAATTCGTAACCTCTCCCGAAAAACACCTAATCGAAATTTGCCAATACTTAGAACTTGAGTTTCAACCTGAAATGCTTAGTTCACTATCCGGACGGAAAATAACAGGAAATATGGGAGATCCAGTTAAAAGTAATACTTCACGGAATATTGATTCATCCAGCATGAATAAGTGGAAGAAAAGTTGTGCTGGAATTTATAGAAAGAGAGTTGTTAAAAAATACATTAAGAATATTGAAGAAAGAGCTTTCGAGTCGCAAGGATACTCAAAACAACTTATTTTAGAAGAGGTGAGCGGATTGGAGGGGCATTTTCATTCATTTATTAATGACATTATTCACTACAACCTTGGGAGGATAATAAACATTTTTAAGTTGAATATCTTTAGAGGTAAATCATATCGAGTATGGACTAAAAGAAAGTACCTAGGCTAATCGACTTATTATGATTTTATTTAATTATTTGTTTGCAGGTATTATTTCTAGCCAAAAAATTACTTTTTTTGGCGAAATTTATATAGGTGAGTTAATTTGTGGTTTAGTTGTGCTTTTAAATTTAAAAAATATAAAGCTTTCTTCTTTTACAAAACAAATCATTATTCTCCTATTTATTTGGTTTTTTGTTCAAATATTCTCTGACATTATTAACAATACTGATTTACTTAAGTCACTTAAAGGAATTTTGATTCCAGTTTTTGTACTAGTGATATATTTAGGCTTGGACACATATTTTAGGGATAAAGCGAAGTATTTATTCCCTTATCTAATCGGCGTTTTTATTGGTTTTGCGCTCACACGCTTTATTATTGGAAGTGAAGAGTTTCAATCTAATCCTTGGAAATGGGGGGTTGGTTCTTGTGTCGCACTTTGTTTTTTTATGTTTCTCGATTTCAAAATTATTAAAAATAAACAATTTTATCTATTAATAGGAGCACTTTTTTTAATTTCCTTATGTTTCGCAAATTCATCAAGAGCGTTAGCTGGATTTATATTTATTCCAACTTTAATTTGTTTATTTACCTTTAACTTCTGTAACCTAAATAAATTAAATATGGTAAATAAGTCTGTAACATTTCAACTGAGTTTCTACCTTTTTATTTTATTTTCCATAGTTATTTTCGATCGTATTCTATATCTACTTTTTACATTTGAACCATTTCTAGATTTACTACCGATAGAAGATGCTTTCAAATATAGTATTCAAGCTCAAAGTCAGTGGGGAGTTATACTGGGAGGGCGAACTGAATTGCTAATATCGTTAAAAGCATTTTTTGATGCCCCTTTGTTTGGGCATGGTTCATGGGCAGAGAATTCATTTTATAAGTTCGCTCATTTAAAGTTAATTGATGACTCTGGTGGTGCGTTGATGGACTTAAGAACGGCTGAGCTAAACACTAAAACTTTATTAATTCCAACTCATTCTTATTTAATGGGGGCTATTGTGTGGGGAGGTTTTTTTGCCGGGTTATTTTGGTTGAGAATTTTGGGACTATTAATATCAGGCTTCTTAAAGCCAGATATCTTGAACTCACCGTTAAAGCTTTTCATAAGTGTAAGCTTAATCTGGAACATTCTGTTTTCTCCATTTGGTGCCGACGCAAGATGGCTATCAACTGTTCTACTTTGGCTTTATGTATTTAAACACGTCAAAACTGGAATTCAAAAAGGGATTAAAAATGAAGATTTCAATCGTCACAATATCGTATAACCAGGGTAAATTTTTGCGATCGTGTATCGATTCGGTTTTATCTGAAAAGAATAAACTGGCTGATATTGGTGTAGAGCTCAATTATATAATTGTAGATCCCGGTAGTACAGATGGAAGCCGTGAACTTATTCAATCTTACGGTGACGAAGTCGTTAAGCTGTTTGAGAAAGATAAAGGCCCAGCAGATGGCTTAAACAATGGGTTTTCAAAAGCAGATGGCGATATTTTTGGATATCTAAATTCTGATGACATTTTGGTTCCTGGAGCTTTAGTAAAAGTAGCTGAATTTTTTAAGGAACACTCTACTACAACTGACATTGTAAGCGGTGCGGCAAACTTAATCGGGGCAAACGACGAGGTTTACCGTATTTTATATTCAGACTCATATAGTAAAAAGGCATACGCATATTCAGGGTGTGTATTGATCCAACCGTCTTCTTTTTTTACGCGAGAAATGTACCTCAAAACAAAAGGCTTTAATGCAAATAATAAAACTAATTGGGATGGAGAATTGTTTGTTGATATGGCTCTTCAAGGTGCTAGATTCACTAAAATAAATGATATTTTAAGTGGTTACAGAGTCCACGATGAAAGTATAACGGGAACTATGTCAACAGCGGAAAAAATGAAAGAATATAGAGCTCGAATGTACACCAAAATAACGGGTAAACATATTTCATCTTATTCTAAATCCACGGAAACTTATTACAAATACAAAAGAAAAATTAAAAATTGGCGAGATACCCTTGAACGAATTAAAGGTGGGCGCTCTTTTGGACGTGCGCTATGACAAAGCTAAAAAAACTTTTTTTGATAAGCTCATTTATTCTCCCATCTAAATTTAAAGTGTACTTGTACGCAAAAGTGTTGGGTTGGAACATCTCTCCGTCTGCACGTATTGGTTATTCATTAATTTTGTGTGAAGAATTATCCATGCAAAATGGAGCAAAGATTGCCAGTTTAACTTGTATAAAAGGCCTATCGCGGTTGGAAATGGAAGAAAGTAGTTCTATCGGCCCACTCAACTGGATAACTGGTTTTCCTCTGATTAAAAGTAAGCATTTTGAGGAGGATATTGATAGAGAGCCATTACTTCATATTCAAAAACATTCTGCAATTACCTCAAGACATATACTGGATTGTACAAACAAAGTCACAATAGGGAAATACTCAACGTTTGCTGGTTTTAGAAGTCAAATATTAACTCACTCAATTGATTTAAAAGAAGGAAGACAACGAAGCGCTCCCGTAAATATAGGTGATTATTGTTTCGTTGGGACTAGCTGTGTTTTGCTTCCTGGCTCGAAAATTCCAAATTACTCAATTCTTGCTGCAGGATCGGTTCTGACAAAAGAAATGTTAGAAGAGAACTGCTTATATGGAGGCGGACCAGCCAAAAAAATTAGTGCAATAAACCCTGATGAATATGGTTACATGAAAAGGAAAGTCGGCTTCACATGGTAGTTCCAATTTTCTCTAGATTTTTTGATTTTCGACAAGGAAATTTCATATGAAAATTCTTAGAGTCATATCATCCGTTGATAAAACCAATGGCGGCCCAATTAATGGTTTGCTTAACAGTTCAAAAGAATTGGTGGCGAGAGGGCACGAAGTAACAGTTTTATCTCTTGATGATCCATTAGATAACCATGTGGCTACTTTCCCATTTCCGCTAGTAACCTTTAAAAGCAGATTAGGTGCACTAAAATATTCTTCTCAGTTTTCACTGTGGTTGGAACAAAACGTTAGTAACTTCGATGTGGTTATTATCCATGGTATTTGGCAGTTCCATAGCTATGCTGCGGCTAAAGCTTGTGTAAAACAGAATGTTCCATACGTTTTATTTACTCATGGAATGTTAGACCCTTGGTTCACCGAAACGAATCTCCTTGGTCGTGTAAAGAAGACGATTTATTGGAAACTGTTTGAGCGACACGCAATTAATAACGCTGCTCAGGTTTTGTTTACTTCAAAGGAAGAATTAAGGTTAGCTCGAAAGCCCTTTTCTCCGTATTCACCAAATGAAAAAGTGGTGGCCTACGGTAGCCCTATTCCTAACACAAATGAGGCAAATGCGAAGCACGCTTTTTTTGCCAAATTCCCTAATTTACAAGACAAACTGTTTCTTTTGTTTTTAAGCCGCATACATGAAAAGAAGGGCATCGATTTATTAATTGAAGCTATGGGGGAATTTAACGACAAATATCCCGATATGCAGTTGGCGATAGCCGGGCCAGATCACAATAAATTACAACCAAAACTACAAGAAAGGGCAAAGGCGTTAAATATCGAAGACCGAATTAGTTGGTTAGGCATGCTGGATGCAGAAATTAAGTGGGGGGCTTTTTATGCGTGTGATGCATTTGTTTTACCATCCCATCAAGAAAATTTCGGCATTGTTGTGTCTGAAGCACTGTCTACCGGAACGCCTGTACTTATAACTAAAAAAGTCAACATTTGGACCGAAGTTGTCGATGCAAATGCCGGCTTTGCAGAAGCTGATTCTGTAACCGGAGTTAAAAGTGTATTAAATTCTTGGTTGTCTTTAGACCCTGAAGGCTGCTTACAAATGAAACAAAATGCACTGGATTGCTATAAACGCAATTTCTCTATGGAAGCGGCTGTAGACGATCTAGAACGAGTGCTTCTTTTTACAGCAAACTTAACGACTCAAAATGAAGCTAAATTCACTCATTCGGTTGAGCGTAGCTAATGTTAGAAAAAAACACTATTACCGATCCCGTGTTTCCAATTTCGTTTAAAATAAAGCGGCTTATTTGGATGGTTTTTTATCTGATTTTTTTTAAGTTTAGCCCAAATTTTTTGTTTTCTTATCGGGCTGCGTTATTGAGATTATGGGGGGCGAACGTTTCTAACAAAGCGAGGATATACCCAACAGCCAAAATCTGGTGGCCGCAAAATTTAACAATGGATGATCTTGCTACAATTGGCCCTGATGTAACAGTTTATAACCAAGGAAATATCAAAATAGAAGAAAGCGCCATTATAAGTCAAGGAGCTCACCTGTGTGCTAGCACTCATGATTATAATGACCCTCTTCATCCGCTTGTATTGGCCCCAATTAGTATCGGCAAAAATGTTTGGGTGTGTTCAGAAGCATTCATAGGTCCAAACGTAACACTAGCAGAAGGAACCGTTGTGGGTGCCAGAGCCGTTGTTTCTAAGAATACTGACGAGTGGGCGGTGTATGCCGGTAACCCAGCAAAGCGGATCAAATCAAGAGAATGGAACTTGTAGATGAGTAATAACTTAACAGTTGTCATCCTTACTTTTAATGAGCAAATTCACATTCAAAGGTGTATTGAAAGTGTCTGCAAATTGACTGACCAGATAATGGTTGTAGACTCGTACTCCACTGATAACACCTGCAATATTTCTGTTGAGCACGGAGCAAAAGTTTATCAAAACATCTTTATTAACCAAGCTCAGCAATTTCAATGGGCTATGGACAATTGCGACATTGAGTCGACTTGGGTGCTTCGATTAGATGCAGATGAAACTATTGATAGCGAAATGGTAAGCAATATTAAAGACTTTATGGCTAATGATGGCTACGGTCACAATGCTGGCATTTTGAACAGAAAGCATATCTTTTTAGGTAAGTGGGTTAAGCATGGTGGTAGATATCCTTTGCCCATGTTGCGCTTGTTCAAACGAGGAACTGCGCATGTTGAACAGCGATGGATGGATGAACACATTGTGCTTGATGAAGGCACTGCAAAAGTCATTGATGGTGGTTTTGAAGACAATAATATCAATTCAGTGTCTTGGTTTATCGATAAGCACAACAAATACGCAACCCGTGAAATGGTTGACATTATGCTCAAACGACTACGCCCTGAATCATCTTCTGAAATAACCGAGAATACTGGTTTTGCGATACGCCTTAAACGCTTTCTAAAAGAGTCGGTTTATATGCAGCTTCCATATTTTGTGCGGCCGTTTTTGTATTTTAATTTTCGTTATTTTTTACAGCTTGGTTTTCTAGACGGTGGACGCGGTTTTGCGTACCACTTTATGCAGGCTTTTTGGTATCGAGCTTTGGTCGACTTAAAATGCATTGAGGTCGAGCGACTCTGGCAAAGTTGCACTGATGATGCAAGTAAAGTAAGTGCCTTAGCACAATATAGTGGTTATGAATTGCAATGATCAAATTTGGTGCACTATTAACCTTAACGTTATTTTATAGGGCACTTAATCGCGCTTTATAACTAAATTATTTCAGTACAGGCAATGAGCTTTATTATTCAACGATTAATAATTCCCTCTTACTTAATGATTTCTTCTGAGCTTTAAACATTCAGCGGTTCTTTATTGGGTAATTATTAGTAAAAAAGGCGTTTTTACTTCGTTTTTTGGTATTTAAAAATATTGAAACAATATTCCAGTAGCGTAGCTGCGGCTGGTAGGAGATTTGCATAATAGATGAATTGATAGCGTTATTGTTTACATGAAATGGTGTGGTGAGTGCGTTAAAGGCATTTTAAATAGTAGTAGATGATAACTACGAAGTGGTTTGTTCGCGGGAAAGTAACAAATTTTTTATTAGGGATATCGAATGAAACTGCTTCTGAAAAGCTTAAATTATGCCCCCGAATTAACCGGGATTGGCAAATACAATGGTGAGATGTGCGAAGCCTTTGTGGAAAGAGGCGTCGAAGTTACGGCTATTGTCGCGCCGCCTTATTACCCTGAATGGAAAGTTCATGAGGGTTTTCGAAAGTATTGGTTTAAACCTGAAGTTAACAATGGTGTCGAGTTAATTCGATGCCCAATGTATGTGCCTAAAAAAGTCTCTACTGCTAAACGATTAGTGCATTTATGTTCTTTTGCGTTAAGTTCCGGAGTGGCGCTTTTTTCGCGTCTTTTCCGCAAAACTGATGTGATAGTGTTGGTGCAACCAACGTTGTTCTGTGCGCCTTTAACCTTGCTATACGCTAAAATAACCAATACTAAAACGGTGTTACATATTCAAGATTTTGAAGTGGATGCCATATTTGGTTTGGGCTTAATGGGTGAAGGTAAAGCCGCTAGTTTAGCTAAAAAAATTGAGCGCTGGTTAATGTCGGGGTTCGATGCTGTTTCCACTATTTCGTATAGCATGATCGACAACGCAAAAAACAAAGGTGTGCCTGAACATAAGTTAATTCATTTTCCCAACTGGTCAGATACATCTTTTGTAACGCCACAAACCAACGGCACCGCTTTACGCGAAGAATGGGGTTTTAGTACCGACGACAAAGTGTTTTTATACGCCGGCAATATGGGGTCTAAACAAGGTTTAGAGATTGTATTAGAAGCCGCCGATAGACTGCGTCAAAATTCACGAGTTAAATTTGTGTTTGTGGGCGCAGGGGCAAATGTGGATGCGCTTAAAAGGTTGGCAGCGAACCTAGAGTTAACCAACGTGTTTTTTAAACCTCTGCAACCGTGGGAATTAGTACCACAAATGCTTGCCATGGCCGATGTGCACTTGGTTATCCAGAAGAAAGGAGCGGCAGATGCAGTATTGCCGTCTAAGTTAACGAATATCTTGTCTGCAGGAGGGCATGCTATCGTTACCGCTGAAGAAAATACCGAATTAGGTCGTATAGAAAAACAACAACCTGGCATCTATGAGTGTATTGAACCGGAAAGTGTTGGTACACTTGTAACAGCAATTGAAAGTGCTTTGGAAAAAGACACAACACAGCATAATGAGTTGGCGCGCAAGTTTGCGTTGACGTATTTAGATAAAAATACCATTATCGATAAATTTATTGGTCAATTAGTAGACATAACGGAATCAAATTCAGATTTTGCAAAGGAAATAGAATGACAAAGAAAGTCGCATTAATTACTGGGGTTACAGGTCAAGACGGTTCTTACCTGGCAGAGTTTTTGTTGGAAAAAGGGTATGAAGTTCACGGCATTAAACGTCGTGCTTCGTTGTTTAACACTCAGCGTGTCGATCACATTTATGAAGATCCGCATGTCGAAAACGCGAATTTTAAATTACATTACGGCGACTTATCTGATTCGTCTAACTTGATTCGTATTATGCGTGAAGTAGAGCCAGACGAAGTGTACAACTTGGGCGCTCAGTCTCACGTTGCTGTTTCATTTGAAGCGCCAGAATATACAGCTGATGTGGATGCCCTAGGTACCTTACGTTTGTTAGAAGCGATTCGCTTTTTAGGATTGGAAAAGAAAACCAAATTTTACCAAGCATCTACTTCTGAATTGTACGGTGAAGTACAAGAGATTCCGCAAAAAGAAACTACTCCGTTTCACCCGCGCTCACCTTATGCTGTAGCTAAAATGTATGCTTACTGGATTGCAGTAAACTACCGTGAATCTTATGGCATTTATGCGTGTAACGGTATTTTGTTTAACCATGAGTCTCCGCGCCGTGGTGAAACCTTTGTAACACGCAAAATTACGCGTGCCATTGCCAACATTGCTCAAGGTTTAGAAGAGTGTTTGTTCTTAGGTAATATGGACGCGTTACGTGACTGGGGTCATGCAAAAGATTACGTTCGTATGCAATGGATGATGTTGCAACAAGACACTCCAGAAGATTTTGTTATTGCAACGGGCAAACAGATTTCTGTACGTGAGTTTGTGCGTATGTCGGCTGCTGAAGCAGGTATTACCCTTGAATTTAGCGGCGAAGGTGTAGATGAAATTGCCACGGTAACAGCCGTTTCTGGTGATGATGCACCAGGCGTTAAAGTCGGTGATGTGATAGTGAAAGTTGACCCACGTTACTTCCGTCCTGCAGAAGTTGAAACCCTATTGGGCGACCCAAGCAAAGCCAAAGAGAAACTTGGCTGGGTACCAGAGATCACCGTCGAAGAAATGTGTGCCGAAATGGTACGTTGCGACCTAGACAAAGCCAAACAACATGCCTTATTGAAAGAGCATGGATATTCAATGGCGGTTTCAAGAGAATAGTAAAATATGTAGCATGGAATTTATTCCATGTTGTAGCACGGGATTCATCCCGTGGGTGCAAGGTGATTTGATATTCACGCGGGGCTAAAGCCCCACCTACAGGTAACATGGAATTTATTCCATGGAGTTGTAGCACGGGATTCATCCCGTGGATTGTAGGGTGTGTTGATATCCTCGCGGGGCTAAAGCCCCACCTACAGGTAACATGGAATTTATTCCATGGGTTGTAGCACGGGATTCATCCCGTGGATTGTTGGGTGTTTTGATATTCCCGCGAGGCTAAAGCCCCACCTACATTTAGCATGGAATTTATTCCATGGGTTGTAGCACGGGATTCATCCCGTGGGATGTAGGATGTTTTGATATCTTCGCGGGGCTAAAGCCCCACATACAGGTA
>NZ_BAEN01000074.1 GCF_000314975.1 Aliiglaciecola lipolytica E3
TGTCGATTCAAAGTCAATCAAGCAGGACAAAAAACAGTTGGTTTTGCTCCTGCGTCGCTAATTTTAACCAACTATTTTTTGCCTCATATTGAGGCGTTATAACCCATTATGGAGTTAGCTTGAGAGTTTTTCTTTCGATTTTTCTAGCCTTATTCGCAACGGATTGTTTTGCTTGTTTTGTTCCACCAGTGGCTCTAAGCGGCGAACATAAACTTATCTTCGCCAGAGATTTTGGAGTCGGTTCAGTATTGTTTTTGGTTGCATTGATTCTTCGATATAACAGTCAAAAATCGCGATTTTGGGTGCCACTTTCAGTTGGACTCTCTTTGGGTTACATTCCTAGTATCATGTATATCCTGTTCATGGAAGGGATAGCTGGCCCTGGTGGCGCATGCGGTAGGCCTGAGTTGTTAGAAATGGGCAATGTAATTCTTATTAGCTTTTCAATTTTGGCAGTATATGAGGTTTTACGTTGGTTTAGGCGTCGGCGCAAAAATGGGTTATAAATTAATATGCGGTTCTTAGGGTCCGCATCATTTAACTGTTAGGTTTTTATGAGAATAATTATATTTTCGTTACTTTTTCTTAGTTTTAATAACTTTGCATGTGAGCTAACGACAGATTATAAAAAGTTACGTGCTGAAGTTACGAATGAAATTCGTGCCTCATATAATTCATGTTTAAAATCTACAAAAGCATATTTCTTTTATAAAGCAGTAGCTAAGTGTGAAGAAGAGAGGCGCGGGAAAAATATTGGTGGTGGTTGTTATCACGCAGTCGGCTACGAAATTACTCACGATGAATCTGAACTTAAGCATTGTAAAATATTAAAGCCAACGATGGACCAATCCATCGAGTATTTAAAGCAAGTAGCAAAAGAGAAAAAGATAGAAAGGTGTTCCAAATAAAACAAACCCAACAAGGCTGTAATGGTCAACTCTTCTTGGACACTTTATTAGGCACTTTTCATTAATTTCATCTCATATTCAACTGGTGAGATGTTTCCCAGTTTATGGTGTCGTCGTTA
>NZ_BAEN01000073.1 GCF_000314975.1 Aliiglaciecola lipolytica E3
CTGGTTATAAAATGGTTCGATATAATCAATAATATCCGCTTGGGCCTGGTGACGAGTTTGATACCTTCGGTAGTTAACTCTTTCAGACTTTAAACTTCTAAAGAAACGTTCCGTAACGGCGTTATCTAGACAATTTCCTGCTCGACTCATGCTTGCCTGGATTCCAAATTCACTCAAACACTTCTGGAACGAATCACTGGTGTATTGAGCCCCCTGATCCGAGTGGAATATGACTCCTGTCATAGGCTCTCTTTTATTAACTGCTAAACGTATAGCGCGGGTTGTTAACTCAGTATTGGGTTTATCTGAGAATGCCCCGCTAATAATCTTTCTCGAGCATAAATCTACTATTACTGCTAAATATAACCATCCTTGGCCTGTTCGGATATACGTGATGTCACCTGACCAATGGGTGTTAAGTTGTTCAGGATTAAACTGCCTATTTAAATAATTAGGGGCAATGATAGACGCCTTTCCTGCATAGGGATAACGATGTAACCGAGGCCGTTTCGCTATCAATTTAAATTTGCGCATCAATCGTCGTACTTTATAACGACCCACTTTATAACCCTGATGATTAAGTTCTATCATCATTCTTCGGCTGCCGTAAGTGGCGTCCATTTCATTGTGAATATGCTTCACCGCTGCCTCTAAGTGAATATCGCCAGCCTTAATTCGCTTTGGTTTAGCATGAAAATAAAACGAGCTACGGGGTACATTTAAACATCGACAAATATGCTGAACATTAAACCCTGCCTTCTTCAACTCTAGCGCGACTTGCCGCCTTTGTTCATTTCTATTGCGAAGAAGGCCGAAGCTTT
>NZ_BAEN01000072.1 GCF_000314975.1 Aliiglaciecola lipolytica E3
GAATCGACACCAATAATCTAGACACTTCTCAGCCGTTCTTGGTATCGCTTTTCATACTCTACTGGCGAAAGCAGATCATTGGAACCATGTTTTCGTTTATTGTTATAAAACATTTCTATGTAATCAAAGATATCACTTCTAGCATCGTCCCTTGTTGAATAGACTTTTCGCTTTACTCGCTCACGTTTCAACAGTTGGAAGAAGCTTTCCGCCACTGCATTGTCATGGCAGTTACCGCGTCTGCTCATGCTTCCTTCAAGGCCATTTACTTTAAGGAAGTGTTGCCAATCATGGCTTGTATATTGACTCCCTTGATCTGAATGAACTGTCACCATTTTCTTAGGATTGCGCCGCCATACCGCCATTAATAAGGCATCTAACACAATTTCCTTAGTGATCCGTGATTGCATCGACCAACCAATGACTTTACGTGAGAACAAATCGACAACCACAGCCAAGTAAAGCCATCCCTCATGAGTGCGGATATGGGTGATGTCGGTCACCCATGATTCATCTGGCGACTCAGGATTGAATTGACGCTGTAATCGATTAGGCACAACAATATGGCTTTCTCCGCTACGATGACGAGGCTTTCGGTACCCAACTTGAGCTTTCAGCCCTTCATCTCGCATCAGCCGATAAACGCGATTCACACCGCATTTTTCACCAACATCACGTAAATCAGAGTGGACTTTACGATAACCATACACACCACCTGACTCCAGCCAAAACTGTTTAATCAATCCTGTAAGACGTTGATTGGCTTTAGCTCGTTTAGAGTGAGGCTGTTTGTTCCATGCGTAATATCCGCTTGGATGCACGTCGAACATTTTGCATAGCCAACGAACAGGCCAACTGTCCGAATTCTCTTTGATAAAGGCATACCTCAGTCGGACTGCTTTGCGAAGTATGCCGCGGCTTTTTTCAATAGGTCACGCTCTTCTGTTGTTCGCTTTAACTCTTTCTGTAACCTTCTAATTTCAGCCTGTGCATCGCTTAATTCGTTTTGCTGTTTAGAATCAGGGCCGTATTTTTTAACCCACGCATAAAGACTGTGTGTTGTGACATCTAACCGTTTGGCAACGTCAGATATTAAATGACCTCGATCAACTACCTGTTTAACCGCTTCAATTTTGAATTCTTCTGGGTAGCGTTTTCCGCTCATAAACACCTCTATATTTTTAGTTAGTTTATCTAACTAAGAGGTGTCTAGGAAATTAG
>NZ_BAEN01000071.1 GCF_000314975.1 Aliiglaciecola lipolytica E3
CGAGCAACCTGTAGCACGGGATTTATCCCGTGGAATGACAAAAACACACAAAACACACTATATTTTCAATCCCTGCTGTTACTCTGCCTAAAAAATAGGGTAGAGTATTAATCATCAGTTACTTGCATTTCATAGGGATAGCTAAGTTAGAGTTTATATCTAACCCGCAAATTGCATGTCATTTTTATCGTTGTTCAATTTACTTCGTTACCATAAAACCGCGCTGAGTCTCGCAGTGATTTTGATGATCGCCGAGAGCGTGATAAGTCTGGCGATCCCGTATTTTATTGGCCAATTTTCTACCAGTATTTTAGATGAGCAAAATGTATTTGGTTGGTCGATTACACAAATTTGTTTGGCCTGGATAGTACTTATTATTTTGCAAGCTGGTCTGCGTTTTGAATCAACCTTTAGGACCAACATTGTCGGCGCCGAAGTACTCAATGACTTAAGTTGCAGGCTCTATGATCATGTTCAAATGCTTCCTATGGCCTATTTTAGCAATCGCAAAAAAGGTGAAATTTTATCGCTAATTAGCAATGATGCTAATGTGCTGAGTTATTTTCTATCAGGCGTGCTAACCGGATTAGTACCCGCGGCTTTGCTCGTGTTAGGTGCTATTTTTATGATGGCGCAAATCAACCTTAGTATTGCTTTAATTATTATTGTTACCGTACCGGTGTTTTTAGTTGCGATTAAAATTGTCGGCAGAACCATAAGGCCGATTTCCGAACAGGTGATCAAACATCAAGCCGGAGCAATTGCTATTGCGACTGAAAATTTCGGCTCAATGCAACTGGTCAAAGCGTTTAATCGTCAAGGAATTGAGTCTAAAAAATTCAGACAAAACGCCAATCAAGTATTAAATCTGCGAGCGCGACTACTGCGTATTCAAGCGCTTATTTCGCCGCTGATTCAAATGATTATCTCCATTGGAATCGTATTTATTGTGGTGGTGAGTGCGCTGCATTATCAAGCTGGCGAGTTGTCGATACCTGATCTGATAACCTTGCTTATGTATGGACTAGTCTTTGCAAAACCTATGAGCAGTTTTGCTGGGCTTTATAGTCAGTTGCAACAGGCTAGAGGGTCTTCGACTCGGATTTTGGATGTATTCAATGTTTCGCCCGAATCGGACGATAAAGCGAGATTTGACTTAAAATGTCAGCAAGGTTTTATACAATTTAACGATGTTTCATTTGCATACAAGTCTGCAGAGCCGGTGTTGAGCAATGTTAACGTAACCTTTGAAAGCGGCTCAACCAATGTCATTATTGGTCAGAATGGGGCGGGTAAAACTAGCTTAATCCATTTGTTGATGCGATTTATGGAGCCCAACTCCGGTACTATCTTGATTGATGAGCAAAATATTGCTGATTGTAGTTTGGTATCGCTGCGCAAAAGCATAGGTTTAGTATCACAAGACATTGCTTTGTGTGATGGGAATATTTTAGACAACATAGCGTATGGTTTGCCACAAGCCAGTGAGGCTGAAATTGTTGAGGCCGCCCAATTAGCTGGTGCTGACAACTTCATAAGTGGATTGAAAGAGGGCTATTACACTCAGGTAGGTGAAAATGGTGTGTTGCTATCGGGCGGGCAACGTCAGAGGATCTCATTGGCAAGAGCCCTTTTAATCAATCCGCAAATTCTATTGTTCGATGAACGTACATCTTTTGCTGATGTTGCTGGAAAACACGAATTTACTCATCTGCTGGCACATTCTTTGAAAGAAAAAACCATAATCATCGTCACTCACGACCAACAACTGTGTGACGTGGCAGATAAAATCTATAAAATTGAGTCTGGCGTTTTGGGTACTAGAGCCCATGCTTAGCGGGACAATTGAAAAGGACGTGAAAATGCTGGATAGCAACATCAAATTTAAACTTTCAGACAATGCGTTGTTTCAAAAAGTTGTAGATGAAACCGTAATATTGGATTCCGTAACTGGGCAATATTACACACTCGATCCCATCGGCACAGAAATGGTCGAAGCGCTTAACGCCGGTAAGACAGTATCGCAGGTAGTAGCACTAATTGAGCAAGACTATGATGCCAACGCCGAAAATATTCAGGCTGATCTAACCGAGCTCATTGATAAGATGACAGGCAAAGGGCTTTTGGTAGAAGATGTGTAGCTCACATAGATGTCTGTAGATAAGCGATAAAATACTCAATATGCTCAATTGTATGTCATCTTTATCCACTATATTGAAAGCTTACTGGCTGTTAGCCAAATGGGATTACAAAATTTCTAAGCAACCCTATGCGAAATGGAAAAGCGATTTAGATTCTAACTCAGTTGACCTTTCATCCAGCCCCAACCAACGTTTTGATGCATACCCTCAGCAACAGTATGTTCAAGTTGCACAACTGTTTGGCAAAGTCACACGACATCATTATCGAAAGATGAATTGCCTAAGGCGTTGTATGGCATTAAAAGAGTTGCTAATTAGCATGCATATGCCATCAAACTTACACATCGGCGTTAGATTTGCACCAGAGCTACAAGCCCATTCTTGGCTAAGCGTAAATGGTTTTATTATCAACGACAGCAAAGAAGTGGTAAGTACCTACACAGAAATAACCAATAAAAGCCAATTTTTCCAAACAAGTATCTCAACATTATAACCGTCCCCTGTAGGCGGTTGCTTTAGCCCCGCGCGAACATACAAGATTCAATGGCCTAAAGGCCATGCTACGGATTTTTTTGTAGGCGGTTGCTTTAGCCCCGCGTGTACCTGCAAGATTCCATGGCCTAAAGACCATGCTACGGATTTTTTTGAGGCGGTTGCTTTAGCCCCGCGCAACATAC
>NZ_BAEN01000070.1 GCF_000314975.1 Aliiglaciecola lipolytica E3
TTAATCCCCGAAGGTTTCGTACATCAGGTCGCTGTCATCTGACGCTACCTGGAAATCTTGTCTGCTGAAGGAGTCCGTTAGGTCTCTCTCAAGCGGGAGGCGCATTCTACACTCTCCGGTTTTGATGTCAACGATTTATTTTAAAATATCTCGTTTCAATCTTTAAACTTTGTTCGGTCATTTAAAGAATGTTCTACCAAACTTGGGATGCCCTTCACAAAGCTGGGCGCATTGTAGAGATTTATAACTTTAGGTCAACCCTAATACCGAAAAAAATCCAAATTTATTTTAATATTGCTAAATACAGATTATTTATCCAACAATCGGTTAATAAAGTATTATTTTTATTAAAAGCTTGTTACTTTTAAACTCTTGAGAGTTATTGTTGTCATATACTAGATTACTAGGTCTAAGTAGGTGTTTATTATGAAAAAAATTACCCCAATCGTTTTTACTTTGGGTTTTTTAAGTGCTCACGCATTTGCAATTACCGCAAATGGTACTAGTGACAGTAATAGTCGCTTGACCGCAGACTTTGTGCAAAAGCAGGTTGACCAGTCGATGTCCATTGGCCGGGCAATAAAAAGCATCATAGGTAATTATCCTAGAGAAGCCATAAATGTAGTTAGTACAGCACTAGATTTATACCCCGAGAAATATAAAGAAATTATTCACGCTGCGATATCTGCAGAACCGGCATTAACCGGCGAAGTGGTTACCTTGGCCTTGGAAAAAGGGATAAGTAATTGTGCTAGTATCGTTGAGACAGCAATTAATGCAGAACCTAGTTATGTAGATTTCATAGTTAGAGCTGCTGCTTATTCAACTCCTGATGAATTGGATGAAATCGTTCGAATTGCTGTAGAGACTGAGCCTGATTCTGCAGATAACATAGTGCAAACCTTGTCTCGTTCACATCCCAATGAAATGGTAGAGATAATTAAAACTGCAGTTTCAGCTATGCCATTTGTGGGTGAATATGTAGTTGACGCTTTGTTAGCCACATTTCCAGACGAAGCAGAGCAAGTGGTAACCACAGCTCTACGAGAATCAGCTGAAGAGCAGGAAAGTGTTAGAAGAATCTTAGTTACTGCTATTAACGCAGGTATTTCACCAGAAGATTTATTAAAATATGCTAAGAATGCGGGTGCGAGTGAAGAACAACTAGCGTTTATTCAAAATCAATAAACTAAGCGATTAAAAGCGCCTACTCAAACCAGTCAAAATAGTTAAACAAAAAAGCCGAGCAAATGCTCGGCTTTTTAATTTGTTCGGAGTTATTACTCCTCAGTTACTACTTCAGCTTCTTCAACTTCTTCAGCAACTGGACGGTCAACTAGCTCAACGAAAGCCATCGGCGCATTATCACCTGAACGGAAACCACATTTTAAAATGCGAAGGTATCCGCCTGGGCGAGCTTCATAGCGCGGACCAAGTTCATTGAACAATTTACCTACAACTTCTTTATCACCTGTACGAGCCATCGCCAAACGACGATTAGCTACGCTGTCTTGCTTAGCAAGTGTGATAAGAGGCTCGATTACGCGACGCAGTTCTTTTGCTTTTGGCAACGTAGTTTTGATCACTTCGTGCTTAACTAAAGATCCAGCCATGTTCTTGAACATAGCTTGACGATGACTGCTGTTACGATTTAACTGACGACCACTGTTACGATGGCGCATAGCTCTATCCTTCTTTACAAATCAGTTTATCTTGCGACCTGATTAATCTTTTTCTGCGATACTCTCTGGTGGCCAGTTTTCAAGGCGCATTCCCAGAGAAAGACCACGAGATGCCAACACGTCTTTAATCTCAGTAAGAGATTTCTTACCCAAGTTAGGCGTTTTCAACAACTCAACTTCGGTGCGTTGCACCAGGTCACCAATGTACTGGATAGCTTCAGCTTTCAAACAGTTAGCTGAACGTACAGTAAGCTCTAAATCATCCACTGGACGAAGAAGAATCGGATCGAATTCCGGTTTCTCTTCTTTAGCAACAGGCTCTGAAATATCACGAAGTTCTACGAATGCGTCTAATTGCTCAGCTAAGATTGTAGCTGAACGACGAATCGCTTCTTCCGGATCCAAAGTACCATTGGTTTCCATGTCGATAATTAATTTGTCCAAATCTGTGCGTTGTTCAACACGAGCAGATTCAACATTATAAGCAATACGCTCTACTGGGCTATATGAAGCATCCACTAACAAACGACCGATAGGTCGATCATCTTCTTCAGAGGAACGGCGAGTTGACGCAGGAACATATCCACGACCCATTTCAACTTTGATACGCATGCTTAACTCGGCATCGCCAGTTAGCGTACAAATCAAATGGTCAGGATTAAAGATCTCTACATCTCCATCATGCTGAATATCACCAGCAGTAACAGGGCCTGCACCAGACTTGACTAAAGTTAGAGTAGCTTCAGTTTTGCCTTCGATTTTAACTGCCAAACCTTTAAGGTTAAGCAATATTTCGATGACATCTTCTTGTACACCCTCTTTAGTGCTGTACTCATGTAATACACCATCGATTTCAACTTCTGTCACGGCGCAACCAGGCATCGATGACAAAAGGATGCGACGAAGCGCGTTACCAAGAGTATGACCAAAACCACGCTCTAATGGCTCAAGTGTGACTTTAGCGCGTGTTGGTGATAAGTTTTCTATTTCCACTAACCTTGGTTTTAGGAATTCAGTTACAGAACCCGGCATTGTTTCCTCTCTTGATTATGCTTTACTTAGAGTAAAGTTCGACGATCAACTGTTCGTTAATTTCAGCAGACAAATCAGTTCTTTCTGGAATACGTTTGAAAACGCCTTCCATTTTCTTACTGTCTACTTCAATCCAAGTTGGTTTCTCACGTTGGTCCGCCAACTCTAAAGCAGCAACGATACGCGCTTGCTTCTTAGATTTTTCACGAACGGAAACAACGTCTTCAGCAGAAACGTTATAAGAAGGTATATTAACAACCTTACCGTTAACCATAATAGCTTTATGGCTTACTAGCTGACGAGCTTCTGCACGTGTACTAGCGAAACCCATACGGTAAACAACATTGTCAAGACGCTGTTCTAAAAGCTGTAACAAGTTTTCACCTGTGTTGCCTTTTAAACGTGCTGCTTCTTTATAGTAGTTACGGAACTGCTTTTCCAATACGCCATACATACGACGTACTTTTTGCTTTTCACGTAGCTGCACACCGTAATCAGACAAACGGCCACGACGGGCACCATGCTGACCAGGGGCAGTATCTATTTTACATTTCGAGTCAATTGCTCGAACGCCACTTTTAAGGAACAAATCTGTTCCTTCGCGACGACTAAGTTTGAGTTTTGGACCCAAATATCTAGCCATGATCTTTCTCCAACTGTCCGTCGATTAAACGCGACGTTTTTTCGGTGGACGACAACCGTTGTGAGGTATAGGTGTCACATCGGTAATATTAGTGATTTTATAACCAGTTGCATTCAAAGCACGGATTGCAGATTCACGACCTGGACCTGGACCTTTAACGAATACTTCTAAGTTTTTCAAACCGTAATCCTGAGCAGCAACACCTGCACGCTCAGCAGCAACCTGTGCAGCAAAAGGAGTTGATTTACGTGAACCACGGAAACCAGAACCACCTGATGTTGCCCAAGCCAAGGCGTTACCTTGACGGTCAGTAATAGTCACTATTGTGTTGTTGAAAGACGCATGGATATGAGCCATACCGTCTGCAACTTGACGTTTTGCGCGCTTACGCGTGCTCTTTGTAGGTGCTTTAGCCATAACTAACCTCGCTTACTTTTTAATTGGCTTACGAGGACCTTTACGGGTACGCGCATTAGTTTTAGTGCGCTGACCACGTAGAGGTAAGCTACGACGGTGGCGTATACCACGGAAGCAACCTAGGTCCATCAAACGTTTGATGTTCATTGACACTTCACGGCGAAGATCACCTTCAACCATAAATTTCGCGACTTCGTCACGAAGCTTGTCAATCGTTGTTTCATCAAGATCTTTAATCTTGGTTGACTCTGTAACACCAGCAGCTTCACAAATGCTTTTCGCACGTGTCGCGCCTACGCCGTAGATTGATTGGATAGCAATCACAGCGTGCTTGTGTTCAGGGATGTTAATGCCAGCGATACGGGCCATTAACAGCACTCCTCTTTAATTATTGTCATCAGCCTAAAAAGCCCGATAGGATACTTACCCGATGACCAAATTGCAAATTAAGCTTGGGTAAACCGGTAGTATGACCAAATTTACCCAAATACCACTTTTTGATTAGCCTTGCCTTTGCTTATGCTTAGGGTCAGAACTACAAATAATACGTACAACGCCATTGCGTCTTACAACTTTGCAGCTACGGCAAATCTTTTTAACGGATGCACGAACTTTCATATCACCACTCCGTAAACGCTTATCTTAACGACCGTAGCCTTTAAGATTCGCTTTCTTAAGAACAGATTCATATTGATGTGACATCAAATGAGTCTGCACCTGCGCCATGAAATCCATGATAACCACTACAATAATGAGTAGTGATGTACCGCCAAAATAGAACTGAACGTTCCAGGCGATCAACATGAACTCAGGCACCAAACAAATAAAGGTTATGTAAAGTGCGCCTGCCAAAGTAAGGCGTGTCATTACTTTATCGATGTAACGAGACGTTTGCTCACCAGGACGAATACCAGGTACAAAAGCACCAGACTTCTTCAAGTTATCTGCTGTTTCGCGTGGGTTAAATACCAACGCAGTATAGAAGAAACAGAAAAAGATAATCGCCGTAGCATATAACATCACATACAAAGGTTGTCCTGGGGACAACATCAAAGCCACATCTTGTAACCAAGAAAATGACTCATTTTGACCAAACCAACTTGCGATAGTTCCAGGGAACAAAATAATACTTGATGCGAAGATTGGAGGAATAACACCCGCCATATTTACCTTAAGTGGTAAATGTGTACTTTGCGCTGCAAAAACCTTACGGCCTTGCTGTTTCTTCGCGTAGTTAACGACAATACGTCGCTGACCACGTTCAACAAACACAACAAAGTAAGTGATGGCAATAATGATTACCCCAATTAACAACAACAACAGTACATTCAGGTCACCCTGTCTGGCTTGTTCCGCAGTCTGACCAATCGCTGTAGGTAGACCGGCAACAATACCAGTGAAGATCAAAATGGAAATACCGTTTCCGATACCTCTTTCGGTAATTTGCTCACCTAACCACATTAAAAACATGGTACCGGTAACTAAGCTCACTACCGCTGTAAAGTAAAAACCGAAACCAGGAGCTATTACTAAACCTGAAATCAAGTTTGGTAAGTTTGTCGCAATTCCAATCGCTTGGAAGGTGGCCAATACCAACGTAAAATAACGTGTGTATTGACTAATTTTACGACGTCCGGCTTCGCCTTCTTTTTTCAACTCCATCATCGGCGGATGCACTACTGTGAGCAACTGCATAATAATTGAAGCTGAAATGTATGGCATAATACCTAGGGCAAGAACCGATGCGCGCTCCAGTGCACCACCTGAAAACATATTAAACATTTCCACGATAGTGCCCTTTTGCTGCTCAAATAATTGAGCTAACACATTGGCATCAATACCAGGAATAGGTACATATGAACCGAGTCTAAATACTATGATCGCACCTAGTACGAACAACAGTCTTGATTTAAGCTCGCTCAAGCCGCCTTTAGCGCTTGAGTCCTGTCCTGGTTTTGCCATCTAGCTTATTCCTCTACTTTACCGCCAGCTGCTTGAATTGCTTCAAGTGCGCCTTTAGATACCTTTAAACCTTTTACAGTAACTGCACGTGAAATTTCACCGCTTTTCATTACTTTGACGTTTAGCATTTCTTTCTTAACAAGACCTGCTGCTTTCAAAGTTGCTAGTGAAACCTCATCACCTTCTACTTTAGCGATTTCGCTCAATGTAACTTGGTCAGAAACCAAAGAAACACGAGATGTGAAACCGAACTTAGGTAGACGGCGCTGAATTGGCATTTGTCCGCCTTCAAAACCAGGCTTAACAGAACCGCCAGAGCGACTCTTTTGACCTTTGTGACCGCGGCCACCAGTTTTACCAAGACCAGAACCGATACCGCGACCTACGCGCTTACCAGAATTTTTAGCTCCAGGTGCAGGAGCAATAGTATTCAATTTCATCTGTTACTCCTCCACTACTTCAACCATGTAATATACACGGTTGATCATGCCACGAACGGCAGGGGTATCTTCTAATTCACGAACATGCCCGATGCGACGCAAACCTAAACCAGTCAATGTAGCTCTGTGCTTAGGTAGACGACCAATAGAGCTTTTTGTTTGCTTTACTTTAATCATCTTAGCCATGTTCAATTACCCCAAAATTTCGTCAACAGGCAATCCACGTTTTGCAGCAATTGCTTCAGGAGAGTTCATCTCTACTAATGCATTGATTGTTGCACGAACAACGTTGATTGGGTTTGTTGAGCCGTAGCATTTTGAAAGTACGTTTTGTACACCCGCAACTTCAAGAACTGCACGCATTGCACCACCGGCAATGATACCAGTACCTTCTGATGCTGGTTGCATGTAGACCTTGGAGCCTGAGTGACGTCCTTTAATTGGATGCTGTAGCGTGTTGCCGTTAAGGTCAACGTTCACAAGATTGCGACGCGCCTTTTCCATTGCTTTTTGGATTGCAGCAGGTACTTCACGTGCCTTACCGTAACCAAAGCCAACACGACCATTACCGTCACCAACTACTGTCAAAGCAGTAAAGCTAAAGATACGACCACCTTTAACTACTTTTGATACACGGTTTACAGCGATCAACTTTTCTAACAGGTCGCCCTGTTGTTGAACTTCTACTTTAGCCATAATTAACTCCTAGAACTGAAGGCCTGCTTCACGAGCAGCGTCAGCTAATGCTTTAACTCGACCGTGATATTTGAAACCACTACGGTCAAAAGCAATCTCTTTGATGCCTTTTTCTATAGCGCGTTCTGCAATCGCTTTACCTACCGCTGCCGCAGCTTCAGCATTTCCCGTAGCTTTAAGGGATTTGCGAAGATCTGCTTCAACTGTAGAAGCCGCCGCTAACACTTCTGAACCACTTGGCGCGATTAACTGCGCGTATATGTGGCGAGGTGTGCGGTTAATAACCAAGCGATGCGCGGCCAGTTCACTGATTTTTTTGCGGGCGCGGGTAGCGCGGCGCAAGCGAGCTGATTTCTTATCCATCGTATCACCTACCTACTTTTTCTTAGCTTCTTTACGACGCACAACTTCATCAGCATAACGAACACCTTTACCTTTATAAGGCTCTGGCGGACGATATCCACGGATGTTAGCTGCAACCTGACCTACCACTTGCTTATCAGCGCCTTTGACGACGATTTCAGTTTGGGTAGGAGTTTCAACTGAAATACCAGCAGGCATTTCATAAACTACTGGGTGAGAGAAACCCAACGTAAGGTTTAATTTGCTACCTTGTGCTTGCGCACGGTAACCAACACCATTAAGTTGAAGTTTCTTTTCAAACCCTTCTGATACACCTGTAACCATTGCATTCAAGATTGAGCGAGCAGTACCAGCTTGAGCCCAGTTGTTAGCGAAACCTTCACGAGGAAGTGCTTTCAATTGGTTCTCTTCTTGTACAACTTCAACTGCGTCGTTGAATACACGGCTTAGAGTACCGTTTTTTCCTTTAACTGTGACACCCTGACCAGCGATAGTTACTTCTACGCCAGAGATGATATCGACAGGAGCTTTTGCTATACGTGACATATTCTATCTCCCGTTACGCTACATAACCGATGATCTCACCGCCCATGCCAGCTTTACGCGCTGCACGGTCAGTCATCACACCTTTTGAGGTAGACACGATAGCGATGCCCAAACCACCCATCACTTTAGGAAGCTCATCTTTTTTCTTATAGATGCGCAAACCTGGACGGCTGACTCGTTCAATGCTCTCAATTACTTTTTTGCCTTCGAAATACTTAAGTGCTACTTCGATAACAGGCTTAACGTCACCAGTGACTGCGAAGTCAGCGATATAACCTTCATCTTTTAAAACTTTAGCGATAGACACGCGAAGTTTAGAAGAAGGCATAGCAACTGATACTTTGCTTGCCAATTGGCCGTTACGAATGCGGGTAAACATATCCGCGATAGGATCTTGCATGCTCATATTGGCTACTCCTTACCAGCTGGCTTTTTTAAGGCCAGGGACTTCACCGCGCATAGCTGCTTCACGCAACTTAATACGGCTAAGACCAAATTTGCGTAGGAACCCATGTGGACGTCCAGTTACACGGCAGCGGTTTTGCTTGCGTGATAAACTTGAGTCACGTGGAAGTTGTTGTAGCTTAAGAACAGCATCCCAACGTTCTTCATCAGTAACGTTAACATCGCTGATAATTGCTTTTAGCTCTGCACGCTTAGTTGCGTACTTTGCTGCTAGCTTGGCGCGTTTTACTTCGCGCGCTTTCATTGATTCTTTTGCCATAACCCTACACCTTATTTTCTAAACGGGAAGTTAAAAGCGGTTAAAAGCGCTTTTGCTTCGTCGTCTGAGTTTGCGCTAGTAGTGATAGTAATATCCATACCGCGAATTTTATCAACTTTATCAAAGTCGATCTCAGGGAAGATAATTTGCTCACGTACACCCATGCTATAGTTACCACGGCCATCGAATGATTTCGCATTCAAGCCACGGAAGTCACGGATACGAGGAATTGCAATTGAAATCAAACGTTCCAAGAATTCCCACATACGCTCACCACGTAAGGTTACTTTACAGCCAATCGGATAACCTTCACGGATTTTAAAACCCGCTACAGACTTACGAGCAACAGTAACAATTGGTTTTTGTCCAGCAATTGCAGCCATATCAGCCTGCGCGCTTTCTAATACTTTTTTGTCCGCTATCGCTTCACCTAAACCCATGTTTAAGGTGATTTTTTCGATCCGAGGGACTTGCATGACGCTTTTGTAGTTGAACTGCTTCGCAAGTTCTCCCACTACTGTTTCTTTATAGAAATCATGCAGTTTCGCCATCGTACACTCCAATTAATTAAACTAGTTCGCCGTTAGATTTGAAGAAACGAACTTTCTTCTCATCTTCGAAACGGAAACCAACGCGATCTGCTTTACCCGTCGCCGGGTTAACAACCGCTACATTTGATACGTGAATTGCTGCTTCCTTTTCAACGATGCCACCAGGGACATTCAATTGAGGATTAGGCTTCTGGTGTTTCTTCACCAAATTCACACCTTCTATGATTAGCTTGTCTTCAGACGCAAGTACTTTAAGGACTTTGCCTTGTTTTCCTTTGTCTTTGCCTGCTAATACGACTACTTCATCATCACGACGAATTTTTCTAGCCATTATCGTGACTCCTTATAGTACCTCTGGGGCCAATGAAATGATCTTCATGAAGGAATCTCCACGAAGTTCACGAGTGACCGGGCCAAAGATACGCGTACCAATAGGTTGCTTGTTTGCATTAAGCAAAACAGCTGCGTTATTATCAAAACGGATAGTTGAACCATCAGCTCGACGAACGCCTTTCCTAGTACGCACCACCACTGCATTCAGAACGTCACCTTTTTTTACTTTGCCACGAGGAATTGCTTCCTTGACAGTAACTTTGATGATGTCACCGATATGTGCATAACGGCGATGCGAGCCACCAAGAACCTTAATACACTGAACCCTGCGAGCGCCGGAGTTGTCGGCTACATCCAGGTTAGTTTGCATTTGGATCATGTTAGTGCTCCGCTGTTTAAATTAAGACTCTCACGAGTCGTTTAAGCTACAAAAAATCTTACAAGCCTAGTCTTTTGAACGAAAACCTGTAGAAAATTCATACATACCCCTATAAAAAGGGCGCGAAACTATAACAGAAAAGATTGCTCTGTGATAGTTCAATTTCAAAATAATTACAGATTAAATCAGATGGAGTAAATTTAGATGTACAAAATGGGCTATTAAGCGGAAGAAATAGTAGTAGAAGATAATAAAATCGGCCCTGTTGGGCCGATTTTAAAAAGCATTTAACTTAGTAGAGCAGTGAAATTTTATATCCAGTAGGAGAATCTAAAGACTCTTCAATAGTAATAATATAATTCGCTTGCTCATCAAACCCTAACAATTGGGTTCTATCTAACAAAATTTGAGTATCTTCGTTGTCATCAAAAACCGCAACTAGCTCATAAAAGTCACTTGGTAGAGTAACTGATTTTGCTTCACCAAAATCTATACTCGAAATCAGATATTCTGCTGACTCAATGGTTTCATCTTTACGCACAAAATATAAATCTACATCGACGAAATCTGAAACTAGATTTGCAGCAACAACTTGTTTGTCATAAACCTGAGGTTGCGTACTCTCGTCAAACGATAACGAAGTTAGTTTGTCATTCGCACCTTGATAAATGAGGATTGCTTTACTCTCACCTTGGTTAAGTGTAACCAAACGATTGTTGAACGTCAGTGTACTATCTGAAGTAGAAGTAGCTGATAAACGATAATCACCAAATTCAATATCTTGGAAATCGGTTTTAGCATTTGAATTTACTTGCATAGGGTCAGTATCTTCGTTCCCTTCAAGTGTGAATTCTATGTCGTGGTCATCAAGACTGTTATACAATCTGTACTGCGCACTAGCATTAACATCATCTAAGTTAGAAACCGTAGATGAGTTAAGTACTAAGTCGATTTCGATGCCATTTTGAATTGCACCACTGCTATTACGAATCACTAACACGTATTCTGTGGCAAATTGAAACGAAACCGTATTAGACTCAAAAATAACGTCTGTTGAACCCGGTTCAGTTAAATAAATAGTATAAGTACCTTCATTAAACTCTTCATCTTCGTCAGGTGCCCAGTAGGTCATCTCTTCGAAGTTTTCATAATTTACAGTCGCTAGAAGATTTGCTTCAGAGAAAGGAGCACCAGAATCACTCATATACAAATCGTAACTACTTTGATCTGTCACTACTGATACTGCGAAAAGACGAAAATGATCTTCTAATTCTTTACGCTCAAAACGATATTCGTTGAAAGTAGGGGTATCAAAATCACCAGTCAACATAACCAACGTTTTTTCACCGTTACGCAAATCGATATCACGCGTTTCCAAAATTACTTCTTGGTCATCTGAATCGGTACGATAAAACTCAATTTCAGTATTTCCAGTTTCGGTCTGAATCATACTAGTCACATCGCCGTATGACGCCGAAGCTAATACTTGCGTTTCTTCAGTACCACGCATAGTGGTAACCGCACTATTAGCTGAACCATTATAAAACTGAATATAACCAGAAGAACTGAATTCTGTATTATTGTCGTCTGAGCTGCTGCAGGCTGTTAACCCTGAGGCCAAAATAACACCCAACAGGGCAAAACTAACTTTACTTCGCATTAAAACACTTTCCTTAAAAACAAGCGCAAAACCAAATTGCAGGGGATTCTATAACGAAGTTACGATTCATACACTAAATAAAAGTTCAAACCTTTAGATAATCTTTATCAAATAATCGCTAACTTCACTAAAATGATGGGCAGCAAATCACATAGAATGACTATTTTGTCGTCATAATACCGTTCGACCGGCCCCTACTGAAAATGCAAACTGCTAAAAACCGCCCATCATTTCGCAAGTAGTTAATAACCATTTCACCTAAAGTGATTGGGTTATATTCCCCTATGATAACCAAACCACCTTTTCTTTGTAAGGTGCATTAATCACATCTTGGTATTTTTTCTCTAAAACATGCCGTTTTATTTTCAAAGTGGGGGTTAATAGGTCATTTTCGATTGTCCAATCCTCCGGAACAACCACTAACCTATCGAGTACTTGATGACTCTCTAACTTTGCGTTTACGCTATTTAAGGTCAATTCTAATGAATTGGTTAACTCTGCTCTATTTTGTTTCCTACCGTCTTCAGACAAAACGACCAAACTAATTGGTTGCTTCAGATCGCTACCTGTTACACACACTTGCTCTATGTACTCATTTTCCATTAGTTTGGATTCAATCGGTACCGGCGTGACATACTTGCCTTTTGCAGTCTTGAACATATCCTTTAATCGACCGGTAATACGAACATATCCATCGGCATCTATTTCGCCTTTGTCACCCGTGCGTAAATATCCATCCTCGGTAAACACTTCTGCTGTTTTTTCGGGCTCGAGATAATACTCTTTCATATTGCACGGCCCTTTTACTTGGATCTCTCCATCTTCGGAAATGCGAATGTCGACGCCCTCATAAGCTTTACCAATACAACCGATTTTGTCTTCACGAAATGGAACACTGCTTGTGCCATATGCACAGTTTTCGGTCATTCCCCAGCCTTCAGAAATTTTGATACCGATGCGATTAAACCAATGAATCGTCGCTGGCGAAATCGGAGCAGAACCACTAGCCCATAGTCGCGCACAATCGAGTCCCAGACCTTGACGAATTTTTTTCGCAACTATGCCGCGTATAATTGGAATTCGCAGTAGCCGGTCGAGTTTCTTCTGTGGCATTTGCGCTAAAATTCCCATTTGGAAGCGAGTCCAAAGTCTGGGTACAGAAATAAACAAAGTGGGTTTACAGCGTTGAATGTCCGTTTTGAACGTATCTAATGACTCGATAAAGAAAATCTCTAAACCAGAATAGAGGCTCGACATTTCCACCAACAACCTTTCTGTAATATGAGCAAGCGGTAGATAACTTAATATTCTATCTTCTTGATTTACATTAAGCGCTTTTAACGAGCAGTTGGCCGTCCAGCTTATTGATTCATATGTATGCACCACACCTTTTGGACTACCTGTACTACCGGAAGTATAAATGATAGTCATAACTTCATTCATGCTTGGCACTGGGTAACCCGCAAACTCCCCCTGTGAAAGGAAAGTTTCCCAATCAATATCACACTTAGATTTTGCATAGGGAAAACCGATGCTTTTTGTGGTTTCAGGAATAGCAGCGAGTTGTTGATCTGGTTGTTCTAACTTGCCTACGAATATGGCTGGGCATTTGGCATGTTCAAGGACATATGAAATTGTTTCAGGTCCCGCAGTTGGAAAAATAGGGACGGAAATATGACCTGCCATCATAATACCTAAATCAGTAATAAACCATTCTGCGCAATTTTTTGAAATCAGCGCAATATGACTGCCTTTAGGTAAGCCCAACTCCATCAAACCTTGGGCTACTTGTCGTACTTTTTGATTAACTTGCTGCCAACTGTACTCTTGCACTTCCCCATCATGAGGTTGGGTTAAATAGAGCTTATTAGGATGGGATTTCACTTTATCGTAAAACAATTCTAACGGCGTTTTTATACTCATTTGGGTACTCAATTATAGAAACTTTGCTAGTTTTTTAGATTTATTTATAGAATTAATAGACTAGCTTGAAAATTAACAAAAACATAACACTATTAAAACATTGCTCTAGATTGATTTAACCTTATTTTTTCGTTTCGATGCATCATTTTTGATGATAGAAAACTATTCGTGAGATTTTTCAACTAACACAAATGGTCTAATCAACTGAAATTTATGAATTTTTATAATTAAGGAAGGGAATATTCACCTATCTCAGATACTACTGGATAGGTGAATCTTAGATATGATTTTATGACTGAGATTCTAGTCTTTGTCTAACTATTTCGAATAAACATACGCCTGTTGCCACTGATACATTCAAACTGGTAACAGTGCCTGCCATAGGGAGCTTGATTAATTCATCACAGTGCTCTCTGGTTAAGCGGCGCATTCCCTTACCTTCTGCCCCCATCACCAGCGCGATGGATCCTGAAAAGGTACATTCATATAAACTTTGTTTTGCTTCTCCAGCAGTGCCCACAATCCAAACACCGGCTTTTTGAAGTTCGCGAATTGTTCGCGCTAAATTAGTTACCTGTACCAAGGGAATCACATCAGCAGCACCACTAGCCACTTTGCGAACAGTAGGGGTTAAAGCCGCAGAGTTATCTTTAGGCACGACCAAAGCATGCACCCCTGCCGCTTCAGCTGTGCGTAAGCATGCTCCGAGGTTATGCGGGTCTGTGACCCCATCAAGAATTAATAAAAATGGCTTTTGATTGTCTTCTACCAAGGCCATTAAATCGTTTTCACTGTATTGCTTACCCGGCTTAGCCCGTGCTACGACACCTTGATGTTGCTCACCATCAACTTTGTCGTCCAAGGTTTTCCGTTGGCAAAACTGTACCGCTATACCGAATCGTCTTGCTTGATTGATTATATTAAACAGCCGATCGTCTTCACGCCCCTTGAGTACAAATAATTCGATTAGCCGCTCTGGCTCGCGCTGAATGACCGACTCAAGTGCATGAATGCCATACAACCACTCTTGCTGTGCCATATTTATTTGTTCCTTTTCGCTGTTCGACGTTTAGATTTTGGTGCTTTCGACGATGATTTATCGGTAGTTCTACGAGATGGCTTACCTGTTCCTTTTTTAGCAGGTTGCTTAGTCGCAGTTGCATTGTTGTTCTGATTAGACTCTCTATCTGCATTGTCTTTTTTGTTGGTTTTTCCGCGCTTAGCTCCGGCAGCTTTTCTTGCACCACGACCTTTGGGCTCATCTAGAATGAAATCAATTTTACGTTCATCTAAATTAACTGCGGCCACTTTCACTTTTAACGGATCACCTAATCGATATCGTTTCCCCATCGCTTCGCCAACCAAGCATTGTTTCACTTCATCAAAATGATAATAATCATTTTCAAGGGATGAAATATGCACCAGCCCATCAATATGGAACTCACCTAACCGAACAAAAAAACCAAAGCCGGTGACCGATGCGATAACCCCCTCAAACACGTCGCCAACATGATCAAGCATAAATTCACATTTGAGCCAATCAGCCACATCACGAGTTGCATCGTCCGCTCTGCGCTCAGTCATTGAGCACTGTTCACCTAACGCTTCAACTTCTTCGGCATTATAAGATTTTCCGCCAGTTTTACTTTTTCGGCTGGCTTGTTTGTCCAACACAGCTTTTATTGCGCGATGAACAACTAAATCTGGGTAACGACGGATCGGCGAAGTAAAGTGAGCATAAGCCTCCAACGCCAAACCAAAATGGCCTATATTGTCACTGTCATAGACCGCTTGTTTCATCGAACGCAACAACATGGTTTGAATGAGCTCTTGATCAGGCCGCCCTTGTATTTTGCTTACTAAGTCCGTGAAATCTTGCGGCTTTGCCTCTTTTCCAATGCGATGTTCAATACCTACTTCTTTTAAATAAGACGTAAACGAAGTCAATCTGTCTTCGTTAGGCTCATCGTGAATTCGATACAACGCAGGTGCTTTGTTTTGCTCTAAAAATTTAGCCGCTGACACATTCGCCAAAATCATACATTCTTCAATGAGCTTATGAGCGTCATTGCGAACAACTGGCACTATGTGATCAATTTTACGTTGAGCGTTGAAAACAAACTTACTTTCTTGGGTTTCAAACTCAATTGCACCACGGTTGTTTCGTGCACGTTTTAATACGCGATACATATTGTGTAAATTACGTAAATGCGGCACATGTTCAGCATAACGTTTATGTAATTCTGGATTTCCATCTAAGATTTCGCCAACTTTGCTATAAGTCAGGCGAGCTTTAGAGTTCATCACGGCTTCGTAAAATTGATAGTCTTTTAGCTTACCTTGCGCACTAACGGTCATCTCACATACCATGCACAAGCGATCCACTTCAGGATTCAATGAACATAAACCGTTACTTAGTACTTCCGGTAACATTGGGACAACCTGTTCAGGAAAATACACTGAGTTGCCACGCACTTGAGCTTCGTTATCTAAAGCGGTTCCGGTTTTAACGTAATAGCTAACATCGGCAATGGCAACCCAAAGCTGCCAGCCGCCCTCATCCAAAGGTTCACAGAATACCGCATCATCAAAATCACGAGCGTCTTCCCCATCGATTGTGACTAAGGGTAATTGACGTAAATCAATACGATTTTGTTTCGCTTCTTCTGGTACTTGTTCATTTAAGTTAGCAATTTGCTTGCTAACGGCTTTGGGCCATTGATGAGGTATATCAAACGTGCGCAGCGCCATTTCAATTTCCATACCGGGTGCCATGTGCTCACCAAGTACTTCCAGTATTTTACCAATCGGGTTTACACGTTTGCGAGGGCGCTGCAGAATTTCCACCACCACCACATTGCCTTGGCGTGCGCCATTAACATGCTCGGCTGGAATCATGATTTCGTGACCAATACGGCTATCATCTGGGATAACCATGCTTACCCCATGTTCGACAAAGTAACGGCCTACAATGGGTTCAGTTCGAGGCTCAATAATTCTGGCTATTCTTGCTTCTCGGCGACCACGGTTATCTGTACCGCTTTCTTTGACTAACACTATGTCATCATGCAACAAGGCTTGCATCTGTGCTTGATGTATAAATAAATCTTTTTCACCATCATCGCGTTTCAAAAATCCAAAACCATCACGATGACCAATAACTCGGCCCTTGATCAATTCCATTTTATCTGCCAGGCCGTATTTTTTCTGACGATTAAATACTATTTGACCTTCGCGTTCCATTGCTCTTAAACGACGCTGCACACCTACACGGCTATCCTCGTCTAAAGCTTTAACGAATTGGCATATTTCTAAGAAAGTCAGGGGAGTTTTTTGTTCTACCAACACCTGAAACAAATATTCTCTGCTTGCTACAGGATTTTCATACTTGTCTTTTTCACGCAGGAAATGAGGATCGTTCTTTTCTAAATTTTGTTTATTTTTTATATTCATGAGCGGCATTATAGCCATTGATTGTGACGAAACTATGTTTTTTTGAATATTTGGGCAATTTTTATTCAAAACCACCCAACTATTAAGGAAATCAGCGATAAAGCGTCACGATTAAATGAACTGGTAGGCGTCCCCGTACAAATTTTGTTTCAGCAATCCCTTAGTCTGAAAGTCTTCACGTGCTACCCCAGCCATTTCAAATCGACCGGCGACATACACCTGATACGGTTCTAAACTCACAAAGTCAGCCATGATAGCTTTATGTACCCAACCAGATTTCCCGATCCAATCGTGTTCTGGTACATCGACGACGGGCAGAAAACGAAAGTTCGTATGTTGTTTTTCAAGTTCAACCAACGCTTCATATGCGTACATGTCAGTTAACGTGCGTGTACCCCAATATAAAAATACAGGCTGATTGTTTGCTATCTTTAAGCGTTGCAATAAAATTGCGTAGGTATAAGAAAAACCGGTTCCACCTGCTAATAAAATTGTTGGTTTAATATTATCTTCACGCAAAAATGCTTCACCATGTCCACCATCCACATAGATTTCACTATCGCGCTTCATTTTTTCTAAGACTTGACCTGCATAATCATTTCCTGGACCTGCGCCAATATGTAATTCAATCCGGTCGCTGCCATCTGGCGGATTAGCTATCGAAAAAGGCCGAAAGTCTTTTTCGCCCATAATGACCCGGAGGTATTGTCCCGCCTTGTAAGACATAGGAGTCTCAGTGCGCAAAATCACGCTGCTGACAATGTTGGTTAAAGGCTCAATTGACTCAATTTTACAACGTATTGGTGACATAAAAACGTTAGCTTCTCATTTATTTTCAGATTTGGTAGACAGTCCTAGACTGTCCCATATTTCATCGACATAGCTTACAACAGTGGGATCCATTTCTATAGGCTCTCCCCACTCTCTATCAGTTTCGCCTGGCAATTTATTGGTTGCATCCATGCCCATTTTTGAACCCAAACCAGAAACTGGGGATGCAAAGTCCAAATAATCGATCGGCGTACTTTCAATCATTGTGGTATCTCTAGCGGGATCCATTCGAGTCGTGATCGCCCAAATAACATCTTTCCAGTCTCTGGCATTCACATCGTCATCACAGACTATCACAAATTTAGTGTACATAAACTGACGTAGGAAAGACCAAACCCCCATCATGACCCGTTTTGCGTGACCAGGATATTGTTTTTTCATGGTAACGACGGCTAATCGGTAGCTACATCCTTCAGGTGGAAGATAAAAATCCACAATTTCAGGGAATTGTTTTTGCAAAATAGGAACAAACACCTCATTTAATGCCACCCCTAAAATCGCCGGTTCATCTGGCGGCCTTCCCGTATATGTTGAATGATAAATAGGATCTTTACGGTGCGTAATATGAGTTATAGTAAAGACCGGAAATTCATCTACTTCGTTATAATAGCCAGTGTGATCACCATATGGCCCCTCTGGCGCGGTTTCACCCGGCGCAATGTAGCCTTCTAATACGATTTCCGCGTTGGCTGGCACTTGTAAATCGTTACTAATAGATTTAACGACTTCAGTTTTATCACCTCGTAATAATCCGGCAAATGCGTATTCAGATAAGCTGTCGGGTACTGGTGTTACCGCCCCCAAAATCGTAGCCGGGTCTGCACCTAAAGCGACAGATACCGGATAATTTTCACCTGGATTTTGTTGACAAAACTCTTTGAAATCTAGGGCTCCACCACGATGTGACAACCAACGCATGATGACTTTATTTTTAGCAATCACTTGTTGACGATAGATGCCCAGATTCTGGCGTTTCTTATTTGGGCCTCTGGTAACGGTTAAACCCCAAGTGATTAGAGGTGCAACATCACCAGGCCAACAACGTTGAATAGGCAACTTTGACAAATCTACCTCGTCACCTGATATAACGACCTGCTGACATACTCCTTTTCGCACTTCTTTAACCGGCATATTCAAAACCTGTTTGAATACAGGCAGTTTTTCCCACAGATCTTTGAGTCCTTTAGGCGGTTCAGGCTCTTTCAAGTAGGCAAGTAAAGTTCCTACCTCGCGTAGCGCCGAAACAGAAGTTTGCCCCATACCTAATGCAACGCGTTCGGGCGTACCGAACAAATTAACCAAAACAGGTATCGAGTGACCTTTTGGGTTTTCAAATAAGATGGCAGGCCCGCCAGCCCTTAAAGTACGATCAGCGATTTCTGTCATCTCTAAGTCGGTGTCTACTTCTAAGGTAATACGCTTAAGTTCACCTTTACTTTCCAACTGTGCTATAAAATCTCGTAAGTCTTTGTATTTCATATTGAACCGCTGTCTCTTCAGAACCTCTAAGTATAAACCTGTAAAAGCCGTTATACGAGAGATGTACCAATTTAGTTGAAAAAATAAATTGTTAATTTTTTGTAATTGTTTGCATTCAGGGATAATCTAACTAGCAATGCAGATTCAATTAACTAATGTGATGAGAATAATTATTAGATCAAGTGTATTTTTCATTATCTCAATATTGAGTTTTAGTGGTTTTGCCGCTTGCGACAGTCCAGCCCATAAACAGTTTGATTTTTGGCTTGGTACTTGGGATGTATATTCCACACAAAACAAACTTGTTGGGGTCAATAAAATTACGTCTCAACTAAATGGCTGTATCCTCAAAGAAGATTACACCACACCTTCTGGCTATCAAGGCCAAAGCTTTAATATCTATGATTCCAACAATCAACAATGGCATCAAACTTGGGTAGATAATAGCGGCTTGTTATTGTCTTTAAATGGCAGCTTCGACGGCCACTCCATGATTTTAGAGGGCCCAGGTAAATCCACAAAAGGAGATAATATAGTGCATCGAATCACATGGACAGCATCGGCTGATAATAACGTTCGTCAACATTGGGAGTCCAGCCAAGACAATGGGAAATCTTGGACAACCTTATTTGATGGAAAATATGTAAAACGAAAATAATATTCATTACTAAAGAGACGAGAAACCTATGCCTTTTAATAAAGAACTCACAGAAGAGCTAAATCTGATCTTAAAATTTCCAAACAGTAGTTTAATGCAAGGATTAAAAATTCATCATGATGCCGAACCTTCAATGGTAAGCGCAGCGCAACGGTTATTTGAAAAAGGCATTGTTAGCCAGCCAGATGGTGGTTATTTAACCGATTTAGGCCATGATCTTGCTGAACATGCACAAGTGATTCAATCCGCCCTTTCACATCGTTAAAACCCAATAGAATCCCGCGACAACAGCTACATCCACTGTTGTCGTCAGGTTATTTCAAGTGAAGGCAGAAATTAAGTAACACATTCCCAATGCCTAGTGCCAACAATTCAGTTTAGCTATTTAGTATTTTGTACAAATGTCGATACAATACTGTATTAGGTCTAACTCTTGACTGTGTGGAACGTTCATCATGGATTTATTTAAAATTTTATCAGTGACTACTGCATTAACGCTTTTTTCATTGTGCGCGCAAAGTGCTGAGCCAATCAAAGCCGTAGAGTTATATAGTCAAGACGAGTTAATTAACCTGATAAATAAAAACGAGCACCTTGATCGAGTTGTGTTAGATCGATGTCAATTGGTGCAAGATATTGAAGCGCGAGCAGATACCTTAAAAATTCCAGCATTTCAATTTTTATGGGGGGACATGTTAGCTTGGGGTGTGTGCATAGATGCAGAACCTAGCAGAGGGATTAGTTACATGCAGGAAGCTGCAGACCAAGGACTTGCGGCTGCGCTTGAACAGTTAGGTCGATACTATGCCACTGGCAAATTGGTGCAAGAAGATAAGCAGCGAGCGGTGATTTATCTGCGTGAAGCAGCCGCGCTGGGAAATTTAAAAGCGCAAATTCAACTTGCCGATTTGTTTATCGATGGATTCGGTAGCCGTTATGACTATGAAGATGCCTACCATTGGCTATACAACGCGATTACAAATGACAAGAAAACCCATGAAAAGATTGCCAGTTGTATGCAAGATTTAGAAAAACTAATGCATCCTAAAGCAGTTAGAACAGCGAAACGCCCATTAGACAGCTAGTGCATTTGTATAGAAATTAAGACTTTTCTTGCTCAAAAGTTTCAAATTGTTCTGGCAAGTATTGTGCTAGTTGACCGGATAACTTCACATAGGTTTTGAGCGCCTCGGGCAGCGATGCATATATCTTTGGCAAATTATCCAGTAGTTTAATGTTGTTCACTTTTTTCGCTTGCTCAATCGCCATTGGAATGTCAGCAAAGGAACTAAACATAAGCAAACAGTGTTTTAGATCTCGTTGAAATTTTAATAACTTTTCAGGTTCTTTTGTTTCCACTTGTTGCCAGCAAGCCTGCCAAACCGACTCCAAACGAGAGTGCCCACTTAATAGCCCTTTCAACCATTCACTCACTGATAACTTCTCAGATAAATTATCAGGTAAGGGAACTCCTTTACCGGGGAAATCAAGATTGTTGGTTCGCATCTGGGCTAATTCATATTGCAAAAGCCCCATTAAAACCTCAGCGACATGATCAATTTCCGCTTCAGAAATAGACCCACCGGCTCCCTTAAATGCCCATTTCAACCATTGGTCAGGCATTGGAATTTCAGGTGCGGCGCTGACAGCGAATACCAAGCCACGAATATAATTTGGTGAATGTAATATTTTAGAATGCTTTGTACAAACGCTTTCAACTTGTTGTAAGGCTTCAGGTTTCACGAACGGCAATACACTTTCCTAGCATTAATTTAATCTTAAAATTGAAGTCATTTTCGAAAACGCAAAATAAACATTGACAAAAAAACGGTTTAAAACGTTATAATATATCAATTGATACAGTATAACATTGCATTAACAAATTAACGATACTCAAGGGGATCACCGTGCTTCCGCAACCATACTCTTTACTTGCCAGTACCATTTTTATAGCACTAAGTGTTTCCAATCAAGCCATCGCACAAACTAAACCTATTCAAAAAGATGAGCAAGATATAGAAAAGCTAGTCATAACCTCTAATCCACTCAATCCAACGGTACTCGAGTCCGCAACACCTGTTTCTATTATCGCTGGAGATGATTTGGAATCGAGAATTGCTCCCACTCTAGGCGAAACATTAAAAAATGTGCCTGGTGTACATAGTACTTATTTCGGGCCAGTTTCAAGTAGCCCTATTATTAGAGGACTTGACGGACCTAGAGTCAAGGTTTTACAAAATGGTCTCGACGTATCGGATGCCTCACGTGTTGGTCCTGACCATGTGGTCTCAACAGAATCTGCAAATGCTACTCAGATAGAAGTACTTCGAGGACCTGCAACCCTATTGTATGGCAGTGGTGCAATTGGTGGCGTAGTGAACATTGTAGATAATCGATTACCCACCCAAAGACGCGAAGAAATAGATGGCAAAGTGAGTTACTTACACGACAGTGTTTCTAGTGAGGATTTGTTTAATCTAAATGTAGACGGTGGCAACAACACTGTGATGTGGCACTTCGATGCCTTTGATAGACAAACGGAAAATTATAAAATTCCAGGTTCTGCAGAAATAGATGGCACGGAAGATAGTGGTGAACTAGATAATTCTTTTATCGACGCAAGCGGTTTTACAGCAGGTTTAGGATGGGCATCGGATAATTTGAACGTCGCCTTCTCTTTTGGTCAGCTTGATAGCGATTATGGCATTCCCGGTCACTCGCATCACGATGAGCATGAAGAAGAAGATCATGATGAAGATGAACATGAAGAAGAACATGATGAAGAGCACGAAGAGGAAGTATTTGGTCGCTTAAAACAAGATCGTTATCAATTCTTAGTAGACTTCCATGATTTAGACGGCTTTTTTACTGAAATAAAATTTCGAAATGCTTACACCGATTATAATCATAGTGAAATTGAAGATGGTGAGATAGGAACAACTTTTACTAACGAATCATTTGAATCTCGACTGTGGGGTAAACACCGCAGCATCAATGGTTGGGAAGGTGTTCTCGGGCTTAACTACACTAATACCGACTTTTCAGCGTTAGGGGAAGAAGCCTTCACGCCAGCCTCTGAAAGTGATTCTGCAGCCATATTTTTGCTCGAAGAGAAACACTCAGGTGCATTCTTGTGGCAATTAGGATTTCGCTATGAAAAAAGTAATATAGCTGTTGATAACAGTTTTTATATAACTGAAGATGATGCACCAGACATTTTCTTTGAAGAAGAAAGCTTTTCTTCATTGAGTCTATCAGCAGGGGTTGTTTGGAGTATTCGAGACAACGCAACTCTCTCTTTCAACTATGCTCGCTCTGAACGAGCACCTTCTGCAGCTGAACTATTTTCCAATGGTTTACATATTGCTACCAGTACCTATGAATTGGGTGCAGCATTTGAGATTGAACCGGCAGATGAAGCGGGTGAATACCAAATAGTGCAGAATACACATGCGCCAGAAAAAGAAATTTCCAATAATATCGACATTACTTACCAAGTTTCAGGTAAATCAGTCGAAGCAACTTTCAGTATGTTTTACAACCAAATTGATAACTACCTGTTTCAACAAAATACAGGTTTGGTTGCTGAAGACGGTCATATTCATAATGAGGACGAAATAGAGGAAGAAGGCCTTGAAGAGCATGACCATGAAGAAACAGCGCTTCCGATCTATTTATTTCGTCAACAAAATGCAGATATTTATGGACTTGAAGCAGAAGTTGATTGGCACTTAAGCAAACAATTTCGCTTAGAAACCTTTGCGGATATTACTAAAGCTGAATTAAGTAATGGGGAAAATCTACCGCGAATTCCGCCTGCACGAATTGGTTTTGGGTTACATTTTGAAAGTGACTATTGGCACGCAGAATTAGGCGCGACCTACAATGCGAAACAAGACAATATCGCTGAATATGAAACGGAAACAGCTGGCTACACCTTAGTCAATGCGGCATTTAATTACTATATAGATGTTTCAGATAATGAATTGGTACTATTTGTTAGAGGCAACAATCTTTTAGATAAAGAAGCCCGAGTACATGCGTCCTTTATAAAAGATACCGCACCTCTACCTGGCCGCTCAATCGTTGTTGGCGCGAGAATGCACTTCTAAATCTCTTTCAAAACAGTGGCTTTGTTACGATTTCTTATTGTGCAAGGCCACTGTCATTAATCCAAATAAATTTACTATCAATTACTCTATAAGCTTGCTAACGTTTTAGGACGTCATCGTTAGGTATTGATTCTCATGAAAAAATTTGGACCTGCCCTATTAGTTACTGCCGCATTTATTGGACCCGGTACGGTAACCACTGCCACTTTAGCAGGCGGAAACTACGGTTTTGCTTTGGTATGGGCATTAATTTTCTCGGTTATCGCAACATTTGTTCTGCAAGAAATGGCATCGCGTTTAGGATTAGTCACTGGTCGAGGATTAGCGGAAGCAATCACCGAACAATTTTCAGGTATCAAAAGATTGTTAGCCGTGTTTTTGGTAATTAGTGCCATTGGTATAGGAAATGCAGCTTATCAAGGTGGTAATTTAACGGGTGCAGCGCTTGGTTTATCTGGTTTGGCAGGAGGGAAACTTGTTCATTGGGTTTGGTTACTTGCAGCAATTTCAAGTGCATTACTACTCTCAGGAAAATACAAGTTAGTTGAAAAAGCCCTTATCGGCTTAGTGCTTACCATGTCGACTGTATTTATCGCGACCATGTTTATTGCTGGACCAGATTTAATAGAGATTCTCAAAGGTGCATTTTCGTTTGCGTTACCTAGTGGTAGCAGTTTAATGGTTATCGCTTTGATTGGCACCACAGTAGTGCCCTACAACCTGTTCTTGCATGCGAGTATCGTTGCTAACAACCGGCAGGATAATCAGGATCTTCCATCCGCAATGAAGAATAACCGTATCGATACTACGTTATCGATTGGGCTTGGCGGATTCATCACCTTGTCAATTCTGTCTTGTGCTGCCACTGCATTCTTTGCCACGCAAACTGAAGTACAAGCACACAATATAGGCCAACAATTAACACCCTTGTTAGGTAACTACGCTAATATTTTCTTTGCTATAGGATTATTTTCTGCCGGTCTTACCAGCGCAATTACAGCTCCGTTGGCGGCGGCGTATGCAGTAAGTGGCGCGCTTGGCTGGCAACCTGATCTTTCAAATAAGAAATTTAAGACTATCTGGATAACCGTAATGCTTGCTGGCATCACATTTGCCAGCATCGGCATTAAACCACTGGCAGCAATTTTATTTGCCCAAGCAGCCAACGGGTTACTGTTACCGGTTATTGCAATATTTTTAATTTGGACATTAAACAATAAGAGCTTAATGGGAAATCAAACAAATGGATTTTTAGCCAATCTGTTTGGTGGCTTAATTGTCGCGTTTGTATCCACATTGGGATTATATAAAGTCGTCAGCTTATTTTTCTGACGACTTTGTTTCTCGCTATTAAGCAGTTAGTCTTTTAAATGCTTCTTCAAGCATACTTCTTGGACAACCAAAGTTGATTCTAACAAACTGTTTGTTACCAAAATCCACACCTGGTGAAGGACCCACACCTTTACTTTCAAAATAGGCTTGAGGATTATCTAGCCCCAACCCACTAGCATCAATCCATGCAAGAAAAGTTGCCTCCACTTTTAACATGCGCAGACCGTCAATTTGCGCAATTTTTTGTTCAATGTAAGCTAAGTTTCCACGCAAATAATCAAGTAAGTCAGCGTGCCATTCATCACACTTTGTAAACGCTGCCTCAGTCGCTACTAGCCCCATAACATTTGCCCAAGGAATAAACCCTCTCATGCCAAGAACAAATTTTGACCGCAGCTTGTTATCGGGAATTATGGCAAACGAAGTACCTAAACCAGCAACATTGAAGGTTTTACTGGCTGCCATTAAGGTAATTGAGTGATTTTCTAGACCGGGGAAATTACCTGCTGGCAAATGAGCTAGCGTTTGATCAAGAATGAGGTCGCAATGGATTTCATCTGAGCATAACTTAACGTCAAATTTATTACATATTTCGCTAATTCTACGTAATTCAGATTCATTCAAAACCGAACCCACAGGGTTCATTGGATTGCAGATAATGAATAACTTGCACTTAGGATCACTTGCTTGTTTTTCAAGTTGATCAAAATCCAAGGTCCAGCGACCATCCACTTCAACACTAGCAATTTCTATCGTTTTTAGACCACTGATACCCGGTGCAGCTCGCAACGGAGGGTAGTTAGGTGTTTGAATCATCACTGAATCACCGGCTTCGCAATACGCTTTACAGGCTACATTGAAGGCTGGAACAACACCCGGTGTCCATACAATCCATTGGGGATCAATTTGCCAATCATATTTATCTTTTAACCAGCGTTGTACAGCTTGATTAGCCGGTTCATATTGAGCTGGTAGTGTATAACCGAATAAACCATGTTTAACACGATCAGCAAGTGCCAACTGTATAGCCTGAGGACTGGCAAATTCGGTATCAGCTACCCACATAGGCAAAATATCTTTGCCCTTGTATTTCTCCCATTTGAATGAATAAGTAGAGGATCTATCGATAACGTCATCAAACTGCATGAGGGTTCCTATAACGATTGTAAAAACTGAAGAAGAGGAGATAAAAAAGAGGTTAATTTAATAGTCTGGCAACTCTTTCTGTTAAATCATGGTTTTTAAATGGCTTTGCAATAAAACCAGAAGCACCTGCTTCTTTTGCTGACATAACCAAGTCTCTTGTGGCCGTACCGGTTATCATTAAAAATGGGATTTCTTTATTTTTTGATCGCACCATTTTCAATACAGTAATGCCATCATGTTCGGGCATTTGCCAATCACAAATGACTAAATCAATACCACTTAAATCATTTTTGACCACATAGTTAATTGCTTCTACCGAACTGTTTATCGCGATAATCTCACCTTCAACAAACTCTTCTAAAATGTGTTGCAATAATTCTAAGGTAATCTGATCATCATCTATTACAAGTATTTTACGCATCAACCATACCTTTTTAACGCTACATATTGGGTAATTAATATACTCTTAACAAACTCACTTGAACATCTAATTTACAGCAAATGTTCAATTCACATTCTGCCATTTTCTAATTTAAATTCGCAATAAGCAAACGTGTTTATAGATTGATTTAGATCAAGTCATATTTTTTTGTACCAATCTAAAATAGCAACATTGATTGAGGAGATAGAAATATGAAACAAAATGTGGGCATTTTAGATACAGCGATTCGCTCAGTTCTAGCATTGATCATGTTAGCGATTGCATTTGAAGGACTTTATGGTACTACCGCAAGTATAATATTAGCAGTGATAGGTGGCGCATTATTCTACACAAGCAGTTTTGGGGTTTGCTACATTTACAAATTACTCGGTATCGACACATACCCCAACTTTAAGGATGATTCTTATCACCCAGAATAAACACGGTAATGTTAGTGATATTAATTGAAACACAAACGAAACAGCTGGTTAAAATAAACATCAAAATAGTCCAAGTTGGTCACTGGTTATGTCTTCAAAAGAGACATTTATAAACGGCAAAATACCTTCTGCAATGGGTCGAATTTGTTTATCAATATAATGCTCATAATCTAATTCAGAGGTAACGTACTCAATAGGTTGTGGGCCATCTAAGGTAATGACGTAACTTATCCACCCTTTGTTTTGATAACGCAACGGTTGCTGCAGCAATGTATTTTGCTCATCGGCTATTCGAGCCGCTTTTACGTGAGGTGGAACATTTTTGGTATATAAAGCTAACGGCTGGCGTAGTCTTTTCCGATAAACAAGCTGTTCATCGCATTCTCCACTTCTTATTTTCGCTATCACATCAAGCAAGTAAGCACTCACATCCTGATTATCAAAAACCATGCTATATAGAGTAGGCTGAAACTCTTTTGCCAGCTTGGTCCAATCTGAACGAACCGTTTCCAGCCCTTTAAAAACCAATTCTGAAGGTTTATTAGGTTGGTATTTCAAGCCGGCATAGCGCTTTTTACTGCCCGTTTCAGCGCCTCGGATTGTGGGCATTACAAAGGTTGAAAATAAGGTTTCAAATTCTATTTCTAAAAAACAGGGCAGATCCAATTGCTGTTGAATTTTTTCTCGCCATAATTGATTAATCTCTTTTTCAAGTTGCTTGCCAATTTGCATAGATTGTTCAATTGAGTCGATATTTTCTAACCAGACAAACGTTGAATCTGTATCACCGTAAATTACTTTATAACCTTTAGATTCGATCCATGCTGCTGTTGTTTGCATTATTTCATGGCCGCGCAACGTAATCGAACTTGCTAAACGGGTGTCATAAAAAGGACAGCCTCCAGACCCTAAAACGCCATAAAACGAATTCATGATTATTTTAATCGCTTGAGAGCGTGCTGCATCCTGTTGCTTTTTAGCTTGGTCTCGTTGCTCCCACAAGCTCGAAATAATATCAGGAAGAAAATGCTTATCTCTGGAAAACAAAGCTCCACGAAAGCCGGGAATTGCATTATCCGGTTCAAGTAAACCTTCGGTAAGTCCTAGAGGATCAATTTTGAAGGTACGAATGATAGATGGATATAGACTCTTGAAATCAAGCACTAAAACATTTTTGTATAGACCTGGAAATGAGTCCATGACATAACCGCCTGGACTGGCTAACCCTCCGTTAACTGGGCGATTAGGCGATACATAACCCGCACGATGTAATTTGGGTAAATAGAGATTAACAAAAGCCGCCACCGAACCACCAATTTTATCCAACTCTAATCCGGTTAATTGGCTTCTAAGTAACAAATAATCGATTAAGTTTGTTTTAGCGAATACTCGTTCTACTAATTGGCAATCTTGTAAATTGTAACGCGCTAGTTTCATCTTATTGTGCAAGAAATCATGGCTAATGGCCGCTATTCGATTATCAACGTCTTGAGTATCCTTACCTTCTCCCAACAACGTTTGGGCTACATTTTCTAATGAAAAGCTGTCAAATTGATACGTGGCTGTTTTTAAACTATCAATTCCATCAATCACCACCCGACCTGCAATGCTCATAAAGGCCAGATTGCTATCATTTCGAGATTCTCGCCAGTAGACTTCGCTTCCGTCTCTGCCAAGGCGCAATTTGATATTTAGTTTTTTGGCTCTTTCGGTCAATATCTTGAAGTCAAAATTAACGATATTCCAACCAATGATTAAATCGGGATCGAAATCCATTACATGTGAAATAAGACCTTCTAAAAGACTTCTCTCATCGGCCACCCAATCAATCCATTCTTCACTGTGCTGAGGCTTGCCGATCATTATGACTTTTTTATATTCCGCGCTTGAAAGGCCTACCGAATACAGCTCGCCATCCAAACTGCATTCAATATCTAACGACAATAGTGTCAATTTCGGGATGTACTCTGTGGGTTTGAGCCTGCCGTTTTTCATTGCAATATAAGCTTTAGAGTCAAGATCGGATGTTTCAATATCGCCGGTAAAAAAAGCTCCGCCACAGACAAAACGCTCCATCAAATAACGGTCTGCAAGTCGAATATCGTTTTCAAATGACGTGATACCTGCTTGCTTTAATATATCCCGTGCCCGATAAAATGCGCTTGTGGTGGTAAAATACAGAGCACAAACTAGATCTTGGGTAAAAGTCTTTAATTTAAGCCGAGTCGATTTAACCGAGATGCTTGAATGCTTTAACACTGAACATGCAGCTTGTTCATCTTTCCATGCAATAAACATAACCGCATTTTGCTGCTCTGTAGTGACTTTTACAGGCCCGTCTGGGGTACTTAACCAAAACTCTATGTAAGTACGTCCGTTTTTTTCAATCGCATTACGAGTCAGTAAGAATCCTTTTAGCGGGGTATTTTGCAAAAGCAGGAGAACTCCATAACATACGTTTTATTGGCGAGATTTTTCTTGTTGCTATTATACAGCCTGGTCCAAACTGTGCCATTTTAATATTATTTGAGTTCGAACCTTAAAGCTCTAGTTGTAGCAGCGACGGGTCTTGTTCATCAAAAATCACAACTTTATCGCGGCCGCCTCGTTTGGCCTGATATAACGCTTGGTCACACTGTACCATCACGCTTTCTAGTTGCTCACCAGGAGTGTATTGGGTTAACCCAGTAGAAATCGACAACCTAAGCCCTTCAAGATCAATTGAATCGATTAACTTTTTAACATTTAAAGATAAGCTTTTTAGCGTTTTTTCAGCATCTAAAAGTGATGTGTGAGGTAATGCAATAATAAATTCTTCACCTCCAATCCTGCCAATAACATCGGTCTGTCTGAAAGTATTTTGGCAAAGTTTGCCAAAGCTTTTTAAGACTTTGTCACCACCAGCATGGCCAAACGTATCATTAATTTTCTTAAATAAATCAATATCGATGATCGCCACAGAAAGCGGGAAATGATGACGATTAGCTAACTCAATTTGCTTTTGCAACAATTCAAAAGCGTTCCTACGGTTTGCCAATCCAGTGAGACTATCTATATTTGCGAGTTGTTCTAGTTTTGAGCGATTTTGAATAGTGCGATACACCAAAACCACCAATAAGCCACAAATGATAAGTGTCGCGCCAAACAGCAAAAGTAATTGTAAGTTTTTCGTTTCAACGTCATTAAGGCTAATTTGTTGGAGTTTGTTTTGCTGCTCTAGTAACCTATTTTCCCGCTCTTTTAGGTCAATTTCGTACTTAGAACGTAGACTATGCAATTGTTGAGTACTTTGCTGATTTAATAACTGTTGTTTCCACGCCACTGTGGCATCCAATTTATTAAACGCTTCTTGGTATTTACCTTCTAAAGCTAATACTTTGGCATGCATCTCTTCCAGAGCAACGTTTTGCATCGGCATGTTTTCTGGGTCGATAAACGTTTTGGCTGCCAGTAAATATTGCCGCGCATTGGTAGGGTTGTGTTCGGCTAATGCAACCTTCAATAGAGATAAATTGGTGTCTAAAAGCATATAAACATTCTGGCTTTTTTCAAAAATGCCAAACACACGCTGTAGTTTAAATTTAGCCCCAACAAAATCTTTTTCGGATAACGAGATTCCAGCTAACTCTTTTAATGCGTAAGCCACCCCTTGCTCATCTCCTACCTGCTCTGCGAATTCTTTCGACTGCTCAAGTTGAGATCGCCCTAGTTCTCGATTACCTACATTTTTATTTGCGCGCCCCAAGCCATATAAAGCAATACTTAATTCAAGAATGTTTTCATTTTGCTGGTGATACTGGGCAGCTTCTTCAAAAAATGGAATTGATAGCGAATCTTCTCCACGATATTCATACACCAACGCAAGCATACCGGCCACATCACCGCTACTCATTACAGTACTTTTAGGCGCTAAATCGTAGGCACGCTGCAAATCATTGAGTGCTCCTTGATAATCCACTAATGAGTTAAGAATTATGCCTCTTACATATAGTGCAGATACTAGCAAGTTAGTATTGTTATTGAGCTCAGCCCATACTAAAGCGGCGTTACTACCCACTAGCCCATTCCTCGGTTTCCCCGAAATATCATAGGCTTGCGCTTCGTTTAGTTTAGTCATGTGAAACAGCCAAGGCTGCGCTTTAGGATCGATGAAAGTTAATGCTGTTTGTGCGTGTTGCAAAGATTCGTTGGGGAAACTCAACAAATAATAAACCATGCTTAAACTTGAGTGATATTGTGCAATCGCTAAATTATCGTGAGTTTCTGAAGGCTCGTTTTGCAATAACCTGTTTAGCACTTCTGTTGGCGATTTCGCTGATAGCTCAATCATCTCATCATAGGGTGATTGCCAGTCATAAATAGGCTCTGCCATAGCAGATAGACTCACTATCCAAAGTGCCCAAAAAGCTATGAATACTTGCTTACACTGAGTCAAAAAAATCCCTTATTATTAAGACACCCAAATAATGAATGCATATTCTAGTTAATTAAAAGCACAAAACATTATGTGTTTTTATACCATGGTCTCCAATCGTTTGCGTGGAATAGTTTTAGTGGATCACTTTGCTTCGATAAGTATTTTGTCAGTTGTAATATGGGAACCAGATATCCGCAAAATAAACAGCTCTCCATAATCATTTTCCGTCATTTTTGTTGCCTTACCACCTAATAGTGAAATGAGTTCAGGTGTGGTATTACTATGACCAACCACTAATGCCGTTTGCTTTTTTGATAATAATTCACTCGCAAAATCAACAAGTTGCTTGGGATCATAGAGTGACATAGAGAGTTCAAGTTGCTGTATCGCGGGTTCAACGGTTTGCTTGGTTCTTAAATAATCTGTGCTGTAAATATGGGTAATATTTTTATCTGCAATAAATTCCGCTAAAGCAATGGCCCTTTTTTTACCGTGTTCGGTCAATTCGGGATTGGGGATATCGGCCTGTTTTTCAAAATGTCTTGTCAGATAAAGTTCAAAACTATAACTATCAAAAGGTATCAAAAACAGCGCTAAAATTATCCAGCTTTTCATTGTTCTTCACCACATTGTTATCGACTAATGTGCAAGTATATAGGTGAGGCAAGTCAAATCAAAACTGTTCACTTTTTGATGCGAACAATGCATTCTTAGCAAAGCACTTAGACTAAGTATTAATAAACTGGGATAGTTAACGCCCAAGAACTAAAAAAGAAGTAGAAATATAATGCCAACATACACAGGAAATATTCGCAAAATGCGTGGAGCTGCTGAAACAGGCTCACTCGTTGAATATCGATTACCTATTGGTGATGAACTAATCAACATGAATCCATTAATTGGTAGCTCTGTGCAAGTGAATTTTACCGGTATTATAAATTGTGTACATTGCGGCACAAAAACCAAAAAGAGCTTTAATCAGGGGTATTGTTATCGCTGCCTAATGAAACTAGCTCAATGTGATACATGTATCATCAGGCCAGAAACCTGCCATTATCACCAAGGTACATGTCGCGAGCCTCAATGGGGCGAAGAAAACTGCATGAATGATCACTTTGTGTATTTGGCCAACACTGGCACCCTAAAAGTAGGTATCACGCGCCACGTGAGCGATGGTGTTTCCAGCCGCTGGATAGATCAGGGGGCTACTCAGGCAGTTCCGATTCTGCGAGTTAAAAACAGATTAGTTAGTGGATTGGCAGAAAGTGTCATTAAGCAACATATCGCGGATAAAACAAATTGGCGAACCATGTTAAAAGAACAGCCAGTACAAGCTGATTTAATCGCCATGCGTGAGCATTTGTTTGGTTTAGTGGAGATGGAATTAGACCAAATTGGCTCAGAACATGGAATTCAGGCGGTCAATTTAGTCGACATGCCAGTGATTGATATTCAATATCCGGTGTCAAAATACCCAACTAAAATAAAATCAATTAATCTTGAAAAAGAGGGGCAATTCGAAGGCAAGTTAAATGGCATCAAAGGGCAATATTGGATGCTTGATAACGATCGTGTCATCAACATGCGCAAATATGCAGGTTATCACTTAGAGATCACTACAGATTAAAATCATTTGCCAAAGTGTGAACTGGATGAACGCAGGTTAAAACGAATCATCCAGTCCATCGAATTAAATCGATTGAAGGTTACTCGACAGACAACCCAGCTTCACTCGCCTTGTCTAGCTCCTCGTCTAAACGTTTGGCTTCATCTGCTCTGGGCTTAGTAAATCTGGCCAGCCCCAAATACAACACCGGCGTCAAATAAAGTGTAAATACTACTGCAATACCTAAACCACCGAAGACTACCCAACCTATGGAGTTACGTGCTTCAGCGCCCGCTCCGGTTGATAAAATCAATGGTAGGCCACCAAGAATAGTTGAAACTAACGTCATCATAATAGGACGTAATCTAACCTTACCGGCCTCTACAATAGCGTTTTTCACACTATATCCTTGGTCGCGCATTTGGTCGGCAAACTCAACCAATAAGATACTATTTTTAGCCAACAAGCCTATTAGCATTACAAGTCCAATCTGCGAATAAATATTAATCGAGATACCTGTTAAGTACAGGGCAAAAAGCGCGGCGGCTATACCGAATGGCACGGTTAAAATTACCACTATCGCACTATTAACACTCTCAAACTGTGCAGCTAACACTAACAGAACAATAATAAACGCTAAGACATAGGTCATTAGTACCTGCTGTGATGTTTCCTCAAAGGTTTTTGCTTCTCCTAAGAAAACTAAGCCAATTCCCGGAGGTAAAGTGTCTTGAGCCAACTGCCGAATACTTTCTACTGACGCTTGCATAGAGGACTCATCGATAAGTTCCATTTCGATTTCTATGGCTCTTCGTTGCGCATGTCGCTCTAATTCAGAAGCGACTCCCTCTTCGGTAATGTAAGCCAAACTGGAAAGCGGAACTAAGCCCCCGGTGCTGGAGGATACATAGAGATTAGTGAGATCTGATGGGTTACTCAAATTCGCATTCGACGCTTGCAATATAATAGGAATAGCCTGATCGCCCACGTTTAAATCAGCAACATCATCACCATTTATTGCCGCTCTCAATGTGGTTGATATATCTGCAAAAGAAACACCCAACTCCTCAGCACGACGACGATCAATATTCACTCGCAATTGCGGCTGTGTCGGCTGATAGGAAATTTGAATATTACCAAACCCCGAAAGCTGTTCTTCAACTTTGGCTTTAAAGTCCAACGCCGCTTGATAAATTTGAGCATAATCTTCGCCGGTTAGAGCCAACTCTAAGCCCCCACCTTGGCCTCGTAAATTCAAACTATTTGAACCGAATGCACGCCCGGGCGCTCCGGGAATCGAATTAATTTTAGGTTGCAGTTGATCAATAATTTCTTGCTGGGATTGTCTCCGTTCATCCCAAGGAACTAATGGAACAGTGATAAAAACAATATTCGGGTCCCATCTTCCAACAATCGTTAAAATTGATTTAATTTCACCTTCTTCAACAAACGGCATCAGTGCGTTTTCCATCTGCATGGCTTGTCGATCCATAAAGTTAACGCCTACACCATCGGGCCCACGGGCAAAAATACGAATATTTCCGCGATCTTCACTGGGCAGCAATTCATTATCTAGAGACTGATATAGATAACTCGCGTAGCCAGCAGCAGCCAATGACAAGAGCACGATCAACCAACCGTATCGTAAGCTCCAAGACAAACTGCGTTCGTATCCATTGCCACACCAGGTTCCAAACTTGCCTAAGAAGTGTTTTGGATTTTTCTTAAGAGGTAAACGCGCGGTTAACGCTGGCACTAGTGACAAAGCGACAAACGATGAGATAATCACTGAGCTTGCCAACACGCCTCCAAATTCGCGAAATAAGCGCCCGGCGGTAGATGGTAAAAAGGCAATGGGAATAAATACTGCAGCTAACACCGCTGTGGTCGCCACAACGGCAAAAAACACTTCTCGACTTCCGATAACCGCCGCCGCTCGAGCCCCTAGCCCCAAAGAGCGACGACGTTGAATGTTTTCAGATACGACGATCGCATCATCAACAATTAACCCTGTCGCCAACACCAGCGCCAACAAGGTGAGGATATTTATGGAAAATCCGAGCATCCACATCACCGCCAATCCACCTACCAAGGATACGGGAATAGCTAACGCAGGTACGATGGTAGCCCTACCTGAACCGATAAATACCCACAGAGTCAAAACCACTAGCCCTATGGTAAAGGTTAAAGAAGTAATCACTTCTTCTACCGAGCCTCGAATAAATTCGGCATCATCGGACGTGACGGTAATATCTAACTCAGGAAAGCGCAGTTGTTGCTGCTTGACCATTTTCAGCACTTCGTCAGAGATTTCGATGGTATTGGAACTTGCCTGTCGCAATACGCCTAAGCCGATGACTGGCGTCCCATCTAAGCGAACTAAACTTGAAGCATCCGCTGGGCCAAAGTATACGCTGGCTACGTCGCCAACACGCGTGTCGCCGCGTATCACAATATTTTCAACTTCATCAGTGGTAACCGAAGTCGCATCTGCGCGCACTATCAAGGTTTGATCAGTTGATCTAAGACTTCCTGCTGGAACATCAAAGGGTGCCAGTTTAAGTGCATCTGAAACATCAGTAACAGACAATCCAAAACTCGTCAGTCGCAGCGGATCAATTGTCACTCGCAGGACTCGCTCGCGGTCACCATTGAGTCGAACATCAGCCACACCTGGTATGCTCAAAAACATCGGCGCTAAATCAGTTTCCACCATTTCAGTTAAGGCTTCTGTGCTCATGCTGTCACTGGAAACCGCTAAATTCACAACTGCTTCTGCATCATTATCCGCTTTAATGATAGATAGCCGTTCCACCTCATCAGGTAGCTCTCTTTGTACACGACTAACGGCCTCACGGGTTTCGTTAGCTGCATCTTCTAAATTGACTCCCGGACGAAACTCAACTACGGTGCGTGAATTTCCTTCTTCACTTTGCGCTCTGATCGAATCAACACCACTTACTCGTGCAATAGCCCCTTCTAGTCGACTGGTTACTTCCATATCAACGGTTTCTGGTGAACCTCCAGGATAACTAGCGGTGACGGTGAGGCGCGGACGGTCGACATCCGGTAATTCCCTGACTTCTAATCCGCTTAACGCAGCAATACCCGCGATCATAATTAGCAAGTTGATCACAACAATTAGAACGGGTCTTCGCACCGATAACGAAGGTAAATCTTGTTGATGATGGGTGGGTGAACTCATTAGTCTGCCTCCTGAGCCCTGACGTCAACTGCTTGCCCTGGTCTTAACCTTTGTATGCCTTCCACAATTAACTGATCGCCAGCATTTATGTCACCTTCGACCAAGAGAAAGCCGCGCATACGTTGCTTAATTTGCACGTCCACTTTTACGGCTTTGTCATCTACGACTTTCCATATATATGCACCCGTTGCGCCCCAGGAAAGCCCTGATTCAGGCACAACCGGAAAGTTTTGTCCTAATACACTAATATTGACTCTAAAACTCATCCCGGGTCTGTAGCTATCATTTTGGTTATCTAAAATAGCACGAGCTAAAATCGTCCTATCCGTATTACTTATTCTGGAATCTAATTGAGCGATATTGGCCTCTAACGTAGTGTCACGATTAGTCCAAGGTTGTACAGTTACGATACTATTTTGGTTAAGCGTGTTAGCGGCAGATTCTGGCGCTCTGAAATTGATAAACAGCTGACTACGATCGTCTAACGTGGTGATTAACGTTTGCAAAGTAATACGATCCCCGACTTCAACATCGGTAAGCCCTACGTAACCCGTAAATGGTGCTAATACCATTCTGTCTTGCAATTCAATTTCAGCGTCAATCACATCCATTTGCGCCAGCTCTTTTGCGGTTGACGCAACATCCAGTGCACTCTCGGTAACTGCACCTTTGCTGCTACTTTGTTGTAGTCGAGTTAAATTTCGGGTTGCATCTGCAAGTTGAATTTTAGCGCGTTGCAATGCTGCTTTTTGACGACGTGAATCAAGCTCTAACAATACCTGACCTTTAGTCACTTTTTGTCCAGGTACGAAGTTTACCGATACAACTCTATCGGCTGCGGCTGGAAATATGTCTACCGACTTTACTGCTTCTGCTGATCCTACCGCTTCAACACTGGTTTTTTGGGAATCTAAATTCACTTTATTAGTAATGACTTCTGTCGGCCCTTGTTGCCCAAACTGTTGAGCGTTGGCGGCATGGATGCGACAAAATGTCATTAATACAAAGATAGATAGCCAAGCCTTAGAGTGGTATTTCATGCAGTATCAACCGTTTAGTGTTTATGAAGTGGTACGAAAATATTTGCTAATTAGATTAAGTGACGATGACCGTAATCATTGGAGTGTTATGTAAGCATTACAATTTATTTAACGCAACTCAGCACAACGCAAAATTATAGGCATTGGTCGATTTTACAGTCATAGAATAGTGTAGATTAATCAATGCCGGTGTATTATTTTTCTGAAAGAAAACTGCGGATAGACTCTTTATAGTTTCGACTCACTTTAATCCGTTCTACTCCTCCTTGTAATTCCAGAAAAAACTCGCCCTTAGTATGGGGAATGACTTTTTCAATAAAGTTAAGATTAACAATAGTAGAACGATGAACGCGTTTAAATACTGAATCATCAAGCTCTTCTAGTAGTTCTTTTAAGGTGATGCGTTTAATATGCGTTTCCCCTTCAGCATGTAAGCACACATAGTCTCCTGCGGCATCGACCCATTCAATATCCGTTTGTTTAAGCACGGTAATCTCATCACGCTCTTTAATAACAATCTTTCGTTCTAAGTTGTTATTTGCCGAATGCTGATTAAGGTCTTCATCGAGTTGTAATGCATTTTCTTTACGACTGATTGTATCGATAGCACCGATAATTGGCGGCTTATTATCTGTTTGTTCGCTGGCCGCCATGCGCTCTTGCGCACGCTCTACCGCTCTTTGAATTCGTTCTGCATCAATAGGTTTTAAAATATAGTCTACAGCGTGCACATCAAACGCATCTAACGCATACTGCTCATATGCGGTAGTAAACACAATCAACGGAACCAATTCACTTTGTAAATTTTTAACGACATCAAAGCCGTTTAGGCCGGGCATTTGAATATCCAAAAATACCAAATCTGGGTTTAAGTCGACGATTAATTCAATGGCTTGTCTACCATTTTTACCTTCACCGATAATCTCTACCTGTTCTAAATCATTCAGCTTTGCTCGCAGCACATTGAGGGCCAAAGGTTCATCATCAACAATAACGGCTCTTATTTTGTTCATGCCAATCTTTCCTTGGTAATTGTACTTTCCACTTTATCCGCTAAATTGTATTCACAAGGAATGTTAATAATGGTTTTTAAACCACCCGAGGGCAATAATGTGATGTCCATCGTATAATCATTGGAATAAAGTGCTTTTAATCGTTCGTCGGTATTTCGCAAACCCACACCACGGCCAGTTGAACTTTTTAACTTACTTTTGGCGATTTTCGCCCCTGATCCAGTATCACTCAATTGTAGGACTAATCTCGCCCCCACGACGTCAGCTCGAAACTCGATAGTGCCGCCTGATTCGCTTTGAGCAATAGCATGTTTCATGGAGTTTTCGATAATAGGTTGTAGTAGAAGGCTAGGTAGAAGAGCCATGCGTGCTTCAGGTGTTATTTCGAAATCTAACTTGAGTCGATCTTCAAATCGTGTTTTTTCGATTTCCAAATATAGGTTTAAGGCGTTTACTTCCGTTTCTAAAGAAATTTTAGTATCCGGATTATTATCCAGTGAATAACGTAAAAACTTACTCAGCTGCACTGTCATCTTTTGCGCTTTGACTGTTTCATTGCTTTCAACCAACGAATTTATGGCATTTAGGGTGTTACATAAAAAGTGAGGGTTCAACTGATAACGTAGCATTTTAAGTTGTGCGTCTCTGGCCACGCTCTGTGCTTTCATCCGTTTTAGTTGCTCTTCTTTAGCTTCAGATTCAGCTTGTAAAAGAATGACGTGCTCAGTCTGTAATAGGTCATAATATCGAATACCATGAAATAGTCCCGCCCAGCACAAAAAGATAAAAATACTGGCAAAATGCCATCCGCCGAACTGGGCCCATTCAGTGTCATCTCCGGTTAAAGACACGAATGCATAGACTCGAGCCAAGGTCCAAATAAAAGATACCGTCATGACAGCGAAGAAACCCAGCACCGCCCGTGAACGGGTGCTCTTGTCCCAAATATGCATGAATACCCAATACAGCACCAACGATAGGACTAAACCAAGAATCGCCTGTAATACGATATGCAGTATGTGCTGCCAAGCAAATGGTCCGTACCAAAGTGTCAATACAGCGAAACTCATGACACTTACAAACAACCAGAAACCAATTTGCCACAGCCAAAACTTTCGAGAAGGCTGAGTAGAAATAAAACGCTTTGTTAAATCGATTATTCTTTCAAACATAATTAACCTTACCACGATAGACCAATATAACATTCGGGCTGATCTATCTGCTAGTTTTGCTGTCCGCTCCACCGCAGCCCTGAACCACTTTAGCGTAAAATTAGCATTAAAAGTAAAAAATACGTTAACGTGATTGAATAATTAGTGGGTATTTCGCTTTATAAATACTCTTGCTGTTCCTCCTTAAACTCGAGCTTAATTTATGACACCTCAAACATCGTTTTCACTATTTTATGTTGCCTTTATTTCATTGATTGCTGCATTAGGTGGGTTTTTAATGGGCTTCGATGCGTCTGTCATCTCTGGGGTGGTTAAATTTATCGAGCCTGAATTTAATTTAAGTAAATTACAATTAGGCTGGGCAGTAGCGTCACTCACGCTGACAGCCACATTATCGATGATGATTTCAGGCCCGCTTTCTGATAAATATGGCCGTAAACGAGTGTTAAAAATCGCAGCATTTCTGTTTCTGCTATCAGCGATTTTATCTGCTGTCGCACCGAGTTTTTTAATTTTAGTATTAGCCAGAATGTTAGGCGGATTTGGGGTCGGAGCTGCATTAATAATCGCCCCTATGTACATAGCAGAAATAGCCCCAGCAAAATATCGTGGTCGCTTGGTTTCGCTCAATCAACTTAATATCGTAATAGGCATTTCAGCTGCATTTTTTACAAATTACTTAATTTTACAGCTAGGAGCGTCGACCCTGGCTGAACAAGATAGTTGGAACATTCAGCAATGGAACTGGCGTTGGATGTTAGGCATAGAAGCCATCCCAGCATTATTGTACTTATTGTCGCTCAATTTCGTCCCTGAGAGCCCGCGCTGGTTGGTGTTAAAAGGGAAACTAGATGCAGCAAAAAAGGTGCTATCAAAAACAGTACCTGACTCCGAACTACAACTTACCTTGAAGAACTTAGATGCCGATTTGAAGAAAAACGATAGCAAACCAAAACGTTCTCTTTTGGTATTACTAAAACCCAATATGCGCTTAGTCATGATTGTCGGTATTTCCATTGCCATATTGCAACAAATCACCGGAATTAATGCCGTATTCTTTTATGCACCGATGATTTTTGAACAAAGTGGATTTGGCACCGATGCATCCTTTATGCAAGCCGTATTAGTCGGTTTAATTAATTTACTATTTACGATATTCGCTATCATTTTAATCGACAAAGTGGGCCGTAAAGCATTGTTAGTGTTTGGGGTGTCCGGAATCGCTATTTGCATGGGGATGATGGCGTTTCAATTTGGCCAAGCCACTTACCAATTGGAACCTGACAGCTTAGCTAAACTATCTGTTGAAATTAATCATAATAGCCAAGCAGCACTGCTTGAAACGACCTATCAAGACGACCTAGAATTTAAAGCTGCGTTGGTGACGCATTTAGGTTCTCAAGACGCCCTAAGATTCGAATCTGAATTGATAGCTGCAGCGATTCAAGTAGATCAAAAATGGGTACTTGCTAGTTTATTAGGGTTTGTTGCTTGCTTTGCAATTTCTCTGGGCCCAGTGATGTGGGTACTATTTTCTGAACTATTTCCTAACCAAATTCGCGGAATTGCCATTTCGTTTGTAGGGCTTATTAATTCTGCGGTTAGTTTTTTAGTACAGTTGGTATTCCCATGGGAATTAGCCACATTAGGGGCTACGTTCACTTTCGCATTTTATGGCTTGTTCGCACTAATTGGTTTGGCGATTATTATCGTTTATCTACCAGAAACGAAAGGTAAATCCTTGGAAGAATTGGAAGAAATGTTAGTGCGGTAGTGCCGTATAACTAGCTTTCTACAAAATAATTTACTGATTATCCAATCAACAGGAAACGAAGTACCTTTAACATCGTAGGAGGAGTTGGCGCTTACCTTTGCCCAGAACAGAGAAAGAGAAATGGAGTGCAAATACACTCCATTTCTCTTCTAAAATAATGAACCTGTGAAACTAAATTAGTTTTCGTGAATAAACAAATGCTGTTTACTTACGCTTAGTTCTACTTTTCTAATTTGCCCTGTGCGATTGAATAACATCTGGCTTTGTTCATCAGATAATTGATTTTGGTGCAAGTTTTCACTTTCGCCATCCACGAAATCTAGCCTTATTTCTGCATTGCCTTGTTCCTTCAGGTGATATACAAATGGCACCTGACACCAAGTAAACCCAATGCTATTGCTGGCAAGTTGCAATTTTTGCCATTGTCCATCCACGTCTAAATAAGTGAATTGAGTAGGTTCTTTGGTAAACTCTTGCGCACGCAATAATGCGGGGTTGAAATACACGCGGCCTTTATTGACATGCAAACCCAATTCGGCAAACCGCGTAAGAATTTCTTCTTTGACTTGCCCTGTCATTCCTGGCTGCTGAGCCCCGGCATGCTTAGGTGTATGTGAATACGGATCGGTAGGAAATGCGCCATATTCTTCAGGGGTTTTATTAAAGCCAATACCTTTGCGAACTTGATAATATAACTCACCTAAACGATGAATCACCTGTTCGCTTTGCTCATCGTCAATCGCTTGGAAAAATTGTTCTTTTACTGCAAGAAGCAGTTTTGAGACCATATGCCAATAAATACTGCCTAATCCCTCAAAACCAAACATGCCGCCGGATCTACCGGTAAATTCACTATGTTTAAACACAGTTTCATAAATTGCTAAAATCGATGAGGCCTGCTGTGAAATTTGCTCGCCATAGTCTTCACTCAGATCATCAAGCAAGGCTGCGACATCGTTGGCATTTTTTAAATCTGCATTAAATCGCAACTGGCCACGTTGATCTCGCATAATCAAGCGTTCGTCTTTATTGGAAAGCATTTGCTGACAGACAGATAAACTATCTAATGCGCCTTGAGGCACGCAATTTTTATCTAAAAAGCGTGTTTGCGTTCTATCTGGATACAACATAAACGTTTGCTGGTCAGCGCGGTAAACATCCGATGCAAACAGTGCTTCTAGTACATTAATCGCTTCTTCGCCCTTAATCGCACCGCTGCTTAATGCAGCAACCTGCCCTTCTAACATAGGATAAAGATGAGCAACATCAGTGCTTTTTTGTTTCAATTCGAGTAAGTTATAAGCATGATACAAGCCGTTATCGTCACGATTACTTTGAATGCAATGATCCACCGCAACCAAAGCATCATTAATTAATCTGTTAACTTGATCGATAGATTGCTCTGTTTTAGCTGAAAAACCTTCTAGTTGGTAAACTTTCGTGCGATATGCTTCACCCGCTTTTCCTAATTGCTGCATTAATTCAAAACGCATTGAAGGAGATATGTCTCCATTTGAAATATGAGAAGCGATATCACTTAACACAATACTGGTATCATGTAACCACTGGCTGACTTCTAAAGACAAGTCAAAATCCTGCTGCTGCTCGGCTAACAGCGCTCTGAAAAAGTGCAAATAGCGACGCATGTAATACAAGGTCACCATAGATAAACCTTGCCCAACTAATGCATTGTTAGCGTCGTTCCATTCAGGTCGTTGGGTATTGAGCCAAATGCCGCCATCAATAACCAAATTGCTGAGCTTACTTAACAAAGGTACTAGAAGTTTTTCAAGTAAGTTAACTTGATACACATCACCTTTCTGGTCCAGCACAAGTTTGCCGTCAGAACCCATCTGCTTAACGCGTTTCTCAATTTGGTTGGCTAGTTCATTATCATAGGTAACCGTATCTTTCGCATTGGCTAACAACGCGTCGAAGTTTTTGATTCGATAAGGCACGTTGGCATAACTAAATATGGGTAGACGTAACATTTGGTGCAGTTTTTCAGGGTGAAACTGATTCGATAGCTCCAACATTTTCAATAAATAGATGATTTGGTGGTCGCCCCAATAGCCGATATAACTCCAAGGATCATCGGGCTCTTCCACTTCCCAGTCGATCCCCTGCTTAGTAATTCTGTAGGGGTTATAACCATCCATCGTAGATGCGTTAAGGAACTTGGCGACCACACTTTCTATAAATTCAGGATAACTAAAAGTTAAGGATTCCCAGTTTTGGAAAATGTCTCGCCAATTACCTTGGTATGACAGTAACGGGTTACCTTGTTTATCCTTCAAATTAATTGCAAATTGATTCCAAGGCCGACTCGGGTCACCATGACGTCGACCAAACGTAACCGGCAAATATTCGAACGCCAAGCGCTGCAATTGAATGTCATCCAACTGACTCACTTTATTTAAAAGTGTCTGTACTGAAATGGTACTTGCCAAACTCGACAGGACATCTTTGTTTGCTAGATAAACCTTTTGGTTAAACGTCTTTATCGTTTTTATAAAATCATCGCGATTAATTTTATATTGGTCTTTAAAAATACCACCTCGTAACACATTAAATAAGGTGTTGGCATAATGATGCACCGTAACTAATTCTTCGTTGGTTTGTTGAAAGCCATCGCTACTCGCCATAATTTTAGCCAAGGCGTCGCTTCCTGAAGCGATTGAATCTAGCAACTTAGCATCAAAGGTTTGCGGCTCTCGAATACTTTCTAGCAATGCTGTTACTTGTTTTTGATCTAATTCAACATTTGCTACCAACTTCCAGTTTTTACGCTGTGCTGCCAACAGGTCAAATTGACTGTTCACTAAATATGCCCCGCGGACCCCGCGGTAAAACGGTCTAGCAGTAATTGTTTGCTGACGTTTGAAATCCGCTATTTGGGATTCTGATAACAAAATATTTTGGTAATCTAATCCCAGACAATACACTACGTTAGCGCGAAGCGATTCACTTGGTTCAGCGCGATCAGTTATACCTGAATATAAGGTGAAAATGCCTACCCCTGTTTGTTCATCTATCTCGGTAAACTTATATGCATCTACCAGATTGCTGGATTGTGATTGAGTAAACCTTGGCGTTCCAGCTGGCAGAATATTTAGAAAACCATCTACCATTTCAACGTTAATGTCGCGATTACCTTGGTTTTCAAATTCGCATGTTCGACAGAATCCAAACTCGTCACTGCTCGCCCATGTATAACGAAATGCCAGTTGTAGAGTGTGATTTATTTCTTCAAAACATACTTTATTACCCAATATATTTTTATAAATATTACGTTCAATGGCGTAGTTATGTTCGCGCAAATAGTTAAACGGTTCCCACTCAACAATGTGTTCATCTGCCGTTATTCTAAAGAGGGTTTTACATCCTGTGTGATGACTACTTTCATGAATTTTATCCACTGTGACATATGGGAAAAGAGCAGTTTCGGGAGATACCCGACCTGCAGTTAAGCCTCCCGTAGAAGACACGAATAGCCAGTGATCACTGTCAGATACCAAACTAATAAAGAACGCTGGCATTTGATCAACATTTTCAATTTTATAATAACGCTCACCGTCTAAATTGACGAATTTGCCAGTAATGGATTTTTGTTCAATATTTTTCATATATTTAGCTGCAGAGTTGTATAAATTCATAAAAGACAAGCTTACTGATTAAGTTCGTAAACTCGTACGTAATCGACTTCCAAACGAACGGGAAAAATGCTGTCATCGATTGGCCCACCAGCACGCCCCCAACCTCCGCCAATCGCAAGATTTAAGATGATGTGGTAAGGATGATCGAAAGGCCAAGCCTCCCAACCCTCACCTTGGTTTGCATAAAAGAAGTAAGGTGTATTGTTGTAAGCGATAAGAATATGCTCAGGTCCCCATTCAATAGAATAAGTTTGGAACTCTTGATTCACTTCATCGCCGATATCTATGCTGGCTTTCCGCTGTTCCCAGTTTACCCAGTAGTAGGCTTTGTTATGCACAGTGCCATGAATGTTGTGCGGGTCGTAACCTACATATTCCATAATGTCTATTTCACCTGAATTCGGCCAGGCATCACATTCACCATTTCCTTGCCAATCGTTACCAGGGCCGCATTTGGTGGCATATTTAAACGCATCGCTTGGTAGCATCCAAATTGCCGGCCAAGTTCCTTGTCCAGCAGGAATTCGAGCGCGAATTTCTGCTTTGCCATACAGAAAATCACCTTTTCCTTTTGAGTGAATTCGGCCTGAAGTATATTCTGCGTTTGCATACTTTTCTTTGTGGGCTTCAATAATCAACACACCGTCTTCGACCCGAACATTTTTAGTCCGGTTAGTGTAGGTTTGATCTTCATCGTTAACTTTTCGAGCAGGCCAAATATCAAAGTTCCATTTATTCTCATCTGGTGCCCCGTCATAATTGAACTCATCGCTCCAAACTAACTTCCAGTCAGTCGTTGGCTGTTGTTTGCGGCGCACTATTATTGCGTGTAAGACAGGATCTTTTTGTTGACCTTTTAACGTAATATTAAGTACACCATCGTTCACTTTTATATTGGGTATTGTGCGATCTAAAGCGGACAATGGTTTGCCATCTCTAGCTTGCATAATATCCAGATTACTTAAGTGTTTTGTGTCCTCAATGAAGATATCGAACAATCGCTTAGATGAATCTAAGTTCGCAGGCTCAGCAAACTTCAAGGTGACGTCATAAATGCCATTTTCTAACGCCAGCGGTAAATCCATATCACCAATTCGGTATGACTCATACAAATAGGGATCCTGACTTCCTTTTATTCCTTTTGATGTGCCTTTTTGCGATTCACTAGAGAGATCATCAGCTTGATACGAAATACCATCATTTCCAATATAATCCCCTCCACCTACATTAATTGCATATTCAATCGATTCTGAATAGGGGGTGTTCACTTTAGTTGTAGCAGTTTGCGGATGAGCCGATTTGACCCTGCTATTGCTATCAACACAAGCTGATATAAAAAGCACAGCAGAAACAAATGGCACTAACAATGTCAATCGATGCGAAAGATAGTTTTGCATTAACTTACCTTGTTGAAAATTCGTTAATTCATTCCAAAAATTCATATCACCTTATGCGTTTTTCTTCGGCATGCAATGTAAACAAGGTAAAGCGGACCAAGCCTGCGGCAAACAGGCAACAACAAGACACAAAATAGCGAAACCCCTTACGCTGCGTGGAGTACAGAGAATATTACGCGATTCAAAGGATGGTTAATTAGAGGTGTATTTTCCCATTCAGTCCGTCCCATCTCCTATTAGTCCCGCCTTATCGATTTTCGCCTCCCCTCCATTAACCTTTGTGTTACAAATTAAAACAGACATTTAACAACTGGTTTGGCGCCTGATGATTCACTGCTATTTATAAAGCAGAAGCATGAGGTCAATAGCCAGTCAAAATCACTTAGGTTTTGTTTTCGGAGAACATAATGAGAATCAAAAGCGTTAAGCACACGACGCGCAGCTTGTCTCTATCAGTAGGCGCAGCAATCGCCCTTTCGTTGACTGGTTGTGGCGGTTCTAATTCAGACACAGATTTAAAAACAGTTGATACTAAATCCCCAGTTCCTGATTGGGTAATGATTTGGAACGATGAATTCGATGGCGATAGTATCGACTCATCGAAATGGAGTCACGAAGTAAACTGTAATGGTGGCGGTAACAATGAACAACAATGTTACACCGACTCAACAGAAAATTCGTTTGTCGCGGATGGCATGCTAAATATTGTTGCCAAGCCAGCACAAGAAGGTGCAGAGTTACCCTACACCTCGGCGAGACTAAGAACCAAGTATAAAGGTGATTGGACCTATGGGCGTTTTGAAATGCGGGCTAAGTTGCCCTCAGGACAAGGGAGTTGGCCAGCGTTTTGGATGTTACCTACTGACGAAGTTTATGGTGAATGGCCA
>NZ_BAEN01000069.1 GCF_000314975.1 Aliiglaciecola lipolytica E3
GACATTTGGGCGTTGTATGGTTAAGCCTCACGGGCAATTAGTACAGGTTAGCTTAACGCCTCACAACGCTTCCACACCCTGCCTATCTACGTCGTAGTCTTCAACAACCCTTTAGGACAGTTAAACTGTCAGGGATGACTCATCTTGGGGCTCGCTTCCCGCTTAGATGCTTTCAGCGGTTATCGATTCCGAACGTAGCTACCGGGCAATGCCATTGGCATGACAACCCGAACACCAGCGGTTCGTCCACTCCGGTCCTCTCGTACTAGGAGCAGCTCCCCTCAATCATCCAACGCCCACACCAGATAGGGACCGAACTGTCTCACGACGTTCTAAACCCAGCTCGCGTACCACTTTAAATGGCGAACAGCCATACCCTTGGGACCGACTTCAGCCCCAGGATGTGATGAGCCGACATCGAGGTGCCAAACACCGCCGTCGATATGAACTCTTGGGCGGTATCAGCCTGTTATCCCCGGAGTACCTTTTATCCGTTGAGCGATGGCCCTTCCATACAGAACCACCGGATCACTATGACCTACTTTCGTACCTGCTCGACGTGTCTGTCTCGCAGTTAAGCTAGCTTATGCCATTGCACTAACCTCACGATGTCCGACCGTGATTAGCTAACCTTCGTGCTCCTCCGTTACTCTTTGGGAGGAGACCGCCCCAGTCAAACTACCCACCAGACACTGTCCACAATCCCGATAAGGGACCTATGTTAGAACATCAAACATACAAGGGTGGTATTTCAACGGCGGCTCCACATAATCTAGCGACTATGCTTCAAAGCCTCCCACCTATCCTACACATGTAGGTTCAATGTTCAGTGCCAAGCTGTAGTAAAGGTTCACGGGGTCTTTCCGTCTAGGTGCGGGTACACAGCATCTTCACTGCGATTTCAATTTCACTGAGTCTCGGGTGGAGACAGCGTGGCCATGGTTACACCATTCGTGCAGGTCGGAACTTACCCGACAAGGAATTTCGCTACCTTAGGACCGTTATAGTTACGGCCGCCGTTTACCGGGGCTTCGATCAAGAGCTTCGCTTACGCTAACCCCATCAATTAACCTTCCGGCACCGGGCAGGTGTCACACCGTATACGTCATCTTTCGATTTAGCACAGTGCTGTGTTTTTAATAAACAGTCCCAGCCACCTGGTCACTGCGGCCCTCATCTGCTTAGGAAGCAAGTTCCATCACAAACAAGGGCGTACCTTCTCCCGAAGTTACGGTACAATTTTGCCGAGTTCCTTCACCCGAGTTCTCTCAAGCGCCTTAGTATTCTCTACCTGACCACCTGTGTCGGTTTGGGGTACGGTTCGATATATCATAAGTTTAGAGGCTTTTCCTGGAAGCATGGCATCAACAACTTCGTCACCTTGGTGACTCGTCTCGTGTCTCAGGTTAATGTTGAACCGGATTTACCTAATTCAACGCCCTACGCACTTTCACTTGGATAACCAACACCAAGCTTGCTTAGCCTTCTCCGTCCCCCCTTCACTGATATACCAAGTACGGAAATATTAATCCGTTTCCCATCGACTACGCATCTCTGCCTCGCCTTAGGGGCCGACTTACCCTGCCCTGATTAGCATGGGACAGGAAACCTTGGTCTTCCGGCGTGCGGGTTTTTCACCCGCATTATCGTTACTCATGTCAGCATTCGCACTTGTGATATGTCCAGCAAGCCTCACAGCTCACCTTCAACCACTTACACAACGCTCCCCTACCATGTTTACAAAGTAAACATCCGCAGCTTCGGTATATTGCTTAGCCCCGTTACATCTTCCGCGCAGGCCGACTCGACTAGTGAGCTATTACGCTTTCTTTAAAGGGTGGCTGCTTCTAAGCCAACCTCCTAGCTGTCTTAGCCTTCCCACATCGTTTCCCACTTAGCAATATTTTGGGACCTTAGCTGGCGGTCTGGGTTGTTTCCCTCTTCACGACGGACGTTAGCACCCGCCGTGTGTCTCCCGGATAGCACTCTTTGGTATTCGGAGTTTGCAAAGGGTTGGTAAGTCGGGATGACCCCCTAGCCTTAACAGTGCTCTACCCCCAAAGGTGTTCGTCCGAGGCGCTACCTAAATAGCTTTCGGGGAGAACCAGCTATCTCCCGGTTTGATTGGCCTTTCACCCCCAGCCACAGGTCATCCCCTAACTTTTCAACGTTAGTGGGTTCGGTCCTCCAGTTGATGTTACTCAACCTTCAACCTGCCCATGGCTAGATCACCGGGTTTCGGGTCTATACCTTGCAACTAGACGCGCAGTTAACGCTCGCTTTCACTACGGCTACCCTATCGGTTAACCTTGCTACAAAATATAAGTCGCTGACCCATTATACAAAAGGTACGCAGTCACACCACGAAGGTGCTCCCACTGCTTGTACGTATACGGTTTCAGGTTCTATTTCACTCCCCTCACAGGGGTTCTTTTCGCCTTTCCCTCACGGTACTGGTTCACTATCGGTCAGTTAGGAGTATTTAGCCTTGGAGGATGGTCCCCCCATCTTCAGTCAAGATAACACGTGTCCCGACCTACTTAATATGGCAAATATAACGCTTAGTGTACGGGACTATCACCCTGTACCGTTGTGCTTTCCAACACATTCCACTACGTCATAATTACTCGGCTGCTCCCCGTTCGCTCGCCGCTACTAGGGGAATCTCAATTGATTTCTTTTCCTAAGGGTACTTAGATGTTTCAGTTCCCCTCGTTTGCCTCTACAACCTATGTATTCAGTTGCAGATACCGCCGAAGCGGTGGGTTCCCCCATTCGGACATCTGTGGCTCAAATGCGTTTTGTCAACTCACCACAGCTTTTCGCAGACTTACACGTCCTTCATCGCCTCTAACTGCCTAGGCATCCACCGTATACGCTTAATCACTTAACCATACAACCCCAAATAT
>NZ_BAEN01000068.1 GCF_000314975.1 Aliiglaciecola lipolytica E3
GCCATTCAATTATCTCTTTGATTTAAGTAATCCATTGGATTATACTCGGTAGATGCAAAATGCTATCGCCGAACTACCAGAGTACATAAAACGTGCTGATTCTCTTTTAACTGAATCAGAACGCAAGGATGTTATCGATTACTTATCAGAGCACCCCAAAGCCGGGACTCTAATGGAAGGTACTGGTGGTATTCGGAAATTGCGTTGGAGTAAAGGTAATAAGGGGAAGAGTGGTGGTGTTCGGGTAATTTACTACTATCATGATGAACGAATTCCGCTTTATTTATTAACGATGTTTGGGAAAAATGAACAGGCTAATTTGACGAAAGCCGATAGAAACTCACTTTCGAAACTTGTCAAAATATTGGTAGTAAAAGCTTTGGAGAAACATAATGACTAGTGCATTTGAAAGTATTGCTCAAGGTCTAAAAGAAGCAATAGATCTTAACGATGGTAAAAAGGTAGCAGCTAGAATTCATAGAGCCCCAGAAGTTAATGTGGCGGAAATACGACAAAATCTTGGGCTAACTCAAATGGAGTTTGCTTCTAAATTTTGTATTAGCGTTTCAACTCTACGTCACTGGGAAAGGGGTGATCGCAATCCACATGGCCCAGCACTTGCTTTGCTCAATGTTGTTGCAAAAGAACCTCAAGCGGTCATGCGAGCACTTGGCTAACAAAAACATGAAGACGGATTTTGTGGAAGAGCGCCACAAAACCGCTTATGTAAGGTGTTAGAACCCTGCGTTGTTGCAAGCTGTCGTAAAATGTCGTAAAACTTTCGTATTCATGTCGTAGTAAATACGTAAATCTTTCCGTTGTTTTTGAGCATCCTAAGAACGCCTCATTCAACGGTCCAAAGGAATCTATGAAAATAAACGCAGAACTTGTTCTAGAACTCAGAACGCAAAAGTGTTGGTCGCAAGAAGAACTAGCTATGGCTTCAGGTTTAAATCTGAGAACCATTCAGCGCATAGAAAAAGAGGCAACCGCTTCATTGCAATCAAAGAAGGCTTTGGCTTCTGCTTTAGATGTAGGTTTCAGTGACTTGGATTACAAGGAATTACCAGCTATGAAAAAATACGAATTTAAAACTGTGGAAATCGAAACAAACGAAGGGTTTCTTACGGGACTCAAAAAATCAAAGCTACCGGATTTGCCGTCAATACTTAATCAGGAAGGCAAAGAAGGTTGGATGCTTGTTCAAATATTAGCGCCAGAAATTGCACAGGCTGCATGGACAGCAAAAACTGGAAAACTTGTGGCTTTGTTACAGAGGGAGTTTCAGGATTAAGAGTTTTAACAAAACGCTAAACTCGTTCCCTTCGGTCACTGGGACAGTAACGCAGCGGCGCTTCGCGATTATACCGCTACGTTACTGCCCGTTAGCTACACGAAGGAAGATTACAAATTAAAAGGAAATATTCAGCAGAGCTAGGGAGTCCCTTTCTTAAGGAAAGAAATTGGTTTGCTCTTAATAAGCCAATGTTTCAAACTCTGATAAAAAGACTTGCGACAAGAGAGAGTAATCTAAGGCAAAGCCGAAACGCCTCGTTTAATCGTTATCGCTGGAAACGGTTATCAGCTGTTAAGCTATACCAGCAACGTTTTGGCTCAGTACCCGAATTATTTACAAAGAGAACGCTGCCAAATCTCAATTCATACTACGTCAATAATGGTGTTTATGTTTGGCCTTCAAATTCATAGGTCATTTTGGGCTGTGTCACTAACAAATAACTATTGTCGCTCACTGCGTTCGCTGGGACAAAAACACGTAGGCTCCCGTCGCTTCGCTCCTTATTTTAGCCTATGTATTTGTGCCCCAAAGCTGGGGCTTTATATGCCAATAGAATATGACATTTTTTGAATTTTCCGTTTTTTAATTCCAACCTCTTGCCTAGTGTTCGTCTACCTGTTTTGGGTTCGTGCTAAGGAAAGGCCACGTTATTTTGCTGCTCTTTGGTTGGTGTTTCTATGCTTACTATTTATCTTGGGTTGGCATACTTGGGAAGCAGATCATGAAATTAGCCAATTTGGCAGTGCTTTATTGGTAAGTGCTAGTATTTGGTTAAATGGTATCCTCATGGTTACTACGGTAAAAACTAGCAAGCTAAGATTTTGGGTAATTCCATTATCTGGGTTGCTAGCCGTTTTATCGGTATATTTTTGTTTTTACCTTTTAGCCATCACCAATCAAAAATGGGGGCTTTAATGGCACATAACAAAAACATCATAGTGGGAATTTTACTCGCTGAAATAGCGCTCTTAAAATCTCCCTATGTTAAGTGTTATATGCAAAATTTTGGAAACTGAGAAATGAACAATTATGAGAAAGCGGCGATTAGGGAAGCTAGGCGTCTGGTAGAGGTACTTGATGATATACATGCGGACGGGTTTATGAGTGGAGATAAATCATTTGTCGAATTGGCTGCAGCTGAGTTGTTGGCCGCCGCTGACGATAGCTTACTATCAAAAGGCTTACGTCAAGCATTGATTAAAGAGTTAATTAAATAATTATCTCGATATACATCATGGATCTATTGCATATAACAAGGCGCTCAAGTTCACTCGCAAGCTCGTCGGACACCCAACACTCTACGGCATCTCGGGCATGCCTTAGGCATTATTGCCCGAGCTTCCACTACTTGCCGGGTGCGCTTAGCTTGGCGTTAGGTATTTTAGAGGTTATCTTGAGCAGTGGTGATAATTTTAACTAGAAATATTGGTGCATCTTTTAACAGGGGATTCTTATGAGTAGCTCAGTGATTGGTGGAGTAGTTGTAGTAATAATAGTCCTAATAGTTGTTATTGCAGCTTCAAAACGTAATAAATAGGAAAACCTATAGGTTTTCATTGAGCTTGGATGCAAATCTAAGAATGCAGATGAATTAAAAAAATATGAAGGGTATTTGTTAACTCAAAAAGAATGGGAAATGGATCGTTTTAATACTTTATTAAAAGTCACCCCACCACTACCACCGTGGATCGCATATCCTGATATTGAGCCATCTGATATGTTTTTTAGAATGGGTGACGGTGAAAGCTTAATTACTGATATACATATCTATTTAAAATATACTTCTGAAAACGAAAGGCATCAGTATTTAAATAAATATAAGGAACCAACAGATTGGGTTGGGTTATATCCAAAAACCTAAGAATTATTATGCGGTTCTTAGGGGCCGCATCATTTAACTGTTATGTTTCAAAAGGGTTGTTAATTAGCTATGAGAAATATAAAAGGAAGTTGCATTTGTGGCTCAGCTAAATATGAAGTTACTGGTTCAGTTAAAAAAGTCGTAAATTGTCATTGCACGTTGTGCCGAAAAATGAATGGTTCTGCCTTTTCAACGTACGCTATTGTTCTAAATACCGACTTCAAACTATTAAATGGATATCTCACCTCACATCAAGTGTCTCTTAATGCCAGTAAGCATTTTTGCGGTTCGTGCGGCACCCCGATATTCAATACCAATCCTAAACTCGAAGGGCTAGTAATTTTACATTTTGGTTCATTGGATTCTGCATTAGAGTTAACTCCAGATATCAATATATACTGCGATTCAAAGTTAAATTGGGTTCACAATGTTGCTGATTTTTTGAGCTTGCCACAAGGTGTTCCGAGCAATTGAAACATAACAACACAATAAACATACCCGCAAGCGGGCTGGGTCAGTAACACAGGGGCGGCTTCGATATTCTCGCCACCGTGTTATTGCATGTAATTGCGAAGTTAGGGCTACAAAGGAGTCAAGATGCGGAGCAAATTGCTGGCTTTTCAAATGAAGTGCAAGAGTATCTAAAGAAAAATGATTGATCTACCTGACCGGCCGAACAATCAAACGTTGGTGACACAGACACGTAGGCTGCTTTGCAGTTTATCCCACGCTTTTGCGCCTCATATTAAAAAGTTAGATCTAGACTCATCTATGTAGAGCTTTGCAATAAACTCGCCTTCTGATTCTTTTCTATCCATTATTGAGTACAGGATTTATATAGAATAAATAAATTTTACTGCCACAGCTGATAGAAAAAGGCCAAAGCCAAATACTGCATGATTAATAATGCTTTGTAGCCTCACAGAGTTTGGGTTGGGCGTTCGCGATGCAGCAATACCTGCTCCCATTCCTGGTTGCAATATAAAAAAAGGAGCGACAACTGTGGCAATACCCACCGCGAGTGCGGGACCAATCGAAGGATTAAGGGTCCATTTTTGTCCGCAGATGATTATCAATAGCGCTGCGTAAGCTATACCGATCAAATAATGTGCTGCCCATCCAATGAATTGCTCGCCGCGAATAGGGTCAGATTTTGCGATAGCGATATGGCGAAATTTCCCATATCCCATATAAGCTATCCAGCGCCCAACCAGCGCCCAATTAGTTGGCGGAATGTTAAGTAAGTATTTCCTTAACAAAGACCACAAGTCCATCACTGCGGTTGCGCCAATTCCGATTAATATTACAAAAATAATGTTGTCCACGACTACTCCGTTGCTGGTTTTGATTTCAACTCAATGTTAGTGTACAACTTCAAGTCAACTTTAAGTCAAGAGGTGTTATGGATATTTCTCAGGTTGCGAAGCAGTCTGGTGTCCCTGCTTCAACTCTGCGCTTTTATGAGGAAAAAGGATTAATCAGCTCTGTAGGAAGGCAAGGTATACGTCGCGTTTTTGCAGCAAGTGTTATGGAGCGCCTAGAATTAATTGCATTGGGCCGGGTAGCTGGGTTTTCGTTGGAAGAAATTGCGAGCATATTAGGATCTGAAGAAAACCCCAACATTGATAGGGATTTATTGCAGCAAAAAGCCTGTGAACTGGATAATACTATTCAAAAGTTAGTGGCAATGCGTGATGGTCTTCAACACGCAGCTGCTTGTAAAGCGCCTAGTCATTTGGAATGCCCAAGGTTTCGGCGACTAATGAAGCTAGCTGTAAGTGGCGCGATTAAAGGTGAAGCTTCAAATAAACTAGTAAAAAAACACAGTTCTAATAAAGCGTTGCAGCCGACAAATCGCTGAACGCGGCGTTATATTTCTAAGGAAAGATCGGTTGTGGATTCTCTTAAATTTAAAGATTACCTGAGCGAAAGACCAATACCAAAAGGTATTGATGTTCTGTGTAAATTACAGCACTTTGCAATTATTACCTATGCAGTCCCGCCAGAACGTTTCAATGGTTTATTTCCAGACAGATTCAAATTAGACACAGTACAAATCGATGGTAAAGACAAAGCACTAATATCAGTAGTCCCATTTATAGACGTTGATTTTACTTCTGCTGTATATCCTTTCCCCAAATTTACAATGGGGCAAACTAACTACAGGATTTACATCATTGATACTGAAACGAATGAACGTTGTGTCTGGTTCCTTGGTACAACATTAGATTCTTGGACCCTTGCTATTCCTCACTTTGCTTGGAAGTTACCTTGGTACAGAGGTAAAGTAACCTTTAACTGCGATTTTGATTCCTCTAAAAATATTTATCATCGATATCATATGATAACCGTAGCGGATTGGGCTCCGGCTGAGGTTGAGTTAAAACAAATTGAAGATAAAAAAATAAGTCTAGAAGGGTTTCCTGATACTGAAACGGGGCTGGTGTATCTGACACACCCTTTAGCTGGGTTTTACCACCGTCGTGATAATAAGCTAGGTACTTATCGAGTATGGCACAAAGCGTTGAATGTAACTCCCGCACAACTTCAGTACGCGAAGTTTGGCCTTTTAAGTCGCTTGGGGTTAGTAACTGAGAAAGAACAGCAAGTTCCACATAGTGTGCTAGTTGAGCCAATCAATGAATTTACTATTTATTTACCACCTAAAGTGCTGAAATAGAGTTATAAAAAAATAATATATAGTTCTTAAGGTCCGTATTATTTAACTGTTAGCTGTAAAAGGAAGTTATGAGCATCGAATATAAAATTAATCACCCAATAACTGCGGATCAATTCATATCACTGTTGGCTGATTCGACATTGGGTGAGCGCCGACCAATTCAAGATCGGGATTGTATGATGGGTATGATCTCGAATAGCAATCTGACGGTTAGCGCCTGGGACTCCGAAAAGCTGGTGGGTATTTCCCGCTGTATGACAGATTTTCATTATGCGTGCTATCTGTCAGATTTGGCTGTATCTGAAAAATATCAAAAACTGGGTATTGGTAAGCGTTTACAAATTCTCACCCAAGATCAGCTTGGGCCACGCTGCAAACTAATTCTTATTGCAGCACCGGCAGCTAATTCATATTATGAGCAAATTGGTTTTTCAAATAATCCGCGCTGCTGGGTACTTGAGCGCGATGCAAGTATTCACAGCTAACAAGGCCGTTAAATTCGCTCCCTACTGTCGCCAGTTGCGCGCAAACTCGCGTCGTTATGTTTACAAGGATTGTTAATGTGTCATATAAGTTTAAACATTATGCTCAGCCAGTTAGCAGCAGCCTAAAGAGCAACTATGAGGCGGTATTTATCGAGTTTGCTATCGGGTTAATTTGCGCAAGTTTTGCGTACTATACTTATGATGAAGCATTAGTTTTATTTTTATCAACAGCACTTATTGCAGGTGTTTGTTTTCTTCTAACAATTCACAACTTTGTTCTCATAGTTAAGCAGTTCAAGATAGACAAGAAATTAAAAAGGTTGGATGAAAGAGAAAAGAGAGAAAGTAATTTTAAAGGTGAGTAACTTCAACGAAAAAATTAATCTGATCTCAATTGGTAGTGCTCGTCTCAGCAGTTTATTTAAGTGTTAGGCCTACAGGAGAATTTCGTTGAAATCTCATTATTTGATACTTATTTTTATAATCTTTGTTAGTGGATGTTCATCAGTCCCGAGTGTAAAACTGGAAAAAGAAAATTTCGATCTGTTACAAACTATAAAGCTTGAGGCCAGCCCAAACGACAACTCCATGCTAACAGCTATAAGTACGGTTGAAATTCAATGGACTGGTGTCAGTTATTACTTCTCTGCAACTGGTAGTGACGGCCTGGGAGTAAGAGAACTTGCGTTAAAATTTATGGAAGAACACCAAATAAGCCTAAATGAGATAGTACAAAATCAATTCATTGAAAAAGTACATGCTGATAACCTAAATATTAGCTTCGATAGCAATTCTGAAAATAAGCTAGTTATTACACTAAACGTAGTCGTTTTAGGTATGGTTCATGGTTTTTCTGACGAGTTTAATTCTCGCTTTAATATCGCTGCACAGCTATTCGATAGCTCAGGTAAAATCATCTGGTCTTATAATGCGATACCTATTTCTCCTGTTGCTCCTGGATATTCTATAAAGCTAAAGGACTTGTTCTCATCTAAGGAATCAATGGTTAAATTTTTAAGTGCAGCTTCAGAACCCATTGTTCAAAAGCTGTATGATGATTTCAAGAGAGACCTCGTGTAGGTTTAAACAAAAATGATATGCTGGGAATTTCTATAATAGGGATATTAATTATGTTAATTAGTGCAAGTAACACAATGCTCCGCGCTAATTTTAGTCAACAAATTTAAGTCGCTTATCAGGGCCGTTAAGCACAAAAAGGCATTCAATATGAAATGGATATTTTGGACTCTATTACTACTTTCTTTTATTTTGATAAATGAGATAACAGTACAATGGCTATTAGCGATTAACATTGGTGGGTACGAGGCGCATCCCGGTTTTGAACGTGCCATACAAAATTTCACCTTAGATAGTTTTTTGTTTTCATCTTCCTTCAGATTGATCCCTTATTCAGTGCTTAGTGCTATAGCCCTCTTTTCAAATTTAAAAAACTCGACTGCCGGAAAAATTGCGCTTTCCTGTTCTCTTGCAGCAATCTCTGCTTTCCATTTCTGGGGTTATTGGAGTATGCAGCATTCTCTTTTTACATCAGAACACACAACTTCAACTGCTGGGCTCGATATTTTATTTATCCCAATTTACGCTGTTTGGATTAGTACCATAGCCGGAGGATTAGCTTATGGTTCAACTAAAATTATGAAGTTGAGCTGATCATTAAAATGAAGATGGTTTTGTTACTCAATTTAATAATCTCTCTTAGCTCTCAAGCGACTAGCTATAAAGAATTTGGAGAAAATGGAGGTACTAAAGAAAGGGCTCTAGAAAAATTGGGTAAGCCTAATATCGAGAGAGAATTTGCCGCAGTGCTCGTGCAAAACAATCACAAGCTCTGAGGTAACTTAGTTGGGTGTTATTAGCCTATAGGATTTTGAATTTGCTCTTCAATCGGTTCAGTTCAAAAAAGCCCAATGTATACCTAGGGTCATTAGCTGTAGTAAATGGCAGTAAGGTGTCTAAAGTTGAATCCCTCTTATCCATAACGGGTAATTCGCTACAAGACCATACGTGCGAAAAACTCGAAGAAATTTTTTGCTTTCACAGTATTTCATGCATAACCGATCCTAAAAAATCAGATGTTGGCTTGGATGTAGTTACTGTTCATGGTGATGACGCCTTAGCTGTTAACGTTGGTGCTACTAGCATCCCTATATTTTGGCGTCCAAAAATCAAATTGGTGTCGCGCTTATATAACATCAAACACAACAAAACTATTAAAACGTTTAGCGTTTCTAAGTATGTGACGTGGTGTGAGTTTGCAATAAAACTGTTTAGTCTTCGAGGCATGTTTCGCTGGGGGCCACTCTATAATAATAAACATATGGACACCCTGCTTTATCATGTTTGCATTGATTTAATCGATAAAATGCGTAAGTCTATTTAAATAACGGTTTGTAACAAAAAAATAAAGTTCGCCCTGTCAACGGCGAGCTAGGACGCGAGCATGTGGGTTGACTCGCTTCACTCGTCTTTTAAATCATATATCTGCGCCCCTCATTTAAAAGTTAACTTGTCACTGACACGATCATTTTGAAAAGGAACCTTGGAATTGAAAACTGCACTATTAATTTTACTCGTTGCTCTATCCAATTATTGCCAAGCATCGGACTCGCCAATTAGACACATACTTACTTCTACGATTTTGTCAGAAAACCAAGAAATTACTGTTTACCTTCCAGATACTTATAATTCAGAAAAATCTAAACATTACCCTGTTTTATACATTTTAGATGGAGAAATTAATGGCGATCTTGCTGCTAGTATGTTCCGTCGCATGCATCTTTCAGAAGGTTCTAATGAACATATTGTTATTGCAATACATAGTAGCGATCGTCTCAGAGATTATGCTCCAACAATAAACAACGATCCAAGAGGTCCTGTTGGAAAAGGTGGTGGTGGGGATAAATTCCTAGACTATTTGGAAGCCGAACTTATACCTGACGTTGATAAACAGTTCCGTACACTTAATGAAAGAGTGTTTGCAGGTCATTCTATTGCGGGTCTTTTGGTTCTACATAGTTTTCATTCTCGACCTCACTTGTTTCAGGCTCATTTAGCTTTTAGTCCTGCTGTATGGTGGAGTGAACGGGAAACTCTTAAAGCAACTCAGAAATATGTCCTTTCAGATAAAGATATTAATAACTATCTGTACTTGAATATTGGTAGCGAAGGTGGAGAAATGCGCGTTGTTTACGATTCTTTAGTACAAACCATTTCAAAAAATCGTACCTTAGACCTTTCTTTGCGAACCGATGAGTTTGATTATGAAGGGCATGGTTTAACCCTCGCGGCAGGTTTGTACAATGCTTTTAAGGGGTTGTACAAATATCAACAGAGTAAAGGTTTATAACAAACAAATAGCGTTGTTCGTTTAGCCTCTAGGCATTAATTTACAATAATCACATGCATCGCAAATTCAAACGTTAGCCCTTTAGGAGATATCCGAGTGAGTATTCGTATCCGAAAAGAACATCAAAGCGATGTCGAAAGTATCTATGCGGTTACGGTTGCCGCTTTTCTTGAGGCACCACATACCGATCATACGGAGCAGTTTATTGTTAATGCGCTGCGAGAATCAGGAGCATTGTCGATTTCTCTTGTTGCTGAAGAAGAAGGCAATGTCGTTGGTCATGTAGCTCTTTCTCATGTAACTATTTCTGACGGCACAGACAATTGGTATGGTTTGGGACCAATCTCCGTGCTTCCTAATAATCAGAATAAAGGTATTGGCTCGAAGCTTGTGAATGCAGCTATTCAAGAGCTAATGAATATAAAAGCTAAAGGTTGTGTGTTACTCGGAGACCCAAACTACTATCACCGCTTCGGCTTCAAGCCTAGAGAAGGATTAGTACTCAAGGATGTACCGCCGGAATATTTTCAAGCCTTGTTATTACAAGGAGATTTACCTCAAGGGATAGTTACTTATAATGAATCTTTTTCCGCAAAGGATTAACAAATTAACTTGGCAAAACACTGGTTGAGGCGTTAAGTTGATAATCGAACATAGGATGTGTAATGCAAGGAAATATAGTTCGTTGGAATGATGACAGAGGATTCGGTTTCATTTCCTCCAAAGAAGTAAAAGGTGATGTTTTCGCACATATTTCTCAGTTTAAGAAAGGCTATCGCAGACCAAAAGTTGGTGACGCGGTGTTATTTGAGGTAGTAATTGAGAACGGGAAGCAGAATGCCAAATTAATTTCGCTAATTGGTGTTAATCCTAAGCCTCGAGATAAGCCATCATTAGGTTCAAAGTTGGTTAGTCTTTTGTTTACATTGATCATTGGTTTTGCAATTTACTCTTTTGTTGTAAAGCCTAGATTATTTCCAGCGTATGAAAATATGGGGTTTAGTTGCGAAGGTAAAACGCATTGCAGCCAAATGACATCTTGCAACGAAGCGAAATACTATCTAGCTAATTGCCCAAACGTTCTGATTGATGGTGACCATGATGGCGAGCCTTGTGAAAGACAGTTTTGTAATAACAGTTGGTAAATCAATTTATCAGGTCTCTCCCTATTTCTGGTGGTGTAGAGGGGTAGGATTTTAGGAAAATATGAAGTTGATTCCTTACGAAAAATTTGAAATCAATTCAGACTTATCTTCTGTTGAAGTGGCACAACGAATTGAAAACTGTACTGGTAAAAAGAAATTCTTCAATTTTAGCCATACCCATGAGTTTAGTGGTCATGTTAATGAAAATGCGTTTGAGATCACGAAAAATATTTCGTATCGAAATTCTTTTCTGCCGGTGATAGTAGGAAAAATTAAGCAAACAGATTTAGGCACAAAGATAACAATTACAATGCGTCTTCACCCTATCGTAATTTGCTTTATGCTTATCTGGTTTACAGGTGTAGGTATTGGTTGTATTGCGTTTTTTTCAATTATGGACGAGTTCTCATTGCCTATGCTAATACCGTTTGGAATGCTAATTTTCGGTATTGCATTGGTATCAGGTGGCTTCGGCATTGAAGCAGCAAAGCAAAAAAAAAGACTTATCGAATTGTTGTCAAAACACTAAAAAACTATGCTAATGGGACGACTTTGAGTTGGCATCGTCACTTTTCTTATGATTTTAGCCAGCTTAAAAGTCGCTGACTTATAAATTGATCAGATTGCTTGCCAAATGTTACGCTCGTGTTGGTTGCAAGCATAAAAGCTGCGTTTTAACGGAAGTATTAAATTTTTAAAGGGAACTTTAATTGATTATAAAATTGGTAATTTTATTAGCTGCTTTAAAACTACATGATCTGAAAAACGATCCGATACCACCAACTGTTTTGTATGTTGTCGCATTCGTGATTGCAGCATTAATATCAGGCGCTAACCTAATTCATGTGCTCGTTTTGGGCGTCATTACATTTTGTGTCACCTTGGTTTATTTTGCATTGCTGTCTAAATTTCCTGATGGATTGAAATATTATTTAATTATGGTGTTTGGCGGAGCGTTTTTAATTTTAGTCATTTAAAAACGAAATCAATTAAACCGAGCTGATTTTAATTTGCGGCCTTCGTTTGGGCCTCTCATCGAAAGGTAGCGTGTTTTTCGGTTTATTCGTGTCGTGAAGTGCAAAAGGTGTAATTTTGAAACTGACAAAGCTTTTAATTCTGTTCATTTCGGTATTTTTGGCTGCATGTACTACCGGACAACTTTTTTATGTTGATTCTCAAGGTAAAAAGCATCTTGGTTGTGACGTCGAATTTGTTGGCTTACCTAGTGTTGATAAATTTGCAGTGGAGTACGCATTAAGTCTATGCGCTAAGAGCTTTGTCAAAAAAGGCTATCAAATCAACGAAACCTATCTTCTAGATATCGATACCAGCATTCCAGATGCGCCATGTGGCATGATGTGGTCGCATGAACTTGCCAAACAAATGTACAGCAGTGGTGAGCTGTCAAAAAAAGAGTATGGTTATATCGTAGCTCATATAGATTTGGGTCTGGCAGTTACAAACGAATGCACCTAATAAACTAAACATAAATTATGAAAATCTTTCTTTATTTGCTTGTTTTAGTCGTTTCTTTTGGGCCATCAGCGCTTTTATTCATTCTTGGCGTGATTTTCAGTCCCGTTTGGGTCTATAGCCTTATTGAAAGTGGTTTTTTTACTTTAATTCCACTTCTGTTGGTCATTGCTGGAGGGTTTGGCTTTTGGGGGATGCTTGCTCTTAATAATTTAACACTGCATCCTCATCGCACCGACACGTCCCCGAAACGGCTGGTGATTTACTTATCACTCGGAATTTTGAGCTCCTGTGTTGTTACTGGTTTTGCTGTTTACTTGGACTGGAAGCTAGCAATCGTCATGTTTCTGCCGATTCCTGTAACTGGGTACTTGACCTTCCGAAACCGCACATATTTTTGTAATCTAGCTTAAAGTGAATCCTATTGTGCGGTGTTTAAGAGCAAATTTTTTCATTATCAGTAGTCATTCAGCATGAAGCGAAATAAAAATGCGTATCCTTATTTAAATATAGATCGCTTGAGGTATATATATAAATGCGTCAATTGTGGCGTTTACGTTAAAAAAGGAACTAAGGATTGCTACAACTGTAATCACAACTTTTCAGCCCAAGACGTTGATATTATGATTCGTTATTACAAAACAAATTATGCGAAGAATTGGCATCACAAAATATACTTTGTACTTTTTATGTTGTTTGTTTTTGCACTACTCTATTTAGCGAATACATGATCAACAAAATTAGTATCTTAGGAATAAAAAGTAGTAGGTGTAATCGGAAGTAAGGAGGCTATCATGACAGAAAAACATCAAGGTTCATGTTTATGTGGAAGTGTGAAGTTTGAGCTTTCAGGTGACTTCCAGTCGTTCTTCTTGTGTCATTGTACTCGTTGTCAAAAGGATACCGGCTCGGCGCATGCTGCAAATTTGTTTGCTAGAGGTAGCACTCTGACTTGGTTGCAGGGTGAAAGTGACGTTAACACCTATAACTACCCCAACTCATTGCATGCAAAAAGTTTTTGTCAAAAATGCGGCTCTGCACTTCCAACACGCGCTGAAAGTATCGATAGTATAGTGGTTCCAGCAGGCAGCCTTGATAGCTCAGTTCCAATGACGCCTACGGCCAAAATCTTTGTTGGTAGTTGCGCTAGTTGGTCTATGAATTTAAGTAATATTCCCAGCTACGATAAGCTGCCGTGACAAACCAAAGTTTAAATAGTTAACTTCTAGAAGCGTCCATTCAGGTTTGCCTCTTCTACCGTCTAAATTGGTCATGCATTTATCGCCAGTGTACTTGGAAAAGGAGTTAACCAAAGCCGCAGCAATCGGCTTGACTCTAAGTGCATTAATTCTATGGCTAAGCTCCTACTCTAGCCCCACCCCGACGGCAAAGATTGTCGTATTGATGTCGGGTTAATGTCGGCAACCTGTCTTGCAATTGTCAGGATTGTTTCAAATAATTGTGATTACTATGGCCTTCCCTTGTGAAACTATAATGTAAGGTCAACTGATGAGTAATGATGTGAAACTGAACAACGCTAAAATTCAAAAACTAAGAGCTATTCAATGTTGGAGCCAAGAAGAACTGGCATCCGCTAGCGGGTTAAGTGCAAGAACGATTCAACGGGTCGAAAAAAGCGGCACCGCATCCCTAGAGACGACAAAAGCGTTAGCGTCTGTTTTTGGTGTTACTCCTGATGAATTGCAAACGTCGAATAAATTAGAAAATGTCACTTTCAACTTTATATGCAAATATGCTTGGGTTATTGCTTTTGCTGTCTCAAGTGTTTGCTTTGGATTGTGGATAGTTGATATTCTCATACCGACATTAAAAGGCGCAGACTTCAATCAACAATATGAAATAAATGGTAATTTTAGGTATCTAGATTTCGGTGGTCTCAGTTTTTTCATTGGCTTTTTATTGTTAAGTTTAAATATCTTCATAGAGTATTTAAACAGTAAAAGGTTGCTTAAAGGCTCTATTGGCAGCGGTCACTGAAACAAGTTAAGTTTCGAAATTTTAATGCTATACAGTAAGCAATAAGTCTTTTCGCATTTGGTTTCGATATGCTGAACATTTTAGTAGACTGGTGTTCACGTTTTATTTTACTGACGGAGTCTGCTTGTGGATTTTGAAGAGATTGAAATTGATGGCCAGATGATCACGGTTTCTTTGCCGGTGAGTGATTTTCGACGTGATGAAAATTGCGTGCGTTACCAAGATGCTACCGGAGGTTCTGAAGCCATTTTTAGTTCTGCCGAATTGGCCAAACAATTTGCCGATTTTTTAACTGAATTGTGATTAATCTACGGTGAGTAAGGTTAAACAGTTTGCAATTACCCGGCTCACAATAAATACAGATGAAGGCCGCCACCCAACTTTGGTCAGCACTCCTAATCTTAACAGTGAATCTGCGGCCAATTCCTCTTTAATAATAATCAATCAAATCGATGATTTGGTGACCTGTGAAGAGCCACTCGAGATTTGGTTAAAGCACCCTTTGCATAATGCTGGTAATCCTAAGTTAATGCTTACTACCCTGCGCAGTCCAGGTGATGATTTGGATTTAGTTAAAGGTTGGCTAAATGCAAGCGGTTTAATTGAGCATTATTCAGAAATATACAATGTTTCGCACATGGGAAGCCAGCGAATTAAGGGCGTGCAAAGTAATCAGGTGCTAATCACTTTGCACCCTCAGTCGAATTTTGATTTTGCATCTTCGCACCGTCACGCAATGAGACATATCGATTATGTAAATTCAGGGTGCAGTGTGTGTGGTCAACAGTCTATCGATGTGTTGCTTGATAAGTTGCCACAACTTGATGCGGATACACATTTAGTGCGACCGCAGATGTCAGTTGCCTCTATTTTTTCATTAGCTGATGAGCTAAAACAAGCTCAGAGCGAATTTGCGTTAACGGGCGGTTCGCATGGTGCTGGTCTATTCAGCCTTCCTATAAAAACAGACGAGGTACCTAGATTAATCGATGTTCGAGAAGATATTGGACGCCATAATGCGTTGGATAAAATCATCGGTGCGCATCTAGCCGAATTAGGCGATGCTTCAAACGAGCAGTTAGAATACGGCATCGTGTTAAGTTCGCGGATCAGTTTTGATTTAGTGCAAAAAGCTGCCATGGCAAATATTCGATTTATTTTAGCTATGGGGGCACCGTCCAGTCTAGCCATTGAGTTAGCCCAAGAATGTGATATTTGTTTAGTAGGGTTTATCCAGCAGCAGCGCATTAATATATACACTTGTGCGCAGCGAGTAAGTTAAACATATTAAAACCTAATAAAGTTTACACCTGTTAAAACCTCAGGAGTCAGTATGAAGTCTTCAAAACCTGCGAATGCAACACCGGTTTCATTTGCTCCTAACGACAGCCAACGAATTGCAATCAGCGAACCAAAAGAGTGGGCCGCTGGGATTCCAGCGGTGTTATCTGCTTATAAAAATGTAGCGGCTAAGGCTGGACCATTTAAAGGCTCTAGATTGCTGTCAGATTTGAATCAACTTGAAGGATTTGATTGTCCAGGGTGTGCTTGGCCTGACCCTTTGCATAAACGAGCGACGTTTGAGTTTTGTGAAAATGGAGCAAAAGCGGTGGCAGATGAAGCCACGACAAAACGGGCAGACGCTGAATTTTTTGCTCGCCACAGTATTTCACAATTACGAGACCAATCTGATCGCTGGCTCAACAATCAAGGCCGCCTAGTTCAGCCAATGTGGCTAGCTGAAGGTGCAGAATATTATCAACCAATCGAATGGGAAGCGGCGTTTGAGTTAATCTCAGAGCAATTAAATATGCTGGACAACCCCAATCAAGCGGCCTTTTATACGTCTGGTCGCACGGGTAACGAAGCCGCGTTTTTGTACCAGTTATTTGTGCGTAAGTTTGGCACTAATAACCTGCCAGATTGCTCAAACATGTGTCATGAGTCCAGCGGCGTGGGTTTAGGTGAAACCATTGGCGTCGGTAAAGGTACAGTTAGCCTTGAGGATTTAGAGCATGCCGAAGCCATTTTTGTATTCGGCCAAAACCCCGGTTCAAACCACCCTCGTATGTTGTCATCACTGCAAGCAGCAAAGCGTCGCGGTGCTAAAATAGTGGCCATTAATCCGCTAGATGAAACGGGACTAAAGCGGTTCAAAAATCCACAAGAAGCATCAGGTGTGATTGGTAATGGAACCGCCCTACGTGATTTATTTCTACCGGTAAAAATTAATGGTGATGTGGCCCTGTTAAAGGGCTTGTGTAAAGTACTGATTGAGCGCGATAGCCAACATACCCCTATTCTAGATCACGATTTTATTCAGCAATATTGTCATGGCTTTACAGCGTTTAAAGCCGATTTAGCAAACACCAGTTGGCAAGATATAGAGCAAGGAAGCGGTATAACACGAGAATTGATTGAACAAGCCGCCACTATTGCTTGTGAATCCAAGAAAACCATTTGTTGTTGGGCTATGGGCATGACGCAGCATAAAAATGCGGTGGCGAATATTCAGCTCATGACTAACTTTTTAATGTTACAAGGAAATCTAGGAAAGCCTGGCGCAGGCGTATGTCCGGTAAGAGGACATAGCAATGTGCAAGGTGACCGTACCATGGGCATTTGGGAAAAACCAAACCCCGAATTTTTAGATGCATTGGAAGCTGAATTTGGATTCAAAGCACCACGAGAAAATGGCGTAGATGCAGTAGAAACAGTACATGGTATGCAACAGGGAAATATTAAAGTGCTATTTGCGTTGGGCGGGAATTTCTTCCGGGCGATGCCAGATCATCAAGCCAACGATGTGGCGTTGAGTCAATGTGATTTAACCGTACAAGTTTCTACAAAGCTTAACCGTTCGCACTTACATACAGGCAAGCAAGCACTTATTTTACCTGCTTTGGGACGCACAGAAATAGATACTCAACAAAGCGGTATTCAAACCATTACTGTTGAAAACTCAATGGGCGTTATTCAGACATCTCATGGTAAAATTCCTCCTGCATCTGATCTACTCAAAAGCGAAGTGGATATCATCGCACAGCTCGCGCATGCGACACTTAAAAATGACGAACTTGATTTGCTCGCGTTACGAACAGATTACCGATTAATTCGTGATCATATAGCACAGGTCATTCCCGGTTTTGAGAATTTTAATCAGCGCATCGATAATTTAGGCGAATTTGTGTTGCCCAATGCGGTACGAGACGCGAGACAATTTGCCACCGCCACGGGTAAGGCTAATTTTGTGGTGCATGACATTGATAATATTGATGTACCAAAGGGATGTTTATTGATGATGACCATACGCAGTCATGATCAATTTAATACCACGGTTTACACCAATAATGACCGTTATCGTGGCATTCATGGTACTCGTAAAGTCTTGTTTATCAATCCTGCGGATATTAAAGCATTGGGGTTTACGGCCGGACAACAGGTTCGTATTCGTAGTCATTGGCCCAATGACAAAGTAGCGATGAGAGAAGTTAGCAATTTTGTGCTGGTGGAATATGCAATCCCATTAGGTTGTGCTGCGGCTTACTATCCTGAGACCAATGATCTTATTCCCATCGACAGTGTGGCAGACAAAAGTAATACGCCAGCGTATAAGTCGGTTGTTATTAGCATTCAGGCAGTCTAGGAATTTGTATCTATGAAGCAGTATTCTGTGAACTGCAATTGCAAAAGTATTACCGTTAACATATCGCTACCGAATACAATTGAGTCTTATCAACCTAGAGCCTGCGATTGTGATTTCTGTCAGTCCCACAATTTATCGTATTTATCAGATAAAGATGGGACTTTGTCGATCAGTCCAACAGCGAAATTAAATACCCTCAAGCAAGGTTCACAGCAAGCTTCTTTTTTGCAGTGTGCCAATTGTTTACAAGTGGTCGCGGTTACCTATTACAGCGCTGAATTGCAAAAAGGCGCGGTGTCATCTGAACTTTTTTCAACAAGCCATGCATTGCCAGAGGCAATCGCCGTTTCTCCTAAGCGGTTGTCTGAGTCGGAAAAGGTACAGAGATGGAGTACAATGTGGCTTACCATTGTTGCTTAAAATTAACCTAACGTATTTTTCATGTTTTCAAGGAGACAGTATGTTCCCTACTTTTAAAATGTTATTTTTTGTGATGTTTAGCTCAACTCTAGTTGCTTGCGCTTCACATAACCAAAAAAACGAGACTGTTTCGGAGACGCCAACGTTAACTGGTACTTGGCAGGTTGAAGATATTGATCAAGGTGGTGTGATTGATAATGCTATGGTTACCATCGAATTTTTGGAAGACGGCAGAATATCAGGCAGTACAGGCTGTAATCGGTTCTCTGGAAGTCTAAAAACAGAAGACGCTACGTTTGTTGTTTCCAAAACGATTACCACTCGCCGCGCTTGTGTGCCAGCAATTGCAAAACAAGAGCAACGGTTTTTAAGTGCGTTAAATGAAGCAGCTTATTTTAAAGTCGAGGCCGATACCTGGTTAGTGATTTTTGATGCTTCGCATCAACCGAGACTTAAGTTGATTGAAACGACGTTATCCACGCAGTTACATAAAGACCCAATCGATAAAGCAGCTTCGCAAGCCAATACTTTTCAATGTGAACAAATCGGAGAAGTGAATTTTCGATTTGTGGGGCCTGAAACGATAAAAGTATCAATCGACAATCAGCAAACCATTCTGAATCGTCAACAATCTGCATCTGGTGCTAAATACACCGCGGAAAATATGACGTTTTGGAACAAAGGCAATAAAGCACAATTAAGTTTAAACGGACTCGCTTACCCTTGCGTTAAAAGTCTCCCCAGAAAGCCTCGATAATTAATCTTTAGTTCTTTTCTTCGATGAATAAAATTGCGGACACTGTGATAAAACTCCGCACAATCTAGTCAATGTCTGGCGACCGGATTTCAAACACCTCGAATAATATTTTATATGTAAAATTCATTGTTAATTAGATGTTGCAGGCTAATAAACTGACTGTTATGATTATTTTATACATAATAATACATTTCGTTTAGGTTTTATCTGATCACAGTAATATTATTAGATAAAACTAATTGCAGATAACTTTAAGCTGAGTAAAACCCGATGGGAACTAAACTAAATTCAAGCAATGGTTGTGGATGTTCAAGTCCAACTATGTCTCGCCGCCACTTTTTAATAGCAGGCGCTTCTTCTGTTGGCTTAATGGGCTGTATGCAATGGCCCGGCGGCAGAGTTAGCAGCGACGCATATGCAGAGGCAGTTAAATCCCATGAATCTTTGCGTGGTTACTGGCGATTTGAAAACGATCTGGTTGATTTAATCAGTGGTAAATCTGCAGTTGCCAGTGGTGTAAATTCATTTGATGACGGCGCAGTGAAGGGCTCTGGTATCAAGCTCGCTCCGGGAAAAAATTTAGCGGTTAGTGATACCAAAAACTTATTTGGCCGATTTGCTACCATTGAATTGTTTTTTAAAGTGAATGCCAAGCCCAGCGGAACTGAGGATTCGGTGATCATTGCCCAAGCCGATGGCGATAATGTGCGCTATATCATTGGTGTTAAAAACGATTTATCTGCTTTGCTGTATCGAAATACTAAGGAAGAAGTTGTAACCCGCATAGATCTTCCGACCAATCGTCCAGTAGAAGTTGGCCGTTGGTATCATTTAGCTGTAACGAGTTTCGATCTAGATGTACGAGCTTATGTGGATGGTTACGAATGTAGCTTGTTTGGTGGTGCTTATGAGTTTACCCGAGCTGGACCCAAAACCTCGGTTATGACCTTTGGTAATACGACTGCTGAAGGTTGGAGTGCAAGCAATATTAGCTTAGACGAAGTAGCTATTTATGATGCTGGTTTAACACCAAAAGAATTTCAAAAACACCTCAGAGCGGGAGGTTTAGCTCAGCAATTAGCTGAAACAGGTGTTTTGGTTAGTCGCGTCAAAGCCATGCGGGATGCTAACCGGGATAAAAAAGCAGCCAACATCATTAAAGATCCTGCACTCAAAGCACCCGGTAAAACTCGTGTATACGAAGGGGAATATCTAAGCGCAATTAATTTTACAGTTGGCGGAATCGGCGCGGGTGCAATTCAGTTTGATGGCAATGCGGTACCTAAGATTTGGCAAATTGCCTGTAATCACGTTGAAAGAACAATAGATGATAGTTTTTTAGCTATTCGCATAAAAGCGAAAAATGCGCCGCCTGTCGTCAAGGCGTTGCAAACAAAAGCGAACGGACAGTTCAGTCCTATGTCCGACGTGAAATTCGAAGGAGAATATCCGCTCGGCAAATATCGATTTGAAGACAACAGTTTACCAGTGGATGTTGCGCTTGAAGTGTTCAATCCCTTTATTCCGATGGATTTGCAAAACTCCTCGATTCCTTGTGCTATTTATCAAGTTACGGTGAAGAATACGTCGACTGATGAGGTGACAACGAGTGTACTTTCATCGCAAAAAAACGCGTTGGGATATACCGAAGGGGAAAAGGGCGAATTTGGCAGTAATCAAAATACGCTGCTCAAAAAGGGAAATACTACCCTGTTGCATATGACACGCGCAGGTTCTCACCCGAAAGCCGATATGGTGTTATTAACCCAGGCTGCTGATGCAACAGGAACGACTAATTGGACATCGCCTGCAGAATTTAAACGTGAATTTACTGACAATGGTGGATTGACAGGTCCGAACAACTCCCCCATTTCTCGTGCTGGTCAAACCGTAAATGGCGCGTTAAGTGCACCTTTGACTCTTGCGCCTGGCGAGTCTAAATCGGTTACCTTTGTGCTGACTTGGTATTTTACCGAAACAAAACATGGTGCGGCTAACAAAAGTACAAAAGGAAAACAGTGGGTAGGAGCTGGCCAGATGTACAATAATTGGTGGTCTGATGCTATGGACGTAGCGTCTTACCTAGATGAGCATCTTGTGAATTTAAGTGAGCGTACCCGACGATTCCACGACACGCTCTATGCATCTACTCTTCCAGTATGGCTACTTGACCGTTGTTCTTCCCAATTAGCTGTTTTACGCAGCCAAACTTGCTGGTGGTCGCAAGATGGATATTTTGGTGCATGGGAAGGGTGTAACCCCGAAAATGGGTGTTGTGCAGCAAACTGTACTCATGTTTGGCATTACGCTCAAGCGCATGCTCGCTTGTTACCCGAGTTGGGCCGCATCATGCGTAAACAAGACTATGACATGCAGTTAGCGGATGGGTTAATACCTTATCGTCATAGCAATACAAAATCGGCGGCTGATGGGCACTTTGGTACCATTCTTAATACTTACCGTGAACATCAATGTAGCGCGAATGACAGTTGGTTAAAATCTCAATGGCCTAGAGTCAAAAAAGCGGTGGAATGGGGCATCAATGAATGGGATCCCAATCGTATTGGTTTTATGTCAAACACTCAACACAACACACTCGATGGGAATATTACAGGGTGTTCTTCGTGGATTGGAAGTTTGTATCTCACATCCCTTGAAGCGGCGGCCCGGATGGCTGACATAGTGGGAGAGCCGCAGACTGCGAAGGAATATCGTGCAATTCGAGAGTCTGGCAAAAAATTGCAGAATAAGCGCCTTTGGAATGGTGAATATTATATTCAAGAAGAAGGAAAAGAACGCTTCCAAGACTATCTGGATGGCTGTCATATCGACCAATTACTGGGGGAATGGTGGGCCGATCAGTTAAATATCGATCGCAATTATCCTCGTGAACGTGCGCAACAAGCGATGTCAGCCCTTTTGAAATACAACTTTCGCGCTGACTTTTACGGGCAGTCACTCAAACCTCGTCAATATTGTGAAATAGAAGATGGCGGGATGAAAATGATCACTTGGCCCAGAGGTCAGCAGCCTATTCCCGGTATGAAATACGGTGACGAAGTCATGACCGGTTTTGAATATGGCGCGGCTGTTACAATGATGCAAAATGGCATGATAGACGAAGGTTTGATGTTATTAAAAGTGGTCGCTGACCGTTACGACGGGCGATTACGCACCGAAGGTGTATCAAATGTTGTCAATGGGCCTTGGGGTTACTCTGGAAATCCTTATGGTGATGATGAATGTGGCAAGTACTATGGACGCTCACTCAGTGTTTGGTCTGCATTAACTGCGCTACAAGGCTTTATTTACGACGGTCCAGCAGGTCTTATAGGCTTCCGCCCAATTTTGCAGCCAGAAAATCACGCCAGCTTTTTTTCAGTGGCACAAGGTTACGGACTTTTCGAACAAACTCAAAGCAACAATGCATTAACTGCGGTCATTGCGATGCGTGAAGGTAGTGTGCATCTATCTGAAGTAGTTCTAGGTGTGAAAGCTGCGCCTAAAAAGATTAGCGCAAAATATGCTGGTGCAGCTGTTGACGTCAAACACGCATACCAAAAAGGTGAAGTGACAATACAGCTTGCGCGTTCGCTGAATATTAAGGCTGATGAGAATTTAGAAATACATATCGTTTATTCGTAAAGCCCAGTTTGAATCAGGCTTGATTGATTAAGCCTGATTCTCAATTGCGCCAAACACGCTTAGTCAAAGTTTCAGGAGAGTGAAATTGAACTGTTCACGACAATATCTAACCCGTTTTTTTATGTTTGCTATTTTGTGCATTTTATCCGGTTGCGAACAAGCACCAAAAGATGAAATCGTCACCACTGAAAAAGCGACAGAAGAAAAACCGCCAAATATCATTTTTATTCTTGCTGATGATCTAGGGTATGGCGATGTGGGTGTTTATGGGGCAACAAAAATTAAAACCCCAAATATTGACAAACTTGCATCCCAAGGACGCATGTTTACAGATGCGCACTCAGTGTCTGCGGTCTGCACACCGTCTCGTTATGCTTTGCTTACCGGAAAGTATCCAATGCGCGCAAAAAAAGGTGCGCGCAATCAGGAAGTAGGCGTTTGGGGACCGTTACCCATCGAATCTGAACTGATTATTGAAACCGACGAATTAACCCTCGGTAAAATGTTGCAAAACAAAGGATATAAAACCGCGGCAATAGGAAAGTGGCACTTAGGATTTAAACAAGGTCAAAATGACTGGCAAATGCCGTTGTCTCCGGGTCCGTTAGATGTGGGCTTTGATTATTATTATGGGGTGCCCATCGTAAATAGTGCTCCACCTTACGTATTGGTAGAAAACGAAACAGTCGTCGAGCATGATCCTAAAGATCCTCTCGTCTATTTGGGGCCACCGCGTTCGCGCACTAACACTGAAGTACAACCTACTCCAATTAAAGAATTTCCTAAAGAAGCATCGCAAAAAACGCAGAACCATTTTGGCGGGGCGTTAGCGGCTCACATGCGTTATGACGATGAACAACTCGGCATCGAATTTACGCACAAGGCAATTGATTGGATAGATGCAAACAAACAAGATCCTTTTTTCCTGTATTTCTCAACCACACAAGTTCATCACCCATTCACTCCGTCACCTAAATTCAAAGGAACAAGTGAAATCGGTCTGTATGGTGATTTCGTTCATGAATTAGATTGGATGGTTGGCGAACTGATGACCTATCTGGAAGAAAATGATTTGGCAGATAATACATTGGTAGTGTTCACCAGTGATAATGGTGGAATGCTGAACTTAGGTGGGCGTAACGCCTATGAAGCCGGTCACAAGATTAATGGCGATTTACTCGGCTTTAAGTTTGGTGTGTGGGAAGGCGGACACCGTGTACCGTTTATCGCTCGCTGGCCGGGAAAAATCGGACCACGCGAAACGTCTGATCAACTTATTTCACTTGTCGATATGTATTCAACATTTGCAAGCTTGACCGGACAGGAAAACGCAGTACCAAAGGATACAAATAGTATTAATGTGCTGCCAGCTTTGCTCGGTACTACTACCAATCAACTTCGTGAAGAACTGGTTATTGCGCCTCGTCAACCGAAAAATTTGGCATTACGCGATGGCAAATGGGTTTATATCCCCGCTAAAGGTAGTGGTGGATTTCGAGGTTCTAAACCTTCTGCTCATGCTTGGGGCGGCGCAGCTGCGGTTAATTTTGTAGGGGGCGTTAATAGTGATATGGCAGACGGCAAACTACTACCTGACGCGCCACCAGCCCAACTTTACGATATTGCCTCAGATCCGTATCAATCTACAAATCTGTACCATACGCATCCCGAAATTGTAGAGCGAATGGAAGCGAAACTTAAAGCTATCATCGCGAAGGAGCAGGGATAGTTTTAAAGGTCTGAAATTAGTCGTTCGCTGAAATAAAAAACACACCTACGGGTGTGTTTTTTTGTATTTAACGTTTCATAGGTAGAGTCGATTCCCGGTATTTCCTAATAGGCTTTTGTTGATTTGCAACATTATGCTTTCAAGCTAATAAACTATTCGTAAGGTGACTCATTTCACTTTTGGGGGGCAGTAATTGAGTATAGTCAATTTCTAGTTCTATAATGTATTGCGAATACTCGCTGTAGTGCCATCAGCGCTCTAGACACCTTAGGTTGAAAACTTGGTCAGTACATAATCACACATACGAGCTCATGGGAGAATCCAATGGAAATTCGGATATTGAAAATCGTTCTAGTTGTTTTTGTCGGATTGCAAGGATGGTTTTACGTAGCGGGAAATCTTGCCAACTGGAATTCCGCAATGACAGCGGTAAGCTATGTCGTTGGCATGCACGGGCATGAAATTTACAGTAATCCTATCTTCCCTGCTATTACTCATTCCGCTGCAATTACCATCGCATTGGTATGCATAGTATTGGGAGAGTTTTTAATCGGCGCTTTTTGTCTAAAAGGGGCATGGGATCTTTGGACGACGAGAAAAGCGAATGGACTTGAATACAATGCTGCAAAAAAGTATGCCATTTTAGGTGCCGGTATGGCGTTAGTTGTGTGGTTTGGCGGGTTTATTGTGGTTGGTGGAGGGCTTTTTCAAATGTGGCAAACAAAGGTTGGCATCGCGTCATTTGAAGGAGCTTTCATGTACGGTGCTGTTAGTGGGCTGATTTTATTATTTGTAAACAGCTCTGATGCATAAAACACAGTTTAAGGTGCTTCTCTTGCAACTTTAGTATCGTTTTTGAGTGTATTCATTTACTGTACGCTTTGTTTAAATAACACGACAATCAGGAAACAAATGAAAATATTAGTACGTAACTTAGATCGAACAACCAGCGAAGACGAATTAAAAGCGTTGTTTGAAGAGTTCGGCATGGTTGAATCTTGCAATGTGGTGTTTGATAAAGATACCAATACGTCTAAAGGATTTGGTTTTGTAGAGATGCCGAAAACGCTAGAGGCAAAAGCAGCGATTAAAAATCTTAATTATAAAACCGTTGGAAGTAATAAAATACGCGTTAAATATGCCGAGGATAAAGGCTCTGAGAAATAGCTTGATTGAGTCAGTGTGAGGTTGCTATTCAATAGTCAGGAGCTACACGATGGATAAGCCGGTGAAACAGCAAATTGGCAGTATTGCCTTACTTGTTGAATGTTATTCAGATGCCTTAGATTTTTATATCAATAAGTTAAACTTCGAATTGGTCCAAGACATCGACTCTGGTGATGGCAAACGCTGGGTGCAAATCTCTCCTAGAAATGCCAATGGTACCCATATTCTATTAGTCAAAGCAGAGTCTGAAAGTCAGCTTGCTGTTTTGGGTAAGCAGGCTGGTGGTGGCGTCTTTTTGATCCTGCAAAGCAATGATTTCTGGCGGGATTATGAGTTTATGTTAGCGCAAGGTGTTGTTTTTGATGAACGTCCACGCACTGAACCTTATGGTACGGTCGTGGTATTCCAAGATTTATATGGCAATAAATGGGATTTAATTCAAACGGCTGAATAAATGAAACATGCAATAATTGGTTACCATAAAGACCAAGAAAACCACTGGGTGGCTGAACTGGATTGTGGTCACAATCAACATGTCAGGCATGAGCCGCCTTGGACTAATCGACCTTGGGTCGAAACTGCGCAAGGGCGAAACACCAAGCTGGGTTTTCAGCTAGATTGCAAAAAATGTGATCGAAATGAGCCTATAGATAACTAACCATTATTTATTCATTAGGAATTTTTTATGCCCGAAATCGTCTCCATTATTTTACTCACTGGACTGGCCGGTAGCTGTATTTTAATTGGCGGCATACTAGCCAGTTTCGAACATATTCGCCCACGTTGGTTTGAACGTGAAGTTAGGCATTTTGTGATTGCGTTTGGTGGCGGAATCTTACTTGGAGCTGTATCAGTCGTTTTGGTCCCTGAAGGGATCAAGAATATGGATGATTCTTTGTTCTCGATACCCATTATGTTACTGGGAGGAGCTACTTTTTTATTAGTAGAAAGGTGGTTAGGGTTAAAGAAACACGACTCTCCCCAATTGTTGGGTATGATGCTGGATTATGTTCCTGAGGCGTTAGCATTGGGGGGATTAGTGGCTTTAGGTTCGCCAGCTGCACCTTTGTTAGCTTTGTTTATCGGCCTTCAGAACCTACCAGAGGGATTTAATAGTTACCGAGAAATTAACCGCAATAATGGACATAAAGCATCTAAAACATTGTTAACCATGAGTGCGCTGATACCGTTGGGGCCAATTGCAGGTGTAGTCGGCTATTTGTATTTATCAAGTTACGAATGGCTGTTAGGCGCAATTATGTTGTTTGCCTCTGGCGGTATCCTTTATATTATTTTCCAAGATATTGCGCCTCAATCACGTCTGGCTAAACACTGGGGACCACCACTTGGGGCCGTTTTCGGTTTTTGTTTAGCACTGTTTAGTGAGATGCTGGTGCAAACCAATTAATGTAGATTACATGAGAGCGTGAATATGGCTAAACGAGTTTTCGGAATACTGGTGTTATTATTGACGGGTTGTCAATCAACGTCACAAGAAAGCGTGGTGAATTATGAAACGCAAGGTAATCTACAATCGCATCATTCATTAGCTTGTTTGAGCATGACTCAAATTCGTTCTAGTTATACGCCAGCTGATTTGTTTTCAGGCTTAACATCGTGTGTGGAGCAACAGCAATTCGACTCCGCAGCGGATATGTATTTGGCGGCCATGAGCAATGGATATTTCGATACGCGCAGGGTGGTGGATAGATCAGCACATCAAGCGGTTATGGTCCTGCGCATGAATACTTTTGCTCCTTATGATCAGGACGTACTCAATCTATTGTTATCAGAAATTACCCAAAAAACGACCGATAATAGTCAGGTTTGTGGACAATTAAAAAATATTGGCATGCCAACTTATCATCCTACCTACATGATCCAACACGGCATGGGCGCGTTCACAGAGCAAAAGCATAGTAATGGACTGATTAACAATTTTGATGCTGATCTTGCATGGCAAGAAGCCTTAAAGGTTGTTTCAAATTGCCCCAAATCATAACCCAAAAACAAGCTCACAAGTGGATAATGCACTGGCAATTTGCCACTTAAAACCTCCGTTGAGAAATACAAAAAACGAAGCTTAAATAATTTACAAAAATAAACGTTAGTAAAATGCTTGATTAGTCGTATACTCGCCGCCCTGGCGATATCTGCACAAAACTTGAGCTTATTTTATCGGTGCGATTCACCAGTCAATGTGGATTAAATATTTAGGCTTTAATAGGGTAAAAACGTGAACGCCATCCAACCATTGCTTTTTAAAACTGATACCAGCGAAATAAACGAATCTTTGTTTGCTGCCATAGCAGATGATTTGTATACCCAAGGGTATAGTATTCGACCTGCTGCCTTGCCTGAAGAGCTGAGTATGTCATTGAGTCAATATCAGTTAGAAATGGATGAGCAACGTTTTAAAGCCGCTGGTATAGGGCGAGGTAATGATTATCTTAAAAACGAGTTTGTGCGAACCGACGAAATTTGCTGGATCACAGGAAAATCGCCTGCGGAAATTGCATGGTTAAATTGGACTGGTGATCTACAAAGATATTTGAATAGCCGGTTATTTCTCGGCTTGTTTTCGTTCGAAAGCCACTTCTCGCATTATGCACCGGGCACATACTACAAACGTCACCGTGATGCGTTTAAAGGCGAAGCTCAACGCGTATTGTCAGTTGTCACTTATCTCAACTCTGGCTGGGGCAATGATGATGGTGGCGAATTGGTATTGTTTAACGATGACAGTGATACCGAAGGAACCAAAGTTGTGCCTTTAATGGGAACGGTCGTGGTGTTTCTGAGTGAAGACTTTCCCCACGAAGTTTTACCTGCCCAACGTGACAGATATTCTATTGCTGGTTGGTATCGAGTAAATACCTCAGTTGCTGAGAAAGTCGACCCTCCACGCTAACGTTGATGTGCGTCTTGGAAACATTCTGTTCAATAGACGCAATTACACACCTATATCGTTGTCATTTGACGCATTCTAAAAACAAAGACCACACAAAGTGTCATTCTCCAGTCACGCTTAAGCAATTGGTTATCGTCTTCATTTTAGGGTATAAATTACACAGAAAGTTATCCGTTTAGTTGTCTAAAATGAATTTGAATCAAGTTACGCTGCCGGTGAAGGATATGAGTAAAGCCGTCGACTTTTATCGATTGCTTGGCTTTCGTCTCATTGTTGATACGCCGCACTATGCTCGGTTTGAGTGTCCAATTGGCGATGCAACGTTTTCGTTATCACTAGAAGAAAACTGTCAAAATGGGGCGGTGATTTATTTTGAACATGAAGCCCTTGATAAGTGGGTAGAATCACTGTTACAAAAAAATATTGTGTTTGAGCAATTACCGACTGATCAGTCGTATTTATGGCGAGAAGCTATTTTGTATGATCCTTCGGGCAATAAGATAAAACTTTATTGGGCAGGTGAAAACCGTTTAAATCCACCTTGGCGAGTAAATTGACCTAGAGTAAAAACCCTGAGATGCAACGATTTTTGCCACCGCTTTTATCGATAACGAGTTAAAAAAAATGGTTTTTCAAGCAAATCCAAACGTCATAGAACACATCAAACAATGCCCGGACATTGCTCAGGAAGCTTTACTGTGTTTACGAGAGTTGTTGCTTAACGTTGCTAACAATACTCCCGAAATCAAGCATTTAGAAGAAACCTTTAAATGGGGGGAGCCAAGTTACATTACCAAAACGGGCAGCACTCTTAGAATGGATTGGAAACCTTCTAAACCAGCCCATATAAGCGTTTTTGTTAACTGCCAAACCAAACTAATTGAAACATTCAAAGAGTTATATCCGCAAGAATTGAGTTACGTCGGTAATCGCGAAATTGCGCTGCCACTTAACAAGCCTTTGCCTCTGCAGGTGTTAGCACATTGTTTTGAGCTGACTTTTAAGTATCAAAAAATTAAGCACTTACCTTTATTAGGGTGTTAAAACCTACCTTTTGTCATGTTAGTATTTCAATTCTGCAACCCTTTTTAAGAATAACATTAACGAGATTTTCCAACGTGAAAAAGCCCAAAAGACATATTTTTCTGGCTGAATCTGTCATCGGATTTTGTGCCGTTGTGGCACTTTGGATTGCCGTGATCGATACCGGTTTTTTAGTCGGAATGGAAATGATAAGTCGTGGTTTTATCAGTGGTTATCTAGTCGTGTTTGGCGTTATTCTAAGTTCGGTAGGCGTATGGGGATTATTCCAGTTATTATTGAAACTAATCTTTCCTGATGCTTACGAAGAAAGTATCTCGTTTTACCGTTTTCATATGCTATGCGGCGCGATAGGCTGCGTATTATGCACTTTATTTTTTATCGATTACCCTTCTTACTTAGTGTTCATCACCCCACTTCCTTTGCTGGTGGCAACCTATTTATATCGCAAAAAGTTGCGTTTCGAACAAGTAGAGTGTTATTAAAGAAAACTCAGCTACCCGTGTTAAGTTTAGCCATAACTTAATCTGGATTTGTAGTGCTGCTGGAAGACATGAGTGAAACGAATTATTAAAATATTGAGTGCAATTTTGTTGCTATTGTTAGCAATGTATATTGTTTTGTTAGTGATGTTTCAGCAACCAGATAAAACCGTCGCTGAACTTGCTCCTCGTTGGGCCCCACCGCCTTCACAGTTTGTGGAAATTGATGGTATGCGTATCCATCTGCGCGACGAAGGTCCGAGACAAGCTGTGCCCATTGTACTTTTGCATGGCACCAGTGCTTCACTGCATACGTGGGAGGGCTGGGTACAAACTTTAAAATCTCAACACCGAGTCATTAGTTTCGACCTACCAGCTTTTGGTTTGACCGGACCAAACCCACAAAATGATTACAGCATTGAAAGTTATAGTCGCATCGTTATCGCCGTGATGGACAAGCTTGGGGTTGATCAGTTTGTCTTGGCTGGTAATTCGTTAGGGGGCTATATTGCCTGGGCAACCACAGTTTTTCATCCTGAACGCGTCACTAAACTTGTTTTAGTGGATGCCAGTGGTTATCCGTATGAACCGACATCGGTGCCCTTGGCATTTCAAATTTCTAGGCAGCCATTATTAAAACTGCTCATCGGTGATATGCTGCCACGAAGCTTAGTGGTTAAAAGCGTTAAAAATGTTTATGGCGATACTAGCAAAGTGACGCCTGAACTAGTCGATCGTTATTATCAATTAACCACGCGTGCTGGGAATCGACAAGCATTGGCTGAACGTTTTGAACAAACGCAGCCAGGACCATTAATGCATAGAATTGTGGAAATTAAACAGCCGACACTGATTATTTGGGGGCAAGAAGATAGGTTGATACCGGTTTCTTTTGGTCGTCGTTTTCAAGAGGATATTGAAAATAGTGAGTTGGTGATTTTCGCAACCTTAGGCCATGTACCACATGAAGAAGATCCGCAGTCTACGGTTAAAAGTGTCATGGAGTTTTTAGACCGTGAGTAACACAATGAAACAGTGTAAAGGTAAACTATGAGCCAGTCTTCTAATCCTGAACAGCAATCGAACTCCTCTGATTCTGAGCCTAAAAAGGGCAGTAAAATACCACCAAATGTTAGGGTGATGATTGCCTTGGTGGCGTCACCTACGCTAATGGTTATCGCTTTTTCGATTTATTGTTTATGGATTGGAAATTGGCAAGAGCCGGGTATGAGCGGGGTTATTTTCTCTGCATTAGGCGTGTTTGCATATTATCTCGTGTTTGTTGGTAGATTACCTAAATGGTTTAACTTTAAACGCCAAAATTAACCGTGTTTTGGCATATGTTTCTCTTGTTGAATTTGCATCTCATCAAATAGTCTAAGTAGTGGCTTTACATCCCTTTTTGTCAGAATTTTTAAACCCTGAGCTGCGGCCTCTAATGTTGATAAACTATGAGCTAATTGGGTTTTTCGAATACGATACTGGTTTTCTGGAAGTGCATTAAAATGCCAACTGGGTAATACATGTAACCACGGGTTGAGTTGCCACATTTTGGTTGCTTTTCGCCACGTCGCATCAATCACAATGAGTACATCAGGTAGTGTGTCGGGATAGTGCTGTTGATAATCTTCTAACGGCTGACTTTGTGAATTTGGATACAGCACCCACGCCGTTTTATTGGTTTTTACTAATTGTTGTTTTAGTTCTGTAAAATCTTGTTCGCTTTGGCCTACAAATGTCTGCGTATTTGGTATGCACAACGGAATCAGCCTTGCGGTATTTTTTGCATGACGAGTTTCTAATGGATGTTGCAAAACGACCAATTGCAGTGGGATCGTGATGCAACTAATAGCACCGCAAACACACACGTTTTGAGGATAATGACAGCGAGAGCAGATTGAACGTTTTTTCATAATAGGTTGTCATTACATATGTTAAGGTTTTTGAAGCCTGTGGATGTATTCAGGTAATATAATATCAGTCGCGGCACCTTACTTTAGCTGATAATCTATTAGACATAAAAATCTTTGTGTGCAAACTAACACCAGTAAGCACGTGTTTAAGGAATATGGAAATATAACATGGCATTTAGCGAAAACGTGGAAGTTATCCCACCACAATTTGGCGCTGACAGCACCGACATGCGTTCACAGCAAGAAGCCAAAAAACTGCAAAAACAAAAATGGTGGGTATTGAGTATCAGCTTTTTGGTGGTGTTTGTTGTCGCAATGATTTGGATTTGGTCACGCTCGCCTATTTATCAAAGCCAAGCAATTATACATTTCAGTTATGCCCAGCAGCTTAATAACGAGCAAACAGCTGTACCAGAAGAACAAATTACGCTGAATAATAAACGTCTTACCAGCAATCGTATTTTAGATTCGCTGAGCACCCAACTTGCAAACGAATATTCACTTAATTTAAGTACCGAAGCGTTGGCCAAAATGGTCTCGACTGAAGAACACCTTGATAGCCGGATCATCAATTTATTCACCACGGGTGAAAATAAAGATCATTTACAACCGGTGCTCGAGCAATGGCTTGCTTTGTATTTAGAAAGGTTACAAGAAGAAACTGACGAAAACACCGTTGAAGATTTGTCTTTAGGGCAAGAAAAGCTCATAGCGTTGGAACAAAAAATTATCGAGCAACGGGAATTAGCTGAGCAATTCAGTGAAGAAAATAACATTATCTCGATGGAGCGTGACGAAAACCGAGCGCTGTCGAAAATAAAAAGTATGGGGGCTGCATTAGACACAGCAGAGACCCAACAAGCCGAAGCTACCGCAACACTTGAAAGTGTTAAACAAAGTATCGCTCAAGGAGAGGCTGTCTATCATCCCGCTGATAAAGCGAGACTTGATGGGATCCGCAGTGCAATAAGAGATAGAAAAGCCGAATTACATGAATTGTCGCAAAGATACACACCGGAATACATGAATCTAGACCCAGATATTGTGAATAAAAAACGCAAAATCAAAGAGTTGGAGTCACGGTATGAAGCCATCACTGCTGAGAGTCAGCAGAATTTTGTTGAAGATTTGCAACGCACAGTGGTTGCTTCAGAACAAAAGCAAAAACAACTCGAGATGCAACTAGATGAATTGGGCAAAGATGCGCAAGCATTTAATCAAAAATTGGAAGAATACAGCCGCTTAATGCGTTCATTGAGTCAACTGCAAGAACAAGCACAACAACTCAAAGATCAATTGGTGGAAACCGAAGTTCAAAAGCCATTCCAAGCAAAAATTAATGTTCTGGAAGAACCTTTTGTGCCTACCTACCCCATCTCTCCAAATTATTGGCGAGATTCAGCTATCGCACTAGCTGCTGCTGTGTTGGTAAGCTTGTTTGCATTGCTGATATTTAGCTTTATACATCGTCAAAAAACGCCTGCACCAACAATGACAAGTTACAATGTGGTTCCTCCCTCTTTAGGACTCACATTAGAGCAACAAATGGCTGCGCAGCATGCGTTGGAGCAGCAAAAAAATGCGCAACTTGGTCATCAACAAACGCCACTTCAATTATCACAGACTGCGACTTCGACTCCTGCACGATTAATATCTGAGGCGGAGTGTCAAAGTTTATACAAGGTGGCCAATCGAGATGGCAAACTGGCAATGTCGTTGATACTAAACGGTGTGAGCCCTAGCGAATTGCTTGTTGTCACGATTCAGGATTTTGATTTGGAAACCCAATCACTGGAGATCCCCGGCGAGTTTGCCAGAAGTGTCGCTGTCACTGAGGAGTGTGCTCAGATCGTCGAAAACTTAAGTGCTACTCAGCCGCCAGAAAGTAAATTGCTGGGATCTCGTTTAGATGAGCAACAACTCGATCAAATGATCATCAATATTGCCCATGATGCAGGGGTGGCATTTGCTGAACAGTTTTCTATTGCAGCATTACGTCATACCTATTTGACGTTTTTAGTCGTACAAGGTGCACGACTGAATGATTTAGAGCGTGTGGCAGGGTTTGTGAGCCCTGCAGACTTGAGCTTGTACCGACAGGTAAACCGTCGCGGAGAGCCGTGTGACATAGAAGCGCTAAATCTGCAGTTTCCTCTCGCTGGCTAACGTGAATCATCAATACCAGCAACAGATTTGGCAAACCGTTTTACAAATTCCATGTGGCAAAGTAGCCAGTTATGGACAAATTGCCGATTTAGCAGGTTTACCTGGGCGAGCAAGATTAGTGGGTAAAGCGCTTGGTGTTGCACCTGAGGCACTAAAAGTGCCTTGGTATCGTGTGCTGCGCTCGGATGGAAAAATTGCCTTTGCCGCGCAAAGTGAGCAGGCTAAAAATCAAACAGCATTATTGCAGCAGGAAAATGTAGCGGTGTTCAATAACAGAGTTAAATTAACGTTATTTCAATGGCAACCTGACTTAGCAGATTTGCTATTCAAATTAAATTACTAAATACATGATTAATGTAACTATTATGTGAAATTTCTTGTGCAAAGTAACGGCTTAGTTTATGTTTGATAAATTACAATTTTTCCACTGAGTTTTTGACGCGTGCTAAAAGAAATTTCAATCGATGAATTGAAGCCGGGTATGTATGTTCAAGGCATCGTTGAACAACGTGGCAATATGAAGATAAAAAGCCAAGGAAAGGTAACGAAACACGCGATTGTCGGACAGTTGCGAAAAAAAGGCATCATTCGACTTCTTATCGATCCTAGCAAAGAGTTTACTCCTGAGTTAGAGCAAGATCCCACTGATAGTGACGAGCTTGAAGCAACCCCTCCCCCAACAGAAACATCAAAAACGAATCAACACGTTACATTCGATGCAGAAATTGCGGTTGCCAAAAAATTACATGACAAAGGAAAAGTGGTTCAAAATAGAATGCTCAAGTCTGTGGCAGATGGTTTGCCTATAGATTTAAAAATGCCCAAAGAGTTTTCTGAACAACTGGTAGGTTCAATCGATAGAAATCCAAATGCGCTGATGTGTCTCACAAAAATCCGTGAAAAAGATAGCTATCTTTTAGAGCATTCACTCAATGTGGCAGTGTTACTCGCTCGGTTTGCTAAATTTATTGGCTTAAAAGAAGTGGAAGTGCAAGAGCTTGCGCTAGCGGGATTTTTGCATGACATTGGCAAAATAAAAATCCCAGATAGCATTTTGCATAAACCAGGTAGACTCACCGATCCCGAAATGAACATTATGCGTGATCACGTATTTTATGGGATTCAAACATTGGAAGAGATGGGGTTACCTGAACACATTATAAAAACAATGGCTGAACACCACGAACGCTTAGACGGTTATGGTTATCCAGAAGGCTTGCGAGGTGAAGAGATTAGCCTGTATGGTCGCATGATTGCCATCGTTGATACCTATGATGCGATTACCGCTGACCGTTGTTATAAGCCCGGTATGCCATCACAAAAAGCGCTTAAAATTTTACTGAACGATTCACCCGTGATGTACGATGAAGAGTTAGTGCAGAAATTTGTTAAATGTGTTGGTATTTATCCGGTTGGAAGTTTAGTTAAATTAAATAACGAACACATTGGCATGGTCGTTAGTCACAATGATAGTTCGCCGTTAAAGCCGGTTGTGAAAGTTTTCTATTCTGCTCGCAATGAAAATTATCTGCCAATAAAACAAATCGACCTAACACAAAGTCAGATGAAGGTTGAAAAAGGTGTAATGCCTAGCGAGTTCAACATAGATTTCAATCGTTATTTCGAAGATAACATCGCAGTTTAAACTGTCATTTTGTTTCTAGAATCTGGAGCAAAAGCCAAGATACCTACGCTATTTTCCTGAATGATATGCACACCGTAAAATTTCTCGCATTTGATCATCAGTAATATGCGATGGACACAAGCCTTTATCTACCAACTCTTCTTTTACACACTCAACTGGTTTGTCGGCAATCTGCTCACTATGCTTTTTGATATAGCGCGTTAAGTTTTGCTGCAATTTTCGGGTTAAACAAGACATACTTCCACCTGATACTTCTAGGGTTACTAATCAAACAACTGTACTATTCTTGTACAGCATAAATCGAACCAAGTTTAAGAAATCTAATTAATACAAATAGTTAGTGATTGTTGGCATGCTATTGAAATGCACAGCTTGTCAAAATTGCTGACAGAAATGGTCAAAAATACATTTTCTTAAGTTGAAAGTTATCTCGCTCAACGCTGGTCATTTAATCAAGCGTTGCTTAATCATCAATAGGCTAAATGTTGAAACCGAGTTTGCACAAGCGAAAGCATCTAATTTGGACTCCCCTGCAAATCAAAATATTTGTGTTGGTGGTGAGCCTATTTAGCATGGTATTTGCGCTGACCTTACTGAGCATTTATACCGCTGCATATAACTTGGCTGAACGACAGTTTCTATCTCGTCTAAGTGTGGGACAAAATGTATTCCTGAATGAAATAGCGAATGCGAAATCTCAACTTGATTTAAATGTGGAAACGGTATCCAAAGACTGGGCGCTGCGCAGTGCCATTGGTCAAGGTGAAGATTCAGAGTCTATCCGCACAATCTTATTTAACTTTGGAAATCGAATTGATGCCGATGTGGCTTTGGTTCTAGATAAAAAGTTTATGTTGATTTCTCAATATGGAGGCCAAGACGGAGAAGTCGCTCAGGCGCTTGGGCATGAACTGAGTGATGACCAAAAGCAGCGGGCATGGATCACCATGATGGGGGAACAACCTTACCTAGTATCAGCTGAGCCTATTCGCGCACCTGGGGTTATTGGATGGCTGATTATGGGTAAAAAGCTCAATCTGAGCTTACTAGAGCGTATTAAAGGGCTAATTTCGCTGGATATTAATCTTAGCGTGGTGAGTTCAGATCAAGCGCTAGTGCCACTTTCTACTGCGCAAAACGACCACATGCTCAATACTGCTATTAAAAACGTCAGTTTAAGGTTGCCCGATGAAAATCGACCGATTGAATTTCAAACCCTAGACACCCATGAAACGGTACTTTTGCCGTTTATGCTATTTGAAGACAATCGTCGTCAATTTATCGTAGTGCTGCAGGACTCGATTCAAGCTTGGCTACAAACTTTGCGTGTATTTATGTTGGAACTTCTGCCATTTTTTGCTTTGGGTCTTTTGTTAGCTGTAATCGGTTCTTACTATATCGCGCGCAGTATCACCCGACCGGTTGGACGACTATTAGATGCTGCTAAACAAGTGGCCAGCGGGAAGTACAGCGAAAAAATTGAGGTATCCGAAAAAAGTGAATTAGGAGAGCTGGCGCTAGAGTTCGGCAATATGCAGTATGCCGTCATGGATCGCGAACAAAAAATTAAAGATCAAGCTGAAGAAATACGCCAAACCAATAACGCTAAGTTTCAAATTGAAATTGTGCAAAAAGAACAGCAATTAGCCAAATCTGCAAATGAAGCTAAGCACCGCTTTTTAGCCAATGTTAGTCATGAAATTCGTACACCGCTAAATTCAATCATTGGCTATACCCAAGTTTTGGACGACCCAGATGCCAGTGTTGAGGATAAACATAAGGCGACTAGCGCAATCAATAGTAGTGGCCAATATCTATTAAACATCATCAACGATGTGCTGGATCTATCGAAAATTGAAGCGGGTAAAATTCATTTGCAAAACATTGATACTTGCATGGTTAGCCTACTCAATGAAGTTAAAACCTATATGAGTCGCTTCGCCAATGAAAAAAATCTCGCATTTAACTCGCAGCTACATTACCCATTGCCACGTTTTTTTAATACTGATCCAACTAGACTCAAACAAATATTGCTGAATTTGTGTAATAACGCCATCAAGTTTACCGATGTCGGAAAAGTGGAGTTACAGGTTTATTTAGACCGCTATAAGCGCCGCTTTATTTTCGTGGTGTCTGATACCGGCGTGGGTATGAGTGAAGAGCAGCAGCTTCGCTTGTTTACGGCTTTTTCTCAGGGAAGTTCGGCAATTAATCGTAAGTATGGCGGCACAGGATTAGGGTTATACATCAGTAAGCAACTCATTGAAATAATGGGAGGCCATATCAAAGTAACCTCGCAAGAAGGGCAAGGAAGTCAATTCGCGGTTTATTTACCATGGTCTGAAGCAAACAATACAGAAATGCTGACCAATCCAGAGCAAGCACGTGAAATAGCGCTTCAACATCATCACAATGAATTGATAGTTCCAACCTTAACTGGTCATATATTGTGTGTAGATGACAACCAAGATAACTTACAGCTGGTTGCTTATTTACTTAAAAAAACAGGTGTGAGTATAAGTTTAGCTAACAGTGGCGAGCATGCGCTCAGACTCGCTAAACAGCATAGGTTTGACTTAATCCTAATGGATATGCAAATGCCGGATATGGATGGTTTAGAAACCACCCGTAGCTTGATTTCATCGGGTGTAACATGCCCAATAATTATGTTAACCGCAAATGTCGATAGTGAGAGTATTAAACAAGTGGAACGTGCTGGCGCAGCCGCACATTTTGGCAAGCCAATTAAAACAGCGCAATTTTATACCACAGTAAGTGAGTTTCTAAGCCAAGTATCTGAGGTGTCAGCAGATCAACAACCACGCGAAAATAGCCACGAATTTGAACGCTTGATTCAACAATACAAAGCTAGCTTTGATGACAAAATCAAAGATATTCAAGCTGCGCAAAAGCAACAGGACTGGCAACGATTACAGCAATTAATGCACAAGTTAAAAGGGTCTGCAGGCAGTTACGGCTTCGAAAATATAAGCGAATTAGCTAAACAAGCAGAAGACCTAATTGAGCATAAACAAAAGGATGCTGTCGTACTTCACTTAAAAACATTGATTGCGCAAATGATCCAAATCAGTCGAGATTGATGGACCTTTCAAGGATATTACGCTTAGTGAAAAACAATGTTAATCTGCTACCACTATCGTCAAGTCATAAGACTTTTTACACTTTAGAAAGGACGCAAATTGAAAAAGTTGGCTGTAATTCTGTTATCCACTTCGATGCTTTACGGTTGTAATAAACTGCTTACCATCGATACCCTATATGCTCATTGTAACGATAAAAAACAACGCTCTATTATAAACTACATGGTGCAATTTCAGGTCGTGAAAGATATCAGCACTGCCCAGCTTCTGGAGCTGTTTGATGGTGAAATTAGTCAAACCGAAAGTGTTGATCTTTGCCAATGTTTTGTCACTAAATTCAAACGGCAAAGCGTTGAAGTGCAAACTAAATCTATTGAAAATATGCGTAGAATAAACGAACAACTCAAGGATGAGTTGAGCTTATTTACAAAAAAAGGTGTGCTTGGCAGAATGACCTATCGACAAGAATATCAGAGGATTGAGTCGCATTTTGAACAAATACCAGCAGTGCGCAGTCTTATTGCCCAAGCAAGTGAAAATAAGTTTCAACAGCAGAGATGCTTGTAAAGCCGAGTTGAAATTACTTACCAATAAGTATTGCCCAAAGCGTTTGTTTAGAGATGGTTAACGGGTTATTTCTCTAACCCATGCACACATCGTAATAGCGTGATTTCTGCTGTTTCCAAATGTGTTGCTAAACTCATGATGGCCCCCGCATTATTGTGTGTAATTAAATTATTCAACAAATCAATGTGTTCGTTAATCGCAACGGTAAAACGTTCAAGTTCCCCTTTCTTATCCCATTGATAATGATAATGGCAAACAAAAGAAACAATATCGAAAAACTGTTGGGTAAATCGATTTTTAACACTTTGTAAGATAATAAAATGTAACGCCCTGTCTAGATCAGGAAACTCCATGTAGCGATTTTCCATGTCGTTACTGACTTCTTGGTGTCTCACCAATAGTTCACGCAATTCTTCCCACACTGGATGATCTTTAGGACGTTTTAAAAGTTCGCTAATGGCATGCATTTCAACCATTTTTCTAAAAGAGACCAGCTCGCGAGCAAAATCTTCATCGAACTTCACCATTTTCCAACGACCGCGAGGGATTTTTTCAATTAGCCCATTGTTCGAAAATTTGATCAGAAACTCTCGAACTGTAATTGTGGTGCAGCCCGAATTTTTGGCCAAACTCAGTTCAGAAAACCTGTCTCCAGGTAACAATTGTCCGGTATTAATTAAATTGAGAAAGTACTTTTCGATTTGAATATCTTTTGTGGAATCTTTGTCTTTTATGTCAAAAAAATCAGTATCTTTTGGATTACGCAATACAACCTTGTTAGGACCATCTCTTTTGACTATCCCCTGCTCTTCTAAATACTCAACGCAAGATCTAACCGTGGTGCGACTAATATTTAAAAGCTTAGTGAGCTCAATATCATTCGCCATAACACTCTCTCCCTCAGGAAGGTCGAGTATTAGCTTCAGCATACGGTTAATCGATTGTTTAAAGAGATAGGTTTTACTACTCAAATCAGTTTCCTTGCAAATGATAAATTGTGGAACGACAAATTTTTAAATTTTCTTGTATGTAATTTAACAGATGATAATCAGAGAAGTATATTTTTTTATATAAATTAATACCTCTGGCCTTGTTTCAATGACTTTTTTAACTGTGATAAAAGATTACCGACCTTGTTTTTTCTGTCATTTTGAATTTAACAAATCACCCTCAATCGTAAGGTTACCCATCAAAATAATTCAACACACCCAAGCACAAAAAGAGCAGCTAATCGAACACATCAAAACAACAAGGTTAATTTTGTTTGTTTTTATTTAAAAGTTCACGATTATTTTTGTTAATGCGACTAAAAATCAACGCTCAAATGTTCTATTAAATATAATAATACATAAATTTATTGACCAGTATCCTAATCAATGATTAAATTAAATTTGGCTGAAATAAAACTTACCAATTATGACATCGAGGTTTATTCAATAATTAGTAGGTATGTACCTTTTTCACATAATGAAGGGAGTAGGTTAGCTAAATAGTCTTATTGGGAAATTTAAATGGTAAATAAACACTTTGTTTTATTAAGCAACGAAGACAATGTTTTCGTTTGTTGCAAACAGTTACTTAAAGGCAGTTCGGTGTCGCTTGAAGACGTCGATGTGACTATGACTGCTGATATTACTGTTGGTCACAAAATTGCCAGACGAAAAATTAGCAAAGGTGAAAAAATCATTAAGTACGGCGTTTCGATTGGCTCTGCAATTGAAGACATCAGTTTTGGTGAGCATATTCATATGCACAATATGAAGAGCGACTACATCGCCAGCCATACTCGCCAGAGTAAAGCTGGAGTGAAATCATGAAAGGCTATCTGAGAGCTGATGGCCGCAAAGGTATCCGCAACGTTGTGTTAGTCACATATCTTGTTGAATGTGCACACCATGTTGCCAGAGCAATTGTGAATAGATACGCACGCAATAACGTTCAGTTAATTGGCTTCCCAGGGTGCTATCCCAACGAATACTCTTTAAAAATAATGGAAAGACTCTGCACCCACCCCAACGTAGCAGGCGTATTGATTGTCTCTTTAGGTTGCGAAGGATTTAATCGTGAGCAATTGGCCAAAACCATTGAAGAAAGTGGAAGATCTGTAGACACCTTAGTGATTCAAAAGACCGGTGGAACACGCAAAACGATAGATGCAGGATTAGTCAGCGTTAACGACCTACTGGTTGAAGCTGAAAAAGTTGATTTAGTACCCATGGATATTAATGAACTGGTGGTTGGTACGATTTGCGGTGGCTCAGATGGCACAAGTGGGATTAGTGCTAATCCAGCGGTAGGCCATTGTTTTGATCAGCTTATTGCCAACGACGCTACTTGTATCTTTGAAGAAACCGGAGAGTTGATTGGTTGCGAACAGATTATGGCAGAACGCGCTATAACACCGGAACTAGGTGCTGAAATAATGAAGTCTGTTGAAAAAGCCGAAGTCTATTATACCAAAATGGGCTATGGCAGCTTTGCTCCTGGTAATGCAGAGGGTGGTTTAACCACTCAAGAAGAAAAATCTATGGGTGCTTATGCTAAGTCGGGCAGTTCAAAAATTCATGGTCTGATTAAACCGGGCGATCTTACCAGTCAGGGGGGCTTGTACTTGATGGATGTTGTTCCTGATGGAGAGCCACAATTCGGCTTTCCTAATATTGTAGATAACGCCGAAATAGTTGAAATGATTGCATCAGGTTCACATATCATCTTGTTTACCACCGGCAGAGGGTCAGTTGTTGGTTCAGCTATTTCTCCAGTGATTAAGGTTTGCGCTAACCCCGAGACTTACGACAACTTATCGGACGATATGGATATCAATGCAGGCAAAATAATCAACGGAGAAGCATCGGTTAGTCAAGTCGGTGACGAAATCTATCAACTTGTGTGCGATGTTGCGCAAGGTAAGCAGTCAAAATCAGAAGAACTAGGGCATCAAGAATTTGTACTCACCTACAAACGGTTCGAAGACATCGGCCCATCTTGTTTACCCACTGTTCGATAACTAAGCATTCAATTAACTCGAAGTTTATTATTTGTTTAACATTACACAAAACCAACGATAAGCTTCGATTCATATCTCAATACTCCCTGAAACCCCTTGATTAAACCGCTCGTCAAATGGTGAGGTTTTGATCTTAGCCTCAAAAAATTTTAGGGGCATCATTCTTGCTTACTCTTAGATATCTAAAATGAAATCGGCTGTAAATTGCTGTACAAACAGTGCTTTGTTAAATGGCACTGTTGTGATGTATGAAGCATTTACGCATTAAGTGGGAGATATTTACCGATGGATGCCGCCAATACAATTCTTCAAAATGACGAAGTTTACACACTAAAGAGTACCGCTCGATATGCGGCTCCCGTGGTTGATTGTGCAAATTACTATCGCGCCTTACATGAGGCGATTGAAAAAGCTCAGCGCTCAATCTTTATAGTAGGTTGGGATATAGATAGTCGTGTCCGCTTACTGAGAGGCGAAGAAGAGAAAGCGTCTGAATTACCATCTGTGATCAGTGAACTGATTAATCTGAAGGCGTCAGAAAACCCTGATTTACGCGTTTATTTGCTACGTTGGGATTCGTCCTTAGCTTTTTTCGGGATGCGTGAAATATGGGCTAAAGAGGTCTGGGATGAAAAAACACCTGAAAATGTGCATACCGTGCTTGATGGCAGCATACCTATGGGCGGAAGCCAACACCAAAAGATTGTGATCATTGATGATGAGTTGGCTTTCTCGGGCGGAATGGATGTTGCCGTGCACCGTTGGGACACGCGCGAACACCGCCTTGTTGAACCCGAGCGCGATGATGGTGATGGAAGCTATGGACCGTTTCACGATGTACAGGTTGCTGTGTCTGGTCCAATCGTTAAAGAATTGTCGAAGTTAGTGCGTTGGCGCTGGAATAGATTAGTTGATGAAACTCAACAAATAACCGAATCTACAGAACAAAGGCACCCTGACAACACAGATCAATTACCCAACTGTTGGCCGCAAAGTGTCAAACCGTTACTGGAAAATATTGATTGCGCGGTTTCGCAAACGATCCCCTTTATGGATGATGTCGAGCCGGTTCAAGAAGTGCGAAAAATGCTTTTAGCACTCATTGAACAAGCGGAAGAGTTTATTTATATCGAAAATCAATTTGCTAATCGAGGCGAAATTGCAGAAGCCCTAAATCGCCGGCTCAAAGCTTGTCCTAAATTACGTGTATTAATCGTTAGCTCTTATCAGCCTAAAGGAACGATGGAAACCGAAGCTTATTGGGCTGGGCGCATAGATTTCAAACGCATACTAGAAAACGGGATTGAAGATGAACGAGTACTGGTGGCTTATTCTGGATCGACCAACAAAGAAGGCGTTGAGGGGCAAAAACGTGTCCATGCAAAAGTCATGGTGATTGACGATGCCTACTTTGTAATCGGTTCATCCAATTTAAGCAACAGGTCAATGTCGTTAGATACTGAGTGTGACTTAACCTTTGTAGCCTCTACGGAAAAGCATAGAGAGCAAATCGCGTGGTTTAGGAATGATTTGATTAGCGAACACGCGGGGTGGTCGGTCGAAGATGTGCAATCCTTTATCGACGGTGAAAATACGTTTAAACAATTAACCCAATGTAAAGAAAAGTATGCTTATTGCCTACATGAAGCAGACGATAAGATTTTTACTGATCAGAGCTTACAACAACTTTTGACGCCTATTGGTGATCCACAGGAGCCTATTGTGCCTTCCATACCTTTGTTTAACGGAAAACGTCTGTCGATCCCTAATCCGAGTAAGCGTGGTCTAGTGATTACTGCCACGATAGTCATCATTGCACTGCTGGTGGGTGGCGGCTATTTGTTAAGCCAAAACGTAGATTGGATGAGTAAAGACCACTTGCAAGCTTTGCTAGAGTCTTTACGAGACAGTCCTTGGGCGATTATTGCGGTATGCGGTATTTATATTATTGCTGGAATATTATTTTTTCCGGTCACCGTACTCTCGCTGGCCGTCGCAATGGTTTTTGGTGCCGTGTGGGGCGTAATTTATGGCATGGCCGGCGTTATGGCCAGTACTGCTGTACTGTTTTTCTTTGGACATTTAATCGGTGATAAAGGACTACGTAGCTTTATTGGCCCGAAAATAAACAAAATTGACAAAAAATTTGCAGAAAACGGCATTTTCGGTGTCGCCGTAATTAGGATGATCCCCATAGCCCCATTTAGTTTGGTCAATCTAGTTGCCGGTATCTCATCGATAAAGTTGGTGTACTTTTTAGCGGGGACATTTTTAGGAATGTTACCTCCAATGATAATAAAAGGGGTTGTCGGCGGCTCAATTGCAGACATCATCCGCGACCCTACTCCAAAACATATTGGGTTACTGGTTGGTGGTCTTGTGGCGTGGATTCTACTTGCCTATGGTTCGCAAAAATTGGTTAATTATTTTCAAAACACTCGGGGTAAAAGTAAAAATCTAGAACAATCGGCAACCGAAGTTCACGAGCAAGTATAGAACTCATTTATTATGTCTATAAAAGTAATTTCATATAATATTCACAGTGGTATCGGAATAGATAACGTATTTGATTATGGACGAATAGGTGAGTTTTTGGCGAGCCAAAAAGCCGATATTGTTTGTTTGCAAGAAATGGATTTGCGCGCGCTTAATCTTGATAAACACGAGCAAATCGAACGTTTAAAAGCCAACTATTTTACCGAATTTATTGCCTCACCTGCCGTATTCACAGAATCTGGCTGGTATGGCAATGCGCTACTGTCACGATTCGCTCATCTTAGTCAGCGATCGGTAGATATCAGCGTCGAAACTCGCCAACCACGCAATATTCAAGATGTTCTTTTTAACATAAACGGCCACAAATTACGCATTTTAAATACCCATAAAGGGCTAAAACAACATGAACGCTTTGCACAATTCACCCAATTGAACGCGGTTGTTAACGAAATAATCAGCGAAGATGACACCCCACTTTTGGTTGCCGGTGATTTTAACGAATGGCAATTTTTCCCGCGAACCCTGCGTAGAATTAACAAAACCCTTAGGCCGATTCCGTTAGGCCCTACTTTCCCAAACAAATTTCCCTTATTCAAACTCGATCGTTTTTGGTGCAAACCTGATCAACTAGTCCAACAAGCAAGAGTGCTAAAAACCCCAGAAACACGAGTGTATTCCGATCATTATCCTATACAAGCTGAGCTTAACTTTGAATTAAGGTGAATGTTATTCGATGTTTTGGATCTGTTTATCGTTTTAAATTTCACGATTTCAGTAATAACAAGGCCTGCTAAGTACTTTTGACTCGTTTTTAAGCCCTCTTACTCACCAGTGTACTCACCATAAAGAAATCGAAAAAATTTATGAAAAAAATTAAAAAAATGCTCAATTTCTAACTGGGAAAGTTGGGATATGGGAAACATAAATAACTATCTACGTCAGTACAAACACAAAATGGTGAGTTTAAAGAGACATTCACAGATAACAAGTAATCGTTACGAGTAATCCAGAATTGTAACCTACTACCAGCTTTAACCAGGTAACATTTATCGGTAGCCCGAACGTGTTTGAGAGTTGTGCGCTCAATAGGTTTTGCCGACCTTGCTATATCACCAAATTCTACTTTTTTAGCCCTGTCTATAAAGTCCATAGATTTCATAGAAGCCCCTTTCGCTATGAGGTTGGTAAGTTTTAGGCGCTTGCCGCCTAAAGGCGCGCCATACCTCATGGCCAACACGCACTACGTAGAGAAAAGCCAGTCAAGCTAGAAATCGCCCGAAGGGTTGCGTAGCAAGGGGGCCCCGCTAGCGGGGTTCCGATTTATGGCTTTACGGGATTTGAACGAAGTGGTTTAGGGGGAAACGAAGTAAAACCTAGGATTACTCTTGCGCTATTATCATCAGTTGATAAGATATGTGACTTATGTATAAGTGTACAGTTGTAGATTGACTAATTGCTGTTTTTCTATAGTCAATCTAACGAATACACGATTTGAGTAAGTAATGAGAAAAGTTAAACATTCGCGCTGTGTTATTGGGATCAAAGGGCAAAGCCTCGACCCCGATTACCCCGTCGATATCTGGTTCGATTCGATGAAATCGGTAGCCAATGTGCTGTCGAAAGAAAACCAGCACTTGTTAAAAATAATCGCCGAGCAAGAGCCGCAATCAGTCACCGAGTTGGCCGCGCTTACCGACCGAGCGGTTAGTAATGTGTCGAGAACATTGAAAACATTGGGCAAGTACAACTTGGTTGAAATGCAAAGTACAAAAAACATGCATCGCCCTACAGTTAACCATCAAGCATTTTTAGTAGTAGTTAATAATGATCAATAAAAGCAACGTCCTTCTACAAGCAGAAGAAATTATTAAGCCCTTAGCAGTTGAGCATGTGCCACAAGACAGTGACGTTGAAGCTGTAATTGACCAATGGTTACACGCCATTGCAACCGATAGCCAGTTTTACTGTAATCCAGAAATCAGCAAGCCAGAACAACTCAAAGAAAGTGTAATCAGTCAGCTACAGCAAAATGGTTTATACACAAAGAGAGTCGAGTTCTTTAATGAGGTATTTGGTGCTTTAAAGCTAAAACCTGATTTTGACGGTAAGTTTCGCTTTATCGACTTATTTGCAGGGATCGGTGGGGTTCGACTAGGTTTTCAACAAAATGGCGGCATTTGTGTTTTTTCTTCCGAATTTGATAAGCATGCTCAGCAAACCTACAAAAATAATCATGGCGAGATTCCATTTGGCGATATTACAAAGATCCCCGCGAGTGAAATCCCTGATCATGACATTCTTTTGGCTGGCTTCCCATGCCAACCATTTTCGCATGCAGGCCTTAAACTAGGAATTGAAGATACCCGTGGTACTCTATTTCATGACATAGCCAATATTCTAGAAACGAAAAAGCCTAAGTTTGCGTTGCTTGAAAATGTGAAAGGTTTAATTAGCCATGATAAAGGCTATACGCTCAAGGTTATTTTAAAAACGCTAACCAAAATGGGATATAGCTGTAATATTCCTAAAAGTGTTATTGAGCATGGTTCTACAAAGGAAATTCAAGCCTTAGCCAAAGAAATGGTTCTGAAATCAGTGGACTTTGGAATACCGCAGAATAGACAGCGCATATACATCGTTTTATGGCGTGATGGCGAAGTTAAAAGTTTTGAGTACCCAAATCCACTAGGTATTGAAGTTAAAGTTGGTGATATGCTTGAGGAAAACCCAGATCCTAAATTAACTATTTCTGATAGATTATGGGAAGGCCATCAACGTAGAAAAATTGAAAATAAAAAAAATGGCAAAGGCTTTGGTTTTGGCTTGGTTACGGAAGCATCCCCCTATACCAATACTATCTCAGCACGATATTACAAAGACGGTAGCGAAGTACTGATTGATCAGGTTGGAAAAAATCCTCGGAAGATTAGTCCAAGAGAGGCAGCACGATTACAAGGGTTCCCTGATGAATTTGAACCAAGCGCTTCAAAAGTGCAAGCGTATAAACAATTTGGTAATAGCGTTACTGTTAATGTAATTGATGGATTAGCTAAAAAAATTAGGAATATATTAGATGGCATTAATTGATTTAAGTGAGAAGTTCAGAGAAATCAGAAGCTCAGTTGATGGGGTCAACTTTACTGATGTTAAGCTAACAGAAAAATTCAAAAAAGAATATGAGCTTTATCTTAGTGAGAATAGGGCAAATGGTTACTCTAAAGTAGAGTTTGCTGATTTTTCTACTAAAATCACCACATCAACTGGTAAAGCCATTTTTATCACTAACTTTTGGTTCTATATTGCTGCAGAGCTTTCTAATTACTTAGATGGTCTATCACAACAAAAAAATATTTTTAAAGATATATATAAGGATACAGATCTTCAACAAGCTGCCGTCGCTCTAAGAGATGGAGTTTCCGAACAAGAAAAAAGCAAGATTGAAAATTATTTCAGTTCAAAGGGTTATACAAATGATGATCTTGAGTGCTTTTTATCATTCGTATCGGATTACAAAAGTTGGGGAGGAGGTAAAACAATAGATCGCAATGATTACTACGTATCCCCATTATTGCAGGCTGGCAATTTGTTGGCAGAAACTCAAAGTGCAGTAGCTGAAATAGCAAAGCAACTGTCTGAAAACCCAGCACTAAAAAACTCATTTAAGCCCATATTCATACCTAAAGTGCAAAAATCAACGGAAACTCTTTTGAGTAATAAAAGTTGGGGATGCTCAAGTTTATCCAAACCATTCCTCCTTCTCGCTGGCATCTCAGGCACAGGTAAAACGCGTTTTGTACGCAAGCAATCAGAAGCTACCAAAAAGTTTGCAGAGACTTTCGGCTTAACGGTGAGCCGAGACGATATATATTGCTTAACCTCGGTGCGGCCCGATTGGCATGAGCCGAGTGATTTGCTGGGTTATATCTCCCGTTTAAACGGCGCTGCTAAATATATCACTACCGATGTATTGCAATTTATCGCCAAAGCTTGGCGTGCGATTGCTGATAGTGGCTTAACTATTGAAGCGCAAGAGAGCGAAGACCAAGGCGAGCGTTTAGTTGTGGCAGGTGAACGCGATGAGCTAGATAAGGTACTGCCTTACTGGCTGTGCTTGGATGAAATGAATCTTGCCCCTGTTGAGCAGTATTTTGCTGATTATTTGTCGGTACTGGAAACCCGCGAATGGAGTTGGACAGATGACAGCTTTACCTACAGCAGTGATGCCTTATTAAAACCCGCCACCATTAAAGAAGTCGCTGATATAGCAAAGCTGCGTAAAGCCCTAGGCTTTGATGGCGCGCAATACGATGAGTTGTGGGTACATATTTGCCAATATGGTTTAGGTATTCCGTTTAACCTGTTGGTCGCAGGCACGGTGAATATGGATGAAACCACCCATGGTTTTTCTCGCAAGGTGATTGACCGAGCGCTGAGCTTTGATTTTGGTGCGTTTTTCCCTAACGACTATAACGACTTCTTCACCCCAACCAGTTGCACTAAACGCCTTAGCTATCCTATTTGGTCAAACGCCAGCAAAGTGGATTTAGCTGATACTTTTGATGTTGATGGCACAAAAACGGTTGCGTTTTTATCGGCCGTTAATGCAGTGCTAAAAAATACACCGTTTGAGTTGGCGTTCCGTGCGCTCAATGAACTTCTTCTCGCGGTTGCCAGTAGCCACCCCCAAGATGACTTGACTTTAAAAGCCGTATGGGACGACTTTATGATGTGCAAGGTTCTGCCGCGTATCGAAGGCGATACCGACAAGCTGACCACATCAAATCGCAAGGATTTGCTGGAAGAGCTTAGCGCTGTGCTTTCAGACCAGTTAGCCCCTATTTGGCAAGCAGAACAAGGCGATAAGAATCAACGCCCTGACTTGTATCGCGAAAAAATAGTGGCCGATGGTGCTACTGATGAGGAAAAAGTACTTCTAATACCTTGCCGTTCAAAAGCGAAATTGAAGTGGATGAGTGAGCGATTAGCCAGTGCCACCTTTACCAGTTTCTGGCCTTAATGAGTCGGTGCTGTTTGATGCCTTCAGCAATGAATGCAACCTATAAGCAGAACCCGTACAGTGATGGTGTAAGGAGTGGTAGGGAATGCCGGAGTTAATACGATTACAAACCCCTGACTTTGAGTTTTCGGTCTGGGCGAATGATATTAGCCAGCGATTGAGCGTGTACCAGAATACAATGGCGCACAGGACGAGCGCTAATGATGTACAACCTAGCTACGAATTGCGCTTTGCGCCTGCGGCGCAGCTGAGCAATGCTATTGAACCGCAAGGGCTTCTAGCAGATGGCTTAGCGAAACACGCTGAGCTGACATTAAATTCTCCCTTGTTTTTTGAGAATACTCAGTACCAGTTTGAGTGGGTCTTTTTTAGTGAAGTAACTAATGCGCGGTTAACCCATCGCAGCCAAAGCGTGAATGAGGCATTTCGTTTTGCCCCCGAAGTAAAAACCGCAAGGGGCATAGTGCCCGCACGTTTAACCGGCACCATTAATACCGGCAATGGTGTGGGTTGGTTGCGTTTACCGCTCACTTTTGAGCTTAATGGCAAAACACAGACTCAGCATATTGCTTTTGAAGTGCTGCCAATCAAAATGGCACTTCACCAAGACTTGCCCGCCATGTACGAAGCCATCGACAAAGTTTACCCCCTTTGGCGCTTTAGTTTGGTCGAAAAAACCGAGCAAGATGCAGCGACCAGCCAGCAACGCGGACATTTTCCACTGATGTGGTTGGCTAATTTTGCCGCGTTACGGAAGCGTTTTGAGCAAGGCTTAAAAGTGATTTGTGCCGCACCACATAGCCGTTTGCAATCGACGGTAGCCAAAATCAAAGCGGCCAAATTAAAAGGCCGCCTACCACATAAGTTAGCGGAGCAAGTCAAACAAGACTTTGCGAATGGCCAGTACGATAAACGTTATGCGGTTGAAAAAAAGCAACTGAGTGTTGACACCCCAGAAAATCGCTTTATCAGAATGGCGGTGAGTAAATGCAAGCGGCAATTAGCGGAGTTTGAACAAAAGCTTAGGCAGAGTAACCAAGCACCAGAACGGCAACGGTTGTCAGATTCATTTTTAAATGAGCTGCATAGTTGGCAGCAGCCGCTACGAAAAATTTTAAGTCAAAGCTTTTTAAAAGAGGTTGGTGCATACACAGGGTTAAACCGTGAGTCGTTAGTGCTACAGCAAAAAACTGGTTACAGCGCGGTGTATCGTATTTGGCAGGAGCTGAAATTTTATTTAGATGTGTTTGGCAATCAGTCGAGCATTTCAATGAAATCAGTGGCCGAGATTTACGAAGTGTGGTGCTTTTTGTGTTTGAAACAGATTTTAGAGCAGGATCTCGGCTTTGAATTGGTGGAAAACGGGGCGACTAAGCTCGCCCAAAATGACTTTTTTGAGTACCAACTTAAAGATGGGTTTGCCGGTGCCTTTCGTTTTAAACGCAGTGATGGTGTGACCGCTAGGCTGGCACACGAGCCTAAATTTACCAAAAAGGGCCAATCAATCCGCTCGTATTTGGTGAACCAAGAGCCGGATATTGTGTTGGAAGTGACACTGCCTAAAAGCGCTGATTTAACGAAAGCAGACTCATCAGAAGAAAAGCAGTTTATTTGGCTGTTTGATGCCAAGTACCGCATTAAAACCGAGAAAAACCGCTTTGATGACAGCAATGAAGATATCGAAAGTAAGGATTACGTACCAGACGATGCCATCAACCAAATGCACCGTTATCGGGATGCCTTGATTCGCCTATCAGAGCCCCGTTTGTCTGAGTCACCATCCAGTAAAATCGAAGGACAACCTGTTAAAAAAAGCCGCCCAGTTTTTGGCGCTTTTGCTTTATATCCAGGCTTTTTTGATCAAGCCACAACACCCAACCCCTACGCAGCCGCAATAGAAGAAGTAGGTATTGGCGCATTTGCACTATTACCCAGCCAAGATGAGCCTTGTCAAAGTGATCCTATTCAGACTAAGAATAATTATTCCGGTCATAAGTGGTTGCTAGAGTTTTTGCAAGAGCAAATTGGCACAGTGCCAAATGCACAAATAGGGCAAAGTAATGAAGCTATGTACCCTGTGGCTGGCATGGCGGAAAGGCTCTACGTACAGGAAGCGGCACGCATACCGTATTATGGCATGCGCCAAGTGCTGTACCCTGATTTGACGATGACAGTGGCATTGGGGGGGGCAACGAGGTCGTGATAATGACTACTTTGAAAAATTTGAGCAAGGTACAGCACAGTGGTATCACCTGCCGCAAAGTACATTTTTGCAGAAATTTAAGCAGCATATTGCCGAGGAAATTCGCTATTTAGCGTTGGCGTCTACCTCTGACACCCAAAGTTCAACCAAGCAAATTGACAAACTTTGGCCGGTTAAACAAGTTGCAGTGTTACCACGCTACGGCATTACCGAAAATCAATCGGGTAAGAAGTCAGGCTCTGCTGATTTGTATTATTTATTTGAGCTGGGTAAACCGCTCTCGCTACAAACACCGGTGACCAACGTGCCACATCGACCCATGAAAAACTCGATGAAACTCACAACTTTAACTTGCCTAGAGAGTGTCACTAAGTTTGCTGAGGTTGAAAAGGTCTACGAAGGGGCAATGGCGTGATCATACGAGTTTTATCGTTTATGCAGGAGGTGAAGAAAATGGCTGCCAGTATCTCTAAAGATCGACTCAGAAATTGGTTTTTTGCAATGATAGTGAATGAGTGAGTGATATTAAAATGATAAATACTGCGTTTCGGGTCTTACTCACCGCCAATGCCACATCGCTACTGGTGATTATCTTTTTGGTGCAAAAAGGAGTCACGCTGGCCCAATTATTCGGTGGTGCAGATTGTTTAAACTGGACAGTAAAACTTCCGAACGCAGTCTCTTATTTGTTTTATTTGGCCATACCCATTTTATCAACAGGCTTGAGTATATGGCTAAGTAAATACTTAGGTAAAGACGAGTTCAATGCGGGTGAAGTTTCCAGTATCGAACACGCAAATAACAGCTTTCTACCCAGTTACTTGGGCTACTTTTTTGTGGCGTTGAGCATAGGCAATTTAGAAACTCTGTGGTTTGTGTATGGGATATTGTTCGTGTTCACCTTTCTTTCGCAGGCACTCTACTTTAATCCGCTGTTTTTATTGTTTGGTTATGAGTTTTACAACATCACGACTAAAAACGGCACAGCAATTTTTTTGATCAGTAAAGAGCGCTACAAAAAGCCTGATGACATTCAAATACCCTTGGCTTACCGCATTAACAATTACACCTTTATCGAGCGAGGATAGTGATGGACCATATACTGGCACACATAAAAACAAGAGCAAAAAAACGTACTTTTAAATTAGTTTCCGATCAATCTCTATTTGGTACAGTTAACGTCGATTTGAATGCCTGTATTCCATATGATCCTGACCATAACCTCGATGAAGACTCATGGTTCAAAATTGAAGGGTTTAGCAGGCAAGCCTACTGTTTAGATCTATTGAAAAAAGAGTTCGATTCGAAAGACTACAATGATTTAACTAAGGATAATTTTTCTAGTATTGCTTATTTGTTTGCTGTTCAGGGCGAAAATTTTTATTTTCAAAAAATAACCCCTAGCCTTTTTGTTAAGCGCAAAACACTTGTATTTGGTGAAACGGCTGAGCTTGAAAAAAGTCAAACGCGCTTGGTAATTAATGCCTTACCTGATGCAGTGTATTTCAAAGCAGCAGATACTTTAATATTCAAAAAACTGGCAACGATTTCAAGTATATTTAAAGGTATAGATGAACTGTATAAGGAAGCGACAAAAGAAGAAGTTGAACAGTTCTTAGACGAGTCATTTATAGAACTGAGCAACAATTACAGCGTTGAAAAAGTTTCAAAACCAAATCGAAAACGCATTGGTCTTGCAATGAAAACACTGGACGGAATGTCAGTCGATGATAAAACCAATATGCTTGAATACATAGATGGATACTGCGAGCAAAAACTTAAATTCGATCAACAGAATAAAAAGTTTGAAATATCAACTGATGAAGACTTGAAATTGTTGGTTTACGGCATTGAACAGCGCTTTTATACCACCCCCTTTGGTAAGGAAAGACGCATTGCAAATTCAGTACAAGCAATAAATTAAAAAATGGTATCAGACAAAGCTAAGAAGGTTGAATGAATGACAAATAATATTCCTCAAGCCCCTCAAGGAGAGTTTGTTCTATTTACCAGTGCTGATGGTCAAACCCGCGTTGAATGCCGTTTTGAATTAGATACTTTGTGGCTTTCTCAGGCTGCAATGGCCGAGCTTTATGATAAGGATGTCCGGACAATTAATGAACATCTAATCAATATCTATAACGAGGGTGAGCTTGTACAAAACGCAACCATCCGGAAATTCCGGATAGTTCGACTAGAAGGTACTCGCCAAGTTTCTCGTGAGATTGACCACTACAATCTCGATGCAATTTTGTCTGTAGGCTACAGGGTTCGTTCGCAACGAGGTACGCAATTCCGCCAATGGGCAACGCAAATCCTGAAAGAATATCTTATCAAGGGGTTTGCTATGGATGATGAGCGTCTGAAAAATCCGCCCGTTGGTAATTCTGCGGTACCAGATTACTTCGATGAAATGCTGGAACGTATTCGCGATATCCGCGCCAGTGAGCGTCGTGTTTATCTGCGAGTGAAAGAAATCTTTACCATGGCTGCTGATTACGAGCCATCTAACCAAGATACAAACCGTTTCTTTCAAACCATCCAGAACAAGCTTCACTATGCCTGCACAAAAATGACTGCGGCTGAGTTGATTGCCAGTCGAGTGGATGCCAGTAAACCAGATATGGGCTTAACAAGTTATAAAGGCGATGAAGTCCGCAAGACAGATGTCACCATTGCAAAGAACTATTTGCGTGAAGATGAAATTAAAGAGCTCAATCGTATCGTAAATATGTGGCTCGATTTTGCAGAGGACCAAGCTCTTCGCCGCAACCAAGTCTTCTTGCACGACTGGGCCGAAAAGCTTGATCAGTTTTTGGACTTTAATGATAGAGATGTATTGAGCGGTGCCGGAAGAATTTCCAAAAAAGCGGCAGATGATAAGGCTAAGCTGGAATTTGATAACTTTGCAGAAAAGCGTCGCCTACTAAAAGAGGCTGAAGGCGCGCAAGTCAATATCGCAGCCCTTAAGGCAATACTTAAAAAAGATAAATAGAAACAATCAAAGTCATAAAAGCAGCACACACCAATTCTTAAGAAAAACAGCCCAATATAATGGGGTGCGCGTGTACTACACGACTATCCTCGAAGACTACAGACGATAAACCCTAGGATTACACGTCTCCAGGGTCGCACTTTGATGCACCATAGCCCTGTCTCATGTGGGCCGTTACTATCGATAACGAATCGCAGTGTCGCCCGTCAAGGCCTCTGCTCATGATGCCTCGATACCCAATCCGCCTTGAAAAATTGCAGGGCCAGAAGAGGGATGGAGATTTGAGCGTGTCAAAAAGGTGTTGCAATCTCTGATCACTGTGATAATTTTATTTATGAATTAGCTCGAATTGAGCATCAAGAAAAAGGGCGTATCCACTGCCCGCAACACGTTCCTGAGGAGCTGCATTCGCAGCATTATGGGTCACACGACCACCCCACTATAAACAACACAAATATAAACCACAGTAGTTCGCGCTGTATTTCAACAGAAATCACACGGCTCAGCTTTGTTGCTTTAGACCAGTTAGCCTTTATGTCTTATGACAATATGCTCAGTTACGCACCGTTCATATGGATTTAAAACTTACCTATTTGGGCATTTCGCCCTCTAGTCTTTGGTTTGGTGTTTTTCTCATTACTTTCAAAATCAATTTTTAAATTTATGAGGAGCATGAAATGAGCCAATTAGGATATCGTCTTCACAAATGGTGAACAACACACACCGCGAAAGTAGCTTTAGCACTAGAGCTTCCCGACGCAATGTTTTAAACCTTCCAGCAGTATAGCTACTTAGCCATGGTTATAGATTAAGAGATCCATCAGGTCTTAAAACCAGACATTTCAATCATGTTGTTAGCAACCATTTGGCTAGATGTTCGCAATAGCACTGAAAGCTCAGAATGTAAGAAAGTTATTACGAAGCTTTCCAAGTTAATCAATAAATGGCGGCTTAGCTTGAATCCTCGAGGGGAATCACATGATGGGAGCATTGGCTTCTTCGAATCAGAGCTTGAGCTGGCTTCGTACACCCTTCAGCAGCTGTTCAAATCGGAACTAATAGAGTCCATTATATGCTTCAAAAAGATTGGGCCATTTCAGACCAGTATGGTTCGCCACGCTTCGGAGCGACGAAGGACGAAGGACAATCCATTACAATCGGATGTTTTACTTGGCTGACCTTTAGCAAGTATATTGACTTGTTTAACTGTTAAATTTGGCATTTTTCACCTCATTTACTCACCAGTAGTTTGAGACTAGCAGCGAAAAATACTCACCAACTGGATGAAACAGAATGAAAAAATGTGGAACAATAAAAAACAAAACCTCGCTGCAAAGCAAGGTTTTTCAGTTAGTTATTAGTTTGTGTTAGTTCTGCTGAACTTTATTCAATATTCTGAATTTGCTCGCGCATCTGCTCAATTAAAACTTTGAGTTCGACGGCTGATTGAGTGATGTCGGCGTGGATTGATTTTGATCCTAAGGTGTTCGATTCGCGATTGAATTCTTGCATCATAAAATCCAGTCTTCTGCCGCAGGCGCCGCCTTTTTTTAGGATGTTTTGGGTTTCGCCAATGTGTGAGTTGAGTCGGTCGAGTTCTTCGGCTACGTCGACTTTTTGCGCCAGCATGATCATTTCTTGCTCTACTCTGCCTTCTTCGAGCTCAATTTTTGCTTCTTCAAATCGGCTTAACAGGCGCTCTTTTTGCCATGTGATTATTTCTGGCATTCTGGCACTGACAATTTTAACTTGTTCTTGAATACCGTCGAGCCGTTGTTCAATCATGTCTTTTAAGTTAACGCCTTCGGCTGCACGTGCTTTGATGAAATCGTTTAGGGTTTCATCAAAGCTTTTCATGATATCGGTTTGTATGCCATCCATGTCGGTTTCGACTGTTGCCATTACGCCAGGCCAACGCAAAATATCAACAGGATTCACGCCGCTAGACTGGCCGTGTGATTGAACCCAATCTGCTGCTTTTAGCAGTTGTTTGGCAAGATCTTCATTGAGGTTTAATTCGCCGGCGGCTGCGTCATTAGGGATATAACGCAAAGCACATTCTACTTTGCCTCGTTGCAGGCGTTTTCTGAAGCGTTCGCGAAGCATGGGTTCAAGCGAGCGAAATTGCTCAGGTAAGCGAAAGAATGTTTCTAGGTAGCGTTGATTGACGGAGCGAATTTCCCATATAGCGGTGCCCCAGTCAGCTTTTAGTTCTGTACGGGCAAATGCGGTCATGCTGTAAATCATGGGAATTCCTCAGTTTAATAAATTTTAGACGCTGGCATAGTCTACGCTATTGTATTAAATGCGCACTGGTTTTTGTAGGTCTGATGTAGCACGGGATTTATCTCGTGGGGTTTGGTGGTTTGTTCACTGGGCTGAAGCTCAGCTTACAGGTGTGTTTGACCTTTCGGTCGTATTTATTTCATTGCTGGCTGCAACATTCCCTAGAGTTACGCTATAATCCTGCGCCATATCAATTAGGAGTGAAAATATGCGTCCAAGTGGAAGAACTGCTAGCCAAATCCGTCCGGTTACAATTACTCGCCAGTTTACCTGTCATGCAGAAGGTTCTGTTTTGGTGGAGTTCGGTAATACTAAAGTTATCTGTAACGCGACTGTAGAAGAAGGCGTACCTCGTTTTATGAAAGGTCAGGGAAAGGGCTGGATCACGGCAGAATACAGCATGCTTCCGCGTTCTACGCATACGCGCTCGGGTCGTGAAGCCGCTCGTGGTAAACAAGGCGGACGCACGTTGGAGATACAGCGTTTGATAGCTCGTTCATTGCGCGCCGCGGTAGATTTGAAACTTTTAGGCGAGAATACAATTACGCTTGATTGTGATGTTATTCAGGCTGACGGTGGTACTCGTACTGCGTCAATTACTGGAGCATGTGTGGCTCTAGTTGATGCGCTAACGTTTATGCGCAGTAAAGGCATTATCAAAACTAACCCGCTTAAATTCATGATTGCTGCGTTATCAGTCGGTGTTTACAAAGGTAACGCGATTGCTGATCTGGAGTATTTGGAAGATTCTGATGCAGAAACTGACATGAATGTTGTAATGACTGAAACCGGTAAGCTAATCGAAGTGCAAGGTACAGCAGAAGGCGAACCCTTTAGTTTTGATGAAATGAATGAGATGTTGGAATTAGCCAAGCACGGTCTTCGTGAGTTATTCGACATCCAAAAAAGCGCTTTGAACTAGAACAGGTTTTTAAACGTCATGCAAGATTATCAAAAAGCATTTATTGAATTTGCCTTAAACCGCCAAGTTTTAAAATTTGGTCAGTTTACCTTGAAGTCTGGACGCGTAAGTCCTTATTTCTTTAACGCAGGATTGTTCAATACTGGAAATGATTTAGCTAAATTGGGTCAGTATTATGCGCAAGCATTGATTGATTCAGGTATTGATTATGACGTGTTGTTTGGCCCTGCCTATAAAGGTATTCCAATTGCCACAACAACAGCCGTCGCGCTAGCTGATAAACACAATATTGATACACCTTATTGTTTTAATCGCAAAGAAGCGAAAGCTCATGGTGAAGGCGGTACGTTAGTTGGCAGCCCTTTGGCAGGCAAAATTATGCTGGTGGATGATGTTATTACTGCTGGCACCGCTATTCGTGAATCCATGCAGTTGATAGATGCCCATGGCGCTAGTCTTGCTGGGGTTTTAATCGCACTTGACCGTCAAGAAAAAGGTAAAGGTGAGCTGTCCGCTATTCAGGAAGTAGAACGTGATTTCGGTACTAAAGTTGTGTCTATTATTAATCTTGGTGACTTGGTTGAGTTTTTGAAACAGCAGCCTGATATGGCAGAACATTTGGCGAATATTGAGCAGTATCGGCAGGACTATGGGATCTGATTTTACGATTCCGGCTGAATTTGCTGCCGACTATCATTTAGACGCGCTTGGACTGAGATGTCCTGAGCCGGTGATGATGGTCAGAATGAAAGTTCGCAATATGCAAGATGGTGAGACGTTGAGCGTAATTGCAGATGATCATTCTACAACCAGGGATATGCCGAGCTTTTGCCGTTTTATGGGACATACGTTGGAGCGTTCGTTAACCGAAACAGCTCCGTATATTTATTTGATCCGTAAAGGCTTATAGACTGGGCTTTAGGCCAGCGAATTATTTATCAAATCCTACGGGATAATTCCCGTAGGAGTCGACTATCCTATTCTGGTTTGCGGAATTTGATTGTCCAACGGTCGGTATTACCAGTTACTGATCTTGCACCTACTTCGTATTTTAACTCATCGTCTTCACGATAATGTAAGTCACTAAAATCTTCGAACTCAAAACCAGCTTCGATAATTTCTTTGATGGCTAACACTGGGTCAACACGTCGACGGTTTGAACTAGTTGCTGGTTCCATGTGGCGGGCAGTATGATCGACCACGGCGTAGATTCCGCCTGGTTTAAGTGCTTCAAATGCCGCTTTATTCATGGCTTTACGGCCTTCTTCAGAAAAGTTGTGATAGTTTCTGAAGGTTAGAACCATATCAAGGTCTTTTACGCCAAATGAGTCTATTTGCAATGAATAGAATCGCGCACCCTCTTCACGCCACAGTTTGGCATCCTCTGCGACAATATTCATTTTTTCAAAGCTAGGCTCTTCGCTTAATGTGTCTTTAATACGTCCTGTACCTATCGCGGCATAATATTCACCTTTGTCGTGCACAACAGGAACTAAAATTTTGGTGTACCAACCACCTCCAGGCAGCAATTCCAAAATTTTCATGTCCGGTTTAAGACCGAAAAACTCTAGGGTCTCAACTGGCTTTCGGTTGCGATCCCGTTCTTTTTCAGCATCACTTCTAATTTCGCTTTGCATGGCAGCTTTTATTGAATCACCAACTTCATGGTGCGCAGCCAACAAGGGGAAGCTCGCAGATAAGCCCAAGGTAGTGAATAGTGCGATAGCGGTTGATCGTAATTTCATTCTTTTCTCCATGTAATTAAATTGCTTACTTCAGGGTATTTAGTATTTTATCAACTCAAGATTAAAGACCGGTGAAAGTGAGAGGTTTATTTCACCTTCGACAAAAAAACTTTCAATCGTCTTTAACCCTATTTATGGATGAATACTTTGCCATCTTTCATCACAAAATCGATATCTTGCATTTCGGTAATATCATCCAGAGGATTGCCTTTTACCGCAACCATGTCAGCCAGTTTACCTGCTTCTATAGTCCCTAATCGGTCAAGTTCATTGAGTAATTTTGCGCCATGATAAGTGGCACTTCGAATGGCTTCCATCGGCTTCATACCCGCTTCAACCATAAGTACAAACTCTAAGCCATTGTCACCATGTGCTGATACGCCAGAATCCGTTCCGAAGGCAATATTTACCCCCGCTTTATATGCATCTGCAAATGTTTGTTTAATCAGCGGACCTATCTCAGCAGCTTTAGGGCGCACTAACTCAGGAAAGAAACCATCAATTTTTGCTTTTTCTGCTACCCAATTCCCAGCCATTATAGTTGGCACATAATAAGTGCCGTGTTTCTTCATTAATTTAAAGATTTCTTTATCCATGTAGGTGCCATGTTCGATAGATGTCACGCCTGCTAAAATAGCTCTGCGCATACCTTCTTTGCCATGTGCGTGAACCGCAACTGTCATGCCATAATCTTTTGCCGTGGCTACAATAGCTTGTAACTCATCTTCCATAAATTGCGGGTTTTGGCCGCTTTTAGCCACGGAAAGTACACCACCAGTAGCTGTGATCTTTATCAAATCCGCACCATCTTTATAACGCTGTCTAACCGCTTGGCGAGCTTCGGTTTCACCATTGATCACGCCTCTCAGTGGTCCGGGGTCCCGATGGATAATCTTTGCATGGCTGTTTGTCGGATCTGCGTGCCCCCCTGTAGTGGCTATGGATTTGGCGGCTGTGAATAATCTCGGGCCTGGAATCTGGCCGCGATTAATGGCATTGCGTAACGCGACCGTTTCATTATAGCCATCGCCTAAGTTACGCACTGTGGTAAAGCCTGCATTAAGGGTTTTTTCTGCGTATACCACGCCTTTAATGGCATAGTCAGCTTCATTTAAAACAAATCCTTCTAAGTAGCTACTTGGGCCACTGTGCTGACTGCTAATATGCGTATGCATATCCATTAATCCGGGCATCAAGGTGTATTCTGATAAATCGATGACTTCATCATCGCTGCTTGCTGCAACAAAGCCTTTTTCAATGCGGCTTATTTTATTTCCCTCAATTATCACAGAAACCTCATTTCTTACATCGTCAGATTCGGCGCTGATTAATGTTCCTGCATGAATAATAGTGGCGGCATGACCAACATTGAGACATGCTGATGTGATAACTAGTGTGGTTGCTTTTAGAAGTACTGATGCGCAGCGGAGCATTTAGGTTTTCCTAATATTATTTTTTGAATGAACAACATTAGGTTAATTTGATGGGCAGGTCAAAACTGGCTAAAGATTGAAATGTAAAGTTTTGTTTAAAATGAACCTAATGAGAAGGTATAAGTGCCACTTTTTAGTTGCAAGCTACGTTGATTATCGGTCGTCACTTCTTTGGCTATTTCGATTAACTGATAGTATACATTTTGATGTAATCTGGCCCATAAATTACGTCTAACCCTAACATAGGGAAGCATCGCTTTGGTTGACCCATCTTGGCGAATCTCTACCGGATTGTCATTGCTTACAACAAAGGTGTCGTCAGTCTGGGTGGTAAAAGTTAGCAACTCGTCCTGTTTATTCCATTGGGTAATGATAAATGGCACGTCCTCAACTTGAATACGTACTTTTTCTACTGGAGTCACCAAAAAATATTCGTCTTCATCTTTGCGCAATACACTGGCAAACAGTTTGACTAAGGGTTTGCGACCGATGGGAGTGCCCATATAGAACCAGCTCCCATCGTGCTTGATTTGAATATCAATATCACCGCAAAAGTCAGGCTGCCATTTTTCCACTGGCGGGATCTTACCTTGCTGTTCAGCAAGTTGGCTTTGTAACTTAGCTAAGTCCATCAGACGATTTGCCTAAACCTTCCAATGCTTATTGCAACGCATCTTTCACTTCACGTAACTTGGCTTTAATGCGGCGCATATTTTCTGGCCCGGTACGCAGTAATTGCTTTTGCACAGAAGATAAACTTTCCAAGCGATCATCAGCAAACTTGTACATAACACTGTCAGTTTCTACTTCAATGGGTACCGGTACCTCAGGTGTATCGAGTAAATGGTTGATGGCATCCATTAATACAAACGTAAAATCTTCATCAGGATCACCAATTTCCGCATAGATATCTTTTATCGCCGGTTTGTACACCTCATATAAAGAGATAAGTGACTCAGTTTCCATCGAATCCAGCGTATCTACATACGGAGTGTAACGTTTGAAACTCGCAGCATCGATAAAGCTTTTATCTGACTGTTCATACACTCGAAACTTTTGTTCAGGTGGCACAATGACTTGATGATTTGTGGCAATAGTGCGGTTAGCTGCATTTTCCGTCATTACCACAAAGCGTCTCAATAAATCATCGTTGACTAATAATCTTGCGGCAGCTTCATAATCGGCTAATCCAATGACAGACGTTTTAACTGCTGCATCGCTGGTATCAATGGGTTCGGGAATTGGCTCAGGCGGAGGCATATCTACAACGTCAGGCGCTTCATCCATACTCTCAGATTCGTCCTCAACCGCATATTCGTCTATTTCTTGCTGCTCAATGACGTCAACAATTGGATCGGGAATGGGGGCTTCAATTTTAGGCTCTGGAATTTCTTCCGGGTCGTCACCGCCGCTTAACGTGAAAAAACCTATTACTACTACACAGATCACAATCACAGCTAAAATTATATGCGGCTTAATGGATTTGGAGTTTGTTTCGTCAGTCATCTTCATTCCTATATTACACGCAACCAGATAATATTATGACAAGCTAGAAAGCAAATCGTTGAATTTATTTAACTATAGACCAAATTTTGCTGATCTTTTAGTGACATAAAGTTATGTAAACAAAACGCATTTTGCTTTTGTTGGAGCTTTTTGATCTTTAATACAGCGGTTGCAAGAAAGTGTACGAAATCTTTATACACAACCTGTTGCAAATAAACTGCAACAACGTCTTGTACAGTCTAGATACTTCAAAATTGCATGTCACTATTTGTTTTTATTAATTTTTTTGTTTGATCGATTTTAGCTGATGCGGTGCAAACGCGTCGCCACTTAATAATAAATAGATTGAATATCCTAAATCACCCACCATACTACTGGGCATTGCTATCGTAAGTTGTGCTAATACATTTGTAGCAACATAAACCCTATTCAAACACCGTAAAGGAGAGAGCTTTCTCATGCGATATCTACACACTATGGTTCGTGTTCAAGATTTAAACGCGTCGTTAAATTTTTATTGTGAGCAGTTAGGACTGGTTGAATGTAAGCGAGTTGAAAATGAAAAGGGTCGCTTTACCTTGGTATATTTATCTGCACCAGACGATATCGAGCGAGCTAAAGAAGAATTCGCTCCATTGTTGGAACTGACATACAACTGGGATCCTGAGTCATACACTGGCGGAAGAAATTTTGGACACCTCGCCTTTGAAGTGGAGAACATCTACGCACTATGTCAAAAGCTACAGGATGCTGGAGTAACAATTAATCGTCCACCAAGAGATGGCCACATGGCGTTTGTGCGTTCACCAGATAATATTTCCATTGAGCTACTACAACGTGGTGACAGCTTGGCAACAGAAGAGCCTTGGGCGTCGATGCCAAATACAGGCGAGTGGTAAAACTGCACACTTTGTTGTCGTGTTGCTAATCTAGTATCTATTATAATTTTGGGACACTTACTTGTAATTTTGAGACATTTTGTTTTGCGCTCAACAGCTAGTGTATAATCCTTTTTTTCGCGTGAACTGAGCTAAGTCTCAGACGAACGCACACATTTTGGAGAGCGGGTTGAACAAGCATTCATTAACCTTACTAAAAAATGCCAATCTTTATGCGCCAGAAGCGCTGGGTATCAAGCATATTTTGGTCGGTGGTGGGCGAATTTTGCAGATATTAGATCAGCTTCCTAATTTAGATTCTAAATTACACGTTCAGCAACTCGATTTGCAAGGTGCAAGTGTCATTCCCGGCTTGATTGATGCACATACCCATATCACCGGTGGTGGCGGAGAGGCCGGTTTTGCTACCCGTGTTCCACCGGTTCCACTTAGTCAATTTACTCGCGCGGGCGTAACTACAGCCGTGGGGTTGTTGGGTACTGATGACACCACACGCAGTACAGAATCCTTAGTTGCTCAGGTGTATGCATTGCGTGAAGAAGGTTTATCAGCATATTGTTATACCGGTGGTTATCATCTACCACCAACCACGCTAACCGGCTCGATTAAAACTGATATTGTGTTTGTCGATCCGATAGTGGCTGTGGGTGAATTGGCCATAAGTGATCACCGCTCTAGTCAGCCTACTCTTAATGAGTTATTAAAGGTTGCGTCTGAAGCACATGTTGCTAGGTTGATGACCGGCAAAGCTGGTACCGTGCATTTACATTTAGGTGATGGAGAGCGCGGCTTAAGTTTGGTGCGAGAAGCGTTAAAAGAGTCAGAAATACCAGCTAGAACATTCAATCCTACCCATGTGAATCGCCAGCGCTTTTTATTCAAAGAAGCCTGTGAATTGACACAACAAGGTTGCTGGATTGACGTTACCGCATTTGAAACCGGCGAAGAAGGATATGAACCCGTTGATGCATTAAGTCGCTACATTGCCAGTGATTATCCACAAGATAAGCTAACGATTAGTTCTGATGGTGGAGGTTGTTTGCCTTGTTTTGATAAACACGGGCATTTAACCAAGATGGATTTTGCTAACTCTGAATCGATGACGCAGGTCTTGTATGACTTGCTTGATAATGGCGCGGTATTACAGGATTGTTTACCTTTTTTCACGTCGAACGTTGCCACATTGATGAATTTTCATAAAAAAGGCAAGATTCAAGCTGGCTTTGATGCGGATCTTGTTATACTAGACGATTCGTCCCGCATCAGTCATGTAATGGCTCTTGGTGCGTGGCACATTTTTGATAAAACTTTTGTAAAAAAAGGTACGTTTGAGGATTGAATATGCCGTCTCCTAACATAGAAGGACAGCAACGAGGTTATGTAATCCCCATCGGCGGCGCCGAAGAGAAAATAGATAACCCTGAAATATTAACAAGATTTGTTGAGCTGGCTGGTGGAGCAGACGCAGTTATTTGCGTTATTCCAACTGCATCTCAGTTAGACGACACCGGTGAGCGTTATGAAAAGCTATTTCAGGAATTAGGTGCTGGGAAAACCATCTCATTACCAATTCGTGAGCGCTCTGATGCACAAAACAATGAATATGTTGAGCAACTATTGACCTGTACCGCGGTATTTATCACCGGCGGAAATCAACTCCGTTTGTCGACTATACTAGGTGGAACACCTATCGCTAAAACGATTCGTCAAATCAATGCAAAAGGGGTTCATGTCGCTGGCACATCAGCAGGTGCCGCGATAGTCTCACAGCATATGATAACGGGCGGTAGCACGGGAATCGTGCCAACTGAAGATGGCGTTAACTTAGCGCCGGGTATGGGATTAATTAATACAGTAGTTGTAGATCAGCATTTTAATCAACGAAATCGTTTATCGCGTTTGCTCAGTGCTGTGTCCTACAATCCATTCTTAGTGGGGATAGGGCTAGACGAAGATACGGCCGCATTTATCGATGAAAATAATGAGTTCACTGTTGTTGGAAGTGGAGCCATAACCATTGTCGACCCTGCCGATATTGAATACTCATCAATGGCAGATGCACGACGAGGTGATGCACTAACCTTGCTCAATTTAAAAGTCCATATTCTTGCATCTGGCAGCCGTTACAACATTAGTACTCGCCAAGCATTCGCTTGATTCCTAAACAAATCATGCTGATTATAAAAACAGTGGCATTAGCCACTGTTTTTATATAGCCTAGATATAACAACTCTATACATTAAAGACGTTCAAACGTTTCAATTATAGAATTGGTAAACACGCACCTTTCATTAAAATCAATCACATTCGATCTGTTATTTACCGTTTAGGTGCAAACAACACAAGGAAACCCAGTTATATGAAGATCCTCAGTAGAAATGTTTATGTCGGGCCTAATATTTATGCAAATTTTCCTGTTATCCGATATCAAATTGATTTGGGAGAACTTGAGAACTGGCCCTCTGTAAAACTGGGTGAAGGCTTCATTGATGGTTTGATAAAAGCAATTCCAAGTTTGCAAAGTCACGGTTGTTCTTATCAAGAAGAAGGTGGCTTTATACGCAGGCTGCGTGAAGATGAAGGTACCTGGATGGGACATATCTGGGAACATGTCGCACTTGAATTGCAAAATCTTGCTGGTTCGCCAGTTGGATTCGGTCGAACCCGAAGTCTCGAAGAACCTGGCTGTTACAACGTTGTTTACCAATACAAGCAGCAAGATGTTGGTTTAGAGGCAGGCTCTTTGGGTATGCGACTACTTACTCACTTGCTTCCTGAGAACGTGCAATCTGCGATAGATGCAGATATCGATGATGATTTTGACTTCTCTCAAGAGTTGCAAGATTTCGTGCGTATGGCTCAGAAAAAAGAATTTGGACCTAGCACTGGAAGCTTGGTAAAAGCCGCTGAAGAACGTGATATTCCTTGGTTACGATTGAATAATTATAGTTTGGTGCAATTTGGTCACGGCAAATATCAAAAACGTATTCAAGCGACCATAACCAGCGAAACGAAGCACATCGCTGTAGAGATTTCCTGTGACAAAGAAGACACCCATAATTTACTGAATGACTTGGGCTTACCTGTGCCTAAGCAACTGATGATTTACAGTGAGCGCCAAGCGGTACGTGCGGCAAATCGGATAGGCTTTCCTGTCGTGATCAAGCCACTTAACGCTAACCATGGTCGCGGCGTTAGCATCAATCTGAATAGCGAAGCTGAGGTTATCACTGCGTTTAATGAAGCGCAGAAATTTGGTACTAGTCGCGCGGTGTTAGTTGAAAGTTACCTTACCGGGTTTGATCATCGAATGTTGGTAGTCAACGACGAATTAGTTGCGGTTGCCAAACGTGTACCTGGTCATGTTATCGGTGATGGTACTCATACGATTGCCGAATTAGTTGATATTGTTAATCAAGATCCGCGTCGTGGAATCGGCCATGAAAAAGTACTAACCAGATTAGAGCTGGATAATCAGGCCGAGCGGTTACTCACCGAAGCGGGTTATGACGAAAATACCGTGTTGGATGCTGGACAAGAATTCTATCTTCGCTCTACCGCAAATTTGTCTACAGGAGGAACAGCCATTGATGTTACTGATTCAGTACATCCGGATAATCGTGACATGGCAGTTCGCGCTATCAAAGCAATTGGTTTGGACATAGGTGGCGTGGATTTCCTTACCGATGACATTAGTAAGTCATACAAAGAAATCGGCGGCGGCATTTGTGAATGTAATGCAGCGCCTGGATTTCGAATGCACGTAGCGCCCAGCGAAGGTACTCCCAGAGATGTTTCAGGTAAAGTGATGGATATGCTGTTTCCACCGGGAGCACGGTCGAGTATTCCTATCGCAGCTATCACCGGGACGAACGGTAAAACCACCACTTCAAGAATGCTCGCCAGTATTATGAAGAGTGTGGGATACACAACCGGTATGACATCAACTGACGGCGTATACATAGATGGTCACTTAACCGTAAAAGGGGACATGACAGGTCCAACTTCAGCACAAATCGTATTACGCGATCCCAGTGTTGATTTTGCCATTATGGAAACCGCACGTGGCGGGATTTTAAAACGCGGTTTAGGCTATACCGAATGTGATGTAGGAGCTTGTTTAAACATCAGCGCAGATCATTTGGGACAGCGCGGCATAGATACCTTAGAACAATTAGCGCAAATTAAACGTGTCGTGGTAGAGGTTGCCAAAGAATGTGTGGTGCTAAATGCCGACGATCGACATTGTTTAGAAATGGCAGACTTTTGTTCGGCAAAACGGATTTGTTATGTGACAACGGATTCTGGCCATGGTCTGGTACGTGAACATATCCGCAGCGGTGGATTGGCAGTGGTACTAGAAAAAGGCATTAATGGTGACATGATCACAATTTACGACAAAGGTTCTCATATTCCTTTGTTGTGGACCCATCTTATTCCTGCAACGATCGAAGGAAAGGCCATTCATAATGTGCAAAATGCAATGTTTGCGACTGCTATGGCATATTGTTTCAACACGTCGTTAGAAGATATTCGTCAGGGGCTTCGTATATTTAATACCTCTTTTTACCAAGCGCCTGGTCGCTTGAATATCTATGACGAACATCCGTTCAAAGTGATTTTAGATTACGCACACAACCCTGCTGCAATTCAAACGATAACTGATTTGGCCATGCGTTTAGATGTAACAGGTAAGCGTCGTTTAGTCATTGCGATGCCCGGAGATAGACGCAACGAAGATGTAATTGAAGCGGCAATGATTACCGCTAAAGGGTTTGACTCAATCATTTGTAAAGCTGATGATGACCGTCGTGGCAGAGGGTTTGATGAAGTGCCACAATTATTGCGTAAAACTTATTTGGAGCAAGGCAAGTCTGACAGCGATATTCAGGTGATCCCATCTGAAAAAGACGCGGTTGATAAAGCCTTAGCCGATTGCCAAAAAGGTGATCTTTTGATTATCTTAGGTGATGATATTACTCGTTGCTGGAAACAGATTGTACATTTCCACGCAGACCGCGACATAGCTCAAACTGAAGTCGTGCCTTCTCGTGATTATCCCGAAAAACTATTTGAACCCGTGGAGCACAAGTTTGAACTCGATGTAGGACAAACTCTGGTTCACGACGAAAGAGGGGTACGCCTCGTGGTTGAACGTGATGAAGATTCAGATTAATGCGTTTAGAGTTAGATGAAGTCAGGCGGTTAACCGGCCCAAACCTGTTATGGGATAAGCCCGGCGCTATATTAGATGTATTTATAGACGACGTAGATCCGCGCAGTGTGGTGACTGTCTGGCAGAGCTGGGTGGATAAACTATTGCAAACAATGCAATGGCCTCAAAGTTGCACATACCGACTCTATTCAGGTGGGGCCAGCATGGCATTAAGCGCGGAAATGGATGCACTCTATACTGCATGCGATGTGGCCGAGTTTGCTTGGGAGCTTAGCGTGGCTCAAATGAACGGACTGCCAGAAGTAGATTGGCAGCTAAAAGCCAAACAATTGCAAGTAGCACTATCTGAAGAGCAAAACCCTGAACTTCTAAAAATTTTGCAGCAAGCTGAAGCCCACCAAGTGACGGCCATCAGTGATGATGACGAGTTAAGCCTTGGAATGGGGGCTTCAGTACGTGTTTGGCCAATCGACCAACTTCCAGATTTAACAGAACTGAATTGGAATGCGTTTCGGGATATTCCGCGCGCGTTTATTACTGGCACTAACGGTAAATCAACCAGTGTCCGTCTTGCCAGTGAAATTGCTAAAGCAGCAGGCATTAATGCTGGTGTCACATCTACCGACTTTATAAAAGTAGGTGAGCAAATCATTGATAAAGGCGATTATTCAGGTCCAGGTGGCGCACGCATGTTGCTCCGCGATAAACGTACTGAAATGGCGTTTTTAGAAGTTGCTAGGGGTGGAATACTGCGCCGTGGTATTCCGGTTGATAATGTTAATGCTGCGCTAATCACAAACGTAGCCAGTGATCATCTTGGTCAATACGGCATTAATACAGTAGAAGAATTAGCAAAGGTGAAATTTGTCGTTGCTAAAGGGTTAACACCAGCAGGGACATTAGTTTTAAATGCAGATAACGCCTTGGTGGTCGAACAGGCGAAAGAGTTAGATTGCCGTATTTGTTGGTTTAGTGAAGATGAAAATCACCCACTAATTAAGTCGAATCAACAATCTGCCTTGCCTTGTGTATTTGTGCAAAACAAGCAATTTGTTTATGCCTCAGGTGACACTGAAAAACAATATATCGTCGATGTAGCCGATGTACCTATGACCATGAAAGGTGCCGCAAGACACAATATTCAAAATGCGTTGGGTGTTATCGGTTTATGTATGGCATTAAAACTCCCGGTAGATGCGATCAAACGCGGACTATTGAACTTTGGTAGTTCTGCAAAAGACAATCCAGGCAGAGGCAATTTATACGCCTTTAATGGTGCAACTGTTATGCTTGATTTTGCACATAATGCGCATAGCGTTGCGGCAATGATCAATACAGCGAAACAACTTCCAGCTAATCGTTATATTGTGATGTTCAGTAACGCCGGAGATAGATCCGATGCAGATATTCAACAACTAACCGACGAAGTTCGCAAATTAGATGCAGATCACTACATTATTGCTGAACTTGAACGGTACCTACGTGGCAGACAAGTATACGAACTTCCCAAAATGGTATCCGCGTATTTGCAACGACAAGGTGTTGAGGCTGCATTAGTAGAATGTGTCGATTCGCCTTTGTCAGGCGCTAAACTTGCGCTGTCGTTATGTCGTCCTGGTGATGTACTTGTGTTGTTTTGTCTTGACCAACGCGAAGAAATTCATCAACTGCTAATAACAAATCAAGATTAAGTGGGTATATTGATACCCATTAAAATTAGTTGAAAGAATTGGAAATTCCATATTAACCCCCATTGAAGTGATTCATGATCGATTAGTTTTTCTCAGCACACACCGAATTATTGTGCGGATCGATATAAATATGTTGGGGTAGAAATTGAAATGGAACAGAATTTCAACGAGGCATTGCTGAAGTTATGCATGTTGTTGTATCGAATAGACGGCAAAATTACGTTATCTGAGCAGGACTATTACGATTCAGTATATCGCCATATTCACTGGCAAGGCGAAGACGATTTAGAAGAATTTCAACGCCAATCAATACATCAAGTTAGAGATGTGGTTGAAAATTGCGACCCTAAAGAGTTTGTCATGTCACTGAAAGATGACCTGAGTTTTAATGCCAAAAAGGCTTACGCGGTTGCTCAAGGAATATGTCATATCGATGGTGAGCTGGCCGAGCAAGAACAAGAAATACTTGAATATTTAAAAAATCGCGTGCTCGCGAAGAGTCTAGATAAGGCCATTTAATTCTGGAAATTAGGTATATCCTTTTAATGTTGGCATCATAGCTAAAATAAAAATATACTAGGTGTTAGGGTGAAAAAATAACCGAAAAAGGCTTTGTCGTGCACAACAAATTTGAGGCCCATGGCACTTTGGATCTGGTGGTTACCGATCAGATTTTGCGCTTGGAAGGAACGGGGCCTTGGAATCTTGAATCTCTATATCAATCTGGAGATCAAGCAAACCCAATAATCGACCAACTTGCTAGCAAACCTTGGGGCGTTATACTCATTTTGCATGGTGAGTGTATTTATGTGCATGCCGCAGGAAAACGTTTGTCGGAAATCGTACGTGCTGAGAAAAAACGTAATCGCATTGCAACAGCGGTGTTGGTAAATGATTGCGACTCCCCTAATTTCGCCAAATCACACATAGGTGAAATTTATCAAAATGCCGGTGAGCACTTTGCATTTTTTGATGATATTGAATTAGCTGAACGCTGGTTAAAGCAACAATTGAAAGACGCTTCACAAAACTAATTTTTCATTTTTCCATATCTTATCCCCTTAACATCTTGTTAAGTTTGTGAATTGTCGTACTCTACAAATAATTCTATTGGTCGAGAAAAAAGATGCATCAGTTCGAGTGGCAACGGGCAGTTATTAAGGTTGGTAGCGCATTAATTGCACCTGATGGTCAGCAATGTAGTGCTCGGTATTTGCTAGCAATTGCACGTTTTATTACAGCAAGTAAGGAACAAGGGAAAGAAGTCATTTTGGTTTCTTCTGGTAGTGTTGCTGCGGGCCGAAGTAGTGTGCCAATTCACCACCCTCCTTCAATCGCTGAAAAACAAGCTATGGCATCAATTGGACAAATGCAAATGATGGCTAACTGGTCACGTTTTTTTGATTTCCCTTGTGCGCAACTTTTACTTACCTATGATGATCTGCATAGTCGAACCCGTTATGTAAACATAAAAAATACCTTAAGAGAGCTTCTTAATCACCAAGCTTTACCGATCGTCAATGAAAATGACACGGTCGCCGTAAACGAGTTGAAGGTCGGTGATAATGATAATTTAGCTGCTTATACTGCGTTAATTGCACAAGCAGATACGCTGATTATTTGTTCTGATGTGGATGGCTTGTACGACCAAGATCCACGTAAAAATCCTCACGCCAACCTCATTCCTGAAGTCACTTGTGTGGATGAAAGTATTTTTGCATTGGCTGGTGGAGCCGGCACCAAGTTGGGTACAGGCGGTATGCATACCAAACTTCAAGCAGCACAAAAATGCACTCAAAGCGGTATTCAAACGCTTATTGTCAATGGCCAAAAAGGGGCGGTATTCGACCATCTTTTAGAAGGTAAGGTGTTAGGAACACGTTTTACACCTGTGGCAAGCCGCGAAAATGCGCGACGCCAATGGCTTAAACATACATTAAAAAGTGGCGGTAAAATCGTGATAGATTCAGGTGCGAAAACCGCTATTTTAAGTAAAGGTGCGTCATTATTACCTAGTGGAATTGTCGATGTAATCGGTCAGTTTAATTCTGGAGACGCGGTGACAATTGAGTATCAAAATAATGCATTAGCAAAAGGGTTAGCTTTATATAACTCTTCTGACCTGAATAATATAAAAGGCATGCGAAGCTGCAAAATTGAAAGTATTTTAGGTTACACTTTTGGTGAAGCTGTTGTGCATAGAGATGATATGGTTCTGCTTTAAAAAGTGAGTAAAAGGATATGACATTTTCAATCGCCGCTGCAGCAAAGGCAGCAAAGAAAGCCGCTAGAGGTTATTCATCCTTGGGAAGTCAGGCTAAAAACGCCTTATTAACCGAGATAGCTGAGCAATTAATAGAGCAAAAAGAGCAAATATTAATTGCTAATCAAAAAGACTTAGATGCAGCCCAAGAAAATCAAATTGATGCATCTATGCAAGATAGGTTGCGCTTGAACGAAGCGCGTCTAAAAGCAATTCGCGATGCTGTATTGGAGATTGTTCAACAGCCTGATCCCGTAGGAGAAATTAGTCACGTTCAACAGCGTCCTAGTGGAATCCGAGTAGGTAAAATGCGCATTCCCTTGGGCGTTATCGCAATGATTTATGAGTCTCGTCCGAATGTGACGATTGATGCAGCAGCCTTATGTTTAAAAGCTGGAAACGGCGTCATTCTGCGTGGTGGTAAAGAAGCCATTCACTCAAATTTAGCATTGGCGAAGTGTATTCAAGTCGCGCTTGAGAAACATCAATTAGATCCTAATGTTGTGGTTGTGGTGCCGAATACTGACCGTAATGTGATGAACGAATTGATGACTCTAAATGATTCCATCGACTTAATTATTCCTCGTGGTGGAGAAGGTTTGATTCGCTTTGTCACGGAAAATAGTCGCATTCCAGTTATTCAGCACTTTAAAGGGGTTTGCCACCTGTACATTGACAAGCAAGCAGATTTACAAAAAGGCTTGTCAATACTTGAAAATGGTAAAACACAACGCACCAGTGTGTGCAATTCGTTAGAAACCTTGTTAGTGCATCAATCTGTTGCTGAAACGTTTTTGCCTATGGCGGCAGCGATGTTCAATAACAAAGGGGTAAAAGTGCACGCGTGCAACAATAGTATTCGTTACTTTCATGAAGCTGAAGCGGCTACCGAGGATGATTGGCACGCAGAATACCTAGCATTGGAAATAGCAGTGCGCGTAGTAGATGATTTCGACCATGCTGTTGAGCACATAGGTTTGTATGGTTCTGGTCATACTGAAGTTATTGTTACCCAAGATTATTCCGCTGCCAATGAGTTTATTCGAGTTGTCGATTCTGCGGTTGTTATGGCAAACGCTTCGTCTCGTTTTTCCGATGGCGGAGAATTAGGACTTGGTGCTGAAATTGGTATATCAACCAGTAAATTACACGCCTATGGACCTATGGGGGCGACATCATTGACGACTGAAAAGTTTGTTGTCTACGGTGACGGTGAAACACGTGGTTAACGCATCAGGTTTGTGTGTATAGGTTAATCTGAAAACTGAATATTTGTGATATTCAAAATTACCACTTTTAAACCCCCAATTCGCTAAGGATTGGGGGTTTTTATTTTCGATTGTTACTATCTGCCAAGTGCTTGTTCGAATTTTAACGGGGATTGGCTGTTACGCCACTGGTTTCTTCAAGCATGGCATAAAAGAAGCTAATCGCATTTAAGTAATCGTCAACAGGTAATTGTTCATTGATGCCGTGAAAGCGTTTTAAACCTTCAGAATCTAACCGCACCATCATAAAACGATATATATTATCAGACAGCCCGGTGTAATAACGCGAATCCGTTCCACCCATTACTAAATAAGGCGCTACTAAAACATCATTGTTTTGTTGGCGAATATGCTTTTCGATTAACCTATAGCCCATGCTATCTGTGGGAGAAACGCCAGATGGCTCCACTCCCATAAAGTCTGTCACTACCACTCGTTCATCATCTATTGCGTTAATTACATGCTGTTTCACCGTATTGATACTTTCTCTAGGCATGATGCGGAAATTAATCACAGCCGAAGCCTGAGTCGGTAAAATGTTGGATTTAGAACTTCCGTTTGCCATAGTAGCCGCAATAGTAGTTCTGATACCGGCTGCCGTAGAAGGGGCTTTTAACATGGCGTTTTTAACTACGGGTTCTAATAACCACAGGTTTGCCATAGGTAAGCGCGAAGTCAACGGGGCGTGGTTAGCGACTGCATCAAACGTTTTTTTGCTATAGGTTAAGTCGGTATCAAACGGGGCATTTTCCACTTTTACAATCGCCTCACTCAAAATCCCTAACGCCGTATGATCTGGTGGTTGTGATGAATGTCCACCTTCTGAATTTACGGTAAGTTTCAGGTTAACAAAGCCTTTTTCGGCTATTCCGATGATGGCTACAGGTTTGTCGATACCCGACATGATGCCTTCCGTAATAGCGCCACCTTCGTCCAAGACAAACTCGAATTCAAGATTCTGTTGTTCCAAGTATTCCGCAATTTTAACTGCGCCTAGGGTTCCACCTACTTCTTCATCGTGTCCAAAAGCTAAGTAAATACCACGCTTGAGAGGCTTATTTTGCTGCAACAACATCTCCATAGACTCAAGCAAAGCGAACACCGTTACTTTGTCGTCAATGGTGCCGCGCCCCCAAATGACATCGTCTACAACGGCACCGCTGAAAGGCGGTTGTTGCCATTTGCTTAAGGTCACATCATCAACCGGCACCACATCCATATGCCCCATAAATAATGCAGGTTTAAGCGAACTGTCGGTACCAGGAAAGTAATACAGCAGGCTATGTTGGCTGAAGGTTTTTTGTTGTGCAACTTGATGCACAAGAGGGTAACTTTGCTGTATATGTTGCCTTAATTCGATGAAGGGCTGGTCGTCAACTTGTTCCGGGTCGTCATAGGAAATCGTTTTGAATTGGATAGCTCTGGCGAACCTCAACACTGCCGCTTCGGGGTCTAATGGCATTACTTGCTTGGATTGTTCTACTTGGAGCTGATTATCGCTAAATACCGTTTCAGCGCGTATCCACAGAACAGCTGCAAGAATTAATAATCCCAACAGTAAGATGGTAATAAGCTTTTTCATTTTAATAGTCCTTTAGTTAGAAAATTGCTTTACCAGAACAACGATATCAGCCAAAGCATTATTAGTCGCTTTTCATATGTTTTGATATTATGTCAAATTGTTCAGTATCTCTAGGCCAATGAGTGTCCAATCTTCAACTATTTGTTACATGCACCTTAATTTGGGGCTCAACTTGGATCGCGATTACATTTCAACTCGATGAAGTCGACCCAGTCTTATCAGTGGCTTACCGCTTTACCATTGCCGCAATTATTCTGGGTTGTGTTTGTTGGTTCAAACGGTTACCGCTTAAATTACCTATGCATATCCATATAAAAATGGCAGCTGTTGGTCTAAGTTTATACACATTGGACTACAGCTTTTTGTATGAAAGTCAGCGTTATTTGGTGAGTGCCGTCGTCGCTCTAATGAGTTCTTGTATCATTTACATTAATGTCATTATGCGTCGTTTATTCCTTAAAAAACCTATTCGTATGGAAGTCGTTTTAGGTGCTACTTTTGGATTGCTAGGTATGGCATTGATTTTTGTGCCGCAATTTGAAAACGAACAAACTCATCTTTTTTTGTCTTTAGGTATCACTCTCGCATGTATTTCTTTTGTCTGTGCCGCATTGGGTAACGTCATTTCAGAGCGAATTTTAGACCATGGGACACCGGTAATTCAGATGAATTTTTGGGCAATGACTTATGCTTTGTTTTTCCTGTATGGTTTTGCTTTTCTCAATGGCGCAGAATTTGTTCTGCCCAGTTCGTCAGATTATTACGTATCACTACTGTTTTTAGCCGTATTTGGCTCTGTACTGGCCTTTGGTGCTTATATGAAATTGGTTCAACAGATTGGCTCCGATAAAGCTGCTTATGTGGTGTTGATGTATCCCTTGGTTGCGCTATTTTTATCTACCCTATTTGAAGGTTATCAGTGGCATTTACAAGCGCTAATTGGTGTGGCGGTGGTCTTGTTTGGTAATGCGGTTGCGATGGGAAAAGTACCTTTAGGCGTATTGCTCAAAAAATCAGTAAAGAATTAGTTATACAGGATGCGCAGCTTTAACCTGAGTTAACTGCGCATCCGCTAGCAAAATCATAAGTTGTTTATTTTTTTGTTTAACTCATACGCTGGCTCAGTCACTATTTTTTCTAAGACTTGAATACGTTCTTTCAAGTCTTTTATTTCTTGCTCTTTGTTATTTATCGTGGCCTTAAACTGCTGTTCTTTGTTGGTTTTAAATGGGTTTTGTGTATTTCCATTAAACCAATCAATGAGTTTCCAATCGTGTTTTGTATCTAGCCAGGCTGCGGCTAAATATATCGAACAACAACCAACGATCATTAAAGTAATTGTAATTCCGCTCATTTTGTTTTCCTCTATCTCAATAAGTCACTTAAGTTGTTTGAAACGCTGTGTCTAAACATCGTTTGTCTTTATAGTCTTTGGCAATTAAAAAACATTACAAATATTTGTAATGTTTTCAGTAATCGTCAGACTATAACTTTAAATTTCACACTTTAATGTTGCAGGAACAGACATTTGAATACGGATTTCAATGCAATTGTCTCCGAATACGGGCCTTTACTTAGCCGAGTTGCATCAAGCTACGAAGCCAATCAACACTTGCAACAAGAGTTGTTGCAGGAAATAAGTTTGGCTGTGTGGCAATCGTTAAAGGCGTTCAAAGGTGAAAGCAGCTTGAAAACATATATTCTTCGCGTCGCGCATAATAAAGCCGTAACGCATGTGGCCTATCACGCTAAACAACCATTTAACGAAAGTTATTGTGAAATTGAAAATCCGCAATCGAATAACATCGGTTCACCTGAAAATCAATTGGCCCAACAATCGGATGTCGCTAAGTTATTAAAAGCGGTACGCAAACTACCTGTTCAATCCAGACAGATTGTAACTATGTCGATGGAAGGCCTTGGCTATCAAGATATCGCTGATGTATGTGGCATCAGTTCGGTCAATGTTGGGGTGATTCTCAATCGCGCAAAAAAATCCTTAATGGAGACATTTCATCATGAGTAATGACAACTTCGACCTGGATAAAATCTGGCAACAACAAGATGTGACGCAAGTTGATTTTCATTTGCTTAAACGGCAGTGGTGGCTGATGAGAACGAAACAATATGTTTATATTTTGATGGATGCACTTGCTGCCATTGCTATGCCAATAGCTATTTACTTTTTTCCTCGAAAAATGTCGACGTTTGAAACGATCTGGCTGTGGAGCGTATTTTTATTGGTGGTTGTCTGGTTCTTCTATCTACTTTGGTTAAGACGATTTTCCTTAGGGTTTAAATCAGAATCCGCGTCAACAACCGATTTTATTGAGCGAGTAAAACTACAATACAAACAAAACATTAAAATAGCACATGTAAATAAAGTGCTATGTTTTTACACGCCGTTGGTGTTTGTTTGTTTCTTTCTATTTGCCTATTTTGGTGACTCAAGCAATCAGCAAGTACTGCTTAGAAAAGCCAAATTAATGCTTTTATTCAATGCTATTTGTTTACCGCTAATTTGGTTCTGGATGCACAAGCGTGAACAAAAATTTAAAGGCTTGTTAGCCGACTTTGAAGCTCACTGGGATAGAGCTTAAAGCTTCAATAAAATTAGCAAACGGTCGATTCCCTTGCTCGCGTTCGTATTATTCTGTTTGTACTGATATTTTCCTATCAGATCCGGGTGGGTTTTTGTATGATTACCCTTCCTTGAGTTATTGACGATATTGTATGAACGAAATCGAACAGCTCCTAGAAAATAATAGAAAGTGGTCAGAACGAACTACTAAGGTCACGCCTGATTTTTTTGCATCTTTGGCGAAACAGCAATCCCCTAAATTTTTATGGATTGGTTGTTCTGATAGTCGTGTACCTGCAAATCAAATTGTAGATCTGCCGCCGGGAGAGGTATTTGTTCATCGAAATGTTGCTAATTTGGTTGTGCATACTGATTTCAATTGCCTCTCTGTGTTGCAATTTGCGGTAGATGTTTTGAAAGTCGAACATGTGATTGTATGTGGTCATTATGGTTGCGGTGGTATCAATGCTGCGCTACAAAGTGAACCGCTAAACCTAGGGTTGGTAGATAATTGGCTTGGTCATATTCGAGATATTGCAAGCAAACATGAAAAAGAGTTAAGTAAACTTTCTGGCGCTGCTAAATCAGCTCGTCTGTGTGAAATCAATGTGCTTGAGCAAACTGAAAATGTGAAACGCAATGCCATTGTTAGAAATGCTATCACTCGTGGCCAAAAGTTAAAAATCCACAGCTGGGTATATAGTTTAAAAAATGGCTTAGTGACTGATTTAAGTGTAGATTAAGCGTCGTTTTCCTAGTCGTTTCAGGTTCATAAAAGTAGTCTATAGTTACAGGCTACTTTTGCATTGAAATATCTTGTTTTTCCTCTAACAAAATTTACTTTTTTACATATAGTTGCAAACACAATTTGCATTTTTTGAATTGAGTTTGTTGCCATTTTTTACCCATTTTGGAACTAATGCTTTAATGATTAATGAAGAGAAAATCGAACACGTCAAACCTAAATTAGGGATGCTCGAATTTGTCGCTCTTATGGCGTTTATGTCGTCAATCGTGGCATTGAGTATTGATGCGATGTTACCCGCGCTTAATCAAATCGGTAGCGATTTAGGCAGTGAAAGCCCGCAATATACCCATATGATCATTTCTATATTCTTTTTAGGAATGGCATTTGGTCAGCTGTATTATGGTCCTTACTCTGATACCAAGGGTAGACGTTCAGCAATTTTGTCTGGATTGATTGTCTTTGCCATAGGTACAGTGATTTGCTTATTTGCACAATCAATGGAAGTGTTACTGGTTGGCCGTGTGATTCAGGCTTTCGGCGTCTCTGGTCCTCGTATTGCGAGTATTGCCCTGATCCGCGATCAGTTTGAAGGTGAAGCAATGGCCAGAGTGATGTCTTTTATTATGATGGTCTTTATTCTTGTTCCAATGGTAGCCCCTGCATTTGGTAAAGCTATATTACTGTTTGCTACTTGGCGTGAAATATTTGCATCTTTTTTAGTGATTGGCTTTGGCTTAGCTGTTTGGTTTTTTAGTCGGCAACCTGAAACTTTGCCTAAATCAAAGCGTAAACCATTTTCACTTTCTGATCTCTGGCAATCGAGTAAATACATCCTGTCTCACAGAGCAGTAATGATGTACACCCTGTCGATGGGTTGCATATTCGGTTCTTTCCTCGCTTATCTCAGTGCTTCTCAAACGATATTTGAAGGTTTTTATCTGCAAGGTGATATGTTCCCACTAATTTTTGCGACTTTAGCATTTTCGATAGGTATCGCTTCATTTATTAATGGTACTTTGGTGATGAGCATGGGCATGCGTAAACTGTGTTCTTTGGCTCTCTATGGAACGATTGTTATGTCGACTGTTTTTGTAGTAGCAACACTACATTACAACGGCTTACCGCCTTTGTTAGTTACTATATGCATTTTGTTTGTGAACTTCTTCTTCATTGGAATTTTATTTGGCAATCTCAATTCCTTGGCTATGATGCCTTTAGGGCATGTGGCAGGCTTAGGGGCAGCGATAACTGGCTCATTAAGTAGTGCTTTCGCAGTGCCTGTAGCACTGTTTATAGGAAGTTTTGTGCAAAATGATATTGCACCTATTGCCATTGGGTTTTTAATATTTTCGGTGATTACTTTGGGATGTTTCATTTTTGCAGGAACTGGTGCTAAGCAAACACCAGTGTGCAACACTCGCAAAATAACAAAATAGAAATACGCTAAATTGGTTTAACTATTTTGTTATTGGCTGAGGTTTGTTATTTGACTAAGCGTACGATCGGAGAAGGTTTCACGTTTTCGACTATGTCTACTACTCGAGGATGTCTTACACCATTTTTCACTTTATCATAGATCACGTTTTTCATTTCTAGGGCTTGGCAAAACTTATAAAACGTTAGAAAGTCCTTTCGAGAAAAATCATCATTTTCTCTTGTCAATTGGCTATCTATATACATTGACTCCCCGTTTGCCGTCAATGTCGCCAATGCCGTATACGGCTCTCCATATTTTTTAACCCGAAGTGCTCTAACCATTTTCACTTCGAAGATCCAATCGCCCATTTGCGTGAATCTTGATATTGATGAATTCATAGTGTTCTCCACTTAGAACTTGATTTTTATTATAGAACCGCTGTTTTTAGCATCAAACGCTGCTAATGCAATAAAAAGGCCAAAACTACGATGCCTACTTTACAACGCTTCTAGTTAATTCTTACAAAAAATTTGTTTCTGATCAGAGACAACAAAACGTCTCACATTCAGATAATGAGTAATTATATCTTTACAAAATACGGCTTAATTTATGTAAATCAAAGGCTTAAATGTTTTATTTATTATTATTATTATTGTATCGCTTTAGCGACTATTTTTATTATCTGTATTACAGTGTTAAAACATTTTCTCTGGTAATTGAAGTGTAGAGTTAATACGACTTTTAGCCAATTTTCCAGTGGATTTTTACAATTTTAATGAAAAGTTAACCCAAAACTGTTTTTTTCTAAGTTTAATTGTGTAAATTTGCCCAATTTGGACAGTTATTTTCACTAACAGCGCTAAAACAATTATCCTAAACAAGCAGGGTAGCACAAAATAACAGCTCAGTTATATTAGTCTAAAGTTGTAATCATAAGATGCGTGTTTTTATCGCTTCACTAAGTGAAACTTTATCCAGTTAGTAAACATATTTGCACCTTAATAAAAAGCCCGGTCAAATGACCGGGCAAAAAGCGCTTAGTTATAAGCACCTAACGACAGAAAAAGTTACTGTCTATGACTATTAAGCTGCATCAACGATAGCTTTCATATCAGTCATATAACCACGTAAAGTTTCACCTACAATCTCAACCCCATGGGTACGTATCGCTTTGTTCGCTTCAACCAATGCCTTGTTGTCAACACTATTGGTAGTGTTTGACAAACCTTTACCGATCAATTCTGAGGATATGGTCGACATTAATTTTTCACGCAAAAATGGTACTGCTGCATTAGCAAACAAGTAGTTGCCATATTCAGCTGTATCGGAGATAACTACGTTCATTTCATACAAGCGCTTGCGAGCAATGGTATTTGAAATAAGTGGCGTTTCATGGAGTGATTCGTAGTAAGCTGATTCAGGCAGTATTCCTGCTTCAACCATGACGTCAAACGCAAGCTCAACACCTGATTTGATCATGGCAACAATTAAAATGCCTTTATCAAAGAACTCTTGCTCATCAATTTTGCCAGAATATTCAGGGGCATTTTCAAATGCACTTTGACCTGTTTCTTCACGCCATTTTAATAAGTTCGCATCGCCATTGGCCCAATCTTCCATCATGGTTTTAGAAAACTCACCGCTGATGATATCGTCTTGGTGTTTTTCAAATAAAGGACGAAGCATGCTAGTTAATTGGTTTGATAACTCAAAAGCTTTTAATTTTGCAGGGTTAGATAAACGGTCCATCATATTTGACACGCCACCAATTTTCAGCGCTTCAGTGATAGTTTCTAGCCCGAACTGAATCAAGGCACCGGCATATGCTGGGTCAACGCCATCAGCAGTCATTTTTTCATATGCCAAAATCGCTGCGGTTTGTTGCATACCACATAAGATGGTTTGTTCGCCCATCAAGTCTGATTTTACTTCAGCGACAAAAGACGATTCCAATACGCCGGCACGATCTCCACCAGTAGCGGATGCAAGCGCTTTAGCAATATCCCAACCTTTGTTCTGTGGATCATTTTCAGGGTGAACAGCAATCAGTGTAGGTACGCCGAAACCACGCTTATACTCTTCACGTACTTCAGTACCTGGACATTTAGGTGCACACATGACAACCGTAATGTCAGAACGGATTTGCTGCCCTTCTTCAACGATATTGAAACCGTGAGAATAGCCTAGGGTTGCACCATCTTTCATTAACGGCATAACAGCTTCAACAACACTTGAATGTTGTTTGTCTGGAGTCAGGTTATAAACCACATCAGCTTCAGGAATTAATTGTTGGTAAGTACCTACTTCAAATCCATTGCTTGTGGCTCTTTGGTATGAATCACGCTTCTCATCAATCGCAGCTTGACGCAAAGCATAAGACACGTTTAAACCTGAATCACGCATGTTTAAGCCTTGGTTAAGACCTTGCGCGCCGCATCCTACGATAACGATCTTTTGGCCTTTCAGCGCATCGCAGCCAGAGGCAAACTCACTTTTTTGCATGAATCTGCAACGACCTAATTGGTCTAACTGCTGACGCAGAGATAATGTATTGAAGTAATTTGCCATTTTGTACCTACTTTCGTTATTTCTTGAAAAATGTTGTTCCGCAATGTCTGTGTTATCTGCGAAACCTATTGGTTGTTTTTTATCTATCGAGTCAGTGACGACTGTGATGAACGCAGTTTACGGCTTACTTGTTGTTGAATAAAATGATATATTCGCAACATAGTATTGCAAAAAATGAAACGTTATGGATTTTCGCTCTTTACAATTGTTCCAACATCTTGCTCAAAGCTTACATTTTGGCAAAACTGCAAACGCATTATTTGTCAGCCCTTCAACGTTAAGTAGAGCGATTCAGCGCCTTGAAGATGAGTGCGGAGCAGCGTTGTTTGAACGGGATAACCGAACCGTAAAAATGACTCAAGCGGGTGAAAAAATGCTGGCATTTAGTCAACAGACTTTATCGAATTGGAGTTCCCTAAAGGCAGATTTCGATATGCTGAATCCAACCTTAGTCGGAGAAATAAAGCTGTATTGTTCTGTCACTGCTAGTCAAAGTCACTTACCTAATATCTTAAATTTATTTCGCCAAAAGCACCCTCAAGTTGAGGTGAAATTGAGCACCGGCGACCCTTGGTTGTCAGTTTCTAAAGTGATTAGTCAAGAAGTGGATGTGGCTATCGCAATCTTTGCTCCTGATATGCCTAAGGACATTAAGTTTCAACCCATTGATTCTATTCCTTTGTTGCTAATCGCGCCCAAAGATTCACAAATTACTAGTCTTGAGCAAGTTGATTGGCGTGATCATAAGGTAGTACTCCCCGAAGGAGGCCCTTCTAAGCGAATCGTTCATCATTGGTTTTCTGAAATGGGCATTCGACCTAAAGTGTACGGCACTGTCGGTGGCAATGAAGCGATTGTCAGCATGGTAGGTCTTGGCTGTGGATTAGGCATAGTGCCGCAGGTTGTCCTTGATCATTCCTTGGCAAGCCGGCGGGTGAATAGGATCAAATTAACCAATATTGAACCCTATCAATTAGGGTTGTGTTGTTTACAATCAAGACAGCACGAAACACTAATAGAAGAGTTCTTCAATCAACCTGAGTTTCAATAACGCAATTCATTGATAATATTATCAAGCGCCCTATAGCCAAGCGCTTCAGCTAAATGCGGGCGCGAAATCTGTGGTTCTTCAGATAAATCAGCGATGGTGCGCGCGACTTTAATAACGCGATGAAAGGCGCGCATCGACAAACCTAAGTTTTCCACGCTGGTTTGCAAAAATAATCGGTCTTCACGTGTCAACCTGCAATGCTGCTCGATTTCATTGCTATTTAACTGGGCGTTGCATTTGCCCGCTCGATTGATTTGCATTTGTCTGGCTTGCAAGACTCTGCGTTTAATTTCTTCACTGCTTTCAGACGTTTCATTTTGCATAGAATATAATTCCGCACTCGCCAGCTTGGGCACATCGACCTGTAAATCAATACGATCCAAAAAAGGTCCGGATATCTTGTTTATATATTTAAGTACTTGTTCAGCTGTGCTTCTACCATCCCGTAAACTGCCCGTTGGGCTTGGATTCATTGCTGCTACGAGTTGGAATTGCGCAGGGTAATTGACCTGTTTTGAAGCACGCGAAATAGACACATAACCAGACTCTATAGGTTGTCGCAATACATCAAGTACGCGACGTTCGTACTCAGGCAATTCATCTAAAAAGAGTATGCCGTTATGAGCTAAGCTAATCTCTCCCGGTTTTGGGTTACTGCCCCCTCCCACTAATGCGATCGCAGAGGAAGTATGATGAGGTTGACGAAATTTGCGTAGTCGCCAAGTTTTTGGGTCTACTTCATGGCCACTGATGGAATAAATCGTTGCTGTTTCCAGCGCTTGCAGCTGAGACATCTCGGGTAGTATTGTTAACAGGCGTTGCGCCAGCATGGTTTTACCTGTGCCAGGTGGACCGACAAACAAGATGTTGTGATTGCCCGCTGCACAAATTTCTAAACCTCGTTTGGCGAGTTGTTGGCCTTTAATATCAGCCATATCATACTCGTAATCTTTGAGAGTGTCTGTGGATTGAGCTTGCTGTAAAGCGAGTTTATTGCGCCCTGTAAGATGTAAAAAGAGTTGCGAAAGTGTGTCTACTGCAATCACTTTGCTTTGCTCAATTAAGCAGGCTTCTGGAGCATTTAAACTGGATAAAATCGCCGTATGATTGGCCCTGTGGCACGCATAGTTGAATGGCAACGCTCCGGAAATTGGACGGATATTGCCAGTTAGCGCTAGTTCGCCTGCAAATTCGTAGTGTTCTAATTGCTCAAGAGAAATCAATCCGCTGGCGGCAATAATGCCGATGGCGATGGCAATATCAAAGCGACCGCCGTCTTTGGGTAGGTCGGCTGGAGCCAAATTTACAGTAATTCTTTTGGCAGGGAATTCAAACCCTGAATTCAATAGAGCACTGCGTACTCGTTCTTTTGATTCACGCACAGCGGCATCAGCTAAGCCTACCAAATTAAATGCTGGTAAACCGTTGGCAAGGTGCACCTCAATGCTCACCAAAGGCGCATCTATGCCAACAGATGCACGGGAATAAACTACCGCTAACGACATCAACATTTCCTTATGTTTTTGTCTATTCATTGCTATTTATAGTAGTCAAACAAGAGAGTCGAAGCGAATTTACGAAGTCTAGTTTTCTATCAGAAATAAAAAAGAGGTGCTTCACACCTCTTTTAACTCTTATTTAGAATGGCTCTAGGAATTATTTTCTGCGACGTCTAAGTAACCCGGCTACACCTAAACTCAATAGTAATATTGACGCTGGCTCAGGTACTTGAGGCGGCTCGTTTGGATTGTTGGTAGATGCGGCAAGTAAGTTCTCGAACATGGTGCCATTATCAAAATTGCCACCCCAATTGGATCCTGAATTATCCCAAACGTTTTGGTCAGTTATCAGAAATACACTGCCGGCTCCAATATTTTGATAGGCCATCATGACACTATCCATGCCATTATATAGTTCTTCACCTAGCATCAATGCAACTGCATCACCACTTATACTTAGCGGCGCGAAGGCAGCGTACTGATAAGTGTCAACACCTTGCGTGAGCGGATGAGACAATATTTGACCATCGCCTACCGATGCTGATCTGAATCCACCATCTAAAACTACGTTATTTATTGAAATATCTGCACCCAACGCGGCTAATGCTGCATTAATGTTATTGTTTTCTGAAGGTGCAAAGTTTCCATGTTCTCCCATAAACGCGATGCGCCCGCCGCCGGATAAAAAACTACTCATGGTGCTTAGTTCATTTGCAGTATAGCTATCTGCTGGTTGAACTGCCCAAAGTAAATCAGTTGAGCTCAAATCAACCGTATCCAACTGTCCGTTTGCAATGCTGGAAGAGTGACCAGCAAGTCCATTGTAAAATGTATTAATGGTAGAAATGTTGTATCTTTCACCCCAAACGGTAACGACACCCGCTTGAGTAAACATACTTGTGAGTAAGGCAGATGATGTAACAACTGCTACTATAAATCTCTTCATATTTAGTTCCTTTAAAGTGTTCAAACAGCAGCTAACCAAACATGTAGCTGTTCGTTTATTGATCAGCATATCTCGTGCCATTATTTGATTTTTTTGGATTTTTTTGGATTTTTTATATTTTTATCAAATGGTTATGATTTTTTTGGGAAGAATTTTTATTACCGGTCGAAAGTGCAATTTCACGTTGATGTAAAATATACCGACGCATAAAAAATTACTCTGCATTGCGCGCAAAGAATAATATATACCCTTTGATAACTTGATTCTGCCAGCTGTTACATGCTATCTCTATACACCAGTGACGATCTTAATAAAATGAATACCATGTATTTTACATCTATCGAGCAAGTGTTGATTGTGATTATTGACGCGTGGGGATTAGCCCAGCGAGGGTAGGTGTGTATGTATTTTTGCCGAAACCCTCGCAGTTTAAACGCGGGGGTTTTTTGTTTCTGTAGGCTTAAACAAAAAACATTTTTTATGACTAAATTGATTTCAATCTAGAGGGTTTTACCATGCCAAAGTTACGTTCATCCACTACTACGCAAGGTCGCAATATGGCCGGAGCAAGAGCTTTGTGGCGAGCTACCGGAATGACAGATAAAGATTTTGGCAAACCGATTATAGCCGTTTCAAATTCGTTTACTCAGTTTGTACCCGGCCATGTGCATTTAAAAGACATGGGGCAATTAGTTGCACGTGCAATTGAAGAGGCCGGCGGCGTCGCCAAAGAATTCAATACTATTGCTGTAGACGACGGAATCGCCATGGGGCATTCGGGTATGTTGTATAGCTTACCATCACGGGAAATTATCGCCGACTCTGTGGAGTACATGGTAAACGCCCATTGTGCTGATGCTATCGTGTGTATCTCAAACTGCGACAAAATCACCCCTGGCATGTTAATGGCTTCAATGCGGTTAAATGTGCCAGTTATATTTGTATCTGGTGGTCCAATGGAGGCCGGTAAAACGAAGTTATCTGATCAAATTATCAAATTAGATTTGGTTGATGCGATGGTTGCAGGTGTCGATGACAACGTAAGCGATTCTGAGAGTGACGAAGTAGAGCGTTCAGCGTGTCCTACTTGCGGCTCGTGTTCGGGAATGTTTACTGCCAATTCCATGAATTGTTTGACCGAAGCACTCGGTTTGTCATTGCCAGGTAATGGTTCAATGCTGGCGACTCACGCAGATCGTGAAGGCTTGTTTAAAAAGGCGGGAAGCCAAATTGTCGAACTATGCCGTCGTTATTATCAAGAAAACGATGAGTCTGTGTTACCACGTAATATTGCTAATTTTAAAGCGTTTGAAAATGCGATGAGTTTAGATATTGCTATGGGTGGCTCGACAAATACAATCTTACATCTATTAGCGGCTGCTGTAGAGGGCGAAATTCCATTTACCCTTGATGACATTGACCGTTTGTCACGTAAAGTACCGCATTTGTGTAAAGTCGCCCCATCAACCCCTAAATATCATATGGAAGATGTTCACCGAGCAGGTGGTGTGTTGGCAATTCTTAACGAAATAAATCGTGCCGGCTTATTACATGCGGATTGTTCGCATGTTTTAGGTAAAACGGTTGGCGAAGTCATTGCTGAGTGGGACATTACAAACTCAGACAACCAAAAAGCGTTAGAATTTTATAGAGCTGGACCAGCGGGTATTCGCACTACCAAGGCATTTAGTCAGGATTGTCGCTGGCCTACAGCGGATACAGACCGTGAAAGTGGTTGTATCCGAAGCCGAGATCACGCATTTAGTGAAGAAGGCGGCTTGGCGGTATTGTTTGGTAATATTGCTGAAGACGGCTGTATCGTTAAAACCGCAGGTGTAGATGAATCTATTCATAAGTTTACTGGGCGTGCACGAATATTTGAAAGCCAAGATGAAGCGGTGGCCGCTATTTTGGGTGACAAAATTGTTGCAGGTGACGTTGTTATTATTCGTTATGAAGGTCCAAAAGGTGGCCCTGGTATGCAAGAAATGTTGTATCCAACCACTTATTTGAAGGCCAAAGGTTTAGGAAAATCTTGTGCTTTGATCACTGATGGTCGTTTCTCCGGTGGAACATCTGGGTTGTCCATAGGTCATTGTGCTCCTGAAGCTGCAAGTGGCGGTGGAATAGGGTTGGTGGAAGAAGGCGATACTATCAAAATTGATATTCCTGGCCGCAAGATTGGCGTAGATATTAGTGACGAAGAGCTAAATCGTAGACGTGACAATATGAACAATAGTGCCAAGCCATGGAAACCGGCAACGCGTGAACGTAAAGTCTCTTTGGCGCTTAAAGCTTATGCGTTGCTAGCAACGAGTGCGGACAAAGGCGGGGTACGTGATGCTTCGAAATTGGAAGACTAAATGAGTTTATCAGCCAACGATTATTTGAAGCGTATTTTACTGGCACCGGTTTATGATGTTGCAGTTAATAGTGAATTAAACCGACTAAGTAGTTTATCCACTGCGCTAGGTAATGACATTTATCTAAAGCGCGAAGATCAGCAACCGGTGAAGTCATTTAAGTTGCGCGGTGCGTACAATAAATTGGCCAATCTGAGCGAGCAACAATTGCAGGCTGGTGTTGTCGCGGCGTCGGCAGGGAATCACGCTCAAGGTGTTGCCTACTCGGCGAAAATCAAAAAGATTCAAGCCACCATAGTGATGCCAGAAACCACACCAGACATTAAAGTCGAGGCGGTCCGTCGATTTGGTGGAGAGTATGCCCATGTCGTGCTACATGGCACCAGTTTTGATGCGGCAAAAGAAGAAGCATTACGCTTATCACAAGTAAACGGTTATACCATGGTAGCTCCGTTTGATGATGAAGATGTGATAGTGGGGCAAGGAACCATTGGTCGAGAGTTACTGGAACAACTTCCTGATCTGGATATTCTCTTCATTGCCGTTGGTGGAGGCGGCTTAGCAGCTGGTATTAGCGTTTACCTAAAGCAGTTGCGCCCAGATCTAAAAATAATCGCAGTAGAATCTGATGAATCAGCGTGTTTGCAAGCGGCATTGCGAGCTGGTGAGCCTGTATCTTTACCGTCTGTTGGAATATTTGCTGATGGTGTAGCGGTGAAAACGATTGGGACTGAACCCTTCCGTTTGTGTCAGCAGTACGTTGATGAAGTAATTACCGTCAATACTGATGAAATATGTGCCGCTATCAAAGATATTTTTGATGACACTCGAGTAATTGCAGAACCAGCTGGCGCGCTATCGGTTGCAGGTATTCGTAAGTATCTTTCAGAACATTCAATTTCAGGTAAAAAAATTGGCGGCATTTTATGTGGAGCGAATATCAATTTCCACACCTTAAGATACGTCTCAGAACGCTGTGAATTGGGTGAAAAGAAAGAAGCCGTATTTGCGGTTAAAATCCCTGAACAAAAAGGTGCATTCAAACAATTCTGTAAATTATTAGGTGGTCGCACCATTACGGAATTCAATTATCGCTATGCAACGGACGGTGAAGCCCACATCTTTGTGGGGATTAAGCTGCGTTTTGGCCGTGAAGAATACCATCAGTTAGAACGACTCTTAACTGAAAGTGGTTACCAATGTTTTGATTTATCAGAAAACGAAACGGCAAAGTTACATGTACGTTATATGGTTGGCGGACGTCCACCTTCGCTGTTAAACGAGCAAATATTCTCATTTGAATTTCCAGAATATCCTGGTGCTTTAATGAAGTTCTTAAATACCTTAGGGGAAACCTGGAACATTACGTTATTCCATTATCGCAATCATGGGGCGGCTGAGGGCCTTGTATTAGCAGGGTTTGATTTACCTGCTGAAGCTCGAGAGGATTTTGATCGCCACCTTGAAAAGCTAGGGTATATCTACACGGAACAAACCAATAATCCAGCTTATCAGTTCTTTTTATCTGACCTGCGCAAATAAGCAACTGACTACATAAAAACGGCCCTCTTTTAGGGCCGTTTTTAGGTTTAAACCATTTAGTTTTGCAATGCGTAAAGTTTTTCTAAGCGTTGCGCGATTTCTGGCGCTATCAAAGCAATAATATCTTGACGCAAAGTTTCACTGGCTTCTGAGTGTTGTAATTGGCCGTCATCGCTATCGGCCAACAAATCATTTTCTTTTAAGGCATTAACAAAAGTGGCTAACACGTTTTTATCGAAAAACTCCGGCGAACTGATGCCATGCAATGAAGATAATCTTTCTGCAAACTTCGCGCTTTGACGTTCTAATGCGGCACGACTCATTTTCTTTTCTTTCGCTAATAAAGACAGTACCAATGCATATCTTTGCAGTGTTTCTTGCACACAACGGTTTAACAACCACAACGAATAAAAAGACGGTGCGGTTGGGTGTGCTGGGGCAAGTTTTCTGCCTACATGAACTATCATGCCCATCTCTAACATGCTATCTATCAGACTTTCTACATAGTCCTTTGCTTGCTCAGCCGACATGTATAAGAACCATTCGCGTTGTAACATTGGGTATAAGCGCATGATCAAATCAAGCAGTTTGGTTTTTCCTAAACCATTGTGAGCAAAAACAATTGCGGCAATTAATCCAGGAATAGCAAAGAGGTGCAAAATATTATTGCGATAGTAGGTCAAGGTGACCGCATTTCGCTGCTCTAACGAAATTATCTTTCCGAAGCTATCTTCAGAGACATTCATTTTGCCTAATTTCAGCGTTTGCTCAACAATCTCCTGCCCGTTTTTCTTCGGCAAGCTAACCAATTCACTGTAAGGTGACAATTTTAATAAGTGGAGGTAGTCGTCTACTGCTTGCTCCAACTCTTTTTGCCCCATCGCGGTCTTTTTGGCAGAAAGTAAACATAAAGCGCATAACGACATACCACTAATTGCCGCTGTTTGATTGATGCGTACCATGACCTGATTAGCAAGAATATTGACGGTAGGGGTCAACCAACTGGGTTTCCTGTCGACATCGTTATTCTGAGCATCACGCCAATTGGGCACTTGCATGTCGAGAAAGTTGTTAAGCTGAATGGGCTCTCCAAAATTAAGGAACCCATGGCCGTAGTTTTTCAATTTCCGGACGACTGAAAAAAGACCAAAAACAGACTCTTTTTTCTTAGTGTTACCCTTTAGCTCTTTTAAGTAACTACCTACTTCCATCACATGCTCATAACCAATATAAACAGGGACGATACTGACTGGACGATTCACCCCTTTTATCATGGCTTGCAAGGTCATGGCTAGCATGCCGGTTTTCGGCGGAAGTAAGCGACCCGTTCTACTGCGGCCACCTTCAGCATAATACTTTACCGAATACCCTTTATTGAACAGTAGCTCAAGGTATTCGCGAAACACGCTTGTATATAATTTATTGCCTGCAAAGCTGCGACGTAAGAAAAATGCACCGCCTCGTCTGAAAATTCCGCCAACCGGCCAAAAGTTAAGATTGATACCTGCTGCAATGTGAGGCGTAACTAAGCCTTGGTGGTAAATTGCATAGGTTAAAAGTAAGTAATCCATATGACTGCGATGACATGGAACATAAATGATCTCATGTCCATTTTGCGCCAGCTTTCTTACTTTGTCTGCGTGACCAACTTCGATTCCATCATAAATCTTATTCCAAATTCGGGTGAGGACCCTGTCACCAAAGCGGATTAGGCCTTCTCGATAGTCGGCTGCAATTTCATTGATATAAGATTTAGCGTTCGCTTTGGCTTTGGCTAATGGAATTTTCTTTTGTCTGGATTCTTCGTTTATCGCATTAATTACCGCCACAGATCCAAGAATTGAATTATACAATTCTTGTTTTTCTAATAGCATAGGGCCGTTGAAAGCCTGTCTTTTACGATGGAAGTGGGTGCCTGCCAAGCGAATCAGCTTGTGTGCAATTTCTGCTTCGGTTCCCGGTAATTGTGTCATCGCTCTAGATGACACAGCTTTACTGTAAGAAACAAAATTATCACGGCCTAGAAAAAGAACGATAAAAAACTTACGTAGCCAACTGGGGGATGCTTTGTCTGCCAATAGGTCTGCAAGGCCGTTCGATTTGCGACCTGGTGCTCTCCCCCAAAACACAGTAACGGGTACTATTTGCAAATCTACATCGGTGTTTTCTTTATGTAGTTTGAATAGCTGGGTTAAATCTGCGGCAATCTTAGTGCCTTTGATTTTTCTACCAATAACCGACTGCGGCTGTTCCAAAAAAACGCTGGCGCTATGCTCTTCGTTTCCAATCACTATTTTTTTGGTTGGGTTAGGCAGTCCCACTTTTTTAGTGGACATTTTAAGCGCGAGTTGATCGGTAATTGAGTGAGTTCTAAGCAGATAAATAATGGGGCGGTCTTTATCTATCCCTAACTCATTTTCAATATCAGTTGGAATACTATTAACTTTAACCAACCACTTTACCGGAAAAGCAAAAATTGAAAGCAGCAAATTATGCAGCCAATCCATATATTATACCTTGAGGTTACACGTTCGAAGAAAGCATAGCATGAAGAATGACATTGTTTTCATATTTGCCATGCTATATCACGAGATCAATTGGGTATTTTATCTTGTTGTAATTACTGATGTCATCCGCTTTTCTTCTTCATTAGATTTCATACACCTAAATATTATGAAATATTTCGTTTATCGCGTTGCGCATATCAATCACGAGTCTAAAACTTACCACTTTGACGAAAAGGGCGTTTTTTCAAGCTAAAAAATGTCAACTAAATTTACAGTTAAGTATTTTTAAAAGCTGACCAATAGTTCAAGTTATTGATAAGGAATAAAAAAATTTGTTGGCATTCGGTATGCTTGAAATTTAACCAGTAATGGTGTTTTTTTACTCAAATCCTAATTCATTTCAACTGGAATGGATTACTGTATTCTCAATATATGGAGATGAAGCAATGAATAAAAAAATTGTTAAAGGTGTTCGCTCGTTGCTATTGGCAGGAGCATTAGCGGTTTCTTCTAACGTGACCACTGCAGCAGAAATTTTAGTGGTTGATGAAGGCGGACGTTTATCTGGTGGTGGTTGGACGACTCTTTTTCAAGATACTTTCGGTGACACATTAACCGTAATTAGTAGCTGGGGCTCGGCGCCAACTGATATGTCGGCGTATGACGTTGTGTGGGATGGCGGATTTTCCTCAAACCCAGGAGCAACAGTTGCGCAAAATGTAATTGACTTCGTGAATGGCGGAGGCGGTTTTTACGGGCAAACTGAAAGACCGTGTTGTGAAACCCACAATGCATGGGTGCAAAGTATCTTTATGGAATTAACCGGTGATACCGCCATGCAATTTGGCGGAGCGGGGGATTCTCCATCCGGTGCTACTGGGACATTCCTAACCCCAGATACGACTATTCTGATCGAGCCAAATGATATTCGTAGCACTACATTTGATATCAGCGCTCCTGGGCAACTTTTTGTATCTGACCCATCAAAAGTGTTTGCTGCACAAGTTGCAGACAACGGCTTTAATATTGGTGTTGCTTATGCAACGTCGGATCTAGTCAATAACGCAGGTCGAATTGTGACAATCAGTGACATTGACTGGCTAAGCGGCATCTCTGATGATGAGGCTAGAGCGTTAGAGAACATTCGTTCTTTCTTATTGGCGGGTGAGTCTTTACCTCCTGGTTGCGGTCAAAATCCAAACCTACCGGAATGTCAAAATCCAGGTGAGCCAGGTATTCCAATGCCTGAGCCGTCAACACTTGCCGCACTAGCGCTTGGTTTACTTGGCTTCAGAATGGTAAAACGTAGAAAATAATCTTTAAGGTTTTACATATTTATAAGGCTACTTACGGGTAGCCTTATTTTATGTAGTGTTAAAATTACAAGTTAATTCACTAAAACAAGATTACTAAAAACAAAGTTTGTTTTATTTGGGTAACTGTATATACTACCAGTTAAACTGTATGGAAAAACAGGCTGTTTATGCGTCCACTAACACCCAGACAAAGCGAAATACTTGAATTAATTAAAACCACAATGCAGGCGACAGGTATGCCGCCTACGCGTGCTGAAATTGCGCGACAGTTAGGTTTCAAATCTGCGAATGCGGCAGAAGAGCACCTTAAAGCGTTGGCACGTAAAGGGGTTATTGAAATTCTTCCGGGCACTTCTAGAGGAATAAAGCTTAACGTTCCGCTCGACGATGAAGCCGAAGAGCTAGGGCTACCGTTAATAGGTCGTGTTGCTGCTGGTGAACCTATATTGGCTGAAGAGCATGTAGAGTGTCATTACAAAGTCGATCCCGATTTATTTAAGCCTAACGCTGATTTTTTACTCAGGGTAAGTGGTATGAGTATGAAAGATATCGGCATTTTAGATGGTGATTTACTTGCTGTTCATCGCACCACTGACGTTCATAATGGACAAGTTGTAGTGGCAAGAGTAGATGAAGACGTTACCGTTAAGCGTTTAGAAAAGCGCGGTCGAGAAGTTATTCTGCATGCTGAAAATGATGAGTTTAATCCCATTAAAGTCGATTTAGCCTCGCAGCCATTTAACATCGAAGGAATCGCTGTTGGCGTTATTCGTAATGCTGATTGGATGTAATTAAAGCCTTTCCTGCAATTACAATTGAGGTGATCCTACCTGGATCGCCCTATTATCCCCCAATCATCTTAGACAAATTTGCTGATAAACCTTCACATTAATTTCCATACTATGAGGTGAGTTTGGCACTATCATTTAAACGCTTTTAGCTCTTAATAACTATTGCTCTGTTCTTTTCACTTTACATATTTTCCTCAAATTAAAATGCTCAAACTGTCTAACTAAAATTGTCTGTTAGTAAATCGCCGATGTTTTTGACTGGTTTATTCTAACTGCATATTTCAATTCGATATAAATAACTAACTTTTTGGCTATTTTGAATAAAAATCAAGCGCTTGTTTAAAAGTTTCACAAAAAACACTAGACGTTAGACTCTAGTTGAGTAATTCTTATACTTGTTTTTACAACGTCATAACAAAAAAATTCCAAGTCATTTACCACAACTGAGTTTTTTGCGGCTTTTTACCCTGCTTTGCTCCTTTGGAAACGGCTTAAATCAACAGGAGGTATTGAGTGAAAAAAATATGGTCCAGCATATTGGTAATACTGACCAGTCTCATTGCGTTTGCTGTTTCTGCAGAGACCAGTTCGACTGCTGATCAGTATCAGTTGAACTTGCGCAAAGGTGTAACAGAAATCAGTGGCCAAGTTTACGATTTACATATGCTTATGTTTATCATTTGTGTAGTAATCGCAGTTTTAGTATTTGGTGCAATGTTTTGGAGTATGTTCTTCCATCGCAAATCCCGAGGTGCTCAGCCTGCTAACTTTCATGAAAGTGTCAAAGTCGAGATTGCCTGGACAGTCGTCCCTTTTATTATTCTAGTGGTTATGGCTTTCCCCGCGGCAAAAACGCTGATCGCAATGGAAGATCCTGAGAACTCTGAAGTCACAATATTGGTGACAGGTTCGCAATGGAAATGGCATTACAAATACATGGAAAATGACGTTGAATATTATTCTGTGATGGCGACTCAGCAAGAACAAATCAACAACAAGTTTGCTAAGGGTGAAAATTACTTGCTCGAAGTTGACCGTCCATTGGTAATTCCTACCGGTAAAAAAGTTCGTTTCTTAGTGACCTCCGATGATGTCATTCATTCTTGGTGGGTACCTGATTTCGCAGTTAAAAAAGACGCTAATCCAGGTTTCATTAATGAAGCGTGGACGAACGTAAATGAGCCAGGAATCTATCGAGGCCAATGTGCAGAACTATGTGGTAAAGATCACGGCTTTATGCCGATTGTGGTCATTGCTAAAGAACCTGCTGAATATCAAGCTTGGGTGAATGAACAAGAAGACATTCAACGCAAAGCTAAAGAAGAAGAGCAACGCTTATTAGCTATGAATATGACCATGGAAGAGCTAATGGTGACTGGTGAACAAGTATACTTACGCGCTTGTGCCGCTTGTCATCAGCCGAACGGTCAAGGGCTACCCGGTGTTTTCCCGGCTTTGGTTGGCAGTGATATGGTATTAAACGATATGACTGCTCACTTGGATGTCGTTATCAATGGTAAAGCGGGAACTGCAATGCAGGCGTTTGCTAAACAATTGACTATGAGTGAGTTGGCAGCGGTTATAACTTACGAAAGAAATGCTTGGGGCAATGATACCGGCGATATGGTCCAAGCCAAAGATATTAACGCCGTAATGACAGGTCAATAGGAGGAGCAGTTATGAGCACAGCGACAACAGAACTCGGTCATGACGATCATCACCATCATGCTCCCAGCGGCATTAAACGTTGGTTATATACTACAAATCATAAAGACATAGGAACGCTTTACCTTTGGTTTGCATTTATTATGTTTTTAATCGGCGGTGCCATGGCTATGGTAATCCGCGCAGAATTGTTTCAGCCAGGACTGCAAATCGTCGATCCTAATTTCTTCAACCAAATGACTACTGTGCATGGCCTTATTATGGTTTTCGGCGCTGTTATGCCAGCCTTCACTGGCTTAGCTAACTGGCTTGTTCCAATGATGATTGGCGCACCAGATATGGCTTTGCCAAGAATGAATAACTGGAGCTTTTGGATATTGCCGATGGCATTTAGCATTTTGCTTGCTTCGTTATTTATGGAGGGGGGCGGCCCAGCGTTTGGTTGGACTTTCTATGCTCCGCTATCCACAACTTATAGTAATGACACGACTGCATTATTTGTGTTCTCGGTACATATAATGGGTATTTCTTCCATTATGGGAGCAATTAATGTCATCGTGACTATCTTCAATATGCGTGCCCCTGGCATGACATGGATGAAGATGCCGTTGTTTGTGTGGACGTGGTTGATAACTGCCTTTTTGTTGATTGCAGTAATGCCTGTTTTGGCAGGTGCTGTGACCATGGTATTGACCGACAAATTCTTTGGCACAAGCTTCTTTAGTGCCTCGGGAGGTGGTGATCCGGTTATGTTCCAGCATATTTTCTGGTTCTTCGGTCATCCAGAAGTTTACATCATGATATTACCGGCATTTGGTATCATTTCGGCGATTATCCCTACGTTTTCCCGTAAGAAACTGTTTGGGTATGCGTCCATGGTATATGCAACCACATCAATCGCCTTGTTATCATTTATCGTTTGGGCACACCATATGTTTACCACAGGTATGCCGGTGGGAGCAGAATTGTTCTTTATGTTTGCGACCATGCTGATATCGGTGCCAACAGGTGTGAAAGTCTTTAACTGGGTTGCGACAATGTGGCGAGGCTCTTTAACATTCGAAGTGCCCATGTTGTTTGCGCTCGCGTTTATCGTACTATTTACGATCGGAGGACTCTCAGGATTGATGCTGGCAATTGTTCCAGTTGACTTCCAATATCACGATACTTACTTCGTGGTTGCACACTTCCATTACGTTCTGGTGACGGGGGCGATCTTCTCAATTATGGCAGCGGTTTATTATTGGCTTCCTAAGTGGACTGGAAAGATGTTTGATATAACGTTAGCCAAATGGCATTTCTGGTGCTCATTGATTTCAGTCAACGTATTGTTCTTCCCTATGCATTTTGTCGGTTTGGCGGGGATGCCTCGTCGTATTCCTGACTACGCATTGCAGTTTGCAGATTTTAATAAATGGATCAGCTTAGGTGGTTTTGCGTTTGGTTTATCGCAATTGATATTCCTAGCGTTGTTGATTAAAGCCTGCCGTAAAAAGGGTGAACCTGTATCTGATCAAGTATGGGAAGGTGCAGAAGGTTTGGAATGGGAGATACCTTCTCCGGCGCCTTATCATACGTTTGAAACACCACCAGTGATTAAATAAGTCGTAATAAATAATGACTGATAATTCGCACAATACGCAATCCAACAACAGCAAGCTGGTAATAAAGCTAGTTGTTGTTGTGATTGGTATGTTTGGTTTTGCATTTGCGTTGGTTCCTTTATATGAAGTTTTTTGTCAGATAACTGGAATTAACGGCAAAACCAGCGACACAGCAGCTGTATATGAATCCATTGAAATAGATCGTTCGCGTACTATTACAATTGAATTTATCACCCGCACGAACACCGGTATGCCTTGGGAGTTCAAAGCACAAACTCGCAAAGTGGAAGTGTATCCGGGGGAAATGAATCAAGTGGATTTCTACGTAAAAAACAATACAACTAAAAGTTATGTTGCTCAGGCTGTTCCATCAGTTTCGCCCGGTACTGCGGCGCTGTATATGAATAAAACGGAATGCTTTTGTTTTAACAATCAGCCTTTAAATGCTGGTGAAGAAGCGATTATGCCAATGAAGTTTTATGTAGATCCACAGCTCCCCAAAGATATTAAGTTTTTTACCCTTCAATATACCTTGTATGACGTAACGGCGAGTGCCGAAGGCGTTGCAATGAATCAGGGATAATAGGAAATCAAAATGGCACAACAACAGCAAGAACAAGTGTACGAAAAATATTATGTTCCAGACCAGAGTCCGTGGCCAATTGTCGGAGCGGTGGCATTATTTCTAATTGCCTATGGTGCTGGAAATTTTGTAATTGAACAAACTAAAGGTGAAAGTGGTTATGGGGGCTGGACTCTCCTAGCAGGTATTGCCACGTTGATTTTCATGTTAGTTGGCTGGTTTAGAAATCAAATTCATGAATCTATGTCGGGCCTGTATAGTGCGCAGCTTGGTCGTTCTTACAGACAAGGCATGGCTTGGTTTATCTTTTCAGAAGTGATGTTCTTTGCAGCCTTCTTCGGTGCATTGTTTTATGCTCGGGTGATCGCTTTGCCTTGGCTTGACGGTGCCAGCAACAACGCCATGACAGCAGAAGTGCTTTGGCCTAACTTTGAAGCAATTTGGCCACTCACGAAAACCCCAGGTGGCGTTGAAACCACAGCGATGGGCTGGATGGGTTTACCCTTATACAACACCATAATTTTGTTAATTTCTTCAGTTACCTGCCACTTCGCACACGTAGCACTTGAAAAGCAGCAGCGTACTAAATTGATTGCATTTATGGCGGTAACGATTTTGTTAGGCCTCTTTTTCTTGGTGCTTCAGGTGGAAGAATATGTACATGCCTATCGTGAGATGAATTTAACGCTCCAATCAGGAATTTACGGAAATACCTTCTTCCTATTGACAGGCTTTCACGGCATGCATGTAACGTTAGGTACGATTATCTTGATTGTGCTGTTTTTACGCATTCTGAAAGGTCACTTTACTCCAGAGAATCACTTTGCTTTCCAAGCAGGTAGCTGGTACTGGCATTTTGTTGATGTAGTATGGGTAATGTTGTTCTTCTTCGTTTATATTCTGTAGAAATAAAAAGTAACGCGTCCCTAATAGGGGCGCGGATTCGGAGTTATCAATCCTGTCGCGACAGCCAGCAACAGCAATATTACAATTATCGCCGAGGTTAGAACCCTTCGACCGATAAATTTACTCATAGGAGGCTGGTTAGGGTCGCTTTTTAACATTATTATCATGGCGAGAAAAAGGTTGTAGAGCATAAATATCAACAATCCGCCCACGATCAGTTTGACTAGCAAAATCGATCACTCCTCTAAGTTATGGCAAACAAATCAAATCTTCCAAAGCATCCTTACTTTGCCACATTTTTAGTCTTGGTGGCAGTCATAATCTTATGTTCTTTAGGTGTATGGCAACTACAAAGGGCGCAACAAAAGGAAGTGCGTTTGCAGCAAATAGAATTGCGCAAGAGCAACAATCCTTTAGCTTTAGAAGATGTATTAGGGCAACAAGATAAACGCGACTTGCCGATACGTTTTACTGGAAAGCTTATGGTTAACAAGCCATTTTTGCTTGATAATCGAATTGAAAATGGGCAGGTAGGATTTCATGTATTAGTTCCGGCTAGCACTGATTTGGGAGTAGTGTTAGTAAATTTGGGTTGGATAAAATCTGGGCAATATAGAGATAAACTACCCAAATTCGACTTACCTGCGTATTCTCAGGTTTTTTATGGGACCAGCGCCGTTCCCACTGTCAATCCTATGGTAACTGAAACGGCTGCAATGAGTGATAACTGGCCAATACTCTTGCAAAGTATTGATTTGTCTTTGATTTCAACATTTATAGATGCCGATTTGCTACCCATGGTTTTGCAGCTAGATCCAGAACATCCTATCGGATTTTCGCGAAATTGGGTTGCGGTGGTGATGGCACCTGAAAAACATTATGCCTATGCGGTCCAATGGTTCGCTTTAGCTATTGCTTGTGTGATTATTTATATCGTTGCATTACGAAAAAGGAAAATAAGAAAAGATGTCTGACGTTGCGCTTAATAAAAAATCTAAAACACCGATCATTATGTTTTTGGTGTTTGTCCTTCCGGTAGTGCTAGCCTACTTAGCGTTAACCTTTGATTGGTTTAATAAAGCGTCCACTAACAAAGGTGAATTAATCTCTCCACCTTTGGATATCAGCTCTGTACTGGATGAGCGTGAACCACTTTGGCGTTTGTTATTTGTCATGCCTGAAGAATGCTCTCAAGGTTGCGAAAATGCCTTGTATAGTATGAACCAAATCTGGATCGCTCTAGGTAAAGATTCTGACCGCGTTGAGCCGTTAGTTTTAACACAACAAAATAGTGCCAAAATCGAAAATACCGAAACTCAGCGCCATCCAAATATAAGAGTGTTAAAGACAGATAGTCAAAATGTAAATGAAGTGTTTAAAGATGGGGCGGCAAATGGTATTTTCATTGTTGATACATTGGGAAATGTCATTCTTAAGTATCCATTAAAACAACAACAAGAAGATGCGATTCAACAAAGTCGCGATATTTTGGCTGATTTACGCAAGTTGTTAAAGCTGTCGCGTATCGGTTAGGGAATGATAGTAATGAAAAAATTAGTGCTGGCTTCAGTTGTGCTAGCCATCATCGTAATTGTGTTAGGAGCATATACGCGATTGACGGATGCCGGTTTAGGTTGCCCTGATTGGCCTGGTTGTTACGGACATTTGAGTGTACCAGCAACTGACACTCACATAAATGCAGCACAAGAAGCATTTCCTGAGCGTCCATTTGAGGCACATAAAGCATGGAACGAAATGATCCATCGCTACGCCGCTGGCACTTTAGGTTTATTGATCCTAGCAATTTTTTTAGTGAGCTTTATAAAACGCTCGTTTCATAGCCCGGTAAAATTACCGTTCTTTTTGCTATGTTTAGTGTGTTTTCAGGCTGCACTGGGCATGTGGACAGTGACTCTTAACCTGATGCCGTTGGTTGTTATGGGGCATTTACTGGGTGGTTTCGCAGTTTTGTCTTGTTTGTATTTGCTGTATCTGAGGATTACGCCCTATAGAATTCCCGGAGGCGATGCTGAGATGAAACGTTTTGCCAAATATTGTGCAGTTGGCATCATAATTTTAGTTGGGCAAATAGCGTTAGGCGGATGGACTTCGGCAAACTATGCTGCCTTGGCTTGTACCGAGTTTCCCTTTTGCGAAAGTGATTGGGTAAGTCGTTTGGATTTTAGTGGTGCGTATAGCATCCCAGACGCAGAAAATTACGAATATGGTGTCCATGATTGGGCTGAACGGATGACAATGCATGTAACCCATAGAGTTGGCGCGATTGTGACATTCGTATATTTGTGTTGGTTAGCAATTCGCCTATATACGGCCGCAGCTTCACAGATGATCAAGAATTTATCCATCAGTTTAGTGTTGATTTTGGGATTGCAGGTAATGCTTGGGGTGAGCAATGTCGTGTTTAGCTTACCTCTGATAGTAGCTGTTATGCACAATGCGATTGCTGCTTGTTTGCTACTAGTAATGGTGAAACTTTGTTACACCTTGTACAGAAAGACTTAGGAGGCAATGGTGAGTAAAACTCTTCAGGCAAATTATGCTAAGACATCGATGCAATCTGCCAGTTGGCGAGATTACTATGAACTGACCAAGCCTAAAGTGGTTATGCTACTGCTACTTACAGCGTTGGTAGGAATGTGTTTAGCGACTGAAACATGGGTAAGTTGGCAAGTGCTAATTGCGGGACTTGGGGGGATAGGCTTGTTGTCGTCATCAGCTGCCGTCATCAACCACATTGTCGATCGTAAAATAGATAGTAAAATGGCAAGGACGTTTAATCGGCCTGTCACTAAAGGTAAAATTAGTCCGCAGCGTGCGAGCTTGTTTGCTTTTGTACTTGGATTAGCTGGATATATTTGTCTTGAGCTTTGGGTAAATCGACTTACAGCAGTACTAACTTTAGCTAGTTTGGTAGGTTATGCGGTTATCTATACTATGTACCTTAAACGAGCTACTCCACAAAATATTGTAATTGGCGGGTTAGCTGGTGCTGCACCACCATTATTAGGCTGGACTGCGGTTACTGGAGAGATTCACTCCCATGCGTTGCTATTGGTGTTAATCGTATTTACTTGGACACCACCGCATTTTTGGGCGCTAGCGATTCATCGAGTGAAAGATTACGCCAAAGCCGAAATCCCTATGTTACCTGTTACCCATGGTATCGAGTTTACTAAAACGTCCGTTCTGTTATACACCTTACTTCTGACGATAGTCTGTTTGTTACCTTATCTGACAGGTATGTCTGGTGTAATCTATTTGATTGGATCAAGCTTACTCAATGCAGGTTTCATGTATTACGCATGGAAATTGAAATATGCTAGTAATGAAAATACTGCAATGAAAACCTTTGGTTTTTCAATTGTTCACTTGATGGTACTCTTTGTTGTATTGCTGGTTGATCATTATTTAAAATTTACGCTATGAAACAAAACGTTTTAGTTGGGCTAGTCGCCGTTGTCGCTTTGGCAGCGGGTTTATATTTTGCTGTTAAAGTTGCACCACCGGAGGTGGCTGAGGTGAAATATCTTCAGAAATATCCGGTTCAAAGGGCTTTGCCTGACTTTACGCTTTATGATCAAAATGGCGATGTTTTTAGCAACCAGCAGCTTGAAGGAAATTGGACGCTAGCGTTTGTGGGTTATACGTTTTGCCCTGATATCTGCCCCACCACACTGGCTGAATTAAAAAGCATTTATCCGCAATTACAGTCAATAGAAACTGATAACCCCATTAAAGTGTGGTTTTTGTCAGTTGATCCAGCTCGTGATTCTGCTGAGCGTCTAAAAGAATATGTAAACTTCTTTAATCCGGATTTTTGGGCAACCTCGGGCGAGCATAAGGAATTATTTCCTTTAGTTAGAGCGATGGGCATGATGTATGCGATGAGCGATAACCCAGACAACCCAGATTACTTAGTAGATCATAGTGCATCAATTACAGTAATAAATCCCCGTGGTGAGGTGATTGGTCGTTTCAAACCGAAAATGGAACCTGGCATTTTACCGATAAGTGAAAGTGAACTAATTTTAAAAGATATGCCTATAATCGTTAACTTGTAGCAAAAGCAAAATGGATATTATTCGGGCTACTGCACAAGATCACCAAGCACTTGCCGAGCTACTATTTTCGTCTGGTCCAGATAATCTGATTAGTCTGCTAACCGGTCATCATTCACACTTGAATGTGGCTGAAAAGAAGCAAATTTGTTTGGATTTTCTGAAAACCGCTCTACAACTCCCAGATGGACAGTTTGGTTTCGAAAATCAGCATGTCCTTCTTCAAAACGGCGAGTTATGTGGATGCATTAGTTATTGGAAAGCTCCTATTCCCGAATATTTTAAACAACAAACTTTAGCGAGTTTAGTCGTTCATTTTGGCGCGCTGGAAACTGCCGCTATCCTAAATAATAGCGAAGCACTGTCGCAATTGGTCCAGTCACCAAGCGAATCAGATTTGTGTATTGGACATTTAGCGGTTTCGCCGTTACATAGACGCCAAGGCATCGCTCACAGGTTACTCACTTACTGCGAACTTCAAGCCAAAAATCTCGGTAAAACTAGGCTGATATTAGATGTAATGGAAGATAATCAAGCTGCTCAGAAAACCTATATTAAGTTTGGTTTTCAACCGTGTTTTTTATCTCGCCCTAGTGAAGAAGGGGTAAAAGTAGGCTTTTTGCCCCACATTCACATGCAAAAAAATTTAGTGTAAAGTTTGTTCAGCCCATCAATATCGATGGGTCTATTACATGTTAACAAGGATTTCTGATGAGTAACTCTACGCTTAAAATTCCCCAACAAGCTTTTGATTGGTATGACGAGTATGCGCACGGAGATATTGATAGACGTACTTTTATAACTCGCTTGTCTAGCTTAGCGATGAGTGGATTAGCTATTTCGACAATTGCAGCTTCGTTAACCCCGAATTACGCAAAAGCAGAACAAGTGTCGTTTAACGACCCAGATATTGTTGCAACCTATGAAGAGTTCGAGTCACTAAAGGGACATGGCAAAGGTCGTGGTTATTTAGTAATGCCCAAAACACTCTCTGAAAAAGTAGGCTGTGTATTGGTTGTACATGAAAATCGCGGACTAAACCCTTATGTTAAAGATGTGGCACGCAGATTGGCAAAATCGGGGTATATTGCGTTTGCACCCGATGCTTTGTTCCCGTTAGGTGGCTATCCCGGAAATGACGATGAGGGGCGTCAAATGCAGCGCTCAATGGATAGAGATAAAATAGAGCAAGATTTTGTTGCGGCCGCCAACTTTTTAAAAGCCCATGAAAAGGGCAATGGAAAGTTAGGTGTCGTTGGTTTTTGTTTTGGTGGATATATTAGCAACATGTTGGCAGCCACTATGCCAGACAAAATTGACGCAGCGGTTCCCTTTTATGGCACGCCTGGAAAAGACGATGTAGTTAAGCAGGTGAAAGGTCCGATAATGTTACAGTTTGCGGGGTTAGATAAACGCGTTAATGATACTTGGCCTGAATATGAAAAAGTTTTAAAAGCGAATGATGCCAACTATATCGCACATATTTATGAAGGTGTTAATCATGGATTCCACAATGACTCAACCAGTCGTTATGATCAAGCTGCGGCAGAGCTTGCGTGGCAACGTACACTGGCATTTTTTGACACGCATTTAAGTTAAATTAAAGATTGTAAGGCACTTTTAATTCAATACTGTGCTTATTGTTGAATTTTGAGTGTCATACACACACTGTGCGGATCTTCGATGTAGTCAGCAAACGGGGTACATTGGCGAAAGCCTTTATTTTGATAAAGTTGTCTGGCCGGAGCGAAAAACTGCATCGTACCCGTTTCTAAGCTCAGTTGACGATATCCTCTGAGCTTTGCTTCATCAATAAGGTGTTCCAACATCCTCTTTGCAACACCTTGACGAAGAAATCCAGCGGAAGTGCGCATTGACTTAATTTCACCATGTTCGTTATTCAGTTCTTTCAACGCACCGCAACCGGCTAATTCATTGTCCTTCCACAAACTCCAAAATGTAATATCTTTTGCATTAAATTTGGACTCATCTAATGCATGCACACTTTCCGGTGGAGAATGCTCAAACATTTCCCGATGGTGTTCTTTTAATAGGGTTAACACTTGGTGACAAAGCGGTTGTTCAATTCTAAGTTGCATGTGTTTAGTCCGGCCAGTTGTTATTTTCATCTGGTACAAACCAAGGTTGAGAAAACCAATAATACTTTCCAGAATGCGCGATACTAGGAGCTGTACAATTGACTCTTGAGCGGCCACTCGGTAATGGCTTTTCCACAGTATAACTAAACGTATTTTCTTGCCATGTGATGTCTATTGCTTGTCCTGAAAAGAAACACGCCAATTGGCTTTTATGCATATCGTCCAAATTTACTTGAATGCTTTGCGAAACTTTTCTGTTGGTTCGACTACGTTGCGGGTTGTTCACACTTTTGTTTGTGACAGGCATATCTAAACTATTCATTTTGACTTTTAGGGTGTCTAAGTTTGCATAGATCCCTGCGGCTGGAAATCGTGGTAACGCACCAAAATCACTGTGTTTAGAAATTGCTCCAGAGTGTTGTCCAAATCCTACAAAACCGTTTTTAACAATCGCATGGCTTAACGATTCGTTGTACTCCCCATAAGGATAAGCGAGATATTTTAAGTCGAAATCACTGTTGTTTTTAATACTCTGTTCTGCATGTTCAATGTTTTTCATGGTTGTGTTTAACCAATCAGATTGCTCATTGTCAATCAGCAAATGTTTGTGGATGCGGGTATGGTTAGCAAAGCTAACTCCTTGTTTCGCCATTTTTTTGATCTGTGACCAATCAAGTTGATGACTTTCTTTGCCAATTAAATCTGGGTTGATAAAAACGGTATAGGGGAAATCATACTTTTTGAGGATCGGATGAGCATTTTCTAAGATATTTTGATATCCGTCATCAAAGGTTATGGCAACTGCGTCTTTTGGTAATGGTGTTCCATCTTGAATGTTTTCTACCAGCATTTTTAACGGCACAACGCTATGATGCTGTTTTAAGTACGCCATATGTTCAGAAAATTTTTCTGGGCTGATAGAAGTGCTTGCGGGCGTTTTGGTACTAACATGATGATACAACAACACTACGCCATGACCAGACGCCACACTTTGCCCATTACTATGGGTTGTAAATAAAACTCCGCCAAGCAGTAAAATAATGAAATAATAAGAAAAACGTATTTTGCTATTCGCCATGGAAATGTTCATTGTCTGAGTTTTCAACTTCATCTGCTTCAAAACGCCTATTCTGGCAAAAAAATGCACATCTAGAAATGATTGCTTTAATTTTTCCTATGTTACTCGCAAATATAACCGCACCTTTAATGGGATTTGTGGATATTGCGGTGCTGGGACATATGGATGGTAGCCACTTTCTTGCAGGGGCCTCTGTAGCCGCTCTGATTTTAAGTCAAATTTACTGGATTTGTGGATTTATTCGCATGTCTGCAACCGGGCTTAGCGCTCAGGCAAAAGGACAGAAATCGACACAATCAAGTTTTAAAGTGCTGTATCAAAGTATGCTAAGTGCGATCACAATAGCTGCCGTCTTGGTCTTGTTTCAACAGCCTATTTTGACCATTAGTTTACATTTTTCAGATGCAAATGAATTGGTCTCATCCGTTATCAAAGAATATTTTAACGTGCGAATTTGGGGCGCACCTGCAGCTCTGATTAATTTAGCCTTGATGGGCTGGTTGCTTGGACAGCAAAAAAATAAGCTGGTGATGATGACTCAGGTATTTGGCAATCTGCTGAATATCGGCTTAAACCTATTTTTTGTTTATGTACTCGAGTGGCAAGTGGCGGGAGTGGCAGCAGCTACAGTAATTGCTGAATACTGTATCTCGTTTTTAGGATTGTTCTTTATATTCAGGGCGAATTGGGTAAAACCCAAAATGGCATGGTTGGGCTTAAAAAGTTTGTCCATCTTAACTCGTTTAAATAGTGCAATGCTGATTCGTAATTTGGCGCTTCAAGCTTGCCTTGTTTTCATGACGTTCCAAGGTATTCGTATCGGTGAGCAAGCCGCGGCAGTAAACGCGTTATTGATGCAATTTTTTGTATTAATTGCGTTAGGTTTGGATGCTGTCGCTTTCGCAGTGGAAGCGAAAGTTGGTGAAGCAGACGGTTCTAAAAAGGTCAGATTACTGAAAGAAAACGTGATTCTAGGGATTTTTTGGTCTAGCGCATTTGCAATAGTGTATGCCGCAGTATTTGTTTTCGGCGGCAAGCAAATTATTCAGATTTTGACTGATTTGCCTTCTCTTCAACAAGCCGCTGGTGAATATTTATTGGTGATTTGGTTGCTACCGTTAGTGGCGCACTGGTGCTTTTTAATGGACGGCGTGTTTGTGGGGTTAACCCGTGCCACAGCAATGCGTGATAGCATGATATTCAGCGCCCTGTTGGTCTATTTCCCAGTGTGGTGGTTATGGCAGGATATGGGCAATTGGGCGTTATGGATAGCATTGTTGGCGTTTCTAGCGGCCAGAGGTGTTAGTCTTTCCAGTTACTATGTTTGGCTTTATTATTTGCGGCGTTTAAGTTGCTGAGGGTTTGAGAAAAGCGATTAGCAAAAATCCCTAAATAGCCTTTAGCCGCAAAAAAGATACCTACGGCGAGTAACAATACTCCTGGAATTTGTAACCAAATCCAAAGCTGTAAACCTGCGAAAATACCCACCACTCCAGAGATAAAAAAAGCCAGACCGAGTTTAAAATCAGTCCAGCTTTTCTGGGGATTATTTCCCATTTTATATAGCCAGCTTTTAAACATTGATAGACATCATACTAAAAGCCGTAAAACGGTTAATAGTATGAATGCTCACCGGCAGTATGTTCGGTTGCATCTTTAACAGCGGTTATTTCACCAGCAAAGGCTTCTAGCATTTGCTTCTCGATACCGTCTTTTAAAGTTACGTCAACCATTGAACAACCATTGCAACCACCACCAAACTGCAGAATGGCTTCGCCTTGCTCAGTTATTTCCATCAACATCACTTTACCACCATGACTGGCAAGTTGCGGATTGATTTCGGCTTCAATCATGTAACTGATACGCTCTGCTAAAGGAGCGTCACTGTCAACTTTGCGTGCTTTTGCATTAGGTGCTTTTAATGTTAATTGCGACCCCATCTGATCTGTCACAAAATCAATTTCCGCTTCTTCTAAAAACGGTGCACTTTCTTGGTCAACTACCGCGTCGAAGCCATTGAATGTAAGTAGCACATCTGTTTTTTCAACCGCATCCGGTGGACAGTATGACACTCCGCATTCAGCGCTTGGTGTACCTGGATTAACCACAAAAACCCGGATGTTAGAATCAGGCTCTTGTTTTTCAAGCAATTTAGTGAAGTGTGCTTGTGCACTTTCAGAAATTTTAATCATCACTCATTCCTGATGCTCTTAAATTAGGACGGTAGTTTAGCAGAAATACCCGAGTAAAACACTCAAGTAATGTGATTCTGTTATGAAATTTTTAACTATCAAAGATTTCATGCATACTATAAGGAATCTTTGAAAGTTCTATTTAGCCTCATTTGGGGTTATATATTTCGTTAACAACAAATTTCTTCACTTTTTGTACTATTCAAAAAAAATAATAATTACTGAAAAGAGTTTCATATGAATTTAAAGCGTTACTGCACTACTCTGTTTTTGTTACTTTTATCCTCTTCAGCATTGGCTTTGACTGATCTAGATTATCTTCCAAAAGCAATTAGTTATGACAGCAACATTCCCAAGCCAGCCGATATTCTTGGTACTCCTGTAGGTACATGGCATGTTCGACATGATCAACTGGTTCGCTATATGGAAGTGTTGGCTGAGAAATCTGATCGTGTCAGCCTAACCGAGACCGGCAGAACCCATGAGAATCGCCGCTTGTTGTTGATGACGATTACCTCACCTGAAAATCAAAAAAATATCGATGGCATTCAAAAGCGACATTTGAACGTCATTGAAAATGGTGAAGCGCCTAACAAAAGTGATCCACTCATATTGTGGATGGGCTACAGCGTGCATGGGGATGAATCTTCCGGTTCAAATGCATCCTTGTTAGTGGCGTACTACTTGGCGGCAGCCCAAGGACCAGAAATTGATGAGCTTTTAAATAACAATGTGGTACTGCTTGATCCAGCAATAAATCCCGATGGACTCGCGCGTTTTGCACATTGGGCTAATATGCATAAAAGTCAAAACCTGGTATCCGATCCGAATAATAGAGAACTCAGCCAACGCTGGCCAAGAGGGCGAGTAAATCATTATTGGTTTGACTTAAACCGCGATTGGTTGCTGTTAACACATCCTGAGTCTCGTGCTCGTATCAAGCAGTATCAACAATGGCGCCCACACGTATTGACGGATTTCCATGAAATGGGCACCAATAGTACGTTCTTTTTCCAGCCCGGTATTTCTTCGCGTAAAAATCCGTGGACTCCAGACCAAAACGTAAAACTCACCGAAGCATTAGCTGATTTTCATGCCGCCGCTTTAGATGAAACCAAACAGTTATATTTCACGCAAGAGTCTTATGACGATTTTTACTACGGAAAAGGTTCAACTTATCCTGATGCATTAGGATCTATTGGTATCTTGTTCGAACAAGCGAGTAGCCGAGGACATTTACAAGATACAGTAAATGGAACATTAGCCTTTTCAGATACCATCCAAAATCAGGTCACAACGTCTTTCTCTACATTTAAGGGAGCGTTAGCCAACAAACAAGCTCTAATTGAATACCAATCTGGCTTTAACCAGCAAACCAATGAATTGATTAAAGATGACAAAGTAAAAGGTTATGTACTGAGTGAAAGTAATGACAAGAGTCGCTTTAATGAATTGAAGAAAATTTTCCAACAGCACAAAATTGAACATTATCCGTTGAATAAAGATGCTGAAATTGATGACGTCACATATAGTGCTGTAGATAGTTTGTTTGTGCCTACTGATCAGCCTAGATATCGCTTGGTTAAATCTATATTCTCAACTCGCAAGCGTTTTGTAGACAATACATTTTACGACGTATCAAATTGGAATTTACCTCTAGCATTTAATCTTCAATATACCGAAGTAGATAAAGGTGATTTCCGTAGGCTGTCATTCGCAGATCATCCCGCCGAATTAAAACAAGATAAACTACCTGCTTTGAAAGCTGGCGCTTATGCTTATGGCTTCGGTTGGCAGGACTATTTTGCGCCCAAGTTATTACAACGTTTACTGCAAAATAATATCCAAGTTCGTGCTGCAGAAACGCCCTTTTCGGCGAAAACAAGTAGCGGCATTATCAGCTTTTCTTCTGGATCTATTATCATCCCTACCGGGTTGGAGCAGCCATCGGACATGATGGAGAAACTGCGCGCACTATCTAATGAGCTTAATATTCCAGTGTGGTCAATTGAAAGTGGATTGACGGGGCAAGGAATTGATTTGGGGAGCTCTAAAATGCGTCCAATTACATTACCTAAAGTAATGATGGTTGGCGGTTTAGGTGTTAATCAATATGAAGCCGGCGAAACCTGGCATTATCTTGATACGCGGGTAGGAATACCTGTTTCTATCATCGATAAAGACAGACTCGCTAAGTTGGATATGTCCAGCTACACACATATGATTTGGGTGAGTGGAAAATATTCTGATTTGCCCAGTGAAGTGATTGAGAAAGTCGCTTATTGGGTCGATAACGGTGGTGTGTTAATTGGTCAACAATCGGGCAGCAAGTTTTTAAGTGATAACGGTTGGTTAAAAGCCACGTTTATGAAGCAATCTGAAATCAAGGATGCGTTCAATGCCAGCAAACTTATGTTCGGAGATAGAGAAGCCTTTGCTGCAAAACAACGCATTGCCGGAGCTGTTTTTGAAACCAAGTTAGATCTTAGCCACCCACTCGGTTTTGGTTATAGCCGCGAATTACTGCCTGTTTTTCGCAATACAAACGATGTGTTGCTAATGCCTGAAAAACCTTTTATCACTGTCGCTAAATACGTAGAAAAACCACTTATGGCGGGTTATACATCGGATGAACTCCAAGACTTGATTTCTGACTCCGCAGCGATAGTTGCGCATCGGTTTGGTAAAGGCAAAGTAATAGGGTTTGTGAATAATCCCAACTTCCGTGGTGTTTGGTACGGAACTAGTCGATTGTTTAGTAATGCCATTTACATGTCTGATTTTATTGATGAGTAATTAGGCATCCGATTATTTTTCCCGTTTTGGTGTTATGCAAATTGACCATGCGTCAATTTGCATTTTGGGGTAATGACTGCGCAAAGCCGCTGCTGCAGAACTAATAGTTGCACCAGTTGTTATTACATCATCAAAAAGGGCGATGTGAGATATACCATCCGTTAATGTTTTATTTAACGTAAACGCCCCTTGCGTATTTTTTTGTCTTTCTGACGCGCTCAATTCGGTCTGAGCACTGGTATTTTTAGTGCGGTGTAACACATCGGGTAGACAGGGTATTTGAGACATTTTTGCAATTTCTAGTGCGATGACGGCGGCTTGATTGTATTTTCTTTGAGCTAACCTTGTTTTGTGCAAAGGTATTGGAATGATTGCTTCTGGCAACTTCGTCACTGAGGGTAATCCGTGATCGTAAAATAATTGAGCCAATCCGCGCGCATGGGTACTTTTAGCATTGAATTTTAATTGGGTAATTAGATTAGCAAGAGGCCATTGATAGTCGGATATGGCAATTAGCTGGTCAAATTCGCTTACTGTTAAACCTAATCGAATTGACATGTTATTGAGCAGATTATGCTGAAAATTAATCAGCTTATAATAATCGATATCCGTCTCACAATAATGACATATTAGGAAAGCGCTGCTTTGCTGACATATCAGGCAGTGTTGGTTTAACTCCAAGCAAATACGCATTTTTTTAGCAAAACTGTTCCACTTGTTAGTATTCCATCTGGAGCTAAAATAGTGAATGATATCCACAACTTTTCCTTATTCAGGTATATGAGTAACTCATGAGTGAACGTCTATTTTTCGAAACCCGCGGCCAAGGTCCTAATTTAGTATTGCTGCATGGCTGGGGACTAAATAGCGGGGTTTGGGAGCCTGTTAGCCATATTCTTGAACAACACTTCAGAATTACACTACTTGATTTGCCGGGGTTTGGGCGAAATGCTGATTTTCTACCCGAGCAATACGACCTAGATTCAATATGCAGTATGGTTGTTGATTGCTTGCCCGACAAGTCTAGTTTAATCGGTTGGTCGATGGGCGGTTTGGTCGCTCAAAAGCTGGCTATTGATTACCCTGAAAAATGCGAAAACTTAGTATTAGTAGCCAGTACCCCTAAGTTTTGTGAAGCAGAAGATTGGCCCGGTATAAAAGAAAATGTTTTACAGATGTTTAGCCGTCAATTGGAACAGGACTTTAGTAAAACACTCGATAGATTTATGGCTATTCAGGCGATGGGAAGTGAATCTGCCCGCGATGATATCAAATTGATAAAGTCACATATTGAGCAATATCCCATTCCCGATGATAAAGCTTTGCACGCGGGTTTAAACATCTTAGACGACACAGACTTACGCATCGATATTGACCGTATTTCGAGTCCCATCTATCGCTTATATGGGCGTCTTGATAGTTTGGTTCCCATCAAGGTAGTGGATGAAATTGAGCGCATAAAAAAATCCACCAACATGCATATTTTTCCGCACGCTTCACACGCGCCTTTTATCTCCCACCCACAAGAATTTATGGCAGTTTTGCTGAAAATGCTAAATGTGACTTCAGCATCATAATTGGTAGGTTTCCAATTTTAGATGTTTAGGTTATAATTTGTGCAGGTAATGGGGGTTATCTATGGCATTTGATGTAACTAATAATGTAAATTCAGCGATCATATCAGGAACGCTAGGGTTGAATCGTGCGCAACAGGGTATTACTGAGGCTTCAGTGTCGATTGCGCAGCGGAATAATCAACAACAAACCCCACAAGACGTGCTAACTAATGCTGCCACTCAGCAACTTGGTCAGGTCCGCCAATTGCTTCCACAAGGTGGCGACTCCTTAACTGATAACTTACTCTCTCTACAAATTAATAGCCGTAATGCATTGGCCTCCGGCAAAGTATTGGATATTGCCAACGATACAGTAGGCCGCATTATTGATGAGTTGGCGTAGGATTATCGCTGATGAATATTGTCACCCCAACTCCCACCGCAGTATTATTTCCTACCAATAATATTAGTAATGATGCGGTGCGTCGTGACAATCAGCAACGTGAAACCATTCCGCAGACTACCAATGCCGAGAATTCTGCTGCTGAAAGTGGCTTAGGGTCTGAGTCTGACCGAGTAAAAACGCCTGGGCAACAAGTACAAATTACCTATGAGCGCCCTCAAGCTCAACAAAACAATGCGACTCAGAATGCTCCCACTCAAGATAATGCAACTGACCGTGACAATGCTGAAGATCCCAGTGCTGGTAAGGAAGATGCCGAAAGTAAACAGCAGCAACAGCAATTAGCAGATCAACAGAAAATCGAGGAACTTAAAAGTACTGATGCTGAGGTACGCGCCCATGAACAAGCGCACAGTGCCGTAGGCGGGCAGTATGCCGCTTCACCCACTTATGAATATGAGAATGGGCCGGATGGTAATCAGTATGCGGTCGCCGGTGAGGTGTCGATTGATATATCTGAAGAAAATACGCCTGAAGAAACTATCCGTAAAATGCAACAAGTAAGAGCTGCTGCGCTTGCTCCAGCCGATCCTTCTCCTCAGGATTTACGTGTTGCGAGCGAGGCAACTAAGTTAGCTGCTGAAGCGCGATCAGATATTGCTAGAGAGAAAGCCGAAAGTGCAAAACAAGCAATTTCAGATAACATTGAACAACAGGGGTTGGTGAGTAACGTTGATGATGAAAGCGCAATATCAGCCAATACGCCAAATTTAGATGAAATTGTTGATGGTTTTAGTGCAGAACCACCCACTCGGTCCTTAGATCAAACTACTGAGACTGCTACTTTGGCACAAGTTCGTGAACGTCTTGAAAACAGAGACAGTAGTATTTTACAACGTGTTTCAGTTATCGAAAATTTTTATCAAAAAATCTCCGAATCTCGCAGTTCTCAACTGCAATTTAGTGCTTAAAGCTTAGTAAACTTCTAACGTTCAACTGACTATTTGAGTGAGAAGAGCAGCTTACTCTATCGTTTTCTATTCAGCGATTCTAGCGGAGCCATCTCCGCTAGATTTCGCATATTTAGGTTATTTTTGTTTCGCTTTTGCAAAGGCGTCAGCAAACGCATTGCCCATCGCAGCGTTACTTTGCGCAGGTGCTTTGTTACGTTGGTTATCACGTGGCGAGTGCTTAGCAGGTTTAACATTTCTATTTGAACCTTTATCACTCTTGCCTCGATTGTCTCTTGGGCCTTGAGTGCTAGCAGCGTTGTCATCTAATTTCATGGTGAAAGCAATTCGCTTACGTTGTTCATCAACTTCAACGACTTTGACTTTTACTATGTCACCCGCTTTGACCACTTCTCTGGGATCTGAGATAAATTTATTCGTCATTGCAGAAATGTGGACTAAACCATCTTGATGGACACCAACATCAACAAAAGCGCCGAAATTAGCGACGTTACTGACCACGCCCTCTAAAATCATACCTTCTTTCAAATCAGAAATTTTTTCTACGCCTTCTTTAAACGCTGCGGTTTTAAATTCGGGGCGAGGATCACGTCCTGGTTTTTCAAGCTCGGCTATAATGTCGGTTACCGTAGGTAATCCGAAGTTTTCGTTGGTATAGGTCTCTGGTGAAAGGGTTTTAAGAATATCTTTATTGCCAATTAAGTCATTCACAGCGCAAGCAGTTTTATCAACAATGGCATTGACCACAGGATAGGCCTCTGGATGCACAGCTGAGGAATCTAACGGATTGCTGCCATTAACAATTCTTAAAAATCCCGCGGCTTGTTCGTATGCTTTAGGACCTAAGCGTTCTACTTTTAGCAAATCTTGACGTTGACTAAAGGCACCATGCTGATCTCGGAACATAACAATATTGTGCGCTAAAGTGCGATTGAGCCCAGACACATGGGATAACAGCGCGGGGGAAGCCGTGTTCACATCAACGCCAACAGCGTTAACGCAATCCTCAATAACATGTTCTAAAGATTTACCTAAGTTACTTTGACTAACGTCGTGTTGGTATTGTCCAACACCAATTGCTTTAGGTTCAATTTTAACCAGTTCAGCAAGCGGATCTTGCAATCTACGAGCGATAGATACAGCCCCGCGCAATGAAACATCCATTTCTGGTAATTCTTGAGACGCCAGTTCAGACGCTGAATATACAGATGCCCCAGCTTCGCTGACTACAATTTTCCGTAGCTTAAGTTCAGGTTCTAATTTAATCAGTTCTGCAACGAGTTTATCTGTTTCTCTTGAACCCGTGCCGTTACCAATACTGACCAGTTGTACTTTATGTTGTTTACACAAATTAGCTAGGGTGCGAATTGACTTATCCCATTGATTTTGCGGTACATGGGGGAAAATAGTATTGGTTGCAACGACTTTACCTGTGGTGTCAACAACCGCCACTTTAACGCCGGTACGCAAGCCAGGATCCAGCCCCATCGTCACTTTTGCACCTGCCGGTGCAGCCATTAGCAAGTCATTTAAGTTGCGTGCAAACACACCAATCGCTTCTTCTTCAGCTTGTTCTCTAATCGCACCAAATAACTCGGATTCCATATGCAACTGTATTTTCACTTTCCAGGTCCACTGCACCACTGTGGCTAACCAAGAATCCGCAGGCTTACCATTAAATTGCAGGTTGAAATGATCGCTAATAATACTTTCACAATATGCACTACGATTGCCTTCTTCTTGTTGGGGATCGGCATCAAGATTAACCTGAAGAAGATTTTCGTTGCGACCGCGAAACATGGCTAATGCACGATGAGAAGGGACTTTACTAATTTTTTCGCTATGCTCGAAGTAATCAGAATATTTAGCGGCGTCTTTTTCTTTGCCGCTGATAACACTGCTTTTAATATGTGCATTTTGTTGTAAATAACGTCGAATTTTTTGCAGCAATTGCGCATCTTCGGAGAAACGCTCCATCAAAATATACTTTGCACCATCTAACGCCGCCTTCACATCTGCAACACCCGCTTCAGAATTTACAAAGTGCTCGGCTTCTACTTCTGGGGTTAATTGAGGATCGGCAAATAACTTGTCAGCTAGCGGCTCTAAACCCGCTTCAATTGCTATTTGGCCTTTGGTACGACGCTTAGGTTTAAAGGGTAAATATAAGTCTTCTAATTCTGTCTTATTTTCAGCTGATTTTATCTGCTGGCTTAGTTGTGGTGTTAGTTTACCTTGCTCATCAATTGACTTAAGGATTACCATCATACGCTCTTGCATTTCGCGTAAGTATCCTAACCGCTGTTCTAAAGTACGCAATTGCGCATCGTCTAATCCAAATGTCGCCTCTTTTCGATAGCGAGCTATAAATGGAACTGTTGCGCCGCCGTCGAGTAATTCAACCGCTGCTTTAATTTGTTTTTGCTCAACATTTAGTTCGCTGGCAATTTTTTCGATGATCATATTCGACCCTTGATACGGCATATTAGCCTTTAGAAACTGAAAAAGGGCAACTTAAGTGCCCGAAAATAAACAGCCGCAACTTTACCAGTGCTGTTAGAGATAAAAAACACTTAAGCTCGGTTATTTTTCATATTCAATACTTTTTATTAGCCAAACAAACTCGCCAGCCTCTGTTCGCACAATCGCTTCGTCATCTATTTGCTTTTTTATCAGAGCTCTGGCCATTGGTGAATCGATGGAAATACAATCTTTGCGCGCAAATATTTCGTCGTAGCCAACAATTTGCAACTTTAAAACTTTGTCATCTTCGTTTTCTATTTCTACCCAAGCACCAAAAAATACTTTGCCTTCTTGCTGCGGTGAGTAATCAACGACCTTTAAGTTTTCTAAACTCTTGCTCAAATACCGAATGCGCCTGTCTATCTCCCGTAAACGCTTTTTGTTGTATTGGTAATCTGCATTTTCGCTGCGGTCACCTAAGCTTGCTGCCCACGTGACTTTCTTGGTCGTTTCGGGTCTTTCAACACGCCATAAGTGATCAAGTTCATTTTGAAGTTGCAGGTAACCCTTGCGGGTAATTAACGGTGTTCTCAAGCAAAAAACCTCATTATTTTGAAACTCTTTTTAGGATACAAAGACTTAGATGTAATTCTAGAAACTAATCGAGAATCCAATGTAATAATTAATTATAACCGCTTTTTTGTTAGTCAAAATTGTTCCAAAAAACAGCCAAAATTTTCGGGAAAATATCACAAACTAGACTAATATTTAAGATAGTTAAACGACAACTTGAAGCGCATAAAAAAAACGCAACAATGTCGTTTCAACACGCGCTGTGGCTGGCTTTGCTACCGAGTATGTTACAGTGTTTCGCTATAAAACGTAAATAATTCGAAGGTAACTTTTATAGGAGGCCTCTCGTAGATGAACGTTGGTTTAGAGCATTAGATATGTTCAAACTAGTAAACAATCAGGTAGTGAAATTTTATTCCAAACCCGAAATTAGTTCGGGCCTTAAGGTCGATTAGAAAGACCAATAAAAAAGTGGAACTAGGTTCAGCAAGGATAATGCTGATAGTGAAAAAATAAGCCGGAAGTCGATTAGACTTCCGGCTTTTTCGTAGGTGTTAGCTTAATGTGGAATAAAATTATTCAACAGCAGGCTTGTTTACAATTTCTAAAAGTTCAACTTCAAAAATGAGCGTTGAATTAGGTGTTATTTTACCTGTAGCACGATTTCCGTAGGCAAGTTCAGAAGGAATATAGAACTTGTATTTAGAACCTACATTCATCAATTGAACACCTTCAGTCCAACCAGCAATCACTCGATTAAGAGGGAATGTTGCTGGCTCACCTCGGCTATAAGAAGAATCAAATTCTGTACCGTCTAAAAGTGTGCCTTTGTAGTGTACTTTTACCGTATCTTCAGCAACTGGGCTGTCGCCTTCAGAAGAAATTAACACTTCGTATTGCAGACCAGATTCGGTTTCAGTGACGTTTTCTTTCTTAGCATTGTCTGCCAACCACTGTTTACCTTTTTCTATATTCTTTTCAGCAAGCAAAACTTGGCCTTCTTGCATTGCTTTGTCGATTTGGCTGTTTAGCGTTTGAATTTCACCTTGCTCTATCTGTGACTTTCCTTGCATCGCAGCAGCAAAGCCTTTAATGATCAATGCCTTGTCTAACTCAACACCCATGCTTTCTTGAGTCGCCAATCTTTGCTCAACAAATCCGCCTACACTTGCGCCAAACGCGTACGCCTGCTCTTCTTCTACAGACGTAAATTTAATTTCTTCTACTTCTAACGGATCAGCTTTTTGTTGACAAGCAGTTATGCCGAAAACAGAAGCAACGACAAATGCAATAGCTGCCTTTTTCATTCAATTTCTCCAAAATATCAATAAATTAATGAGTTTGCTTGTTAAACAAACGAAAATTCTTAATGCGTCTTTTTAATGTTGGCATAAACGCCAACTTCCTCAAAAAATAATTATTCGCGGGGCAGTGTAAATTGATTTAAGTAAACAAGCTAGTTGCTTTGAGGTGAGAAAAATCATCACCTGAAAATCAAATTAACACCCAATACCGTTGTGAAACGCGCAATTTAAGGTGACTTAGGTATATACTAAACGAACTATAGTAATACACCAACTTGATTAGACAGTATGTATAAAACTGCCGACCGATTAATGTTAAATCATCGCTTCACTTTCCTGTGGGTGATGATCAGCCTTTTCTTAAGCGCCTGCAGTGGCGCAATTAGCCAGCCTGAAAAATCCGTGCGTCATGCTCAAGAAGGCGCATATGCTGCAGATATTTCGGCTGATGGGAAAATCAGCGTTATCTCTACAGCCCAACAAGGGATATTGGTATGGGATTTAACTAATCAAGCAGAAAAGTTTAAATGGAGCCACCAAGAAGAAGGCAACAATCACAACACCGTCGGCATTGTGCATATTGCCGCTGATAGTAGCTATGTGGTTACTGCGGACAGGGAAGCCTTTGCACTGTGGAATTTGACCACGGGTGAGCCTGAAGGGTTTTGGCGTATCGATGAGGCCAGTGTTCGCGATATCGCGGTCAGTAATAATGGCCGTGGAATCTTAGTTGGCAGAGGAAACGGCAAGGTGCTATTTTTTGAACCTAAAACCGGACGTCGATTAGAGTTTTTAGGACATCAGGAAAAGATCAATAGTGTCGATATTTCTCCCAATGGCTTTTATGCACTTACCGGAGGTAACGACTATACAGCCTACTTGTGGGATACGCGCACCGGCCAAGTGATTCACAAATTCGTCCACTCAAGCCGCGTAACGAAAGTCGCATTAGATGATTTAGGTCGATACGCATTTTCAGTAGATAGTAAACGCGGGGCAAAAATATGGGATGTGCAAAGCGGCAAAGAAATAAGTCAGCTTTTTTATTTACAGCGTCAAAAAATTTTTAGCACAGCGACCTTTTCAGAAAACGGAAAATATTTGGCAACTGGATCACCAGGTAGAGCGTTAAATTTGTGGTCTGTCACTAGTGGATCTGAAATTCAAGAATGGCGAGTTACACCAAAAGAAGGTACGCAACCTCAAAGCGCGATTGTATATGCAGTGAGCTTCAGTCAAGAAAATCAGTTATTATCTGAAAGTAGCAGTGGACTGGCAGAATATTGGCCATTCGAACAGGATTGAAATAAATTTTATGAGTACCGATTTACACACTGAAATAGCACATTTACAAACGCAACTAGCTTTTCAGGAAGACACCATTGAACAGCTGAATAAAGCATTGGCTGATCAACAAATTCAAATTGATAAAATGATGTTTCAAATTAAACATATGACTCAGCGAATGAAACAAATTGAGCCGTCTAATATCGCAGATGCGTCTGAAGAAGCCCCACCACCACACTATTAACATAAGCTAAAATTGAGTTATTGTAGAAAGCTTTTTTCGGGCGATATTTCACAACTTTCCACCGTTTCAGCTGCGTTGACTCTGGATATTAACCAGCACTCTTCGTAAATTGAGCAATAACATAGTTGTATGTCAATATCACTGTCGACAGCAACAAACCCTGCGGCTTTTTCAGTCCCAATTGATAAGGGGATAATCGTATTCTGAGACGATAGTATTCGAGTGCTTAAGTGTGATTGTACGAAATCTGGGATGTCCGGTATTTGATTCCAATATTGAATGGGTTCACCTTTATAGGTTACATGAGCGTACTGGATTAAAGCAGGCCCATTTCCACTATTCATGACGCCGTATTCAAACACCCCATTATTGAAACTTCGATAAATTTCAATTCTTGGCCAAACTGCAGCTCTTGCATAAGATCTGTCTATGTATGCCGAATATATTCCGACCACGGCAGTTACGACGCTAATTAATAGTGCAGACAATGCAATTATCATTTCAGGCGCTTTATACCAGACTGTTTTTTGCATCAGATTATCGCTTCCTTATCGAGCATGTTCTACTTTGAAAGAAAATCGTATTAAGTATAACTATAGCCAGACATCTCGTTAGGGTTTGAACACCCCAATCACATCTTCATTTTGCCGCTTGGCAGAGTCGACTTGTTTTTCTACTTGTGATTCTGTGTAATCACATTCAACACATGCGAGTTTTTCGACGTTGTTTTCAAAAAATAACATGATCGTATCTTGCGCTTTACACTTCGGGCAAATGGCTCCTGCCACAAAGCGTTTTTTGGTTTTTTTAGTCATCTAATTCTATTATTCTCAAGGCGTTAATTAAATTTCATTTCACACGCAGGCGCGCATTTCTGTTCCGCTTCAGTGTATAATACGCCAATTCAAGTAATTTGATTAGTATTGTTCGTAAATGATCCAAATTTCAGACCTGACGTTACTGCGTGGCAGTAAAATCCTTCTAGAGCGCGCTTCAGCAACAATTTATCCTGGTCATAAAGTAGGACTTATTGGTTCTAACGGTTGCGGTAAATCTAGTTTATTCGCGTTACTTCGTGAAGAATTGCATCCCGATGCGGGAGAATGTCAACTGCCTAAAAACTGGCAGATTGTTTCTGTTGCCCAAGAAACACCTGCATCTAATCGAAGTGCATTGGATTATGTGATTGATGGTGATGTGTTATATCGCAAACTTCAACGAAGTTTAGCGCAAGCACAGGAAAACCATGAAGGGGAAAAAATAGCTGTTTTACACGGTCAATTAGAACAGGCGGGCGCATATGACATAGAGTCTAGGGCTGCAACGATCCTGGCAGGTTTAGGCTTTAGTCATGCACAGATTAGCAAGCCGGTAACTGACTTTTCTGGTGGTTGGCGCATGCGGCTTAACTTAGCACAAGCGCTTTTGTGCCACTCTGATTTGTTGTTACTGGATGAGCCCACTAACCACCTGGATTTAGATGCGGTAATTTGGCTAGAGCGCTGGTTAGCAAGATATTCAGGAACACTAATTCTTATATCGCATGACAAATCCTTTCTAGATAACACTGTCACTGAAATTGTGAGCGTTGAAAGTCAAAAATTGATGAGTTACACCGGCAATTACGCTTCTTTTGAACGCCAACGGGCAGAGCGATTGCGATTGCAAGATCTGGAGTTTCAAAAACAACAAGCAAAAGTGGCTCATCTAGAATCTTTTATTAATCGTTTTAAAGCCAAAGCGAGTAAAGCAAAACAAGCTCAAAGTCGTATAAAGCAATTGGAAAAGATGGAAGACTTACTGCCAGCACATGCACAGTCTCAGTTTTCATTTGAGTTTTTTGCGCCTCCCAAGCTGCCTAATCCGTTAGTAAAAATGGAAGAAGTACAGGTGGGTTATGACGAAACTGTCATAATCGACAGTCTGCATTTAAATTTAGTTCCGGGTAGTCGAATAGGCTTGTTAGGCCGAAATGGCGCAGGTAAATCAACCTTAATCAAATTGCTCGCAAATGAAAAGTCACCGATGAGTGGCGAATACATGACCTCTGCGGGTCTAAGTATTGGTTATTTTGCGCAGCACCAGCTTGAATTCTTACGTCCGCAGGATAGCGCGTTAGATCACTTATACCGGTTAGATAAATCGGCCACTGAACAAAGTTTACGAGACTTCTTAGGGGGCTTCGGGTTCCATGGTGATCAAGCGTTGGGAAAAGTGTCTCCAATGTCTGGCGGCGAAAAAGCGCGTTTAGTTTTGGCGTTACTGGTTTATCAAAAACCTAATTTACTTTTACTTGATGAACCAACTAACCACCTAGATTTAGAAATGCGCCATGCTTTAAATATCGCGTTGCAAAGCTTTGAAGGGGCCATGGTTTTGGTTTCTCACGATCGTTTTCTACTAACATCAGTGTGTGACGACTTCTATTTAGTGGATAGTGGAAAAGTGGTGGCTTTTGATGGCGATTTAGATGATTACCGTGACTGGCTACTTAAAGATAGCGGGCAGAAAGCAACAAACAAGAATGATAATTCTTCTACTGAGCGAGCGTCTGAGATTAAGATGGATCGCAAAAATGTTAAACGCTTAGAAGCCGAGTTTAGACAAGCCACTCAAGGATTGCGTAAAGCCATTCAGGCAGCCGAAAAGCAAATGAATTTATGTACTGAAAAACTTAAAAAAGTGGAAACTGCACTCGCCGACGTCGATATCTATTCCGATGAAAATAAAGCCCGCTTAAAAGAATTATTATTAGAACAAGGTAATACTAAAAATGCTTTGGAAGAAGCCGAAATGCAATGGATGGAATCGCAAGAGGCGTTAGAGCAAAAACAACAGGATTTCGATGAGCAAAAATTGGTCGGCTGAAGATTTTTGGCAGTTCTCGCTAGGTATTTACGCAATCGAGGACGTGAAAGAAACGTGTTTAGCACTTCAAAATGACTTTTCTGTTAACGTCAATATTCTATTGCTCTGTGGTTATTTAAATCTCAACAATCGTCAATTGTCGAAATTACAGTTTGTAGATTTATCGTCCTTCATTGCTCCTTCTGTTGCAGACGTAGAGGCAATCAGACAAAAACGAATTGTCGCTAAGATGAATCAGCCGAGTATCTACTCCCAACTATTGGCCGAAGAATTAGCATTGGAAAAACTGCAACAGCAAAACATTATTCACTTTCTCAATCAGCATCAAACTAGCATTAAAAGTATGTCTAATTTGCAGGTGTATTTAAGCTCACTTGATAAACAGGGTGATCCTGACTTAGAGTGTAAGATAGGTCATCTAGATGACCTTTTTTCACTACACACTGTATCAACAAACATTGTATCTTAAGCACATGAGCGATAAACAAAAGCGAGCAGATAATTCTATCCAAAGTAGAATAAGACGAAGTGAATTTAAGGCGCCTTTTTGGGCTCGAAATCGTCATATACAAACCCTGTGGCCACGGTTTATTCAGCGCCGCCGCCCATTAGCGTTGCGAGTCGAAAAGTTATCTCTGCCGGATACGGATTCACTAAATTTAGTGTGGGGACAACCGGAAACCATTCCCGAAAGCAAAGGTTTAGCTGTGATATTTCATGGTTTAGAAGGCTCAGTAAAATCCCATTATGCTAATGATTTAATGGCAGAGTTGCAAAGCCAAGGTTGGCAGACCGTGCTAATGCATTTTCGAGGATGTGGCGGTGAGCTAAACTCTACTCCACGCGCGTATCATTCTGGTGAGACTGAAGATGCTAATTATTTTATGCAATGGTTAGATAAAAAGTTTCCTGATTTACCCAAAGTGGCAATTGGCTTTTCATTGGGGGCTAACATGTTGCTTAAACTGTTGGGGGAAAATCCCGCTCAAAAATTGATAAAAGCAGCTGTCGCGGTTTCAACTCCATTTAAATTAGCGGAGTGCGCTGAAAGCATAAATCATGGGTTCTCAAAAGTTTATCAAAACTATTTATTAAAAAGTATGGTGAAAACGTTACGCTCTAAAATGCAACATATTGACTATAAAGGGCTACTTAGCATTGATGACGCAAAGGTTGCACAACTAACCAATTTTAGAGACTTTGATGAAAGTGTCACAGCACCCTTGCATGGTTTTGTAAATGCGGATGACTATTATCAAAAATGCAGTGCAATCAGTTTTCTTAAACATATCGAAACACCTACACTCATTCTGCATTCCATCGATGATCCTTTTATGAATGAAGCGGTTCTGCCTGAAGAGCATGAATTATCCGATTCAGTAGATTTAGAACTGAGTGAGACGGGTGGACATGTTGGCTTTTTACATGGAACGCCGTGGAAACCCAAAATTTGGTTTCATAAACGTATTGCAGATTTCATCGAGCCTTTTTCAATTCATAATGTTGTACAAGAATGATCATTCCTATTAGTGAGATACCCCCAGAAACATTAAAAAGCCTAGTTGAGTCTTTTGTTCTTCAGGAAGGCACGGATTACGGTGAGATGGAATTTGATCTTGAGCAAAAAGTAAATCACGTCATGCTGCAACTTAAATCTGGACAGGCATTCGTGCAGTATTCAGAGCTGCACGAAAGTGTGAACATAGTGACAAAAGATCAGGTTGATAACCCAGACAATAATATGTAGACCGGGATATCTTCCGGTGCGGTTGTTTGGGGTTTTCGTGATTTCGGGGCTGAAGCCCCGACTACAGCTTGTAGGCTGGGATTTATCCCAGCGTGATCTTGTCTGGCGGTTACGTTTTTTTCGGGGCTAAAGCCCCGAATACAATGTCGTATCTAACTATTTACTCGAAAACGTTACGGAAAAGGTTAGCGGTACCGGTAGGCTAATACTTTTTAATCCTGCAATTTCCTGTAATTTTTCAATGCCTGGAACTAGATCATGTTTGTTGGCGTCGATTAAAACGGGTTTGACTGTTGTTGCAGTAAAATTGTCGTTTTTATCTTTATTAACACGTACTGAAATTTCGTAACTTGCAGATTTCCCTTTGATTGAAATGTCTAATTTTAGAGTGACTAATTCGGTTGTACCTGCTTGCATACTTAAAACGGAATCCGGTACCTGACCTGATAAAGTGGCTTCTGGTGTATTTTCCACATCAAATAGAAACTTCTGCATACGCTCATTACGTATTGGAATGTTAGTTTCTACTGATTTTAAATCAACTTTGACTTCTAACTTTCCAGACTCACTTAAATTTCCAGAAAGTTGTTTAAATTGATGAAGCTCAGCTATATGTTCATTTTTAGTGGAAATGAAGTTCAATTCCGATGACGAGTTATCTAACTGCCAATCGGCGTGTGAAAACGTTGCATAGGCTGCACAACTTAATGCAATACTTACAAGACTAAGTGTTCTCATATATTTCTCCTTATTTATATTCAACGATTTCTTGCCAATCTACTTGGCTATCTCCTAACACGACAAAGTCAGGGTTGTCTGTTGTATCACGTTGGTTATAGGTAAGTGGTACAAAATTAGCTGAAAGAACGCTTCCTCCTGCTTCTTCTACAATACATTGAGAAGCGCCTGTATCCCATTCTCCTGTGACCCCGACCCGTAAGAATACATCGGCCTTACCTTCGGCAATAAAACATGCCTTCAGCGAGCAACTGCCCAAAGGAAGTGTTTGATAGATACGGTTCGAACTCATGTGGTTCATGATTCTTTCTCGTGGCTGTCGACGACTAATCGCAATCATGACAACATCTGTAGCAGGCTCTTGGAATTTGCGTACAAATATTTGTTTGTTGTTCTCTACAGGGCAGGATTTAAACGCGCCATGATCTTTAGAGGCGTAATACAAAGTTTCACCGGCGGGCCAATAAATAACGCCTAGAACAGGTTGGTTGTCCTCAATTAGGGCAATATTCACCGCAAAGTCACCACTGCGCGCGATAAATTCCTGAGTACCATCGATGGGATCAATTAACCAATACTGTTGCCAATGCTCTCGCTGATCCAGATTTCCATTATTCGTTTCTTCTGACATTATTGGGATGTCAGGCGTTTCCTTTTGCAGTATTTCCATGATAATTTCATTTGCGCGGTAGTCTGCCGATGTTACCGGCGACTCATCCTCTTTTTCATAGGCTTTGAAATCACCACTATCATAAATTTTGAGTATTTCTTCACCTGCGGTTTTAGCCGCAAATTTGGCTATGGTTAACAAATCTTGCCGAGGGTTTACAGCCATTATCGTACCTCTGTTGAATTTTGTGCCAAATATTTTTGAACTAGAAATAATGCGGCTATGCAGCGCGCTTCTATAAAATCATCGCGCGCCAATAGCGCGTCTATATTATGAATGGACCAAGGAATGACTTCTAATGGTTCGGGTTCATCCCCTTCTAAGCGACATTCATATAAGTTTTGTGCCAAAACAATATTCATTTTGGCGTCAAAAAAAGTGGGGGCCATACTTACTGTATGAATTTTTTCTATTTGCTCTGCGCCGTAACCAGCCTCTTCTTTGAGCTCTCTATTCGCAGCTTCCAGAACGGATTCGCCGGGATCAATTAGGCCTTTAGGAAATCCCAGTTGATAGGAGTGAGTTCCAGCAGCATATTCTCGAATAAGCAACATTGTTTCTGAATCAAGAAATGGCACTATCATCACGGCACCGTTGCCTGAACCAGCCATTCTCTCAAATTGTCGAGTTGCTCCGTTTGAAAATTCAAGGTCGACCCGTTCAACACGGAAGAAGCCGCTTTTTGCAACAATTTCCCGCTGATGTATTTGCGGGAGCGTTTTATTCGGGTCTATTTTATTCATGTACCTATCACGTTAAACTAACGACGGTCTCCCAATATTGGGCGATACGTTTTACTAATCAATTTTGCCCTACTTTAACCCATGGATAACTGACTTGCCAATGCTGCACTGGAACCAAATTAAAACTGTTTTACTGGATATGGATGGAACGTTGCTTGATTTGCACTTTGATAACCATTTTTGGATGGAGGTTGTGCCACAGAAATTGGCGCTCAAGCATGCTATCAGCCTCGAAAAAGCTAAACAGGATATTCATCTTGAATATCAAAAAGTAATGGGCACCATTAATTGGTATTGCCTTGATTATTGGGCAGAAAAACTAGATATGGATATTATTGAAGCTAAACAGGAAATAAAACATCTGATTAGCATGCGTGAAGACACCTTACCTTTTCTGGATGCTTTGCATCGCAGTGGAAGAGATGTGATTTTAGTGACGAATGCACATCCTGGAAGTCTATCGTTAAAAATTGAACAGACACATTTAGACAGCCACATTGATACACTTATTTCTACCCACGAATTTGGTGTGACTAAAGAGTCACAATTGTTATGGCAGAAACTACAACAGCGTTTAGGTTTTGATCCACGAAACACACTTTTTGTGGATGATAGTATTCCTATTTTGCATGCGGCAAAAGAATTTGGAATTGCTCACTTGTTAGCAGTAGAAAACCCAGATAGCCAAGGTGAAATTCGCAAAAGTAATGACTTTCCAGGTATTCAAGATTATCGGTTCTTGATTGATGATATTAACCAGAATCTATTTAATCGCCAGCAATCATAGGGACTGATAAGATTTTATTGAGTTCTAGAGTTTAGAGCTTTATTTTATAAAATCCTTGATTATCAGGACGACCAAAGAACTTTGCTGCGTCTTTTACTTGTTTAGGCAAGCTGTCATCTGGCTTGAACTGCCCGTCTAATTTTACTTTTAAATTATTTGGGATACGGGCATCAGCAGTTAGATTAAAAACATTCGGTGGATTAATTTTAACCAATACGTCGTTTTCAATGCAGTTTAAAGTCGCTTCAAAGTTACCTAAACTCAGTGGTTCGTTAAGGCCAATTAACCCTTCTAAACCCGCATTAATCCACTGACCGTCTCCAGATAACGCAACACATTTACCGGGATAATCTAACTCGTTGACTAGTACCTTAAAACGACCACCGGCATTGACTGCAACAGGCAGTGGTACTTGTGCTATCAGCATATCTGCTGGAATATACAAAGTGAGATCAGAAGCTTGAATATGGCTGGGGTCGAACAGGCTTATATTTACAACACCTCGAGCCGAAACTTTATCGCTCGCGCGTAGGTTTCCAGCATCGATGTCTAAACTTACTTTTCCAACTAATAGTTGCCAAAATGACATTTGCCATTGCACGTTTTCAATACTGATATTGTTAACCGTGATCATGCTTGCAGATGGGCGCCAAATTGTTCCTTGAACCCCCTCAATCGATACATCTTTAGACTGATTTACGCGATAAATCACCTGACTAGCAGGTAAATTAATTATGAGTAAAACAATATACGCCAATAGCCCTAAAAGACTCCATTTAACTATTCGAATCATGATTTCCCTAACTGCAAACTTCTGACTTTTACCATTCCAGGCGCATTGGATTCGGCTAAATCAACATTGATGATGCGAATGCCGAGTGCCTCTAGGCTTTGTAACCAACTAACAACATCATTAAACGGTGCTTGATCTACCCATACTTTTAATTCTTCACCTTGAGGCTGCATTCGTGAAATAGCAATGTTTACTCGCCCTGCTGTTTGGTTTACTGCTTGCGGTAATGAACCGGAATATACCGCTGAGTTGCCTCCAGCGCTGCGTAATTGAATCGCGCGATTAGCATTTTTTTTCATCCAAATGAGATCGGCCTGATTAGATGTTACGAGTTTACGTTGTGTTTCCAGTGAGTCACTAATAGGTGACCAAACTATGAAATAAAACAAAGCGATAACTAACATGATGCCGGAAATTACAACTAACGTTTTTTCACGTTCTGATAGCTGATTAAACTTGTCTAATAATTCTTTCATATCAGCTCCTTATGGATAACGAACCAATGACTTGGCTGTCTTTGTTGTTAATCGCACCTTGTTCAACTTCAAAGCCCTTCTCTTGAGCTATACGTTTGAATTGCTCTAACGCTTCAAAATTAGCTGCAACTGCCTGTAGGCGTATTTCTGAACGAGCACTATCAAACCGAATTGTTTGTGGTTTCACATCGCTACTTCGAAACGCATCGGTGAGTTGCGACATCATCGCCAACATTGAGGTTTGTCCGCCGCCGTTTGCTAACTTAGCTAACTCTCTTTCCATGGCACGACGAATGCGAGTAGGTTTTTGTTGGTTAGGGAACGCCTTTTTAAATTCTTCGTGCATTTGCGCTTTTAAGTCACTACTTTGTTGCTTTAATTGATTGACTTGAATACTTTTATCGACCACGGTGACAAGCAAAGCAACAATCGCCAATACCGCAGCAACGCGCCATTTGCGCCATTCACTTTTACTTTGTTGCTTTGCTTTAAACTCGCCTTGTAACAGGTTGAATCCACTTTTTAGTGCCCCAGTCGCAAGCAACTGCATGGGTAATTCCAATTCTTGCTCAATTGGCTCAACGTTCGCCAAGTTTGAAATATCAAGATCACTATAATTTGCAACTTTTAGCGGCGTTGTTTGTTGTTTTGCAAAGTGTTCCATAGCTTGCAGCAACCAACTTGAGTCACCTTGTAGTCCTTGCCACTGGTCTTGACGAATAATCGCGTTTTGCCCCAGTGTTACCATGCTCCAAGCATCTTCCAAATACGGCAAAGCCAACACATCAGGAAGCATCTTGTCACAAAACAATCCTGCGCTTTTTATGGCGTGTAGCCAATCTTGCATTTTGCTTCGACCTACAACAGCTACCGCTTGAGCATTGCCATTTCTATCGCCCAATGCGAAAAACTGCTCACTGATATCTGTACTTAGATCTTCTTCGAGCATATAAGGAATTGCGGTAAGTGCTTTGCGTGACGCTTTTGCGGGCATGGTCACCCATTTAAGTAAAAAGTCACACCCGGGCACAAGTGCGGTTATCGGACGCTTTCCTGCTCGTTCCGACAATGACGAAAGCTGCTGCGCGTTATCGAGCACGCCAGAGGCAATGATTTCTTGCTCTTGCGCAGACCAAACCAGCCAATTGACAGGATCATTGGTTGTTGAACCAAGGCGAATAACCAGATTTTCCATTAAAGTACTCCTCCAAACTCTCGCCGTATGACGGTGACTTGGTCGTTATTTTCTACTTTTAGTAGTGAAGACATCGTAAATGTAGCGTTATTGTAACGGGTCTTGGTATGTAATAGAAAGTATTCTGTTTTCACATCAAACCAACTTTGTTGTTGCGCGCTTAAGGTGTGATTGGTGAACAGACTTTCGGCGAAAAAATCTTGTACTGATTGGTAGCCATCAGGTGCGCGATTGCTAATTAAACTTTGGATTTCTGACGTAGGCGCGCCAGTTAATGCGGCTAATACTGCAGCTTGCTCTTCTTTTACTGTGTTTACGTTTATTTTCAGTTCAGTCACATTGGGAATAACGCAAATCGAAGGTAAGAGTGCGCCTATCCATTGTGGTTGGACACCGTTGACTAATCTGATTTCGGATTTGCTGACCATCAAGTTATTCGCGGTCAGGTACGGATTAACTAGTGCTGCATAATCAGAATCTTCAGCGCCGCTTTGGCTCATGTTGTCATCTTGATCCAACCAATCAATCAGCGAATCTCGCACCACTTCTATGGAATAATTGTCCAGATCAGGTACGACATCCGTTAATAAACGTTCGAATGCCAACGCTTCTTCAGGTATTGAGTTGATATCACCATTATTATTTCCGCGCAATGCGTCTTTAACATCGTTTGAATTGTTGTTGGTGTCAGTGTTGTTATTGTCGGCATTGCCGTTTTCATTGTTCTGAGTATTATTCTGCTGAGGACGATTTACTGAATCTATGGCATTTAAATTTAAGCAGGTTTGCATATCGGTGAGTTGCGCCTGAATACCTCCGCCATCCAAAGGAAAGGTAAATTCTTCAGACCATCCTCCTTCTAACGATACAACATTAGAATTTAAAGCGATTAATTCACGAACCGATTTTATCGCATATTGCTCGGCTCCTAACGCATACCAAAAAGCTTGATTATTATCTTTGATATTCGTTGCTCGGGTAATCTGCAACTGCAAACGCGCACCCATTTCTGTAGCGATGATGGAGACTAACGCAACAATCATTAAGACGATAATTAATGCTACGCCTCGTTGCTTTTTGTGTGATTGCGAAACGCTATTCATGAATCTAACGTACCCATCATGAATTTACGGGTAACCGGCCCAAATTCTTTACTGGTTATTGTGATCATCACTGCGACAGGTAAGCTGTTTTGAGCATAAGATTCGTCCCAGCTTTCCATATCTTCGGAGTCTTTACCGCCATTAAGTAAAAACAACACTTTGAAATCTTCAATATCAGTAAGCAGCACCCGAACCTTGGGCTCGAAGCCAACTACATTGTCTACATAATTACCAAATAAGCGCTCTAATTTACCTTCTTGAAGGCGATAACCAACACTTTGCAACGTGCTGCGATGTAACATGAGTTGTGGATTCTGCCAGCCACCACGCACAAATGAGAGCCCATCAGCATCGCTCTCCAGTAAATTTTTCTCGCCTCTCATGACAATGTTATTTTCTTCGCCTTCAATGCGCACTGATCTGGGGACCGCTTGCAGCATATCGCGTTCAATTGTCAGCATTGCGCGTTGCAGAGTCTGTAGTTTTTCAAAGCGACTTTCTGATAGTTCATCACTGTCGATTACGGCGGTCATTACACCTGTAGAGGCTATGCCGATTAATGTGAAAATGGCAACTGCGATCATAATTTCAATCAGAGTGAAACCGCTTTGTTTAGGTTGGCCATTCATCAGATTGGACTCTTTGGCTTTGCCATATAGGTCGTTACACTGGTAATTGTTCGCTCAAAATTTTCGTCTAGACCAACCGTAACTTCTACACCTACTAACGATTCATCAGGTGTTTTTAATAATTTCTGTTGCCAATACCATTTTGTGCCAGCCATATCTTCCTCGCCTTTTAGATTGTCTTTAATCGGCCAGGTATTTTCGATATTGATTTGCGTTAGTCGATTATTGGCAACCCAAGTAGCGAATGTAATATTTTCTATTTGGCTAACCCCGTTTAAATGATCAGTGGCAGATTTCATAATGGCCGTGCCGGTTATCGCAAAGATTAGCAGTGCCAGCATAACTTCCAGTAACGTAAACCCGTAGTTCGACTTAAGGTTTTTCATAAGTCGCTATCCAATGGTCCTAATCGCTCAAGAGGAACACTATCAATTGCGTTGAGTTTGAAATAAACCGGATCATCTGATGAAAAGTCAGGCTCGTATTTCATGGTTAAACTAAACGGAGTAACATCGCCGCTTGAAAGCAGCATAATTTGTGGAGGAGGTAGTTTTTTCTCTTCTTCGTCTTGGCCTATTTCAACCCTATCTTCATTGAAAGATAAGGTTTCATCAAAAATCCCTTCGCTAAATAAATTATCTTCATCAATCCAAGGTAAATCGTCTAACGTTAACGTTAGTCCATAGGGTTCAGGTAATTGATATCGTGAAAACGCTTGCTGACCTTCTAAGAGTTGCCAGTTCTGCTCATCGTCTAGCCACATGAATATGTATTCGGCAGTTTCTGGCTCTATGCGAATACCAATTTCTTGTTGGTTTAGCACTGCAAAATCCGAAGCCATATCGACAACAATTTGAAATCGTTTAGCTTGTTTTTCGAGTTCTTCTAAAGGTGTTGGTGCGAAGTTTTTAAATGAAACAACACTTATTACAATTCCCATAATTGCCAGCACCGCCATGATCTCGATGAGCGTAAATCCTGATTGGTACCTTCGTAGCTGTGCTCGCATTATGGGTTAACTCAAATGTTAGTTTAGGTAATCGCCTAAATTCCAATTACCAATATCATCTTCCGTGCCCGGTTCGCCATCAGGTCCATTTGAAAACACATCAATCACACCTAACTCCCCAGGACTAACTAGCTGATATGGGTTGTCCCATGGGTCATTAGGTAAACGGTTTATGTAACCACCATTGGGATAGTTACGAGGAATCGGATCGATAGACGGTTCATTGACTAGTGCATCTAAACCTTGTTCTGTGGTCGGAAAGCGATTATTACTCAACTTGTAACGCGTTAGTGCACTTTCTAAAGATTGAATATCAATGGCTGCTGCCTTACGTTGAGCCTCTTCCTGGTTACCCAAAATTTGCGGCGCGACAAGACCTGCCATTATGCCAATAATTAGTAACACCACCATTACCTCAATCAAGGTAAAACCAGTCTGTTTGGGTTTGTTTCTTTTCATTACATATTCACCATATTATTAAGCGCTAAAATTGGTTGTAAAATTGCTAGTACAATAAATAGTACGATAGCTGCCATACTGACAATTAGAATAGGTTCAAAGACTTTTAATGAGACACCAACTAAGGTCTCAAATTCCCTATCTTGGTTATCAGCCGCACGTTTTAACATTTGTTGAAGCTCACCACTGCGTTCACCAGAGGCGATCATGTGCATCATCATCGGTGGAAACATTTTCGTTTTTTCCAATGCGGCACGCAGACTTGAGCCTTCTTTTACTTTTATTGCCGCATCAGCAACGGCTTCTCGTATATGTAAATTCTCAAGTACATCACCAGCAATACGCATCGCTTCTAAAAGCGGAACCGCGCTGGCATTTAATATACTCAAAGTGCTGGCAAAACGAGCAGTATTCAAGCCTTTGGATACTTTACCTATCAGTGGTAGTTCCAAAATAAACTTGTGATAGCGTTTTTTCATTACTGGTTGTTGCAGAATTCGCCGAACAATAATAGTCGCCACAATGAGTAAAACAATCGCAATGAGACCATAACTTTGTAACCAAGTGCTGACACTGATTAGAATACTGGTAATCGCAGGAAGTTCCTGCCCCATATTGTCAAATTGACCTACGATTTTAGGAACCACAACGGTCAACAGTAAGAAAATAATGCCAAATGCAAAAAACAACATAATCGCTGGATACACCATAGCCTGTGTTATTTGGCTACGCGTTTGTTGGCGTTTTTCAGTGTAATCGGCGAGTCTATTGAGCACTGTATCTAGGTGACCGGATTTTTCACCTGCTGCGACCATAGCGCGAAATAGCTCATCAAATACTTGCGGAAATTCAGACATTGCGTCTGCTAACGAATGGCCTTCGACAACTTTACTACGGACTGCCATCATCATGTTTTTATGACGGGGCTTCTCACATTGTTCGGCTACAGCTAACAGTGCTTCTTCTATGGGTAACGCTGATTCAACCAAGGTCGCTATTTGACGAGTTAGTAAGGCTAAGTCGCCGGCTGAGATACCACGTTTAAATAAGGTGAATTTATTTTTGTTTTCGCGACGTTCTTGCTCAGTTACTTGTTCAACTTCAAGAGGAATCAGTTCCAGTTCGCGTAATTGTTGACGGATATGGCGTGCATTATCACCTTCTAATACACCACTTTTATTCCGACCAGATTGACTAATCGCTTTATACGCATAGGCTGCCAAAATTAATCCTCCCGGGTAACACGCAGGACTTCTTCAAGGGACGTGTAACCAAGAAGTACTTTGCTACAGCCATCTTCGCGTATGCTCGGTGTGGTTTTTCTGACATGCTTTTCTATGGCTTGCTCGCCATGACCATTGTGAATTATCTCGCGTGTAGGTTCGTCAACGACAAGCAATTCATGAATACCAGTTCGACCGCGATAACCGGTTTGATTACACGCAGCACAACCTTTAGGACTGTATATTTCTTGTGTATTGGTTTGCTGAGAAAGCCCCAATATTTGACATTCTGCTTCACTGGGTAAATGCGATGTCTTGCAATCAGCACACAAGGTTCTTACCAGTCTTTGCGATAATACTGCCAATAAACTTGATGATAATAAAAACGGTTCAATACCCATATCTTCAAGTCGGGTAATAGCACCTGCAGCGGTATTCGTGTGCAAGGTCGATAGAACTAAGTGACCGGTCAAACTCGCTTGTACACCAATTTGAGCGGTTTCCAGATCACGAATTTCCCCGATCATAACCACATCGGGATCTTGCCGTAATATTGCTCTTAATCCTCGCGCAAACGTCATGTCTACTCGCGGATTTACTTGTGTTTGCCCGATTCCTTGCAAATCAAATTCAATGGGATCTTCTACAGTTAAAATATTGCGGTCTTTGGAGTTAATTTCCGACAGCCCAGCATATAAGGTTGTACTTTTACCTGAGCCCGTAGGGCCGGTCACCAGAATAATACCGTGAGGTTTGCGAATTAATGCAGAGAATATTTCGCGATTTTTAGGTGTCATGCCTAAATCAGTCAGATTCAAACGCGCATTGTTTTTATCTAGCAAACGAAGTACAACTCGCTCGCCATGACTCGATGGCATAGTTGAAACCCTAACATCCACCGCTCTACCAGCAATTCGCAGCGTAATACGACCATCTTGCGGGACACGCTTTTCGGCGATATCTAATTTCGCCATAACTTTTATACGTGACACCAACATAGAGGACAATTTGCGGTTTGGACGTAAAATTTCTCTTAGCACGCCATCAACGCGGAATCGGACGATCAACTGATTTTCGAAGGTCTCAATATGAATGTCTGAAGCGCCTTCTTTAATGGCTTCACTTAACATTGCATTGATGAGTTTGATGATAGGGGCATCATCTTCGTTCTCGAGCAAATCTTCGGTATCGGGAAGTTCTTCTGCTAACGCAAACAAATCACTTTCGTTTCCGATATCTTCCATTAATTGTTTAGCGGCCGATGAGTCTCTTTGAAATGCTTTGGTTAACAGGCTTTCAAATTCTTCATCCGCAATTTCTTTCAATTGAAAATCAGCTTGTAAAAATCGCCGCACTTCTACGAAAACGGAAAAATCGGTACTGGCCGTGTGATATAAAATTGCTGGCTCTTCGCCAGTATCTAACAGCACCTTATGGCGTTTAGCAAAACTGAAAGCCAGTTGTTTGTGTTGCACAACCTCTTCTTCATCCATGTCAACTGCCGCTGTTTCAGCGTCTAACATGTCTGGATTGAGTTCAGCATTTTCAGCTGTTTCAATGCTCATTAATTCTTGCTTTCCTGCTCTTTCTTCAACAGATATTCTTCGAAAGTGGGTGGTAACTCTAATGCATCATCCCATTCAGGCAGCACAGGGTTCTCAGTCATTGGCATTAATGCGACCCCTTCTGACTGGCGTTTTAACTGCTGCGCTCGAATATAGTTATATTTTTTATGACTGATGGAGTTCATTGTTGCACCATCACGTACAATAGACGGGCGTATAAATACCATCAAATTACGTTTACGTTTGCTGGTGGTGGTAGATTTGAACAAGTTGCCCAAAATCGGAATATCACCCAAAAGCGGTACCTTGGAAATACTTTCCTGAACATCTTCGTCAATTAGGCCACCTAAAACAATTGTGCCACCATCATCGACGATTACGGTGGTTTTAATCTCACGTTTATTGATCGCGATATCCACAGATGTAGCACCGCTGACGCTTGACACTTCCTGCTCAATTAACAACTGAACAGCATCACCTTCATTGATTTGTGGTGTAACTTTAAGTTTGATACCCACCTCTTTACGCTCTACGGTTTGGAATGGGTTAGCATTGTTGGAACCTGTGGATGAACCGGTAATAATTGGCACTTCCTGACCAACAATGAAGAATGCTTCTTCGTTGTCCATGGTGGTTAAATGTGGTGTGGATAACACGTTCGAATTCGTGTCAGTGCTGACAGCTTGCAATACTGCACCCCAGCCATCTTTTACCACACCAACTAACAAACCATTGAGGCCACCCACCAAAGAGGCTAACGATGTAAAATCGCCCTGTGTGACTGAATCGTACGAGTACGGTTGACCATTGTCATCAAAACCGGTCGTGGTGGTAACTTGATCGTCCGCAGCATCAACTGCAACTGCCAGTGAGCCAATTCCAACAACACCATTAGTAAATTGCTGGCCACCACCTTCTTCACTCGCCCACTGGACGCCTAGCGTGGTGCCGTCACCTTCAAATACTTCTACGATAATCGCTTCTACAGTTACTTGAGCGCGACGAATATCAAGTTGGCGAATGACTTCTTCTAACGAACGCATCATGTCTGGTTCTGCGGTTATGACCAGCGCGTTAGAGTCAGGATGCGCATCTATGCTAACTTCACGGTTATTAGTGGTTCTACTGCGGTTATTACTTCCCTGGGCACCTTGCTCTTCGGCTTGAATACTTGCGCTTACCCCTTGTAGCACCTTGACTAAATCTTCGGCTTTAGCGTAATTAACAAAAATAACTCGGGTATTACCGCTGGTTTCCAGTTCCTGATCCATTTTGGTAATCAGGTTGATCAAACGTTTACGTGCTTTATTATCACCTGAAACGATAACACTATTGGTGCGGTCATCAGCAACTACACGGGGTTCTGACTTTCCAGTTGCTTGGGCTTTCGATGCATTTTTGTTGATATTTTCAATAATGCGGACCATTTCAGAGGCTGACGCATATTTGAGTTTAACAATTTCTACTTCTTCATCACCGGCTTGATCAACTCGTTCGATAATCTCCACTAAACGATTAACAACGGCTGCTCGACCGGTCAACATCATCACATTAGAAGGATCATGGCTGACGACGTTACCGCCTCCAGCTTGGTCGTTTAGCTGACGAAGAATTGGCGCAAGTTCTCTAACAGGAACATTATAAACAGGAACAACTCTGGTGATCATTTCATCACCGTCGAAAGGTGTACCTTGGATAACTGGGATATTTGACGTTTTGGCGTCTTTGGCACGAACGACTTTTAAAATACCATTAGGCATTTCAACTACCGCGAAATCATAGACCTGTAATACATTGAGGAAGAATTGATAATATTGCTCTTCATTAAGCAAGTCGTAGCTACGTACACTGATTTTACCACGCACATCTGGGCTTACGATGATGGTTTTTTGCAGGTTTTTACCAACAATATTGATGAACTCAGAAATTTCAGCATTTTTGAAATTTGGCGAGTAGTCTTTCGCTGCCGTCATTGTTGAAACGGACAAAAACACTGCACACGCTGCCAAACATAAGCCTCTAAATCTACTGCGGCTCGTTTGCCTCATAGGGGTAATCCTCATATATCTTGTTCTTCTTCCCCTTCAGGGAAATCCAAATACAAAGTGAGAAGTTCCTCACCTCGACTAATTGTAAGTTGTAATGAATCCGATTGATTTAGTGCTGACAAAGCTTCCATTGCCTGCTCTGGGTCGGTTAAATCCAATCCATTAATTTCAGTAACTACATCACCTACTGCAAATCCCGCGGCCTTAAATAACTTGGGGTTTTTACCTGGGGTGATTTTATATCCAGCGATTAAGCCATCTTCACCTTGAACCGGTGCAACGGCGATAAATTCAGTAAAGCCCCCCGGATTGCGACGCAATTCCCGAGTTGTTTCAACCATTTCAGGCGTGAGTTCGGTATACTCTTCGCGCTCAATGGGTTGACCATCAGCTATCGTTTCTACGGGTGGCCGATATATTTGACTTTCTTTAGAGTATTCTAAACCATCTAACATTAAGGTTTCGCGTCTGGGGCCATTTTTAATAATTACCCGATCCGCAAATACTTCTTGTAAACTTGCATTAGTACCATCAATTTCATCATCGATACCATAAGTGTTTTGAAGACCGCGATTTTCAATGATTGCCGTGCCAACTCCGGGTTCATTGGTTTTCACAACGCCAGTTAAGGTGAGTTTCAATCGTGTTTCCGGTGCTTCAGTAATTTCTTGTTTAACAGGTGTCTCCTCTTTTGAGGATAAATCGCCAAAAAGGTTTAAGCTTTTTAGCTGAGACAAATTAATACGAGACTCTGAATTGGAAGAAGAATGTGATCTTTGAGTGGTCTGTACTGCAGAATTTGTACTATTTTGAGGTTCTGGAATTAGCCGCCATGTCATATCAGCTAGAAAAGCTAAAAGATACAGAACCAACAAAATCACAACCAGCAGATTAATCTGCGATTGAAATTTGCTAATTTGCAGCCATATTTGGCTTAAGTTTGTACTACCAGGGCTCATCTTTTATCACTTCTAGGTCGATTATTGTCGCAAAACGCGAACAATGATAACCAGTTGATATGTGGGTCACAACTATTAAAAATTAACATTACCATAAAATTGCATTTGAAAGTTGTTAAGCACAGGTCAACGGGCGCAAAATATGAAGAATAAGACAGACAACAAAGACACCGAAATAGTTCGATTAGATAAATGGCTGTGGGCAGCTCGATTTTTTAAAACCCGTTCTTTAGCGCGAGACATGGTGCAATCTGGTAAGGTGCAATATAATGGACAAAGAGCTAAAGCCAGCCGAAATGTGGAAATCGGTGCAACCATAGTGTTGCCAGCAGGTTTTGATAGCAAAGAAGTCATTGTTGAAGGGCTAAGTGATAAACGTGTGAGTGCGCCACAAGCACAATTGCTTTACGTTGAAACCGAAAAAAGTATCGCGCAACGTGAAAAAAATGCAGAAGCACGCAAATTAAGTGCGTTTCATAGTCCGAGGCCGGAAACTCGCCCAGATAAAAAACAACGTCGTAAAATTATTCAGTTTAAACAGCAGTAAGAGAAGGTTATGTCCCACTTTGATCAGTTACACCGATATGTATTCAACAACGCAAATGTACGCGGTGAGCTTGTCCAACTTGAAAATAGTTATCAAGAGATTCTAAACTCACAGTCATACCCAAAAGTTATCCAACAGCTTTTAGGTGAGTTGATGGCCGCGGCCTCTCTATTGACCGCTACGCTAAAATTTAAAGGCAATATCGCGTTGCAATTGCAAGGCGAAGGTGCAGTTAAGTACGCAGTTATAAATGGAACCCATGACCAAAAATTACGTGGTGTTGCTAGGTGGGATACGGATGAAACTGAATTTTCAACCTCGTTATTAGAATTATTCCCTAAAGGTGTGTTAGTAATCACTATCACACCAGAGTTGGGTGAAAGGTATCAGGGAATGGTTGCAATTGATAAACCTAGTTTATCTGAATGTCTTGAGAGTTATTTTACTCAATCAGAGCAACTGCTAACCCGCGTGATACTAAAAACCTCGTTAACCGAGGAGCATAATCGTGCTGGTGGATTGATTTTACAAGTACTACCAACGAGTAGCGAAGCAACAAATGTAGCTGATAGCCCAGACTTCACTCATTTAAGTGCATTGACCGAGACCATTACAGCAGAGGAATTACTGAACTTACCTGCCAATGATGTACTGCATCGTTTATATCACCAAGAAGAAGTAGAGCTTTATCCGGCGCAAAATATTAGATTTTCGTGTACGTGCAGTAAAGAGCGCAGTGCAGTTGCCATTGCGAATGTTGATAAACAAGAATTGCTCAATATTGTGGCTGAAGACGGCGCAGTTAGATTAAATTGTCAGTATTGCCATAAAGAATACAGCTTTGACGCAATTGATATTGAATCTATTCATAGCGGTGCCTTTGGGCAACCGTCGAATACCATGTAAGCAGCGAGATGATTCAACCTGATTATAAATTAACTGATCATTATATTGACGGTCATGTTCTCGCTGTTAATGACGGCTTCTTAGCTCGTTGAATTTAAAAAAATTAATGCACTCAATTTGGTGATTTGTGATTCACTTATAATTGTTAAGTTAGTTTAGGATAGTATTCGACTATTATTTAGTAGCGTGATAGAAGTAAAAGTTCTTTATCCAGCCTAAGTGCTTAAAACTATGAATTATATAGAATAATTTTTAAGCTTTTTAGCAAGTCTAGAAAAATGAAGTATACTTTTAACTATATTGTATTGAATTGATATCCAGCCAATCAATTAAAATAACTACACTAGGCTGAATTTAGACGATATTAAAATTAAGAATAAGTGGTTTGTTCTTTTTGTTGAGGTTTTAAATTATGGAACGCTACCTCATTCCGAGCGTCAATCGCGCTTGCGAAGTACTAAGACTGTTAGTAAAGCATAACCAAGGCTTAACTATGCAGGAATTGATGGCAGAGTTAGAGTTACCCCGCACCACGTTATTTCGTTTATTACGCACGTTATGTGCAGAGCAAATGGTACAAAAGCGCGGTAAACTCTACTTTTGTGGTGCCGAGTTAATGCAACTTGGATTTAATATTATACACTCAGATCGAATGCACCAATTAGCGATTCCCCATGTTCAACGTTTAGCGTTGAAAAGTGGTCACACTGCGCACTTGGCGGTGCCAAATAACGGGCAAGTGTTGATTGTTGAAGTGTTCGATAGCCCTAATCCGCTGTTAGTATCAAAACGACCGGGTGTGCAAGCACAAATGCATTGTTCATCTACAGGCAAGGTGTTTTTGGCCCATCTCTACTACGATAATTTAGAGCTGCTAATTCAAGAACACCCTATGGAGCGTCATACCGAACACACGATTACTGACATCGATTCATTGCGTAAGGAATTAAAACGCGTTGTGGCCATGGGTTATGCTCTGGATGATCGTGAGTACAATAAAGATGCTCGATGTTTAGCTGTGCCGGTGCGTGACAATCGCGGTGTTGTAGTGGCATCAATTGGTATTACTGCACCTGTTGTGGCGTTTCCAATGTCACAAGTTCAGGCCATCGTTGAGCTAGCTAAAGAAGCGGCAAATGGCATTTATCGAGATGCTTATCAGGTAAAACACGAAAAGGCGAGTTAATCGCACTGTCTAATTAATCTAATTTTAAAAATTTGCAGCCTTGTACAGGCTGTGTTTGAGGATAACAAGAATGAGTCGATGTTTAATTTTTGGTGAGTGTATGATTGAGCTTTCTCATCAAACACAAGGAGTTCTCAAACAAGCGTTTGCTGGTGATACGTTTAATACAGCCGTTTATTTAAAGCGTTGTCTTCCTCAAAAACAAGTTTCCTATTTAACCGCAATTGGTCAAGATTATGTTAGTGATGAGCTGATCACTTTAATGCAAAGTGAATCAATTGATAGCTCCCTTGTTATACGAAGCCAAGATAAAACCCTTGGCTTGTATATGGTGCGTACAGATGAAACAGGTGAACGAAGTTTTATGTATTGGCGCAATGACTCAGCTGCTAAACAAACTTTAGATCTGTTATCAGAGCCCCCAAAAGACGTAAGTGATTTCTACTTTTCAGGCATTTCATTGGCTATTTTACCGGAACATAGTAGGCAAAAACTTATCGATTTGGCTGAATATTATCGAAGGCAGGGCGCTCGGATCGTTTTCGATCCTAATTATCGTGCTCGGCTATGGGAATCTGCAGACGTTGCTCGTAAATGGATTGATTTAAGTTATGACTGTGCTGACTTGGCCTTTCCTGGTGGAGATGATCATTTTGACTTGTATCAACATACTAATAGTGACGATATTTTCGCTTATTTAGATAATAAGAATATTGCCGAAATTGTGCTGAAGAACGGCCCACAAAATGTACTGATTCAAACCTCTGATGGACGGGTTAGTGTGCCTATCACTGCGGTTAAGAATATTGTCGATACAACCTCTGCTGGTGACTCGTTTATAGGCGGATATTTAGCTGCGCGCTTGGCGGGTAAAGATCCAGAAAATGCGACACGATACGCTGCAAAGGTGGCTGGAGTGGTAATAGGTTTCAAAGGTGCAATTGTAGAAGAAAAGGCGTTTTCTGAGCTTATTGAGGTTGTTTAATACTGCCTTAATCAGCTTTATCGTATCAACTGTATATGCTTGAGTTCTTAACTTACATTTAACGCTTCGACATCAATCCAAGTTCACTATGCGACTGAATCAGTCGTTTTAATTCTTTAAATGAGCTGAGTTTGCGAGATCTATCCGCTGACTCAGTTACATGTCTCTTCACTCCCTTCCTATCTTTTGCTCGGGGATGGCATTTAATGGCTATACTTAGTTAAGCCGCTAGCAATCATTTACGATTAGTTAACATAGTGGTTCAAATCTTGCTCCGTTGCGTAAATGAATGCAATAAACAGCTCTACTTTGGACAGTTAACTAATGAAATCGAGCCATCTTAAAATTATAAATACGATTGCAAGAGTAGGTTATTCGGCGAAATGCGTGGTTTACTGCATTCTCGGAGGACTAATTTTATTTGCCGCATTCAGGACAGCAACAACTGACGAAGTTTCCAAGGAAACCGTTTTTCGTGAAATTCTTACATCTCCGTTTGGCTCTATTTCACTAACAATTATGATAATCGGTTTATCTTGCTACATTATTTGGAGGTTAGTGCAAGGTATTACTAACCCAGATAACTTAGATATTACGAAGCCTAACGAAGTTATTTTGAGGGTTTTTTATTTTGGCTCTGCAATTGTGTATACATCAGTTACCTATGCTGCAGTTAAGGTGTTGTTAGGGCGCTCTGATAATTCATCATCCCAAGATTCAAAACAAATGAGCAGCAGCATTTTGCAAGAGGAGTGGGGTGTCGTTCTGATTGGAATTATTAGTTTAATTATAATGCTATTTGCACTGATTCAATTTAAGCACACGATAAAAGGTGATTTCATGGATAAGTTTGTGAACTCAATGCCGGGAACAAAAAAACATTTAGCCAATGGATTCGGCAGAGCGGGCTTCGCTGGTCGTGGCGTTATTTATTTTATGGTTGGCGGTTTTTTTATGCATGCTGCGATGACTTATGATTCAAACAAAGCTGGTGGCATGAGCGAAGCGTTACAAACGCTGTTAGAGCAGCCATTTGGGCCCTACTTGGTAGCGTTAGTTGGAGTAGGCATGTTTTCATTTGGTGTCTTTTGTGGTTTTGAAGGACGATATCGAAAAACGAGTTAGTACATGTGATGCCCAAGTGCACTGGCAAGAAGTAGAAACCGTTTGATTAGCTAAAATATAATAATAATGAGATAGAGATGCAAAACAGCCCATTAATACACAGTTCAGATACCTATAAGTTTAAAACTCGAGATGTAAAAGCGGTAAGGCTGCTAAAAATAGTGGTTGGAATCGCTATTCTCTATACTCTATATTTCGCACAATCGATTATTATTCCTTTAGTATTCTCTGCATTTGTTGCTCTTCTACTTAGTCCATTAGTCAGAAAACTAAAAGCTTTCTACATTCCTCGCAGTATATCCGCAGTTGTATTGTTAGCAGCGTTAATTGCGCCATTTTCGATATTATGCATTGAGTTGGTTGAACCGGTAGAGCGGTGGATCAAGGTGGTTCCTAAATATACCCAGCAAGTGACAGAGCAAATAGATGAGATTAGTGATGCGTTTGACGTAGAAAAGCAACAACGTATGGCTGCTAAAGAAAAACAGTCCAAGTCTTTTTTTGGAAACTGGTTTTCCGATGATGCAGAGGAAGAACCCGAAGATGTTGAGCAAGAAGGTACGTCAGTTAAAGAAAAAATTAAACAAGGTAGCTTAGATATGCTGTTAACTAGCCTTGCAGCCATGCCTATATTCTTAGCACAGTTATTTGGCTGCATTATATTAATTTTGTTTTTACTGATTTATGGCTCACCTTTATTTTCGGTTTTTATCAGTGATTTTCCGATTGTTGAAAACAAAGAAAAAGCCAATTGTTTGGTGCAACGAATTCAACACGAGTTGTCGAAATATATCTTAACTATCAGTCTTGTAAATTTAGGATTGGGCGTGGCAACCGCTGCCTGCCTTGCGTATTTTGGGGTACAGGATTATTTATTGTGGGGAGCGATCATTAGTTTCTTAAATTTTGTTCCTTACGTCGGACCTATAATTGGTTTAACCATTTTAAGTATGGTTGGTGTTGTGCAGTTTGGCGCAACGAGCTTGGCACTATTACCTGGAGGGGTATTTCTGGTCTTAAATATAATTGAGTCACAGTTCGTTACCCCAGCGGTACTCGGAACTAGCATGCGGGTAAACCCGTTAATTATCATTGTATGGCTTGCTCTAACGGGCTGGTTGTGGGGAATCATTGGCATCCTGCTGGCTGTACCTTTGCTGGTATGTATTAAACTAATTATTGAACAAATTGAAGTGTTACCCCATTGGTTAAAGTTAATAGAAGCAAGCGAAGCTGATTGTCGACCTTTAAACCCAAAATGATAGTGACTGCATTAATCAAAGTTCAGCTTCAATTGATCGTTTGTGAACGCAGGGGGGCACGGGCTTCAAATTGAAATCATGGACAAAAAATAAGGGCTCTAAAATTAGCTGTCATCCCCAAATACCGCTTTATTTCTACCGCTGTCTTTTGCTTGATAAAGTAACCGGTCGGCATTCTTAACGAGTTGGGTATATTCTATTTTATTGCCGTTTTGCACTGTAAATGCGCCAAGGCTAACAGTTAGCGAAATTGTCATTTGCTCAAAAACAATTTGAGATTCAGCTATACGTTTAACAAAATCCAGCAATAAGGTTTTATGCGAAACTGGGCTACCATCACCTAGAATAAGTGCAAACTCCTCGCCACCATAGCGGCTCACCAAATCTGTATCACGTTTAAATATGTCTGCTAATTGTGTTGCTACAAATTTAATACAGTAATCCCCGGCTGGATGACCGAAACTATCATTAATCCGTTTAAAATCATCAATATCCACTATTGCAAAGGTCAACGGTAGTTGGTTACGTGTTGATGCTTTAAGTAACTTTACTGCCTTTTCATCGAACGACCGGCGATTAAGTAATTGTGTGAGCCCATCTAGTGTCGCCAATTGCTTAAGTTGATTGTTCATTAACGTTAGCTGTGAGGTTTTAATTTTTACTTCTTCAGATAGTCGTTTTTGGAATTCCACTGAGATACGCTTTGCTTCAGATAATGACTTGAACAACAGCGAAATTTCTTTGCTTGATATATTTGAAATAGACGCTGACTTCATGATCTTATTACCGCTAAATTGTTCGACCAAGAGCTCCAGTGGTTTAGTTATTTGACTTGCGAACTGACGGGCCACCGCTAAAAACAACAATATTAGAAAAATTAAACTTACTGAAACCAGAATGACGTTTTGACTCAAGGAGCGAAAAATGATGTCCGGCTTTTTCAATACAAAAATGGTCCACCCTTCTTTGGTCTCCCAGTCAGCATAGAGGTAAGCTTTTTCACTAAGTTCTATAATTGAAATTTGGTTACTGAGTAACATGGCAGGCTTTTTAATTATTAGTTGCGTTAGTGTTTCCTGTTCTAAAGCCGCTGAAGCAAAAATAATATTATTGTTGCGATCGCTAACTAACATAAGTTCATCTTGAGCATAAGCTTGTTCTTCTAAATCATAAAAATTAGGCAAGTTTAGAGAGCCTTCCACTATTCCTGTGAACTGTTGATTTTTTAAGATTGGAGAACTTAATGCAATGATAGGATCTTGACCAAATCCTCTGCCTTTGAATACTTGAGAAACGTAGTTACTTTTGCTTTCTTGTACACGTAAAAAATAGTCTCGATCAGATACATTTTGTTGTTTATTAAGTGATTTAATATTTGCATCAAAGATGTCTTGGGGCGACCCTTGAATCACATTCCCCTCTTTATCTGTGACAATCATTGAAATAAAGCCCGGTAAACTTGTTTTGTGTTGTTCTAGCAAGTTCTGGTTAGCTAATTCGTCATCGGGTAGGAGACTATAAAGTTGCGCTACATTGCTTACCGCCTGTTGGTGCAACATCACATAGTTGCTTATTAAGTTTGCCATATACCTAGCTTTATCCACTAGTTGCAGCTCTATTTGACGTTCTAATTTTTCAGCCGCATTTGTGGTTAATATCATGGCTACAATGAGTGAAGGCGTGGTAATACTGACAATGGAGAGTGAAAAAATTTGTGTCGCTAATTTTGGTTTGATAGCTGAATCGATGGAGTCAGGATTACTTCTCCAGAATGATAATATGATGGATGCAATTGCAGCGACTAGAATGCCATTAACCACATGCTTGAATAATACAATGAATAAGAAATCACCTTTTATTCCGGCAATAAAATAAACGATAAGAAACGTGAGCGGTAAACCAATAAATAACCAAAAAAGAAAATCAGCGATGAGTAGTTGAGTACCACGCTTGACTAGCAGGTAAAGAAAAACTATTTCAAATGCAAACAGGACGAAATAATTTAAGTTACCAATCGCAAAATACAGTCCGAGAGTACTAATCAATGAGGCTACAATTCCGGCCCTAAGACCGAATTTTACCATACAAACAATAGCGACTATTTCGCCAAGATGAATAGTAATATTGCCGTAAAGAGAAAAAAACAGGTAGTAATTTATTAGGGCTGCAAGAAGACCGAAACCTGCACCAATTGCAGTTTTCAGCAACAGATTAATTGAACGTGCTACTAACTCAGTCAAGAGCTGCAATACTATTTAAAGTAGTAATTTTCAATCTCCATTTGTTTTCTATTAATGTAGCGCTTCTGATTCTAGCAGTCCAATTATCTTTACAAGAGATTAGCTAATTTTGGGCACCAATGTGCGGGTTTGAATGTGATTAGTTGATTGGAAGTATCACAGTAGCGACTAGACCACCTTGAGGATGGTTGCTTAGTTCCACTTTGCCTTTATGCAGACCAACAATGCGTTTAATTATGGCTAAACCCAACCCCGAGCCGTCACTGCCACGAGCTTTATCACCTTGAGTAAAGGGTTGAAATAAGTTTTCGATTTGTTCTTCGGGAATGCCAGGACCGTAATCTCGCACTGTGAACACTACTTGCTTGTTGCGTTTATCATAACTACTTGCGATATCAATCTTCTCACTTCCATAACGGAATGCATTTTCAATTAAATTATCGAGTACTCGTTTAATCGCGATACGTCTAATCATAACTAAAGGCAGTTTTGCTAAGTGCGTATCAATGACATGATTTTCTTCAATATTGCGTGCCTGAACTACATCTTCGATTAAATCGTTTAAGGATAGTTTTTCTCGGCGTTCGCGAGTGTCTTGTCGTACGTAATCTATAAACTGATCGATAATGTCATTCATATCTTCGATATCGTGGACAATACCGTCTTTAATCCACGATTGATCTTCTGGCAACATTTCGCTGGCTAAACGAATTCGTGTTAAAGGTGTACGTAAATCGTGAGAAATGCCCGCGGTTAATAAAGCGCGGTCGTCTTCGAGTTGTTTTATGCCTTTCGACATTTGGTTAAACGCACTGGTTACCGCGATTAATTCACTTGCCCCTTCTTCTTTTAGTGGTGCAGGGACGTTGCCTTTAGCTACTTCTAATGCGGCTACCTGCAAGGCATGGATGGGCTTATTCAAGCGACGTACAAAGATCCAACCCCCAGCGACACTGAGTACACCAATTACCAACAAATATATAGTTAATGGCGAAATATCACCTTCACTGAAACTGGCCATGGGAATGGATATCCAGACGCTGGAATCTTGCGGCGGATTAACCCATATTAGAAAGGGTTCTGAAGGCGATATTCTGACATCGGCTTCGCCACCGAGTAGCTCTGATATTTGGCGCGAAAAAAATTGATAATAAATGGCATGATGTAGCCCATTTTCAACGGCTTCATCCTCGGTATAAATGCGTATGTTAGTCGCAGCGTAAATATTTTCTTGTGTGTCTTTATCGTGGTAATCCACTTCATCCAAAAACACCATGTTAATTTGTTTGGCGATGAGAGAATTAATTTGTTGATAATTAGGTCGAATAAAATAATAGGTAACAGATAAATAAGAGACGACCTGATTGATCAGCAGCAATACGCCAATTAATAAGACCGTTTGTCCAAATGCACTTTTCGGAAATATTCTCACCAGTATTTATTCAACTTGCATTTATTGTGCTTCGCCGTCTGGTACAAAAACATAGCCTAAGCCCCAAACCGTTTGAATGTAACGAGGGTTCGCTGGATCGACTTCAAGCATTCGGCGTAAGCGTGATACCTGCACGTCGATACTTCGTTCCAAAGCACTATAATCCCGCCCCCTTGCTAAGTTCATTAACTTATCTCTGGAAAGTGGTTCTCTAGGGTGAGTGACTAAAGACTTTAGCACCGCAAATTCGCCACTGGTAAGCGTAATTGCCTCGCCGTCAGAAAACATCTCGCGTGTGGCTAAATTTAATCGATATTTACCAAACTCTACTACCTGCATTTCCATTGACGGAGCACCTGGCGCTTCGTTCGTTTTGCGTCTTAGTACAGCTTTAGCGCGAGCCAATAATTCTCTTGGGTTAAAAGGCTTAGGCAAGTAATCGTCGGCTCCCATTTCTAAGCCAATAATTCGGTCTACTTCATCACCTTTAGCGGTCAACATGATAATGGGTATTTCGTTCTCTTTTTGGCGAAGACGTCGGCAAATTGATAAGCCATCTTCGCCCGGAAGCATTAAGTCGAGCACCATTAAGTGAAAATTTTCACGTTCTAATAATCTATCCATTTGCTCTGAGTTGGCTGCGGTACGAACTTGGTAGCCTTGTTCAACTAAATAACGCTCCAACAAGCTACGCAGACGCATATCATCATCAACAACCAATACTTTTTGTGTTTCTTGTCCCATGTCGATCCCCAACTGGAATTATTCAGTCCACTATAAATGAATACTAAATAATTCAAAAGATTAGCAAGCTAACAATGTTAAGTTGAGTGTTACAAATTGTTTGTAAATCAAAAAATGGGGTCAGGTATTATTTAATTCAGATGTAATTCTATTAATTAGCGCTTAAAGCACACCCAGTATTTTATCCATTATCCAGTTGGTATGGCCGGCACTTTCGCCCTGACTGGGATGTATAGAGGTACCATTAAGATGGTCAGCAATAGCCTGCACGAATGGCCCTTGGATAGGGTTTGGTGTATGCATATTGATAACTTGGCTGTCATCTCGGGTTGCGATGGTTGCAGGGCTATCGCCAAAAACAGCGAAATCCATTACACCGCTTTCGCCTATTATTTGCATTTTATCTTGATAAAGGTAACTTCCGAAATTCCAACTTGCGGATCCAGTTACATTATTTTCGAACGCTAGATTTGCAACAATGGCGTCATGCGCTGAGTAGAGTTGTTGTTGATTGGAACAAATTCCTTGGGCATGAATTGCAGGGCCAATAAAATAAGACATTAAATTTAAGCCATGACTGGCGATATCCTCAAAATAACCACCCAATGCGATGCTTTTGTCGGTTCGCCAGTTTTGCGTTTGGCTTAAATCTTTGTCTGATGGTGGGCGGCTATAGTGCCAACTTATTTGCCTGATTCGTCCAATTTTGCCGTTATCTAACGCGTTTTTTAGGGCGATAAAGCCGGGAAGCGAGCGGCGGTAGTAGGCGACAAATAGTTCTAGTTTTTGAGACTCAAAGGCATCTACTATTTGCTGACACTGGATAAAATTCAATGCCATTGGTTTTTCAATACAACAAATCTTTTTGGCCTTGGCGACAAGTAAGGCTAATTCCAGGTGGCTGTCAGGTGGGGTGGCAATGTATATTGCATCGATACTAGGATCGTCTATTAACTGCTGGGCCGTTTCGTAATAATGAGGAACACTATGACGACGTGCAAAATCCTGTGCCTTTCCGGGTGAGCGAGCACTTACTGCATAAAGCTCAAAAGCGGGTGTTTGTTGATACGCAGGGCCGCTTTTTTTCTCACAAACATCACCACAACCGATTATTCCCCAACGTATGGAGGGAGTTGGGCTAGCCACTATTCGTCGGTAACCCAATCCATCTGAAATCCTGCTTTGCGTTTACGCTCTAGCAGTTCTTCAATCAAAGGGGATAGTATCAATTCCATCGCTAAGCCCATTTTCCCACCAGGTACAACTAAGGTGTTTATTCTTGACATAAACGCACCATCAATCATTTTTAATAAATAAGGAAAGTCGACGTTTTTCATTTCACGGCGAAATCTAACTACCACAAAACTTTCGTCTTGTGTGGGGATTTCACGCGCACTGAACGGGTTGCTAGTGTCAACTGTGGGCACTCGCTGGAAATTGACGTGGGTATTAGAAAACTGTGGAGTAATGTAGTGAAAATAGTCTTCGAGACTTCTAACGATACTGCTCATGACCGCTTCACGAGTGTGACCACGATCTGTAGTATCTCTGATAATCTTTTGAATCCATTCTAGATTTACTATGGGTACCATGCCAACTAACAAATCGACATGTTTAGCTACATCTGCTTCTGGTGTGGTAACACCACCATGTAAACCTTCATAAAACAACAGGTCTGTGTTTTCTGGCAAATCTTGCCAAGGGGTAAAAGTGCCGGGCATTTGATTAAACGGCACAGCTTCATCAAAAGTATGAAGATATTGACGATGCTGTCCGGTACCTGTTTCGCCATATTGAGCAAACAGCTTTTCCAGCATAATAAAATCGTTAGCCTTTGGCCCAAAATAACTTATATGACGGCCTTGCTCCTGCGCTTTGCGTATTTCCACTTCCATTTCCGGACGCGTAAAACGGTGGAAACTATCTCCCGCAACAGAAGCCGCGTTTACAGTTAAATTACGAAAAATATGCCGTATGGCATTAGTCGTCGTAGTTGTACCTGCTCCGGAGGAACCTGTTATCGCAATTATTGGATGTTTTAGAGACATAGTTTACATTTTGAGGATTAAGGACCGTTAGTTATAAGCAAGGCAAACGAAATGGTCAAGTGATTTACTAAGACAAATTTGTTGCAGAACTCATTAAGACTTAAAAAAGATGAGAATATATTGCGTTGTTTAGGTGCTTATAATCAATCCTTCTTAGTGCGCGAAGTTCCCCATGTTTTAATCATCAGTTCTACTAAAAATGCGGTGTTGAGGCCAAATACAATTAGGCCGTTGACAGCACTTAATGCCCCCATAATTCGCCATTCTTTGCTTAGTATAAGGTCACCGTACCCTAAAGTGGTAAAAGATGATATTGCGAAATAAAGTGCTTCTTCAAGGTTGGCAAATTCACCGATAAACTGAAATGCGAATGCCCATATCCAGGTGTTTATGGTTATTCCTAATACTAACCAAAGTACAGATATCACTATCACTACAGCGTTTTTAACTATTTTATAGCCCTTTGATTGCCAGAGGCTAACTTGTACGAAAAACGAAGATAAAACACCCAGAATGATCACCTGAACGATGATAGTAAGAATGATAATCACAGAGCCTAATAATAACTGGATAAGCATAATTATGTGTTCTTAGCGATTGCTAAGAGATTCGATGTTAATTAATAAATTCAACTATATGCTTTGTGAAAATGGATGCAAGTCTTAGGTTAAATATTGAATTTTTCTCTAGGCAAGATTCAACACAGCTTATAGCCTAGACGTGTTTTGTTTGGTTGCAGACAATGCCTTGTGAGCGATTCTCGGTATGAGAGATGGTTCGTGTGCTGTTGAGTTACTTTTTACAGAATGTGGATAAGTAAAGCTCCTCCACTTTTTTACGGGCCCATGGTGTTCTGCGCAAAAACTTGAGGCTGGAACTCATACTCGGATTTTCGATAAAGCACTTTACTTTAATGCGCCAACCAAGGCCTTCAAAGCCATATTCTTGTTGCAGCTTTTCGAGCATGACTTTCAAGGTGATCCCATGTAATGGATCACCTTGTTTGCCGGGTTTATTTGTTTTATCGTCCAATTTAACTTTTTTCTCTTGCTATAGCGCGATAGGCAATATCGTCACGATAAAACATACCGTTCCAATTGATTTTCTGAACTAAATTATAGGCATTGTTTTGTGCGTCTGTAACAGAGTTACCCAATGCCGTTGCGCATAATACTCTGCCCCCGTTGGTAGTGATTTTACCATCTAGGAGTTTAGTACCTGCATGGAAAACTTTTCCATATATTTGCGCAGCTTCGTCTAATCCTTTTATTTCATCACCTTTGTTGTAACTGCCAGGGTATCCACCAGCGGCTAACACAACGCCGACTGCAGCTCTCGAATCGAACTCTATCGTTGCTTGATCTAATTTCCCTTCAGTGGCTTGCTTACATAAAGCAACCAAATCGGACTGAAGACGCAACATTATTGGTTGGGTTTCGGGATCACCAAAGCGGCAGTTATATTCAATTACTTTAGGTGTTCCATCACTCATGATCATCAATCCAGCATACAAAAAGCCAGAGTACGGATTACCTTCACTCGCCATTCCATTTACGGTTGGATAAATTACTTCATCCATAATTCGCTGGTGGATTTCAGGTGTGACAACAGGCGCTGGTGAATATGCACCCATACCGCCGGTATTCGGGCCAGAATCACCGTTTCCAACGCGCTTATGATCTTGGCTAGTGGCAAATGAGAGTACATTCTTACCGTCAACCATTACAATAAAGCTGGCTTCTTCACCATCAAGAAACTCTTCGATAACAACTCTGCTACCTGCTTCACCAAAGGCGTTTCCTGCAAGCATATCGCGAATAGCGTCTTCAGCTTCTTGCTCGGTCATTGCGACAATAACGCCTTTTCCAGCTGCTAATCCATCTGCTTTAATGACAATAGGTGCACCTTTTTCTTTTAAGTAAGCAAGTGCTGGCTCAATTTCAGTGAAATTCTGATATTCACCTGTGGGAATTTTATGTCGCGCTAGAAAATCTTTCGTGAAAGCTTTCGAACCTTCCAATTGAGCTGCTGCTTTGGATGGACCAAATATACTCAATCCTTTGGCTTGAAACGCATCGACGACACCTAAAACCAACGGTGCTTCGGGACCAACTATAGTTAAATCAATGGCATGCTCGGTTGCGAAGGCCACGAGACCCGTGACATCATCTGCTTGAATATCAATATTAACCAGTTTGTTTTCTGTAGCTGTTCCTGCATTTCCTGGGGCTACATATACCGTTTCAACATAGTCATTTTGAGCTGATTTAAACGCTAAAGCGTGTTCGCGACCACCGCCGCCAATGATAAGTATTTTCATGAATAAATTATCTTAATACCTGATTAAAGAAGAGTTGAGATAAATGTTGCGGTGGATTGTACCGAATTAAAGCGAAAAAAGCGTGTTTTACAGCACGCTTTTTACATCGAATTTAATTGGAGTCTATGAAGAGGTTGTTTTTAGTTTAGAGAACTCTTGGTTCAACTGATACTTGTCATCAGTCACTATCGCTTCGAGAGTATTGAGGCGTTCTTTTACCGACTTTAGTTCAGCAGCTAACGCTGTTACTTCATCAGAGCCTGCATTCATCTTAACTTTTGCTTCTATCATTTTTTGCCTATGCCCAAATACCATTCCTAGAATCACGATTGGCAATACAAATACAATCAAAATTGGTAGTGCACCATCCATTGAAAATCTCCACTTATACAGGTTGTTGTTAGAATACATTCTATTTGGAGCAAAATGAATACCAATAAAAACAATAGTAAAATCAGTGTGTTAAATTTCACCTTGATTTTGAATTGGTACTAAAAGCGAATTATTAGTCAAAAATACTACTTAGACGTGCGTTTTGCAAAATTTCGAAACAATCAAACTAGTGCGGGATTTATCCCGTGGGTTTTTGTTGGGCGTAAAATGCGGGGATGAAGTGTAGGACGGGATTCATCCCGTTGGTGTGTTGATTTTGTTTTCCGGGCTAAAGCTCGCACTACAGTAAGTGCGGGCTTTAACCTATGGATGATATTAATGTTTAAAGTGACGCATGCCAGTAAATACCATGGCAATATTGTGCTCATCTGCCGCGGCGATTACTTCGTTATCACGCATGGAACCACCGGGTTGAATCACCGCTGTGATACCGGCCGCTGCCGCAGCGTCAATGCCGTCTCTAAACGGGAAGAATGCATCAGAAGCCATGACTGAACCTTTTACTTCAAGGTTTTCATCAGCAGCTTTAATGCCAGCGATTTTGGCCGAATATACTCGGCTCATCTGTCCTGCGCCAACTCCTATGGTCATGCTGTTTTTGCAATAAACAATAGCGTTCGATTTAACATACTTAGCCACTTTCCAAGTGAATATTAGATCTTTCAACTCTTCAGCAGTGGGTTGGCGCTTACTTACAACGCTAAGATCCTGCTCTTCAACCATACCGAAATCACGTTCTTGAACCAACAAACCACCGTTTACCCGTTTAAAATCGTAGCCGTCAGTAAGTTGTCCTAACCAATCACCGCATTCAAGTAAGCGTACGTTTTGTTTCGCAGCAACGATGTCGGCTGCGGCTTGACTGATTGTTGGTGCAATAATGACTTCTACAAATTGACGGTCAATAATGGCTTGTGCTGTTTTGGCATCTAGTTCACGGTTAAACGCGATAATTCCGCCAAACGCCGACGTTGGATCCGTTTTATATGCACGATCATACGCGCTGAAAAGATCGTCTCCTAGAGCCACACCACAAGGGTTAGCATGTTTAACGATTACGCAAGCAGGTTCTGAAAATTCTTTAACACATTCTAATGCTGCGTCTGTATCGGCAATGTTATTGAATGATAGCTCTTTACCCTGCAGTTGTTTTGCAGTAGCAACAGATGCTTCTTGAATTTGATTTTCCACATAAAAAGCCGCAGATTGATGGCTATTCTCACCATAGCGCAAGTTTTGCTTTTTGCTAAATTGCATATTGTAGGTACGAGGAAACTCGCTATGCTCATGACCACAATCGTCTTCACACTCAGTGGAGTCAATGCGCGCACCAAAATAATTTGCAATCATGCCATCGTATTCGGCAGTGTGTTCAAATGCTGCAATTGCCAAATCAAAACGTGTTTGATAAGTCAATGAGCCTTGGTTTTCAGACATTTCAGACAATACGCGCGGATAATCTTTTGCGTTAACGACTATTGTTACATCTTTATGGTTTTTTGCTGCGGCACGAACCATTGTAGGACCACCAATGTCAATATTTTCGATGGCGTCTTCTAACGAGCAATCCTCATTGGCCACGGTGGCAGCAAACGGATATAAATTAACAACTACTAAATCGATAGCTTGAATGTTGTTTTCCTGCATCACTTCCTCATCAATACCACGGCGAGCTAATATACCGCCATGTACTTTTGGATGAAGTGTTTTTACCCTTCCTGCCATAATCTCTGGGTGGCCAGTGTAATCAGAAACTTCTGTTACGTTTAGACCTGCGTCAGCTAACAATTTGGCAGTTCCGCCAGTAGACAGTAGTTCCACGCCTTGTTCAGCAAGGCTAGTGGCAAATTCAACAATACCAGATTTATCAGAAACACTTAATAGTGCGCGGCGGATGGGTTTAGCAGAAGTCATTCTTTTACTCTTGTTTATAGATAGATTAAATTGACCAAATAGTCAGGTCGGGCAAAAACAAAAAGAGCACCAGGAGGTGCTCTTCTAATTAAATTGTTACTTGCAATATGGTTGGGGAAAACCCAATCATTAGTTCATTCCGTATTGCTTTAACTTTTTACGAAGCGTACCACGGTTGATACCCATCATGATAGCCGCGCGAGTTTGGTTTCCACGGGTAAAAGTCATGATTTCTTCCAATAAAGGCGCTTCCACTTCAGCTAAAACTAACTCGTATACATTTTCAACGTCAGTGTTATCTAACTGTCTTAAATACTTGTTAACTGCTTGTTTAACAGAATCTCTCAAAGGCTTTTGTGCCTGAGTTTGAGAAGGTGTAGTCACTGTAGTAGTGAAAGGTGAAGTCACATTTTGATCGAACATAAACATCGTGCTCTTTAGTTAATAAAAAATTAAGCAGCAGGTGTCATTGAATGACACTCTGCCAGTTTTTCAAAATACGTATTCAATTGGTCGAGTTGCTCTTGAGCATCTTCGATTAAATTGAATTTAGCTCGAAATACGCGTTCCTTGTCGTGATCTGCTAAATACCACCCCACATGTTTGCGGGCTATTCTGGCTCCCATAAAGTCACCATGAAAATGGTGGACGTTACTGACATGTTCTAGCATGACGCTACGAACCTCATCAATAGTTGGCGCGGGAAGCTCAACGCCGGTGTTCAGATAATGTAATATTTCTCGGAAAATCCAAGGGTTACCTTGTGCTCCTCGACCTATCATCAATGCATCTGCATTGGTTTTATCAAGTACTTCTTTCGCTTTTAAAGCACAATTGATATCACCATTGGCAACGACAGGAATTGAGACCGATTGTTTAATTTTCGCAATCGTTTCAAATTCCGCATTGCCCTTGTACATACAGGCTTTTGTACGTCCATGCACCGCCAAGGATTGAATACCATTATTTTCAGCAATCTTCGCGATTTCGACACCGTTTCGATTATCTTGGTTCCAACCGGTTCTAATTTTTAGCGTAACAGGTACGTTGACAGCATTGACAACCGATTGAATAATTTCTTCAACCAGTTTTGGGTATTGCAACAATGCAGACCCAGCCATCTTTTTATTCACTTTCTTAGCTGGACACCCCATATTAATATCAATAATTTGGGCGCCGTTACTAACATTTAATTGTGCTGCTTGAGCCATGAGTTGCGGATCTGCGCCGGCGATCTGAACTGAGCGAATACCTGATTCACCAGTATGATCCATCCTTTGCTTAGATTTGTCTGTATTCCAAACTTTTGGATTAGAAGACAGCATTTCTGACACCACAAGCCCTGCACCCAAACGTTTACACATTTGTCTAAAAGGTCTATCAGTTACACCCGCCATGGGTGCTAACATGAGATTATTGTCTAATTCGTACTGACCAATCTGCATGAAATAATAGGCCCCGTTATTGAACAATAAATGTTCGGCTAGTCAAAACGGGCGCTATATTACGGTTTTTTGACAGGTTTGAAAAGGCTAAATATTAGACAAAAGTATAATTTATTTGCTTTGAAGACCTTGACAGATAGTGCTTTCCATGGCCCGACCAGTGGTTTGAAATGATTTCAATCTAGGCTTCATAACAAATATTATTTGATTAACAGGGTGTTATGTTATTTTGTATTAATTTGTAACGCCCTGTTGTAATTTCGTTGGCTAGACTAATTGGTCCATTTTTATTTTTGTAAATTTTTTCAGAATAAATAAAATTAATCGATTTTTTGTGGTTAGCGCGAATTTTTATACCTAAAAATTACCTCGTTTAATCGTTTTATTTTTTCTTACCTGAGACTCTTGCCCATTCACCTTCAATTGCTATTGGCTCCATTTCGAAGTCTGCTGAATATAACTGATTGATCTCTTCCGCTTGGGTTGCCAAAATCCCTGACAAAACAAGCAAGCCACCGGGTTTACAATAATCACTTATCACTTCGCGCAGCTCTCTTAAAGGGCCAGCTAAAATGTTCGCAAGCACTACATCGGCTTGCATATCGGGTTGATCCTTGGGCAAGTAAACACTGATTTTGTCCGCCACATTATTGCGATTTGCGTTGTCTTTGCTGGCCAACAGGGCCTGTGGGTCTATGTCGATCCCCACGACAGATGCTGCACCTAATTTTAAGGCTGCAATGCCTAAAATTCCTGATCCACAACCAAAATCAACTACGCTGCGGTCATCTAACGACAACGAGTCTAGCCATTGTAAGCACAGTGAAGTAGTCGGATGGGTACCTGTACCGAAAGCAAGTCCTGGATCTAGCATGACATTAACGGCATTAGGATCAGGAATGTCACGCCAACTTGGGCAAATCCACAACCTTTTTCCGAATTGGATCGGGTGAAAGTTGTCCATCCACTCGCGTTCCCAATCTTTATCTTCTAGTTGGTCTAATTTATGGTAAAATCCCTTACCTAATATTTTGGATTTCTCAAGTTGGGCTATAACGCGCTTCATGTTAAATTCAGCATCGTATAAACCAACTACTTGAGTATCTGGCCAAAGCATGACTTCGCCAGGTTTCGGTTCGTACATTGGTGTATCTTTGGCGTCTGTAAAGGTGACTGCTTGTGCACCGTTTGCAGACAACATGTCGCCAATTTGTTCGGCGTTTTCAGCTTGAGTATTTATTTTGAGTTGTATCCAAGGCATGCAAGGTTTCCTTAAAAGAGGTTATGCCATAGTATCAAGGAAGAGAAAAGTCGGCTCGTTAATTTTAATCTATATTCGGAAGAACATAATTTAGATGTCAAATAAGCTGTATTTTATTTTGTTGTACTACATCGCTAATTTGTTCGTTGTAAATGAAACACTTGCAAAAGATGTGATCGATTTCGCGGTGGGTTGGGATAAACCTCCTTACGTTATGGATAGGGCAAAATCGGGATTCGAAGTCGAATTGATCGAAGACGTTGTTGAGCGTATGGGATATAAAGCTAATTTCGTTCAAATTCCATACGGTCGCTCTTATGAAATCCATAATATGCCCGATATTGATGCGGTTACTACCTTGAGTAGTAAGCTTGAATCAAAAAAAATTAGCCTTTCTAATGTATATATCCAATATCAAAATGTAGCCGTAACATTGGCGTCATCCGATTTAGTTTTGGATGAAGTGAGTGACTTGTCTCAATTATCGATAGTCGCATTTCAATCAGCGCATCGAGTACTAGGGGAGGATTTCTCTAAAATGGCCTCTGCCAACCGTGCGTATAGAGAAGTGCCTGACCAAACACGCCAATTGAAACTCCTTTTTAGCCAAAAGACTCAGGTTATTATTATGGATGTGAATATTTTCGCTCACATAAAAAAGGCGCTTGAAAAAAATGCTGATGAGCAACAGGTTGTTATTCACCAGCTTTTTACACCTAATTTATATCGAGCAGGTTTTATCAATCATAAACTGCAAATGGAGTTTGATAATGTGTTACCCGCATACTTAACGTCTAAAGATTACCAACAGTTGGTTCAAAAATATCAATTCTACAATGCAGTTGTGGCCAACTAATTTCCGCATGTGGTTTAAGGAAGAATAAAAGTACGAATATCCTCAACCAAGGCTTTGAGTGATGGTTCATGGACGTACATCATATGGCCTGCCTCATAATATTTCATGGTGACACGATTCAAATCAATTCCATGATGATTCATTGAGTGTTCAGTAGCAAAAAATGGCGTTGCTAAATCGTAATAGCCATTCGCAACGAAGACTCTGAAATCTTTGTTTTGGCGCATCCCTTTAGATATAAAAGGCGTAACATTAATAAAGCCTTGGCTACGTGCTGAACTGCCATATAACCAATTCCAATTACCAAACACTTCGCCACTTAATATGTGATACGGCTCAGTGCGCTTTACATCAATATCGTTAGCGAAGTAATGCTGAATGGCTGCTGTGTAGGCACCATCGATAGCATAAGATGCGGGGTCGGCTTCGAATTGATCTGTGACCACGTTGGCGTCTTCGCCTAAATATCGACTATCGAGCCTACCTACAACTTTACCTTGATCGCGCAGCAACTCTTTCATAAATGGAAATTCACTTATACGCATATCGGATTGTTGAATATATTGTTTTTTCAGTCCGGTAAACGCGTGCAGTTTTTCCACTACATTTTGTATTTCTTGCGGGGTAGCCAAAGCACCTTTGAGCAATACTGTTGCGTATTCATTTAAGGCAAAATCTCGAGTAGCGTTGAGAAATTGTGATAAATCTTCCCAATCAGCTTTGTTTGGTACTTTGTCATGATACCAAGCCGTTGCGGCATAAGTAGGTAAAAACGTGACAAATGGCAAATCGTTCCCTTCGGTGAAATCTCCTGTTTGAAAATCAATGATTGATGAAATCAACAAGATCCCATTCAGATCAATAGAGCCCCAACCTTCTTGTAGCTCTTTTACCATTGCGCCCGCTCTTGTTGTACCGTAACTTTCACCGACCAAATATTTAGGGGAATTCCAACGATTATTTTCTGTGATATAAACACGCACAAACTCAGCGAGAATTTCCGCATCTTCTTTTACTCCCCAGAATGCTTTACCTTTGTATTCGCCTAGTGGTTTTGAAAATCCTGTACCTACAGGGTCAATAAACACTAAATCAGCAATATCCAATAAACTTAGTGGGTTGTCCTTAAGGTTAAACGGCGCAGCGCCGACACGCTCGGCGTCGCTGGGCAAAACTACGCGTTTAGGCCCGAATAAGCCCATATGCATCCACACCGATGATGATCCAGGGCCGCCATTAAAGACAAAAAGTAGCGGTCTTTTTTCGGCGTTTTTCACATTCGTTCGCGTGTACGCAATATGAAAAATACTTGCTTTAGGCTTCCCTTCTTTGTCGACTAGATGGCTGTCCCCTGCGTTTATTTGATAACTGACATTGTGACCGTTAAATTTTCCTTTATGTTGAGTCACACTCATACGTGCTTCGGGTATTGCTTTACTTTCTTGCTTGGTTTGCTCTTTCGCTGTGATATTAATTGCGAATAAGGTAGTGACAATTATGATGAATAGATTTTTTTTCATTTTATTTTGCTTTCAATCAAGAGGTTGTAAAATTTGTACGTCGCTCAATATATTAACCAACCCAAACTATTTTGGGTATGGTTAATACTCGCTTACCTGAAATAACCCTAGGGTAAAGGCATAATTAACGTTTTTTGCTTAATCGTTAATCAATATATTCGAACATATATTCAACAGTTTAGCGTTTAATTTTAGTCATCGAATGGCTTCTTTTGCGGAACTAAAAACCAACAAACGCAAATTAAATACCAGATTTAATTGAACTATTTTAAATATTTAATTTGACACAATCCTAAAGTAAGGTATTCTGCGCCTAGCTAAGAAAACCTCGTTAAAGATCTACATGTTCGTTGTTATATCGTTGTTCTTCGTCCTGTCGTTTTTAAGTTCGGTCTCTTTTTATGCTAAACCTGCCAAATTTGGCACCCAATTTAATTTTTACAGGAAGATATAATATGTCTGATAAAGTAGTAGGAACTGTTAAGTGGTTCAACGAAGATAAAGGTTTTGGTTTCATCGAGCAGCAAGGCGGTCCTGATGTGTTCGCACATTTCCGTTCAATCGTTGGTGACGGCTTCAAGACTCTTAAAGAAGGTCAAAAAGTTGAATTCACTATCGGTCAAGGCCAAAAAGGTCCTCAAGCTGAAAACATTCAAGTTATCTAATTCAATTTATCATCAGACTTGTCTGGTGAATTGATAAGAAAACTAAGAAAGGCAATCATTTGATTGCCTTTTTTGTTTGTTCATTTTACTTATTTCTTGCTATTGGTTGAGCAGGTACAAACGGACTAATACGCTGCCATACTTCTTCAGGCTCTAATCGCGACTTACTCCCCACAACACAAAACATCCCAGGGCATTCTTGTGAAAAGCTTTTAGCGGTATCCCATTGTTCGTAAGGATGTGAATCATGTATCAATAACAGTTGCGGATGCGTTTGCGTTCCTGCGGTAATATGAAATTGATCAAGATTCTGTTTTTTCATAGCACACAAATAATATAAAGAATATTCCGTCCATTTGAGCATGAGAAACCGCGAAATCCGCCAATTTCTTGGGTCTTTCGGGTTGTGTAATGAACACACTGCTTTAACCCAGTCTTTCTTCCACACTCGGGTCAACTCTTCGCAAAGTTGTTTAGCTAAGGTCGTAGATAAAATAGCAGGTGTTACGTGCATCCCCTTTGACGTATCACCAACGTCTGCTGACATGCGTAATAGTCGTGCAGAAGATTTCCACCATTTGGGGTGAAATGCACGCGGTTCATACTGCAGCAATGCTTTGCCTTGATCGATTAATTTATCAATGCTGAGCGGCTTTAAGCAGATCACATCAGCATCAAAAGTAATGTAGAAATCATCTGTGAACTGCTCATGAGCGGCGATTTTGACTATTTGCTGTTTACGCCATCCACGCATTTGACTATGTTTGGCAAGCTCAGGTACAAGATCTTCTTCTGACATGACCACAGGATTAAATTGCGACCATTTCTGTACTTTTTCGCTAACAATTTGCACTTCATCAGGTGGGGTAACAATGAGAAATTTTGAGAACATGCCAGGTTCACAAAAAGCGTCCAAGGTTTTAAACAGAATTTCAGTTCTACCTAAGTCATCTACATCGTAACTTCCTCTCACGCTGAGAGGTAAAACTGCACCTATTGTCATTTGTAATCCTTTTTATCTGTCGTTTGTTCTTCTTTTTGCAAATAAGATAAGGCCACTTGTTGCGCTGCGTCTCTCAATTCTAATTGAGAAAGATTTGCTTGACGAAGTGAAATGTATATCTCAACCAAGGTTCTTAATGCGTTAAACAATGGCATTTTCTCTCTTGGCGTGATTGTACTATTTAATTGTTTAGCAAGTAATGGCAGTTTGTTCTCAATTTTGCGCACTCCGTTAGGTTCAAATCCGTTATTTGCCATCGCAATAGGGCCGATAACAACTTGTCGAATAAACGACACTAAATCTATTGCTTCGTATAACTCGCCTCTGGCTATTTTACTTGCGCCGTAGTGTATCCAAATCCAAAAGCGATCTTCATACCACTGGGGTGGGTTTATTGGGTAGTGGCCTTCATCATGCTGATATGTGTTAGTTAAAACATTATCAACTTCCCAAAGCACCAACGGGTTATCCACTCTTTGGTGGGCGTCTTCGATGCTGACAAACTTTAGATCCACATGCAGAGGCTCGACATCATCGAAGAGGCAAATTAACAATCGTGGTTCATTTACATGTTCGCCAGTAGCGCAGGTCAGTAGTTTGCCCATCTGTTTCGCTAACATTTTGCGTTCTTTCATCACTTGCGTGACGTGAGTCGTTGAAATCGCTAAAACGATATCTAAATCACTAAATCTATCCAGTTTATTTTCTGAACCAGATCCGGATAAAGAAATACCAACAAATCTGCCATCAGCAGATATTAATGTGACTAATGAGCGAATGAAGTTCTGTTGATGTTCAAGCATCGAACTTGGAATATTTAACATGTGACCATGCTCCTTTGCTGACTTGGTAAACCTCATATGTTGAAACCAAGCCTTACATTGCAATCCTTTAGACTTCTCCTTTCTACTATGCAAAGCAGCATTTTAGAATCGCATTAAATCATTATTGAGTAAAGAGGTCAGGAGGGAAGAAGGTGTAATTAGTTAATACTCCTATTTTTGCTTTTTGGAAATAATGCAAAACATCAGAAGAACGAAGGGCGCTATTGCACCCTTGCTTAAATTCGCGGATTAAAACTTGTAACCAATGGTTAAAGAATAAACATAAGGGTCGATATCTACATCAACGACCCCAGCGGTGCCGTTGTTTTCAAAGTTTGCTTCCGTGTTAATGTCTATGTAACGTGCTGACGCATTCACAAACCAGTGCTTATCTAGCATATAATCAAAGCCTACTTGGGCTGCTAGCCCAACTGAATCATCTAGCTGCAAGTCACTAAAACCAGCTTCTTGGTTAGCTGCGGTAAAATCCTCACTGAAGAAAATAGTGTAATTAATGCCAACACCCACATAAGGCTGAAACGCACTGTTGGCGTCGAGGAAATGGTAATTTGCTGACACAGTAGGCGGTAAATGTTTTGTTGAACCTAATGGACCAACCGTATTTAATCCAATGTCGTGTTCAAATGGTGTGGCAGCTAATATTTCAATTGCCCAATTAGGACTCAAGAAGTAAGCGAAGTTTAGCCCCAACTGACTGTTATTATCTACATTTACGCCAACCCCCACATCAGTGCTACCAATAAAAACATTACTGCTTGATTCATCCGGTGCGACATGGGTAATACCTGCACGTAAAATCATATCGCCACTTGTAAAAGCGCTGACATTGGTGGTGGCAAGAGCGATTGCCGCGGCTATTAAAATAGTGTGTTTTTTCATGTGATTCTCCAACTTCTAAATGATTAATTAGTGATTGGAGGAAGTGTACGTTACGAGGATTTTTGACTAGTTGATCTGGCTCAATTTAATCGGCTTATATGATTGATATAAATCAATGTTTTATCGACTCGGCAGGTGATTGCAGATGTGTTTACCAAACTAGTTCTGGTATTGCTCACTTTTTCGAATTCGCCAAATCACACCTGCACCAAACGCGTAGGTATTGTTCTCTACCAGAAGCGGACTATTTTCATTTGCAGCGTGATTAAGCAAGCTATATGCGGCACTCACAAAAACTCGAACAGAAGGGCTGGCGTTGAACATGTAACCTGCAGAAAATTCTAAACCCAAATATCCTCCAGATGCATCGTATTCAGGTCTTTGCTCAGTGGCGTATTGGCTATCAACTTGGTAAAAATAATCATGCAGTTTTTCTGTTGCCCAAACAGGCGAAATATTAAATCGAAAACGGTCTTTCTCCTGAAACGCACCAACATACTGATAAGACAACTCGGGATTAAAAACGTATCCTCTGTGGGTGATGGAAGAAAAGTCTGTGGAAAATACAGCGCGTGTTTGCACTCTAAATTGCACTTGTTGCATACCCGTATGTTGTTTTGCACTTTCATAAAGTTTGAATTTAATTTGCGGACCAACCTCAAATACAAAATCCAAATCTGGCATGCCTGCACGAATTGAATCGTCTTCCGAATCAGCGCTAAAAGCTGCATCTAGGGATAAATCGATCTCTAGCCAATCCTTTTCAACTGCAACTGCTCGAACGACGCTATTTTCACCAACCCTCACTATTTCACCCCGGTAAATAAAAAATGGCGCGGCAAATGCGTTATTGTGATTATCTCTAGCTCCTGGATATTCGGGCGTATTAAAAGCAGCGCTGATTACACCAGCTTCCCATAGCGGCTTTTTATTATGCTCACCCATAGTGGTATCGATCTGGGCCAAACACGGCAATGTACTAAAAAATAGAATAACGCTAACTAACAATGGTCTTAGTTGCACAGGTGTTTTTTCCGAAAAATGCTTGAAGAGACAAAAACTTACTACAACCAAGTAGTTCAGCTCAAGTATAAAATTAATTGGCGAAATTAAATATACGTACTGAAATGGATAAAAAAAACGGTCTGTGTAAGGTTAATCACACAGACCGTTTTAATAAGATTGTCTCAGACTAATCTAATTTTAATTTCTTTTCTAAATAGTGGATGTTAGTTCCACCATTGAAAAAGTTTTCATCCGCCATAATACTTTGTTGTAAAGAGATATTGGTTTTAATGCCGTCTACTACCAGTTCGTCAAGTGCATGACGCATTCTGGCGATGGCTACATCACGATTTTCACCATATGCAATCAATTTTCCAATCATTGAATCATAGTGCGGTGGAACGCTATAGCCAGCGTAAATGTGTGATTCCCAACGGATCCCAAAACCACCCGGAGAATGGAACATATTGATTTTTCCGGGGCTTGGCATAAATGTAGCGGGGTCTTCAGCATTGATTCGACATTCAATAGCATGGCCTCGGATCTGAATATCTTTCTGTTCAATCGAAAGCGGTTGGCCACCGGCAATTCTAAGCTGCTCTTTAATCAAATCTACGCCGGTGATCATTTCTGTCACTGGATGCTCAACTTGTATACGGGTATTCATTTCAATGAAATAAAATTCTCCGTTTTCATACAAGAATTCAAAAGTACCCGCGCCGCGATACCCAATTTCAATACACGCTCTACGGCATCGTTCACCGATTCGCTCGCGCGTTTCTGAATTAATACCTGGTGCCGGTGCTTCTTCAACTACTTTTTGATGACGACGTTGCATCGAGCAATCACGTTCACCTAAATGTATGGCATTACCTTGACCATCAGAAAGTACTTGAATCTCAACGTGACGAGGATTTTCAAGAAACTTTTCCATGTAAACCATTTCGTTGCCAAACGAAGCGCCCGCTTCTGCTTTAGTCATGGCAATCGCATTGATTAACTCAGATTCGCCACGTACAACACGCATTCCGCGTCCACCGCCACCACCAGCTGCTTTAACAATAATGGGATAACCAATACGTTTGGCGATGCTTTTGTTGCGTTCTGGATCATCGTTAAGCGGACCGTCTGAACCAGGCACACAGGGGACGCCTGCGCTTTTCATTGATTTAATGGCTGACACTTTGTCACCCATCAATGTAATGGTTTCAGGTTTCGGACCTATGAAAATAAAGCCGCTTTTTTCAACCGCTTCTGCAAATTCTGCATTTTCGGCTAAAAAACCATATCCGGGATGTATGGCAACTGAATTAGATACTTCAGCAGCAGCAATGATGCGAGGGATATTTAAATAACTTTCAGTCGCTGAAGCTTTGCCAATACAGATCGACTCATCTGCCAACAAAACGTGTTTCAGGTCTTTATCTGCAGTGGAGTGTACAGCGACAGTTTTGATACCCATCTCTTTACACGCACGCAGAATTCGAAGAGCTATTTCGCCTCGATTTGCAATTAATACTTTATCAAGCATGATAATAAGCTCGCTTATTCAATAACGAACATTGGTTGATCAAATTCCACAGGCTCTTGGTTGTCGACCAAAATTTGTTTAATTACACCTGCTTTGTCAGCTTCAATTTGGTTCATCATTTTCATTGCTTCTACAATACATAACGTATCGCCAACATTGACTTTCTGACCTACTTCGACAAAAGCGGGAGAACTAGGCGATGCGGAACGATAAAATGTTCCTACCATTGGCGATTTTACTACGTGACCAGACACTTCTGGGCTAGCTGCTGGTGCAGGTGCTGAAGCGGCTGGAGCAGGAGCTGGTGCTGCAACAGGGGCAGGAGCCGGTGCTGGTGCATAATGTACAGAAGCTTGTGGTGAAGCACTGGCTCTGTGTATACGAACCGATTCTTCACCTTCGGTAATTTCTAGTTCAGAAATACCAGATTCTTCTACTAGTTCTATCAATTTCTTTATTTTACGAATATCCATTTAAGCTCTCTTTAGTTACTCATTAAATTAATTTTGGCAATGTTGTTTAGCAGCGATTAGTGCTGCTTTATAACCGTAATCTCCCAATCCGCAAATTACCCCTTTGGCAACGTCAGATAAGTAGGAATGTTTTCTAAATTCTTCTCGGGCATGCACATTTGAAAGGTGGACTTCTATAAAGGGAATACTGACACTTAGCAATGCATCTCGTATAGCCACACTAGTATGAGTAAATGCACCGGGATTAATAATGATAAAATCGGTGTCACCCATAGCAGAATGAATTTTGTTGATCAGCTCATGCTCAGCATTAGACTGCAGATGAAGCAGTTCAATGCCTTCTTGATTTGCTAGAATTTTCAATTCATCTACAATGTCTTGTAGAGTCTTGGAACCATATATAGCGGGTTCACGCTTTCCCAGCATATTTAGGTTTGGCCCGTTCAATAATAAAAATTTCACGAATTTGTCGCTATCTTCTTTTAAATTTCATTGTTGCGATACTCTTAACGTAAACCTGTACAAAGTCAAATAAGAAACGCCTGAAAAACAATCAATTAAAAGTTGTTTGTAGTAATTATAGAGAATAGTGGTTAATTAGCAGCAAAATACTGGTCTTATCAGCGAAGTTGGCTGCTTTTATTTTCTTATTTTAGACCATAAGGCCTTAGTTTGAATTATTTATCTCACATTCACTTAGCTCATATTTCGGAAACGAGCTTATTGGGAAATTTTCTAGGAGATTTTGTAAAAGGAAGTCATTTACAGCATCTTCCAGCTGACATTCGCCATGGCGTGCGTTTGCACCGCAAAATCGATGCATTTACCGATAGCCATGCTATTGTAAAGTCGATTCGCGCTACATTTCCCTCTGAGTTGAGGCGAATGTCTGGCGTACTCATCGATATATATTTCGATCATTTATTGAGTGTGCATTGGCAGCTTTATACCCAGCAATCGAAGCAGGCCGTGTTAGACAACTTTTATCGACAGTTGCGAATGGAGACGGTTCAAATTGATGGACGGTTTGAGCAAGTACGCGGTGGATTACTTAAACATCGTTGGCTAACTACTTATGAAACAAGAAAAAACTGCTTGAACGCGTTTCTGCAAATCGAAAAACGACTAAATATGCGAATTATATTTGCTGAAAAAGGCTATCATTTTGTGAACCACAACCACCAAGTGATTGAACAAGGCTTTTTGGCGTTTTATCCTGAGTTAATTAAATTTGTTCAATCTGATTATTTGAAATAGGGCGCAGCGTATGCCGGTACATGAAATAAAACATCCATTAATAATGCACAAAATTGGACTCATGCGTGCAAAAGGTATCAGCAGTAAAGATTTTCGCGAATTGGCAAGTGAAGTAGGCAACCTACTTACTTACGAGGCGACACGCGATTTAAAAACCGAAAAAACGACAATTTCTGGTTGGACGGGTAAAGCGATTGAAGTTGCTAAAATAAAAGGTAAAAAAATAACCGTCGTGCCGATTCTTCGCGCTGGATTAGGTATGTTAGATGGTGTATTACAATTGATCCCGAACGCAAAAATAAGTGTCGTAGGTTTATATCGTAACGAAGAAACGTTAGAACCCGTTGCCTATTTTGACAAAGTCGTAAAAGATGTCGACTTGCGAACTGCTTTGATAGTTGATCCTATGCTGGCAACTGGTGGAACCTTGATTGCCACCATTGATTTACTGAAGAGCAAAAAGTGTAAAAAAATTCTAGGTTTATTCTTAGTGGCTGCGCCGGAAGGGATTAAGGAAGTCATCAAAAAACATCCTGATGTTGAAATATATGTAGCGTCAATTGATGAAAAATTAGATCACCAAGGCTATATTTTACCTGGCTTGGGAGATGCGGGAGACAAAATATTCGGTACGCGCTAGCAGATAATCCATTAGGACAACATAAGTAGACGATTTTTAAAAAATCGAATGCTATCAATAACGACACAAGCTTTAGACTAATTCGATATGATTATCATACAGTTACTACTATTGATTTTGGTTAATTCGGTGTAAGCTTTGCTTTGGTACATAAATTCAACATCGCTAACTAATCGATTCGTCACTGGAGTGCTTTTTAGTTTGTTTGAAAAGCTTAAAAAAAGGTATGCTTTCATCGGGTTAACTTGCATTCGTCAGTTACTTAACTCAGGTTTGTTCGTACTTCTATTGTTTGGGGCAATTTCATCAGCTTCCGCTGCCCCGTTAATTAACGAACCCAAATTTATTCAACTTTCTACTTCCCAAGGACTTTCGCAAGATACGGTTAATGATCTGCTAATCGACTCCAGTGGTTTTTTATGGGTTGCAACTCAATCCGGATTAAATCGATTTGATGGCTATAGGGTTGTGCACTTTGAGGGAAGTCAAAAACAGTTAGCCGACATTTCAATTGATACCATTTTTGAAGATGAAAATAAGAATATCTGGGTTGGAACAGGTCGTTCAGGTTTGTTCAAAATTGAAACCAGCACCGGTAAAACATCTCTTATTGAAAGCTTTGTTACCCAAAATAGTACCTGGTCAGATCGAGTTACTGATATTAATCAATTGGCCAACGGGCAGATTATTGTTGCTACTGAACGCAGTGTTTATATCGTCAACTCTACGTTAGCTACAGCGTCATTGTTGTATCAACTCCCGGCCAACAAGCAAGAAGCGAAATACAAAATTAATACTGCCCAATTTTTAGATGGTGCGGTGTTATTAGGGCGCAATGATGGGTTGTTTTTGGTTGATTTAGCCTCTAAACAAGTACAGCAAATAAAGCTCAAAGGTGGATTAAATAGTGAGTCAATTAATCAATTAGTCCTCAGCGCAGATCAGACGATTTGGGTTGGCAGCAATACAGGTTTGTTTAGTTTAACAGTTGGTGAAAATAATCAAATTCAAGTATCTGACCATGCTTTAGATTCACCCGTGCTTGAAATTTTCGAAACCAGCAATAACACGCTTTACGTTGGCACAAATATAGGTTTATTTAGCTACGACCCTACTTCTGCGCAGTTACAACACTATTTTAGTCCAATCGATAGTCGCCAATATTTATCTTCCAATAATGTTACTGCGGTAGAAATGGATAGAAAAGGCAATCTGTGGATTGGTTCTCCATTTGACGGCGCTTTATACTGGTCTACGCAAAGCGTGAAATTCGAAAATGTACGTCAAAACCGAGAGGACGAAATTCAGTTAAGTAGTAATAGTGTGAAGTCATTTGCTCAGTTTGATGAGAAAGGACTTTGGATTGGTACTAGCAATGGTCTTAATTATTACGATTTAGACGAACACGAATTGATTGGTCATTGGTTTACCGATGACGTAGTTGGCGCGCAAAGCGCAAGAATCAGAGATTTGGAAACTCTGGGCAACAATACGTTACTGTTAAATACAGATAGTGGACTTTGGGCTTTTGATATATCAACTAAGGCTTTCTCAGCTGCAAACAGCAACAATAAAGAAGCAGAGAAACTGTTAGGAAGTAGGTTAAACAGTTTCGCAAAAGATAAAAGTGGTGTGTATTGGTTTAGTACACCAGAAAAGTTTTACAGATATGATGCTCAATCAGGTGAAGTATCAAGTATTGATACGTTAAACAATACGATTGACGCCAGCGCTTCTTACGGATTTTTGGGAGCAAGCAGTCATCATCAAAATCTATTGTGGATAAGCGAGCGTGAACAGCTTTGGGCATATAATACGCAGACCGATTCCTTACAAAGCGTGCATAAACTTGAACGTGCGAATATGGGGCAGCCTGTTTACCCTGAAAGTGTTATTGAAGATGATAATGGTACTTTGTGGATAGCCTATCCGGGCGCTGGACTTGTTGGCTTAGACGCGACAATTTATACACCTAAATACGGATATGATAAACAAAACCTTTTGCCCAGCAATATGATTTACGGCATTCATTTGGATCAAACTGGGGCGATTTGGATGAGCTCCCACGCAGGATTACTGAAATTTGATTCGACAGGTCCTTATTTACAGCAGTACGGTATTTCCCAAGGTTTAGACGGCAAAGAATTTAACGGCTTGTCACATTTGGTGTTGCTTGATAACCGACTGGTTTATGGTTCACAAAAAGGTCTTACTGTGTTTGATCCTTTGTCGTTTGAAGTGCACGACGGGAACCCGCCACAAGTTTCGATTACAAACATTAAACTAAAATCCAATTCGTTAGAGATGCCGCTGGTCAATTTAGATAAACGTGTTGTTTCACTAGCGCACAGAGATGCTGGCCTAGCAATTGAGTTTTCAACTTTAGCGTTCGAGCATCAAAGCACCACCCAATATCAGTACCGACTAGATGGCGCAGACAGTTATATTTACCCTGCTACTACCGATTCTCAGGTGACTTTTCCGAAGCTAGAACCAGGCCATTATGTGTTTTCTGCAACGGCTTTCGACCCCATAACAGGTTCAGAAAGCGAACCTGCTACTGTGTTTATAAATGTGCAGTATTCACCTTGGTTGTCGCCTGTTGCTTATGCGTTTTATGTCCTTATTTTTGTGTCTTTGGTGTTGTTTTGGTGGTATCGGCGTGACTTACAAAATAAACAAGTGATGGCAGCCCATGCGCAAGCATTGGAAAGTAAAAATCGACTGTCTTTAGCATTAAGTGCAAGTAACAGTAATGTGTGGGAGTGGCGTTCAAAAACTAATCAATTTTATGCCCCTAGAATATGTGAAGAATTGGGCTATGACTATGAAGACAATCTAATTAGTTTTGAACAGCATGTCGATCTTATTCATCCGGAAGATACGGCTATTTTTGCTTCGAATTGGCAGTCATTCAAAGACAAAGAAAGCGATGGCTTAGACGTGACGTACCGATTGCGTTCCAAACTAGGTGAATGGTTTTGGTATCGTGATGTGGGTAATGAAGTCGTTGATAAAGTTGGTTTAGAGAGGGTTGTTGCCGGAACCTATAGTAACGTCACAGAGACGGTTGCTGATCGAGAGAAAGTCAGACTGTTTGGTGAGGCCTTTAAGCATACTCGTGATTGGGTTGTCATATTTAACACACAAATGGTACCGGTAGCAGTTAATACGGCATTTTGTGAGGCTTTCGGTATTAATGAAGATGGCGACTTAAAGATTCAATTGACGCGACTTTTTAAATTGGATGCGGAATATCCCCCACGATTCTGGAAAAAACTTTCTGAGCTAAATGTCACAGGTCACTGGAAAGGAGAAGAGCAGTTAGTTATCGACCAAGGGAAGGTGTCTAATGTACTCATCAATATGACCTCTATCGCCAGTATGCGAGCGCACGGCGAGATCGATTATTATTTGATGATTATGTCTGACATCAGTGAGCAAAAAGAAGCGGAAAATGAATTACGTCGCTTGGCAAACTTTGATGGCTTAACGGATCTACCCAATCGAACCCTGTTGTTGGATCGGATAAAACACGGAATTGATCATGCCGCCCGACATAAATCAAAAATGGGGGTGTTTTTCATCGACCTCGATCGTTTCAAGCAAGTTAACGACAGCTTAGGCCATAAAGCAGGAGATGAATTACTTATTGTCGTAGCACAACGCCTCACGAATTTACTACGGCAAGATGATACTGTTGCCCGTCTTGGTGGCGATGAATTTGTCGTCATGGTTGAAGAGGTGAAACATCCAGATCGCCTCAGCATTTTAGCGCAACAACTAATCGATATTCTGGAAGCCCCTATTCAATTAGGTAATCAAACAGTCAGTGTATCTTCAAGCGTAGGAATCGCGATTTATCCTGGTGATGCCAGCACGCCTGAAGAGCTTTTAAGAAATGCCGATCTAGCGATGTACCACGCGAAGGAGCAAGGCCGTAGTCAGTTCCAATACTTTACTGAGCATATGAATGAAAAAGCGCAAGAGCGCTTGTTAATGGAAAATCGCCTTAAAAAAGCACACCAAAGCAAAGTGTTTATCAATTATTACCAACCAATTGTGAATATTACGAGTGGTCAAGTCGTCGGGTTCGAATTATTGATGCGTTGGCCAGAAAAGGACTCCATGGTGCCTCCTGATCAGTTTATCCCAGTCGCTGAAGAGTTAGGGTTAATTGAAAATATGACGTGGGATGCCTTAGAACGAGCCATGCCGGTATTGAGTGAATGGCAAAGTAAAGGACGTGAGATATATTTGTCTGTCAATCTGTCTGCACGTCACTTCGAACGTCAAATTTCTATTGACCATATTGTATTGTTACTTGAACAATATGGATTACCCGTGTCGTCGTTACGCTTTGAAATTACCGAAAGTGCCCTAATGAGAGACTATGAACGTGCTTTGGAATACATGGATTCGATGCGTCAACATGGATTTGTTATTGCTCTTGATGATTTTGGCACAGGATATTCTTCACTTAAGTATTTGAAGGAGTTTCCCATTCAAGTCCTCAAGGTTGATAAGAGTTTTGTGGATGACATCGGCAACAATAAGAGTAACGAAGCATTAGTTCTGACTACATTGCGGATGGCCGAAAGCCTAGACATGTATTGTGTAGCAGAAGGAATAGAAGAAAAAGAGCAAATTGATTTCTTCAAGCGACATGGGTGTCATCATCTGCAAGGTTATTATTATTCGAAGCCAGTGCCGGAAGAGCAAACAGCGGATCTTATTGCGAAAAGTTGGTTAGTGTAGTTCACAGTTAAATAAGCGTTTTGAACCGCCGCATTAAAACTGAATAATACGGCTTTCTTATTTTTTACCTATTGGCCTCAATAAGCCTCTTAATCTAAAAAAGTCTAGCCATATGGCTGATAGATCGTTTTAATTAAGCGCCTGATTAACATGTTTTGCAAAGGGGGCGGCTTTCATAAAACCAGTAACCCTTGCAGAAGATAATTCATTGCCTTGAGTATCAAAAAACATAATCGTCGGTAGTCCCAACACATCGAATGCTTTTTGAAATTCGATATTGACCGCAGTATTGTCAGTTAAATCTATTTGCATCCAGACCGTATTCGACAAGGCGCTTTGCACTGCAGGATCTGGGAAAGTATATTTTTCAAATTCTTTACAGGCCACACACCAGTCGGCATATAAGTCGACCATGACCGTTTTCCCTTCAGCGTTAGCTGCTTTCAATTTGCTTTCAAAATCTCGCAAATTTTTTACCAACACAAATTGATGGTGTATTGATTGCTGTGAATCTATTGAATTGTTGACAGAATATTGAGCGCTACTGCGGCTTTGATTAAATTGGTGATAGCCATACAAAATTGAGCCGAACAATCCAATAAATATCACTAGGCTGCGCACACCTTTCCAAAGCGTTGCTGGACTATTCTGATTCATCACGTAGAAATAGGTAAAAGTTGCCAGGCCAAGCGCTGACCAAAGGTACTCAATCCAGATTTTAGTTACTAATCTTTCTAAAAAGGTTAATGCAACAACCAGCATCATAAAGCCGAATGCTACTTTAACAATATTCATCCAATTACCTGCTTTAGGTAACAATTTCCCTCCGGTCACACCAAACACAATGAGCGGAATACCCATGCCTAGGCTCAGTGCATACAGGGCGAAGAAACCTAAAACCTGATCGCCTTGTTCGGCAATAAATAACAAGATCCCCGTCAAAGGAGCGGTAGTACAAGGAGAAGCCACTAAGCCAGCGATGACACCCATAACAAATGCACCGATGAAGCTGCCACTTTTTTGTTTATTACTCAAACCATTAAGTTTTTCTTGCCACTTAGAAGGCAACTGCAATTCGTATGCTCCAAACATGACAAATGCAAGAGCCACAAAAATCACGATTAGCACACCTAAAATATAGGGATTTTGTAAGTAAGCAGTAAACTGAGCACCGGCCGATGCAATTACCAACCCCAGAATTGAATAGGTAATTGCCATCCCTTGCACAAACATAAATGACAAGCTGAAGGCCTTCGATGTACTGATTGATTTACCTTGACCAATCACGATGCTTGATAGGATAGGATACATTGGAAAAACACAAGGTGTGAATGCTAACCCAACACCCAACAGCAGAAAAATTGCTAACTTCAAGATAAGTAATTGCTCACCTTTAAGTAAATCTGCTAACTCGAATTGTTGCGATACGGGTAACTCATCATCGCTCTTATTGGCTGAGCTATTTTGCGATATTTGCGTTTCTGAAGAAGCGTCCCTCGCCCCACCTACTTGATCTAAATAGACAACCTGAACCGTTGGGGGATAACATAACCCTGCATCTGCACAGCCCTGATATTGAAGCTTTACAACCGCATCTTTTTCAGACCATTCAACCGTATAATTAATATCTACCTGGTCATAAAACACCGGCTGAGGTTCATCAAAAAACTCATCTTCTTTGATTTTTGCTTCTGGGTAAACAGGCTGACTAATCTCAGCATTTTTTACCACTGTCTTAAATTGGTTTTGATATAAGTAGTAACCTTCCGCAATCGTAAAACGCAGTATTAGCTGCTCACCTTGTTGATCGAAATCAAATTGAAACGCTTGTTCAACGGGCAAAAATTCAGGTTCGTCAGCGAATAAATCTTCAAAAGCTTGATTGCTCTGGGCAATACTTGCCCACGGAAATAATACTAAAACGGCGACCAATATAAGATGTTTAAACTTCATTTAAGGCTACTTTTAATCCAATTTAGATAAGACTCACTACTAGAGACATTATCGAGAATGATCCATTGCGGAATATCATAAGGATGCATGCTTAAGGTTAACTTATATGCTTGCTCCAACTTATTCGACATAGTTTTAATCACTAAATGCATTTCTGAGTCAGTGACAATTTCATCTTCCCAATGATAAAACGAAGAAATCGGCTGAGAAATCTGTACGCAAGCTGCGAGTTTAAGATTGACTAATTCACTCGCTATTTTCTCAGCTTGTTTCTTTGTTGGACAAGTGGTTAATACTATACAAAATTGTGAACTCATTATTACACCTTTCGTGCTTTGGCCATAGTTGACCTGCATAATAGGAGAAGTATTTCAAAAAAAAGAGTTTTGATCTCTTAACTCTGTATAGAATTCAATACTTGCTTGGTCTCATAAGTATCTTGTTAATTTAAAAAACGGCCCCAGATCAAGTTTTTAAGTAAGGAGCGCATTGTGTTTGGTAAATTGTTTATTCTGTTTGCGATATTACCTATTGCAGAGATTGCATTATTTGTGAATGTCGGTGAACAAATCGGTGGCTGGAACACAGTCGCGATTGTCATTGTTACTGCTTTTATAGGCGCTTATTTAGTGCGCCAACAAGGTATATCGACCTTAATGCAAGCGCAAGCAAAAATGCAATCTGGTGTAATGCCAGGGCAAGAAATGGCTGAAGGATTGTTATTGGTAATTGCAGGCGTGCTATTGGTTACCCCGGGGTTTATCACTGATGCTTTAGGTTTTGCGCTGTCACTCCCCTTTACTCGTCCCTTGATAGCGAAAAGTTTATTAAAGAAAATGACGGTGAATGTGGTGTCTGGTCAAGCAGGCAACAGTAGCTACTCTCAAACCACTTATTCTAATCGTACCCAGTGGCAAGAGACGCAACAAGACGGAGACGTTATTGAAGGCGAGTATGTCGACAAAGATGAAGTTGAGAGCCGTCCAAAAATCGACTCTCCACCTGATCGTTAATTGTGGTTCGCATTAGACTTGTTTGGCTTTAACACCACCGGTTAATGCGATTCGCATCGCTTCTTCTACACCGATTTCTAGCTTGGTAACTTGCTGACGACTAACATATAGGGTATACCCACCAATTTGGTAACTCAGGGGAATGTAGACACCAATCTTATCTTCATCTTGGAATACTTCCTCAGCAACTTGGTCAGCGGTTATAAAGCCAATTAGATGCATATTAGGCTGTATTTCAACTGACACTACCGCTTTCGAATTTTCTTTATCACTAATTTGGAATACCGTTAATGTGTCACGAATTGCGCCAAATATAGATTTTACCAAAGGAATTTTTTCTACTTGTCTATTCGCGGTAGCCACTATCCAGCGGACAAAAAACACATTCACCAATAAACCGGTAAGCAAAATAATGACACAGGCGGTTATAATTCCCATTCCCGGAAAATAGAATTGCTGAGGCACATAGGGAAAGAGTAACGCTTCTGCGCCGGACATAAACCAATAAATAAAATACAGTGTCAACGACAAAGGTAAAATAGCGGCTAAGCCTTGAAACGACAAAGACAAAAGCTTTTTCATTAGATTAGAACTCATGATAATGACGAAATACGGGTATAATGACAGAGCTAATCCCAACTAGCTAGAACGTATATGAGTCGAACTCAAGATAAATAGGTATGGTGATAAGGAGCCAGAGAAATGAAAGCCGGTGTATGCCATATACTCGTAAAAGACAAACAAAAAGCCGAAGAGTTAAAATTGCAGCTCGCAAAAGGTGCAAACTTTCAACAGTTGGCAAAGAAGAACTCAATCTGTCCATCCGCAAAACGCGGAGGTGATTTAGGCGAAGTTAAGCCCGGTCAAATGGTCAAAGCTTTTGATAATGTCGTGTTTAAAAAGCCACTTTTGACAATACATGGTCCAGTCAAAACGCAATTTGGTTTTCACTTAATTAAAATACTTTATCGTTCTTAAACTGAGTCATTTCGCTGTTTTGTTAAAAAACAGGCCTAAATCCCATTAAATTTGATTTTTTTTTAACATAAACCCTTGAAGTCAGTACGGCTATCCCCATCTTTGCACGCAGACATTCATTCGAGTTGAGACATTAGGCTCAACTCAAACCCCGAGTTTCGGGAATATTAACTTTAAAATTGGAATTTTCAGGAGATTTGAAAATGGCAATCCGTCCTTTACACGATCGCGTTATCGTTAAACGCCAAGAGCAAGAAAGTAAGTCTGCTGGTGGCATAGTGCTGACTGGTTCTGCGGCTGAAAAATCAACTCGCGGTGAAATTGTTGCTGTAGGTAACGGTCGAGTTTTAGATAGTGGTGAAGTAAAAGCGCTTGACGTTAAAGTTGGCGACGTAGTGATTTTTAATGATGGTTACGGTGTAAAAACCGAAAAGCTTGATGGCGAAGAAGTGCTTATCATGAGCGAAGCCGACATTCTTGCGGTTGTTGAATAACAGCGTAATCAATTAGACAGAATAAGAGGAAATTAAACATGGCAGCTAAAGAAGTACGTTTTTCTGATGACGCTCGCAACAAAATGCTTGCAGGCGTTAACATTCTTGCTAACGCAGTAAAAGTTACTTTAGGACCTAAAGGTCGTAACGTTGTTCTAGACAAATCTTTCGGTGCTCCTACCATCACTAAAGATGGTGTGTCTGTTGCAAAAGAAATCGAACTTGAAGATAAGTTCGAGAACATGGGCGCACAGATGGTAAAAGAAGTTGCGTCTAAAGCAAATGATGAAGCTGGTGACGGAACAACTACCGCAACTGTATTAGCACAAGCTATTGTAACTGAAGGTTTAAAATCAGTTGCTGCGGGTATGAACCCAATGGATCTTAAGCGCGGTATCGACAAAGCTGTTTTGGCAGCAGTTGAAGAACTTAAGAACCTATCTACAGAATGTGCTGACAGCAAAGCAATCGCACAAGTGGGTACAATCTCAGCTAACTCTGATTCAGAAGTAGGCGACCTTATCGCTGAAGCAATGGATAAAGTGGGTAAAGAAGGTGTTATCACTGTAGAAGAAGGTCAAGCACTTCAAAACGAACTAGAAGTTGTTGAAGGTATGCAGTTTGACCGTGGTTACCTATCTCCTTACTTCATGAACAACCAAGAAAATGGCACTGTTGAACTAGAAAGCCCTTATATCCTATTGGTTGACAAAAAAGTTACTAACATTCGTGAGTTATTACCTACGCTTGAAAGTGTTGCAAAAGCATCTAAGCCTCTATTGATTATTGCTGAAGATGTTGAAGGCGAAGCGCTAGCTACTTTGGTTGTAAACAATATGCGCGGTATCGTTAAAGTGGCTGCTGTTAAAGCGCCTGGCTTTGGTGACCGTCGTAAAGCAATGCTACAAGACATCGCTACACTAACTGGTGGTACTGTTATCTCTGAAGAGATTGGTCTTGAACTTGAAAAAGTACAATTAGAAGACCTAGGTACTGCAAAACGTGTTGTTATCAATAAAGACAACACAGTCGTAGTTGATGGCGCGGGTGACGAAGAAGCGATCAAAGGTCGTTGTGCTCAAATCCGTGGTCAAATCGAAGAATCTTCTTCTGATTACGACAAAGAAAAACTTCAAGAGCGTCTAGCTAAATTAGCTGGCGGTGTAGCAGTCATTAAAGTGGGTGCTGCAACTGAAGTTGAAATGAAAGAGAAAAAAGCACGTGTTGAAGATGCACTTCATGCTACTCGCGCAGCGGTAGAAGAAGGCGTTGTTGCAGGTGGTGGTGTTGCGCTAGTTCGTGCAGCAGCTAAATTCGCTGACTTGAAAGGTGACAACGAAGACCAAACACACGGTATTAAACTAGCACTACGTGCTATGGAAGCGCCGCTACGTCAAATCGCATCTAATGCTGGCGCAGAAGCTTCTGTCGTAACTAACGCAGTTAAGAACGGTACTGGTAACTACGGTTACAACGCAGGTAACGACACTTACGGCGACATGCTAGAAATGGGTATTCTTGATCCAACTAAAGTGACTCGTTCTGCACTTCAGTTTGCAGCATCAATTGCAAGCTTGATGATCACCACCGAAGCTATGATCGCAGACGCACCTGCAGATGACGCAGCTGGTGGCATGCCTGATATGGGCGGCATGGGCGGCGGTATGGGCGGAATGGGCGGCATGATGTAATCATCCCCTATTAACTCATAGCTTCCTGAAAGCTTGAAGAAAAGCCCGCAAATCAAATGGTTTGCGGGCTTTTTTGTTTGTTTTCGAATAAGCTTCATTAATCTTTTCGTAATTTACTTTTAATAGCTTGCTTTGTGACGGATCAAACTTACTCAAGTATTAGGTTTCAAAATAGACTGTATTGGCTAATACGAGAAATTCCTTTTTCACCGTATGAACATGGTATTGGGGCTTATGAATTATCGACGGCACAGGTGTTAGGCTTCGACGCTAGTTTTGAGGTTGTTGATGATTGTATTTATTTGAAGTCGCTGATGACGACCCACGATGATAATCATATTGCACTGCCGATTGAACCCACCGGTGAATCAAGTATTGAAACAGACGTTGAGTGGGAGCATGTAAGCCTTGAGGATTTGATTAAACCCGCCCCCGGTGTGGGTAAGTCCGGCCCCCCTCCCGAATTAAATGGGATAAACCCTCAAAAAAGTTATGCCAAACAATGGTTTTATGAAGATGTAATGATGCCTCTTACTTACACAGGTTCATTGCACTTATCGACTCGTGAAATGCTGGAAACCGCGATCAATGACGAGCTTTTTCAGGCACCTAATGGCTGGTTGTTAGAATGTGATAATGGGCGGGTTATCGAAGCGCGTAAAATAGATAATCTAAATGCATTGTTTGATGAAAAAACATGAACTGATTACCCACTTTCTGATGCCGTGAGCAATTTACTGGCTTCCCAATCAAGCCTACCATTCAAAATTATCCTAACGTAGTTAAGAACTTATAAGCTAATGGTACCCCCTCGATTATATATAAAATGTTGATACTGTTTCCATATTTGTCTTATTTATCTTCAAAAATGAATGTAATAAATTTGCGCTTCCTATTACAAATATCAACACATTCACTAGGAGCTAATGTTAATTATGTCAATCACGCAACTTCAGCAGGCACGCGCATTAAAACTGCCTTCACGAGAAGACATGCTCCATCGTGCCCCTTCTGTACAAGAATTCTGGAATAGTCATAGTGACTTACTGAGTCAAGCGTGGAAAGAGTGGGAAAAAAGCGAACGTGATCAGAAATCACCCATTGATAATACGTTGCTAGATGATCGTTTGCGAAATGCGGTTACTCAAGCATGGCTAGATCCTACTAAAGAATCGTCTGTTCGTGAACTCTGGAAAGAAGTCGCGAATGATGTATTCGAGTGCCAATTCTTTAACCCGGATCGCCTTGCTGATTTACGCAAGTATTTGGAAAGTGTATGGGATGCGCAAATTCCGTTACGTCCTCCTTACGGGATTGTACTCAATCGTCGCGGCGCGATGCTGGATAGTCGCTCGCAAGGTTTTCTTGCTGCACCTAGCTTTCAAGCGTTTTATCGTGAGCTTATTAACTGAATCGACA
>NZ_BAEN01000067.1 GCF_000314975.1 Aliiglaciecola lipolytica E3
CGTCTGGAATTTATTCCGGGAAATGTTGGGAATGCCTACGTGGCTAAAGCCACGCCTACAATGGGTGTAGCCCGGAATTTATTCCGGGAAATGTTGGGAATGCCTACGCGGCTAAAGCCACGCCTACAATGGGTGTAGCCCGGAATTTATTCTGGGAATTGTTGGGGATTGTCCAGATATAGTGCTTGTATTATTTGTACTGGTGGTCCAATTAAGCGACCTGTATAGCTGTGACAACCAGTACAAATACCAAAATAGGCCATTTTTACCTGCATCTTCTTCCGCGATTTCGATTGATAATACAGCTTTCACGGCTTTCACCAATATTAATAATATCTGGATTACCTTGTTTCAATTCGGGCAACAATAGTGCTTTAGCTTCTACTAACGTTTCATAACCATTATTCATCATTAGGTTATCTAAGATCATAATTTTATCTGACTTAGGATCAGACTCTGGGTCTTTGGTAATACTCCGAGAGCTGTCGTGATCAGCTATTATTATACCTGCCGCTTTATTACCGGTAGTGATATTGCCTTCTTCGATGCTGTGGAATTATAAAATCACTGTAATTTTACGTTATTTATTATCCACTAATACCGGATTAATCTTCGAACTGTTTTGCTGATTATCTGGGTTTGTTTGTTTATCTCGATTTCTTAAACATTGAATAGGCATTTCGGTCCATTTTTCAGCTGGCAAAGCTGGAACTGATTTATTAAATCGGCTTTGCTTATCCAAATTATTGAGACTCAACCGCAGGGTCTTCATTACAGGTTGTTCGATTACCTCACATGGACAGATAAATATGCCATGTTTCCGTGCAGCAATTCCCATTCTTAAGCTACTTGAATAGTGAATTATTGGTGCACCCAAAATTAAGCCAATTAATACAGGGGCTAACCACCAAAATAATAACGGAGTTAAATACCAGGTTAGCGCCCCCCATAACACTGCCAAAGTAGTAGCAGCCCAAGTGCGTTTCAGTGCTTCAGACCAAGGGACGGTTCTGCCTTCGCGACTTTGCGCATTCCAACTTACGTTTTTACCAGCAAGTGCGTTTAGCACAAAATACGCATGATAAGCCATCATCAATGGTGCGATAACGATTGCCACTACAATTTCAATAAGCGTACTGATGATTAACTTGAAAGCGCCACCAAACTCATATCGACGATAAACCAGAGCATGAATCAGGCTTAGGAACTTAGGGCCTATTAACAATAGTGCAGTCGCAAAAAGCAAAGCAAATATCGAGTCTGACTTATCGACTGGCCAAGCCGGAAATAATTGGTGGGTCGCTGTGAAAAATACATCTTCAGAAGCGGCTCTTACTGTTGCATCTATTGTACTAAGCAATAGCAATACAAACCAAACTAGAGAGGAAACGTATGCAAACGCACCTAACACAAAATGCAACTTACTAACATTGTGTAAATCGTCAGTCTTGAGCAAACCTAAATGCTGTAGATTCCCCTGTACCCAACGACGATCCCGCGTTGCGTAATCAATAATGTTGCTAGGTACTTCTTCGTAACTGCCTTCAAGGTCAGCTAATAGGTAGACATGCCATCCAGCACGACGTAAAAGAGCAGCTTCAACGAAATCATGACTTAAAATCTCACCACCAAACGGCACATCTCCCGGTAGGTGGGGCAAACCGCAAGAGGCCATAAAGGCGTCAATACGAATGATGGCGTTGTGTCCCCAGTAGTTGGCTGTATCTGTTTGCCAAAATGCCTGACCAGCAGCTAGAGTAGGGCAGTATAAGCTGGATGCAAACTGCAAAAAACGACCGAATAACGTGTTTTGTCTAATTGGGATTGGCACGGTCTGGATAAGACCTGCTTTGGGATTGCTTTGTAGCGTTTTAACCAAAGTTAACATGCTATCTGCGGTCATTAAGCTATCAGCATCTAATACAATCATAGATTGATAATTAGCACCCCAGCGTTCACAAAAATCAGAGACGTTACCCACTTTGCGATTAACGTTCTTTTCTCTGCGGCGATAAAACATATGGGCAGCAACGTCATTTCCCATTCTTGCAATTAATTTGTTCCAAGCAACAAGCTCAGCTTCAATGAGCGGCTTTTGCTGCGTGTCACTCAACATATAAAAATCGAAATGCGCCAAATTACCTGACTTTTCAATTTCTTTAATACACGCTTCGAAACCCGACATAATGCGGTTGGTATCTTCGTTATATACCGGCATTATGATCGCTTGACGGTGACGCGTGTCCAACTCACCAGATTGGTTTTTAACCAACGCTTGCTTAAGAGTCACAGGGTCTCTACGTAGCATTAATAATACAAACCCAATAATCGCGCTCCAAAAAGCCGCAGAAATCCAAACAAAGGTTAGGGTAAATAGGAACAACAATACAATTTCGATGACAGTATAACCATCGACAGAAAATATATCTGTCATAGCCCAGCCACCGGCAATTGCTGTCACTAATACACATAGTGCATAAGCATATTTACGCGCCGACTTCGCTGACGCTTTGATAAAGTGTTCATTCGATGTAGGTGACATGTGAACTCCTTGTTGATGTTGCTGATTATTCGATTTCATTTCGACTCCAGACATAGTTCCACACTTCACTGATTGGCTTGCCTCTTAGGGACAGAGAAAGTCGCATGTCTACAGCACGATCTTCATCGGCGTTCAACGTATACGACACTCTCCAACTTTTCTTGTCGGGTAACTGACGTACAATCAATTCGTCATATTTCCCGCCATTCACTTGTAAATTGGCTTCGATCGGTATGTTCTGAGTCAAATTAGTTAATTGATTCTCAGAAAAGTCGACAACAATTTTGCGTACAGTTTTAGCTGGCGGATTATTCTCTCCCGGTAATGCAGCCCAACTATTCATTGCTCGCACTACCGTTGCTAAGTTGCTCTGCTTTAGGTCACCAGATACGGTATTTAAGGTGTAGTTGAACTCTCTGGTTTGCCCTTTCTTGAGTTGCTCTTCTGGCACCCAATAGCTCACAATGTTGTCATTGGTTTCTGAATTAGTTGGAATCTCAACTAGTTCTAAACGTCCCGCACCCCAGTTATTGTCCGGTGTAATCCAGATGCCTGGACGACTATGATAATTGGCTTCAATATCAGAATAGTGGTCAAACTCCGTATCTCTTTGCAGCAACCCAAATCCTTTAGGTTGAGTGTCTTGCATTGAGGTTACTTGCAAGCTTTTAGGATTGTTGAGCTGACGCCAAATCTGCTCGCCATTAGAGGTGATCATCAGCAGACCGTCGGAATCGTGCACCTCTGGTCTGAAGTCATCAAAATGCTTCGTCGTCGTTTCACTCGATAAAAGCATACTGGTTAAAGGTGCGACACCCAGCTTTTCTACGTCAGTGCGTGCGTATATTTGACTATTCACTTTCACTTCCGTGGTAAGCCCAGCGGTCAGCTCGAATCGATATGCACCGGTAACTGACTTACTGTCTAGCAATGCATAAATAACTAAGTTATCCGCTGCACTTTCAGGCTCAATAATCCAGAAACGGGTAAATTCAGGAAATTCTTCTCCAGACGCGTGAGCAGTATTAATGGCAAGGCCACGTGCTGATATACCGTAAGTTTGGCCGGGACCCACTATGCGAAAATATGAGGCACCCAAGAAAACGGCTAGCTCATCTTTATACTGATGTGTATTCAAAGGATAATGGACACGAAAACCTGCGAACCCAGCATCAGGGGGAGCAATTCCTTCTAAGGCTTTCGCTTCATTTTCATAAATAAATTTATCACCTTTAAACGTCACTGTATTACTGCCAGCATTGCTATCGACGAGTCTTAGCATTACGGGATTTTTGTATAAGAATCCCGGGTGAAATAATTGCAGTTCAAATTTGGACTTGTCTTTCCAAATTGCTTTGTCAGGATTGAATCGGATATTTCTATATTCGCTATAGGTCATCTCAGCTAATTGCTCTGGCAGCTCAGAAGAAACTTTTTTATATTCTTCAGTGGAGAGTTTTTTAGCCTGACCCTTAACCATCTCATAAGTTATTTTATCTACATTTGGCTTCGGAATATTCGTTTCCGTTTTCGCAGCTACTTCTTGCTGTTGAGCAGTTGCAAGCTGTGAAGGTAAAAGCAAGCAACTAGGCAGCACTATTCCCGCCAACAGCCATAAAGATGACTTTGTTGGAATCTGCCTAGCAAATCCTTTAATGGCTTTTTGAGCAACCAATTTATGCATTTTCAACCTACCTTTGATTATTTTTCCGTGACTAAAGTCGCTATATGACGTTCAACTTAGCACTTTATATTTGCCTTTCGGCACGGGGAATTTATGTTTATATAAGTGGTTAAGCATGAAGTAGGCCAAATACGATTAACCTGCTGATAAAAACGCGAAAATCAACTTCATATTTTTGTATCTATATGAAAAATAAAGATAAACATGTTTATTGAGGGGGGCAGGGTCAACAATATAAAAAAAACACACTCTAAATCAAACATCCATCTAGGGAATAAACGAAATTGTTGTCTTTTTTTAGCGACACATATTGCAAGTTAGTGCGTATTAGCTGAAAAATTAACGAAAATCAGGGTGTTGGTTTGGTGTATCCAAAAAGTAACTATTTTCAGTTTATGGGAGCAAAACATTTAAAATTTGATACTAGGGGTAAATCCCCATGGCCGATAGGTAACTTAATCGCTAATTTAGCAGAAAATATTTCGGAGATTGGCAATGAAGTTTTTAGCAAAATTGATATTCACATTTGTAATTTTTTCAACGTCTGTAAAAGCAACATTGATTGAATACGAATTCGACACTTTACGATTTGAAAACAATCAAATGATTACCGGTAGCTTTATCTATAACCAAGATTCAAACAATCTCACTGAACTCGCGATCTCACTTTTCGGTCCGCAGTTAAATATTGAATTTGCTTTGCAAGATTTAACAAGTCCAGACGCTTTTTCAATCAGTTTCGACAACAATACGTTTGGAGATTCAGATGAAGAGGGGTTTCAGCTATTTAAAGATGACGTGTTTTTAGCGACCGGTTTATATGGTTTAGGTGCTCAGGATAGTTGTTATGAAGACAGCAATTTTAATCAATTTTGCAATGCTGGTTTATTTACTTTCCAACCAATAGATAACGGCCCTCAATCAGTCAGTGCTCCGCTACCAGTTTTATTAATTCTCTTAGGTTTATTTTTAGGACGTTTAATTCGCCGCAGCTAACTCGCACTTTCCTTTGTGCTTAACGCCCTTTTATGGGCGTTTTTTTATTTTTAACAGAGTGATAAGGCAATTCAGCTAGCGATTTCTAGATTTTAAATAATGAAACTAGGGGTAATCCCTTATATTCGTTCAATATTCACTCGGTAATACTGATGCGGTATTCATTACTAAGAGCAAATCATTATGACAATTATAAAAAATATAAAACGACTTTCTCTAGCGGTCGCCGTTGCTTTACCCGCTTCCTACATAAATGCAAAAACATTTGATCCTGATTTAGCACTTAACATCGCACAAAGCGATGAATTAGAGTTGCATCAGGTCATTGTTACTTTCGATAACAATGGCGCACCACGTGAAGACCAACTATCTGCTTTAGAAGCGTTGGGTGTTTCTAAAGGTATAAGTTTAAACAGATTACCTATCGCTGGGATTCTTGCTACTAAACAACAGATTGAAGCTATTTATGCTCGGGAAGATGTTGTATCAGTATGGAACAATGATCAGTTAACTTTAGAAAACTATGAATCGACGCAAATTACGGGTGTGCAAGCACTTAGAGCTGACCAGAGCTTGCGTAACAACGGCATTCCCTATTCTGGACGTGGAATTGGGGTTGTTGTAAATGACTCTGGTGTAGATGGGTTGCATAGCGACCTAATGTTTCCCTCGCACGTTAAACAAAATGTGCTAGCGCAAACGAATTTACACAGTTTAAGCGACATGCTACCAATTACTTATCAAGAAAATATGCCTAACTCAGACATCGGCGGTGGGCATGGTACTCACGTGGCAGGCACAGTAGGTGGAAACGGTGCTATGAGCTCAGGTAAGCATGCAGGTGTAGCTCCTGGTGCAGATATTATTGGTTATGGATCAGGGGCAGCGTTATTTATTCTTGATACTTTAGGTGGGTTTGATTATGCATTAACTCACCAATACACCTACAACATTCGTGTTATTTCAAACTCATTTGGAAATACAGGTGATGTTGGTACTGAATTCAACCCAGATGATCCAACTAATATTGCCACTAAAGCTTTGGCTGACAATGGCATTATTACGGTTTTTTCAGCAGGGAACTCGGGTTCTGGTGAATCAACTATCACCGGAAACTTTAAAAAAGCGCCTTGGGTTATCACAGTTGCAGCAGGGGATAAGCAAGGCGAATTAGCCGATTTCAGTTCACGTGGTGTAAAAGGAGCAGAACCAAAAACAGTTGTTGTTGATGGTGAAGTGTTCAATTGGGAAGACCGACCAACGGTTACGGCACCCGGTGTTGATGTCATTTCTGCTAGAGCGTCTACGTCTAGTTTAGGTGGGTTAAGTGCTCAAGATGATATTGATATGATTGAAGCAGCTCATCTGCCTTATTATACAGTTTCAAGCGGTACTTCTATGGCTGCGCCGCATGTTTCAGGCATAGTGGCTTTACTTTTGGAAGCCGATCCGACTCTCACTTGGCGAGATGTGAAAAGTGTTTTACAACTGACTGCAACGCCAATGGCTGGTTATGAAGCTTGGGAAACGGGCGCAGGCTATGTAAATGCTCACGCTGCGGTTAAAGCGGTAAAAGAGGGCTCTGAAATATTTGGTGATACCGTTAAATTAAATCGCGACTTTAATGCTAATGCATTGTTAGAAGAAGGAGATCAATTCTCATTAACGGCATCTTATGTGCCTGTTGGAGAACAGCCCGTTGAAACGTTTGAGATTGCTGAAGACGTCAGTTTAGTTTTGGCCTCTGCGACAATTGAGACCGGCACAGCGTTTATTTTGGAAGACCCATTGGGAAATCGTTACGGTTCAGGCATTGGCTTAGTAGCGCTTGGCTCGAATGTGGGCGCAGTTGCTCCAGGTGTGCCGGGGACTTGGAAACTATATGCAAGTGGGATAGGCAGCGTTAGTGGGGTTTCTTTAGATCCATTGGGAGTGACTAATGGTATAGGCATACCGGTAGATGTCGAAGTCAGTATTAGAACGTTAAAAAGCGCAGGTTATGTAGGACTAGACGATGTTCAAAATCATCCTGCTAAATCTTTCGTGGAGTATGTAGTTGGACGTCAATTAATGGATGCGAAAAGTAATGGCTTCAGACCCGATAAAGCCGTCACTAAATTGGATCTGGCGGAAACTATGACGCTTTCAGCTAGCCTGCGTCAAGCTTTAGCTGGAAATCAATCACATTATAATGACGTCAACGTTGAAGATGCAGCTTCTGTGAATTCAGTCACTACTACTGGTAGTCGTTTAGGCGATTTGGTGTTCTCTGAAGACCCTCTGATTATTGCTAATAGTAGTCATTTCGGCGTAAAAACGAAGGTTTCAAAACAACAGGTTGCTTATACTTTAATTCAATCTTTAGGCTTGCAAAGTGAAGCACAAAGTTTCGATAGCGATAGCCCGATAATCGCCATTGTCTTTGGCGAAGCTGTTGAAGTTACAGACAGCCAGCAAATTGATCCTGCGCTCAAAGGTTACGTTCAACAAGCGCTTTCATTAGGTTTAATGCGTGTGGAGATATCGATTGAGCAAGGTCCATTTGACATGGAGCCAACAATTATTGCTACATTCAACCCAGATCACACGGTAACGCGTGGTGAATTAGCGATGTCTTTAACTCAATTAGACCAACTAAATTAAGCTACTCTAGAAGGCCGGCTTTGCCGGCCAATCTGACTAATTCGGCAGAACTACTCACTTGTAGTTTTTTATAAATATTACTGCGATGGTTTTCAGCAGTTTTTAAACTCATTGCTAACAATTCAGCTATTTTTCTACTGGTATTGCCTGCTACAACCAAAAAAAACACTTCTCTTTCACGCCGGGTCAAAACTGAAACTGGATTCAGATATTTGGTCGTATTGTGCATATCAAGATTCTTTTCGACGCTATCGGGAAATGTTGTTCGACCATTTGCTACAGCTTTGATGGCTGATATTAATTTATCCCCTGAAGATTCCTTTAGAATGTAGCCTTTAGCACCCGCTTCGCGCATCGCTTCAATATATTCCTGTTCATCGTGCATAGATAAAACCAGCACTTTACTGTCAGGGCGTTGAGCTAATAATTTATCGATAGCGACTAATCCACTCATGTGTGGCATCGAAATATCCATTACAACGACATCTGGGTTTAGTTTTAAAACCAGTTCAATTAGGGCTATACCATCTCCACATTCACCTATTACTTTAAGATCTGAATCCGCACTAAGTAACTGAATTAGACCCTGTCTCATCAATACGTGATCATCAGCTATTACGAAAGAAATACTCATTTGCAAACCGTTAGTGTAATTCTAGTACCTTTATTTGGCGTACTTTTAATGGTTAATTCAGCATCGAAAGCACGGGCTCTATCCTGCATGCTATTTAAACCGATACCTTGTGTAATGCAGTTATTATCGAATCCATCGCCATTGTCAACCACATCCAGTCGTAAAGTTTGATGATGGCTTGACAGTAGTAACATAACTTTTGTCGCGTTTGCATGCTTAACAATATTAACAAACGATTCTTGGACTATTCTATAAACCAAAATATTGATTTCATGATTGGCAGTCACATCGTTGTCTAATTGCAATTCAACTTCAATATCCTCATGACTAAATAAACTGCGGCTTAGCCACTTTAGAGCAGGAACTAATCCCAAATCATCTAAAATTGTCGGGCTCATCAACCGTGAAAGCTGCCTGACATCAGCTAACGCTAGTTCTGATAATTCGACTAATTCATCTAATTCAGAATACTGCTTTGATAATCCCTGTAGTCTACGGGTTAAACCGGTTAAAAGCTGCCCAACACCATCATGTAATTCTCTGGATAATCTCGCTTTTTCAGACTCTTGCTGGGCCCACAGTCGTTTTGCAAGCTGACTCAACGACTGTTGTTCAGTGTCTAATCGGTTTTGCAATTGAGCCTGTTGTTGTTGAATTTGGGCCAAAAGTTTAGCTAGTTTGTCATCACTCAAGATAATGTTCTCGATAGGCGTCGGCTTGTTGCTCGTTTAATTGTGAAAGCCATTCGGATTGCAGCTCTTGTTGTTTTTGCTGGAACTGGTCACCTTCGAGGCGTGTGTAATAAAGATGATTTCGCCAATAATTTGGATGAGAAACAAGTTGTTGCTGTAATGATCTTTTCGAATCTGCATCAACTGCCTGAATGAAAAGTAAGTCCATATATTGTTGGTAAAAAATAGGTTTAACCATCTCGTTTAATCTTGTCATGATTTTACTATCTAAGGGCAGTTTTAATCTTTCCTGAATATCTAACAAAATCTTCATTTCGGTCATCGCTGGGATTTTTACCTGGTCTAATTGTGAAAGAAACTGTTCAGGTGCACTAGGAGCCAGATCTGATTTAATAACGTTGAGGGCAAATTGAAGCCAAATTAGCACAGCATGTTGCTCTAACATAGTGCTAGATATCATCTCACTGGCATAAGAAAGCTGCTCTTCAAGGCATGCAGTATCAACAATTCTTAAACAGACTTCGCCTTGCCACAAATGAATTTCCGTCAAAGCCCTACTGTCGTCCGTCTGCATTGCAATCTGTTTGGCTTCATCAATTTTGTCCATTGCAGACTGCAAATTGGCATTGGCGAAATGATAATAACTAAACAGCAAATTATTGATCATCAGTTCCTGCTGATGTGCGCTGTCTATTTTTTGCGAAACTTGTTGGAGATAACGCCTAGCCGCTAAATCGTCACCTTTAGCTAAACTTAATTGGGCGAGGTTCTGCCAGGTTCGTAAAAGGTGAGATAATTCGTTGCTTTTACTGAAAAGAGAATTTGCTTGTTGCCAATAGATATCAGCTAATGAAAACTCCCCAGTTAAAAAATGCATATAAGCAACGTTGCTCATACTTTCTGCTTGCTCGATACTACTGCTTTGCGAGACTCTCAAATCTAAACCCGCTTTATAGTATTTGAGGGCGTCGTAATATAGTCCTTGCTCTTCATGTAAAAAACCCAAAGTATCAAGCACATGGGCTTGCTCACCAATATCCCCCTCTTTTTTCAATAACAAGGATGCTTCTTCTAAGGATTCTTTTGCAATATCAAATTGGCCGTTAATTGCGGCAGTGTTAGCGAAGTTAGCTAACGTATTGGCGCGATCTAAGGGGAAATCTTCAGCATTTCTAATGGCTAAAGAATCTTGAAAATAACGTTGTGCAGCATCGTATTCAGACAAGCGTAAATGCGCAACACCAAACGCATTTAACACTAATCCTTCACCGGCTTTATCGCCGGTTTGACGGAAAGTCACTAATGCTTTCGTTAGCTCATTGCTAATAGCCGATTGAGTTTGACCCGTAATAATTTTAAGCCTCGCTAACTCAAACCAAAGTTGTCCGTTGCTAGGACTAATTGTAAGCGCTGCTTGATAATCGTTTATGGCTAAGTCGTTTTGATCCGACCATTGATAAATATCTGCACGTTTAGCCAACAAATCGGCTCTGTTCGGATAAAGCTCCACTAATTTAGCGATGCTTTGCTGTGCCAAAGCTAAGTCTTCATTTAGCTCTGCTTGCAGTAATCGCCCCTTAAGTGTCCAGTATTGACTTTTAGTTGCAAGATTAAACAGACTTTCCAAATTTTTTTCAGTGTTTTCAACATCATAATTATTGAAAGCCGATTCAGCTGATAAGAAAAAGTTTCCTGCAATACTATTGTTTTCGTTTGACGGTGTAGATGTGTTGTCTATATATGAGAATAACTGACTCTGTATTTTTTGTGAGAATTCCTTCAGATCTTGCCCAAGCGTATTCGCGTTTACGGTTTGAGTTATTTCAAACAAAGAAAAATCTTCTGGGTATGTGAATATGCTCGCTCTTACTAAAAAATTATTACCGTCAATATTAGCAATATTGAGCAGGATCATCGCATCTAGATTTAAGAGGGTGGCAAGTTCTACTCGATCATTTGCATTGGTTGATGGTTGTAGTGATAAATTTTCGATGGCATTTTGTGTATGATTTATTGAATTTAACGCTAATTTAGGTTCAGTCTGAAGGGGCAGGGCCAATAGTTGTGACAGTTGAGACAATAGCTCTGAAGTACCATCATTTACCACCGCTAGTTGAACAACTTTGTTTGGTAAGGTAGGCCTATCTGGTAGCATTATCCGCACAGCCAAAAGTATAACGACTGTCATTATAGATATCGCTATAAACAGCCCTTTTTTACTTACCTGATATGACGAATTATTTTCTGAGAGTGATTCAATTACGAGATTCAGCGTCGGTCTTGAATCTGGATGAGGGTGGGTCAATTTAGCTATCAATGATTGCTGCTTGCGCTTCCATTTGGCCGACATAGCATTGTTTTTCTCAAAGGTAACCGCTTTGAGCATCACATCTAACACTTTTCCTGCACTATATGCCTCTGACGTGGGGCTTGATTGACCAGTATGAATCACTTCTGGTGCAGAATATTCTTTATGACCGCTGGTCTGTTCTTGCTTACCATCAATTTGACCAATGCCAAAGTCAATCAATCTAAGTTGGTTATTCGAATCAATGATTATATTGTCAGGCTTTATATCGCCATGTTTGATCCCCGCAGACTGGCAAGCAATCAAGGCATTAAAAAGTTGAATACTCCAATCTTGATACAGTGATTTTGAAATTGGTTGGGTAATCCGTTTAAATAATGGCTCTCCCTCAATGAATTCCATGGTAAAAAATATGAGGCCACTATCTTCATAGACATCAAAAATACGAATTATATTAGGGTGTTGTAGTTTCCTAGCAAGCAGAACTTCATTTCTAATGCTATTCAAGCTCTGGGGATCTTGGGCTGACGATTCGACTACTTTGATTGCGATTTCGGTTTCTAATAACTCGTCATAAGTCAGATAGACATCAGCTTGCGCGCCATTACCTATGGACTTCAAAACTTTGAAACGTTTAGCGAGAATTCTACCTTCTTTTATTTCGGGCGCAGCAACAAATGCTTGGGTATCCAAGTCGTTTGAATTGTGAGAAGTGCGGTCCGTCAACTAGCCACTCCAGTAGAAACCTCATAAAAATGGAGATTAGTGGTTACGTGCTAGTGAAATATTATGTTCTATGGACTGAAATAACAAACGTAAAGATAATAAATTTGCAAATGACTGGATTAACTTGATATCGGTTTGCGTGAAAAATTGCTTTCCTGAAGTATTGTCTGCGTATAAAACGGCCTGAGGTTTGTCACCTATAAAAACAGGAACACACAAAGCTGCTTGAATATTGTTCTTTATGACACTGTGTTGATTTGAAAACGTTTCATGGTCTTGCAAGGTTCCAAGTGCTAATGGTTCACGCTGCGCGAGACATTGGCGGATAATTGTTTTACTGCCACTAAAGTTGTCACTGTCCATCCAGTCTTCAAACCCCAAGCATTGTTGTAAACTCTGGTCTTCATTGACTAAAATCAGTGCCGCTCTTTCACAACCAAGAGATTGGATTAAGCAATGTTGTACAGTTTGCAGTAGGTCTTGGCTACTCACACACTTATTAAACTGTTTACTTAGTTGCTGTAATTGATTTTTACGCCACTGTGATTGGCTATTTAATACCGTTAATTGTTTATGAGTTAATTGTTTGAAGCGACATGATGCAGGCCCAAGTCGAATAATGCTTTCATCATCTAATTGAATGGAATCAACCGGTCTGCCTTTTAGATAGCTACCGCTACTACTGGTGTCCTGAAAAAGCCACCGCTCGTTATCCATAGAGATTAGTTTCGCGTGATTGCGTGAAACCTGAGGATGGTCTAAAACCACATCTGCTTGAGCGGAGCGGCCGATTGAATAATCCCCGCCCTCAAACAAAATATGCTCGGCGACCCAGCCGGACTGGGTGGAAATGTTCACTTGCATCGGCATAGCTTTATATCCTCAAGTTCACACTATCGGTATTAAATAACGCGTAAACTGTATCTCAGAGCAATTAAATGGGTTAACAATTCGCCTTGTATGTTTACTAGATCACCTGATGATCTCCATACATTAGACATACCTGTGTTACTCGCCTGCTCAACGGTTAAAATTAAACTTTCAACTATGCTTAGAGCAGAGCTGTAGTTTTGCATAAATAACGCGTTATCTAAGTTAGCAATGCTAGTCTGTAAGCTCGATAGCAATAAACTGTTTATATTAGATTGATTGTTATCCAACACGTCTTCAAGCTGTGCAAACTTGTCACTAAGTATTTCACTGTCATCGCGCTCATCTAACAAAATCATGAACTCTGAAAAACGGCCTGTATTTCCTCTAGCTCTAATGCTACCAGCTGAAACCATTGAAGTGATATCTTCAAAATCTCCACCATCGTGGGATGTAAACAACCGAGCCGGCATTGAGGATTGATAACTAATTGCTTTAGTGTAAATTTCTACACTTGCTAAACCTTCAAAGCCAAAACCTTTATCCGTTTTTGGTGAGATAGTTACAACCACTGGAAAAGTAGAAAAGATAGATACGTCATTTGCTGGTAAACGATTTAATATATTAAGGTCATTTACGTTTACCAAAGTCGCACTTATATCTATGTTATCAGCAGAAAGACCAATGCTATCTTCAAACTCCAAGGTTAAATCGACTTCTATTTGAACACCCACTTGTAATTTTGCTTTTAATGTATCGCCACTAACCGTTGTGCTTACAGGCGTGACAACTTGAGCAACACTGGAAAGAGAAAAACAAACCATAACCCATACCATTGCAGCCCAGTATATATGACTTATTTTCATAATTAATTCCTCGCAAACTTCAGAATCTCTACATTAGCTTAAATTGGTGGCCCGCACAAATTGTGACCACCAACTTTTATCTTACTTACAAGAAATAGTTTAAATAAAATCTTGAAGCAAGCTCAGCATAATGAGCTCGTGTGATTGTGGACGTCGGATTAAAGTGCGCAGTAAGGCTAGGCTCTAAATCAAACGGACCTTGTTCCACACCGAAAGAAACATTAACTAATGAAAGATTAATCGCTAGTTGAACATACCCTTTCATGTCATCACTGATAGCGTCTTGGTCAGCCAGTACAATTTGGTTGCCTCGATAGTCAACGATGATGTCTTGCTGTGGGTCAAAAGCCTCTGCTTGAGATTGTAATCCCAGCATTTGCACTAATGCATATGCCATATCTAGTTTTTCGACTTTTGCAAAAGGTGCTGCGTTCCCAGATTTAGGTAACAAAATGGGGGCTTGAGAGCGAAAGTTGTCTTTTAGCGCTCCGCCTTCCGTCATTACTGATTCTAAATATGGCTTATCTAGTGACGATACTCCGCTTAGCATTGGAGTCGGCTCGTTCAATAAATCACGATATTGACGCACGGCGCCGCCCATCATTGCATAACGTGCAAAGTCTTTTCTTTTCAGTGCGCTATTAGGATAAAAGCGATCATCACCGATGCTGTCCATTAGTCGCTCACTAACTGCAAATTCTATTGCGCCTTTTTGTGGATGGCCTTCAACATCATCTAAGCCGTCGTAACCACCACTCATTTCAAACGCAACTTCAACGTCAAAGAATTCTGGTACACCAGGTCCGTTGGTTACCCCTAATGGATCAGCAGTAACCCCTGAAAGTGAAGTTAATCCATACGCATAGATTCCCCAAGTACCTGGAGTTGCAGGTGCTGAGACACGCATATTCTCTTCGAGTACAGGTGTGGTCAAGTTACCAAAGTATTCTGTACCATCTGGTGCCACCAAAACGAGTTTGGTTAAGTTGGCAAGAGTACTCGCACTGGCCTTTACTATTGTGGTTCCCGCTTCAACATCAAAGTATTGAATTTCTGGTTCACCTACTGGAGCATAAAATAATTCAAGCTGCTCTGTTCTATCGCTAACGGCCACATTTGCGTTCGCATTGAATGTTTTATCTGTTAGGTTGTTTACCGTAACGCGATGGTTAAGATCATAGTCAAGCGCTGCGGCAACAGCTGAACGTGCATTTACATAACCTGCACCCACTTCCCATCGCTCGTAACCTGGCATGTTAGTAGCAGTTTCTTGAAGAATTTTAATTATTTCTAAATTATCTAGGTTAGGGTTAGCTTCGAGCATCAATGCAATAATCCCGGAAACATGCGGGGTGGCCATGGATGTTCCTGAAATCATGGTGTAAAAAGGTACATACTCTGTTTCAATTGCATCCAAATCAGCGTCAGCACCATTGGCTACTAGATTAGTGACAGCGCGAGTTGAAATGATGTCAACTCCTGGAGCGACAATGCTGACTTCGTTATTATATGTCCAGGTAGATCCATCCGGCATGCTGAACTCACCGCTCTCACTCTTTAGTCCACGAGAAGAAAAGTCAGCTAATTTACCAAATTTATCTCCTGCTCCGACAGATAGGCCCCAAGGGATCTGTGCGTACGGGTTATTCGTATCTTCGCCTGGACCACTATTTCCTGCAGCAAATACACTCATGATGCCCAACTTATGCGCTTTATAAGTTGCAACTGAAACCGGTCCTAATGGTTCGTACTTACCACTTGAACCCCAAGAGTTACTGATAATTTTGATCGGACTATTGTAGCTATATATATTGTTTATGGCGAAATCGAACCCACCTATAGTATCAAGTAAGAACAGACCACCACCTGAGCCATAACCAATAATATCTGCATCGGGTGCTGCGCCAACATATTTCCCATCTGACATAACACCGCTACCAGCTATCGTTCCGGCTACGTGTGTGCCATGGCCTGAATTGGTGTCGGTATTGATTTGCCCTGTTAGTACAAATCCGTCAGTCATACCGGTTATACCGATAGCAGATGCGTGGGTTAATGCCTGCACATTTTCGACCACGGTATCACCAAAAAAGATATCTTGATGTGAGGCATCCACACCCGAATCATTAACCATGATAGTGACACCTTTACCTGTGTAGGTAATGCCATTGCGCTGTTCAAAATCTGTGGTTTGTAAATCAGCAACACCAGTTATCTGACGTGCATCTGCATTGTAATATTGCATTTTACGATTAGCGAAGATTGAGAGCACATTATCTAATTGTGCCAATTGTTCGATTTGGGCTTTGGTGGCTAATACACCAATAATAGGCAAAGATTTAAACTGAACGCCTTCGCTAATGCCTAGTGACAAGATATGACTAAGTTGACTTTCAGTAACAGGGTCCAGTTGGTCAAAAGTTACCACAGCCATAATGCTTTGGTTTTCCGCAAGGGTTATGAGCGAATCTGCTAACTGCTCTCCTATTAAAGCTTCCGCCTTTACCGCATTAGGGGACAAACTTAACATTGCCGTTGCAATAGCCGTGAGTGTGTATTTTTTCATATTATTCTCCAACAAAAGGCTTGGTCATCCAACGTGAATGACGATGAATCCATCTTGACTGGTGTTTAATTGTTCGAAAATAGGGGGTTCACCCTATAAATTGACGATATTTAAACTTCTTTAAACTTTTGGGAGATAAAATGAAATAGGTACTTTTAAGAATAAACGATAAAGTTTTCAATATGATGAGTGTGTTTAGTTTGAATCATCATAATTAAAAAGCTAAATTAGAAATAGCTGAGAACAATTGCACGGCTGTTATTTTGGGCATTTAAAAAGGGATTGTTTATGTATAGAAAAGGGTTGAGCATAAGAATATTAATGATATTAGCAATTGCTCTATTTGCTGGTGGCAGTTTCGCAGAACAACAAACTCAAGATAAAGAAGTCCAAGAAGACCTAGAAAAAGTAGAAGTGGTTGGCACTACGCCCTTGTATTATTACAGACAACAAATGGTCAAGACCGAACTTGATTTTTATGATGCCTTTAATGAGTTAGTTGAAGATCCAAAATTTAAAGTTAAATGTAAAAGAGAGCGTGTAAACGGTGCAGCAAGAATCACGCAACGTGCCTGTTATCCTCAATATTTTCTAGCTAAAAAGTCGCAATTGACAGAAATCGCTATGCGAGCAAACGGCATTCTCCCTTCTAATGAAGAAATAGAAATGATGGTACAACCAGAAAAAGCTGAGTCTTTAGCGTACGCAGAAAAGTTGATTGAAGAAAATCCTCAACTTAAAAAGCGATTAATGGAGATGTACCAAGCTAAGCAAACTTTCTTGTCTAAGAAAGAACTTCGTAATCATTCCGAATAACTACCAATTTCCACACCCTTTTCAAAGATTGATCAATAAAGACACATAATAGTTAAAAAAACGACAACTTGGGGTTGCGCACTGTGAATATCTAATCTATAATTCGCGACCGTTTATTTTTATGGGAAGCCGATTGAGCAAACAATCTCAATGTTTTGCGAGGCGATATACCCAAATTTGAGAGAGAGAAATGGCTAAAAAAATCACTGGCTTAATTAAGCTACAGGTTGCAGCTGGTTCTGCTAACCCAAGTCCACCGGTTGGCCCTGCATTGGGTGCTAAAGGTGTTAACATTATGGAATTCTGTAAAGCGTTTAACGCAGCTACAGACAGCCTTGAAAAAGGTGCACCTGTTCCAGTTGTTATCACTGTTTATGAAGACCGTTCATTTACCTTTGAAACCAAAACACCTCCTGCGTCTTTCTTATTGAAAAAAGCAGCAGGCATAAAGAGTGGTTCTGGCCGTCCTAACACTGAGAAAGTGGGTAAAGTGACGCGCGCGCAACTTGAAGAGATTGCGAAAACTAAAGAACCTGATCTGACTGCAGCTGATCTTGACGCTGCTGTTCGTACCATCGCTGGCTCTGCTCGCAGCATGGGCTTGGTAGTAGAGGGATAAGACATGGCTAAATTAACTAAACGTATGCGCAATATTCGCGAGAAAGTTGACGCAACTAAAGAATATGAACTTAACGAAGCTGTTGCTTTGTTAAAAGAGCTAGCCACTGCAAAGTTTGCTGAAAGTGTAGATGTTTCAGTTAACTTGGGTATTGATGCACGTAAATCTGACCAAAACGTTCGTGGTGCAACTGTACTACCAAACGGAACTGGTAAAGATGTTCGCGTTGCAGTATTTACTCAAGGTGCTAACGCAGAAGCTGCTAAAGAAGCTGGTGCTGACATCGTTGGAATGGAAGACCTTGCAGATTTAGTTAAAAAAGGCGAAATGAACTTTGACGTTGTTGTTGCTTCTCCAGATGCAATGCGCGTTGTTGGTCAGTTAGGTCAAATCTTAGGTCCTCGTGGACTTATGCCTAACCCTAAAACTGGCACTGTAACCCCAGACGTAGCGACAGCAGTTAAAAATGCTAAAGCTGGTCAGGTTCGTTATAGAAACGACAAGAACGGTATTATTCACGCAAGCATTGGTAAAATTGCTTTTGAAGCAAACCAAATTCAAGAAAACCTTGATGCATTGCTTGAAGCCTTGAAGAAAGCTAAGCCTTCTTCTGCTAAAGGAACATTCTTCAAGAAAGTTAGCCTTAGTACCACAATGGGTGCTGGTGTAACACTTGATCAAGTAAGCCTTGGCTTAAAATAATTTTCACATCGATAACTTAGTTATCTTTGGTGACTTATGAGCAAACGCTCATCTCTCTAAAGGTTATGGGTTGGAGCTGTTTTTAACTAAGTTAAAAATCATGCTCCCGTCCAAGACCGCAGGTGCGAAGCAGTAGGTGAAGTAAGAGAGCACTTACATTATATGTTTCGCTTAATACGTAAAATGCCTGCGCAGACGGTGATTTCGACTCAGACTCTCTGGGGAAACGAACACCGTAGAGCGGTAAACTGAAAAATATTGTTTTGCAATATTTGCCGGTTTATCAATCTGGAACTCTGGTTGTGACCTCATTTGAGATTGCAATCAGTTAACAAGAGGTGAACTCAGTGGCACTAGGTTTAGCAGCAAAAAAAGAGATCGTCGCAGAAGTAAGCGAAGTCGCGTCTCGAGCTCTATCCGTTGCCGTCGCTGAATACCGTGGGATGGAAGTTTCAGAACTGACTGACCTGCGTGTTAAAGCTCGTGAGCAAGGCGTATATCTTAAAGTTGTACGTAATACACTTGCAAAGCGTGGTTTAGCAGACAGTAAGTTTTCTGATATTGATGAAGCTTTAACTGGTCCTCTAATTTACGGATTTTCGATAGACGCACCTGGCGGTGCAGCACGTCTATTTAAAGATTTCGCTAAAGGAAATGACAAGCTAAAAGTAACAGCACTTTCAATCGGCAGTGGTTTATTGGGTCCTGAAAAATTGGACGCAGTTGCTTCACTTCCGACTCGCGACGAAGCACTAGCAAAACTACTTGCTACCTTCAAAGCACCAGCCGAGAAATTCGTTCGTACAATCAACGAAGTTCCAGGCAAGTTTGTGCGTGTATTGGCGGCGATCAAAGACGAAAAATAATTTTCGTGTTTGGCATTAAATTTTTTAACTATTAACCCCAGGAGTTTAGAGAAAATGGCTCTAACTAAAGAAGATATATTAAACGCGATTGCTGAAATGCCAGTTATGGAATTGGTAGAGTTAATCGAAGCAGCTGAAGAAAAATTCAACGTTTCTGCTGCAGCAGCTGTTGCTGTTGCTGGTCCTGCTGTAGCTGCTGAAGCTGCTGCAGAGCAAACAGAATTTGACGTTGTAATGACTTCATTCGGCGCTAACAAAGTTGCTGTTATCAAAGCAGTACGTGGCGCAACTGGCCTAGGTCTTAAAGAAGCTAAAGATGTTGTTGAATCAGCACCTAAAGCTATCAAAGAAGGTTTGGCTAAAGAAGAAGCTGAAGCACTTAAAGCTGAACTTGAAGCAGCTGGCGCAGAAGTGGAACTTAAGTAATTTGTCATTTGGCAGATTGCTTGCCTGAAAAGGCTTGGGCTGGTGATTATTTGATCACCAGCCTTTTTGCGCTGTAGGATAGGGCATTTATACCCTTTAGAACTATCCTTCGAAATGATGCGCAACCGTGATTGAAAAGTGAAATAAAACCAATAAGTTAAGTGTTAAAACTTTAGAAAAATTGGTGTATGCTTGTAGATCGCGCCGCAAAGGGTGCTTGAAGTTTGTTTAGTAAAAGCGCTTTACTAGGCAAGTTGGGTCAAAAATCAGAATGCTGAGGAACCCATGGTTTACTCCAATAGCGAAAAGAAACGTATCCGTAAGGATTTTGGCAAACGCCCGCAGGTATTAGAGATACCTTACCTTCTTTCAATCCAGCTCGATTCTTTTAAGAAGTTTATCGACATCGATGTTGACGGCCAATATGGACTAGAAGCTGCATTTAGATCAGTTTTTCCCATAAAAAGTTATTCAGGTAATTCTGAATTACAATATGTGAGCTACCGTTTAGGTGAGCCTGTTTTTGATGTTAAAGAATGTCAAATTCGTGGTGTTACTTACTCTGCTCCACTTAGGGTGAAACTACGTCTTGTGTTGTTCGATAAAGAAGCCGCTCCTGGAACGGTTAAAGACATCAAAGAGCAAGAAGTTTACATGGGTGAAATTCCGCTCATGACCGAAAACGGTACTTTTGTGATCAATGGAACTGAACGCGTAATCGTGTCTCAACTTCACCGTTCACCTGGTGTGTTCTTCGATCATGACAAAGGCAAAACTCACTCGTCAGGTAAAGTGCTTTATAACGCACGTGTAATTCCTTATCGTGGCTCTTGGTTAGACTTCGAATTTGACCCGAAAGATAATTTATATGTTCGTATAGATCGTCGTCGTAAATTACCTGCGACAATTATTTTACGTGCATTAGAAATGCCCACCGAAGAAATTCTTGAAGTGTTCTTTGATAAAGACCTTATCAAGATGGTGGACGACAAATTTATGATGGATATCGTTCCTGAACGTCTACGTGGTGAAACTGCTCAGTTTGACATCATCGATGGCGAAGGGAATGTATTAGTTGAAACTGGTCGTCGTATTTCAGCTCGTCACACTCGTGCTCTTGAAAAAGCAAAAGTGACTGAGTTAGAAGTACCTGCTGAATTCTTAGTTGGTCGTGTAATCGCAAAAGATTATATCAACGAAGAAACCGGCGAAGTCATCGTTAGTGCTAATGATGAACTGACCGTTGAAACACTAGAAGCATTGCTTGAATCAGGAATCGAATCTTTCGATACACTGTATATCAATGAACTAGATCACGGTGCTTATATTTCAGATACCTTGCGTATAGATAGTTCTACTAATCGCCTAGAAGCATTAGTAGAAATTTATCGTATGATGCGTCCTGGTGAACCACCAACGAAAGATGCAGCTGAAACTTTGTTTGGTAACTTATTCTTCTCTGATGATCGTTATGACTTGTCTGCGGTTGGTCGAATGAAGTTTAACCGTCGTTTAGGTCGCGAAGAGTTGACTGGCGAAGGTACACTAGACAAAGAAGATATCATTGCCGTAATGAAGCAGTTGATTACCATCCGTGATGGTAAAGATGAAGTTGATGATATCGACCATTTGGGTAATCGTCGTATTCGTTCAGTTGGTGAAATGGCTGAGAACCAATTCCGTGTTGGTTTAGTACGTGTAGAACGTGCCGTTAAAGAACGCTTAAGTTTAGGCGATCTTGACGCAATAATGCCACAAGACCTGATTAACGCTAAGCCGATTTCCGCTGCAGTTAAAGAATTCTTTGGCTCTAGCCAATTATCTCAGTTCATGGACCAAAACAACCCGCTTTCAGAAGTCACGCACAAGCGTCGTATTTCTGCATTAGGTCCGGGTGGTTTGACACGTGAACGAGCAGGATTCGAAGTACGTGACGTACACCCGACACACTATGGTCGTGTATGTCCAATCGAAACCCCTGAAGGTCCAAACATCGGTTTGATTAACTCGTTGTCGAGTTTTGCGCGTACCAATGATTTTGGTTTCCTAGAAACGCCTTATCGTAAAATTGTAGATGGTGTTGTAACTGACGATATCGATTATCTTTCTGCTATTGAAGAAGGACAATTCGCGATCGCACAGGCGAACGTTGTTTTAGATGAAGACGGTAAACTGACTGAAGAACTTATTCCTTGCCGTTACCGCGGTGAAACTACGTTGATGCAAATTGAAGACATCAAGTATATGGATGTTTCTCCTCAGCAAATCGTTTCTATCGCAGCATCAATCATTCCGTTCCTAGAACACGATGATGCAAACCGTGCATTGATGGGTGCAAACATGCAACGTCAAGCCGTACCTACGCTAAAAGCTGATAAGCCGCTAGTTGGAACAGGTATGGAGAAAACGGTTGCAGTAGATTCAGGTGTAACTATCATCGCTAAGCGTGGTGGTACAGTTGACTATGTTGACGCAAGTCGCATCGTTATTAAGGTTAATGAAGAAGAAATGACTGCTGGTGAAGCAGGAATTGATATCTACAACCTAACTAAATACACCCGTTCTAACCAAAATACATGTATTAACCAAAAACCAACGTGTAACGTAGGTGACCCTATTGTTACTGGTGACGTATTGGCTGATGGTCCTTCTACCGATTTAGGTGAGTTGGCATTAGGTCAAAACATGCGTATCGCATTCATGCCGTGGAATGGTTATAACTTTGAGGATTCAATCCTTATTTCTGAGCGTGTAGCCCAAGAAGACCGCTTTACCACTATCCACATTCAAGAGTTAAGCTGTATAGCTCGTGATACTAAGCTTGGTCCTGAAGAAATCAGTGCTGATATTCCAAATGTTGGTGAGTCTGCATTGGGTAAATTGGATGAGTCTGGTGTGGTTTATATCGGTGCCGAAGTAAAAGGCGGCGATATCTTGGTTGGTAAAGTTACACCTAAAGGTGAAACTCAGCTAACGCCAGAAGAAAAACTACTAAGAGCCATATTCGGTGAGAAAGCGTCAGACGTTAAAGATACATCATTGCGTGTACCTAACTCTGTGCACGGTACAGTTATTGACGTGCAAGTTTTCACTCGTGATGGCGTAGAAAAAGACAAGCGTGCGCTTGAAATCGAAGATATGCAATTACGTCAAGTCAAAAAAGACTTGGGTGATGAGTTCGGTATTTTAGCCGACGGTATCTTTGCTCGTGCTACTAACCTATTGCTACGTAACAATGTTGATCAAGCTAAACTTGATAGCTTGCCGCGTGAAAAATGGTTCGATATCACGTTGAAAGACGAAGACGCACAATTAGAACTTGATCAAATCGCTGAACAGCACAGTGAGATTAAACTTGATTTTGATAACAAGTTTGAAATCAAACGTCGTAAGATCACCCAAGGTGATGATCTAGCGCCGGGTGTGTTGAAGATTGTCAAAGTTTACTTAGCGGTTAAACGTCATATCCAGCCTGGTGATAAAATGGCCGGTCGTCACGGTAACAAAGGTGTTATCTCGACTATCCAACCAGTGGAAGATATGCCATACGATGCGAACGGTACTCCGGTAGACATCGTACTTAACCCACTTGGTGTACCTTCGCGTATGAACATCGGTCAGATTCTTGAAACTCACTTGGGCATGGCTGCTCATGGTCTGGGTGCTAAGATTGACCGCATGATCAAAGAGCAAGAAGAATTATCTAAGTTAAGAAGCTTCTTAAAAGAAGTGTATAGCTCAGGTAAATCGCATCAAGAAGTTGATATTGATAACTTCACAGACGAAGAAATTAGACGTCTTGCTGAAAACTTGCGTAAGGGTGTTCCTATCGCGACACCTGTTTTCGATGGTGCTACAGAACGAGAAATTAAAGACTTGTTATTGTTGGCAGATATTCCAGAAAGCGGACAAATCACGTTGTTTGACGGTCGTACTGGCCGCTCGTTTGAACGTCCTGTAACTGTTGGTTACATGTACATGTTGAAACTTAACCACTTGGTTGATGACAAGATGCACGCGCGTTCAACTGGTTCTTACAGCTTGGTTACACAGCAGCCGTTGGGTGGTAAAGCTCAATTCGGTGGACAGCGTTTCGGAGAGATGGAAGTGTGGGCACTTGAAGCATATGGTGCTGCATATACATTGCAAGAAATGCTAACTGTGAAATCCGATGACGTGAATGGTCGTACCAAAATGTATAAAAACATTGTGGATGGCGATCATCGCATGGAACCTGGTATGCCGGAATCATTCAACGTATTGTTGAAAGAAATCCGCTCACTCGGTATCAACATCGAATTAGAAGAGCAGAACGATTAATTTGCTCTGATTGAGCGAAAGACAGGAGAGCCTGACTAGTCAAAAAACTAGTCAGGTTTTGTAACACCACTCCGCTGGGAGAAAAAAGTGAAAGACTTATTAAAGTTTCTTAAGCAACAGAACAAAACCGAAGAGTTCGATAATATTCGAATCGGTCTTGCTTCTCCGGACATGGTCCGTTCGTGGTCTTTTGGTGAGGTTAAAAAACCTGAAACCATTAACTATCGTACGTTCAAACCAGAGCGCGATGGCCTTTTCTGTGCTCGCATCTTTGGTCCGGTTAAAGACTATGAATGCTTATGTGGAAAGTACAAGCGCCTAAAACATCGTGGTGTAATTTGTGAAAAGTGTGGCGTTGAAGTTACCTTAACCAAAGTACGTCGTGAGCGTATGGGTCACATTGAACTGGCAAGTCCAGTAGCACACATTTGGTTCTTGAAATCATTGCCGTCTCGGATTGGTTTGATGTTGGATATGACGTTACGTGATATCGAACGTGTACTTTATTTCGAATCTTATGTTGTTACCGAACCTGGTATGACAACGCTTGAGCGTTCTCAGCTATTAACTGAAGAAGAATATTTAGATTCTTTGGAAGAGCATGGTGACGAATTCGAAGCTAAAATGGGTGCTGAAGCAGTATTTGAATTGCTAAAAGTACTAGACGTTGATGCTGACGTTGCCGCTATGCGTGAAGAATTGCCAAGTATCAATTCAGAAACTAAGCGTAAGAAAATTACTAAACGTTTGAAGTTATTAGAATCATTCCAGCAATCAGGTAACAAGCCTGAATGGATGATTATGACTGTATTGCCAGTATTACCACCTGACTTACGTCCTTTGGTGCCACTAGATGGCGGTCGTTTTGCAACTTCAGATTTGAACGACTTATACCGTCGTGTAATCAACCGTAACAACCGTTTGAAGCGTCTACTAGACCTTGCTGCACCAGATATCATCGTGCGCAACGAAAAGCGTATGTTACAAGAAGCGGTAGATGCACTTCTTGATAACGGACGTCGTGGTCGTGCTATTACCGGTTCTAACAAACGTCCTCTTAAATCTTTGGCAGATATGATCAAAGGTAAACAGGGTCGTTTCCGTCAGAACCTACTAGGTAAGCGTGTTGATTACTCTGGTCGTTCAGTTATCACCGTTGGTCCTACGTTGCGTTTGCATCAGTGTGGACTACCGAAGAAAATGGCATTGGAATTATTCAAACCATTTATCTATGGCAAATTAGAAGGCCGTGGCTTAGCTACGACTATCAAAGCGGCTAAGAAGTTAGTTGAGCGCGAAGCGCCGGAAGTTTGGGACGTATTAGATGACGTTATCCGCGAACATCCAGTATTGCTTAACCGTGCACCTACACTTCACCGTTTGGGTATCCAAGCGTTTGAACCTACCCTTATCGAAGGTAAAGCGATTCAGTTGCACCCGCTAGTGTGTGCGGCATATAACGCTGACTTCGATGGTGACCAAATGGCGGTACACGTACCATTGACTATCGAAGCACAGTTAGAAGCTCGTGCTCTGATGATGTCAACTAACAACATTTTGTCGCCTGCTAACGGTGAGCCAATCATCGTTCCTTCACAGGACGTTGTATTAGGTTTGTACTATCTTACCCGTGACCGTGTAAATGGTTTGGGTGAAGCAATGGTATTCACCAGCCCGAACGAAGCAGAAAAAGCGTATCGTACAGGTAATGCTGAACTACACGCTCGCGTAAAAGTACGTATTACTGAATATGAAGTTGATGCGGATGGCAACAAGACTGAAAAAGTAACCCTAACTGATACCACGGTAGGGCGTGCTATTTTCTCACTGATTTTGCCAAAAGGTTTGCCGTTTGAACTTATCAACCAACCTATGGGTAAAAAGCAAATTTCACGTTTGTTGAATGCTTGTTACCGTGTATTAGGTTTGAAAGATACAGTAATTGCTGCTGACCAAATCATGTATACCGGTTTCCACTATGCGATGATCGCGGGTGCGTCAGTTGGTATCGATGATATGGTTATACCAGATGCTAAGAAAGACATTATCGAAGCAGCTGAAGAAGAAGTATTTGAAATTCAGGAACAATTCCAATCTGGTTTGGTTACTGCTGGTGAGCGTTATAACAAAGTTATCGATATCTGGTCTCGTGCAAACGAAGACGTTGCGAAAGCAATGATGTCTAACTTGTCTAAAGAAACAGTTAAAAATCGTGACGGTGAAATGGAAGAACAGGATTCTTTCAACTCAGTGTTTATGATGGCTGACTCTGGTGCTCGTGGTAGTGCCGCTCAGATACGTCAGTTAGCTGGTATGCGTGGACTAATGGCAAAACCAGATGGTTCAATCATTGAAACCCCAATTACCGCAAACTTCCGTGAAGGTCTAAACGTACTTCAGTACTTTATCTCTACTCACGGTGCGCGTAAAGGTTTGGCCGATACGGCATTGAAAACAGCGAACTCGGGTTACCTAACTCGTCGTCTAGTTGACGTTGCACAAGATTTGGTGATCAACACTGAAGATTGTGGTACCTACGAAGGGGTTAAGATGACTCCGTTAATCGAAGGTGGAGACGTTGTAGAACCATTGCGTGAACGTGTATTGGGACGTGTAGTAGCTGAAGACGTTGTTAAGCCAGGCTCTGACGAGATTCTTGTTGAACGTAATACACTACTAGATGAAGGTTTAGTAGACATGTTGGAAGTAAACTCAGTTGACCAAATATTGGTTCGCTCGGTTATCACTTGTGACAACGACTTTGGTGTTTGTGCAAGATGTTACGGACGTGACCTTGCTCGTGGACATATGGTTGGCTTCGGTGAGTCTGTGGGTGTTATCGCCGCACAGTCAATCGGTGAACCTGGTACACAGTTAACCATGCGTACATTCCACATCGGTGGTGCGGCATCTAGAGCATCTGCAGAAAACAGTGTACAAGTTAAAACAACGGGTACATTGAAACTGCATAATGCTAAATATGTTCGTAATGCAGATGACAAAGTAGTTATCGTTTCTCGTTCTACAGAACTAACTGTTATTGACGACCAAGGTCGTGAAAAAGAGCGATATAAAGTACCTTACGGTGCAATATTATCAGTTGACGACAATGCCGCCATAACCTCTGGTGATATCGTTGCAAACTGGGATCCGCACTCGCATCCAATTATCACAGAACGTAAAGCGAAAATTAGCTTTGCTGATGTTGATGATTCTAATACTGAAATGCAGCAGGATGAGTTAACAGGCTTGACACGTATCGTGGTTAAAGATTTGACCAAAGCGAACGCGAAAGAACCTAAACTAATTCTTGAAAGTGATGAAGTTGGATTGCAGGAAATTCGTCTGCCTAGCTTTACCACAATCGAAGCATCTGATGGTATGGCAGCTCGTGAAGGTGACGTGTTAGCACGTATACCGCAGGAAAGTTCGAAGACTCGTGACATCACCGGTGGTCTACCGCGTGTTGCTGACTTGTTTGAAGCACGTAAGCCTAAAGAGCCTGCAATTCTTGCTGAAGTGTCCGGTACTATCGGATTCGGTAAAGAAACGAAAGGTAAGAAACGCTTAGTTATTACGCCGAAAGAAGGCGATCACTATGAAGAAATGATCCCTAAATGGCGTCAACTTAACGTGTTTGAAGGTGAATCTGTAGAAAAAGGTGAAGTAATTGCCGATGGTCCAGAATCACCACATGACATCTTGCGTCTTCGTGGAATCAGTGCAGTGGCTAACTACATTGTGAACGAAGTGCAAGAAGTTTACCGTCTACAAGGGGTTAAAATTAACGATAAGCACATCGAAGTGGTAATCCGCCAGATGTTGCGTAAGTGTTTGATTACTCACCCAGGTGATACTCAATTCCTCGAAGGCGAACAGGTTGAAGTGGCAAACGTTAGAGTTGCTAACCGTGAGATTGAAAAACAGGGTAAAATTCCTGCTCAGTATGAAACCCAATTGCTTGGTATTACCAAAGCATCACTTTCTACTGAATCATTCATTTCGGCAGCATCGTTCCAAGAAACGACACGTGTTCTTACTGAAGCAGCAGTGCAAGGTAAAGAAGATGAGTTACGTGGCTTGAAAGAAAACGTTATTGTTGGTCGTTTGATCCCTGCAGGTACAGGTTTTGCGTACCATCAAAATCGCGCAAAACTAAAACAAGCTGCAATGATTGAAGAACCATCAGTATCTGCTTCAGAAGCTGAACTTGCTCTGACTGAAGCGTTAAACGCAGAAGCCGGTGAAAGTACGTCTAACGACGAGTAATCAAAATTAGAATATGTCTTTGGCTAACTACTAGTTGGTCAAAGTCTTTTCTTGACAGTTTGATTTATGATCTATAGAATTCCGCGACCCGAAATTTGGTAATCCAAGTTAGGGTTCGCGGATTTTTCGCTTTCAGCGTCCGAAAAATCGGACAAACAGTAGTTTTTTTATTAACCAGGAGCTAGTTAATGGCAACAGTTAACCAGTTGGTGCGCTCTCCTCGTAAGAAGCCCGTTGAAAAAAGCAACGTAGCTGCCTTACAGGCTTGCCCACAAAAACGTGGAGTATGTACACGTGTATATACCACCACACCAAAGAAGCCGAACTCTGCATTACGTAAAGTATGTCGTGTTCGTTTAACCAACGGTTTTGAAGTTTCTTCATATATCGGTGGTGAAGGTCACAACCTACAAGAGCACAGTGTTGTTCTTATTCGTGGTGGTCGTGTTAAAGATTTACCAGGTGTTCGTTATCACACTGTTCGCGGTACATTAGACTGCGCAGGCGTAAACGACCGTAGACAAGCCCGTTCTAAGTACGGCGCAAAAAGGCCTAAGTCTTAACGGTTCTCCGTTAGTAAGGCCAAACTATTAAATTTAGAGTTTTGGGTAATTCCTGAATCCCCACGGAGAATATTAAGATGCCAAGAAGACGAGTTGTAGGTCAACGCAAAATCCTACCAGATCCTAAGTTCGGATCACAATTACTTGCCAAATTCATGAACGTTGTCATGTTGGATGGTAAAAAATCTACTGCTGAAAAAATTGTTTACGGTGCATTAGACATCGTTGCTGAAAAAACCAGCAAAGCTCACCTAGATGTGTTTGAAGAAGCTTTGGACAACATCCGCCCTACTGTCGAGGTTAAATCTCGTCGTGTTGGTGGTTCTACGTACCAAGTACCTGTAGAAGTTCGTCCTGTTCGTCGTAATGCACTTGGTATGCGTTGGATGGTTGAAGCTGCGCGTAAGCGTGGTGAAAAATCTATGGCTCAGCGCCTAGCAGCTGAAATGTTAGATGCGTCTGAGAACAGAGGCTCTGCGGTTAAGAAGCGTGAAGACGTTCACCGTATGGCTGAAGCGAACAAAGCGTTCGCACACTACCGTTGGTAGTCAAAGTTTCTTAGAGAGGATTAAATGGCTCGAAAACATCCAATTGAACGCTATCGTAATATCGGAATCGTTGCACACGTTGACGCGGGTAAAACGACAACGACTGAGCGCGTTTTATTCTATACCGGCTTGTCTCACAAGATTGGTGAAGTCCATGATGGCGCTGCCACAATGGATTGGATGGAGCAAGAGCAGGAGCGGGGGATTACGATTACCTCCGCTGCAACTACTTGTTTCTGGTCTGGCATGCAACAACAGTATGATCAGCACCGAATTAACATCATTGATACGCCGGGACACGTAGACTTCACTATAGAAGTTGAACGTTCTTTGCGTGTACTTGATGGGGCAGTAGTTGTTTTCTGTGGCTCGTCGGGCGTTGAACCCCAATCTGAGACTGTATGGCGTCAGGCTGATAAATACCGTGTTCCGCGCATGGTATTTGTTAATAAAATGGACCGTGCAGGTGCTGACTTCGACCGTGTAGTTAAGCAAATTCACAATCGTTTGGGTGCTAATTGTGTACCTATTCAATTGAACATTGGTTCTGAAGAAAACTTCAAAGGTGTTATTGACCTGATCAAGATGAAAGCCATTAATTGGAATGAAGCTGATCAAGGCATGACATTTTTATACGAAGAAATTCCTGCAGACTTGCTAGACAGAGCGAATGAACTTCGAACTGAAATGGTCGAAGCTGCAGCAGAAGCTTCTGATGAACTAATGAATAAATATCTGGAAGGCGAAGAGCTTTCCGAGGAAGAAATTAAATCTGGGCTACGGGTTCGTACACTGAAAAATGAAATTGTAGTGGCGACATGTGGCTCAGCGTTTAAAAACAAGGGTGTACAGGCTGTTCTTGATTCGGTCATAGAATTTTTGCCAGCGCCTATCGATGTACCGGCTATTAAAGGTGTGTTGAGTGATAAAAACGAAACCGAAGCAGAGCGTCACGCTGATGATAGCGAACCGTTTTCTGCCTTAGCGTTTAAAATTGCCACTGACCCATTTGTAGGTACATTGACTTTCTTCCGTTGTTATTCTGGCACAGTAAATACAGGTGATGCTGTTTATAATGCCGTTAAAGGTAAAAAAGAACGCTTTGGTCGAATAGTGCAAATGCATGCTAAAGACCGTGAAGAGTTAAAAGAAGTGCGCGCCGGTGATATCGCTGCCGCTATTGGAATGAAAGATGTGACTACCGGAGACACCTTGTGTGATCCAAATCACATTATTACCCTCGAACGTATGGAGTTTCCTGAACCGGTTATTTCTATTGCGGTTGAGCCTCGTTCTAAAGCAGACCAGGATAAAATGGGTGTTGCCTTGGGTAAACTTGCCGCAGAAGACCCTTCTTTCCGCGTAAAAACTGACGAAGAATCTGGACAAACAATCATCTCAGGAATGGGAGAGTTGCATTTGGATATTATCGTCGACCGCATGAAACGTGAGTTCAATGTTGAATGTAATGTGGGTAAACCCCAAGTTGCATACAGAGAGACAATTCGCAAGAGTGTGGAAGTGGAAGGGAAGTTTATTCGACAATCAGGTGGACGTGGTCAATATGGTCATGTTTGGTTGAAGGTCGAGCCTAATAAAGAAGGTGCGGGCTACGAGTTTGTGAATGAAATTGTGGGCGGAATCGTCCCCAAAGAATACATTCCATCTGTAGACAAAGGTATTCAAGAACAAATGCAAAATGGTGTCTTAGCAGGTTATCCTGTGCTAGATGTCAAAGTCACTTTATATGATGGTTCTTTCCATGATGTTGACTCTTCAGAAATGGCGTTTAAGATAGCCGGTTCAATGGGCTTTAGGAATGGTGTCGAAATCGCTAATCCTGTATTGCTTGAGCCGACTATGAAAGTTGAGGTCACCACACCAGAAGACTGGATGGGTGATGTCGTCGGTGACTTAAATCGTCGCCGCGGCGTGATTGATGGCATGGATGAAGGGGTAGCAGGTATAAAAATAGTACGTGCTAAGGTTCCTCTTTCGGAAATGTTTGGCTATGCTACTGCATTGCGAAGCGCAACGCAGGGGCGAGCTTCATACTCTATGGAATTCTTTAACTATGCTGAAGCACCAAATAATGTGACTAAAGCGATAGTTGAAGCAAGAAATTAATCTAAATGAAGGTTCGGTCCGGTCTGTTACAGGGTCGGACTTTTAAATTAGGAAACGAGAAAAATGGCTAAAGAAAAGTTTGAACGCACGAAACCCCATGTAAACGTCGGTACAATTGGCCACGTTGACCATGGTAAAACGACGCTAACAGCGGCAATCACTACAGTTCTAGCAAAGACCTATGGTGGTGCAGCATCGGCGTTTGATCAAATTGATAACGCTCCAGAAGAGCGTGAGCGTGGTATCACTATCTCCACTTCACACGTTGAGTATGACACGCCTAAGCGTCACTACGCACACGTAGATTGCCCAGGACACGCGGATTATGTTAAGAACATGATCACCGGTGCTGCGCAAATGGACGGTGGTATCCTAGTTGTTGCGGCAACAGACGGTCCTATGCCTCAAACACGTGAGCACATCTTGTTGGGTCGCCAAGTTGGTATTCCTTACATGATCGTATTCATGAACAAATGTGACATGGTTGACGACGAAGAGTTGTTGGAATTGGTTGAAATGGAAGTACGTGAACTTCTAACTGAATACGAATTCCCAGGTGACGACTTGCCAGTAATTCAAGGTTCAGCGCTAAAAGCGTTGGAAGGTGATGAAGCATGGGAAGCCAAAATCATTGAGCTTGCAGAAGCACTTGATAGCTACATCCCAGAGCCAGAGCGTGCGATTGATAAGCCGTTCATTTTGCCAATTGAAGATGTATTCTCAATCTCAGGTCGTGGAACAGTAGTAACCGGTCGTGTAGAGCAAGGTATCATCAAAGTAGGTGAAGAAGTTGAGATTGTAGGTATCAAAGATACAACGAAAACAACTTGTACTGGTGTAGAGATGTTCCGTAAGTTGCTTGACGAAGGTCGTGCAGGTGAGAACGTTGGTGTTCTACTACGTGGTACTAAGCGTGATGACGTAGAGCGTGGTCAAGTATTGGCTAAGCCTGGTTCAATCACTCCTCACACTCAGTTTGAAGCAGAAGTGTATGTATTGTCTAAAGATGAAGGTGGCCGTCATACTCCATTCTTCAAAGGCTATCGTCCACAGTTTTACTTCCGTACAACCGACATCACTGGTGCAGTAGAATTACCAGAAGGTGTAGAAATGGTAATGCCAGGCGACAACTTGAAATTCAAAGTTGAGCTAATCAACCCAATCGCGATGGACGAAGGTTTACGCTTCGCAATCCGTGAAGGTGGCCGTACTGTTGGTGCTGGTGTTGTAGCAAAAATCATCGCTTAATCGCGAAGTCAGTTACACAAGATTAAGAAAGCCGCTCATTGAGCGGCTTTTTTGTTTTCCGACGTCAGTAGAACGGGCTTTAGCCCGTGGATGAAGGTCAATACAGCTTACAGGGACTAAAGTCCCTGCTACGGGGTTTAGGTATTAACTCTGTGGGGTTAAATCACAGGTATGTAGCACGGGCTTTAGCCCGTGGATGAAGGTCAATACAGCTTACAGGGACTAAAGTCCCTGCACAGGGGAGCAGGTATTAATTCCGAGGGGTTAAATTACAGGCGTGTAGCACGGGCTTTAGCCCGTGGATGAAGGTCAATAAAGCTTACAGGGACTAAAGTCCCTGCTACGGGGTTTAGGTATTAATTCCGTGGGGTTAAATTACAGGTATGTAGAACGGGCTTTAGCCCGTGGATGAAGGTCAATAAAGCTTACAGGGACTAAAGTCCCTGCTACGGGGTTTAGGTATTAATTCCGTGGGGTTAAATTACAGGTATGTAGAACGGGATTTATCCCGTGGAAAAGGTCAATACAGCTTACAGGGTTTGAAATCCTTGTAACATTACTGGTGATAATTTCTTGACCTTTCTGCCTCTATGGGGATAGCCTTTAGGTTTTGCCTTTTCACGAGACAAATGCCCAAATTCAATCGACTATTGGTTACGTTAGACATGCTTTCACAAGATATTGTGGACGAATTGAATTTGCCTGAAATCCAGCAAAACGAAAAAATTTCTAGCCACTATCTAAAATTAATTACGCAATATTGGCAAGCGTCTGAGTCATTACAACATTGTGCAAACGAGTTGACCGAAAAAGGCTTCTCAAAGGCTATTTCCGAGAAGCGAATGTGTGTTCATCTTGTTAATAAGAAAGTGCTATTAATTCAAAATCGCCTACTAGAATATGCAATCGAGTATTACAAGACGAATATCCGAATTGATGAATTGCGGGATGTTGATTTTTCAGAAAATGCCGATAAACGCTTTGATTTGTTAACCACCCGAGCGATTAAATATAAATCCCAGTACAAAGTTGTAGCCCGAGCATTAAATAAAATCGAATACCAAAGGTTGATTAAAAGTGTTGGCTTGCCGAAATTTGATTGGGGATGGGATACGATTATCGCCCCATAATCTACTGGTTAATTTTACTATTATTTAGCCTTTTCCCCTAAACTGAATAAGCTTCCATTCTTAAAATTACCATTTTATAATTCTAACGTATTGATTATATTAGCTTATTTTATTTGGTTCAGTTTTTGCTATTTGTTCTTATAAATCGAAGGATTGTACGCCAAACGTAGTTAAGAATAATTATAATCGGAGCCAAAAATGTATAACGATGAAGATCTAAATCAAGCTGTTGAGGCCGGGATTTTTACCAATGATTCGGTCAGCCAGTTCAAGTCACATATAGCTAGCTTAAAAAACACTTCTCTAGCTGATGAAGAAAATTTTCGATTGATAACCGGGTTTAACGATGTTTTTGTGGTGATCGCCAGCGGATTATTGTTGGCGTCGATCGGGTTTTTAGGCTTTCATATATCCCCCATGTTAGGAACCGCTGGTGTTGCTATAGCCTCTTGGTTTTTAGCGGAATTTTTTGTGGTCAAGCGTCGTATGGCACTGCCAGCTATCATGTTGTTACTGTCGTTCTTAGGTGGTGTTTTCGCAACGCCATTGGTCAATTATCAGCATCCCAATGAAATAGGGTTCGTCATAGCTGGCATCGTAACTTCAATTGCAGCTATGTTGCATTGGCGTAGATTCCGCGTTCCTATCACAGTCGCAGCTGGTGTCGCGGCGATTTGTGGCAGCATTATAGCTGTTGTTTTGGCAAGTTTCCCAATTGCAATTACATGGGTAAATAGCATGTTATTGATTGCAGGGTTATCAATTTTCGGCTTAGCCATGTATTGGGATGCATCTGATCGCAAACGTCAAACACGTTCTTCAGATGTGGCTTTTTGGCTGCATTTAGCTGCGGCTCCACTAATAGTTCATCCAATATTTTCGTCTTTAGGGGTGTTACAAGGTATTGGTGGTGTATCGGTATCATTGATGGTCGTTGGGCTTTATGTGTTATTAGCTATGATTTCTATTGCAGTCGATAGACGTGCGATAATGGTGTCGGCACTCGTCTATGTTATCTATGCTTTCTCAACCTTATTAGAGACATACGGCATGGTAAGTTATAGCTTTGCAATTACCGGCTTATGCATAGGTGCGACTTTGTTGCTATTATCCGCTTTTTGGCAGGTCAGCCGCAGACAAGTCGTCAAAGTATTACCTACACCAGTGCAAATGTTGTTGCCCGAAGTTCACGCATAAGCCAATTCACGACCCATAATTTCACAGCGGTTTTGTGGGTCTAGTCCGCTGTTTTTTGCGAACCTTTGAGTGCTTCATTCAAGGTTCGCATTTCAGTTTCGCTCAAATTGCGCCACTGACCGGGATATAAACGTGATAGATCGATATGCATGATGCGTGTACGCTTTAATTTACTTACCTCGTAACCCAAAAACTCACACATTCGCCGAATTTGTCGATTTAATCCTTGGGTCAAAATAATCTTAAATTTGTATTTACCCATTGGACTAATTTTACAAGGCTTAGTGACTGTGCCTAAAATCGGGACGCCAGCGGCCATTTGCGCCAAAAAACGCTCACTGATAGGCTGAGTTACAGTAACTTCATATTCCTTGTCATGCGCGTTTTCAGCTCGTAATATTTTATTGACGATATCGCCGTCGCTAGTGAGTAAAATTAGTCCTTCTGAAGGTTTATCTAATCGACCGATGGGAAAAATTCGCTGTTTGTGACCAATCGCATCGATTATATTTCCTTTTACGTGGCGCTCAGTAGTACAAGTTATGCCAATAGGTTTGTTATAAGCGATGTAAATACGATCTGATTTATTCTCAGGTGTGGCTCCGATAAGCTTTTGGTCAACTCTGACTTCGTCGCCTTCAAGTACTTTGGTACCAAGCTCAGGAATTTTGTTGTTTATAGTGACTCGATTCTGCTCAATTAATTTATCAGCTTCACGACGAGAGCATAAACCTGTTTCGCTGATGTATTTATTGAGGCGTTTACCTTGTGCAATTGTCATAACTGATAAAATTGTTTGATGTCAGAATTTTTATGGTGGTTAGTGTAAGCGTTTTGTCGTAAAACTGATATAGCGACTGATTCTGTTATCACTTGATAATAAGGGCAACCGCAAGGGATGTTCCTGATGCGGTTGCTTATTTTGCATATTCTATTTATTAATGTGCTGATTAATAAATTCTTCGAGCGCTGCATATACTTGTCTTCGTCCCGCCTCTTGAAACAGGCCATGCCCGCCTTTTTCAAAGTTTATGTAGTCTGCCTTTTTACCTACGGCTTCAAAGCTGGCGAGCATCGCTTGGGCATTTTTAACCGAAACGATGGAATCTTTTTCGCCGTGAATTAACAATACATCTGATTTGATTTTGTCTGCATAATTCACAGGAGAGAATTGAGCTAGCTCTCGCGCGTTGGTGCCTAGGACTTTTTCAAAATAACCTCGGCCTCCATGACTCTTCATGTAAATGCTATCAGTATATGCATAGTTTAAATCGTAAATACCAACATAGCCTATGGTGCAGTTGTACAGTTCAGGCTCGCGCACACTGGCCATCAATGCTGCATATCCACCATAACTAGCGCCATACACACACATTCTTTCGCCGTCTACATATCCTTGGCTGACAACATATTTAGTGGCGTCGGTGATATCTTTTATCATCTTACCTCCCCATTGCCGATAGCCCGCTTGTTCAAACTGTTTACCATAACCACCAGAGCCGCGGAAATTAACTTGTAATACCGCATACCCTCGGTTAGCTAAAAACTGCACTTCACTATTAAATCCCCATGTTTCACTTATACCGTGGGGACCACCATGGATAACGACGACCATAGGGGGTTTTTCATTTTCCTTTTGTGCTAATGGCATGGTCAAGTAACCGTGGATTTCCATATTGTCTTCAGTGGTGAATTGAAATGCTTGCATTGGAGCCATAGTGCGCGGGTCTAGCCAAGAGCGGTTCGACCAGATAAATTCTGCACCCATTTTTTCAGTGTCAAATATGTAGTATTCGCCTGGATTGACATCACTCGAGACCCGCACCAACAGCTTTTTCCCATCTCGAGTTGCACTTGTGATGTTAACTTCCTGTTCACCGAAGGCCTCAACTAACATCTTATGCAGCTTGGCGGTTTTGTTTTCCTCTACATAATGATATTGCGGTTTACCCGGATAAGAAATACCAACTACCGGCATATTGGTTAAAGGCTCCCGATTGGTATAAGCGATATCGGCTACCATACTGTCAAAAACCGGACTAAGTTTTTTGCTGGTGAGATCTAAAACGTAATAAGTATTTAAATCTCTTTTTCCGTAACTACCCGTTAGTAAAATCTTTTTACCATCATTGCTAGTGCCAGTTGGAACTAGGTCTTTGTTGACCCCAAAAGCATCTACAATTTCTAGCCATTGTGAATCACGATTTTCTCTATATGCTCCATGAACTTCTAAATTTTCATCATGCCATTTGATAAAATTAATTTCGCCCATTTTGTTGGCAATAGCTTGAGCTCCAGGATGGGGAAGCACCTCGACTTTAGTTTTGCGGCCGTTGAATATATTTAGCTTAGAAATAACTGAGTGTTTTTTGCGTAAGTCGTACCAAAGGTTATGTTCTAAGGTCCAAGGGTGTTCCAATATCAAGATGTTTTTTTCATCGTCTACCAACAAGCTAATTATTTCGGGCGTTGCGTAACTGGCTTCGCGTTTTTTGGTTCTTGTACCGCGATCGCCATTCTCTCTTGCTCTCCAGCCATACAGCATTTCTTGTTTACTGCCATCAACATTAATCGCAAATAACTCTCCTGTTGCAATTGGCGCATCATAGCGTAATCGTTTTTCAGCAAACTGATAAACCACTCTTTCATTACTGACCCATTGAGCAGTATGAATAACATCACCCTCTTTAGGACGCACACCACCTACTATTTTCATGTTTTTTGCGTCCAAAAATACTAGGCTTACTTCACCTTCATGTTGGATGCGAGCTAAAAGATGTTTGCCATCAGGAGATATGACCATATCAAGATAGTCACTATGTTTTGAAAATTGCTCTACGGGGATTTGTTCGGCAAACGAGGGGATACAAAATAATAGCAGGGCTAATATTAGACGGGTTTTCATATAAGCTTCCTTAGCTTCTTCCATGAGTATTCGATGTTTTTGTCTCAATATTCTCTATCCATAAGGACAACTTCGGAGACTTGTAAAACCATAACTAAAAAAATCTATTTTGACAATTTATTTACCCAAAACAGTACCTAAGGTGTGTTGACAATTAATCCCAAAAAGAGCATATTTTGAGCACTCCAAAATTCGAGGCCAAGCCAATGAACAATTCACAACCTCATTGCTATGCAGAAATAGCACTTATCGCCTCGAAAATATGCGTTATTGTCACCGCGTTCACGCTAACTAAAATTCAATAGCCGTCTTTTTTCCGAGGCAACTATATCTAACGTTCTTCGTTAGTTGATTACATATACTCGGACAGTCTTCTGTTCAATCTCTCTTATCCCTTTTGAGGTATCTCATTAGGTTGAATACATAGGTTTTTAAATGACAGAACATCATTTACACAAGCGTTCCATGTGGGCGTTATTCAAACAAGCTGTGTCTGGTAAAGTGCAACATGACTTTACTAAAGGCTCTATAGGAGTGGCTGCATTTTTGCTTGCCGTGCCAATGGTGTTAGAAATGTCGATGGAAGCGATATTTGCTTTAGTCGATATATTTTACGTGTCTTTTTTAGGTTTTGAGGCAGTTACCGTAGTTGGCTTAACAGAAGCCGTGTTATCGATATTGTACGCATTGGCTATTGGCTTGAGTATGGGCGTAACTGCCATGGTCGCGCGCCGTATTGGCGAAAAAAATCAATCCAAAGCTAATTTAGTTGCTGGACAAGCGTTGTGGTTAGGGTTGCTTGTTTCTTTGTTCGTTGCAGCGATAGGGATGTTGTTTGCAAAGGATATTTTAATCTTTATGGGGGCTGAGGCAGAAGTTTTAGCCCTTGGGATTAATTACACCACAATAATGTTATGTGGTTCAGCTTCAATTTTTTATCTGTTTTTGATCAACGCAATTTTCCGTGGGGCAGGTGATGCATCTGTAGCAATGCGCTCTTTATGGTTAGCTAATGGGATTAATCTGGTTCTTGACCCTATTCTCATATTCGGTTGGGGGCCATTCCCAGAAATGGGCGTAACCGGAGCTGCCGTTGCAACCACAATTGGACGAGGTATTGGGGTCTGTTATCAACTTTATTACCTCTGTGGCGTTGCTGGAAGAGTACAGGTTAACTTGCAATCTCTAAGACCAAAATTTGCAGTTATGGCAGAACTACTAAAAGTATCTGTGGGCGGAACATTGCAGTTTTTGGTAGCGACTGCGAGTTGGGTTGTACTGGTAAGAATAGTGGCTACTTATGGCAGTGCAGCCGTCGCTGGGTATACGATAGCAATTAGAATTGTGATGTTCACTTTGCTGCCAGCATGGGGATTAAGTAACGCTGTAGCTACGTTAGTGGGGCAGAATCTGGGCGCTGAGCAACCAGAACGCGCAGAAAAATCGGTATGGCGGGTCGCTCGGTATAATGTCATTTTTATGCTTAGTGTCGCGGTTATTTTATTTGTGTTTGCCAAAATAATAGTCGCCGCATTTAGTACAGATCCTAACGTTGCTGAATATGCCGTTCAGTGTTTGCGTTATGTTAGTTTGGGATTTGGTTTTTACGGACTTGGCATGGTTGTAGTACAAGCGTTCAACGGTGCCGGAGATACCATGACACCAACAAAAATTAATTTGTTGTGTTTTTGGGTCGTTCAGATTCCGTTAGCTTACGGGTTATCATCCTATGCTAGCTTAGGACCATCAGGCGTATTCTGGTCCATCGTTTTTGCACAATCGCTAATGACCGTCGTGGGGGTTATTGTTTTCCGCCGTGGTAATTGGAAATTACAGCTTGTGTAGTTGAATTTTATATAGCCGAGGCAATAAAAAACCCGATTAAATAATCGGGTTTTTTGATGAACTAACTAAAAGTATAAATTACTTCTTAGCGTTACGTTCTTTTGTCTCAGCGATAACTTTTTCAGCTACGTTCATAGGACAAGGCATGTAGTGGCTGAATTCCATAGAGAATTGACCACGACCAGATGTCATTGTACGAAGTGAACCGATATAACCGAACATTTCAGAAAGAGGTACGTCAGCTTTAACACGAACACCTGTAACACCTGCTTCTTGATCTTTGATCATACCGCGACGACGGTTAAGGTCACCAATTACGTCACCAACATGGTCGTCTGGCGTAAATACGTCAACTTTCATGATAGGTTCGATTAGCTGAGGCCCTGCTTTAGGAATTGATTGACGGAATGCACCTTTTGCTGCGATTTCAAAAGCAATTGCTGATGAATCCACGGCGTGGAATCCACCGTCGTATAACTCAACTTCAACGTCAAGCACTGGGAAGCCGGCAAGAACACCAGTATCCATCATGCCTTTAAAGCCTTTTTCAATTGCAGGGAAGAATTCTTTTGGAACGTTACCACCAACAACCACTGACGTGAATTTGAAACCAGAACCCGGCTCACCAGGACGGATACGGTAGTCAATCTTACCGAACTGACCAGAACCACCAGATTGTTTCTTATGGGTATAAGAATCTTCAATTGGTTGTGTAATAGTTTCACGGTAAGCAACCTGAGGTTGACCTACTTCTAGCTCAACGCCGTAAGTACGCTTCAAGATATCAACTTTGATATCCAAGTGAAGTTCACCCATTCCTTTCAGAATAGTTTCACCAGAATCTTCATCAGTTTCTACTTGGAACGTTGGATCTTCTGCAACCATCTTACCGATAGCAATACCCATTTTCTCAGTAGAACCTTTATCTTTAGGAGATACAGCGATAGAGATTACTGGCTCTGGGAAAATCATTGGCTCAAGCGTACAAGGGTGCTTAGGATCACACAAAGTATGACCTGTTTTCACGTTTTTCATACCAACGATAGCGATGATATCACCAGCTTGTGCAGAGCTAAGCTCCGTACGATCGTCAGCGTGCATTTCTACCATGCGGCCAACACGTTCAGTTTTGCCAGTGAAGCTGTTTAGTATGGTGTCACCTTTACTTAATTTACCTGAGTAAATACGGATAAAGGTTAATGCACCAAAACGGTCATCCATTATTTTAAACGCAAGCGCACGGAAAGGTTCGTCAACAGAAACCAAAGCAACTTCACCAGTAGGTTCACCGGTTTCTTCATCAGCTAGTTCCTGAGGATCAACTTCAGTTGGGCTAGGCAAGTAGTCAACTACTGCGTCAAGTACGTTTTGAACACCTTTGTTCTTAAATGCAGAACCACAAAGAGTAGGGAAGAAGTCTAGTGCAATTGTTCCTTTACGGATACAACGCTTAAGATCTGCAATAGAAGGTTCTTCACCGTCCATGTATGCCATCATTAGGTCGTCGTCTTGCTCAACTGCTGTCTCAATTAGTTGTTCGCGGTATTCCGCTACTTTGTCAACCATATCAGCAGGAACATCTTCAACTACGTAGTTTTCTGGTAAACCAGTGTCATCCCAGATGTAAGCTTTTTGCTCTAGTACATCTACAACACCTACGAAGTCATCTTCGATTCCGATTGGTAATGTCATTACTAGAGGATTTGCGCCAAGTACTGTTTTAACCTGCTTAACAACACGGTAAAAGTCAGCACCCATACGGTCTAGTTTGTTGACGAAAATAACACGAGCAACTTCTGAGTCGTTCGCATAACGCCAGTTAGTTTCTGATTGTGGCTCAACACCACCAGAACCACAGAAAACACCCACTCCACCATCAAGTACTTTTAGTGAACGGTAAACTTCAACTGTGAAGTCAACGTGTCCAGGAGTATCGATAATGTTAAAGCGGTGATCTTTCCAAAAACAGGTTGTCGCTGCTGATTGGATAGTAATTCCGCGCTCTGCTTCTTGTTCCATGAAGTCTGTTGTTGATTCACCGTCGTGAACTTCACCGGTTTTATGAATTTTACCGGTAAGTTTCAAAATACGTTCGGTAGTGGTGGTCTTACCCGCGTCAACGTGGGCAAAAATACCTATATTTCTGTAATGAGATAATTCTGACATTGGTCCACTCTGTGTCTAATAAAAAATTGCGCGGCATTATACAAAAATTTTCGGCAGGTTACATTGTTTCATTTGCCTTAAAAATCAGCAGTTTAAAAATAATTCAAAAATCCCATCAAAAAAATCTTTAATTTCAGTTGTTTAACAACAATGGTTGGGTATTTAATATTCAATGAAAAAATGTGGTTTTTGGCGGTTTTAGCCGATTTTGCGGAAATAAACCCGAATAATTGATGATTTCAGATTAAAAACACCATTAATCCTAGCGCTAGGACATTGGCATAACGCGATTTCGTCCAAGCCTTTTGGCTTCATATAATAATTTGTCTGCTCGCTCGATTACCGCTGCGGAATGTTCGTTAGTTTCAATTTGAGCCACGCCAGCAGAAACGGTTATATCGCCTAAAGACTGACCAGTACGACGGTCTTTTACGGTGATTTTTTCAATTGTACGACGAACAACATCAGCCATGTGCCGTGCTCGTGATTGATCAAGCCCCGGCATAATAACGGCAAATTCCTCTCCGCCGTAGCGAAAAGCTTGGGCATTGTCTCGGCAGCAACTTTGAATTTTTTTAGCAACCGCCTTTAATACTAGATCGCCCATTTGGTGGCCGTATTTGTCATTTATCTGTTTAAAGTGATCAATATCGATAAGCGCTAGACTGCATTTTTCTAGTTTTAATTTGCTAGTTAGTTCAGAGTCAAAATAGCGACGATTGCATAAACCGGTTAACGCGTCATAAAGAGCTTCTTGTTGACTGGCTTCTAATTGTGATTTTAAACGAGCAATTTCTTTTTCCGCACTTGCCAGCGCGCCATTAAAGCTTATGGTACTTTGTCTAATAACTTGGGACTCTTTTACCATATTACGCACCAGACCTAGCACTTCTTCTACAGTCCATCCTTCTTTTTCAACTTTACTTAAATCGTCAATACATGAATCCATCAAGTTTTTATATTCTTGCGTTTCTGATTTAGTATCTTTAAGAGATTGAGATAATTCGATCATCATTCCTTCAATGGACTGACGAAGGTCCCAGACGTTTACTTCTTCTTTGTCAGAAATGTAATGACGATACAAATCTTTGGCTTTGAGTTCTGATAATTGAGATTGATTCTCTACCGCCGCGTCAAGCTGCTCATTTAATTCGGGCAAATCATTACTAACGTATGTGTACCACAGGGCATAGTTCGTAGGCACAGCTGAAATTTTGTGTTTTACCAACAAAGGAACGGTCTGCTTCAATGTGACAAAGGATTGCTCAATATCTTTTGCTGACATGTTTGTTTCTCTATTTGAGTTGCGTAATTAGGTGCGTCCACTGAATAATTTAGTCACTCAGTTCGACATAAAATATACCTACATCCGCTTTGATAACTTTTACCATGCTACCCGCCGCAATTGGCTGCGCACTTATCAATTTCCACTGTACACCGGAATAATGATAATACGGGTTTTGAGTCGCCGATACGTCGTGTCCGAGTATAAAGCTATGACCAATTAAGTCACTTTGGGCTGGTTTGTTATCGACTTTTTGTTGGATGTTTTTAAGTGGTTTCCATAACAATAGAGCGTCAATGGCAGTCAATAAACCCACCGTCAAAGTGGCACTCATCAATGTATCAGGAATGATATCAACATAAATCAGAGCTCCTGTAACCACACAGGCAACGCCCACAAAAAACAATATAAAAGTCGCAAAGCCTAAAATTGCGATTTCCACCGCTAACATTATTAGGCCAATAACAATTAAGCTTTCGGCCAGATTATTACTGAAAAACTCCATCATTAACTGCTCTTGTTCATGCTATTTATTACAGTCATAGCTTGTGCTACTACCGAGGCGGCTTCGGTTGCACCATCTGGTAATAGTACGATTGATGACTCTTTGGCAATGGCTTGTTTAGCTTCAATCGCTTTGGTAGCCAGATCTAATTGAATTGCCTTTTGCCCTTCTTCAGTATTCGCCTCAACACCTACTTTACGAAGTGCTTCTGCTTGCGCTTCAGCAACGGCAACAATTGCTTTTGCTTCCCCTTCGGCGCGTAATACTTGCTCGGCTTTATCCGCTTCGGCTGCCAATACGACAGAGGCTTTATTACCTTCAGCACGGTTTATTGCGGCTTGTCGATCCCCTTCGGATTCAAGAATTTGCGCGCGTTTTACCCGCTCTGCTTTCATTTGTGCTTCCATCGCTTCCATAACAGATTGCGGTGGCACAATATCTTTTATTTCATAACGAAGAACCTGAATACCCCAAGGGCCGGCGGCATCATTAATAGCTGCAACAATATTGGTATTGAGCATGTCGCGTTCTTCGAACGTTTTGTCTAGCTCCATTTTACCCAGCTCTGAACGCATGGTTGTTTGCGCTAATTGGGTTACCGCAAAAACGTAATTGTCGACACCATAAGTTGCTTTATACGGATCCATAACCCGGAAATACAATACGCCATCAACGGATAACGAAATATTATCTTTAGTTATCGCACTTTGTTCAGGTACATCTACCGCTTGCTCCTTAAGAGAGCGATCGGCAGCGACATTATCAATAAACGGAACAATAAAATTTAAGCCTGCTTCTTTAGTAGACTGAAATTTACCAAAACGTTCCACTAAGAAAGCGCGATTTTGAGGCACAAATTTGATGGACGATTTAATTAAAACAATGACAAAAATTAATAATGCAGTTTGAACCGTAATGATATAGTCGAACAAAAAATCCATATGCTAATACTCCTAATTTACGTCTTTTAGCTAAAGTTGACTTGGAAATTCAGGCTACTTTATCCCACTAATTGTTGTGCTAAGCAAATAAACCAGTGAGCAATTAAAAGACAGTTTAGTATAGATTGTTAATTTAAAGGGGCGTTGAACATAATTTGACACAAAAAAGGGCGCATATAAATGCGCCCTTTCAAATAATTAATCGAATTATGAGCTTAGTCTAGTGCACCCATTTATGTTGTTTACCTTTTTGATGCACTCTGGCTTCAGTTTCTTTAGGCATAAAGCTTTGATTGTCCTGCTCAAAGAAAAACGCCTGACGCTTTTTCTTACTATTAACTTCATTCATTGTGGCTGCTTCGTAAACGCGTCCATTGATCACCGTGTAGTCAACAAACTCACTACGCTGAAGATCGGTTAACACATCACCGTCAATCACCACTAAATCAGCTACTTTACCTACTTCGATGCTGCCAATTTGTTTGTCCATTCCCAAATGCTTAGCACCGTCGATTGTTCCGCCCCTTAACGCTTCCCACGGTGTGAAACCGCCTTGCTGCATTGACCACAACTCCCAATGAGCTGCCAATCCTTCGCGCTGACCATGGGCACCTATTTGCACACCTACGCCATTATCTCTAAGTACTTTGGCATATGAAGCAACATTAAAGTGATTGTATTGGTTGTCTGGTGCAGTTGGGCGACGAATCGCTCGTTTGTCGATGATATGAGCAGGTGTGTATCGCATTAAGCGTGGATTTTTCCATACTTCTGTACGGTCGTACCAATACTCTTCACCCATCAAGCCACCGTATGAAACGACAAATGTGGGTGTGTACCCAGATTTAGTTGCTGACCACAAGCTAGTTAAGTCGTTATATCCCTTAGCGATAGGTAAAGAGTGTTCTAATCCTGTGTGACCGTCTACTACCATGGTAATGTTTTGCTGCAACTTACCGCCACCTTCAGGCACGACCATTAAACCAAGCTCTTTTGCCGCGGCTAACACTTGTTGGCGCTGGTCGCGGCGTGGCTGATTATAACTTTTTACCGATATTGCACCGACGTCTTTGAGTCGTTGTAAATGATATTTTGCGTCTTCAAAACTTTTAATGATAGCTTTGTATCCTAATCCCTCAGCGCCATATAAGATGGTGCCAGTAGAATAAATACGTGGAGCTACAATCAAGCCTGCTTTTTGCAGCTCAGCGGCTGAAAAAATTTCAGTGGTGTCGTTAGACGGGTCGTGAATGGTAGTAACACCAAAGGCTAAGTTTGAATATTGATTCCAATTTTGTTGCGGAATAATCTCATTGCTTCCTTGTGATCCGTGTGCATGGGTATCAATTAGGCCAGGAATCACGGTTTTGCCTTTCGCATCAATAACTAAAGCTGATTTTGGTATTTCTATCTCATCTACTTTTCCAATCGCTTCGATCTTATTGTCTTTGATCAAAACGACTGCATTTTCAATCACTTCTTGCTGGTTATCTGCATCACGCATGGTGATGACCGTGCCGCCAACGATAGCTTTATAGCCTTCTGGCATGTCTGCTTTATGGTTAAAGGATAAATTTATTCCTTCACTTACTGGCTCTGGTAAGGTTTCTGGAGAATCTGGCAAAAATTCAAAAGCGTCTTTTAATTCGCGTTCAAAATAATGCGGACCGTGATACCAAGAAAGTGTTTTATTATCAGGAAGCCAAGTTAAATACTCACCAGCTCGACTTGATACTTGTTTGATTGGTGTGGCGGTACTTGTAGGTCCAATATTCTGGCGTTTACCCATTTCTTTGAAAGGAGCAACATAGGCATTGTATTGGTGTACAAAAGCAATCCACTTTCCGTCATGGGATAATCGATATTCGTTAATTTTGTCTGCACCGTAGAGATGCTCTCGCTTGTCTTCGCCGTTTAAATCAACACTAACTAACTGTGTTTCCGTGTAAGGCGTCCCGCCGACCACAGTCGTATAGTAAACGCGCTGGTTCGATCCTGCAAAATGCGGAGCAAAGCCACTTTGCGCAATTCGCGTATGCGACTTTTCATCAATGTTGACTACATACAGGCCCGGTTCAACGGACCACTTGGGCGACAACAAGTAGCCTCCAGTCACTTTTCTATAAGTCACTAGTTCACCGTCTAGCGAGAAACTCGGCTCAACATAATGCCCTGGATTTTTCGATATAACCTTACCTTTACCGCCACGTGCAGACACTATTCTGATCGTGCCTAAATCTTGGTCATTCCATGTGGTGTAAACAATCTTTTTACCGTCATTGGAATAACGCGGATAATTTTCGTCGTGATCGTTTTGTTTGGTTAGGCGTTTCACTTTGCCTGACTTTAAATCTTTAACGTAAAGCTTACCCAACGCTTGATATACGATATTTTTACCATCTGGCGACTTTTGCGCCCAACGTATCATTTTTATGTCAAATGATTCAGGTGCAACATCAACATCGAAACGCACAGCTTCAGCATATTGTGCGGTCGTCGACAAGTTTACGGGAATAGTTTCAACTTTCAGATCATTAACATTTAACTTGTGGAATTTACCACCAGTCCAAAATACTATGTTGTTTGAATCCGGGGTCCAATCAAAATATGCAAAATAACCTTCGCTACCAAAACCTTCTTGCATATCTCGCTCAAGATCTTGATATAGCACTCGCTCAGTCCCATCGGTTAAATCTTTTACAAATAATGCCGTGCGATTTTTGATTCTGCGAATAAACGCTATTTGCTTGCCATCGGGGGATGGAGTGGGAACAATTGCGCCCCCCGTACCACTAATGAAACGTTCTTCTTCTCCGCTGTCTAATTCGTAACGGGTAATTGCAAAAATTGATTTGAGCGGATCTCGGTTATAATTAAAACGTGAACCAGCGGTTATATCTTGAGTGAAGTAAACGTATTTTCCATCTGGAGAAAAGGCGGGATCTGCAATGTTCTTTTGATCAACCTTGCCATTAACGCGAGCCTTTAACTGAATGCCATCTCCACCAGAAAAGTGATACATCCAAATTTCACCAGCTGGAATACTACGACTCGACATGATGCCCTTGGTTGCCAATACATACTGACCATCTGGACTCCACTTAGGTGAATGCATGATATTGTTTTTTTCTTTAGTAATTTGTTTTAAATCAGTCCCATCAGTATTCATCACCCAGATATTTGAAAGCCCACCTCGATCTGAGCTGAACGCTATTTTTTTACCGTCTGGACTAAACGCAGGTTGAATATTCCAAGCGAAATCCTGAGTGAGTGATGTCGCTTTTCCGCCTTCAATATCGACAATAAAAATATCGCCCAAGGTGTCAAACACCATCTGTTTACCGTTAGGCGAAATATCTAAGCTTGCCCAAGTGACTTCATCTGTATCTATTTCTAGTGAGGAAAGCTCGAATGGTGGGTTTAGTACATCCCACTCTTGTTTTTCAGACGAAGGGGAATTAGCTTCTGAATCTGCGCTTTCATCTTGAGCTGCATAATTATTTGCGGAAAATAACAAAGAAATGCTTAAAAGTAAGTAACCCACTTTTGCGCTTCTATTGAATATCATCATAGAGAATTCCTGTGGTTTTATTATTAATTTGAATGTCGTTTCAATTAAGATCGGCGTCACTATACACACAAGTTGGGTTAACTAAAATGCTTCAGGGCTAGTACACAACAGGCGGTATGTATGGATAAAGCTACACTTTACTTTATTTGATTTTAACTAATCTGTGCGTTAGCCAACATCACAGAGGTGACTTGACTGCGTGAGAGACTGAATTAGCATTTCGGTTATAGGGTAACCGGTAAGTTGTTCAAAATGGATAAACATCGGACTCGGATTCGCCTCTAGAAAGTAATAATTACCACGGTGATCTCGCCGCCAATCAATTGCAGTCCAATGCATATTAAAGGATTTGGTAAGTCGTTTAGCTAATATTGCAATTTGCGGTGGCGTGGGGGTGGGAATATGAACCGGATTTGATTGCATTCTAAAATCAACTTCATCACTTACTATTTCTGCGCTATACACGTGAGAACCAATCACATAGGTACGGATATTAGTGCCTTGAATGTATTCTTGAATGGTTACCGGGGCATACTTCAATACTTTTTGCAGATGTAATAAGCTTAATTGGTTTTTGTCAACCAAAGTGGCATGCGCTCCACCATATACAGGTTTAAACAACAATTTTTTAAATTGTTTTGCAAAAGCAAGTAAGTCTTCACTTTCGTTTCCTATATATGTTTGTGGTATCTTTGCTCCTATCGTTGCAGCTTTGTGTAGTTGCCGAGGTTTGACTTTATGTGAGTCAAAAACCTGCCATGAATTAATCCAATGAATACTGGATTCATCAAAAAACGTGCGTAAAGCACTGGAGCTATCACTCATTGCAATTTGATATAGTGAAGGATTAGTCGTGTCTTCTAATCCAGGCGGTCCTACGCTGCTCCAAAATACACTGTGAATTTGTTCAAATCGATATAGCGTTGAGTTCAGCCGCAAACCTCCTTGAGCTAGTACGGGGTTCCAACTGATGCCATGACATGACGGATATTGCGAAGTGTCAAATAGGGCTGCTTCTACACCCGCTTTATGGCAGGCTTGCAACATGTGTAAGGCGTGACAATCTTGACTAGCACCTAAAATGATAACGACTGACATAACAATCCTTGTTACTTTTTTATAGGGAAATTCTATGCAGATGGGCGTCTAAGTAGACAGCCCATCGCAAGGACGTTTAGTACCAATTACCAAAACTTCCACCTTCTTCTCCAATCGCCATGGTGGTTTCCATTGGCGGTTTAATTGGAGTAGGTGTTGGTAATTTCACTTCTTTAGGAAGTCGGTGCTCAATCGTTCCTCCGGCAATTTGCTCGGTGGTTAAAATAGTAAGTTCCATTTTAGTATTGAATGGATGTTCCATATCATTCTCCTTGTAAATTTTACGTTGTTTAAGTGCCGCACATCATGTGCTGACTCTTACAGTATGGCTGATTTACGCCCAAAGTTAACTGTACTTGGGTACAGTTTTAAACCGCTTCATACGCGCTTGAAAACAAGGTACGCAACATTTTTCGGTTATTAACTGCTAACTTTCTAAAAATATTCGTACAATGAAATTTTACGGTTCTTTCGCTGATAAACAATTGTTCAGCAATGGATCGGTTACTTAGTCCTTCACGCACTTTATTTGCAACTTGCGCTTCGCGTTTAGATAGCTTGTGTTGATACAACTCCAACATGTTTTCCATTTTATTTTTCCTTAAATATTAGGTTAATGTTTACGGCTGTTTTATCGACGAAGTGACATCGCGCAATTGACCCGATTCCAAGCGAAACACTTTATCTGCGCTGGCGATGGTTTCAGGACGATGTGCGATGACCACTCGTGTGATCGATAACTGTTTGATATGGTTGTTTATGGCCATTTCGTTCTGTACGTCTAAATGGCTGGTGGCTTCATCAAGAAAAAGTATTTTGGGCTCTTTATATAGTGCCCTAGCTAATATAATGCGTTGTTTCTGTCCGCCACTGAGGTTGGCCCCCATGTCTCCTACCAGCGTGTTGTATTGCATGCTGGTTTGCGCAATATCATCGTGAACGCATGCTAAATTAGCGCAATACACTACTTTCTGCATATCCACATTGCTGGTTAAGCAAGCGATATTTTCGGCTATTGAACCTGTCAACAACACATCATCTTGCATAACAGCGGCGATATTTTCTCGGTAAGTTTCAACACTGGATAAGGGGATTCCATCCACTAAGACTTGTCCTTGAGTGGGTTGCAATAAGCCCATCATGCACTTCATCAAAGTACTTTTACCGCAACCACTAGCGCCGATAATTGCGATGGTTGAGCCGGCTTTGAATGTTTGGTTAATATTGTGGAAAACAGGGCTATCTACTTGGCTATAAGAAAATCCCAAATTTTGCAAAGTCAAATCGCCACTGATGTTGTTGAAAGAGATGTCAGCGTTACTTATATGTGTGTTTTTAAGCTCTTTAACCATGGGATCTTTGGGTGTGTAAACCACATCCGCGAGCCTCTCACAGTGTAAGTCCAGCATGCGAAACTCAATCCACTTTTCAATTAAGTTATCCATTGCATTAATGAAGCGTGATTTGTAACTGACAAAAGCAAACAACATTCCCACGCTCAAAATATTGTTCGTGACAGCCAGCGCGGCAAAATAGATAACAATGATGTTTTCCAAACCAAAGAGGATTTTGTTTGCTGTATCAAAACTGATATGCCAACGCTGAAGACGAATTTCTTTGTTCATAGCTTCAGCCAGTTTGTTCTGCCATTGACTCTGCCTATCCGTTTCTTTTTCGAAAAGCTTGATAGTTTGAATTGCTCTAACCGACTCCATAAAGTGACTATTTTCTTTTGCAGTAGAAACAATACTTTCTTCAGTTAAGCGTTTGAGCGGTTTATAAAAAAGAAATCGTAGCAAGGCATAAAGAAACACGACGCCCAAGACAATGAGAGTTAACTTAATGTCGTACAAGAACATTACCCAGACAATTAGGATGGCCATCAGTCCATCAACAAATATCGTTACTAAACCCGTGGTCAGCAGTTCACGAATACTTTGCAATGACCCAAATCGTGAAACAACGTCACCCATGTGTCGTTTGCTAAAGTAATCCATCGGTAATCGAATTAAATGGGTAAAAACATTTGCAGCCATTTGAATATTAAGACGACTGGAAAGATTTAGAATCACCATTTGACGCACATACGATGTGCCAGCATCTATCAACAACAATAAACCAAAACCAAATGCTAGCACTGCAAGTAAATTGTAATCCGAACGCAAAATGACATCGTCTATGACAGTTTGCATATAATAGGGCTGAACTAATGCAAATATCTGGATGAATATTGAAAGTAATAAAATCAAACTTAAACTACGTTTAAGACCAGTGATGCGGTTCCAAAAATGACTAAGAGCTAACTTACGTTTTTGTTTTCCTTTTTCGAAATCTGGAGTCGGGGTCAACTCTAACGCGACACCTGTAAATAACTTGTCGACTTCAGCGAAATCTAAAATACGTTCTCCAATCCCTGGGTCGTGTATATGCACTTTATTTTTAGTGACTTTCTTTAACACCACAAAGTGTTTTAGCTCCCAATGCAATATGCACGGCGTTTGCAGTTCAGCCAATTGCTCCATCTCGAGACGCAATGCTCTGGAGGTCAGCTCCATTTGTCCGGCAATCTGCATTATTTGTTTCAGTGTTGCGCCATGCGCAGAAATAGAAAATCGACTGCGGATACTGGTTAAGTCTATTTCGTAGCCATAAAAACCACTGATCATTGCCAGACATGCTAAACCGCATTCAGACGCTTCTGTTTGCAAAATGCAGGGAAGTGATTTCCGGCTACTGAAATTGAGTAACTGCTCTGGTCGACTAAAGGTTGTGGTCGTCACTAGATTCTCCCCCGCAAGCTTAATAAAGGTTCGAATATCCATTCCAGTAAGCTACGCTCACCTAACTGCACGTCAGCTGACAGTGTCATTCCTGACTTTAACGATAACTCTTTACCGTACGCAGAAACCCATTGAGACTCTAACGTCGCATGCACCAGATACACGGGCTCTTGAATATTCAACGGAGCAAAATGCACTTCATTGGGTAGAATTATTGAATCTGAAACACTGGTGATGGTGCCTTGATAAAGCCCAAATTTTTGGTAGGGAAATGCATCGTAACGGATTTGAATCACTTGACCTTGTTCTATAAACCCTATGGCTTTAACGGGGATCAATAACTTTGCTTGAATGACACTGTCTCGCGGAACCACTGACAGTAAAGGCGTATTGATATTCGTTTGTTGGCCAACTTGAGCTTGCAGGTTCGACACAACCCCATCTCGGGTTGCTTTGAGAATATGCCTACTTTGACCTTCCAGTTGCGCAATTTTTAACGCTAGGTCACTTAATTGAGATTTAATTTGGTTTGCTTGGTTTAATTGATTTTGCGGCAGTGTAAGTAAGTGGTTTTTATTCGTATTGATATCGTTATTTAAATTAATTTTTTCTCGTTGCAGTGCTTGTTCTTGGTTTTGTAACGCTAATTTTTGCTCTAAAAGTTCTTCTAAATCTGCTTTTGATAACAGGCCTGATTTACGCATTGATTGATAATTGTCATAGCGCGACGACACCAGTGACTGCCGTTTTTGCAATGTGCTGATTTGGGTATCAAGTCGAGTAAGATCTTGTTCCATTGCAACCAATTTAGATTGTGCACTTTGAATGCTGATAGCATCAATAATGTCGGATCTTTCTAACTGTGTTAACAGAATACGCTGCTGATTTTTGTACTCTTCTAACAATGTTGTTTGTAGGCTAGTGCCGCCCAAAAGAGTACGGTCACCATCGATAACAACAAGTGTTTGCCCAGCAGTTACTTGTTGTCCTTCAGTAACTAAAACCTGTTCAATTCGTCCGGAAGTGGTTTGCGGGAATAGCTTCATTACGCCATTTGGCGGCTCTAGCCAGCCCTGCACACTTTCTTTTCTGGCATATTGGCTAGTAACCAGCCATGCAATGACTGCGACAATCCAAGCGCTAACACAAAGTGTGATGAAAACATGAGAGAAGGTGGGAATAAGCAAAATCTCCCCATGCAGTCTATCCTTTTGATGTTCGATAGCACTTTGTCTAAACAGACTTTGTTGCATCACGTTTTCCTTTATCTGCTTTTAACGCCTAATATTGTTGTTTTCTACAAGCTATAAATCGCTTTAGATGGTGTTGAGCAAGTAGTATCCGTCCTTGGAATTACTGCTCCTTGTTGCAGGAAATACATGCTGACGATGCCTGATGCGTGATTAAAATCATCTCGGACAGAAAACAAAGAATAATTTTTGTTTCGTTGTCTACAATGTGCTTTCTTGCTTTGGTTTCCTTACCAGTTTTGGTATTTAAACCGTCTTCCTTGTTGCCTCCTTGCAAATCAGATTGGTAGCCTCCTTGGCATCAATCGGATAGTACAGCTAGGCGTTCCTTGCATTAACGATCCTTCGTTAGTCCATTTCTGACACATTCCGTTTGTGTCAGGGTCATTTTCCTTAATGACGAGATAAGCCTAAGTAAGTGAGGAATAAATGCGTTGTAATTTTGGGGCGAAAAATTATACAAATGGGACAAATGTTAAAAAAACTTTAATTTTCAACAGTTAAAAAGGCAGGTTTTATAAAAATGAGACAACAACAAGTAAATTTGGGACATACACAGTTTAAGAAAAGAAATAAGATAAAAAATTGCACACCGAGACTAATACCCACAAAAATAAAAAAAGCGGTTAAATTTGCGTTGCTTATTATTGAGCGCTGATTTGCAGAGCAAAGGCTAGTTGATGCTAAAATTCTACTTTGCCGACCAGCATATCTTTAAACATCACCCAGTCTCCCAAAAAACTATAGAAAGGGTATGTAAAAGTTGCAGGACGATTATGTTCAAAAAAGAAGTGGCCTACCCACGCAAAACCATATCCTAAAATGGGTAATAGCAAAAAGTACCACCATTGCTGAGTGACAAAAATAAAAATCAAGGTCAATAATATGAGCGATGATCCAACAAAGTGCAGCCTACGGCAGGTTTTATTTTGATGCTCACGTAAATAAAAAGGATAAAATTCTGAAAAGCTTTTATATTCTTTATCGGCCATTATTTCTGTCCTTTGTGTTCGGATTGATTTCATTAAACCATATGTCTTTGGCAAACAATGTCGTTTAATTGACATTTTAGTGCGAGGTCGCAAAAATTGACGCCCTAGAATAGGGCAAAATTCTATTTGTCTAGGTTGCTTTTTAAAATCATTGCCCCCATCTCACACCCAATCGTTTAAAAGAGCGTTTCATTTAACGGAACGGCAAATTCAACAAAGAGTTTAACATGCAAAATTTCGTCAACTTGAATATAGAGAATTTTCAGCAAGTCATTATTGAAGAATCTAAACAAAAACTCGTTCTGGTGAACTTTTGGGCACCAAACTTGGAGATGTGCGAACAACTTACGCCGATCTTGGAATCGTTAGCGAGCAAACATGCTGAACACTTGATTTACGCAAATGTGAACTGTGAGCAAGAACAACAAATTGCTCAACAATTTGGTATTCAAAGCTTACCCACTGTCATTTTAGTCAAAGATGGTCAACCTATTGATGGTTTTGCTGGACCAATGATGGAAGAGCAAATCAAGGAATTGCTCGAAAAACATCTACCCAATGCAGAAGATGGGTTATATGAAAAAGCGGTTGAACTAGTTAATCAAGGCGATTATCAGCAAGCATTTACGTTAGCGAAACAAGCGCATGATCTTGACTCAAAGCGCGCTGATATTGCCCTAATTATGGCAGATTGTTATGTAGAGTTAGGCAATACCAAACAAGCTAAACTTATTCTAGATACGATTCTTCTCGTTGATCAAAATGGCTATTATCACAGTATTGTCGGGAAAGTTGAGTTGCTTGAAAAAGCGTCAGAATCGCCGGAAATAAAACAATTACAGGCGCAATTAGCAGAACAACCAGATAATTTACAGGTGAAAGTAGACTTGGCCATTCAATTACACCAAGCCAATAAACCTGAAGAAGCACTGGAGTTGCTTTTTGCTGTATTGAAAAAAGATTTGGCCTTTGGAGAGGCGCGTAAATATACCTTAGATATGATTAACGCTATGCCAGATGGCGATCCATTGAAGTCGCAATCACGCCGTAAAATGTACAGCTTATTATACTAAGCTCACATAACTTTATTGGTTAACTAAACGAAAGTGGTAATCCGGCTTTATGCTGCAACCACTTTTCGTTAGCCAATTCCACGTCGATTAATGGGTGCAACCTTAACCAACCTTCAGGAAACGTTAATCGCCAGTGTTGCCCATCAATTTGCAATTTAATCTGAGGTAGTAGGTCATCCTTTCTGCGAATCGATAGCAAACAAGACAAACGCAGAATACGTACTAGTCCATACAATAGTGGTTGCATATCAGGGTGATATTGGTCGAATCTGCTTAAATCTATTTCAGACCTATGACTTAGCACAAGATCTCGGATGCTTTTACGCTGTAACTGCGAATATCCATTCAAACTTATATGGCTTAAAATATAAGCTCCGTGGATATGATGTTGTTTATATTCAATATGCAAACCAATCTCGTGTAGTAAGGATGCCGCTTCAATAACTGCTAATGCATCAAAATTACATATATTGGATTGGGAACATAGTTTCTTATAAAAATCACTGGCAATCAGATTTACACGTTGTGCTTGCTTTTCATCAATATGATAGGTTCTGATTGCCTCATTGATTGAGTGCTTACGACGATCATTTTGCTCACAGTTATCGAGCATGCCGTAAATGAGCCCTTCTCTTAAGGCACCACCAGAAATCTGCATTTCTTGAATTTTTAACTGTTCAAATAAAGCGACTAAAATGCATAAACCACTAGGGAAAATAGTTTGTCGGGATTCAGATAACCCTTCTATATCTAAACTATCAATATGACCACAATCGATGCACTGTTGCAGTAAATTGTGTAAATAATCTAAGCGGATAGCGTCGCTAATTCCTTGTTCAACCAAAATTTCAACCACCGCCTGTGGCGTACCTGATGCACCGAGGCATTGCTCCCAATCAAAACAAGCAAAATCATCGATGACAGGCATTAACTTTTCTTTCGCCGCCTTAATGGCATTTTGCATATTTTGTTCAGAAATCACGCCATCCACAAAATAACGCTCTTTAAAGGTGACGCACCCCATATCCAGACTAACCAAATTAATCGGTTGCATATCATTGCCAATGATAACTTCAGTGCTAGCTCCGCCAATATCAATGACCAAAGTATTCCCTTGGTTTGCCGACGTATATGCTACGCCTAAATAGATTTGATGAGCTTCTTCTTCACCACTGATGACTTCGAGTTTTTGATTGAGTATTTGTTGTGCTTTTTCAATAAATACATTGGCATTTTTGGCGATACGTAGCGTGGCGGTGCCAACTACTTTGATATTTGATAAGGGGATATCTTGCAAGCGCTCTGCAAATGTTTCTAAACATCGCCACCCTCGCTCCATGCTGACTTCGTCTAGCATCATGTTATCGTTTAGCCCGGCGGCAAGTCGTACTTTCTGTTTTACTTTGCCAATAATTTGCACAGAGCCAGAAACAACTCTTACGATTACTAGGTGGAAACTGTTTGAGCCAAGATCAACGGCTGCATACAATTGCTCTTTTGTAGTTGCTGGGGTAATTGGCTGATTTTCCATTAACGCCTTTTCTGATTTTGGTTACTTGGTCGCTTTTTATAACTTTTACCACTTTGTTGACGTTTTTTAAACTGCGGCTTAGGTGGTGTAATGTCTTCTAATAAAGATTCTGGATCATAATTACTGACTGGAATAGGACGACTAATGTAACTTTCAATTGCAGGTAAATTCAATGCATATTTTTCACAAGCAAAGCTAATTGCATGACCACTCTTTCCTGCTCTACCTGTACGTCCAATCCGGTGTACATAGTCTTCCGCATCGTCGGGTAGGTCGTAGTTGAAAACGTGAGTCACTTTTTCGATATGTAATCCTCGTGCCGCAACATCTGTAGCAACCAAAATATCGAGCTTATCTTTACTAAAATCTTCCAATATTTTAAGTCGCTTACGCTGAGGTACGTCGCCACTTAATAGACCAACTCTATGCCCATCGGCAGCTAACCAGTCATTTAATTTTTCACAAGCATGCTTGGTGTTGGCAAACACAATCGCTTTTTCCGGCCACTCATCTTCAAGTAAGGTTAAAAGTAACAGCATTTTATCTTCGTCAGAAGGATAAAATAGCTCTTCTTGAATTCTACTTGCGGTTTGTTTGTCGTGTTCAACTTTTACATGAGTGGGGTTATTCATGTGTTCGTAGGCAAGCTCTTGTACGCGATAAGACAAAGTAGCAGAAAATAACATGCTAAGTCTTTTTGATGGCTCAGGCATCCGTCTGAACATATAACGAATATCTTTAATAAAGCCCAAATCAAACATTCGGTCGGCTTCATCAAGCACGGCAACTTGAATATTTTCTAGGGAAAATACGTTTTGTTTGTAATAATCTATTATTCGGCCTGTGGTTCCAATTATAATATCGACACCGGATTGTAATGATTCCCGTTGACTTTGGTAACCTTCGCCCCCATAGATCAAACCAAGCGATAATCCAGTGTGTTTACTCAATAATTCGGCGTCATTGTAAATTTGTACTGCCAATTCTCGAGTAGGTGCCATTATAATAGCTTTAGGTTGTTTATTGGATTCATTTGGATGTGTCAATAAACGATGAAACGTGGCCACAAGAAAAGCAATAGTTTTTCCTGTCCCTGTTTGAGCTTGACCTGCAATGTCTTGCCCTTCCAAAAGATGGGGAAGACTTAACGCCTGTATAGGCGTGCAATGGATAAAATTTGCTTCTGTTAATGCCTTTAATACATCCGCATGGATGGGCAGATCAGAAAAATGTGTTTCAGTTAAATGTGTAGTTTGCATAGCTTATAGCTTATCAGTGCTTGCATTAAAAAACAGTTTCTATATAACTCTCATGACGCGCTGAAAAAAATGTCAGCGAGAGACCAATTACGGAGAAAAGTATGAGCGACAAAATTATCCAGTTATCTGACGATAGTTTCGAGGCCGATGTTATCAATGCTGCTGGTCCTGTCCTAGTTGATTTCTGGGCGGAATGGTGCGGCCCATGTAAAATGATTGCGCCAATTTTAGAAGAAGTTGCTGGCGAGTTCGACGGCAAGTTAACAGTTGGCAAGTTGAATGTCGATGAAAATAATGAAACTCCACCAAAGTATGGCATTCGTGGGATACCCACTTTGCTATTATTTAAGGATGGAAATGTCGCTGCAACTAAAGTTGGTGCATTGTCAAAAACCCAGTTAGCTGAGTTTTTGAACGACAATATCTAATCTAAAAAAGTGTGCCGGGAAACTCAGTTAGTGACGGGGTTTCCTGCGCCTTTTTTAATTTTTTAACCAAATAATAACATTTCTTTTCATGAATCTTCGTTTTTCACTGGACGCAACAGTTTTTTGGTGCTAACTTTCCATTGTTCATATCTTGAACTCACCAAATTTCGCGCTCAATCCATAGAGTAAAACGAATTTAATTAGTCAAAAAAACCTGAAACTAAGAAAACAGGGTGCCTAGAAGCACATTTCAAATCACAAAGACCCACCAATATGAATTTAACAGAATTAAAGAATAAACCGATCAGTGAACTTGTAGCTTTAGCCGAAAAAATGGGCCTCGAAAATATGGCCAGGGCGAGAAAGCAAGATATAATTTTTGCCATATTAAAAGCGCATGCTAAAAGCGGCGAAGATATTTTTGGCGATGGCGTGCTAGAAATACTTCAAGATGGTTTCGGCTTTTTACGCTCATCCGATTCTTCATATTTGGCAGGTCCGGACGACATTTATGTTTCTCCAAGCCAAATACGTCGATTTAATCTGCGTACTGGAGACACAATTGCTGGGAAAATACGCCCACCAAAAGACAGCGAAAGATATTTTGCCCTTTTAAAAATCAATCAAGTTAATTTCGATAAACCAGAAAACTCCCGCAATAAAATCCTTTTTGAAAACTTAACACCTTTGCACGCAAACCGTCGTTTTACGTTGCAACGCGGTAATGGCAGTACTGAGGATTTAACGGCCCGTATTTTAGATTTAGCATCACCTATTGGAGCTGGTCAACGTGGCTTAATCGTTGCACCACCCAAAGCAGGTAAAACCCTGTTGCTACAGAACATTGCACAATCAATTGCCGCAAATCACCCAGATAGCGAGTTGATGGTTTTGTTAATTGATGAGCGTCCGGAAGAAGTGACAGAGATGCAACGCTTAGTTCAGGGTGAAGTGATTGCCTCAACCTTCGATGAACCAGCGAGTCGTCATGTTCAAGTGGCGGAAATGGTTATCGAAAAAGCTAAACGCTTAGTAGAACATAAAAAAGATGTTGTCATCCTTCTTGATTCAATTACCCGCCTAGCGCGTGCTTATAACACTGTGATTCCTTCATCAGGAAAAGTACTGACCGGTGGTGTTGATGCCAATGCTTTGCATAAGCCAAAACGTTTCTTTGGCGCGGCACGAAATGTAGAAGAAGGTGGAAGCTTGACGATTATTGCAACTGCATTGATCGACACTGGTTCAAAAATGGACGAAGTTATTTACGAAGAGTTTAAAGGTACCGGTAATATGGAACTGCATCTCAATCGTAAAATTTCTGAAAAACGTGTTTTCCCTGCTATCGACTTCAATCGTTCAGGTACACGTCGAGAAGAACTTCTTACTACGCAAGACGAATTACAGAAAATGTGGATATTGCGTAAAATCGTTCATGAAATGTCTGAAATTGATGCAATTGAATTCTTAATTGGTAAATTGGCGATGACCAAAACCAACGAAGAATTTTTTGATGCAATGAAGCGTCAAAAAAGCTAAAGCAGTTTAAAGGCTAAAATTTAAACCCACTGCAATTATGTTGCAGTGGGTTTTTTGTTTGTGTCAGAAACTGTGTTATAAAAAGTCTCTCACCAAGCCAATAATTAATAAGAAGGGAACTATGAAGAAGCTACTCCTAACAATGTCACTTTTACCTAGCTTGTGTTTTGCTGACACTGTTGATCAAATGGCGGACAAAATCGAATCCAAAGTTATTCAGTGGCGTCATCATTTACATCAAAACCCTGAACTATCTAATCGTGAAGTGAAAACCGCAAAGTATATTGCTGAGCATTTAGAATCATTAGGTTTGGAAGTGCAAACTGAAGTCGCTGTTACTGGGGTTGTAGCGATATTAGATTCAGGTAAACCCGGACCTGTTGTGGCATTAAGGGCTGATATAGACGGCTTACCGGTGCTGGAAAAAAATGACTTACCTTGGAAATCAGTCGCACGCGGTGAATACAATGGTAAAGACGTTCCCGTGATGCATGCTTGTGGACATGACACGCACATCGCCATGTTAATGGGGGCTGCAGAAATTCTGGTTGCAATGAAAGATGAACTTAACGGTAAGGTGAAGTTTATTTTTCAACCTGCTGAAGAGGGCGCACCTGCCGGTGAAGAAGGTGGGGCCGAACTAATGGTTAAAGAAGGTGTACTTAAAAACCCAGATGTAGATGCTATTTTTGGGCTTCACATTAGTGCACTTGCAGATGTAGGCACTGTGCTTTATCGCGAAGGTGGCGTAATGGCGGCAGTAGACCCTTTTAAGATAGTGATTAAAGGTAAACAAGCTCACGGTGCCTATCCTTGGTTAAGTGTCGATCCAATTACTACAGCCGCTCAGATGATTATGAGCATTCAAACTATTGTGAGTCGCGAGATTCGTCTGTTAGATGATGCTGCTGTGGTTACCTTTGGCGCGGTAAACGGTGGCATTCGTTCTAATATCATCCCAGAGGAAGTTGAACTAGTAGGCACCATTCGCACGTTAAACAAAGCTGCACGTGATCATATGTATGAAGCCATGCCAAGAAAAGTCAAAGGCATTGCTAACAGTATGCGCGCAGAAGCAACGTTAACGCTCCCGTTAGATTATTCTTATCCTATTACTTTTAATGATCACGATTTAATGGCGACCATGTTGCCAACCTTGATCAATACCGCGGGCAAAGAAAATGCGATTTATAGCAAACCTGTAACCGGTGCTGAAGATTTCTCGTTTTTCCAGAACGAAGTCCCAGGTGTTTATTTATGGGTAGGGGGTAAGCCGTTAGATGTAGATCCTAAAGATGCGCCGGCACATCATACGCCGGATTTTTATGTGGATGATGATGGTATGAAGCTTGGTGTGCGGTTGCTAACGAATATGACAATCGATTATATGCAAAAGCACCAAAAATAGTCTGTTTTAAAAAATTAAACGGCGGCACAATTTTGTGCCGCCGTTTTTAATTTAGCGTCCTAACTATAAATCAGCTGGCAATTTACTCGACTTTTTCAGAATAAAATAACCGACAATTGCCGAGGTTATAGAGCCTAACAAAATACCAAGCCGTTCGTCGAAAAATGCATTATTACCGGTCTGTGCAAAAGCTAACGATCCGATAAACAAACTCATGGTAAACCCAACACCACACAATACGGCACAGCCATATAGCTGCCATAGATTTTGATCAGCAGGTAATTTGGCAAAGCCTAGTTTTATCGCCAACCAGCTAAACGTAAAAACACCCACCTGTTTGCCTATAAACAATCCGGCAAAAATACCAAACGTTACCGGATGCAATATTGAATCGGCACTTATACTGCTAATATCGATTCCAGAGTTTGCAAAGGCAAATACAGGAAGAATTACAAAGCTTACCGCAGGGTGTAAGCTTTTTTCTAAATCTTCAGCTGGCGATACTTCTGGATTGTTAACATCGCGCATGGGAATAAAAAATGCTAGCAGCACGCCGGCAAGTGTTGCATGAACACCTGACTTAAGCATCGCTACCCATAAAACAACGCCAACTAAAATATAAGAAGGAAATTGCTGTACATTTTTACGGTTCATGTTGGTTAAAACGAGTAAACAAAGTGCAGCTATGATTAATGGCCAAGTGGAAATCGTATCGCTGTAAAATAGCGCAATGATTAAAATGGCACCGATATCATCGATTATCGCAAGTGTGACTAAAAATATTTTTAAACTCACTGGGATACGGCTTCCAAGTAGCGCCAGAATACCCATTGCAAAAGCAATATCTGTCGCAGCTGGAATTGCCCAACCAGACAATGCTTCGGGATTTCCCCAAGTAAAAAAAACGTAGATACCAGCAGGAACAAGCATACCACCCACTGCACCACTGGCAGGCAAGACGATATTGGCTGGATTGGATAATCCGCCTTCTAATAATTCTCGTTTTAATTCTAGCCCCACCATAAAAAAGAAAACGGCCATTAACCCATCGTTTATCCATAAAAGTAATGGCTTGTTAATTTCTAACGCGCCAACTTGAATCACAACAGGCATGTCGATTAATAAATCATAGAAGAGTGACAAGGGAGAATTGGCAACAATCAGTGCTAGAACCGCTGCAAACATCAAAAGGATACCGCCGGCAGATTCCTTTTTTAGAAAATCATCTAACATCAATTTTTCCTTATTAATAAATCAAAAAAGTTAGCTTAGCGACAAAAACTATATACTTAGTCAGTCTTATCTTTCTTTTGTTCGATAGAGTTTATTTTAGTAGATACGCACGAACTATGTATAAAAGCTCATTTTATATAATTGAAATTGTGCTGATTTTGCGATTTTTTATCTTACCGCATTCAGATTTAGATTATTAACAAACTTAACTTAGCCGAAAAAACGAAAATAGTGATAATTTATGTGAGGTAGATTTGGGCTTGGAGGAAATTTAAGCTACAATCTGCGCCCTCAAATATTAGGGGTACGCCAATTGTAGGTGCTCATAGCTACTTTTTATTGCAGTTAAGTGTAGTACTGCATTAACTTTAATAATTTATAGCCAACATATCGTTGGTACTAAGACCTAAACATTTAGGAGCGGATATGCCAAAAGTGGCAATAGTGATGGGATCAAAATCGGACTGGCCAACCATGCAGCAAGCTGCAATTATGCTGAAAAACTTGGGCGTGGACTTTGACGCTAAAGTGGTTTCAGCGCATCGAACGCCAGATCTGCTGACAGAGTTTGCTAAAACGGCTGCTGAAAATGATTATCACGTCATTATAGGTGGCGCGGGTGGCGCGGCTCATCTACCAGGAATGATAGCGGCTCATACACATATTCCGGTATTTGGTGTACCAGTTCGTTCTAGTCAGTTAAGTGGTGTTGACTCGTTATATTCGATTGTACAAATGCCAAAAGGCGTTGCCGTTGGTACGTTAGCAATCGGTGAAGCAGGAGCGGCCAATGCCGGACTCTTGGCAGCGCAAGTCATTGCATTGCATGATAAGAAAGTAGCAGACGCTGTAATCGCCTTTCGTAAAAAACAAACAGATACCGTACTCGCTTTAGACGAGTTGGAGTTACCTGAATGAATGTACTGATCTATGGATCAGGACAGCTGGCACAAATGATGTATTTGTCAGCTGTACCACTTGGAATCAAAGTATTTGCAGTCAATGTGGCCGATCACACAGTGGTTGACCCTATTAGCAAAATCAAACTGGATATGAGCATTGAACAAGCAATCGATTTGGCCGATGTGTTGTCAGTCGAGTTTGAACATGTTCCAGAAGATTTATTAGAGCAAGCGCAAAGTAGCGGAAAACTCTACCCTAGCATGGAAGCGATTCTAACCGGGGCCGATAGAGTGCGTGAGAAAAACGTGCTTGAGAAGCTACAAATCGGTAATAGCAAACACCAAATAATTACCCACGTCGATCAGATTGACGAAGCGGTTGCACAATTAGGTGAAAAACTGATTTTAAAAGCCAGCCGTGACGGATATGACGGATACGGCCAGTGGCGTCTATCGAACAAACAAGCATTACCTGAACTAAAACAGCAATTAGCTGAATTAGACTTACAAACAGTCCCACTCATTGCAGAACAAATGGTGCCGTTTGACAGAGAACTTTCGCTGCTGGGCGTTCGCAGTTTACAAGGCGATATCGCGTTTTATCCACTTGCCGAAAATTTACATTACCAAGGTCAGTTGCACGTTTCAGTTGCACCTGCGCCAGCTATTGATAGCCAGCTTACCGAACAAGCGCAAAGCGCCTTCACCAAGTTAGCTAATGAATTTGATTATGTTGGTGTATTAGCCGTTGAATTTTTCCAAGTTGGTGATCAACTGCTGGTCAATGAGATTGCGCCTCGGGTCCATAATTCTGGGCATTGGAGTATGCAAGGCGCTGATACCAGTCAGTTCGAAAATCACATGCGTGCCATTACAGGCTTACCGTTAGGTAATACGCAGGCCAATGGTAAGTGTGCCATGATCAATATTATTGGTTGTGATGATTACTCAACTGATCTACTCAGTATCAATAATTGTCATTTACACCTTTATGGTAAAAGCGTCAGGGCAAAACGCAAAATGGGGCATATAAACCTCACAGGTCAAACTTATCCAGAACTTGCGGAAGTTATGACCACGTTAGCCAAGTATTTACCTATTGAACACTTCCCCAAATTATTGGATGAAGCCGACAAATTAGCGCAATTAGATTAGATATTGATCGTCGATAATTTAGCATTGCTGCAAATACCAACAGTTTTGCAAAAACTTCGACGAAAATCGTCAGAAACCCGCAATCAATAGTTGACATGCTACGTTCTGTGATTAAAATAGCGCCTCGCTTTTGAGACAAGATTTACCAACCTTGTCACTGACGTAAAAACACTTACTCCAGTAAATCAAAAGCCGTCACCTTAGTGTGCCGACTTAGCTCAGTTGGTAGAGCAACTGACTTGTAATCAGTAGGTCGCCAGTTCGATTCCGGCAGTCGGCACCATTTTCTCTTTATCATATGTTTACATTAGGATTTAACTCCTTTTCGGTTTTCTCTTAACCGGAGTTGGTTTTTCTGGATTTATGTTGTAGTCGTCAACAGGAATGTCAAAGTCTCCACCAGACACCTTATCCAATTCTTTCCCTTTTATTTCTCTTAGTACCTTCGACGTAAAGTTTTTTTGAGTTTTGTTCATTTTGTGCTCTCCGAGTAAAAAAGTTGGCAGTTTATTTGATTTCTTTCATATCAAATGTATTCTTTTACAATAGTATATAAAATAATCAGTGGGTCACTTTTTTATAATTTTGGGACAAATACTTGAATTTAATTGATGGTTTTAAAGGATTCATAATTGCCTTTGTTCTTTCATCAAATGTTTATTCGTATGATTCTTTTTACGAGTTAGATGGAAGATCTTTGGGTTTAGTTTATTCAGTTTTACAAGGAAAAGATGCAATTTGGATAGGTGGTGAAAATGGTCTATTTAAAGTTACAGGTCTGCATATAGATAATATATCAACAAATAAAAGTCCATTTGATTCCTTTGATGTAGAAGGTTTAGCAGAGGACAGTAAAGGAAATATTTGGGTAACAATGTTTGGGAATGGAGTGGTTATATATGACCAATATTTAAATTCATACAAACATTTAAATATAGAAAATGGATTAACTTCTCAATATTGTTTAGATATAGAAATTTTCAAAAATAAAGCCTATTTAAATTGTGAAAAAGTTATTTCAATTATCGATACTGAAACTTTTGAAGTTTTAAATTTTGCACCCACAGATACATTTAATTTCAAATTTATCGAAAGTATCCAGATTACGAGTACAGGAGATTTTTATTTCAAAGACAGTGAACAAATCCTGTATAACATTAAAGATACCAAATTAAGTAGACCTCAAATTTATTTTGATAGCAATCATGAATTGAAAGTGGATAATTTTCATTCAGACTTAAAAGGCGTTTTGTGGATTTCAATTGGTCGAACATTGTATAAAGTAGTCGATTCCAAACTAATAGAAATTCTAACTGCTAAAAGTAAAATTAAGAAAATTTTTAGCTATAGCGAAGATAGCGTAATTTTTGTTTCGGACTCATTTTATTTAATTGAATCTGGATATGAAAGTAGTGCCCCCATTTTACAAATTTTAAATGTCGAAGGTTTAAAAATTGAAGACGTTTACGATGTTGATATTACACATTCAGGTGGTGTTATATTCGCAGCACCACTAATTGGAGTAGGTTATTTTAACGAGCTTACTAGTACAATTAAGAAATTATTACCTTCAAATTTAAAAAATATTAATATTCAGGCTAGTGCCGAATTAGAACCGGATAAGATTGCTCTAGCTTTTGGCGATAATTTGTATTTGTATGACAGAACAGAGAGAATTCTCCAAGAGATTCTTACGAGTGTAGGTGTAGTAACAGCAATGGTCTTTGATACTTATAAATCTAGGTTGTTAGTTGGCGTAGAAGATAAGGGACTTTTAGAAGTTCTAGATATTAATAATAAGCCTAAGACAAAATACTTGTTTAGCGACCAAGGTATAATAGTAGATATCGTTGGAAATTCTAACAATACCGTAAATTTTGGAATCTTAAGTAATAACAAACCAGGAATATACGAAATAGATGAAGTCGGGAATAGCACTTTAATCTTTTCCAATGAAAATATAGACAATATTTACAGAAAGTCAGATGGGAAGTTGTTTGCTGCGACTAGGCATGATGGAGTTTTCAACGTCCAAGATTATATCCAGATAAATAATAAACCTAATGGGTACATCAAGAATTGCCTCGTTGAAGATAAGCAAGGTACGATTTGGCTTTGCACAGATGGTGGAGGGTTAGCATTCGTAGATGATGCTTCCGGAGAGCTGCAATTTATAGATACCAAATACACAGCAAACTCCAGACATATTCGTGAACTCGTTCAGGACTCAGAAGATTATTTTTGGGTTATGACAAATCAGGGGTTGGTGCGTTACGATCATGCTAACAAAACTTCCATTAAGCTCGGACGGGAAGATGGGATTAAAGATATTGATTTTGAAATTACTGCTTCTATTAACTTATCAGATGAACAAATACTTGTTGCTGGGGATCGAAACAATTACGTTATCAATACAATAGAGGCGAATCAATTTCTCAATAAACGGCTCAAGAAAGTGAATAAAGCTGTATTTGTAGATCTGTCTGTTCTACTTAGAGAAAAACAAGGAATGGTTTCAAAAAAGTTAGATTTAATCAAATCTATTAATTCTGATTCGCCTTTAGAGTTTTCCTATGAAGAGTTTTTATTTGAGTTAACTTTTGCTGCAAGCAACTTTATTGATCGAGATGTTCTAAAGTTCCAATATAGATTAGTTGGGCTTAACGATAGTTGGGTAGAAGCTTCAGCGAAAAATGCGTCAGCAACTTATTCAACTTTACCAAGTGGGGATTATCTATTTGAAGTAAGAGTTGTAGATCCTAAAAGTGCTAGTATTCAACCAACTAATTCTATAAAAATTAGAATTCTTCCTCCTTATTGGCAAACTTGGCAAGCATATACAATGTACGCAGTATCTGCCATCTTAGCATTATTCAGTTTTATCAAATTTAGGATGATACAGTTGAAAATACTAAGTAAACGCTTAGAGTCCTCAGTCCTAAAACATACAAGAGAGATTGCGACAAGCAAAAGTAGACTTGGTGATATGTTGCGACACAAAGAGTTTTTGTACGCAAATGCCTCGCACGAATTTAGAACTCCTCTATCTTTAATATCAGGGCCGATTGAACAGCTTCGTCGTTTAATCACTGATTCTGAAGCTATAAAACTCTTAGAATTAGTTCAAGGTAATGCGTTCAGGTTAACTAACCTAGTTGATCAAATTCTTGAACTCTCCAAAATTGATTCTAGAAAATTAGACTATAAGGTACTTTACGATTTACATGCTTCGATAGAGGTTATAGTTGAGTCGTTCCGACCGATAACATTAGTTAAAAATCAAAACTTAACATTAGATAATACTTGTAGTGGTGTTGGAGAGTACGTGGCTGACTCATTAGAAAAGATACTTTCTAATTTAATCATGAATGCTTTCAATTATAACTCTATAGAAGGGGAAGTTAAGGTTACTTCAAGTTGTGAAGATAAGTTTCTTAAAATAGAAGTGGTAGATCAAGGAAAAGGAATTGAACAAGATAATATCGATTTGATTTTTAAACGATTTACGAGATTAGAGAATGCAACAGATAATGTCGGTTCGGGATTAGGCTTAGCTGTGGTAGAGGAACTTGTCATTGCCAACGGCGGTAAAATTGAAGTTGAAAGCAAATTACAAATCGGGACCAAGTTTACTGTATTCATGCCATTAGTCGATAATCCCAAAATTAAGCAATCTGAGCTTTTTGTTTCCTTTCCTATGGAAAATAATTATTTTGCCCCTGATCTATCTGAGAAACAGGAAATTACTCCTAAAATTAATCAAGATACTAATCGCAAACCATCGGTTTTGATCGTTGAAGATCAAGTTGATATGCGTAAATATTTGACTTTAATTTTTAGTAACGATTACAAATGTTATTCCGCTAAAAATGGGCAAGAAGGATTCGATAAATCTTTAGAAGTCATGCCTGATATTATAATTACTGATCTTATGATGCCTGTTTTTGATGGTTTTCAGCTAACTACTAAAATTAGAGAAAATGAATTAACTTCCCATATTCCAATTATTATATTGACTGCTAAAGGCGATGATGAAACACGTATGGATGGCTGGAATCATAATGTTGACGACTATATCAATAAACCCTTTGATATCGACGAGTTATTGTTGAGAGCTAAAAATCTATTAGATATAAGAAGAAAAATCTCGCGGAAATATAACTTTAACACTGTTGAAAACAAGAATGTTTTTGAATTAAATAACGATGGGAAGTCTTCGGAACGAGATACACGCTTCTATGATAAATTTATTACTTGGCTGGAAAGCAATTATAAAGATGACAAAACAAACAGGGCACGAGCAGTTTCAGATTTAGCAATTAGCGAAAGGCAATTAAATAGAAAACTTAATGCGTTTACAAATTCGAGCTTTAATGATTTATTAAGAAAATATAGATTAATAAAAGCCAAAGCAGAGTTGCTTAAAGGTAAGCAAATAACAGAAACAGCGTTTAATGTTGGATTCGCTTCATCTTCGTACTTCAGCAACCAATTCAAAAAAGAATTCGGGCTTTCCCCTAAAGCTTATGTTGAAAAAATGAAACAATCTAAATAAAAAAATGGCGCATTCAATGCGCCATTTTTGGTTAACTAATCGAAGTTGTTTATTATTCGTCGCTTTTTTCTTTAGCTAAGCGTACTTTCAAGGTGCGTTCTTGAAAGTCAGTATCATTTAATTTGCTGATCATCTTGTCTGCACTTTTGCTTGCAACTTCGACAAAGCCATAGCCTTTACGTTTTCCAGTCCTTCTGTCTTTCATCAACCTGACCGAGGCGACTTTGCCGTATGCCGAGAAGTGTTCGGAAACAGCTTCTTCATTTACTTTATACGGTAAATTTCCGACATAAAGTGTGGTAGTGGAAGAAACTTCTGCAGAATCCTGTGCGGTACTTGATTCAGAAATAAGCTTAGAAAATTGGGGAATAGCGATTGCGCCAAATAGTAAACCGAATACAAAGGCGAGTTGTACAGATACAAATTCATTGGGAAGTGCAAAGTAAGCAATGATAGAAAATGCGATAGCAAATACAGTATTTAATAAAGAAAGAGATTTCATGTGGTAATTACCTAATATGATTATTGTTATAGGAATTCTTTTAACAGGAAAAGAAAGCCTAGCTATGTTACGCATAAATAATCAGATAACCAAATTTGTTTAAATAACAGCAGTAAATTCATGTTTTATGTTTAATATTTAAGCATTGTCTTAGTTTTTTTAATTTATTTTAAATTAACCCTTGATCTTCAAAACAGGGTCTGTAGAATGCGCGCCTCGCTTCGGGACAATCACTAAAGAATGTCTCTTGCTCATCTCCTTTATTGAAGATGCAAAGCTAGCTGAAAGGCAAGTGTGAAGCGGGATGGCAACAAATTGGTAGTTTGAAATAATTTACAAAAAACCAAACAAAAATGTTGACATCAAAACCGGAGAGTGTAGAATGCGCCTCCCGCTTGAGAGAGACCTAACGGGCTCCTTCAGCAGACAAGATTTCCAGGTAGCGTCAGATGACAGCGACCTGATGTACGAAACCTTCGGGAATTAC
>NZ_BAEN01000066.1 GCF_000314975.1 Aliiglaciecola lipolytica E3
AAATTTTTTTTGCAGAACCGGAATTTTGCAGGGGCGTATCTTAGGGAAATACGCGCCTGTAAGCAAGTATAAAAACCAATAAACTGCTGATTGTATACTTATTCTTTAATCTTAATCTGATTCATATTGATTAGAGCGATTAAAGCGTGAGCAGTGTTACGGTAATTGGATTTTCCCGTTGATTACCATGATACAATCCATGCCGGCGTTAATAGCCGCTTGTCTGCCTATTTCGGTGTCTTCGAACACTACGCATTCATCGGCATTTAATCCCATATTTTGCGCTACAGTTAAAAAGGTTTCACCGTGAGGTTTTCCATGCGTAACATCAGAAGAGGTAACAACCGTTTCTACCCTTTCTAATAATCCTGTTTCAGTCAACATCCGCAATGCATTTTCGCGATCTGCGCCAGTACCGACGCCCATTTTAAGCTGGCCTTGATAACGCAGCATTACTTGATATGTGTCGTCAATCACCGCTAACTCTTCGTCTAAGCCAAGCCAAATTTCACGTTTCTTTTGTGCCACTTGGTCTAAGTCGCGATCAAGTCCGTATTTTTGGTTTAATAAACTGACGATTTCTCGGGTCGGCACGCCTCCCAGAGAATATATAAACTCGCCATCGCAGGGAATATCAAAGATTTCACATGTTTGTTGCCATGCGATGGCGTGTGTTCCCATAGAATCGATTAAGGTGCCATCCATATCAAAAACGATCCCTTTGTACTTGCTTAAATCTGGCATCACATTTCCCTAGTAGGTAAATAAAAAGGTAATTTACATAAAATTGGTGAATTAAAAATGAAAATGCCAGTAGATACTGGCATTTAATAAATTTGGCTCATTGCTGTATTTGTAGCATGGCTTTTAGGCCGTAAAAATTAATTACGAGTTTTTCAGGCTAAAATAGCCTTTGTTGTGGCTAAAGCTCGCGATTACATATTGAAAACAGCTCTCGGGGCTAAAGACCCCGACTACATGTTGAAACCAAAGTTTAAGTCTTAAGCGTTACCCGCTACTTTCATTTTTAGTTCGGCAGCAAAATCGAGCATTCGATTTAAAGGAACTAACGCTTTTTGTCGAAGAGCTTCATCAACAAATATTTCGTGGCCAGTATTATCGGTCAACGCATTATAAATGGCTTTTAAACCATTCATTGCCATCCAAGGACAATGCGCACAGCTCTTACAGGTTGCGCCATTGCCTGCAGTAGGTGCTTCATAAAAGGTCTTTTCAGGAGCCAGTTGCTGCATTTTGTAAAAAATACCGCGATCGGTAGCCACGATAAACTTTTCATTGTTCATTTTTTGCGAAGCTTGGATCAATTGTGTTGTAGAGCCAACCGCATCAGCCATTTCTACCACACTTGCAGGCGACTCAGGATGAACCAAAATTGCCGCGTCAGGATGCAGATGCTTCATCTTTTTTAGTGCATTTGCTGAAAATTCATCATGTACAATACATTCGCCTTGCCACATCAACATATCAGCACCGGTTTGCTTCGCGATATAAGCACCTAAGTGTCTATCTGGACCCCACAATATTTTTTCACCCATGGCATCCAAATGTTCAACAATTTCTAAAGCAATGCTCGATGTTACTACCCAATCGGCTCTTGCTTTCACTGCCGCTGAGGTATTCGCGTATACGACTACCGTGTGATCAGGATGAGCATCACAAAATGCACTAAATTCATCAATAGGACAGCCTAAGTCTAGCGAACAGGTCGCATCGAGTGTTGGCATCAACACGGTTTTTTGCGGGCTCAAAATTTTTGAGGTTTCGCCCATAAATTTCACACCGGCCACAATTAACGTCTGCGCCTCACTATCACGCCCATAACGTGCCATTTCCAACGAGTCGGAAATAAAGCCGCCAGTTTCCTCAGTCAAAGCTTGAATTTCAGGATCGGTGTAATAGTGAGAAACTAAAACTGCGTTTTTCTCTACTAATAAACGCTTAATCTCATCTGTGTAAAACGCATTTTGTGTTGCGCTGAGTATTTCTGGTTTTACCGGAAACGGGTAGTCAATAGAATCAATGCGATTCACCTGCTTCATCATATTCTCTTGTTAACAGGGTTAAGATGTCCGCATATTATACAATTATTACAAACGAATGAAAAACCCCGTTTTATTATTGGCATTATTTACGCTATCTATAGTGTTTTAGGCCAAATAACCACCTTGTCAGCCAGGTTCGTTTTACTAATTCGTAGCCTATCAAACCCCCTACTACCGTGCCGCCCAACAAAACTAGCAACTCTAGAAAAGGTGGAATATTGAACGGTTTTGCATACCAAGCGATCACTACAATCAGGGTTTGATGGAACATATACCAGGGCAATACCGCATTATTCGCATAGCTGATTGCTGCGTTTTGACGATTTAGATAACGCCCTGCATAGCCAACTAAACAAAAAATCCAGGACCACAGGTTTACAATAAAAATAGTGCCATAAATTGCACGCACTAACAGCGAGCTTTCGTATTGTTGCGCAAGCCAAGTAAACCCCTCGTTTCTGTCAGTTACAATAAAAATATACCCTAGGAGCGCTAGCGCTAAAAACCAGCGGCGTGCAGATATTACTGTATTCCACCAATGAATTTGTTGTGCAAAAAGATAACCAAAAACAAATATCACAAAATATTTTGCGTGATTGTACCAATCACTAATGAGATCGTGAGTTGTGGGATAAGCAAGCCTCAAAGTTAGGTAAATTAACAACAGGCTCAACACAATACAGATAAACGCGACGCTAAAATGGCTTTGTTGAAATGTTTTGTTGCCAATGAGTTTAGTAAGAAAGGGTCTAATCATTAGCACAATTAGGCTATACACCCACAAATATGGCAAAAACCATAGGTGATTCCATGTGAGTAAACCAATAATAGAGTGATGTTCTTCTAGCAGTTTGGTATTCGGATTAATATATTCTAACCAGAAGGATAAAAACCCAATTGGTATGAGGTTTTGACTTCTGGCCTCGACGTACACCTGAGGAGCGACAATGACAAACATGCCAAAAATCAACGGCACAAGTAATCGGTTGGTTCTAAGATTTAGTAAACTTGCAATGGAGTAGCGTTTTACAATTAGCGATAACGCCATAGCACTGATAAAAAAGAGCAACGACATACGCCAAGTGTTAGTAAGGATCATAACTTCTTGCAGCCAACGAAACGTGTGTTCGCTTTTGATATGCCAGCCCCAATCGGAAACGTAATACATGCCTATGTGGTAAAAAATAAGCACAAAAAATGCTAAATTCCTTAACCAATCAATATCATATCGACGATCACCTGAGGGTTGTGTCATGCTTAAATTCTCACTTTCAAAATAAATGGGTTGATTTAGCATCAAGCTCAAAACACAATAAAGACAGGCGCAAATGACCAATAGAAAGGCAGTAGGGATAAGCGGTGGATATTAGGGATAAACAAAAAACCTCTTGGTTGGAAAAGTTTGACCAACACAAATACCTGTATAGTTATTTGTTGATTGCTGCCTACCTTTTCATCAATAACACTATCAATGCATCCAGCGTCTGGATGGAACATAATCGCTCTGGTGAAGCACAAATTCAATTGTGGGAACCCTACGTTTGGGAATACTCAAGCGCATTGAGTACTCTGATATTGTTACCCTTTATTTTTGCTTTGTTTCGGCGTATGCCGCTACGTTTTGCCCATTTAGGCCGGCAATGTTTTATCCATTTTCTAATAACCATACTGTATTCGGCTGCGCATGTTGGGATCATGGTGATGTTGCGTGAAGGTATCTATTTGTTGGATGGCGGAAACTATGATTTTTCGCCATGGTTGCGAGAGTTTTGGTATGAATACCGTAAAGATGCCTGGGGATACGTTTTTTGGCTAATTATCTACCAAATCGTGCAATCCCTGTATGCGCGGATCAAAGGTGAAGCGAGTATTGTTAACGCTCATGATGAAGCAAACACGCTTAACAATGACTCAGCCCATTCAACTTCGCCGAATAGTTCACCAGATTTCCTGTTAGTGAAAAAACTAGACAAAGAATTTCTGGTAAAAGTAGATGAAATTGAATGGCTTGAATCCGCAGGCAATTACGTAAATTTGCATAAGCATGGACGTATTTATCCACTAAGAGGCACGCTTAACCAGACTATTAGTCGACTAGCGAATAAAGGCTTCAGTCGCATCCACCGAAGTTTTGCAGTTAATTTGGCAGCAATTGATAATATTCAATATCAGCCCAGTGGTGATGGTAAAGTGACTCTAAAATCGGGGAATACGCTTAACTTATCGCGTCGCTACAAAGATGAACTTAAACGTCAATTTGGATAAATAGTTTATGTAGCTCTTGAAACAAACGCTAATTCCTCTTAAATCATTCAGGGGTTTTTGTTCGTATTTTACTGAAACAAGCATTCAATAGAGTCTACAAACGCAAAAGCAATTAAACTGGGAAGTTTTTAGGCACAAACAAAACGAACTGAAATTCACTAATTATTTAACCACAAAACGAGTGTAATATGCGCAAAACCATTATTATCAGCTTTCTGTTCACTCCCCTACTACTAGCGAATGAGCTAAAACATGACTCCTATTCTAATGTAAAGGTTGGAATGTCAGCGGACAAAGCGCTTACACTGCTCAATAACTATCAATCAGAAAAAGTCTTATATGATGAGCAGGATTCGTGCTACTACTTAACACCAATAACCAATCTCGATGGTGCGCAAATTATGATTTTGCAAGGTATCGTTGAGCGTTTCGATATCGATGACCAGTTTTCTAAAGTGAAAACGCCAGAAGGTATAGGGATTGATTCGACAAAACAAGAAGTCCTCAATGCCTATCAAGAAGTGAAAACCTCCGAACATCCGTACATGGGTGATGCAGGTGAAACCCTGGAGGTTAAACTAAGTAACGGCAATGGCATTATTTTTGAGACCTACAATGATAAAGTCACATCATTCAGACTCGGGCGTTATCCTGCCGTTTTGTTTATCGAAGGCTGCGCTTAATTGAGCGCTTTAAGCGCATTTTCAAATACGCTTTTAAATCGAGTAAAACCCTCGATGTGCGGCAGATGACCAAGATTATCCAGTTCAGTCACCTTAATATCCGGATTCCGTTTTTTTACCCTATCCCCTAAAAGATCATAACGCCCTAGCTCGTATTCAATACCCGTTTTTTTCCAATTTCTTCCCGGTCCAGTTCTATCTCTGGTACCCAAAATCAATGAAACGGGCATTCTAAATCTGTCGAATTCTTCAATCACAGGGCCAGTAAATATCATATCGTAAGTACGAGCACTTACTTGTGCTAAGGTATCCCAATCTGGCCCTTGAACCCAACCAATCAAAGGCGTTGTTAAATCTGCATAGGTTTTATTCCAAGCACCATCATAATAATTTTTGGTTTGATAATTTACGATTTTCTTAGCTGATTGTTGAAGCGCATTCTGATAGAAAAAATCGACATCTTTATATTCAACGTAATGTAAATAGTTCTCCAAGCCAATTGGATTCACAAGGATAAGGTTTGTCGTCACATGGGGATATAAAAGTGCAAAACGTGAGGCCAACATTCCACCCATCGAATGCCCGACTATATGGGATGTGGCGATGTCTAAATGTTCCAATAGATTTTTGGTGTGTGTTGCTAGCGCTTCGAAGCTGTATTGATAATCAATGGGTTTGGAGGATTTTCCAAACCCGATCTGGTCCGGCATTAATACCCCATAACCTAAACTTTGCAGAAAGTCTGCTGTGTTTTTCCAATACGCTGCGTTAAAGTTTTTACCATGTAATAACGTAACTACAGCATAATTTGGTTTAGTCGCAGGCAAATACATATATGCCATTTCCAACGCTTTGCCTTGCGATGTAAATGTATAGCGAGCAACAGGAAATGGGTATTCGTAAGTACTTAATCTCTGATCAAAGGCTGTTTTAGACGTACTTAATTGCGTATCTAACGCGTAAGTTTTAATCGACAACAACATAAAACCAATTATAAAAAGACGTGCGGAAGTAACTATCATGAGTGGCTCCATGTTTTATTTCTAACGGATTGAAATTTTTGACTCATTCATTAAAGCGCAATTTTAATAAGACTAAATGCTCATCACTTTTTTCCGGCAATACATTGCTGCGCTGACTGTACATTGTCAGCGACAAACCGGGCAATGGTAGAATCAAGATCTTTGGTTGCGAGCATTACCTGCAATTTGCTTAATGTCTTTTGTTCGCATACGTTAGCAAATAATTTATCTGCATACACACTTTTAAAGTAGGAGCTGCGCTTTTCAGTTATTTGCGGTACGCCTGCGATAAGCGCATCCATCACTTTATACTGTAAGTCAGATTGATTCACCGGAAACAAGTTGTTCATTACTCCTCGTTGGATACCAAACTCCGCAGTTTGTGGATCAGCCAATAGCACATTTAACCAATAATGTTTAATTTCACGAATCGGTAGAGATGCCCTAGCTGCAACCTGAGCACGTTTTCCGGCTAATGTGCTGTCACGCTCAGATTCATTATCAATCATGCTGGAAACGTCTCTGAGGCTCGCCAGATGGATTAAGATATTCCATCGTTCCGCCTGCGACAGTGTTTCACCTAAAAGTTGATTACTCTCAAGCATTTCTTGCAATCTATCGGTTTCGTTACGCGAACGAACCGACCTCAGATATTGTTCGAAGACTAATCTTTGTGTTTGTGCTGGTAATTCCGGATCATTCAATTTGTTCCAGAGTGCGATTTCAACCTGTTCAAAAATGTGTAAATAATTGGAAGTTTGTTGCCTTTCCAAGATATTTAACCGAGCGTTCAGTAGATAAAATAACTGCTCTAAAATACGTTGATTATATTCAGCCGCTATAGTCTCGGTTACAAAGCCCCAATCAACATCTTGGGAATTTAATTTACTTTGAATAAGCATCGACTTAAGTAATTGGTCGCTACTTTGCTTGATAAGCATTTCACTATTTTTTGCACTTTCGTCGTCTAATTTAACTTCTGCATATGTCCAATTTCCATAGTTCGGAAAAACCAAGGCTGGACAGCCAATTTGTGTATTCAGTTGAACCGAAGTCTGCGCCCCAGAAACGGTAACAGGACTTAATACAGTAGGATGGGAACTTGTATTTTCAAATAACGCTATCTGCAGTTTATGCTCCCTTAAGGGAGTACCACTTTGATTAATAGTTAAATGGGTCAATAATCCATTTTGACATGTGAAGTCTGCCACAAGTTGGTTATATCCCGATTCTAGCAACCAGTCATCAGACCAAGCTTTTAAATCCATGTCAGACACACTAGCTAACGCGTTCATAAAGTCTTGTAGATGAGTATTTTGCCACGAATGTTTCTTTAGATAGAGCGCGATTCCTGTTTGAAAATTATCTTGGCCCACATAGTGCGACAATTGATTTAAAACAGCAGCTCCTTTTGAATAGGTAATGGTATCAAATATTTTCTGAAAATCATTTACGTCTGTTACAGGGACTTCTATAGGATGTGTAGATAGTTTTGCATCCGCTAACATTGCTGGCACACTTTTACTCAAGTAAAAATCATGCCAAAGATCTTTGTATTCAGGTTCACCTGATAACATCACGGAAGAAACCAAAGTCGCAAAACTTTCGTTTAACCAAAGTCCGTTCCACCACGCATTGGTCACCAGATTACCAAACCATTGGTGTGACAATTCATGCACGATGGTATCGTCTCGCAATTGTCTTTGCATTATGCTTTCAGGGCCGTATTGCGCCAGTTCTTCAGTAAACGTAATGGCAGCCACATTTTCCATTGCACCAATATTAAAATCAGGTACTAGTAATTGGTCATATTTTCTAAATGGATAGTCAATCTCAAAATAATTCGAATAAAATGCCATGCCCCGTTTTGTTGTAGCAAACCACTCTTCGACTGGAACATTGTCAGCTAATGCTTGTCTTGCAAATAAACGTAACGGAATATTTTGATAATTGTCTTCCCAAACTGTGTATGGCCCCGCATGAAGAGAAAAAATGTACGTGGAGAAATTTTTAGAGGTGGGAAATTGCCATTCATTGTATCGAGCAGCGTCAATAATATTGGTTTCGCGCACCGACGTAACAACTTCCCATTCTTTTGGTGCTAGCACCGTTAATTTGTAATGCGCTTTTATGTTTGGTTGGTCAAAACTAGGGAATAATAGATTGGCGTAATAAGGCCACAAATAGCTATATAAATAGACATTACCGTCTTCAGGATCAGTGAATTTATGTAACCCTGTACCATTGTTGGAAAAGTCGTGTTGATATTTTACTGTGAGGGTATTGTCGCCCTTTATTAGAGCCTTATGTGGAACAGTGATAAAATTACCGTTATAAGCAAAATCACTTTCTTCGCCGTTTACCACTAGATTTAAAACGTCGCCATCTTGAAAATCTAACGTCACTTCTTTGTGCTTGTCGATTAAATTAAAATTAACCGTGACTTCACCCGCAAATTTATGCTCTTCGGAATAGATATCAATTGTAAGTTCATAACTTACTTGACTGACGTTTTCGCTGCGAAATTCTGCATAAGCTTCATTTAAACCAGAATGATTTGCCCTAAGACCATTTTGTGTACCCTCTGATTCGGGTTGAGTGGCGATTTGAGATTCAACAGAACAACCTTGTAGAAATAACATTGTGAGAGCAATTGAAAATATCACTCGAAACATTAAGCACCACCCTGGCAGAACTACATTTTGGATTTAGCAATATATCACGACAACATTAATTGTCTATTTTTTGGATATGTGGATTTATGACAGGAGCAAATAAAAACACGGGGCTAAAGCCACCGCCTACAGCTAACCGATAGCACGGGATTTATCCCGTGAAGTGCATCCAAACAACCACTAGGCTAAAGCCATCGCCTACAGCTAACCGGTAGCACGGGATTTATTCCGTGGAGTGAATCCTAACAACCGCAGGGCTAAAGCCACCGCCTACAACTAACCGGTAGCACGAGATTTA
>NZ_BAEN01000065.1 GCF_000314975.1 Aliiglaciecola lipolytica E3
AGTCTTTTCTAGCGTCGCTAGCCCGGTTGTAAGTTTCATTAGCTAATTCAGATATGGTTGTGGCTGAGTCAGAAAGTTGCTCTGAAGATTCAGAAATTGAAAATATTTCTTTATTGACCTCTGGCTTGAATTCTTTTAATTCGTTAGATGCGACTTTAGTTGACATCGCATTTTGGTCAATGCTTGTACCAAGTGATTCAACTTCATCAACTATGTTTTTAAAAGAATCAATGAGTTGATTGAAGGCAATAATAGACTGGTTATTCGGATTCGAATTGGAGCGGTAAGTTAAATTGAACTTACCGTCTTTTGAAGAAATACTGTTGACGCCAACTAGCAATTCATGAGCTGCTTCCGAATTGCGCGCATTCGTTTTACTCATCCAGGCTAAAATTACGCCTTGAGCAATTGCATAAGCAAAATGCACCAATAATAAGGTTACTAACAACTCACTGTCTAACATGACGAATAAAGGGGCACCCGCTTTTTGTAAAAAGAAAAAACTAGCATGATGAACAGCTACCACCGTTACTGCGGTGACAAATATGCGCCAGTTCTGGTAATAGGCTAAAAAAGACATCAACACAAACACTCCAAAGTGGATTTCAATCGCACCTTGCATCTGTTGAATATGTAATGCTGAGAAAAGCATAAAACTTATGGCAACAATATGTTGAGTGATTTCCTCCTGCCCTTTTTTGAGTATCATAATCAGTGGAATCAGTGCAGCAGGTATTCCAACGACAACGGCTTCAGTCCATGTACTATAAATAGGGGCTATGGCGAAGCTAATAAGCAGCAACACTCCTAGCGCATAAGATAAAACTTTATTAGCGTTGTTTATCCACGTTCTATTATTGTTCATTTTTTAATGGTCCTTTTAATAAATTAGTGCTAAATCGTGACGTATACGCTTTTTATTCAGATTAGCTTTAGTTACTCCAAAAGTAATAACGTTTTAAATGAATTAATTAATTCAGTAAATTGTTCTTTCGTTTAACTATTAATTTATGATCACGAGTTTATGCTGCATAACGTTGACTAATATTATTCGAACATAAATTGTGACTCGTATGGCATAGCACTTAATGTTAGCGTTTAGAGGTTGGTCAATTAACAGCTGTTTTTCTATTCATTACGAGAGTCTAAAATGAAAATATCGAAACAATTATTTACCCAAATCAGTTCTAAAGGTGAGCTGACTATTTCTTTAAAAGAACGTGACGTTCCTACTTTAAAACCTCATGAGGTTTTAGTCGAAATGCACGCCTCACCCATAAACCCGTCGGATATGTGGCCAATGTTTGGACCTGCGAATCTGCAACAGGGAACGTATGATGTGAGCACAAAAGAATTCAAAGCTCCCGTTCCTCAATCGATGCTTGGCAGTGTGAAATCACGTTTGGATCAGATGTTGCCAATTGGAAATGAAGGTGCTGGAAAAGTGGTTGAAGCAGGAAGTAGCGATTCTGCTCAAGCATTATTAGGTAAAACCGTGGGTATACTGAGTGGAGCCACCTATTCACAGTATTGTGTTGTGCCATTTCAAGCGTGTATTGCACACCAAGACGATACTTCAGCCCGAGCAGCAGCGTCTTCTTTTGTAAACCCATTAACGGCAATGGGTATGGTTGAAACTATGCGTTCAGAAGGTCATTCCGCGTTAGTTCATACGGCAGCCGCGTCTAGTTTAGGGGTAATGCTTAATAAGATTTGTATTGCTGAGAATATCCCATTAGTCAATATTGTTAGAAAACCAGAGCAGGTAGAGATACTGAAAAAATTAGGTGCAAAACATATTTGCAACTCTACTAGTGACAGTTTTCAAAAAGATTTGTATGAAGCAATTGATGCCACTGGCGCAACATTGGCTTTTGATGCGATCGGGGGAGGGGAGTTGGTGAGCCATATCCTTACCGCAATGGAACGGGTTGGTAGTAAAGATGCGAAAGGGTTTAACACTTATGGATCAGCAGATAACAAACAAGTGTACATCTACGGAGGGCTTGATTTCTCACCAACCATTTTGAATCGCGCTTACGGTATGACGTGGGGAATAGGCGGATGGCTATTAATGCAATTCTTGGGTAAACAAACTCCAGAAAAAATCACCAAGCTACACCATAAAGTTGCGAATGAAATAAACACCACGTTTGCCATCGATTTCACCGAAGAACTTACTTTTGATCAAGTTTTGCAGCCTGAAGTCATTCAAAAATATATGGCGAAGAAAACGGGAGAAAAGTTCTTTCTTAATCCCAATGCAAAATAATCTAGATTTTTTATTAAAAAACAGTGGCCAGTTTAGGCCACTGTCTTCACTGCAAGGCTTGTGACATTTAAGATAAATAATGAGGTTTATCGTTTAAGGGCACAAAGAACAGTACGTTCACCAAGTGATTTTAGAAAATCTATTGGCACTAAAAACTACCCCAATCTAGTTTAACGATTGGGGTAGCATTTTTACGCAGCAGCGACATTGAACAAGTCAACGAACGATGGTTGAAGCTGAATATCTACGGGTAATCTAAGAATTCTAGCCACATCACTTGCTGATATTAGTCCTCGGATTTCGTGATTTTTCTTATCAATAACGAGACAATGTTGTTGATGATTGTCACGTAGTGTTTCTACAACATCACCAACCGTTGCATAGCATAACTCTTCGAATGCAAACGCTTTAAGCGTACTTCTATGTCGCATGAAGTCAGTCACAGGAATTTCTTCTCTGGGCTGATCTTTGGTGACTTTGGCGAGAATTTTTTGCTCACTTAAATCATTTAATGCCACTATGCCAATGAAGTTCTGATCACTACCAAGTACTAATTTCATTCGCACATGTGATTTTTTCATTAAGTCTTCAAGCTCAACTGCTTTAGCCGAAGAGTCTATTACTAATGGCATGAATTGTTTAAAGTCAGTAAAAATTGACAATGCATTTGAATGCAAAGTAATACTATTATTTTCTGGAGGCCAAACTAATTTGTCCACAGATTCAGTGTTATAAAGTGCTAGCTTTTTCATTTGCATGCTCCTTCTTAACACTTTTCACAATATCGCTTTTTCTAAGATTAGATTGAATAAAAGCGCAGTCGATACGATAAAGAACTAATACGTCAGTTAAACTCATGGGGAAACCCTCTGATTTAGTAAAATAAAATTTGTTTTTTTTGAATCAGATGGTTGCAGCTGGGGGGCCGCGGATGAAAAGTGTATCTTTATAAGTGGTGAAATCAGCGTTTTGGAATTTCGCTGCGGGAAAGTGGCGTAATTTTGAAAGCGCTTGAACTTCAAGTGTTAAACAAGCATCGAGATCTTTATCAAATGAGTCAAGCTCTATCCCTTCAACATGTTCAACAATAGAACTTGAAACATTGAGAGAGCTGTTCTGATTTTCAAGTGCCAGTGATGAGAAGCTAAAACTAGCTACCCATGACATTAACACTATGTTGAACCAAAACATTTTCATTAAATGAATTCTCTTTTTTCTTTAAATCTTACATATGGGCAATAAATTTATAATTCAACGTCGCAATTACGAATCTAGTAACAAGGGAATGATTGAATCAACCACTTTGTTCTACTTGTGCAAAGTTAAAATACGCCTTAAATATGATTCTGTAAAAACCACTCGACGTGTTTATTCCACCAATTAACTTAGAATTTTTAAAAGTCTAAATAATTCGTCATTAAGCTGCTTTTGAAATAGGTAAAAATTACAAATAAGCGAACATTTTTCCTATTTTAAAATGCACTAGTTGTTAGGTTAAATGTGTTGAACATATACCTCATGTGTTGATATCTGCACCTGCCACTTGAAAATCACTCGTTTATGAAAAATGGCATACCTATTGAATTACCTTCTGAATAATCTATTAAATTGGTGTATTTCATGAGTTATCAATGTGACCGCACCGCTTCATTGGAACGCTTTAAAAAGTTGCTGTGTTTTCCTCCTATGGGAGCAAAAATTGTGCTGAAAAAAGGCCAAATTGAAAAGAACGATTTTGATGACATGTGTAAAACAAACATGGAACAAGAACTGTGCATAAGACTTAGCGCTTGGGGTGAGCGATAATGACAGATCCAACGCTGGCAATTTTAATGTATTTTGTCGTGCCTATCTGGTTGTTGGCAGGAATAGTCGATTGGTTTTGCCATCGACGCAGCAACATTGCTCAAACAAGTGGGGCGAAAGAGTCATTAATCCATTTATTAATGTTTGCTGAAGTTGGCATTCCTTTAATTCTGATCCTGATATGTGAAGTGAACAGTCTCATTATTGCTATTAGCATCATTATGTTTCTGCTCCACGAGTTAACCGCCATGTGGGATGTGTCCTATGCCGTTACGAAGCGAAGAGTGGGACCCGTAGAGCAGCATGTGCACAGTTTTTTAGAAATGATACCTCTGCTAGCACTAGTCTTAATCATTGCCCGTCATTGGCCTCATTTCACTTCGCTATTCACGCCTAGTGGCTTTCCACCTGATTTTACACTTCGCTTAAAAGAAGCCCCTTTACCGACTACTTACTTAAGCATCGTTTTATTTATTGCGGTCGTTTTAGAGTTTGCTCCTTACGTGGAAGAGTTTATACGAGGTATGAAAGCACGTTCTAATAAGCCTGACCATCAATCTCCAACAAAATCGGAGATCAACCAAGATCAGGTATTTGCAAACTCTGAAGCAAAAGCGGCGAGTCCTTTAGCAAACTCTATTGCAGGTGAAGAAGACCCAGGTGCCGCTCTTGAGATGTTGGTAGCAAACCAATTAGATGATAAGGAAAAGAAATAATTAAGTAACTAGTGTGACTATTAAAACAAATCGTTGGTATCTAGCTCGGCGATTTTCTCGCCGAAGCACAAGTTCAGTATAAATCGAAAATGTGAAAATTTCCGATCGGGCCTTTGTGTTTACATATTACAACTTTTTGCTTTAATTATGCATTACAGGGGGTAGATTTTGACTGTGCTTAAAGAAGAATTATTCAATTACAGGAAGTGCTTTTATTCCCTTCATTTTAAGTGTTTGCATAAATCACACTATATCTAGCAGTTGATTAATATAGTTTGAGTGTTTGAAGCGTCGAGCTAACACATAATTTTTAAGTGGGGATAATGTCGATTATGGATCTCAATATTGATTTCAATCTAATTTGGTTTCACTTGTATCAATTAGGTATAGCGTTTTTTCTTGCATTACCTATCGCTGTTGATCGCGAAAGTCGAGCAAGAGGCGCTGGACTGAGAACATTCCCCTTGGTGACGATTTCCTCATGTGCTTTTATGCTCGTTGGCATAGACGTTTATTGCGACCCTGAAGCACAAGCCAGAGTGATGTATGGCATTATCACTGGAATCGGGTTTATAGGTGGCGGCTCGATTATAAAAAACTCCGATAGTGTAAGTGGAACGGCTACTGCCGCAGGCATTTGGCTAACGGGCGCGATAGGGGTAGCGGTTGCGTATCAACGATATGAAATTGCCATTGTACTTTCGCTAATTGGATTTTTTGTTTTGTTTGGTCTGGAGAAATCCAAACCACTTGCTAGAAAATAAAATAGATTGATTTTATAAACGACCAAACCAAAGGGTTAGCATTCGCTATGTTTAATTGATTTTTGAGAATGTATTGCAGTGTCAGGCCGTATTTTAAATCACGGCCTACCCATAAATTTCACAATAATTTATTAAAAATTAAGGCAAATGGTGTCCGCCAGTGACGCCCATAATTTCAGCTGTTACATAACTTGACTCTTGAGAAGCTAAGTAAACATATACTGGCGCTAATTCAGCCGGTTGGCCTGGTCTACCCAAGGGCACGTTTTGTCCAAAGCTTGATAATTTCTCGGCTGGTTGTCCGCCACTTTGCTGCAACGGAGTCCAAATGGGTCCTGGCGCGACGCCATTCACGCGTATCCCTTTATCTACAAGCATTTTCGCCAAGCTCTTAGTAAAACTGGTAATCGCACCTTTAGTGGATGCATAGTCAAGTAAACCAGCAGAAGGTTGGTAGCTCTGAATCGAAGTTGTATTGATTATGCTTGCACCGGGGGGCATGTGTTTAACACTAGCCTTAGTGATCCAAAACATGCCAAACACGTTGGTCGCATAGGTCTGACAGAATTGTTCTGTGGTTAAATCGTCAATATCAGCAACAAATTGTTGCTTACCTGCATTATTAACTAATATGTCGATAGAGCCTAAACGCTCAACGGTTTGGCTTACTAACGTTTGAAAAAAACCTTCATCGGAAATATCGCCAGCTATACCGATAGCGTTTACTCCGCTAGCCTGCAAGATATCTAAGGTTTCATTTGCATCGGTTTCTTCACTTGCCAGATAGTTGAAAACCACGTCAGCCCCTTCGCGTGCAAACGCTATCGCAACTGCTCGTCCGATTCCAGAGTCTCCACCGGTTATTAAAGCTTTACGACCTTCTAATCGGCCGCTGCCAACATAACTATCTTCGCCGTGATCGGCATTGGGTTTAAGTATGTCGTCTAATCCGGGATCGGGCTGATCATCATCTTTTTCAGTGTGGCTCATTTGATACTGATAACGGGGATCTTGCATTTTAAATTGATTTGATTTCATCGCTAAAGTCTCCTTTAAACCTTAGGTATTTACTGAATTCCTCCTATAAAATTTGCAACGCTAGGCAAAGTTACACCTACTCAAAAAATCAAAGAAATTTTGCAAACCCTGCCTAATCTAACTTTTAGAAGTGACCTATCGCTTAGACATGGTTTCTAATTCGCGATCTTGGTATCTAGTTTTACGATGATTGGGAATGGGTTTGTGTAATGAGCGCGTGGTGCGATTTATCTTACGAAATGTACCGTCTACATAATTCTCGATGGACTCAACATCAACGTGAAGATTGTTTCTGTCTTGAAATGTTTTCACTTTGCATCTCCTCTAAAATCTAAATTGGCAACCAATCGTTTGGTTCGCATTTTTAAAACAGCAATACATATGCCAAATAAATGATTTTAAGGGGATGCAGCTACAACCTATAACCGGCGTACCTTTCAAGCTTTTTTTACAGAAAATAATAACAAGGAGAATGAGTAGAATAATTGAAAAATCCTCCCATTTAGTGGAAAAAATTACACGGAATTATTAAGGCGAAAACGTTTATATATGTTCGAGTATAAGTTGAGGTGTGAAATATATTTCTACTTCACTCAATACCCAATTGCCTCCTTAGTTTTTCCTAAGCCTTTTTGAAATGCTATAATAGGCCAGCACTCAATTCTTCAAAAAGTTTTTTCGAACTTTATTGGCTTCAATAAAAAGATGGGCCATGAGGAATTTGAACAGAAAATTTAGCGTTATGCATATCGTCAAATATTAAAAGCACATCATTTAAAACATAGGGTTATCGTGAATTCTACTACCGCTCCTTTAGACCGCACCATCTCCGTCGCGCCAATGCTGGATTGGACGGATAAACATTGTCGTTATTTTTTACGGCAGATTTCTCAGCATGCGCTTCTATATACTGAGATGGTTACAACCGGTGCGATCATTTTTGGTAAAGGCGACTATTTAGCATTTAATCATCAAGAGCATCCAGTAGCATTGCAATTAGGTGGTTCTGACCCAACTGACATGGCGCGTTGCGCGGTACTGGCGCAACAGCGGGGATATGATGAAGTTAATATCAATGTAGGTTGCCCCTCCGATAGAGTGCAAAATGGACGATTTGGTGCTTGTTTAATGGCCGAACCAGAGACAGTTGCACAATGTATTAAAAGCATGCAAGCGGAGATTGATATTCCAGTAACCGTAAAGTCTCGGATTGGCATCGATGAAATGGATGAATACGAAGATCTGACTCGTTTTATTACAACCGTAGCGGATGCAGGTTGCGATACTTTTATTGTGCATGCTCGTAAAGCTTGGTTAAAAGGATTGAGTCCAAAAGAAAATAGGGATATCCCGCCATTGATGTATGAGCGTGTTTATCATCTCAAAGAACAATTTCCAGATTTACACATTAGCATTAATGGCGGAGTGAAGACGCTAGACGATGTGGCGTTACACCTAAAGTATATCGATGGGGTTATGATTGGACGCGAGGTTTATAGTAACCCTTATATTCTGGCGGATGTCGATAAGCGTTTTTATGGCGACAATCACAAGGTACCAACTCGTCATGATGTTGTTGAAAGCATGATTGAGTATGCAAAAGCCCAATTAGAGTTACCTCATACGCGAATCTGGCACATAGCTCGGCATATGCTCGGACTATTTCAAGGTCAGCCTGGTGCGCGTATCTGGAGGCGCTATCTTAGTCAAAACGGTACACAAAAAGGAGCTGGAATTGAATTGCTTGAAAACGCATTAGCGACTCTTGATGAGGCTCAATTTCAAGCAGAGCAATTTCGCAATAGCATCACACCTCAACAAGTTGGTTAAAATCACTAACTAGCTTGGTCAAAAAGGCTAAAAGTTAATTTTTAGCCTCATTGAAATCCAAATCGTTATTTTCGGTTTAAATCAAATCTTATAAAAAATCTATAAAATACAAATAGATAACATTTTTTTGAGTAGTTGGCACAACTATCGCAATAGTGGTTGCGACTTAACTAGTAACTGAATAATCGGTTACTGCATACAAACACAACTACTTAGGAAAATATTATGTTTAAGAAAATCACTACAGCCACAATCTTAGTTTCAAGTTTATTCGTAGCTTCTTCAGTTCAAGCCGTTGAAGTGTCAGTAGAACAACTTGTTGGTTCACTTATTACGCAAGCTGTTGAAGTAACCAAAGAAGAAATTTCATACGGTGTCGAAGAAGCGATATTGACTGCTAATAACTCAATTAGCTTAGATTCAGGTGCTAGCGAATATGTCGCTAATATCACTATCACTGACTTAGATAGCAATTTTGAAATTCAAAAAGAAGAAAACGAAAAAGCTGAATAATAAGGATAGCAGATATGTTGAACCATATAGATTTGCTAACTCTATTATTAGCGCCGGTAATGGCATACCTCGTAGCAGCATTAGTATTTAGTCTGGTCGAGCGTAGGAAGAATGGCCATGCAGTACCGGTCAATGCTTCTAATCTTCAATATCATGACGGTCGTAACTTGTAGTACAGACCGTCATTTTTTTATTCTCTCCTTATTTACATCTTATTTTCTCTTTTCGATTATCTCTTTTTCACATTAGCCTTTAATTCGTTTTTTAAATCCATTTTAATTAATTAATTTTTGATTTATACTTGATTGGTCAATTATTGTTGAGGTGGAATATGAAAAAAATGTCTGATGCAATGTCGCTTTTAATCAACCTTAATTTAGCGGCTATTAAAATAAATAAAAAGCTCGATCGCAGTTTAGGATTACATGGTATTAGCTTTAGTGAATATATGGCGCTGCACTTTTTATATAGTGAAAGCACACAAGTCATGAGTCGTATTGCCTTGGCGGAATGCTTGGGGATGACAGCTTCGGGTGTTACCAGGTTGTTGAATCCCATGGAAAAGATTCACCTAGTTGAAAAGCAAAAGAATCCAAGGGATGCGCGTGTGAGTTTAGTTAAGTTAACCTTAACTGGGGCCACTTTATATGAAGACGCGTCTACAAGTTTTAGGCATATATCTGATTCAACGGTGTCAGATGTGCGTCAATATCAAATGGAGTCAATTCTTGAAGTGCTGAAAAAGCTCTAAGCAATTATGGCTTAGGGCATTTCCTGTATTTAGTCTTTAGATTTTGCTATGCCTGTTAGCATTAATTTCTGCTTTATAATCCTCATATTAGTAATGAATAATTTGACCAACATAGTGGTGAAATTGACCAATTATATAATCTCCCGATAACTCCATTTATGAAATCCTTTCCTTTGAAATTTTAAAAGTCTATATATAACAGTGGTTTATTTGTTTTTTAAAGTCTGGCACGTAGTTTGTAATAGCTTTAGTACTGGAAAGTAAAATTGAATTTAGAATTATCAACGTAATTCAAAAATACAACACTCATAAAACCGTGGAGGAACGAAAAATGGGTATGTTTTCAAGAATGTCAGACATAGTACAAGCGAATCTTAATGCCATCTTGGATAAAGCGGAAGATCCACAAAAAGTAATCCGTTTAATCGTTCAAGAGATGGAAGAAACGTTGGTTGAAATTCGCTCTGTCGCAGCACGAAGCCTAGCAGATAAGAAACACTTAGCGCGTAAACAGGATAAGTTAGAAGGTCAAATAAAAGACTGGCAGGCAAAAGCCACAGTGGCACTTAAAAAGGACCGTGAAGATTTGGCCAGAGCTGCTTTGGTTGAAAAGAACAAAGCGCAAGAGTCTTTGAAATCATTGGAAAAAGAGATGGAACTGGTGGAAGAAGCCATCGTTAAATTGCAAGACGATACTTCACGTCTGCAAGAAAAGCTAAAAGAAGCTAGAAGCCGTCAAAAAGCGCTAGATATTAGACAGCAATCAGTGTCTGTGCGTCTTAAAGCAAAAACAACACAAAATGTTGAAAAAATTGACGATGCCATTGCACGATTTGAACACTACGAAAGTCGAATCGACGATTTAGAGTCACAAGTTGAAGCTTATGATTTGGTCTCAACTAGTAATTCACTTAGTGCCCAAATTGAGCAGCTTGAACAAGATGAAAACATCGAAAAAGAGTTGGCTGTTTTGCGCAAAAAAGTCGCATAAACAAACGTTAATACTATTAATTTAAGGCCTGAGTTATTCAGGCCGCCGAAGAACAAGTTAGGCCGCTTTTAGGAGTATCAAAATGAAAGATTATATTAATACTAACCAACTATATCGTGACACCCTTAGAGGTAAAGTTAGCGGTGTATGCGCGGGACTTGCTAAACATTTTAGCGTCGATGCATGGGTAGTACGAGTTGCCGCTATTGCAGCATTTATTTTTATGCCAATGGTTGTTGGTATTGCTTATTTACTCGCTGTTTTGCTAATCCCAACAAGATAACAAAATATTTATAGGGAGAAGCCGTATGAAGAATCTCATTTTAGCCATATTGATAGCCGTTTTGATTACTTATAGTTGCGGTATCATTGTTAGTGAATGGTTCGATTTTTCAATTCATTTAGACCAACAAACTTTAGGACCGATGGAGTCGATAGTGGGAGTAACAGCAATAGGCGCTGTAATGGCAGTTGTTGGCGTTATAGTGGCAATTAGCGTTTTTGGTGCCATTGCACTAGGTCTCTTTATTGCGTTAATCGCGATGTTATTTGCTGGATTAACAGTGTTTTGGCCCATGCTGTTAGTGATTGCATTTATCGTTTGGTTAGTTAGAGATAAGCGCCATCCTCAATATTAAAAGCGGGCAGCACAAGGCTCTAATTTAACCGCAGCTAAACCATTGAATTAAATACTGGCATCAAAAAGGTAACCTTTGAAAATGCGTTGAGTTTTCTGGCAATACGTCGTGAATTAAATAATAATTGCGAGCAATTTACCGAAAATAGGAACAACGCATGTTTTTTATTAAACGAAATTCTTGGATGATTTTTTTAGTGTTGGCTTGTATTAGCTTCAGTAGTTTTGCAAACCTAAAAATTACCGATGCAACAGTGAGATTATTGCCTCCTAGTGTCCCCAATACATCTGCGTACTTTAAGATCCAAAATACAACTGACCAAAATATGGTTTTAGTCTCAGCGAATACTGAGATTGCGCAAAGAGCAGAATTACATGCACATGTTATGCAAAACGGTATGATGAGCATGAAACAACAAAATGAAGTTGTTGTTCCTGCTGGGGAAACCATTTCTTTCCAGCCAGGCGGTCTGCACGTCATGATATTTGGACTGAAAAAACCGTTACAAGAAGGTCAAATAGTTTCTATAACGTTGGTCACAAAGGATCAAAAAAATATTCTGGTAGATGCTAAGGTTACTATGCCGGGTAAAGAAAAGTCACATAGTCACCATTAAAATTTGGTGCGTTTGGCTTAAAGTGTCACTAATTGAAGATACAGGAAGCATATTATGCAACGTTTTTTAAGTGCGAAATGGATCACCATAACATTTGTCATCTTATTTTTTATAGGCTGGTTAATCGCTATTTATTGGAGCTCTGAACCAGACACTTTTAATGTGAGGACAGAAGCGCATTCTCACGCGCAAGCCAACTCGGAAAACGTGGTGGTTGGATACACTACTACTCATACACTTATTCGTGTTGTCGAATCCTTGATGGACAAACCAGGTGGTTATTTGTCAAATGACGTAATGCCTCCAAGTGTATTTATGGATAACATGCCTAGTTGGGAGTTTGGTGTGTTAGAAATGTCTAGAGATTTGGCATTAGCTATGCGAAAGGACTTTAGTCGTTCGCAGTCACAGTCAATGGAAAACCCAGAATTAATAAAAGCCCAACCTGCACTGAACATGAATCATTTAGGGTGGATGTTGCCGTCGGCTGAGTCTATGTATCAAGATGCATTGAAAGATTTGTATGCGTACCGCACAGATCTGGCTGACCGAAGTCAGGGTAGTGCTCAATTTTACTCCCGTGCTGATAATCTAAGAGATTGGTTAAAACAGGTCGAAAAGCGTTTAGGCAATCTATCGCAAAAATTAAGCGCAAGCGTTGGTCAAGAAATTTTAAATACCGATTTGGCGGGTGACTCGAATGCGCGAAACTCCACTCCTGAACCTTCGCAACGTTATGAAAAAACCAGCTGGTGGAAAACAGATGATAACTTCTATGAAGCAAGAGGTGCGGCTTGGGCACTAATACACTTTTTAAAAGCAGTCGAAGTAGACTTTGCAGATGTGCTTGAGAAAAAAAATGCGACTGTGAGTTTACGCCAAATAATTCGTGAACTAGAGTCAACCCAGCAAACTATTTGGAGCCCGATGATCTTAAACGGAAGTGGATTAGGTATGTTAGCTAATCACTCGTTAGTCATGGCGAACTATATTTCCCGAGCAAATGCTGCTCTAATCGAATTGACCGAACTTTTAAACCAAGGATAAACGCGTGAAACACACATTAAAATCATTTTTTCTAGCCGCATCAGTGATAGCAGTTCCTGCTCAAGCAGATACTGTACTTGGCCTCTATGTTGGAGCGCAAGGCTGGAATATGGATACCGAAGGTGGCTTTTCAAATGATGCTGACTTAACTACATTTGATTTTGATACCGAAACTAAATCTAGTTTTTATGTGGCATTGGAACATCCCATTCCACTGGTTCCAAATATCAAGGTGCGTCAGACCACACTAGACAACAGTGGCGATGTCACATTAAACAGCACCTTCTCCTTTAACGGTGAAATTTTTAGCGTGAATACTCCACTGACGACTGAAGTGGATATGAGCAACACTGACTTCATTTTGTACTACGAATTATTTGACAACGACTTAGTCAGTTTTGACTTTGGTATCAACGGAAAATACGTCGATGGCGAAATTTTTGTCAGAGAAACCGCCGATGCCACTAATTTTGCCAGAGAAGAATTTTCTGGCGTTGTGCCTATGGTGTATTCAAAACTTTACATTGGGTTGCCACTTACAGGGTTGGGTTTCTATGCAGAAGGTAGTTATTTAGCGATTGATGACCATTCTTTAAGCGACTATGAAATTGCCTTAGCCTATGAATTTGTCGATAACTTAGCAGTTAATATGACGCTACAGCTGGGCTACCGCGCCACTTCTCTAGAGCTAGAAGATTTGGATGATATCTATTCTGATTTAGAGTTTAGCGGTGCCTTTGCTGGGCTAGAAATTCACTTCTAAATTTTAAAGTAGACTTTTAAGTCCAATAAGTAATAAAAAATCCTATTTAAGTCTTTCCTGTTATGATTAAAAGACGCTAACCTGACAATATCAATTAAAGGGTTAGCGTTTTTATGTCTTCAAAGAACAATCAGGCACTTGTGCCGACTGCTGTGATAAATGACTCACAGTGGCAAAAAATCAATAGCGCCATCGCACCGCTGAACAACGATCAACTTACTTGGATGAGTGGGTATTTAGCGGGTCTAGCACATCAACAGTCTGGGATCCATGCTGTTGCGCCTGCGTCGTCTGCAAGCGTTGCTGAAAAACAACTCACTATTCTTTATGGCTCGCAAACCGGTAATGCAAAAGGTGTAGCGCAGGATTATAAAGAAAAAGCACAACATGCTGGCTTGAAAGTGAACTTGTTGAGTATGGCAGATTACAAGGCCAAACAACTCAAAAATGAAACTCATCTGCTAATTGTAGTGAGTACGCATGGTGAAGGTGATGCGCCTGATGATGCTATTGAGTTGCATGAATTTGTAGGCAGTAAAAAAGCGCCTAAATTACCAGATTTGAATTTTGCCGTCGTGGGCTTAGGTGACAGCAGTTATGAGTTTTTCTGTCAAACTGCAAAAGATTTTGATGCGCGTTTAGAAGCATTAGGTGGAAAACGTTTAACGCCACGAGTAGATTGTGATGTTGACTATGAAACTGTCACTAATGCGTTTTTTGATCAGATTGCCATTCAACTCAAAGAAGAGTTTGCCGCAAGTCAAACCCGTGTTGAGCAGACTTCAACGGTAGCCGGTGTTGCGAGTTTAGCCACGGGTAAATCAGAGTACACTAAGAAAAGCCCTTTCACTGCCACATTGTTGGAAAGCCAGAAAATAACTGGTCGTGATTCCGTTAAAGATATTCGGCATGTGGAGATTTCTCTTGAAGATTCTGGAATTCAGTATCAACCGGGAGATGCACTGGGCATTTGGTTCAGCAATGACGAATTGCTTGTTGATGAATTACTCAGTTTAGTGGAAGTAGATGCTAATGAACAAGTGACGGTTGGCGATCAAACCATAAGCATCAAGACGGCACTAATTGAGAAATTCGAGCTTACCTTAAGCTACCCTACATTTGTGAAGAGTTATTTAGACTCAGCACCAAATGAAAAGTTACAGGCATTATTTGAAGACAAAGCGCAGTTAAGAGATTACTTAGCGGATAAGCAAATAGTCGATATAGTAGTCGATTTCCCCGCAAAAATTACCGCCGAGCAGTTGGCACGTGCATTGAGACCGATTACGCCAAGGTTATATTCCATTGCGTCCAGTCAAGCTGAAGTTGATGACGAAGTTCATTTAACCGTAGCTATGGTGGAATACGATGTAAATGGCAATGTTCGCAACGGCTCTGCTTCACACTTCTTAGGCAAACGTCTTGAAGAAGGGCAAGAAGTAAAAGTGTTTGTTGAGCACAACAATAACTTCAGATTACCGCAAAATCCAGACACGCCAGTGATCATGGTTGGCCCAGGTACCGGAATCGCACCGTTCAGAGCATTTATGCAACAACGTGCTGAAGATGAGGCTGAAGGCAAAAATTGGTTATTCTTCGGAAATCCGAACTATACCCAAGATTTCCTCTATCAAACAGAATGGCAACGTTTTGTGAAAGATGGTGTGGTAGATAAAGTGACATTGGCGTTTTCCCGTGATCAGGAGCAAAAGGTCTATGTGCAGCATCGTTTATTAGAAAATGGTGCTGAATTATATGAATGGTTAGAACAAGGTGCACATTTTTATGTTTGTGGTGATGCAACGCATATGGCTAAAGATGTTCACGATGCATTGTTGACTGTGATTCAAGAACACGGTGGAAAGAGTGCTGAAGAAGCTGAGGCGTATTTAACCGAAATGCGTCGTGGCAAGCGTTATCAGAAGGATGTGTACTAATGATTTCCGATAAAAAGTTTATAGTTGAAGGTAAGTTGGCAGAAAACGAGCGTATTAAAGGCGAAAGTAACTTTTTACGTGGCACAATTGCGCAAGACCTCAAAGACGATTTGACCGGCGGCTTTACTGCAGATAATTTTCAACTTATCCGCTTCCACGGTATGTATCAACAAGATGATAGAGATATCCGTGCTGAGCGAGCTAAGCAAAAGCTTGAACCTTTACACAACGTGATGTTGCGTGCGCGCTTACCAGGTGGAATTATCTCCCCTACACAATGGTTAGCTATCGACAAGTTTGCAGAAGATCATAGTATTTACGGCAGTATTCGTTTAACTACGCGTCAAACTTTCCAATTTCATGGAGTGCTCAAACCGCATATTAAGCTTATGCACCAAACTCTGAATAAAGTTGGGATTGATTCAATCGCCACTGCGGGTGATGTAAACCGAAATGTTCTGTGCACATCTAACCCAGTTGAGTCAGAGGTGCATCAGCAAGCTTACGAGTGGGCTAAAAAAATCAGTGAGCATTTGCTGCCTAAAACACGTGCTTATGCTGAAATTTGGTTAGATGGTGAAAAAGTCGAAACAACCGAAGATGAACCCATTTTAGGGAATAATTATTTGCCACGTAAGTTCAAGACTACCGTGGTTATTCCACCGCATAACGATATCGATGTACATGCCAATGATTTGAATTTCGTTGCTATTGCCCAAGAGGGCAAACTAATTGGATTTAATGTCCTTGTTGGTGGTGGTTTGGCAATGACCCATGGTGATCATTCAACCTATCCGCGCAAAGCTGACGACTTTGGCTTTATTCCACTGGAAAAAACCTTAGATGTTGCAGCGGCTGTTGTTGGTACTCAGCGTGATTGGGGTAATCGAGTTAATCGCAAAAACGCAAAAACCAAATATACCCTTGAACGTGTTGGCGTCGAGAACTTTAAAGCTGAAGTCGAAAAGCGTGCTGAAATTAAGTTTGAACAAAGCCGTCCTTATGAATTCACTTCGCGCGGCGATCGATTTGGCTGGGTTGAAGGCGTGGATGGTAAATATCACCTAACGGTTTTCATTGAAAATGGTCGCATTCTTGATTATCCAGGAAAAACCTTAAAAACAGGTTGTGCTGAAATTGCCAAGGTACATAAAGGTGACTTTAGGCTGACGGCTAATCAAAACTTAGTTATTGCGGGCGTTCCACCTGAGCAAAAACAACAAATTGAAACTTTGGCGAAAACTCATGGGTTAATTTCTGATGGGGTCAGTAATCAACGTCTGGATTCAATGGCGTGTGTTTCATTACCTACTTGTCCTTTAGCTATGGCGGAAGCAGAACGTTATTTACCTGGCGCGGTGACTGATATTGAAGGCTTGCTCGAGAAACATGGTATTCCTGAGCGTAGCATTATTTTTCGCGTAACAGGCTGTCCAAACGGGTGCGGCAGAGCAATGCTTGCAGAAGTCGGTTTGGTAGGTAAAGGCCCTGGTAAATACAATTTTCATTTAGGTGGTGACCGTGAAGGGACACGCATTCCTAAAATGTATAAAGAAAATATCAGCGAACAGGAAATATTAACTCATCTTGACGAATTAATTGGCCGTTGGGCTAAAGAAAGCAACGAAAATGAAGCTTTCGGTGATTTTTTGATTCGTACTAAAGTGATAGCACCGGTTGTTAATTCAGCCAAGGATTTTTATGCCTAACGCATTAATTGAAAATTCAGCAGAAAATACTCATAACCCAGATTGGATAAACAATCTGGACGAAGTACAGTTTGCTGAACTAAATGCAGAGCTTGAAAAGCAGACGCCTCAACAACGAGTTGAGTGGGCACTCAAGCATTTGCCAGGAGAACATATTGTATCATCGAGTTTCGGTGCGCAATCTGCTGTCATGCTGCATTTACTATCTCAGCAATATGCAGATATTCCTGTAGTGCTAACCGATACTGGCTATTTATTTCCAGAAACATACCAATTTATTGATGAATTGACGGAACGCTTGAAATTAAACTTAAACGTTTACCGAGCGCCTGAGTCATCAGCCTGGCAAGAAGCCCGCCATGGATTGTTATGGGAACAAGGATTGGAAGGAATCGAAAAGTACAACAAGATGAACAAAGTTCTGCCAATGCAACGGGCATTGAAAGAGCTTAAGGCAGGCACTTGGTTTGCTGGATTACGCCGTTCACAATCTGATACGCGTGAAAATTTAAACGTGTTACAAAGGTTAAGTGGTCAAACAAAAGTTTATCCAATTATTGATCAATCGAACAAAGCATTGCACCAGTATCTAAAAGCTAATGATTTACCGTATCACCCGCTTTGGGAAAAAGGTTTTGTGTCGATAGGTGATTGGCATACCTCAAAAGCGCTAGAAGCCGGAATGAGCGAGCAAGATACGCGCTTCTTCGGACTAAAACGCGAATGTGGATTACACGAATTCGGTGACGGCATTTAGCGGGGATAAATCCCCGCCTACAGCGTAGCATGGGCTTTGGCCCATGAATCATTCATGACCAGGTTGGAACTTTAACCAATTTTATCTTGGGTTTTGGTGTCAAAATCACTTGCATCATGACGCTCATGCAATTGAGATTCTGGCTCGCCCCAAGTGCGGTTTACCATTCTGCCTCTTTTAACCGCTGGTCTTTGCGCAATTTGGTCAGTCCAGCGAATCACATTTGTGTATGTGTGTGCTTCAATAAATTCAGCAGCCTCATAAACCAAACCTTTTACTAGGGCACCGTACCAAGGCCAAGTAGCTATATCTGCAATTGTATACTCATCACCACTTAGGTATTCGTTTTTAGCAAGTTGCTTGTCGAGAACATCGAGTTGCCGTTTAATTTCCATAGTGTATCGATCTATTGGATATTCAAACTTTTCCGGAGCATAGGCATAAAAGTGTCCAAAGCCTCCACCAAGAATGGGGGCACTTGCCATTTGCCAAAATAACCATGATAAGCATTCAGTCCTCTTGGTAGGATCTGTAGGAATAAAGTCATTAAATTTTTCGGCAAGATACAGCAGGATCGAGCCAGATTCGAATACTCTGGTTGGCGTTGAAGTGCTATGATCTACTAGTGCTGGAATTTTAGAGTTTGGGTTAGCAGCAACGAAACCACTACTGAATTGATCACCTTCGAGTATTTGAATTAAAAATGCATCATATTCTGCGCCCGTGTGACCCTTCGCTAATAATTCTTCTAGCATAACAGTAACTTTAACGCCATTTGGAGTAGCTAAAGAGTATAGCTGCAAAGGGTGTTTACCTACAGGGAGGTCTTTTTCGTAGGTTGCGCCTGAAACTGGTCTATTAATACTTGCAAACTTTCCTCCATTTTCTGGGTTCCAGCTCCATACTTTGGGAGGCGTATAGGTATTAGTCATTTGTTCTCCTGATTTATTTCATTTATGTATCGATACAATTTGAGATTGGGATCAAATTAAGAACTTAAACTGCTGGCACCTAGTTTATGTCAAATTCAGCGGATAACAATTTTTGCAAATCTTCAATGTAGTGAGTGTTTGCTTTGCTATTAATTAAACGTGCTAACTCAAAACCGGTAGAAGTAAATTTATAATACTGCAGGCTTAAGCCTCTTTTCTTTGGAGCTAGGTGAAAGGTTTCATTGGCACAGCGATATTGCATTCTACTTTGAGTTGCGAGTTCACTCGTTTCTATTTCACTACTGTAGATTAGTCCTAGGTCCATTAAAGACAATAGATCCGGGTACGCTAATCCATGCACTGCTAAATTGATTTGTTCGTTTTTGGTTAGTTTGAAAATTGACAATATGCTTGGTTTACGATGATAACCAAAAATAATCTTCAAACCATGCTCATCCTTTTTACGGCTGGCAATGCCTACAGCTAACTTAAGTATTTTGGCATCTTTATGAGTGAGGTTTTTTAATATTTGCAATGTTCGTAGTGAAAACGAACCTGGTGCACTAATTTCAACTGTGAATATCTTTGCCCAAAGTTCTTGCATCGCTGGTGAATTAACGTTTTCGGCCATTTCGCTAAAACTAAAAAACCAATCGGGATCGAGCTCATCTTGCACGTTTTGTTCCTGACTATAGTCCATAGCAAGGCTTAAAATGCGTTCTAAATTTTTCAGTTTTCTTTGAGCTTTGACAAATTGATGGCGATTGACTTTTTTGTGCAAATCTTGCTCTAAGGAGCTCCCTTTTCCAGTGGCGATGCCAGCTCTACTAAACCATTGCAACATTTTCGTTTTAATTTGTTTGGTATTTTCTGATATCGGTTTTTGCGGTGAAGTAGGCGTTTCTTGCACTTTTTTGTTGGGAGTTGTGTTTTCGGGTTTAATTAAATTTGGAGGCGGGCTATTGGATTCTATTTTCATTTTTTGAAACTCACCGACATTACATGAGTACGATTATACTCGAAAATATTAGAAAGGGATGGATTCTAATAAAATTGGAGTAGTTAGCTCTTAATCAAGCGGTTTTGTTGAATTTTGCTACAATTATTATTCCTCTTTGTTGCATATTGAGATATGTTTAATATGTGTTGAAAATTTTTCGCCGATCTTGGTGTTCGAATAGTGGAAAAATGAATGGCTACAACGGATTATGAAAATGACGAATTGATTTTTCTAGCAGAAGATGAGTCTCAGGAAAAGGAAACAAATCTCGGACGTTGGAATGTGTTAGTTGTTGATGATGATGAAGAAATCCACACAGTAACAAGATTGGCATTGTCAGATTTACATCTAAACGACAAGAAACTTCATTTTCACCATGCATATTCTGGAAAACAAGCACTTAGCATCATTGAAAAACTTGGAAATCGGTTAGCGATTATCCTGTTAGATGTGGTCATGGAAACCGATGACGCGGGGTTAGTTGTCGCACGTAAAATGCGTGAAGAACTAAAGTTAATGGAACCTAGAATTGTTCTTAGGACAGGCCAACCTGGTTATGCCCCTGAAGAAAGTGTCATTAAAGAATATGATATCAATGACTATAAAACTAAGACCGAACTAACTAGGAGTAAACTGGTCACCACCATTATTGCTTCTTTAAGATCCTACCAACAAATTCTCACTATTAATCAAAGCCGGCAAGGCCTAGAAAAAATCATCCATTCGTCGGCTAATTTGCTTGAAGAACATTCTGTAAAGGGGTATTGCGAAGGTATCGTTACGCAAATAAGTTCGTTATTAGGGCTGGAAGCGGGAGGAGTTGTTTGCGCTCGAGCTGGTGCAGTGCTAGATAAGGAAGACAATAGTGTTTATGTGTTAGGCGCTGCTGGAGAGTTTGCGAAATACATCAACGAAAGTTTGGAAAATGTGCACGACCCCAAAATTGTAGAAGCGGTCAATCGATGTCTACAACAAAAAACACATGTTTTTCAAAATAATTACTCGGTGCTGTATTTAAATAGTTCTGGATATGATGCCGCGGTTTTTCTGAATCTAAAACATGAGATAAGTATCATCGATCGTAAATTATTGGAGGTGTTTTTATCCAGTATTTCAGTCGGATATGAAAACGTTAATCTATTCCATCAATTACGCAATGCGGCATTCAGAGACTGGTTGACCAAATTACCTAATCGTAATGAATTCATCAATATGTTAGATGAGACATGTGCTAAAGGGATAATGGGTGACAACGTTGTTGCTTTACTCGATATTAAACATTTTTCTGACGTAAATGACGGTTTGGGACAAGATGCAGGTAACAATCTATTAAAAGCTGTATCGAAGCGAGTGCAAGATAGTTTAAGTAGCAAGGTGAAAATGGGCAGAATCGGTGCAGACGTTTTTGGACTTATTGGGTCTGAAGAGGTAGTAAACCCCACTACCATAAATGCATTATTTGCTTTTCCATTTAAAGCTGGTGATCACACGTTACCTATTAATATCACAATGGGATTATGCAAACTGACAGATGACGGTAGTACCGGAATCAATTTGTTGAAGCAAACTAATATAGCGTTGAATCGGGCTAAAAAGGATCTAAATACTAATTTTGGTTATTACGAACCAGAAATGGAAGAAAAAACGACGTGGCGTCTAGGATTGATTCGACAACTTAGAGCTGATTTTTCTGCACGTAAATTAGAAGTTTGGTATCAACCACAAGTTGATTTAGTTACAGAGCGAGTGGTTGGCTTGGAAGCTTTATTGCGTTGGCCCACCGAAAAAGAAGGGTTCATTTCACCCGCGGTTTTTGTTCCCTTGGCAGAGTATTCGGGGCTTATAATAGAAATAGGTGCTTGGGTTTTAGAACAATCTTGTCGTCAACTAAAAGTGTTGGTTGATAAAGGTTATGAAAACTTAAGGATGGCAGTTAATATTTCCATGCCACAATTTCGCGATCCTGACTTTATCCAAATGGTGAAGTCTGCTGTTGGTGCTCATGAAATTATTCCTGGCCAACTGGAGTTGGAAATTACTGAAAGTGTTGTAATGGATGAGCCACATATTGTGGTTGAAGCGCTCAAGGAACTAAAAAGCTTTGGAGTAAAAATTGCGATTGACGACTTTGGAACCGGCTTTTCTTCGATGAGTTATTTGCAACAATTACCTCTTGACCGTCTGAAAGTTGACAGATCTTTTATCAATGAAATTAAACCTAATAAATCAGCATTTATTGCAGAAACTATTGTCACTCTTGGAAACCGCCTTGGTTTGCAAACTATCGCTGAAGGCATTGAGAAAAGAGAGCAAGCCAGCTATATGTTGAAATTAGGCTGTGACGAAGCGCAGGGCTTTTTGTACGCGAAGCCTATGGCTTTTGACGATCTAATTGTCTTTCTGGAAAAGAACAAATAACATGCTTCGGATTAAAATGAATGCAATCAGGATTTAGTTCATTCTTTGCATAAGGAGTCTAACTTCAGGTAAAACCGTTTGTTCAAACCAAGGGTTTTTCTTTAACCAAATATTGTTTCTTGGGGAAGGGTGCGGCAACACAATATATTTGGGCAAATATGATTCCCAGTTTTTGATTCTTTCGGTAACAGTGAACTTGTCTTGTAAATAATATTGTTGTGCATATTGACCAATAAGCAATGTTATTTTGGGAGAGATTGAAGCTAACAATCGATGTTGCCAAATTTCTGCACATCGCTTTATGGGGGGAAGGTCGCCGCTTTTTGACTTTCCCGGGTAACAAAAACCCATCGGTACAATGGCTACTTTCTCTGGATTATAGAAATTACTTTCATTCATGCCTAACCAAGTTCTTAATCTTTTTCCAGATGCATCGTTCCAAGGTAAAGTAGTCAGGTGGGCAGATAAACCTGGTGCCTGGCCTATGATAACAATTTGACTATTCACAGAGCCTTGAATTATTGGGTTGGGATCAAAAGGCAACACTCCAAGGCACTCTTTACAATTTTTTGCTAAATCGAACTCATTTTTTTTCAAAATATTTCAGTTTGTAATATTAGTGTCATAAAACTATGATTTGAAATTGTTGGTCTTATGTCAACATTGTGTTATATTTGACCCATCGGAAAACCGATGTATTTTAAGGAGTAACACAATGCGTAAATTATTTTCTCTTCTTGCCGTCCTTGGATTAGGAACGGTTGCGCATGCTCAAGCCGATCAGTTAAAAACTTTTGATTGTGTAGACAAACAAACGTTTGAAGTGAACAGCCAATGTATGGCAGACAAAATTAGTCACAACATGACTTACCGTAACGTTCAAATGGAAATCGCTGATAAAGCGAATGTTCAAAGTGACGCCATTATGGCCACTATTAAATATTATCCAAAAGACGCGTTGATTGAAGTCGTAGCCCATCGTGATGCCTTAACGGATCAATCACTAACGGCTGCAGTGCAACAATAAGTTAAGAAGCTTTTAAAAAAACCTGACATCTGTCAGGTTTTTTTTGGCCTGTAGCATGAGTTTAGCCCATGAATTCCAATATAAATTCGATCTTACTCGGGGATAAATCCCCGCCTACAAACAGGGTATAACCCTATTATGCCATTTGATATAGTTCGTAAAACTTTTGCTTTTGTAGCACCATACTGAGTTTTAATTCTTCATATTTGCTAGCAATCTCAAAATTATCGTAACTTTCTTTTAAACGCGCTTGTTTAATTTCTAGCAGCTTTTTCTTAGCTGCATAATAGTCACTCATTTTGGCAACCAATACATCATACTCATGTTGTAATTTAACCAAGATTTCATCGGCGTTAGGTAAACTTGAAATTCTTTTTTGAGTGCGCTTCATCATCATTTCAAAGCGTGCTTTTTCAATGCGTTCTTCTGGGCAACGTCGTAGGTTTTTGGCTAATTTCACAAATGATAGCCCACGAATTAGCCACTTAGTTGGATCAAAATGCCACCAACGTATGCCATTTCGATAGTCATATTCAAATATATGGTGATAGTTATGATAGCCTTCGCCAAATGTAAAGAATGCTAAAATACCATTGTCACGCGCGGTGTTCTGATCCGTATAAGGTTGTTTTCCCCAGATGTGCGCGAGTGAATTAATAAAGAAAGTAACATGATGAACTATGACTAATCTGAAAACACCGGCAAGTAACAGCATGCCTAATACGTCACCATTAAGAAATCCCAAAAACATAGGAATACCGAAATTAGTGGCCAATACAATTGGTAAATAATACTTGTGTTGCCACATGACAATCTTATCTCTTTGTAAATCTCGGCAATTTTTATAGTCATCATAGCGATGAGATTGATAGTCTCTGAGCATCCAACCAATGTGTGAAAACAAAAATCCACGTTTAGCGGAGTAGGGGTCTTTGCCATTTTGGTCGACAAATTTGTGATGAACACGATGGTCAGAACACCAATGTAATATACTGTTTTGTAGCGCCATTGCACCACCTACGGCTAGAAAAAAACGCACCACAGCATTGGCTTCATAAGCTTTGTGAGACCACAACCTGTGGTATCCAGCGGTAATAGACATGCCAGAGAAATAGATTAGAAATATACACGTGATAACTTCGAATAAATCAAAGCCATTGAAGTAGGCTTCTACAGGAACGCCAACGACAGCGATTAATCCAGTAACTAAAAAGACCAATACGTTGGTCAATAACAGACGAGGTTTGTTCATTAAAAAATACTTTTGAGCTTACAACTGTACGCTAATTTATCTTGAGCCTGTTACTTAATCAAGTAAATAAATTGAAAATAAAGCTGAGCTGCGGTGTAATTCATGCAAAATATTGCTTACAGTTAAGCAAAAACACGAGGAAAATGAGTGACTCAGAGTCGACAACAACAAAAATTAAAAACTCGACGCGCAATTATCGATGCTGCTTTTGGTTTGTTAGATGAACAACATAGTTTTTCAAGCATGAGTTTGCGAGAAGTCGCTAGAGCAGCCGGTATTGCGCCCACCTCATTTTACCGACACTTTAAAGATATTGATGAGTTAGGTTTAACCTTGGTTGATGAAGCCGGGTTAACCTTACGACAATTAATGCGTCAAGCTCGAGTTAGAATAGCCTCTGGTGGCGGTGTCATTAGCACCTCAATCGACACTTTTATGGAGTTCATTTCTGCTAATAGCAACATTTTCAGGTTATTGCTACGCGAGCATACAGGAACGTCTAATGCATTTCGTGCCGCAGTGTTTCGTGAAATTCAGCATTTTACTGAAGAGCTAACCGATTATACAGTAGCTACCACAGGGCTAAATAAAAAGCTGGCGAACTTGCAAGCAGAAGCCATGGTTAAATTAGTATTCAGCACGGGAGCTGAGGCGTTGGATTTAGATACTACCCAACGTGAACAATTAGCCGTGCGTTTAAAAATACAATTGCGATTCATTACCAATGGTTCACTGGAGTACGCTAAAAATAATTAACCTGATGCTTGGTTAGCTTTGTTTCTGCTAACCAAATAAACACCTGCTTCCAAATGATGGGTGTAGGGGAATTGGTCGAATAACGCGAAACGCTGCACTTTATGGGTTTTAATCAGTAAATCTAGATTACTTTGTAACGTATCAGGGTTACAGGAAATATAAACGATGTTGTCATATTTGCTAACCATTTCTACGGTCGCTTGATCTAAACCCGCTCTTGGGGGATCGACGAGCACGGTACGACAGTCATATTCCGTTAGGTCAATGCCTTCGAGCCGTTTAAATTGTCTAATTCCAGCCTGTGCTTGCACGAACTCCTCACTAGACATTCGTAAGATCGTAACGTTTTCAGTCTGATTGGCGCTAATATTATGTTGTGCAGCTGCTACAGATGATTTAGAGATTTCTGTTGCTAGCACCCGTTTGAAATTTTGTGCCATCGGGATACTAAAATTGCCTGAACCGCAATACAGTTCCAATAAGTCGCCTTCACTTTGTGCAGTAACATCTAATGCCCATTCAATCATTTTTTGGTTAACTGAAGCATTTGGCTGAGTAAAACTATTTTCTACCTGCTTAAATTCGTATGTTCTCTTACCAATCGGTAATTGCTCTATTACAAAATCCTTATCAACCAGGCTTTTTTGTTTTCTTGCACGTCCAACAATATCGATGCGGTACTTCTGTCTTAGACTAGCTAAGATTAGTTTAATTTGTCTATGCCAATCTTCGTCGAGCGCTTTGTGATACAAAAGTGAAACGACGATTTCTCCACTTAACGTGCTCAAATAATCGATTTGAAATAATTTGCGTCTTGCAACTTCGCTTTCTTTTAATAGTTGCAACAAGTCTTCCATGACTTCATTAATCAACTTACTGGCTGGGGGGAAGTCCTCAACGCGGTACTTTTCCTTTGTTTCACTATCAAACATGATGTGAAACAAATCATCCCCATCGTGCCATACACGGAACTCCGCGCGCATCCTATAATTGAGCGGTTGAGAATCAAACACCTCTAATTGAGGCACTTTAAATTGGGCAAATTGCTGTTCTAAGCGTGCAGTCTTTTCGTCGAGTTGAGCCTGATAGTGTGAGGGATTTATTTCTGTTGGTCGCATTTAAAGCTCAATCAATTGAAGTTAAAAGGAGAGTCGCGAATTTTAAGGATTTACGACGCGCATGCAAATGCAAATTCGCAACTGGAATGACAATACTAACGGTTTAGCGCTATTTGTTGGCCTTTTTTAATTTAATTTCTCAATAAACTGAATTTATGGCCGATAATATAAAACGAGGATAGTGAGGTATTCGACATGAATTTTGGTGAAATTAAAGCGTTTATGGGGGATAAATCCCACATTAACCCAAATGACGCAATAAAAAATCAATTACGGGAAGCGGGTTTAAAACAAGCCGAAGCAGGTATTTCTATGTCTGCAGAGTCTACCGTCAGTAAGTTGAGCTCGCAGACCACTGTAGGGTTGCGAATATATAACAATTCGCTTAATCAAACATTACAAATAGATGATAAACGAGCCAACCTAAAAACACCCGAAGAGACAAATAAAAGTTTGTTCGATTTCGAAGAAGTAGCCAAAAATGTACTGCGCTTTGTAGGTGGTGTTATATCTGGTGCTGCACGTAATGGTGCAGGCGAAGAAGAGTTAACAAACTTATTTGAGCAGGCACGTTCAGGTGTGGCACAAGGAATAAAATTAGCTGAGAAAGATTTATCAGGTTTCTTGAATGACGAGATTTCCCAGGGAATTAATAGTAGTGCGGCTTTAATTGAACAGGGAATTCTGAAGTTGCAAGATAGATTGCTGGGTGAGCAACAACCCGTAAACGACCCTAGTTCAGATGTTGTTAGGTCAGTGGCAACAGAAGAAATCAGTGCTTCAAGCAGACAAAATGGCGAGTTGCAGATTCGTACACGAGACGGTGACGAAGTCATAATTCGATTTGAAGATTTAAAGCAATTTGAATTAAATCGACAAGTATTACAGCAACAAGAGACACAACCGCAGAAAAATGAAGATAGAAATATCGAATCAAATGATGTGCTGCCACGTGCTGGTGTCGATAAAAATTTAAATGAGACTACAGAAGTAAGCCAAACTGACACTTCCAGCAAAGAACCATCTAATGAGCAGGTGGTAGATAAGCAAATTGAGAGTCAGCAGGCCATTTTTGTTGCGCAAAATAGTTACAGTTTTTCGGTAACTGGTGAGCTTGACGAGGGGGAGTTGGAATCTATTGGACAACTTGTGTCTGATGCCAATGATTTAGCAACAACGTTTTTTGAAGGGGATGTTGAGGCGGCTTTTAATCAAGCACTTGAATTGGGCTTTGATGAAAGTGAACTGACCGGATTTGCGTTACAGCTAACCCGCCAAGAACAAGTTGAAGTAGTTAAAACCTACGAATCTGTATCACATTATAAAGATGACTCGGCCGCTACGGAGAAATCTTCAAGACCAATTGAGAGAGTAAGTGATTACTTACAGAAGATGCTAAATGTATTTGAACAGTCTCAACAGAAGTTAGCTGCTGGCGATCAATATGAAACGTTAATTAACGGCATTATCAATGAGGTACAGGATTTAGGCACAACGGATTTGGTATCTGCAATTAATGATTTTCATGCTTTTAATAAGCGGTTGCTTACTAATTTGCCAAATTCAAATGAGCAAGTTGAATAACTGTTAAGTGCTGCGTAATGCCAATTACGCAGTACTTAAATAAGTTTAATCTGAGCCACTGATAATCTGAATTTGGGCAATATCCGTATCACCTTTCAATACTTTGAGAATACCGTCCTGGGTCAGTGTGCGCATACCATCTAACATCGATTGTGCCTTCATTTCTGAAACAGACGCTTCTTTGTAGACTAAAGAGCGAAGATCTGAAGTCATAGACAAAAGTTCATGAACACCTGTTCTGCCTTTATACCCAGTATCTCCACAATCGTCACAGCCTTTTCCACGATGTAATCTTACAGGCTCTTGCAGATTTAATTCATCCAAATACTGTTCACCATATTGACGTCGAATAAAGGCCATATCGGTATCTGTCGCTTCGTATTCTTCTTTGCAATTAGAACACAATGTACGAATTAGTCGTTGCGCCATAATGCCAACACAAGCATCTGAAAAGTTCACAGGATCTAACCCTAAATCTAATAAACGCGTAATCGTTTCTGGAGCAGAGTTAGTATGCAGAGTAGAAAGTACTAAGTGACCGGTTAGGGAAGCTTCAATACCTGCATGTGCGGTTTCTTTATCACGCATTTCACCAATAAGTATGATATCTGGGTCAGCCCGCAAAAATGCTCTAAGCGCGTTGGCAAATGTAAAGCCTATTTTAGGACTAACTTGGACCTGTTGTAGGCCGGGTTGAGTGATTTCTACCGGATCCTCTGCCGTCCAGATTTTTTTATCAGGGGTGTTTAAGTAGCCAAGTAATGCGTGCAACGTGGTTGTTTTACCAGAACCCGTTGGCCCTACTACTAGCAAAATACCGTGCGGTTTCTTAATCATTTCCCGTAGCATCGTCATGTTTTTAGGCGATATATTCATTTTTTCAATGGGCAGTGCACCACCAGACGCAAGGATACGCATGACCACGCCTTCGCCCGCGACAGTAGGAATTGTCGCGACTCGGACTTCCACCAATTGTCCCGACATTTTAAATGCCAGTTTGCCATCTTGAGGAACCCGTTTTTCGGCAATATTCAAGTTTGACATGATTTTAATTCGGGCAATAACTGCACTGTGATGTGATGCAGGAACTTGAGTAATATCGCGACATACACCATCAATGCGCATTCGAACTCGAGTTGGCCCATTTTTTTCGGGGTCGACATGTATATCTGATGCGTTCAGACGTTTCGCATCATGCAATACGCGACTAACCAGCCGTACGACTGCAGGAGCGTCATCAGACATCTCTTCACTGGTTTCGTCTAGCTCTTCGCTACTGGTCCCAATTTCGTCCAGTATTTCATCCATTTCACCCGGTGCGCCGCCACCGCCACTCGCGCCCAAATATTGTAGAATTTGGTTAGGAAGACCAACAGAAATTTCGTAGCTATCTATCCCCAATGCACTCTCTATTTCCATTAAAAGCGCAGCATTGTTTGGTTCAGCCATTAAAACAATTGCATTTTCTGCCGCGTCGGCCAACACAACCACATAATTGCGTTTTAAGTAGGAAAGGTTGAGTTTATTGCCACTTTGTAGCACGTGGTATTTTTCGGGAAGATAGCTAATATATGGAACTTGATAATGCACAGACAATGCATTGCCCAATTCGTTTTCGGGAATGCGTGCTTCTGAAATCATGCGTTGAATAAGTTGACGTATATCTTTACTGGTTTCAGTAAATTGCTTGAGATCTTTTTCAGACATCAAATTACGGTGGACTAAATAATCAAATGGATTACTGGTACCTCCTAATTCATAACGAAACTTATTTCCGAGAATTTCTGATAAAGAGTTGGCTAAACGTAAGTCTGCATCACCAAACGAGCCGACTTTTTTATTGATAATCTGCATGACACCCATCAAAACACCGGCATTGAGAATGGGAACACAAATAATATTTTCAGTTTTAAATGAACTGTTTTTATCAAATTTGTCAGCAAATTTTAAACGCGGATGTATTTCAGCAAGCTCTTGGGCATTGTAAGGATCACTTATCAGTAAAGGCTTTTGACTTAAGGCCACATAACCAGCGATGGATTGCGGGCTTATGGGAACCTTAATCTGTAAAGTCTCTTTACCTGTTTTGAAGCGAGCAACCAAATCTTGATGTTGACGTCTACGCTGAAAGATACTCATGCGTTGTGCTTCAAACAAACTAAGAATGATTGGTTCTAATTGTTGATATGCATCCATCAAAGACGGATGGGCTTCCAACAATCTATCTATTTTTTGAAGTGTCTCTTCAATAACAAGTTCTGTTGCCATTAAATACGATCAGTGTCATTACTCATTACCTAACTATAACTGAGTGTAATCATTAACAAAACCTAAGAATTAGATTGCTTTTCATCGGGCTTACTTGGTTTTACATTTTGATTGAATAAAAAACCCATAATGCATAGCAGCATTGCACCATGCATAATCGGATTTGCAAGTATATCAGTTCCCTCTTCATACCAGTCACCGATTGCTTGAATAAAGGCGAACCCAATCGCAATATAAAATATCCAGTTTATAAAGGTTCTTAATTTAGGGTCCATAGCTTAGTCTCTTTTGTGTTGTTTTTGCATTCTCTTTTCGGTTCCATATTGGTTAAAAAGAAAGCCACAGATAACATAAAGTAACGCAGTTTGTAGATGCGGGTTGCTTGACATGTTTATATCATTAAAAAGCCAGGCAGATACCGCAGCCCAAAGGTTAGTTGCAATCATAAAAAATAATATAGCATTGGCGAACATGATAAATTTACGGTCCATTATATTTCCTCTTTGTTTTTATTGAGATTAAAGAAAAGGGGCTTTACCCCCTTTTAATTAGTGTTAACTTAGTGGAACAAGTTGTATAACGAAACTCCGAGTTGATAACCAGCTTTCCCGCCTAATACGTACCCTACAGAATAGCCTATAGCATAACCATGAGCTTCGTTGTCAGGCATTCCACCAGAAACTGCAACTAATTCGTTTTTAGATAATTCAATCATAAAAAGCACCAATTACTAATGTGTTGCATCATACCAACCATAACCAAGCCCTCTACCAAACGACATTAAACCCGGTAAACTGTTAACGTATCCAACCGCAGTCATTACCCCGCCGAAAACAACCAGCGGAGCTACTCCACCATTTACATCTTCTAATTGCATTTCATTCAATTCTCGCATTTGCGAATTCCTTTTGATAAATTAAAATTTACCGCTTGGTATTAATCACCAAGCGATTTAAAATTGCGTTTCAATTGCTAGAACATCGCATTCTGAATCTCAATCGCAACATCAAAAGGTTAGTGTGATGGTAACTAAAATACACCTGTCCCTTGGTACAGTTTTTTATTGCCAATTTTAAGTTCATTTACTTTGGTTAGAAATAAACCGCATAAAAGCAGATTTTCTTACTATTAGACGTTGCAATCATCTCTCATCCATGTATAATTCGCGCCCACTTGCCCTGATGGGTAGTGATTTCGACGCTATCAATAGCCCAACGCAATTGCAGTAAGTTTGCGAAAATGTCGAAATATTATGAACAAGACCCCAATTGTGGGTCATCGGTTTACATGCATCCTCCCACCTAATAAAAGGTTGGTGTGGATGGTTTTTTTTGTTCTTTCGATTGGAGCTTAATCGATGCCAAATCAAAGAATTCGTATTCGTTTGAAAGCGTTTGATCACAAGTTGATCGATCAGTCTACGGCTGAAATCGTTGAAACTGCGAAACGTACAGGTGCTCAGGTTAGCGGTCCTATTCCACTACCTACTCGTAAAGAACGCTATACCGTATTGGTTTCTCCTCACGTGAATAAAGATGCACGTGATCAGTATGAAATCCGTACGCACAAGCGTTTGGTAGATATCATTGAACCAACTGATAAAACAGTTGATGCATTGATGAGATTGGACTTGGCTGCCGGTGTTGATGTTCAAATCAGCCTGGGCTAACAAGAGAGGGTTTTAACAATGGCGATTGGTCTTATCGGTCGTAAAGTAGGTATGACTCGCATCTTCACTGAAGATGGTGTTTCAATTCCTGTGACTGTTATAGAAGCGACCCCAAACCGTGTGACTCAGTTACGTACTGAAGAAACAGATGGGTATCGCGCGCTACAAGTAACTGCTGGTGATAAAAAAGCGAACCGCGTTAACAAAGCTGAAGCAGGTCATTTTGCTAAAGCTGGCGTGGAAGCTGGCCGTGGTTTATGGGAGTTCCGTTTAGACGGCAATGAAGGTGAAGGTATTGAAGTTGGCAGTGAAATTACTGTTGAAATCTTTGCTGAAGCTAAAAAAGTTGACGTAGCTGGAACTTCTAAAGGTAAAGGTTTTGCTGGTGCAATCAAACGTTGGAACTTTAGTCACCAACGTATGACTCACGGTAACTCTTTGTCTCACCGTGCTCCTGGTTCGATTGGTCAAAACCAATCTCCAGGTAAAGTTTTCAAAGGGAAGAAAATGGCTGGCCAATTAGGCAACACAGCTGTGACTACTCAATCTTTGGAAGTGGTACGTGTTGACGCAGAGAACAACCTTCTTCTAGTTAAAGGTGCAGTACCTGGTGCTACAGGCGGCGATGTTATCGTACGTCCTGCAGTTAAAGCGTAACGTCTGGGAGTGAAGTGATGGAATTAGTATTGAAAGACGCGAACAGCGCTCTTGAAGTCTCCGAAGCAACCTTTGGACGTGATTTTAACGAAGCGCTAGTACACCAAGTAGTAGTGGCTTACGGTGCAGGTGCCCGTCAGGGTTCCAAAGCACAAAAAACACGCTCTGAAGTTCGTGGCGGCGGCAAGAAGCCTTGGCGTCAAAAAGGGACTGGTCGTGCTCGTGCTGGTACAATCCGCAGCCCAATTTGGGTTGGTGGTGGCCGTGCATTTGCAGCCAAGCCTCAAGATCACAGTCAAAAAGTTAATAAAAAGATGTACCGTGGAGCTATTCGTAGCATCCTTTCTGAATTGGTACGTCAAGAACGTTTGATTGTTGTAGAAAAATTTGGTGTTGATGCACCTAAAACCAAAACATTGGTTGCTAAGCTTAATGAACTTGAGCTTAACGACGTGTTAATCGTAACGTCTGAAGTAGAAGAGAACTTGTTCTTAGCTGCTCGTAACTTATATAAAGTTGACGTACGTGACGTTCAAGGCATCGACCCAGTAAGCTTAATTGCATTCGAAAAAGTGTTAATCACTGCCGATGCGGTTAAACAGCTAGAGGAGTCGTTAGCATGATCTCTGAAGAGCGTTTACTTAAGGTGCTATTAGCACCGCATGTTTCTGAAAAATCAACCATGGCTGCTGAAGGCAACAACGCTGTTGTTTTCAAAGTCGTAAAAGACGCAAACAAAGCTGAAATCAAAGCGGCAGTTGAAAAACTGTTTGAAGTTGAAGTAAGCAGCGTTCGTACCTTAAACGTAAAGGGTAAAACCAAGCGTCACGGTCAGTCTTTTGGTAAGCGTAGCGACTGGAAAAAAGCATATGTAGTGCTTAAAGAAGGTCAAGACATCGACTTCGTCGGTGGCGAAGCTTAAGAAGGGGATTAGATATGCCATTATTAAAAGCTAAGCCGACTTCTGCTGGTCGTCGTCACGTAGTTCAGGTTACAAATCCTGATCTACATAAAGGCGCACCTTACGCACCACTACTTGAGAAAAACAGCAAGTCTGGTGGTCGTAACAACAATGGTCGCATTACCGTGCGTCACATTGGTGGTGGTCACAAACAGCATTATCGTTTAATTGACTTCAAACGTAACAAAGATGGCATTCCAGCCAAAATTGAACGTTTGGAATACGATCCTAACCGTTCAGCAAATATCGCACTTGTGCTTTATGCTGATGGTGAGCGTCGTTATATTCTTGCTCCGAAAGGTGCTCTAGCTGGACAAGCTATTCAGTCTGGTTCTGATGCGCCAATCAAAGCGGGTAACGCCATGCCAATGCGCAACATCCCAGTAGGTACAACTGTACACGCTATTGAGATGAAGCCTGGTAAAGGTGCTCAAATTGCTCGTTCTGCAGGACAATATGCACAAATATTAGCGCGTGCCGAAGGTTATGTAACACTTCGTCTACGTTCTGGTGAAGTACGTCGTGTTCTAGCTGATTGCCGCGCCACCATTGGTGAAGTTGGTAATGCTGAACATATGCTACGTTCACTAGGTAAAGCTGGTGCAACACGTTGGCGCGGTGTGCGTCCAACAGTTCGTGGTGTAGCCATGAACCCAGTAGATCACCCACATGGTGGTGGTGAAGGTCGTACCTCTGGTGGCCGTCATCCAGTTTCACCTTGGGGTGTACCAACTAAGGGTAAGAAAACCCGTAGTAACAAGCGTACCGATAAACTTATCGTACGTCGTCGTAACAAGTAACAGCGAGGATTCACCATGCCACGTTCTCTCAAGAAAGGTCCATTTATTGACCTGCACTTGCTGAAGAAGGTAGAGGCTGCAGTGGAAAAGGGCGAAAAGAAACCAATTAAGACTTGGTCTCGTCGCTCCATGATCATCCCAGATATGATTGGGTTGACCATTGCGGTCCATAACGGTCGCCAGCACGTACCTGTTTTCGTCTCTGACGAAATGGTTGGCCATAAGTTGGGCGAATTTGCTCCAACGCGTACTTACCGCGGCCATGTCGCGGATAAGAAAGCGAAGAGATAAGAGGAAAAATTATGGAAGCTTTAGCTAAACATCGTTTTGCCCGTTCTTCGGCTCAAAAAGCACGCTTGGTTGCAGATCAAATTCGCGGTTTACACGTTGAAAAGGCACTTGAAGTTCTGACTTATAGTCCGAAGAAAAGTGCTGCTCTAGTCAAAAAAGTACTAGAGTCTGCGATTGCGAACGCTGAACACAATGAAGGCGCAGACATCGATGAGTTGACTGTCGCAAAAATCTTCGTTGATGAAGGCCCAACTATGAAGCGTATCAAGCCACGAGCCAAAGGCCGAGCTGATCGTATCTTTAAACGCAGCAGTCATATCACTGTTGTAGTAGCGGACTAGGAGATTAGAAATGGGACAGAAGGTACATCCTACAGGTATACGCCTGGGTATCAGCAAACCATGGACGTCTACTTGGTACGCTAACACAGCGGAATATGCAGACAACCTGTTTAATGATCACCAGGTACGTAAATACCTGACGAAAGAATTGAAAAACGCGTCTCTATCGAAAATCGTTATCGAACGCCCAGCAAAAAGCATCCGTGTGACTATTCACACTGCTCGCCCTGGTGTTGTAATCGGTAAAAAAGGTGAAGATGTAGAGAAGCTTCGCAAGTTTGTATCTAAGCTAGCCGGTGTGCCAGCACAGATCAACATTGCAGAAGTGCGTAAACCTGAACTAGATGGCCAGCTTGTTGCTGACAGTATTTCTAGCCAATTAGAGCGTCGTGTAATGTTCCGTCGTGCTATGAAGCGAGCTGTACAGAATGCAATGCGTCTTGGCGCTAAAGGTATCAAGGTAGAAGTTAGCGGTCGTTTGGGCGGAGCAGAAATTGCACGTTCAGAATGGTATCGTGAAGGTCGTGTACCACTACACACTTTCCGTGCTGATATCGACTATGCAACTTCAGAAGCTTTGACTACTTACGGCATCATTGGCGTAAAAGTTTGGATCTTCAAAGGTGAAGTACTAGGCGGATTGCCTCTTACGCAAGAGCAACCTGCTCCAGCACCTAAGAAGAAAGGCCGTTCTGCTAAGCGTGAGGGCTAATAATTATGTTACAACCTAAACGTATGAAATTCCGCAAAATGCACAAAGGCCGCAACCGCGGCATGGCAGTTGCGGGCGGCAAAGTTAGCTTTGGTACTTACGGATTGAAATCAGTTGGCCGTGGTCGTATGACTGCACGTCAAATTGAAGCAGCCCGTCGTGCTATGACTCGTCACGTTAAACGTCAAGGTAAAATTTGGATTCGAGTTTTCCCTGACAAACCAATTACTGAGAAGCCTCTTGAAGTGCGTCAAGGTAAAGGTAAAGGTAACGTTGAGTACTGGGTATGCCAAATTCAACCAGGTCGTGTGTTATATGAAATGGAAGGTGTTCCAGAATCATTGGCTCGCGAAGCGTTTGAATTGGCAGCGGCTAAATTGCCATTTAAGACAACCTTTGTAACTCGGACGGTGATGTAATGAAAGCTGAACTGAAAGCCAAAAACGTAGAAGAATTGAACGCAGAGTTGTTAACACTACTTCGCGAACAGTTTAACCTACGCATGCAGCACAGCACTGGACAGTTGGAAAAAACTGACCAGCTACGTAAAGTGCGTCGTAACATCGCGCGTGTTAAAACCATTCTGACTGAAAAGGCTGATAGCTAATGACTGAACAACAAGTTCGTACTGTTCGCGGTCGTGTGGTAAGCAACAAGATGGATAAAACCATTACAGTTGTTGTTGAACGTTTCGTAAAACACCCAATTTATGGGAAGTTCCAAAAACGTTCTACTAAGCTTCACGCCCATGACGAAACTAACCAATGTAATGAAGGTGACGTAGTAACTATTACTGAATGTCGTCCTTTGTCAAAGTCCAAAAACTGGACGTTGGTTGACGTAGTAACTAAAGCAACTATCGTTTAAGTTGTTTTAAGTGAAAGTTGAAAAAGCCGCTCAATGAGCGGCTTTTTTGTATCTCGAATTTAGCCGTTAGGATTTCTTACTGAATAAATATTTTGGGACGCTATTTAGTTGGCAAGTTTCGTTAAGTTACTGCTAACTTAGCGATTGGCTAGAGATGAGTTGAGATTGCTGCATGTGTACAATCAACTTAGACATTTTACTCAATATGGTTTGCTATGGATTACTGAGACAGTTAGGCTATTAATCTAATGCAAGTAGCAGCCGTTTAATATGAGCTTGCTAACAGCGTAACTTTCGAAAAAGCTACGCTATTTAGATTTATATTGTTTTTAGGCTTTTCTGCGGCCTAGCCAAAAGCCAAATAACGATAAAATAAACAATGCAAATGTTGAGGGAGCAGCAACTTGGACTGAGCCATCGTCTTCGGCGATCATGGCTGACAAACTCCAACTTCCTTGATCGTTAAACTGCCAATCTAACGACCAGTCATCATTCAAAACACTAAACCAACCTGAAGGATTAATAAAATCACCAAATTGGTCTCGCAAGCTACCGCTAATGGATAGAAAATTAAATGAAATATCCGTCAAATCGTCAGCAAACAGGCCATCAAGTAAAATAAAGTTCATCGAAATGTCGCTGAGTAAGGTCAAATCACCCAGTATATCGATTTCGTCAAAAATTAAATTACCGGAATTATCCTTACCGATCTCCATATTTAGTACTACATTGTCCCAGGTGGTGTTGGAGAAACTCAAACTGCCAGGACTATTACCCGGATTGATCTGAGCGTCACTAAGTATGGTGTCTCCAAAAAATAGACCATTACCTGAGATGTTACCACTCAAGGTTAATTCGCTTATGCCATTAGCGGCAATGACCCCGTTGTTAATAACAGTTCCATTCAAAAAAGTATCTGCCGAGAATATCAATGAACCAGTTGAGGTATTGTTGATAGTACCTGTGTTTTCTATTGTGCCACCTCTATGTACTCGGGTAATGCCTTGATTAACCAATTCAGCTTGGTTGTTTAGTGTGCCATACACATCTAGTTTAGAGGTTGCACTATTAACAAATCCCATACTATTTGTGACCTGACTGTTGATGTTTACTTGTTTAGTATTAAATACTTGCTCTGAAAAAGTCAGCGTTGAGTTGACATTGTACTGTTCAAACTGACCCTTGTTTATTAGGCCTGCGTATGTTGAATCCAGATCTGCAATCAAATTGCCTTGAGCGTTAACAATCGACTCTATGCGATTCTCTGGGCCGGAAAAGTGTTCCATTAAGGTAATAGAACCATTAGATTGATATGCTAGTTCAAGACTATTGTTGTCGTAATTAGCTGAATATGCCAAAACAACATTGCTGTTAGTATTTGTCTGAATACTGTCTTTTCCTGAGACATCAAACATTGTGTCGGTGCCGCTACGGTCTCTGTCAAAGTCTATAATATAGGTGTCATTACCTTCACCACCGGATGCAAAATCGTTGTCACCGTCCCGGACAAACGTCATGGTGTCAGCTCCAGAACCACCTTCCATTAAGTCAATGCCGATACCATCGTAAAGTGAGTCATTGCCGTTTTGTCCCAATAAGATGTCGTTACCTCGGCCGCCTGCGAGTATATCTGTATCTTCACCGCCATACAGAGTGTCATTACCATTGCCGCCTTCCAGATAGTCAACGCCGCCATTGCCATACAGAATATCATCGCCATCGTTCCCGTATAGGGTATCAGCGCCAGCATTTCCTTGTATGAAATCGTTGCCCTGATTTCCCTCGATATAATCGTTACCTTCTCCGCCCTCTATCGTGTCATTTCCTTGCCCACCATAAAGGGTGTCATCGTCATCTTCACCATTTATAAAGTCATCACCTAAGTCACCGTAAAGTGTATCGCCGCTCGTTCCACCAAAGAGTTTGTCATTACCGTCGCCACCGTATAAGAAGTCTATGTTGGAGTCGCCATAAAGCTCATCTTCTCCGTTGCCACCATATAGAAAGTCCATGCTGGTACCACCGTAAAGTTTGTCATTACCGTCACCACCTTCGAGAAGATCTTCACCTCCTTCACCATAGAGTTCATCATCTCCAAAACCACCGTATAATGTGTCTTCATTGGTGCCACCGTAAAGTTTATCGTTCCCCGTTCCACCATCTATGATGTCGGCACCACTATCACCATACAGTAGATCATCACCAGCGCCTCCATCAATATCGTCACCGCTGCTACCACCATGAATTTCATCATTTCCTAATCCGCCGAGGATAGTGTCAGCTCCGCCATCGCCATAAATGAGGTCATCATCGCCGCCTCCATCAATGTAGTCGCCACTGGTGCCACCATAAATCTCATCGTTTCCAAATCCACCGTAAATGGTGTCTACGCCGCTTCCACCATCTATGAAGTCGTCGCCACTATCTCCAAGGTCAATGGCATCAATACCGTTATCGCCATATAAATAATCGCCACCCGATCCCCCAATGATACGATCATCACCGTTACCGCCATGAACGGTATCTCCACTGCTACCACCATCTATATCATCGTTTCCATCACCGCCATTGATATCATCCCTACCGTCATCACCAGTGATTCTGTCATTTCCTTCATTTCCGCTAATGGAGTCATCACCATCCTTTCCGAAGAGTACGTCATCTCCAAGCCCACCATATAGAATATCGTCTCCGTCTTCTCCAATAATCCGATCGTCCCCTAGCTCTCCATATAACGTGTCGTTACCCGTGCCGCCAAATATCCCGTCGTTTCCTTCCCCACCATATATAGTATCGTCGCCTGTGACGCCATATAAGTTATCTACACCGCCATAACCGTAAATGATGTCATCACAATCACCGCTTTGCGTACACTCGTATGACGTATCACCGTAAATCATATTTCCGTCATCCGAACCTTTAATGATCTCAGCGAAGCTATTTTGCGAAGCAAAACACAAAAGAACTGACGAGGCGACGAGCGTCTTTTGGCATTTTTTGAGTATGATGTTGTTGCGTTTCATGATGCTTTCCCTAGTTATAAATTACTTGGTTGAAAATTCGAGATGGTAATGTTGACGCAATGGTCTGTATCCAATCTACATTCATAGCAAATCTAGCGTAAACACCGATTCAGACCGTTGTAAAAAACGGACCTTTAGTGGTACTTTTTGGACAAACGTTAGGGAATATTTCAAATATTGGTTGGCGGGTATCCGAAATATTTTTTGAACACTTTTGAAAAGTAAGACAGGCTTTCATAGCCCACAGCATAGGCAACTTCGCTGACACGATTGTTTTTTGTTTGTAACAATTGTAGAGCTATTTCCATCCTGATTTTAGTGATAAATTGCACCAAAGTCATGGATAACTCTTTCTGGCTGTTTCGCCTTAGTGTGCGCTCAGTACAGGACATAAGTGACGCCAAATCAGCTATAGAAAAGCTTGGATCTGACAGGTTCGCAATAACATGAGAACGCAGCCTTTGCTTAAAATCACCATTGTTATCCGGTTGCATAAACGAAGCTATAAGCTGCTTACGAAACGCCTTGCGTGAAACGAGAATCGCATTAACTCTGGCAATGAGTTCAGCCGTATCAAAAGGTTTGGTCAAGTAATCATCAGCACCCGTATCGAGCCCTTCCACGGTTTCCCGTTTTGTCGCTCTTGCAGTTAGTAGAATAATTGGAATCGTTTTAGTTAACGGGTCGGCTTTGATCTTTTGCGTTAACTGCAATCCATCCATGATCGGCATCATCACATCAGAGATGATTAAATCAGGTAATTCAGCCACCGCTAACGTCAATGCTTCCTTGCCGTTTTTTGCGGTGATAACGCGATAAGTCGGTTCCAATGTCCTGTATATAAACTCTCTAAGATCGTCATTGTCATCAACAACCAATAATGTTGTGACATTTGGGTCTTTTTTATCGATCGTTGTTCGGGCATGTAAATACTTATCGCTAAGTTTTACATCGGAAACATGTCTTTGGGGAGCAATTTGAGTTAAATCTAACATGACGGCTTTATCAAAATGCTCATGGCCAAGTTTGAACCGTAAGGTAAAAGTTGTACTCTCGCCGCTATCTGATTCGAGGCTAACTTCTCCGTGATGCAAATCCATGATTTCTTTTACAAAAGACAATCCTATACCAGTACCTGGCTCGGAAACGGATTCAGACGCCGCTCCCTGGAAAAATCGTTCAAAAACTAGATGCTGTTCTTTTTCTGAAATTCCGACACCATTGTCTGATACTGACAAACTGACATGTTGATCCTTAGTAGCAAGAGACACACAAATCAGTGAGCCTTCACCGCTGTATTTAATTGCATTCATAATCAAATTAGACACACAGCGATCCACTTGTTCTTTGTCAAAATATACAAGTAGCGGATCGGCAGGACACGAGACGTCTAAAATTTGCTGGCTTTTTATCGCCAGAGGGGCAAAACGCAAACAAACATGTCGAACCAGTTCAGCCATGTCCCATTGGGCAATACGCAGTTGAAATTTGTTATTGTCGAGGCGGTTTATATCCAACACTAAACTAATCAGAGATAACATCTTTCGGGCGTTATTTACAGCCGCAGTTACGCCGTATTTAACTTTTTCATTTAATTCAATACCACTATCCAAAATATCCTGAAGAGGGGCAACAGTAAGCGTAATAGGGGTTCTGAACTCATGGGAGATATTAGCAAAAAATCGTTCTTTCAATTGTTGTTGGGCTTCCAATTGTTCCGCTTTTTTGGTGATTTCAGCTGTTTTAATATCAACCTGAGTTTGTAATTCAAGGTTTCTGCGTTGTAGCTGTTTGGTGCGCCATTTTTGGGTTAACCAACCGCTCAATACCACCATCAATACAAAAAGACTGATATAACATAAAAGTGCTAATTTGCTTAAATACCAAGGAGGTAAAATAGAAAAGTTGAAGGCTTTCTGACTGACTCTTTGCCAGCCCTCTTTTGCTTCGATTTCGAAAGTATAATCTCCACCGCTTAAGCTAGTGAAATCTTTATACAATTCGGTACTCCATCTGCTCCAATTTTCATTTTCGGAACCGATTAATCGATGCCGATATTTCGCGCGCTTTAAATCGCTGTTTTCTGCAAGGGCATACTCAATTCTTAATGAATTATTTTGTTGATCCAAGACTGGTAGAATGACCTCACCTTGGCCGCCAAACAAAAGTTCGTTAGACTCAGTATTGGTTATGCTTCGGATGTTGAGAATTCCCAGTGGCGGCGGAGAACTTAGACGTTGTATGTCGATTCGGTAAACCTCACCTTTTGCCGAAGCAAACCAGAGAATATTTTCTGAAGTACTTAAAAAACCCTTGTAACCATTAAGCAAAAAAGGCTTGAAGGTTGCTTCGTCTGCCTTCCATTTGCCATTCTCATCCTCAAAAATGTAACCAGTGTGGCCGCCAATACGATACCAAAGTTTGTTGCCATGCCCTTCTGCCATTCGAAACACATCCTGCCCTAGAGTATGAAATATAGACGGCCGGTTTTTGATAAATTGCAATTGAGGCTCACGGGTTTCGTCAAAATCCATCACGCCATCATAGGTGCCTATAAGCAATCCCTGCTTGGCGATAAAGGGGTATATATTCCCAGCCGGCAAACCACTTTCTGCTGCATATTTTGTGACAGAATGCGATGTCGCTTCATTGTTTTCTGGAATAAATTGATAGAGCTCTTGGGTTGGTGTTCCAGCCCAAATGGTGCCATTGTCCTGTGCAGCTAAAACAATCATTTCGTCTTTTTCAGCATTTACTTTATTAGCGTAGGGCTGACCGTCACTGAAATGCACCTTGTATAAGCCATTGTTTGTACTGGCGTACAAGTTTTTACCGTCTTTGGTGACGACGAATGCTTTGCCAGTTTCTCCACTGATTAAATGCAATATGTCACCCAGTGATCCGTCGGCGGAAATAGGCCGGGCGTTAATGCCTGTGCGGTTGGCGTAAAACAGATAATCATTGTGGTGCACAAAGTCCCAACCTAAACTAACATCGTCAAGTAACTGCTCAAAAAAGGGTGGAAGTAGAGCTGAAGGACTTGCTTGAAGTTGAAACAAGCCGTCACTCATGATGCTGATTTTACCTTGTAATAAACCGAGTTTATTCGCTAAATTGCTACCCGTAAGGTAGTGACTATACACATGGGGTGGGGTAAATTTAATAATATCTGGAACTCCTGACGCCCAAATATTTCCTTGCCTGTCTTCCATCAAAGAATAAAACTTATTGCTCCCCAAGCCATGCTCTTCACCCATTTGTCTAAGGGGAGTTAGATTTTTATCAAGTATAAATATGCCGCTGTTTAATGTGGCAATGTAATAATACCCATCGGACGCACGAATGGCGTGATAGACGTCTTTGTCTTGATTGAACAGGCTTGCTTGAGAAATTTGTTGTAACGATGAGCCTGATTGCCTAAAAAAACCATGCTTTGCAGTAAAAACAAGCATATTGTTATTTTCATCAGCAATGATTTGCTGCACTTTGGCATCAATGGGTAGCGAAAAACTGGTGGCAACGGTCGACGTGGTGCCATCGCTATTAATGATTATTTGCTGTAAATTATTGTTATTAGGAGACTTAAAGATAAACGAGTTGGCCAAACTAAAAATTCGAAAGTTGCCATCCTCATTTTCAGACACAACTTCAAGCGTTTTGCCATTCCACAACAAAATCAATTTATTGGTCACAAACACCACGCCGTCGCTATTAGCTGCAGTATACCAAGTTTCGCCAATCTGCTTTTGCTCAAATGACCAGTCTTCAATTAGTGACGTAAATACTAAGCGGCCCAGTTTATCAGCTTCATAATAGCCAATATCATTCATGCTGCCGGTGTATAGGCGATTATCGTTCCAAAGGCTGATTGAGCGGATCAGGGTTCGCTGGGGAGATGAATAAATCCGCCAACTTTCGCCATCCCACTGATTTATTCCCCAGCCAGTACCGTTGTAGATATAGCCATCGTTGCCTTGTAATATAAACCAGTTTTGATTGGACCCTTGATGGGTTTGGGATCCAAACACTTCCACGACCGGCAGGCCGATTTCCCTGTAGTTTTCAGCGTCAGTATTTGCTGTAAATAGTAGTAAAAAAAAGCCCACGACTAACGGTATCCGGGCTATACAGCTTTGCGCAAAGGTTAACGTAATGGTTGGATTAATGAACACAATTCCCTTAAATTATCAGTCTATCCAAAGTTCCTTTTAGTAACAGAAACCAACGCTTGATTTATATACTAAAGCGAAAATGCACAACTGCAAGTCCAAGCTGTAAAGGGAAGTAGATTAAATCTCTCTGGTTGCGAGGCGAGTTAATTTTTGTTGTGTATTTTTTAGCCAGCCCGCATCGATAGCCACAATCATAAAAAGCCCGATGACTTATGACAGAACGGCTGGTTCATACTGTTCGCGATTGTGTAGTGAGCCATAGACATTACAGTTGGTTTAAGTACAAAGTAAAGTGCGTTGAGATTAAATTGTTCAACTAAAATAAAATTTAGACTCCAGAATGAGTATGTCTATACTGAAGTGGTGTTTATTTACTAATTGCTTGTATGAAAATGGTTTTTCGGATGTTGGTGATGATTTTTGTCTCCGCATTACCTTTACATTTGATGGCAGATACATTGGTATCTCATTGTCGAGATTACCCACCGGAACTCTATTTTGATGGTGAAACGTGTATTGGCGTTATTCCTGAGTTGGTTGAAGATGTTCTTGAGGAACTTGGTCATGATGTTGATTGGGTATATGCGCCATGGATAAGATCAATGAAGGAAGCACAACGCGGTAATGTTGATTTATTAGTGCGTCATTCAATGACTGAAAAGCGTTTACTACATTTAAAACCGATTAATTATGGGGTTAGGAAAAGGACGCTGTCTTTTTTCAAATCTAACAAATTTAAAGGTGATATAACTTCTTACGAGGATTTGGAAAAAGTTAGATTAGGCGCTATTCGTGGAATTTTTTATTCTCCAGAGTTTTCGAAACTAAATCCTGAAAATCTCATTTTAGTAGGAAAGACAGAGCAATTAATCGGTATGTTAGACATGGCCAGAATTGATATTGTTGTAACTTCTGAATCACATAATATTGAGCTATTTGAAGGCCGATTTGACAAAGTGTCTTTTGAAGACCATTTTTTAAATTATCACTATATAAGTATCCCCAAAACCTCAAAAGCCCTCCGTTATTATGATGAGATAGCAACCAACATGCTCAAGTACCGTAAGACAGGTAAAATCAATCAATATTTTAAAAAATATGGATTGCCACCACCCGACCAAGATTATTCAGAATCTGAGAGGAACTAAAAAACAATTATTCTGAACGTTGCCAAACCGTATTGTTAGGTTTGTCTAAATGTGTGGAGAATGACGAGGTTAAAAAAGTCTTTATAGTTACATAAGTGGTATTCAACTCTATGAATAGAGTGAATTTTTTCATTGCTAGCATATTGGCATCGTCTTTGACTTTTGTTTATTTTCATTAGTAGCCGTTAATTAGTGTTAAACTGTATTACAGCAAAGCAGAACGCTGATAGATGGCAAAATCAGTGAGCAAATTGCATGTAAAAATAGCTCAATGATTTGACTACTATTAGAGTAATTTTACATTCTAATCTCTTATGCAGAGCTGTGCTCTTGGTTTTTAACTTAGATAATCCAGGTAATTTCTTTCATTAAATTAAACACTAGAGTTTTGTCGTTAGGGGTTTCACAAATGCAGAAGTATTTCACCAAAATATGGTTGATTGGTAGTTTAATCTTTTGCGGGACTCTATATGCCAACCAAAATGCAAATCAAACAAAAGGTCCAACTAAATTAATTTTCGCGATTAACGACCCGGGTTCTCCGCCCTATTTATATTTTGATAAAGTAAATAAGGGATACAGAGGGATAATCGCAGATTTTTTTAACAGTTTTACGGAAGATAATACATTGGACGTTCGATATTTAGATTCTAGTCGAGCTAGAAACGAATATTTGGTTTTAAATGGAAAAGCAGATTTTTTCCTATCAAGCCCCGCATGGTTAGATAACCCTGACAACATTCTTTTGAGTGATGAATTGTTACTTCATAGAAGTTTTTTTTATTCGATATCCCCATTCAGTCAGCCCTTTTCTTTGACTACTTTACCTAAAAATTTAATTTGTACTCGTAGAGGCTATATTTATCCTTCATTAAGTCAGTTGTTTAAAGATAAAAAATTGATAAGGGTGGATTCAAGTTCACAAATTACAATTACCAATATGTTGATAAAAGGGCGTTGTGACTATGCTGTTATGAATGAGTACAATGCCAACTCAGTACTCAATCTAAAACAATTTTGTGGTATTAATTTCTATCAATCTCCTAATTCAATTCACGATGCTCCGCTGACATTCGTAATCAATAAACAAAGCAGGGACATCATCCCCACTTTGAATGATCAATGGCGTATTTTCCAGAACTCAGGTCAATTAGAAGATTCAATCCGTGTGCACGGAGGAACGTCTGATTTAGATTCTCAAAAAAACTGTTCGTAACTAATTTTTTGACCAATTACGGCCCTATGCTTCTGGGCTCGAATCGACTTGTTACCAAAATAAAATCGATATGCCAATCAAGCAAAATAGGGCTGCAGCAACAAGATGCACAACTTTTACGGGGAGTTTTTGCATCACACGGTTTCCAAAAAATACGATCGGCATATTCGCGATCAACATGCCTAGCGTTGTACCCGCAGTAACTAGCCAAAGTGATTGATATTGCGCAGCCAACAAGACAGTAGCAATTTGGGTTTTATCACCAATTTCTGCTAGAAAAAATAATATAAAAGTCGCTAAAAAAGCGCCATATTTGTCAAATCGTCCGGAAACTTCTTCGTCTTTATCGGGTATCAATAACCATAAGCCAACGGCAATAAAGCTACCTCCTAAGATCCAATTAGTTACATCAGTCGAAAGGATATTACCAATATAAAGTCCTAACCAAGCCGATAAGCCGTGATTTATTAGTGTTGCTACTAAAATGCCAATAACTATGGCCGTTTTGTTGTGGAATTTGATGCTAAGAAGTAACGCTAAAAGCTGAGTTTTGTCACCAATTTCAGCAAGGGCAACTGTCATTGTAGAAGTAAATAGGGAATCCATATTAAAGGGTACTCAGCGGGAAAATTCCAAAGGTACAAAACCATCCGCCCGCTAGTCGAATAGTCTTGCACCTCAGGTCTTGCCGATATCGTATTTGATACAAATCTACCACGTGCCGCTTTCGCACAATTATGTTGATAGATTTTCCCAATATTTTGGGCAGGCTACTCCCCCGAAGCGATGCCAGAATGATATACAAAAACAGTAAAATTGCAATGTTTCACAGTTCACATATCATCAGTCTGATAGTCTGTTTACTTCAATGGTGACATGATCAGGCGTCATAACCTCTTTAAGTAACTGCTTAAAGTCATCCGCGGTTCGCGCTGACGTCGTTACAATAGATAAAATTAGACAGGAATGTTGACCAGACACTTTCCAACAATGCGCGTCGGTGATAGTGCAGGTACCTTGGCGTTCGATTAACACCTTTATTTTGTCTAGATCCAATTGATAAATGGTTTTATCTAATAAAATAGAACTGCTTTGACCAATTAAATGATAAGCCCATTTGGCAATAACCACAGAACCAATAATTCCCATCAAAGCATCCGCCCATATCCAATTGAAGTATTTACCTAACACTAATGCAACAATTGCGAGCAATGAGGTTAATGTGTCAGCAAGAACATGGAAATATGCGGCTTTAAGGTTGTGGTCGTGATGGTGCTTATGATTATGAGACCCGTGTTCATGTTTGTGATCATGCTGATGAATATCGTGGTGGTGATCATCATGTAATAAAAATGCCGATACAATATTTACGATTAATCCGATAATCGCAACAAATATAGCCTCTTCAAATTGAATCCCTTGAGGCGAAAATAACCTAGTTATTGACTCGATCAACATCATCAAAGCAACTGTGCCTAAGGCTATCGCACTGGCAAATCCTCCTAACGTGTTCACTTTTCCTGTTCCAAAGGAGTATGCAGGATCATTTTGGTGTTTTCGGGCATACCAATATACAAATATTGAAACAGCGAAGGCAGCTGAATGTGTGAACATATGCCAACCATCAGCTAGCAGTGCCATTGACCCAAACCAAGTGCCAGCGACTATTTCTATGACCATGGTTATCGTGGTGATTGCAAAAACAATATTTACTTTTTTTTCAGATGATTTGGTATCGATAGAAAAGTGATGTGAATGTACCCACTCTTGAGGTATCTTTTCTGTCATATAGCCTGCTAAGGTTTATAAAATTCATTTAGATTTATACTGTACCCCAGTATAGTTATTTATTGCAATGGGAGAACAGATGGCACATATCGAAAAGAATAAACAAGCACTGCTAACCAGAGTGAAAAAAATACGCGGTCAAACAAATGCGATAGAAAAATCATTAGTCGAAAGTTCAGGATGTTTAGAGGTCCTCCAGCAGGTTTCGGCGATAAAAGGAGCAGTAAATGGTTTGATGAACGTCATTTTAGAAGACCATATTAGAGAGCATGTTGGGAAAAATGACCTAACCAATGATGAGCGTAATCATGAAGTAAATGAGTTGGTTCGAATATTGAAGTCGTACCTCAAATAATCCAATGGAAAGTAAAATAAGATCTACAGTTTTATCAAAATTGCTCAGTTTGCTAGTTACATTTGCTTGTTTTTGACATTCCTTTAATTTATCTTGTGCTTAGATTTTTTTATATAAATAAAACAGCAGGTTTTTAAGGGAAGTAGTATGTCGCATCAACGGGGTTTTACACTAATCGAGCTAATTATTGTCATTGTTATTTTAGGTATTCTTGCGGTGACAGCTTTACCACGCTTTGTTAATTTATCCGACGATGCTCATCTTGCGACAACAAAAGCAGAAGCTGCCGCATTTAAGTCAGCGATCGATTTGGTTCGCAGTACATATTTGATTAGAGATACCAACCCTGTGGTCGTGGCTGGAGCAACTGTAGCGATAGATACCACCTCAGAGTGGCCAACAGGTACGGGAAGTGGTTCGCAACTTTGTATTAATTTATGGGAAAGTCTGTTGCAAAACGCAGAGCCTGTAGTTGCTATGAGTAATGTAAATTCATTGGCGGCCGGTTGGAATGCCTTTGGCACAGCCGATTTATGTGCATATGGCAAAAAGTTTGGGGATCGCACCTTCGCCAATGGTGATCTTCCGCATTTCGTATATTACATACATGACGTAAGTGCTTTTGCTATTGGTAGCCAAACATATGCTGGTTCTGCAGGGGAAGTTCAGAAGGTAAACTTCTAGTTTGCCACATGAAACTAAAACCACCTTTAAATAAAGTCATCGATTCGATGTAAACTAGCTTAACAATCTGACTCAAAACAATCTTGTTGAGGTGCCAGACTGGCAACATAGAAGTAGATAAAACGCCGTTCTCACATGACTTCAGGCATTGAATCAGGCTCATCCGATGCTAAATGTGGAATTCTTTGTCTATAAGCTGATTTATGTGTTGATTAATTTGGTCGAATAATCAACTATTTAAATATCGAGTATTTGATTATTTAATTGGTTGTTCCTCCCCTATGAAGTTGTGTGCGTTTAAGTTTCAAATTGTTTTGGCTATTTTCTTCTTATGCAGCTTGGTAGCTCGAGCTGAAACTCAGTACTTTTTTCAACATGCGTACTCAAATAAGCCTTTTACTCAAGTACAATCGCAAATTCAAAGCCGTATCGCAGATGCGCAAAACTCAGATGAAAAAATTGAATTGAGGATGTCGTTAGCATCCTTGTACTTACAATTTGATCGTATGGATTTATTAGTTCCTCTTTTAAGTGATTTAGCTGCACTTGAGGTTGATCAACAAGTTGATAACAATGGCCTTAAGTGGCAAATACTAAAAGGTTATAGTCAATATTCGTTTAGCCAATATGCTGAAGCAGAAACGCATTTTAATGAAGCGAGAACCCTTGTTGATACACTTTCGGCAAGTGAGAAAATTACCCCAGGATTTACTTATCTTATTGCTATTTTGAACGTATATTCGGGGATCAACGACGCCTATTTACAGCGATATTCCCAAGCCACACAATCTATTTCCAATGCGAATCAAATCGCCAATGAACATAAATGGCCGGTGCTTGGCGGCTTATCTTTATACTACACTGGCGACGTAAATTATGAATTGAAAAACTACGAACAGGCACAGTCTTTTTATCAGTTAGCAAAAACGACATATCCACAGAATGCGAAGAATTTCGCCGCGTTTGCGTTACTTAGTGAAGCGCAAATGATAAACATTGTTGGCGATCGTCAGCAAGCGTTTCGTCTATTGGAAGAAAGTATAGAGGTGTTTAATGAGTTAGAGGACATTTCAGCACTTTCGTATGCATATCTTTTAAAATCATACTTTTACAGCAAAGACGGCAATAAAGAACAAGCGTTAAACTGGATTCGCGAGTCTGTTATATTGCGAGAGCAGCTGGGCAATCCGGTTAGTATCGCAAATTCATACGTGCACTATAGTGCAAACTTAGCCGAGAATGATCAATCTCTCCTTGCGCTCGAGTACGCTGAAAAAGCCGCTTTACTAGTTGAGCCTACAGAAGACTTGGCCGGACAGTGGGATGCTTTTAATAATTATGCTGGTTTGTTAAATGAACATGGTGAGTATCAAAAGGCCTTTGAATACATGTCCAAATCTGAACGTGCTTTGTTAGCCAAGGCGCGTCTAGATATTACTTCCGAAACCGCTCGCTTAAATAGTGAATTTCACCTTGCCCAACAGCAAATTGTAAATCAATTTTTGGATGAAAAAAACGCGTTGCTTGAGACCCAATTACTACAACAACAGCAGTTGCAAAAGCGACAAGAATGGATTGTTTTTGGTTTGATTTTGTTTGCGCTTTTGGTGACACTTTTTATGGTCATTATTTTTAAATTATATAGAAAAAATAAGCGCTTAGCTGTAATAGATAATTTGACCGGATTGCGCAATCGACGCAGCATTTTAGAATCAGGAGAGCAGATTTTTACAATTAGTAAGCGATATAAACAAGATTTGTGTGTGCTAATGCTCGATGTCGATAATTTTAAGTCTGTTAACGATAATTACGGGCATGCTGAAGGTGATAAAGTACTTAAATATGTAGCTTCTATATGCAAGGACGCATTACGCTCTTCTGATTATGTCGGTCGGGTTGGAGGAGAGGAGTTTTTATTTATTTTACCAAATAGCAAAGAAGTAGATGGAACCTTGCTCGCCAAGCGCCTGTTTCAAACTATTCGAGAGAATGAAAAATTGGCCGAATTAAAGGTAGATAATGTTACCTTTAGTATAGGGTTAGCCGCTGAAATTGAACGCTGCAGCGATTTTTTAGAGTTAGCTAGCTTTGCTGACGCAGCATTATATAAAGCAAAGAATAGTGGTAAAAATCAATTGCAGATATACACCGAAGAGATGCAATTCAATAAGTCAGCTTGAATTATTCACGCGTATTGAATAATAGATTGAGAAATGCAACACTAATCTATCTTGTGAATACAGCTAATCGATTTTTTCGTCTGGCAGGAATACTAGTCTTAGCTATTATTACTAATCAGTTATTAAACTTTTCTTTTTTAATACGGAGTAATATTGATGGGACAAAAACCGACTCTTACCACTTCAGCTGGCGCGCCTGTAGCTTCAAATCGAACTTCAAAAACCGCTGGTAGTAGAGGACCTCTACTATTAGATGATTACCAATTAATAGAAAAGCTCGCGCACCAAAATCGCGAGCGCATTCCTGAAAGGGCTGTACACGCGAAAGGGTGGGGGGCGCAAGGCACTTTTACCGTTACTCATGATATTACTCAATACACTTGTGCAAAATTATTTTCAGAAGTAGGTAAAACGACAGAAGTATTGAGCCGATGGTCTACGGTTGCGGGAGAGTCTGGTGCTGCAGATACTGAGCGAGACGTTAGAGGCTTTAGTCTTAAGTTTTATACAGAACAAGGTAATTGGGACTTAGTTGGTAACAATACCCCAGTGTTTTTTGTACGTGATGCATTCAAATTCCCCGATTTTATACGTACTCAAAAACGTCACCCGCGTACTAATTTGCGTTCTCCAGAAGCGATGTTTGATTTTTGGGCTGCGCAACCAGAATCTGTTCATCAGGTGACTATTTTGATGTCAGACCGGGGTATTCCAATCAGCCCGATGCATATGAATGGTTATGGCAGTCACACGTTTAGCATGTGGAATGCTAACCAAGAACGCTTTTGGGTGAAGTTTCATTTTAAAAACCACCAAGGACACAAGCATTATACCAATGCTGAAGCGGAAGCGCTCACTGGGAAAACCCGTGAGGCATACCAAGAGCATTTATTTAGTGCGATTGAAAATGGTAATTTTCCCAAGTGGACAATGTTCATTCAGGTAATGTCTGAAGAAGATGCAGGTAAGCAAGCTTACAATCCTTTTGATATAACCAAGGTTTGGCCCCACGGTGATTTTCCACTGATAGAAGTAGGCGAGCTGGAAATGAACAAAAATCCGGATAATTATTTTCAGATGGTGGAAAATGCAGCGTATAGCCCTTCAAATGTGGTACCCGGAATTGGCTATAGTCCAGATAAAATGTTGCAAGCCAGAGTGTTCTCTTATGCGGATGCCCATCGCTACAGATTGGGTACACATTATGAAGCACTACCCGCAAATGCAGCTAAAAATACAAAGGTAAACCATTATCATAAAGATGGATCAATGCGTTTCTTTACTAATGATTTTGGAAATCCCGATGCTTATTATGAGCCTAATCAGCATAACGGTCCGGTAGCAGATGAAAGTGTTGCTGAACCTCCATTAAGAATTGATGGAGATGCCGCTCGCTACGACCAACTGGAGAGCGATGTCGACTATGTTCAGCCACGTGCATTATTTGAAATGTTTTCCGACGAACAAAAACAACGTTTGTTTAGCAACTATGCAGATGCAATGGGGCCGTGTTCTAGTTCTGTTAAGTTGCGTTGGCTAGAGGTATTAGAAAAAGTCCATTCAGATTATGCTGCAGGTGTTAGAGCGGCGTTAGAGTCTTAATCAATCTATAATTTAATTGAAAGCCGCTGTTGTCTCTTCAGCGGCTTTTTTTATTCTTCATTACTATTTCGTTTTTTTTGCATCCAAATTCAAAGGTCACGCGTTAGTTTTAAAAGAAGGCATCGGTTGAGCAGTTCGAATGCTTTCACTTTCAGGTTAAACAAGTGAATGGAGAAAAGAACATGCAAACAACCAAAAAAACTAAATTAACAGACAATGCCACGAAATTGCTTAGAACGATTATAGGTGCATCGGTAATTTTAGCCTTAGCTGCCTGTAACGGTGATGATGGTGAGGCTGGCCCTCAAGGGGCAATGGGTACCGCTGGAGAAAATGGCCAAGACGGTGCTGATGGAACTCCTGCCTTCCCCAGTGCCAACTTTCTCCTTGCATTTAACGGTCCCGACAATGCGGGTGATGTAAGTCTTACCGATCAAAATGCAGCCGTTCTAAAAACCATTAATTCAGCAAACAACGAAGGTGTTGCATTAGATCCCTTAGCTAATTTAATTCATGCTGGTGATAGTTCTTTAGGCAGCATACGTACGCTTTGCCATATAACCGACCGTGCAGATGGCGCTGTATATTCCAATATGCTCGACCGTGAAATTAGCGGTGCAGCTACTGGTTTGATGAACCCTAAAGGAATTCATGTCGCACAAGGTGCGGGTTTAATTATGATTGCTGACTTTAATGGCATGCGTGTCAGCATTTTTGGTGCTGCTGCAGCTGGCGATGTAGCTCCTTTAGCGGAAACGATTACTTCTGCCAAGCCGTGGGATTTGACATATGATGAGGTCAACGACAGATTATTCTTGGCATTAACTGATGGGACAGTTGCCGTGTATGATGAATACGTCGCTGGTGGCTTCGCTGCAATGCCAGCAAGAGTCATTACGCCAAGTGATGAAATGCAAACAACAATCTCAGTAAATATACATGGGATTGTTTACGATCGTTCTAACGATAAATTGGTATTAAGTGATGTAGGCGATGCGGCTTCAGCTACCGACGGAGCAATATTTGTTATTGGCAACGCTTCAAGTGCAGATGGCAATGTTAGTGTCGAAAGATCTATCAGTGGTGCAGCAAGTATGTTGGGCAACCCAGTAGACATAGTCTTGAGTGGCAGTGATTTGCGTGTCGCTGAAAAGTCTAATGATGCTGTTTTGGTGTTTTCAAATATTTTTGCGGGTCCAAGCGGTGACATCGCACCTACTCTTGTGACAGCGGCTACTAAGCCTGAATCACTAGTTGAAATTGAAAATAACATGTCGCATCCAGATGTGTCTGATTTATGGGGAGCTAATAACGGTTTGTTGGGCGTTGCCATTAGCAGTAACCCAGCAACAGAGGGTGCAACCACAGGCATGTTAGGTAGATTCAGTGCTGCTCTAAACGCGCAAACCACAAGTTTTGATAATGGCCAAAGTATAGAAAGTACAACGTTCGATTTAGCCGGTGACAGTTACACAACATTCGATGATCCGGATACTTCAATGGGCGGGATTATCATTGCTAATCGCGTGGCGACTTCAAGAGAAGAGGGGACTTTTTCGACTTCACAGGATCGCATTATTTCAGGTGTAAATACAGGCTTAGTCGCACCTAAAGGTTTAGATGTATCTTCTGCTAAAGGATTGATATTTGTTGCAGAAAACAATGCTACAACGCCGGGCATAATGATTTTTTCAAGTTGTGCAGCAGGAGATGTCAGCCCCTTGTTAACTTTAGTTCCTTCGAATGGTGCTCGTCCTTGGGATGTTGATTATGATGGCTTAACAGACAAAGCGTTTGTCGCATTAACAAATGGTACGATCGCCGTTTTTGATCAAGTCAGTGCAAAATTGGCTGCTGGTTCAACAATGCTTTCAGGTGAAGATCGATTGATTACACCGGCTATGTCAGGAAATGCAATTGCTGCACCTACTAATATACATGGCATTGATTATGATCCAGCTAGTGATTCATTACTGGTCTCTGATGTAGGTAGTGCTGCAGATGCAACTGATGGGAAGCTTTACGTTATTGCAAACGCTAAAAATACATCTGGATTAGCAGATATTACTGTCAATATTAGTGGTGCGAATACAATGCTAGGTAACCCTGTAGATATAATGTATGACGGATCCAATCTATTTGTGGCAGAAAAATCAAATGGCCTCATTATGCGGTTCGATAATATCATCAATAGTGTTGGTGGTGATATTAGTGCAGATGTAAGTATCCCGCACGTTGCACCAGAATCGGTCGCTCTAATCCCGAATTATCTGTATCGCGCAGAATGATTAGAATGAGCTTAATGGAAAAGGCAAGGCTCTTAAGCTTTGCCGCTTTCCCTGTATAGAAATAACGTTTGAGAAAGCGGCAGTGATAATTAGGTGTCTAAGCGAAGCGAGGCCGCCTGCTTAGGACTTAATCTTATCTATTTTAAAGTTGCTCTTAACATCCAAGCGGTTTTCTCATGTACGCGCATTCTGTCGGATACCAAAGCCGCGGATGATTCATCGTCAGCGTCTTGCGCTACTTTAAGCACTACTCTGCAAGTTTTAACCACTTGTTCATGACCTTGCATCAAGATTTTGACCATTTCTTCAGAAGCTGGCACACCGTCTACTTCCTTAATTGCGCTTAATTTAACGAACTCTTTGTACGTTCCGGGTGCAACTACACCTAAAGTACGGATTCGTTCGGCAATATCATCGACGGCAACGGCTAACTCGGTGTAATGTTCTTCAAACATTAAGTGCAGCTCTCTAAATTGAATGCCGGTTACATTCCAATGAAAGTTGTGCGTTTGCAGATATAAAGTGTAACTATCTGCAAGCAGCTTCTTCAAGCCGTCAGCGATTTCATTTCGATCTGTTTCATTAATACCAATGTCGATTTTCATTCTATCTCCTTGTTTTAATGTAAAGCTTTTAATCAGTATAAACGGATAAAAATTAATTTATAATCAGTTTTATAGATTGCTGATATCGAGTTGTTTAATCAACTACTATATTAACGTCTGATAGCAGAAATAGTTCATTTTACCTGAAGCGTTACTGTGAACTCGGTTTAGTTAATTTGTTCGACAACAATGCGAGCTGAAGTTCAACACGCTTCACTTCTCTGAGTATAGACAATCGATTTAATTCCATAAAAAGCCAAAGTCTTAATGCCGCAAATATGACAAATGCGATTAATGCGCCAAGTAACCAATGCATCTTTGTGGCTATTTGTTGCTCTTGAAACAGGTTGTAGCCAAAATATATTGTTAAACCAGCGAAAATAATTTGCAGTAGTACCACTGCAATAGCCGTGAATTTAAATGTTCCTTGAAAGCTTCTGCCAAGTAACTGCAAGGTATTTGCCTGCTCTTCTGACACTTGCTGAGACTCATTTTCTTGTTGCATCGCGTCTAATATTTTTTGATTAATATCACTCATGATCTTGTCCTTTATTAGTTAACTTCAGTTTCTGACGAATTGTAAACAACCTAGATTTAAGTGTTCCTACTGGCAGCTCAACAATGTGACTAATCTCGGCAAAGGAAAACTCTTCGTAATAGTGCAAATACACTAGTTGGTATGCGTTACTGTCTAAACAGCTCAAATCCAGTTCAGCCTCGTCAGTCATTTCTTTTTGATGTGACAGTTCAGTTTGATGCATCACTTCAAGCACTTGAGTTTTAGTACGTTCTTTTTGTAACTGTTTTATCGCATCTGCACATTTATGTTGAATGATTCTATAGACCCATTTGGGAAATGCCGCTGGGTCATCAATTTTGTGGATCCCTTTGCATAAATCCAGCAGTGCATCTTGAGTTGCATCTTTTGCCAAATTGTCTTCACCAATTAATTTAAGTGCGTAACGAGATAACTTGGGGTACCAGAGATGCAGCAACTGCTCGAGTGCTTTTGCATCGCCTAATTGGCTATTGATAACTAGCCACTCTGTTAAAATCGATTCGCTATTTCTTTTCATACTTAAAAGGTCTGTTGATATGCAGACTCGGTTCATTATTTTTTAATGTTTTGTGACCAGTCTGTGATACTTCCGTGAGAACTTTTTCCTAAGCTAATTTCAGCTAGTTGTTATCTTCAATTTCTTATATTAAGCGTTAAATTTTAAATTCAATTACAACGGTTTAGATGCGTTGACGATACATGGAAATAAAGATATAGGCGAATCGTGCGTTTTTTGCGAAAGCAAAATAGCGCTTCAGCTTTGGATACTGGAAACTATATTTATGAAAACGTTAAACAAAGGAATTATTGCGATTGGGCTAAGCATCGGCTTGTCTCATTCAGTTAGTGCAACAACAATTCAAGTGCAAGTAAGTAACTTATTCGACGATGGAGGCTTAGCGTTAACACCGGTTTGGCTGGGCTTTCATGATGGTACATTTGATTCATTTGACATGGGAAGCGCAGCCTCAGCGTCTCTACAAAACTTAGCTGAAAATGGAGTAACCTCAGGTATAGAGTCAGATTTTGGGTTAAGCAATCCTGCTGGCGTACAAAGTGTGTTAGCAGCTCCTTCTGGTATGGCTCCAGTCTTCGAACCTGGAGAAACGGCAATTTCAAGTCGATTAGAAATTGACGCGATGAGCAGTGGTTATTTTAGTTTTTTATCTATGTTAATTCCGACGAATGATGCATTTATCGGTAATGATAATCCTATGGCTTATTCATTATTTAATGGCGATGGTAATTTCGTTGGTCTTGATATTCTAGTACTTGGATCATCTGTATGGGATTCGGGGACAGAATTAAATCGTGGATTTGGTTCGCCGTTTTTACAAGGCGCAGATGCTGAAGCCCGTCAGGATGAGGGCGGCGTTGTTACATTTCACAATGGCTTAGAAGTGTTACCAGGTGGGTTGGCCATTATTGGTGGAACAACTGCAACGGGTTATACAATCGATCAAGCGGCAGCCGACTTTACAGCAAATGGGTTTGAAGTGGCAAGAATCACTATTTCGCAAGTGCCAGAACCAGCTACGCTTGGATTCTTTGCGTTAGGGATACTTGGTCTGCTCGCGCGATTAAAACGTAAATAGATGCAATGTTTTATTCCGCTGCATATTCTTTGTGGCGGAATTTCTAATCTTAACTTCTTCTTTAAATTCCACTTATTTCTTGTCTACGCCAATTCTACGGCTAACGTCTTCAGTTCCTCATTCTTACAACACTTTGTTACATCTGTTATTTGCACATAAATACGCATATACGACAATGAAAAATACTGGCTACCTGAATGATTATAGGAAGCAATATAAATATTAGATTAGCTGCTGAGGAAAGCTGATGGAATCGATTTCAGCGATAATAGTCGATGATGAACCACTGGCGAGGGAAGGTTTAGCCACCCGGCTACACGCTTTAGATGATTTTTCGGTAATTGAGCAATGTGAGGATGGTCAAACAGCCTTAGTTTGTATTGAAAAAATGCAGCCTGATGTCGTGTTTTTAGATATAAACATGCCAGGAATCAATGGTATGGAGTTGTTTGAGTTATTGATTGAATCCACACTTCCCACACCAAACGTAGTTTTTGTGACTGCATTTAGTGACTTTGCAATCAAAGCGTTTGACAATAAAGCCTGTGATTATTTACTAAAGCCTTACTCTGAAGATCGGCTTGATGCGTGTTTAGACCGGGTACGAACTGAAGTGTCGGCTAAAAAAATACTGGCCATGCACCTCAAATTTACCCAACTGTTATCAACGAGAACCGGTAAGTCTCTAGATTGTTTTATGCAAACACTTGAGCACTCGCCACAAATAAGTCTGCAGGATTTAAAACAAACTATTTCAGTAAAATGTGGAACTCAATGGCTGAGAATAAAGTTACAAAGTATTTCGTGGATTGAAGCGGCTGGCGATTACATGTGCGTACACACTGCCGAAGGGACACATATTATCCGCAAAACCCTTAGACAATTTGAAACCGAGTTAGCGGTTGAAAGCTTCTTGCGAATCAACCGCTCAACCATAGTCAATCTAAGCAAAATTACGCAGCTAACGCCCAATTCTAATGGTGAGTATATTGCAAAATTAGACACCGGCGACGAGCTAAAAGTTAGTCGGAAATATAAGTTGAAATTGGCTGAGCTAAATATCAAAAATTGAAACTTAGCTTACTTAAGCATAATCATTGACTTATGTTTTCTTTTCATCGGTTTCAACGCTTGGTTGTTTGCGTATTGACTGTGCTATCTTTTCTCCACTTCTTCCTACTACATAGCCTCCAACTCCCACAGTTAATAACGTAAATAATTCTGGTGGGAGGTCGAGCATGGCAACTTTGTTAGTAAATAAATTGAGGTAGGGAAATAGAATGTAATTGTTCGCTACAATAAAAATAATGACCATCATAAGCACGGGTCGCCAGTTACGTTGAATCCAGCTTTTACCTTGCGCTTCTGCTACGATGACGGCTTGTTGAGCTTGCAGAACTTTCGTTTCATATTCTAACACTTTGTGTTCCAACTCAATCATTTTAAGTTGCACACCGGCTCTTATTTCATCCAGCTGTTTTTTCAATACTAATCGTTCTTCATCAGAAGTATGAACATTATCAATTAGATCTGCTGCTGGCTTAAAAATACCGCCAATAAATTCCAAAATTCCAATAGCCATAATGACTCCTTTCTTTAATAGATGTGAAATTTACGGTTATTTAATGCGACACAATGCCATTCATGACACAACTCAATTCAAAAGGCGATGGTCTAAACCTGTCAGTACAGTTTTACCATTTTTTTGACCTGATTGCTGCAATTTTGAACAAATAAGCGAAGGCAACTCATTTTATGTTAATTTCGTTTGCTGCATTCCTTGGCTTGCAAAATGGGTCCCTAATAGGGATAGCAGACAATAACCTGCAAAATAGTAAAATCCTTGCCCAGCGTTTGATAAAGTTTGAGTGCTGATATCTAAAGATAATTTAAATCCAAACACTGCAAAATTGTGGGTGTCAGCAGTTTCCGCGTGATTTGTGGATAAAATGGCTAAAAAGACGGCAACCACAAAAACATCTGCCATTGACCATTTGCCGATACTGGCGACAATCTTTAAAAATGTTTTTTCTAATTTTGTTCCGGGTTGAAAATAGGCTAAAGAGACCATGGTTGTTTTTAAAAGAGGGATTCCTACTGAAAACAATAAAATAAGCGCCGCAACTAAAATACGCTGGTCGTGCCATAATTCATCAATTGTAGCCATAATTGACAACTCTTTATCGACTATATTTGAACTCAGTGTCGATCCCGCCAAAGACGCTGCCATCTCCATATCGAGTGAAAACATCGGCAATAAAATACCGGGAAAAAATAGTCCTAATGCGAGAATATTTAGAGCAAAACCAATATGTCGTTTCAACGTGCTATCCTATAACTTAATTCATAGTGCGGACAAATATACCCTAATCATTTTTGAATTCAGGTGATCTTTTCAAAAAACTATTGGTTTTTTGTAAAAGTTTTTGCATCCAAAATCAGTTTTACTGCGTTTAATATATTAGGAAAGATTTACAGCATGCTTAAAACGTTAGGAAATCCATGGACCATGAACAACATCTAGGTCTGCTTAAAAAGGTTGCCGTTGGCGACCGAGCGGCCTTTCAGAAACTGTACGAAGCGACGAGTGCACAGCTTTATGCTGTTAGTCTTAAAATTATGCAAAATCGAGATCTGGCAGAAGATGCTCTGCAAGAGGCATTTATTCGAATTTGGCACAATGCGCAGGAATATACACCTGCAAAAGGCAAAGTATTGACGTGGATGATTAGTATTGTGCGTTATCGATGTTTTGATGCACTGCGCTTTAATAAAGTCAGACAAGGAAATGGTCTAGAACAGGAAGAGGTTTTAACCAGCGACGATTTCGTTGAGTTAACCGAGATAGAAAAGAAACAATTAGATTTTTGTATGGACGAATTGGAGAGCAAACAAAAACAAGCTATCCATTTGGCATTCTTTGGCGGATTAACCCACCAAGAAGTGTCAGCGCATATCAACAGTCCACTGGGGTCCAGCAAAAGTCTTATCCGTAGAGGAATGCAGTCACTTAGAAGGTGTTTAGGACTATGAATTATCTCCAACAAGAAACCAAACACGCGCTCGCAGCCGAGTTCGTTCTGGGAACACTACATGGTTCTGCTCGAGCGAGATTCAGACAGCTTATGGTGGAACATTCGGAGTTGGCCGATACGGTTAACCAATGGGAGTCCTATTTCAACGATATGGCACTGCATCTCAACCCTATTGTGCCCGATGATTCAGTGTGGGAAAAAATTCAAGCGCGTTTAGATAACGCTAAAATTAAATCTGCAGATGATAACGTGGTTTCGTTACCTCAGAAAACGAATAATTTTTGGAAAGGCTTATCTGTGTTGGCAACTGCTGCTGTGGTTATTTTGGCAGTGTTATTGGTTAAACCTATTCAACAACCAGTGGAAGACAGTATACAGTTTACGGTTGTTACAGATGAACAAAACACTCCATTGTGGTTAATTGAAATATTTACTCAAAAAATTGAAGCCCAAGCCACCAAAAACGTGCTAGCTAAAGCAAACAATGATTACGAACTGTGGATGGTTCCCAAAGACGGTAGCGCACCTATTTCTCTTGGATTATTGGCACAAACAGGGAAAACGTCTCTACCGAAGAATGCAATTTTCGAGCAAATAGATATTGCTGCATTAGCTGTGAGTCTCGAGCCAGTTGGTGGTTCACCTAATGGATCACCTACCGAGGTGCTTTACATCGCCGAATTGGCAATCTTGTAAAGCCACTAAGTAGAGTATTAAAGACGGGCATTTTACGCCCGTTTTTTTATGCCTGAAATTTTATTTAACATTTCTTTAAAGTATTTGCATCCAAAAGTGAAGCTGGGCCGTTTCAATTAATACGATGACACCAAATAAGAGGAAAATGTCATGAAAAAGCAACTGAAAACGTTCAGTTTAAGTATTATCGCCACCGCTATGGTCAGCCACAGTGTTCTAGCTTCGAGTCACCGAGAAGCACCAAATGTGACTCGATTTCCAACAGTAGACTCGACCGACTTCTATGCATTTAATAGTTACGAAGATGGTCGAGGAGATTATGTTACTTTGATTGCTAATTACATTCCCCTTCAAGATGCCTATGGCGGACCTAACTATTTTGCAATGGACCCTCATGCTGTTTATAGCATCCATATCGATAACGATGGTGATGCCGTTGAAGATATAACGTTCCAATTTCGTTTCACGTCTTCATTACCTAACGACAACCAAGGTGCTGCTTTAATGGTTGGCGCTGAAGGTGAGCAAAAGGCTGTTGGTGTACCACTTAAAAATATTGGCCCGATCAGCGCCTCAAATCAAACTGCTGCAAACTTTAGCGAAAGCTATACCGTTACTATGGTATCTGGTGCACAAAGCACTGGTACTGCAAGTGTCGTTACCAATGCTGATGCAGGTACGGACACATTTGCTAAACCGCTAGACTATATTGGTAACAAAACCTTTACCGATGCAGCCACTTATTCAGAATACGCTGACAGCTTTATCTATAGTGCGTCTATTGCGAATTGTGAACAGATGGCTAAGGTATTTGTTGGACAACGTAAAGACCCATTTGTGGTTAACTTAGGTAAAACTTTTGACTTGGTGAACTATGTGCCTGTTGAAGGTGATAGTGCTCCGGGTGCTGACGATGGTTCTGGTTTTCCAGGGGGAATTACCCAAGACGATGCTAATGATGACTTAATGGATAAAAACGTTACATCTATTGCCATTGAAGTACCTAAAGCATGTATTACTGGCTCGGGTAATGGCAGTGTAGGTGCGTGGACTACCGCGAGTTTACCGCAAGCACGTATTTTGAATCCAGATGCGAGTTTTGCTAACACTGAAGTTAACGGTGGCGCTCTAACGCAAGTATCTCGCTTAGGTAACCCTTTGGTTAATGAGCTAGTGATTGGTTTAGCAGATAAAGACAAGTTTTCTACTGCGCATCCGAAAGATGATGGTCAATTTGCTGATTATGTAACTCATCCTACATTACCAGAATTATTGAATATTTTATTCAAAGATGCCGTGAACACTACATTGGGTACGTCTATTGAAACGCTTGCTCCTACTAATTTCCCAAGAACGGACTTAGTAACTGCGTTTTTAACAGGTTTCCCAGGTGTGAACCAGTTAGCTAATGTGACTGCATCTGAAATGTTACGTTTAAATACTGGCATTGCTGCTGTATCTGCTGATCAACAATCTGCGTTTGGTGTAGCCGGTGATGATTTAGCAGGGTTCCCAAATGGTCGCAGACCAGGTGATGATGTAGTTGATATTGCATTACGTGTAGTGATGGGGCGCTTGTGTTATCCGGTGCCTGTTGCAGGCGAAGATACTGACTTAGGGTTATGTACTCCAGAAGATGCAAGTGTTGGTAACGTGCCATTTACCGACGGTGCACCATTGGATGCCAGCATGATGATGACTTCGTTCCCTTATTTAGCGATGCCATTACCTGGCTCAGAGTAAGGAGCTAATAATGAATATTCATATGCTTAAAACATCTTTATTAGCTGTGTCTACAGGCGTGCTTTTGAGTGGTTGTAATTGGGGAGACGATGATGACGCTCCCAAAGGTAATACAACACCAGTAGCAATCTCTGAAGACTTAACAACACAAGCTGGTATTGCCATTATGGATCAGGTCACAGCGACGGACGCCGATGGACAAAGCTTGAGCTATATATTGGTAACCGAACCTACGCTGGGCATGCTTACGCTAGAGTCTGACGGGCAATTTACCTATACCCCGAATCCAACCGTTACAGGGATGGATAGCTTTGAGTTCAGAGCCTCAGACGGCGAAGCAAAATCTATGGTCGCGACGGTGAATATTACCATCGAAGCACAAGTAGTCAGTTTTGCTAGTTATAGCCGAGCAGCGTTCGCTCAACAAGAAACTGACGAGCCGCTTCCAACCAATGGTAGAGAGTTTACACAGGACGTGACTTCTCCAGATGCTTATGATGATCTAATCGATAATCCATAGCAGACGGAGCAATCCAAAGCATTGTCTAACCACAATGCCATACGCTTTGCCACGGATGGCACTTTTACCTAACACATTCGTAATTGGCCTGAAAAACGTTAATCTTCAGGTCTTTTAAAATAATTATTTATAGGTCGCTCAACTATGCACTTCAGCTCAATAATACGTTTAACTGCACTTGGTTGTTTGTTATTTTTCACGCAAATCGTTTACGTGAATGCAAAGCCATCAAGTCCAAGTGCAAATGAAGTCGTGGCGAGCTGGCCCACCTATTCGGCAATGCCGTCAACAGGTTCAAACTTACAAAAAGTGCGTTTTCATTTGCAGCAGGCACAATATCCAGGCAATGGAAGCTTACACTTTTCAATGGCAACACAAGCTTTTAACGGTCTGCCTCAGCGTTCTGCCGAAAGTAGCGAATATTTTTATTTGAAAGCGCGCATAGCACAGCATGAACATAAATTTGAGGAAGCAATAGCAGATCTAAACCAAGCCATAAAACTACAGTACGATTATCCTAGTGCTTGGTTACTTAAGGCAAATCTTCATTTGATTCAGCAACAACATGATGATGCGTTAAATGCATGTAAACAACTAATTGGCAATAGCGCATTAGCGCTTGCTACAGTTTGTTCGTTAGAAGTATCCAGTTATCAACAGGATAATCTAGCTGAACGATATCGCTTGCTTAAGCGTCAATTTTCCGCAGATTATTTCGTCGTGAACGAACAAAGCAAAGACGCCGATATATCTGCGCAATTATGGTTTGAACAATTAGCCGCAGATATGGCGTTGCGTCTACAGCAATATGAGGAAGCACAGGGCTGGTTATCTAGTGACAATTTAACAGAAAAACCGCTTAGTTATATTGTGCTGTGGGCAGATATTCAGATTGCGCAAAGTAATTTCAGCAATGTCATTGATACATTGCAGCCCATCGTTGCGGCATCAGCATTTAAAGATGACGCGCTACTTATTCGCTTAGCGATTGCACAAAAAAATTTAGGTGCACATAGTAATACCAAGACTGATTGGGTCTATTTATCCAAACAACGGATAGAACAACGAATCGCTCGAAAAGACAATTTTCATGCTGCAGATATCACTCGGTTTTACTTATGGATCGAGCCTCAACCAGCGCTAGCGCTTAAGTGGGCTCAGCGAAATTATCAACAAGCTAAGATGGATGAAGATTTGCGTTTGCTACAACAAGCTCGCGCCCAATATGAACAAGCTGAAGGAGCGGGCAAATGAAACGTGTATTAACCATATTATTTATTTGTTTCATTGTCTGTTTCAGTTTACTTCCGGCGGCTCATGGACATCAGTTGAGCACTGGTTATTTAAGTCTTAACGTTTCTGAATCTCAATCGAATAAGCTAGATGGACAATTACAAGTTAGGCTTTTTGATTTGGAAAGAAGTGTAGGTTTAGATAAAAATCTCGATGGACAACTTTTATGGCGAGAAGTCACTGAGAGGCAAGCACAAATTGAAGCATATTTGCTGTCGCAATTTATCATTTCCTCTGGTCAAAATCCGTGCGCCATTTCAATCTCGCCCACGCTGCAAACCGACATGCATTTTGATGAAGGTTATTTAGTAGCTAATCTTCAAGCTGAGTGCAAAGGTGATATTTCACAGCAACCCCTAGCTATTCAATATAGTGCGGTTTTTAGCGAAGATGCAGACCACAAACTTTTGGTAAACGTGACAGGATTTGGGCAATCAACCTCTGAATTAATCAGTGGAGTCATTGACCTCGACAGTCAACGATTAGAATTTGCAGCCAACCAAAGCCATGCTTTTGATACTTTTGTAACCTATGTATATCAAGGTATTGTGCACATATTTATTGGTTTAGATCACATTTTGTTTTTAGTTGTATTGATGATGAGCTGTGTACTTTATCGTGACGATGGAAAATGGCACTCGCGCCCCAAGTTATCTGGTGTACTTAAGTCAGCAGCGTGGATCGTAACCGCCTTTACTTTGGCGCATTCTATTACCCTTACTGCTACAGCAATGAATTGGATTTCACCAAGTAGTCGATGGGTAGAGTTTGGAATAGCCATCTCGGTATTATTAACCGCACTTAATAATTTAAAACCGATAATTATTAAGTTGGGATGGATAACCTTTGGTTTTGGCTTAATTCACGGTATGGGCTTTGCCAGCGTATTATCAGAATTGGGATTGTCAGCGCAACATCAGGTGTTGTCCATACTGGCATTTAATCTCGGCGTGGAATTAGGGCAGTTGGCCATTTTGGGTATTGTCATTCCACTGTTTTTTGTTTGTAGACACTACCAACTTTATCGTTTACTGGTGTTAAAGTTTGGTTCGTTGGCAATTGGTTTAATCGCATTAAACTGGGCTATACAGCGTTTTTAACCCGCAATTTAAGGGGGAAAGGTGTACAGCTTTTCTCCTTTATTTTCACTCCCTTTGAGCCAATCTCTCGCGGAAAACGCGACAAACCTGTATTCTAACAGATGTAATTTTGGGAAAAGGCATCTGTTATGACACTCCAACAATTGACTGAACTTCTGGGATGGGCAGCGTTGATCAACATTGCTTATTTGTTATTGGCGACATTCGTTTTGATGTTTTTCCCAAACGCGATAATGTCGCTGCATAGCAAGCTTCTGACGGTAGATAAATCAAAACTTGCGCCTATGTATTTTAATTTCTTAAGCATCTATAAAGTCATGACATTGGTCTTCATCATATCGCCATACTTAGCGCTAAAGATAATGGGTTACTAAAGTGCAGAGACAGAAGAATGTTTACCGTTTAGCCATGCTGATAATAATCGTATTTCAATCGAGACAGCTTTCCCTCGCAAATGATCTGGATTACATTAGCAATCAAGAGGATTTGCTCGTCGCTAAAGGAGAGCCTTCTGAGCAGTGGCAATTTGAAGATCAAGGGGCATTGTTTGAACATTATTATTACCAGACTGAAAACGCGTCGTTTCTAATTGACCAAGAAACTGGCTTGATCTGCAAGCAATATCAAGGAAAGTCTAGAGGGAGCTGCTATCCTTGTGAAAAAGATCAAGTTTCAACAAAATGTCCTTAATGTAAACAGAGGTGTGTATGACAAAAACAGCTAAATATCTCTTATTATCTGCGTTATTTTGCTTAGCGTTGTTGTGTTATTTTGTGGGGAGTGTAATAGGTGCAATTGCATTTATTGCTTTGGGCTTATTACTAGAAATTGCACTTTGGGTTGGTATTTTTAAATCCTCTAAAAAACACTCTCATAGTTAACTTATTTGCATTTTGATTAGCTAAAAAAATAGCACTTAAAAAGTGCTATTTTATTCATTATATTGTGTATCGCTTATTTTATCTTAGCGCTTATTTGACCGGAAAGCCTCGGTCACGCATTAATGCTTCAACGTTAGCATCTCTGCCTCTGAATAATCGATACGCTTCAGCTGGATCCATTGCATTGCGAATAGCAAATAAATGTTTCACTAGCTTTTTACTCAACTCTTCATCATAAAAACCACCCGGCGCTTCAGCAAAAGCTTCTGCCGCATCAGAAGTGAGTACTTCAGCCCACATATAACCGTAATAGCTTGATGCGTATCCTTCGCTGCTAAATATGTGACCAAATTGCGTACTGCGGTGACGCATTACCATTTCTTCAGGCATACCTAGTTTTGTCAATTCAGCTTTTTCAAACTTTTGTGGATCGATAACTGCCGGATCGGTTGTATGGTACAGCAAATCCATGATTGCAGACGCCATGTATTCCGTTGTCTTAAAGCCTTCGTTGAAGGTTGAGGCTTTTTTGATTTTAGCCACTAATTCTTGAGGAATAGGTTCGCCAGTTTTGTAGTGCACCAAATAGTTGTTAATTACTTCGTCGGTGGTTAACCAACGTTCTAGCAATTGAGATTGGAACTCAGTGTAATCACGTACACCTGAATGTGATGTTGGGTAAGCCACTTTTGCTGATAAGAAGTGCAACGCATGACCAAATTCATGGAAGTATGTTTCTGCGTCATCCCAAGATATTAACGTTGGCTCGCCTTCAGGGCCTTTCACAAAGTTAGAATTGTTTGAAGACAGTACTGTTTTCTTGCCATCATACGTAGTGTAACTGCGATAGGTCGTTGCCCAAGCACCAGAACGTTTACCTTTTCGAGAGAACGGATCTAAATACCACAAACCTATGTGTTCACCTGTTGTTAAGTCGGTCACTTCCCACACTTTCACATCAGGGTGAAATACCGGTACTTTACCTTCTTCTACTGGCGTGAACTCAAAGTTAAATAGGCGGCCTGCCACGTAAAACATCGCTTCGCGAAGCTTATCTAACTGGAGATATTGCTTAACTTGATCAGAATCTAAGTTGTACTTTTGCTTACGTACTTTTTCAGCGTAATAGCGATAATCCCAAGGCTCTATTGTAATGTCTGCGCCTTCGGCATCCGCGACTGCTTGCATATCTTTTACTTCTTCTTCAACACGAGCAATGGCCGCTGGCCATACTTTCTGCATTAACTCCATTGCATTTTCAGGGTTTTTAGCCATGCGATCTTCAAGTCGCCACTGCGAATAATTATCGTAGCCAAGCAACTGCACACGCTCATGCCGTAACTTCAAAATTTGTTTAATTAACTCATTATTATCAAACTCATCAGCATTGTTACCGCGACTATAGTAGGTTTCCCATACTTTTTGGCGAAGTTCACGTTCGTCAGAGTATGTTAAAAACGGATCCATAGAAGAGCGAGTATTGGTGATAGCATATTTGCCTTCTTCACCGCGTTGTTCTGCGGCAGAAGCTGCACCAATAACAAATGACTCGGGTAAACCCGAAAGTTGCTCTTCGGTGATATACAACACATAGTTTTCTCCATCAGCCAATACGTTGTTGGCAAACTTGGTTTGTAAACTTGCCACCTCTTGGTTGATTTCTGCATATCGCTTCTTAGCTTCACCTTCTAACGTTGCGCCATTACGAGCGAATCCATTGTATGTTAACCAAGTAACACGTTGCTGTTCTGAATTCAGCGTTTTAAATTCGTCACCTTCATAAACCGCTTTTACACGTGCAAAAAGTTTTTCATTTTGATTTATTTTCGAACTAAAGGCTGAGATTTTTGGGACCATCTCAGCTTGTATCTCACGAAATTCCGGACTGTTTTTATTTGAACTCCAAATTCCCCAGTAAGTGAATACTCGGCCTAATTCAGCACCAGATTTTTCTAACGGTACTATGGTGTTTTCAAAGGTTGCAGGTTCAGGGTTATTGACAATATCTTCGACTTCAGCAAGGTTGATTTCCATTCCTTTTTCAAGGGCTGGAACAAGTAGCGATAAATCCATTTTGTCGAAAGCGGGCACACCGCCATATGGACCTGAATATTCAGCAAGTAACGGGTTGGTTTCTTGCTGCACCTTTTCAGCCATGGCCGATTTATCTTTCGTTTCAGTTGTAGGGGCGTTCTGAGAACAGCCACTCAATGCTGCAATTAACATTGCGCTTGTCACTGTTAGGGCAAATTTTTTCATTTAATTTTTACCAATTCTTAATGAGATTGTTCTGTCATTTTATAAGTTTGAATGTATGCCTTATGCTAGGCATTGCGAGCTTATACTAATCTTTGGTGTCGAAACTACAAGTGGCAAACGTTAATCTGCTGATTAATAGCGTCTAGAAACCATTACATGCTGAAAGCAAAACCTTAAATTGTAATTCAGGTGTAACTCTATTGAAGTTGATGAACAAATACTTGATTGCAAAATATTTTGAATGTATTTGTGTATCGTTTAATTCCTATTAAGCAATTGAAATATTGTTGTTTATATAAAAATAACTACGACAAAACGTATTTATTAATATACCTACTATTGGTGTACGTACCTTATAAGTGCAATTTGTTGGGTATTATTTAATCAAGTTAAATAACCCGAACGAGTTAACCGCCATGTTCAAGTATTTATGTTTATTGATGACACTAATTGGTAGCTACTGCCAAGCAGAAGAATACGTTGTTTCTAAAGGAGTTAACTGGTTAAAAGGGGTAATGCCTGAATCCACTTCGATTGAGTTTAATAAATCACGCATCAAGTTTGACGGGTGTCGTCATCGTGAGTATGAACTTTCTTTTGTTCAACCGCTGAATAAAAGTTTAGCGCTGGAAGGCGGAGTGAGTTATGCAAGAGGCAAACTTCAATGGGGAATTAACGATCAAAAAATTAGTCTGAAACGTTATTCGCTTTTACCACGTTTTACGATAAATCATAAAATGAGTGTTAGCGCGGGATTAATATTGCAGTCTGCACCTGAATTTACCACTTCTCAAGGCTTAGACATTAATTTACCACAAAGCAAAATTTATATGGTGAGCAGTCGTTTCAAAGGTATTCGCAATGATCATCAGGTTGATATTGCCTTGAGTAGCCATCATTGGGAAGCAACAGGTGAATTTGGTGGTATGTTTGACCGCGGCTTAATTGATAACAAAGTTAACGTTAACTATTCAGCATTTTTCTAAGTTAAGCTAGTTTTTAAACCGCAGCTCCGGCGACAGTCTTGTGGCGTAAATGGCTGATATCGCATAACATTTCTATATTTTCAAAATCGCTTTTATCCATTTTCGTGACACAGGTATTTTCGATCCCAGATTGCGTCAAACGGGCTTCATCGATATTCAATATTTCGATTAAAATATACTTGAGTACAAGTCCGTGAGTTATGACCATTAAACTGTCTGGTGTGGCTGCTGCGTGCTCAACAATGTGTTGCCAAGCACGTTCAACTCGCTCTCCAAATTGCTGAAAGCTTTCGCCATTCTGTGGTTGATAATCAGGTGCTAAAAAGTCAAATTTTATTTGCTTCCAAGGGCTTCCTCTTAAATCACCTAAGTTGCGTTCCTGTAATAGCTCCGACAGTACCAGTTCACAACCTAAGCGTTGATGAATAGGTTCTGCGGTTTGTTGAGTACGCGTATGGTCGCTACATAAAATCCGTGAAATTGGCAGGTGTTGGTAGGCATCTGCCAATTCACTCGACTGTTGATGACCTTGTGCAGATAGCGGTGTTTCCGGTGTCTGCACCACTCTATTGCGATTGCCATCTGTTTCACCGTGGCGTACTAGATAAATAGACATGCTAAGACCCTATACTCACGCAAATACAACCGTTTTATTTTTGTGGATAATTACTCTGTCTTGTAAATGGTATCTGACACCGTTAGCTAATGCTGCTTTTTCACAGTTCTTACCTTTTCGAACCATGTCTTCTGCAGAATCACTGTGACTAATGCGAATCACCTCTTGTTCGATAATTGGCCCTTCGTCTAAATCTTTAGTCACATAGTGACACGTTGCCCCTATCAGTTTTACACCACGATCGTAGGCTTGTTGATAAGGTTTAGCACCTGCAAAAGAGGGTAGAAAACTATGATGTATATTAATCGCTTTGCCGGCCAATTTTTGACACAAGTTATCAGGTAATATTTGCATGAAGCGCGCAAGTACCGTGAGATCAGCCTGATACTCCTCCAACAGTGCTTCGATTTGAGAGAAGGCAACTTTTTTATCTTGGTTTTTAAAATCTACCCAGTGAAACGGCACTCGATACCAGTCTGCAAATTGTTTCATTTGCGGATGATTTCCGATAATGCATGGAATTTCGCAATCGAGTTCGCCGCTATGCCATCGATGTAAAATATCAATTAAACAATGAGATTCGTGGCTTGCTAACAATGCCACTTTTTGTTTTTGTAGGGAGTCAGATATTTTCCATTGCATAGCAAATTGCTTGGCGATGGGTTCAAAGGCTTCTTTGAACTTATCCAGAGTGAGCTTCAACGTATCTGTTTTTATCTCATGGCGCATAAAAAAACGACCAAGTTTAGCGTCTGTATGATGGCTAGCTTCTACAATAGTGGCTTGCTGATCGGCTAAAAACTGACTTACTGCAGCCACCAATCCAACTTGATCTGGGCAATCGATTACCAATCTAAAGGTTTGTTGCATGTCTAAACTTCTCTTATTTTGTCGAACTTAATCTATTTCTTCTATTGTGCTGTGCCATGAGTGAAAAGGTAAAGCACTTATTGGAATTAGATAAAAGTTTATCTTGGACGTATGGATCGAATTAATGGCCAACTTTGCCGAATGGGATATTGCACGCCAGTCCTACCACTCACAGATTCGAACAAATGTAGTTGATCTAGATGAATTTTGAAATCCGGCGTTAGTATCGGTGCTGGAGGATTATTTTGAGCCTTTCTTACCAATGTAATGTGTGGAAAATATTCTCGTACAGGAATGTTCAAACCGACTTGTTGTGCGAATTCAGTTAAGCGCTTACTGATATGCAACATGGGGTCAGGTACGTGGTCAGCACCTAGCCACAGTATTTTAGGTTTCGACCAGTAACCCATATTATCGAAATGCAGTTCAAATGGCCTGAATTCCGTATTTTCAATCTTTGAACAAAGTTGATCCAATTGCTGTTCGGTGACCTGACCCAAAAACACACTGGTAATATGAAAATTTTTAGCAGGGACATTCTGTTCAAATCTAGGTAACGCTTTGTTACGCCAATCATCGATCGCAATTTTTGTCTGAGGATCTAAATCAAACCCTAAAAAGTAGCGCATTGAAACTCCAGCAACGATAGAATGTGTTGATTATAGAGGAATTTTGGTTTGACCGCGTGTTACCTGTAGAAAGTTGCTGGCCAGCATTAGAAAAAAACATTGTAGAAAAAGACGTGATTTTAATCGCGCCGCCTGGAGCGGGCAAGTCTACCTATTTGCCGTTAAAATTGCTGGAACACAGTAAATTTGCCCAACAAAAATTAGTGATGTTGCAGCCTAGACAAATTGCCGTAACGTCAATTGCACGGTATTTGGCGGAGCAACTTGGTGAGAACGTGGGCCAAACAGTAGGTTATCGAATGCGTGGTGAGTCGAAAGTAAGTGATCACACACGTTTGGAGATAGTGACAGAAGGCTTACTCACTCGAATGCTGCAAAAAGATCCGGAATTGAGTGGCGTTGGGCTAATTATTTTTGATGAATTTCACGAGCGTAACGTACATGCTGATTTTGCGTTAGCCTTGTGCTTAGATGTTCAAAGTGCGCTGCGTGATGACCTGCGACTATTAATAATGTCTGCGACTTTAGATGCTTCAGCGGTCTCTAAGTTATTGCCAAATGCACATCAACTTGAAAGTCTTGGTCGGAGTTATCCCGTAGAAATACAATATAGGCCACAACACAAAAAGTTATCCCTCGCTCACCAAGCCATTGCCGTCATTGAAGAGGCACTAGATGCTCACGAAGGTGATATTTTAGTGTTTTTACCCGGTGCAAAACAGATTTTAGCGACTCAGCAACTGTGTTTACAGCGTTTGGATAGCAGCGTAAAAACCCACACATTATTTGGACAACTGGATAAACAACAACAGCGACTTGCTATTCAACCAGCCCAATCAAATACACGCAAAATTGTGTTGGCAACCAATATTGCTGAAACCAGCTTAACCATTGATGGTATAAAAGTCGTGATCGATTCTGGTCTGGAAAATGTTGCCTCTTTTAATTGGCAAAAACGCCTTGAACAACTTACCACCAAACAAATTTCTAAAGCATCGGCTACTCAGCGAGCGGGTCGTGCCGGGCGTTTATCACCGGGCAATTGTTATCGATTATGGTCAAATGATACGCAGCAACGTTTGATCTCTCATCGCCCTCCGCAAATACTAGAAACCGACATCAGTGGCTTTTATTTAGAAGCGAAAGTATGGGGTAGTGAACTTACTGAGTTGCCGTTATTAGACAAACCCAGCCGTGCTCAGCTTGAATATGCAAAGTGGGGGTTAACATTATTAGGCGCGATTGACGCGAACGATAAACTGACGACTTTAGGTAAAGCGTTAAATAATTATGGATGTCATCCGCGTTTAGCCAGGATGTTGGTAGTAAGTCAAAATAGCGATCATGTTCAACAATCTCTAGCTTGTTTATTGGTTGCAATGCTTGAATACCGTGCAATTACAGAGCTAAAACAGCAAACCCTAGTACACCAACACCTGGGTTACTTGTTAACTCAGCTAAATCATCCAATTTGGACACAGGCAAAGCGATGGGCAAAGCGCTTAGGTTGCGATTGCAATGGAAAAAAATTAAACATTGAGAATAGCGTACTAGGGAAGCTACTTTGTATCGCGTTTCCTGATCGCATTGCTCGGCTTCGAGATAATGGTAGTTATCAGTTAGTGAATGGTACTGGTGCTACTTACTCACATTTTGGCGATATCTATACAGAAGCGAAAAGTGATTGGATTGTTGTGCCCAAACTCACAGTAAGTGAGCATGCTGATGCTTTTATTCGTTTGGCTGAGCCGATTGAAGAAAGTTTGGTTCATGCGTTGTTTGACTCACATATGTTAACTCAAAACGAATATAGTTGGTCTTCATCGCTTAACAAAGTCGTTGCTCGACAGATAAAAACTTTTGGTGAAATTAAATTACAAGAAAAACAAATCGAAGCATCTGACATGGCTCATTGTCAATCAATTATCGTTGCTCAAATTCAACAGCAGGGGCTTTCCTTGTTTAACTGGAATGATGTGGTTTGGACACATATATATCGGCTAAGATTGGCTGCTAGACTTGAAGTTGATGGTTGGCCCGATTTTTCTGAATCTGCTTTATTGCAAGAATTAAACGAATGGCTAGTTCCATATTTAAATGGGGTTGTTAGCCTAAATCAGTTGCAGAAACTCGATTGGGCTAACATATTTAACAGTCGTTTAAGTTGGGAGCAACAAACCCACCTTAATAATTTTTATCCCACCAAGATCAAAGATGCTGCCGGGCAGGCATGCAAATTAGTATATTCTGCCGATGGCCAAGTTGAAATGCAGGTGAAAATGCAGCATATGTATGGTTATCAAGACTCACCTCGTATCGCCAATGGTCAAATCCCAGTGACCTTAACCTTATTATCGCCTGCCGGTAGAGCTTTGCAAAAAACCCAAGACTTAGCGGGGTTCTGGCAGGGAAGTTATGGGCAAATTCAAAAAGAAATGAAAGGTCGATATCCGAAGCATTTCTGGCCCGATAATCCCGCAACTGCTCAGGCTACTACCCGTGTTAAAAAATATATGTAAGTGTGTGTACTAAACTTGAAACTATTTTGTGCATTATTTCATCTAGTTACCTTGTTTTTTGAAAAACATTCTAGTGATGCCTAGATAATCGACGATACTATAAATTGCGTGAACGCCATCACTCGCCCATTTCGCTCTTTTAATGAGGTAGTAATAATGCAAATTTCTATGAAGCCATTGTCGCTTTTGAATGCTCTTCTATTGGTTGTCATTTCAATAGTCGGTATGCTTAAAGCCAATGCTCAACCGCTCCATGATCTCTCTATATCAAACTTAAATGAAGCTAGGTCTCAAATTTCTAAAGATGCTAAGGCGCCATTACAGACTAAATTGAATCTTATCACCGTAAACCAGCAGTACAACTTTACATTAACTGAAAATGCCGGCTTGCTCTCAGCAAAGTTGAAGTCGACACTACAGCCTAATATTGAGTTATACAAAGGTGTACTTGAGAATGTAGCAGGCTCTTGGGCAAGATTTAGTGTGCTTAATGGCATTATAACCGGGGCATTTTTTGATGGTTCAGAAATGTATTTCGTTGTTCAAAAAAATCAAATTGATGCCGATGTAGGGCAGCTAAACATGCTCAATAGCCAATCGGGTAATTTGGTTGTTTATAGCGTTTCAGACGTGAGCCACAGCGGTACTTGCGGTTTAGAAAATCATGCTTCTCACTCCGCGTTTAGTTTTGATGCCTACATTGAACAGTTGAATGAAATGACGAGTGAATTGGCAAGTAAAGAAATGTTGTTATCGCTGACCGCAGATGTCGAATATGCAACGACTAGTGCTGTTGATCCTGCAGATGAAATGCTGGCTGAATTGAACATAGTTGACGGCATTTTTTCAGAACAAGTGGGCGTTAAAATAAGCGTAAATGAGATTCGTATACTTACTGACAATGGCCCCTTGACCTCTACTGATTCAGAAGAATTGATAGTGGCCTACCGTAACTATGTCACTAATAGCTACAATAATCCTGGAGCTAGCCACTTATTTACAGGAAAAGATCTCGATGGCGGTACAATCGGAATTGCTTATGTGGGAGCCATCTGCAACGAGTTTGCTATTGGACTAACTCAACGTTTTGGGGCTAACACAGCTCTGGTGACGGCCCATGAGTTAGGACACAACTTTGGTGCACCCCACGATAATCAATCTGGATCTGCTTGTGTGGCCACGCCGGGTATTTATTTAATGAACCCCAGTATTAATGGTAGCGATCAGTTTTCAGACTGTAGCTTGTCGCAAATGGCTCCCTTGGTTAATTCCGGTGCGTGCTTAGTTAGTGTGGATGCTCCGGTTATCGTTTCAACACCTAACACCAATGCTGTGTATGGCGCGCCTTACAGCTATGATAGCGATGGCAAAGTAGAAGCAACGGGGTCAGGGCAAGGTAGTATCAATCTAGATTTTGGTCCTGAAGGAATGACAGTTGGTAGTGATGCGCTAGTGAGTTGGACACCCACTGAGAGTCAACTTGGAACACACGCAGTACAAATAACAGTTTCAACTATCTACGGCAGTGATACGCAAAATTTCGACATTACAGTTACAGAGCCACTCACATTTTTTAATTTTACTGGAGTTAATGGTTCTGCTTATGGAAATAACCAAGATGGCGAGGGGCAAGTGGGCTTAGGCGCTAACAACCAAGGAGTCGTTTTACAAGGTAATCGTTGGATTAAAGTGCCGTTCAACTACGAAATTCAATCGGATACTGTTTTAGAATTCGATTTTATCAGTTTGGATGAAGGCGAAATCCATGGCATCGGATTTGATGATGATAATAATGAAGAGCCAGGAAGAACATTTCAAGTTCATGGCACAGAAAATTGGGGCATAACCGCTTCTGAGTATAGTCAACCCGGACAACTGCAACGTTTTGTCATACCTATAGGTGAGTTTTACACTGGTACGGTAAATTATATGTTCTTTGTCATGGATAATGATGCTACGAATCCTGTCTCTAATAGCGGATTTAAAGATATTCTATTATATAACAGCAGTTCATCGAACAGCGAAAACGTATCGACAAGTAACAAGGTTGAAAACTTCAAGATCGACTTATCTCCTGAGTTCACGAAGAAAACTCAAACCGCGGACGAAACCCACTAAAATAACTGGCGGGAGCTTTTTAGTAATAAAGAGCTTCCGTTTTTATTCTCGATCCAAATTTGAGCCGCTTTGGTTGCACTGATATACTCGCCTTTTGAAAGCTAACCTAACCAAGATCCTCTATTTCATTCATGTCTGTAGCACAAAAGTTGAATCCCATGCCCTGGTTCCGAAAGTATTTTTGGAAGTTGGCGATCGTTCTTATCATCGTTACAGGTGCTTATCTGGCGTACCTTGACGCTGTGATTGCGCATCAGTTTTCTGGAAATAAATGGCAAGTACCTGCGCAAATTTATGCGCGGCCGTTAGTGTTGAGGTTAAAAGAAGAAATTACGAGTAAAGAAATTATCGAAGAGTTGACCTTATTGGGGTATCGACGAGTTGCCAATGCGTCACGCACAGGGGAATATCAGTACAGCAATAATCATTTTGAAGTACATCGTCGAGCATTTCATTTTCCAGACGGATTTCAAGCAGAAACTGCGTTATCACTTACTGTTAAAGCTGGACGCGTTTCAAGCATCATTAATCTCAATAGTCGCCAACCAATAAATAGCTTTCGTTTAGAGCCATGGTTAGTGACTCGCTTAATAAGTGAAGGCAAAGAAGATCGTATGTTGGTGTCTTTAGGGCAAGTGCCTAAAGAACTCGTTGAAGCATTGATTCTGGTAGAGGATAAAGATTTTTATCAGCACCATGGCATCGCTCCGCTTTCGATCTTAAGAGCACTCATCGCCAATATTTCCGCCGGCCGTGCAGTTCAAGGGGGAAGTACATTAACGCAACAGTTGGTTAAAAATATGTATTTAACCAATGAAAAATCGATAACACGCAAGGTGAAAGAAGCCATTATGTCAATTCTGATTGATGCTCGTTATAGCAAAGATCAGATTATGGAAGCCTATCTCAATGAAGTGTTTTTAGGACAAAATGGGAATACAGGGGTACATGGTTTTGGTTTGGCCAGCTACTTTTATTTTGACCGACCTTTAAACGAATTGAACTTGGAAGAAATGACGACCTTGGTTGGTATGATAAAAGGGCCGTCTTACTACAATCCAAGACGCTATCCCGAACGCGTCATTGAACGCCGAAATCTAGTATTAAGATTATTATTTGAAGATGGAAAAATTACCAAAACAACCTTTGAGCAATTGTTAGATAAACCTATTCAAGTCGCTACAGGCGCGACTCTGGTTAAAGGTAAACATCCCGCGTTTATGGACAGAGTAGGACGTGAATTGCGGACCATCTTGGATAACCCGAATATTCGTGATTCTGGAGTAAAACTGTTTACTTCACTTGATTCAAATGCCCAAAGAAAAGCCGAATCGGCACTTTCTAGTGGTTTAATTAATATTGAAAAACAACGCAATCTAGAAAATCTACAGGCGGCCATGGTGGTCACTGAAATTAATAGCGGTGAAATCCGTGCAATGGTTGGGGATAGAAATACCAGCTACAGTGGTTTCAATAGAGCGTTAGATGCGAAGCGTTCCATTGGTTCGTTGATTAAACCAGCCATTTATTTAACCGCGCTAGAGCAACCAGAACAATATAATTTGGCCACGCCATTATACGATGACCCAATACAATTACCCAGTGAAGGCGGCGAAACTTGGGAGCCACAAAATGCGGATAAAAAATTTCGTGGACAAGTTCCCTTGTACACAGCGTTAACCCAATCTCTGAATGTTCCAACAGTTAGTCTTGGAATGGAATTAGGTTTAGATAACATTACCCACACTTTAAAACGTTTGGGTGTGACAGAACCAATAACTCAGTATCCTGCACTGACGTTGGGTGCGTTAGATTTATCGCCGATTCAAGTAAATCAAATTTATCAGGCAATCGCTAATAATGGAGTTCAGATCCCGTTACATACCGTTAATGCTATTATGTCTTCTGATAACCAACTCATGTATTCATTTTCTTCAGCACCTTCCCAGATTATTGACGAAAAAGTAGCTTATCTGATGAACTACGCACTGCATAAAGTGACATTAGAGGGGACAGCGAAACAAATTAGACGACGATTCCCTAGTATCAATATGGCAGGGAAAACCGGTACCACCGATGACTACCGTGATAGCTGGTTCAGTGGGTATGATAAGAACGTATTGGTGACGAGTTGGATTGGCACTGATGATAATAAAAGTACAGGGTTAACGGGCGCAAGCGGTGCACTGCGATTATTTTTGGATTACCAATTATTGCAAGAGCCTAAATCTTTAGTTAGACGCTTTCCACGAGGATTAGGGATAGCCCACTTTAATCCGCAAAGTGGCAGAGCCACTCAGCCAGGATGCCCTACCAGTATGAGTTTGCCGGCGATTCTGGAAGTACTACCCAAACGTCCAGAAAAATGTGATACCAAAAATCCCAAAATACAGGAGCGTAAAAGTTTCTGGGAAAGGTTGTTCGGAAATTAATCTGAAATAGAGATAATTAACGAAGATTGTCTGCTGGTAGCGGCTTTTTAACGTGTTTATCAATATACGGAGCTAAGTCAGATTGCTTACTACAATCCATTGTTGTACCAGACGTAAATCGTAATACGGTTAACAGGGTTTTGTTCACGGTAGAGCTGCAATCAACTCGTATTGTGTTACTTTCAACAAGCTTTTCATCTTCGGTTTTAAACGGGTCAATTTCTGGCAAGTTCAAGTCGGGTGAATTCTTTTGCTGACGATATCGTTGAGCCTCTTGCTCGGCCAGTCGCTGATTCGCTTGCGCTGAATAATTCTGCAAATGTTTTTGTGCAAGATCTCTGGAGGTCATTATTGGTGTGTTCGACTGCTTTTGATTGGCATTCTCAGTTTTTTCAATTGGTGGGTAATCAATTGCTGGCAATTGATCCTTAGCGGTTTCCTCTTTCGTTAATTGTTCTTCTTGCGGTGCGCTATCGATAACCTCATCAATTACTTGTTCTTTTTGCTCTGAAAGGATTGGTTGTTGTATTTGTTCAACTTCTTCGTTTGTTTCATCAATACTTGGAGGCGCTTCGCGCTGTTCTGTATCAGTCAAATCTTCCGGTGATTTCGGTTTCGGAAAAAAAATCAATTTAGCTTTTATAGCAGCGTGATCATTTTCACTTTTTTCGGCAATTCGAATACGATCTTGAGACAGCAACCACCAACCAATCAGTCCATGCAATAAGATAGATATCAACATGACTTTTAATAGCGATTTACTTCCTACTGGTGGGGAAATAGTTTGTTGTCGTTCAAAATCCAAAGGGGGGTGTTCCAGTATTTATAATTGTGAAACTGATTCGGAGAATAGACTTGTTCGTGACTAATTTAGTTCCATGGTGATGCCAGCTTTCTCAAAACTCAATTCAATTACCATAACGGTGCAAAAAACTCGTTTTGCACTATAATAGTGCGTTAAATGAATGTTAAATCTCTACTTCTTAATCTAAGTGATTGAAAAATATGTGTTTATATTAGTGGCATAAGACTTGTTTTAGGAAGAGAGCGTTTCACAAAAACAAATTTAAAAACACCGGGAGTAACACAATGAAACTAGTAACTGCGATAGTTAAGCCTTTCAAGCTTGATGATGTTCGCGAAGCCATTTCTGAGATTGGCATTGATGGTTTGACTGTCACTGAAGTTAAAGGCTTTGGACGTCAAAAAGGTCACACCGAATTGTACCGTGGTGCAGAGTACCAAGTAGACTTTTTACCAAAAGTTAAGTTGGAAATTGCGGTTCAAGACGATCATGTTGAACGTTTAGTAGAAGCCATCGTAGGTGCTGCTAAAACGGGCAAAATTGGTGACGGTAAAGTATTTGTATATGACTTAGAGCATGCAGTACGTATCCGTACAGGTGAAACCGACGGCGAAGCCATTTAAGTAGCAGGGCAGGAGAAAATCATGGAAATAACATTTGAACTTGGGTATGCATTAGATACCTTTTACTTCTTAATTTGTGGCGCATTAGTCATGTGGATGGCTGCTGGTTTTACCATGCTGGAAGCCGGTCTGGTGCGTGCTAAAAATACCACTGAAATCTTAACTAAGAACGTTACTTTGTACGCAATTGCCTGCATCATGTATATGGTGTGTGGTTATTCAATCATGTACGGTGGTGATGACTTTACGTGGTTCCTAAGTGGCATTACTGGTGACGGTGCAACAGGTGAAGCTGAGCCGGCTACTTATGCTCCTTCTTCAGACTTTTTCTTCCAAGTTGTCTTTGTTGCAACAGCTATGTCTATCGTTTCTGGTGCAGTAGCTGAGCGTATGAAGCTATGGGCATTCCTAGCGTTTGCTGTTGTTCTAACTGGTTTCATCTACCCAATGGAAGGTTCTTGGACTTGGGGTGGTGCATCTGTATTTGGTATGTATACACTAGGTGACCTTGGATTCTCTGACTTTGCTGGTTCTGGTATTGTACATATGGCTGGTGCTGCAGCAGCACTTGCAGGCGTATTAGTTCTTGGTGCTCGTAAAGGTAAATATACCGCTGATGGTAAAATCAACGCGATTCCAGGTGCTAACTTACCGTTAGCGACTCTAGGTACGTTCATCTTATGGATGGGTTGGTTTGGCTTTAACGGTGGTTCTGTACTTGCAACCGCTTCAGTTGAAAGCGCAAACGCAGTAGCCGTTGTTTTTATGAATACTAACGCAGCCGCTGCTGGTGGTTTAGTCGCAGCGCTAATCCTTGCTCGTATATTGTTTGGTAAAGCTGACCTTACTATGGCCCTTAACGGTGCTTTAGCAGGTTTGGTTGCTATTACCGCTGAACCTTCAACGCCTACTCCACTGCAAGCGACCCTTTTTGGTGCATTAGGTGGTTTGTTAGTAGTTGGTAGTATCGTAGCGCTAGATAAGTTGAAAATTGATGATCCAGTAGGTGCAATCTCTGTTCACGGTGTAGTCGGTCTACTCGGTCTTCTTCTTGTTCCAGTAACTAATCCACTGACTGCTGACGGAGGTTCTTCTTTCTCTGGTCAAATCATCGGTGCACTAACCATCTTCGTATGGGTATTCGTTACTAGCTTAGTAGTTTGGTTAATACTGAAAGCTATCATCGGAATTCGTGTAAGCGAAGAAGAAGAGTTTGAAGGTGTCGACCTTGGTGAGTGTGGTTTGGAAGCTTATCCAGACTTCACCGGCGGCCGTTCTTAATAACTAGTTTTTCAGGGAGATAACGGAGAGCGAACAATAAAATCAATAATATCGCTCTCTCGTTATCATTAAGAATTAAAAACCTCGCTAATTAGCGAGGTTTTTTTATGGTTTAGTCTAAAGGTTTTGGCAGATTTCAATAAACAAAAAATTACGTTGCTTAATTTAGGTCGCTGTTTATTACACTTTTCTTTAAATAAATGTACGTACAGCGTATGCTCTTTCACTTCTATATGATTTACGGGTGAGTACATGAAGTTACTGCATTATGTTTTAGGCTTGAGCATTTTTTTCAGTCATATCAGCTTTGGTTATGATCGCATTACTGGCGAACCATTTGCCTCACGTTCTGAAGTGATCGCTACCAATGGTATGGTTGCAACTAGTCAACCTTTAGCCACACAAGTTGGATTAGATATCCTCAAACAAGGTGGCAACGCAATTGATGCAGCTATCGCTGCGAACGCTATGTTAGGTTTAGTAGAGCCAACCGGCAACGGAATTGGTGGCGATTTATTTGCGATTGTGTGGGATGCTAAAACTAAACAATTGTATGGTCTAAATGCTTCAGGTCGCTCACCAAAATCGCTTTCACTAGAATACTTCAAAGAGCAAGGCATGAGTAAAATTCCGTCACACGGTCCTTTACCTGTTTCTGTGCCGGGCGCTGTGGATGGCTGGTTTGAGTTGCATTCAAAATTTGGTTCGCTACCGATGACCAGTATTTTATCGCCGACTATTGAATACGCTAAAAAAGGCTTTCCGGTTAGTGAGTTGATTGCTTGGTATATGAATCGCAGTGTACCGACATTAAGTAAATTTGATGGTTTTAAAGAAACTTACATGCCAAACGGCGCAACGCCAAAAAAAGGTGAGATTTTCGTTAATCAACATTTAGCGGCCACCTTAGAAAAAATAGCGACGGGTGGACGTGATGCATTCTATAAAGGTGATATAGCTCGCACTATAGCAGCCTATATGAAAGAGCAGGGGGGCTTTTTAAGCTACGAGGATCTAGCCAGTCACACATCAACCTGGGTTGAACCTGTATCGACTAACTATCGTGGTTACGATGTATGGGAATTACCACCTAACTCTCAAGGTATTGCTGCGCTGCAAATACTTAATATGCTGGAACAATTTGATATTGAAGGTATGGGATTTGATTCGCCAGAATATATCCACACATTTGTAGAGGCGAAAAAATTAGCATTTGAAGACCGTGCTAAATATTATGCAGACTCCGACTTTAATCAAATTCCAACTGACTGGCTTATATCAAAAGAATACGCGCAGCAACGTCTTAAATTATTGAGCCAAGACAAGGCAGCAAAACGTTACGATGCTGGCATCAATGAGGGAGATACAATCTACCTCACGACAGCAGATAAAGACGGTAATATGGTCTCGCTCATTCAATCTAATTACCGTGGCATGGGCTCTGGTATGACACCCACTGGTTTAGGATTTATATTACAAGATCGTGGTGAATTGTTTTCGTTAAAAGAAGGGCATTTCAACGTTTATGAACCTGGCAAAAGGCCGTTTCATACAATAATTCCCGCGTTTGTCACGAAAAACGGTAAGCCATGGTTAAGTTTTGGGGTTATGGGCGGCGGGACGCAGCCGCAAATGCATGCGCAGATACTAATCAACCTCATTGATTTTGGGATGAATTTACAAGAGGCCGGAGACGCGCCGCGGATATTACATACCGGTTCCAGCCAGCCAACTGGAGAGATTATGAGTGATGGCGGTTATGTAAGCCTAGAAAGCGGGTTTTCCACCAAAACCAGACGTGCACTTGTACAAAAAGGTCATGTCTTACGAGATGTTTCGGGTAGCTTTGGAGGTTATCAGGCTATTCTCAGAGACACTAAAAGTGGCGTATACTTCGGTGCATCTGAAAGCCGCAAAGACGGGCAAGCTGCTGGTTACTAGTAGCAATAAATTTAAGCACTTACACGAAACAAAAAATTAGAAAAATATGACACAACCCCAAAAAGGTATTTGCGCAGAACCGAACTTGCATGCGCAATATTTAATGTTCAATGTCATCGACGATGATGCACAAGTGATCCGTGCCAAATTAGCGCATATTCTTAATGTATTCGAACACTATGATGAGGAACATTACGAAGCTATGGTGTCTGGAATTATCGCCGTCGGTAATAGCTATTGGACGGATTTATACCCTGGTTTAATCCCACTAGAACTCGCTCCATTCCCAGATATGGAATGTGAAGACAGGCATGCTCCCGCGACTCCTTGTGATTTGTTTATTCAAATTCGTGCTGACCGAGCAGATGTCTGTTTTGCAATTGGTAACGAAGTGTGTGAATTGCTAAAAGGTCATGTGGAATTGTTTGAAGAAGTAAAAGGATTTCGTTATCTAGATGGGCGAGATTTGATCGGTTTTGTAGACGGAACTGAAAACCCCAAAGGTATGCATAAACGTGTAGTCGCCGTTGTTGGTGATAGTGATCCCGATTTTGCTGGGGGCAGTTATATACACATACAACGCTATCGAACCCAAATGGAGCGTTGGCAACGACTACCAGTGAAAAGCCAGGAAGACATCATTGGCCGCACGAAAGAAACGAATGTGGAATATGCGAGTGAAGATAAACCCGCTTTTTCTCATGTTAAACGTTCAAATGTGAAGGGTGCCGACGGCAAGAGTATCGAAATTCTGCGCCAAAGCATGCCGTACGGGGATATGACAGTAAAAGGATTATTCTTCATTTCACTTGCTAATAGTCCAAAGCCATTTACGCAAATGCTAAGTAGTATGGTGTTTGGTGATGAAAATGGTGTGTACGACCGATTATTGGATTTTACAGTACCAGAAACCGGCGCCGCATTTTTTGCACCCTCACTAACTTTTATCAAAGCCAATAAAGATTCATAACATTAGTGGAAGGCTATCGTTAGAAAATTTTATTCAAAACATTGGCAAATTAATTGTTTGAAATAGCTAATTTGCCTGGTAATGGTTTTCTAAAGAAGCCTACTCGTAATGCACCATACATCAGCATTAAGAAAGCGATACTGACAGCTACCAATGCCGCGTAAATTTGCTGTTGGGAGTGAAAGAGGTTAGCAGTGATTAGCACCACTGAGGTAACGACTATGTAAACGCTCATAATATATTTTGCATGTGACTTCAGCATCTCAGATTTAGCCTTATAAATGACTAGTATCAAAAGTAAGGCAACAATCGGGATAATGATCACTTGTTGCAACGCCAACATACTGATTAAGTATGCGCCTAATCCAATCAATTTTAAGCGAGTTTTCTCTTTCAAGGTGTTATTTCCGTCGTCGAGTTTACATAAGCATGGCATTGGTGAACTAAGCAAACAATAAGACATAGGTCGTATATATTTTTGTGGTCAGGCTTTAGCCTCGTGATTTTTGGGGTTTGCGTTTATCGATTAGCCCATGCTACCGATTAATCTATTAAATGGGCGTTATCTGGTTGGCGCAACGCACCATGAATTGAAATTAATGCCCAAATGATTTCTAACGTTAATACTGGATAGTTTCTGTCTAACCATAGCTGAGGGGTTAATGCTAAAGCGGCATATACATTTAAATATAAATACGTTTTCTGTGTGAGTTTTTGTGCGCAAAATAATAAATACGCTGCGCCAAACACTAAGGCGGAAGACCAACCCATAATTCGAATAGCCAGTTCAAGATCATAAAAACAACCTATAAATGCTGCCAACCAAATAAAAACTACCGCTAACGACATCATTCGAAACGATAAAGGCGTATTTTTTAATGGAATATGCATTAACAGCAATAAACTTATTACCGCCCAGAATCCGTTAATAACCACAGCTTGCCAAGAGGCAACAAGTACTGAGTTTACAATTAGTAAGGTTGCCGCAATTAAGTTGCCAGCGTAATAAACACGTGGAGACCAGTTCGTGATTAATGATAGATACGCGTGATTTAATAAATATAAAATCGTACCTAACCAGCCAATGCCTATTGTGATCATGGTTCTAACTGAATATGCATATTCTTAACCCGCAACTCTTTACCCACGTGAGGTCCGTTTAAGACGACAACTTTACTAGTATCCATCATGTTCTTATAAATACGATCGGAAGACGATGGAGTAAGTATTTTTTGACTCCATTCAAGTACAATTACTTTGGTTCCAATGGGGATGGTAAAGTAATCTATATTCCCTAATTGGTTCTCTGATTCGCCTAAAATTGCTGGAAAGCCTTCAGATGTGACTAAAGTGGCTAAATCGACTTTTTGTTTTAGATTTTGCAATGGTTGTAGTTTAATGTCCTCGCCATTTTGACGCATTGAAATGGCCTTATCAAAATCTGCAATCAATTGTTCACCTACGTCATTTTTACTGGCCATTATGTGCAAACTGGATTCATCATTTACGTTTTTAACAGGCATTATTAACTGTTTCTGATCTGCATAACGGGTATCCAATAAGTTATTCATCACCCCTTCCGTCATGGGTAAAATCTGCACTTCATTATTTAGCAATGCAATCAGAGCATCTTCTTCTGTCTCATACTGTTTGGCGTTTTCAACGATTTTATCTATTTTCTCTCCGTAACTATAACCCGCTACTTTTGCTATTTTAAGCGATGAGTATTGGTTGTCTGCTTGCTCTGAAGAAACAAAATGACGATTAAAATACAAACGGCTAGTAAGATAAAAAATTGGCTTCGATAAGTGGAATTTTTCCGCTCGCTCTTCAGTATAGAAATATGGATAAGACAACTCAGCTTTTTGCTTTTCCAGCAAAAGTGCAGCATCGCGGTATGGTATATATCGCCACTTAATATCTTTTTGGGCATATGCGGCGATTGTCTCCAAAACTTTAGCGGCGCGGCCTAATGGCTCTTGTTCTGGATTAATGTAGGGTGCCCATACATTTGTTAGCACGCGAACAGATGGTTCTTGTGGATTGGCTCGGACCGACTGTACAAGAATGATAAATACGCTAATCGTTAACAGTAGAATTCTTTTGTCCATTTTTACAACTTCCTTTTTGCAACAGAGGTGTAAATAAACGCCAGCACTATCATCAATCCTATACCGATTCCAAACATGGTATCAGCATCTAAACTGGCGATTAGAGTGAGAATCCAAGACGAACTTTCGTCGTTGTAATCCAGCGCTGGTCGAGACATCACTTCTCGACTGTGTTGTGACAGGAATATCAACAATTCGAAAATGGCAAACAAGCTGATTGCGAATAAAATTCGGTCTGTTTTTATACTGTGCAGCTTACTTTGTTTGGCGTTTGCTTCTTCGATTTTATTGGTACAAATTTCCTTCATGTCGTCGCCATTTTTAATGAGTAAGTCGAACTCCCAAGACGCAAAGATTTCTTCTAAATATTTGCGCTTTTGACGTGTTAAGTACTTTTTATGTTCATTTATGGCGACTTGATGCAATTTGGATTGGATACGACTGTCTTCTAATTGGCTTTTAGCGCCTAACAGGTTTCCATCGATGTAGGCCCTTGATATGGCTTCATGCAGACGTAAGTTACACTTTTCTTGTGCGGTGTAACAATATTGTGCCAGAACCATAGTATCAATGCGCGCATCGTGGTTAGCCCGCTTATCAACAACCACATAATTTAGCCATGTCATCGATTCTGTTTTTAATTTATCCGCTTTTTCATCATCGCTAAGAATATCTTCATTGATTAAATTACAGATCTTTTCTGCGTCCTTAGGACACTCTGTTTCTGCCAGCCACTGATGAATTAACTGTCGAATTTGTGGGTTCTTAAGTTGTTGTTTTTCGATATTTAAAGAGCGTGCCGTCCAGTATAAGTGGGTCGAGTTAGTTCTTGGTTTAATTAGTAACGGGTTACTAATATGACTATAAATGTCTTTTAATACGACTTGCAGTTCAGGAATGGACTGACGAATGGCCTCTTCAGCTAATTGCTGAACCCGTGATTCCATGATTTTGATGCTGTCTTGTTCAGGCAAAGTGAATTGGCATTCCACCACCGCCAATTCATTTGGAAATATATGAAACTTTAAATCGATCTCTTGATATTGATTGCTCCAAACAAAAAAAGACAAAGAGGAAACATCACTATCTAAATTCACATATTCTGGCCCGTCATTGAACCAGTTGACGCTTTCAATATCATCACGTTGACTTAATGAACTCATTAAGTTTTTAAAGTTTTCTGATTTACGATTAAAGCCCCTTATCAGCGAAAAAGGGATATCGATTGGCGAAATAGTGGTGAAATTGATTGGATTTGCGGATGGATGTTTTTCGGTGTTGTTCGATACCACGACAGGCACTCCTTGCTACTACTGCGCGCTAATATACCAAAACCTGCAACAGAATGAAAAATCATTGTTGTAGAGAGATAGTTTATAAGAGGCGTATGTAGTCGGGGCTTCAGTCCCGTAGTTTTTGAGGGTTGTGTTCGTGGGCTAAAGCCACGCTAAAGGTGTGTTTGTAGTCGGGACTTTAGTCCCGTATTTTTTGAGGTTTGCGTTCATAGGCTAAAGCCACGCTACTAAAGTGAAGTTTTAAAGCTTAGACGCGCCGTCCCAATTGTCTGACAGGTGTGCATTTTTGATCAAATTGATCTGTTCAATATGGTGTGCAACAACAGAATCATTAGGGCTTATTGCTCGTGCTTTTTCAAAACACACTAGTGCATCTTTCCATTCTCGTGCCCTACGATGATTAACACCCGCTTCGATGAAGGGCGCAGTGTCTAATTTTAGTTGTTGTATGTCTTCAGGAAGATGATTCAGCACTTCGTATACTTCAACGGGATTTTTACGTCCTTTTACGCGCACCCAATCAAGAAAACGGTAATTGAATTTTACCTTAGCATCAGCGGTTTCGAGTAATTGAGAGCTAACAACGATATCGGCACCTAATTTGGGAGCCAAGGTTTCTAAACGATAAGCAATATTGACACTATCGCCAATCACAGTTGTGTCCATTCTATCATCTGAACCCACTGTACCTATGATGACAGGACCAAAATGTATTCCTACACCTATGTTGATCGGAGGGTATCCGCTATTACTTCGATGCAGGTTATAAACGTTTAACGCATATCGTAAGTCGACAGCAGCGTTAAGTGCATCCAAAGCTTTATCTTGATTACTACCATTTGGATGATCAAACAAAGCCATAATAGCGTCACCGATAAATTTATCGATAAAGCCACCATTTTGATGGATTGGATCATTCATTCTCAAGAAATATGAATTAAGAAATTTCATCAATTCTTGTGGAGTCATCTTTTCGGAAAGACCGGTAAAACCGCGGATATCAGAAAATAAAATCGCCACTTCGTCTTCGTCAGCTCGACCTAGTTCCAAAGTTTCTGAACCATGCTTGGCAAAATGCTCAACAAATTGGCGAGGCACGAATTTTTGAAACGTTTGCGTGAGCCGCAAAGCTTCGTCTGCTTTGTTCAAAAATCGTTGATCAGCTTCGTCAGCACGCTGGGTACTTTGTACCTGTGTTTCAATTTCATAATCATTATTTTGAGAAAATGGCCGCTGGTTTTGATGCTTTTTCAAAGTTCGTTGAAGACGCAATAACACCAGTATTAAGAACACGATTATGATCATTAATACTAGTGAGACAGGTTGTAATAATTGTTCCAACATTTTTGCGTCTTCAGCTTCTTTAAGAGTGTCTTTTCAGACTACGAATATAGTTAGCCTATCAGGCTGTAATCTCTGCGAATACTTGTTTCGTAATGTCCAACGTTTTTTCAACAATTTCAAGGTCATGCATTGCTGATACAAACCCTGCTTCATACGAAGCTGGTGCCAGATATACACCCTTAGATAACATACTATGGAAGAATCGATTAAACATTTCGGTGTCACAATTAATCGCTTGTTGATAGTTTGTAACTTTCTCTATGTCGGTAAAGAAAATACCAAACATACTACCTGCATAGTTTACCGTCATTGGAACTCCGTGTTCTAACGCGATGGCTTTAATTCCCTCTGCAAGTGTTTTTGTCGCAAGTGAAATGCGCTCATATAATCCAGGTTTTTGAATTTGTGTCAGTGACGCTAATCCCGCAGCCATAGCAATTGGGTTTCCTGATAAAGTACCGGCTTGATATACAGGACCTGTAGGGGCTAATTGCTGCATGATTTCGGCTTTCCCGCCAAATGCACCTACGGGCATGCCGCCACCGATAACTTTTCCTAGGCAGGTTAAATCAGGCGTAATTGAATAAAGCTCTTGGGCGCCCCCGCGACTGACCCTAAATCCAGTCATCACTTCATCAAAAATTAATATGCTTTGATATTGGTCACAAATGTCGCGTAATCCTTGTAAAAATCCGTCAACGGGCGGAATACAATTCATATTCCCTGCAACGGGTTCAACAATAATACAGGCAATGTCGTCACCAAATTCAGCAAATGCTTTTTTGACACTGTCGATATTGTTGAATTCCATCGTTAACGTGTGTTTGGCGACATCTGCCGGGACACCGGGTGAACTTGGAACACCCATAGTTAATGCGCCAGATCCTGCCTTAACCAATAGCGAGTCCGCATGCCCGTGATAACAGCCTTCAAACTTTAGAATTTTGTTTTTGCCGGTTGCGCCACGCGCTAAACGAATAGCACTCATGGTTGCTTCTGTGCCAGAATTTACCATACGTAGCATTTCCATTGACGGCACTAATTTGTTAACCAATTCTGCCATGCTAACTTCAGATTCGGTTGGTGCACCAAAGCTTAAACCATTTTCTGCCGCCTCGATAACCGCTTGGCGGATTTTCGGGTTATTGTGTCCCAGTACCATAGGTCCCCAGGATTGCACATAGTCAATGTATTGTTTGCCATCTGCATCATAAATGTAAGGTCCGTCGGCCTTTACAATAAACGGTGGTGTACCGCCAACCGCTTTAAATGCTCTTACAGGAGAGTTAACTCCACCGGGAATATGCTTTTGTGCTTGTTCGAACAGTTGTTGTGATTTTTGCATGTAATTTTTTATCTCTTTGAACTATACCAGTTAACGTCACAATCGTACTTTGAGACCAGTTTTTCAACGCCTAAAGTTAGCGCGAAAAGTGCCATTCTGACTAATACACCGTTATCGGTTTGTCGAAATATCGCTAGATTAGGATGTAAATTAAGATCATTGTCTAACTCATTGGCATCAGCACGAGAGTCTCGTGGAAGTGGGTGCATGATGACAGTTTTAGATTGGAAATGTTTGGTGTATATGCTTTGGTTTAATCGGAATTTGCCACGATATTTATTGGCTTCTTCTTGGGATTCAAAGCGCTCTTCTTGAATCCGGGTTTGATAACAAATATCTGCATCTACACTGCCTTCAAGCTGCTCTGTTACCTTGACCGTATGACCATTTTTATGCAGCACTTCCAATATTGAGTCTGGCATCGCCAACTCTTTGGGAGAGATTAACGTAAAGCGAACGTTGTTAAATAAGCTTAATAATTTTGAAAGTGAATGCACGGTACGTCCATATTTTAAATCGCCAATCATTGCGATGTGAATGCCGTCAATTTGCCCGCCGTGATATTGCTGTTCTTTACTAATCGTATATAAATCTAATAGTGCTTGAGTTGGATGTTCGTTGGCACCATCACCGCCATTAATTACCGGAACTCGACTTCCTTCGGCAAATTCGGCCACTGACCCCGATTGTGGATGACGCATCGTTATAATGTCTGAGTATCCGCTTAATACACGAGCGGTATCAAACAATGATTCCCCTTTTGCTAGTGCAGAACTGCTCATGCCGGTGGTTTCGCGCACTTCGCCACCAAGCAGATTAAATGCGGTACCGAAACTCACACGCGTACGTGTACTGGCTTCAAAAAATAGGTTTCCCAAAATAGCGCCGTCGAGGACTTTTGTCCGTTTTTGGCGAAGCGCGTAGGGCGTCATCTTGTCAGCAACGTCGAAAATCGCCTGTATTGATTCACGGTCGAATTGATTCACTGAAAGAATGTGCTGACCTTCAAAATTCATCGCATACCCTTATGTTTCATAACAGGAAAAATGATTATGCCGAGAGTAGCTGGTTTCCTGCTGCTGGCCCGAGAGTCTATCAAAAAATCGCTAGTGGATAATCTTATTTCTGATTATTTTTGTGAAATGTTTGGCAGCCTTTCAATACAATTAAATTATAAGTAGTCGCATAATTTTTTAATGCTTTTCGGCCCTCAGTGCTTTCGCCAATTTCAAGTGTGTCGCCACTTCCAGAAAGATATTTAACCCCACATTGCTGTTGCAAATCATCCAATGGATACAGATTCATATCTATACCAGGAAAATTGATCACTTTGTTCGTAAACGCGAGTAATTCAAAGTTCTGATTTTCAACTGCTTTTTCTGCATCAATTACTGCTTGTTTAGTTGAATGCAATGCATTTGGCGAAGTTAAATCATCATTTGCTCCCAAAGTGGCAGAGTCTGAGACACTCTCTACTTTTTCTGTGACACAGGCATTTATACTTAAGGCCAGTAACACGGCTAAACTTGTTTTTAGATTATTCATTTATTACCTACAGCTTTAAATGCGCTTAATCTGAGTAGGACCAACAGACTTAACATCCAACCAATACTCCCGCCACCTGATGAATTATCTGGTGTGGTGGTAGGGGGCGGAGTTGGATTCGTATTAATCTGCGTTACCGTGATATTAATGGTGCCAGAATCAGTAGCGAAACTTGGGTCTTCAATACGATAAATTATACTGTCAGAGCCAAAAAATCCATTAGCCGGCGTGTACAATATAAGACCATTTTCTATGCTGACACGCCCAGATCCCACATAAGTTACATCTGAAATAATAAGCGTGTCCTGATCCACATCGGTATCATTATCTAAGGCATCTATGCTAATTTGCCCCGAATCTTGCTCAATCGTCAGGCTATCATTAACAGCGACAGGTGCGTCATTCACCGCTTCAATTTGCACAACAAATGCAAATACATTGCTGTCGCTCACGCCATCATTGACGACTACATTTAATGTCAAGGTGCCAGAAAAATCCGTATTTGGGGTGACTGATGTGCCCGTCGCTACATAATTTGCGCCAGGCAGAATATCTAGCGAAAAGTTCGATGGATAAGCAGAGTCAGGATCATCAACGATTAGATCGTCAAAGTCGAGAGTAAAACTGGTGTCTTCACTTGCTGAGCGAGTAATTTGCCCTGTAATTAGTGGGGCGACAGGATCATCCCCTGGCACAATTTCAAACCGTCCTGGATTTACCGCATAAAACACGTTATCAGAACAACGAACCATCAATCGTGCATTACTCGTATCTGTGCTGGGGGAAATGATGTTTTCCTGCCCATCGTTGGATGTATTGGCTAAGAGGATCGATTCAAAAACCTGGTCACCATCTGCGTCCAACAAAATATCTACATTGGCACATGAAATGGGAGAAACATTGGTTTGCGCGACATTCCATTGTACTAAATGAGATTGACCGCCGATCCAGCGCACGTCAGTTTCAGGCCGTGATACCGAAAAAGCGTCGTTGGTTGGCTGCACATCAAGATTGGCTAGTAATGTGTTTACACCACCATTACCATCTCGCACCATCAACTCAAATGTGAGTTCGCGTTCAGTGGTTGGATATGCCTCACCAAACGACACCGAATTATTTAGCACTTGATTGAGTTGCGGAAAATAACGGGTTGCTGAACTTGAAGGTGGATTTGAGCGGAACAGCGGGTTAAAGCCGTTATCTTCTGCCATTTCTTGGGCAGATTCAGTAATGCCATCAAACCCGCCTGGATTGATTTGGTCCCACACGAATGTAAGCTGATCATTATCAGCATCTGTCACTTCTGCACTGAGTACAAAGGGGGTGTTTGCAGGAATCGTATGATTGTATTGAGAGGTTGAAATTACTGGAATCGCGTTGCCATTAGATTCGACACTGCCACAATTTCTGCGAGACAATACCGTTTGTATCTGTTCCACCGAATGGCTATGGAAATAATCTTCTGAATCATCTTCAATATTTTGACTGCCGCAAATCCCCGCATAAGACATGACAGTAGAGCCACTACCCGGCTCAACAGCCGAGTTCCGTGAGCGTTGGTCTTCACTACAAGCGCCAGAGTTTGCTGCATTAAATGTATGTTCAGCACCCAATTGATGGCCAAATTCGTGAATCACTAATCCAATATAAAAGCTTTCACCAAAAGGCCTGTTACTACCCGTTTGCCCGCGCGCTTTAAAATTTTCCACACAGATACTTTGTATCGTTGCTAAACCACCTGAATCGGTGTTTAACACGTGACCTATATCATAGTTAGCTGCACCAATTAAGTCATCGATTGCAATTTGATTTGCATCTAAATCGTCGCTGGCATTATTTGTAAAAGGGTCGGTACTGCTGTCGGTATAAATGATTCTGTCGTTATTCGCCACGATTTCAAATTGGATTGCCAGATCGGTGAGTAGTACCTCATTGATGCGATTGATCAATCTAGCTAATTCGGCAATTGTGCCAGCTTCCCCACCGTTTTGAGTGGTGTATTCGCCACTGGTACTGATGGCAATACGGTAAGTAGTGACGGCGTTGCCATTTGCCCGCGCTGCTTCGTTGTTAGTTGCATCTAAGCTCCTAGATAAAGCTTTAATGTTAGAAGGTAGCGAAAGAAAGTCCTGTTGTTGAATTAAATGGCTATTTTCAGTGTTAGGATAAACTTCGTCCTTTACCCAGTAGCTAACGTAGTCTTGTTTGTCATTTAGTTTATCAAAGGTCAAAATCGCCCATTGTCCATCAATTTTGAACATACCTGATAAACCATCATCTGACAGGTCAAACCGTCCTTCGTCCTTTGGATTATTGATGTTGAAGCCAGAAAACGATCGAATGCTTGGGAATTTGGCTGCCAGCTCATCAGCCATCACTTTAACTTGCTTGAATTTGAAAGGAAGAAACTCACCTTCGGGAGTAGGGATTGCAAGTGTAAACTCGGATAGCTGGTTCGTCTTCAACTTATCCAAAGCGACTGAATCGATGTTGAGTTCATAGCCTTTTAATATCGATTGTTTAAAGCGAGCGTCAATCCCAGCTACTTTAGTGGATTGCTGCCATAAATCTTGTTTAGATTGGGCAGATACAAACGTGCTCACTGTGCCAAGAAGCACTAATACAAAGCATAATCGGATTTTAAAGGTCATTACAACTCCACTGGGTGATTTAATCAGTTTGTAATCCTATTTAAGTCTTTACGACCGTTTTAGTCGTAGAATAATTCCGTGATTCCCGATTAATTAGTTTAACTGATAACGGTAAAATTATTTACTTAGTCTATAAATATACGTGATTTATCGCATTTAGATCTATCTATCTTGTTCCCCTCCTAGCGTTATGGGAGACTATTTTGGGCAGTTCTATATGGTTGCAATCCATGCTTAAGCACTTGTTATTTAATGCATACAATTTCCAAAATATGAAGCGCACAAAGCTAGGGCTAAGGCGTGGTTATCGTATTAGTTTATGGTTATTTGTCTTCGTTTTATTTTCGCCTAGTAGCTGGGGACAAGAGACAGCTCAGGGGGATCACGTTAATGTACGCTGGTTAGCTCCCACAACCTTTGCCAGCGGTCAAACCCAATATATTGGCTTTTATTTCGAAGTCGATCCTGAATGGCATGTTTACTGGCGAAATGCCGGAGACTCAGGCGCTGCCCCACGCTTTGACTCAACTGTGCAAGGTGCGCAAATCGGTCAAATTCAATGGCCCTTTCCGCAACGGCTGCCGGTAGCGCATTTAACCAATTTAGGTTACGAAGGTAATGTCGCATATTTGTTGCCTGTCACCCCAGATAACGACGCAGACACAGTTTCGTTGTCTGTGTCGTTAGAGTGGTTGGTGTGCAAAATTGACTGTATCCCCGGTTTTGGGCAAATGAGTTTGTCTCGGCCGGTAACTGAAAACGTACAATGGCAAGCGCATGACAAAGAAATCCAGCAACACTTTGTCAGTCGTTTGCCGCAATCGGCAACGCAAAGTCCATGGAAGGTACAAAGCCTAGCTTATGCTAAACCTAGTGGCACTCACATCACACTAACCTTGATGGCTGATGCTGATGAAACTTCTACGCCAAGAGTTTTTCCGCTTTCCGGTGACTTAATTAGTGCTACCGAACCACAATTGCAGCGTGATGCGCAACAGCTTAAATTGACTTTTGCATTGATGCCTGGAGCACAGTTGGTTCAGCAAACTGATTTTGTCATCACTGATGGAAGCCAAGCATGGCATTTAGCGAATGTCCCCATTATTAAATCGCAGGGTAACGACAACTCGTTTGACTCCCCAGAGACGCAATCAATCTGGGTTCTATTGTTAGCTGCCTTTGCGGGTGGAATTATTCTGAATTTAATGCCATGTTTGTTCCCTGTGTTGTCGATTAAATTATTTGGATTGATGCAAGCACAGTCCAGCACACGAGTTTACGAAGGATTAGCATATACGGCAGGCGTACTAGTGACATTTGCTGCGTTAGGCGGATTATTGTTATTGCTTCGCGCCTCAGGCAGCGCGATTGGGTGGGGGTTTCAATTGCAATCGGCTCCGGTGGTGTTGAGCCTCATTCTATTGTTTTGGTTAATGGCTTTATCATTTAGTGGATTTTTTGATTTTGGTCATCGACTTATGAACTTGGCGGGTAGCCATCGAAGCGGTGCTTTTGTTACCGGTATGCTTGCCGTTTTCGTTGCTACACCTTGTACCGGTCCCTTTATGGGAGTTGCTTTAGGTGCGGCAGCCGTATTACCCGCAATGTCAGCGCTAATGTTATTTTTAGCATTAGGGGCTGGTTTAGCCGCTCCATTTTTACTCTTGTGTTTATGGCCTTGGTTATTAACTCGGTTGCCGCGTCCCGGTGCTTGGATGGAAACGTTACGTCAGTTTTTAGCTTTCCCACTGTACGCAACAGTCATTTGGTTGTTGTGGGTATTAGGGAAATTAGTGGGCGATGCTGGCTGGGTAATTGGTTGTTTATTAATGCTCAGCATCGTGTTCGCAATTTGGATTGCGAGCAAAACAAAAAGGTTAGGGAAGTGGACTGCTATTGCAATTGCGCTTTTTGTGTTGATTTATTCGTTTGTTTCTATTCAAGTCGAAAACAATAGTGCCACAACCGTCGCCAAAACAGATCGTTGGCACGCGTTTGATCCTGTCAAAATTGAAGAAGCACTGCAGCAGGAAAAAGCGGTGTTCGTTGATTATACGGCAGCTTGGTGTATCACCTGCCAAGTAAATAAAAAATTAGTATTGGAGAATGAATCTGTTCTGAAATTGTTCGATCGCAATGATGTACTGCTAATCAGAGCTGATTGGACCCACCACGATCCTGCTATTACAGAGTCATTGTCTCAGTTTGGAAGGAATTCAGTCCCTGTTTATGCTTGGTATGCAAAAGGGACGAATAATGCGGAATTACTACCGCAAATTTTAACCGTACCCATGATAGAAAATTTGTTTGAAGAAAGTCATTAAATCTAGATAAGTAACGTCCCAACTAATTGGAGGATATGCTATGACCTACAAATACAAAAAGTCCATTTTCGCAATGTCTTTTATTGCGCTGTTAAGTTTCCCATTCTTGGCAATTGCTGTCGCATTGCCCGGTAAACCTGCTCCTGATTTCACTGAAACCGATGCTAGCGGTATGCAGCATTCACTGAGTGATTATCAAGATCAGTGGTTGGTCATTGAATGGTTTAATAAGGATTGTCCTTATGTTCGTAAGCATTATGGCAGTGGCAATATGCAGGCTTTGCAAAAAAAATACACTGAAAATGAAGTGAAATGGTTAACTGTGATTTCTTCTGTTGAAGGAAAACAAGGATATTTTGAACCCAATGAAGCCCTAATCGAAGCCAAGGCACATAATCTGAATGCAAGTAGTCCGTTTCTCTTGGATATAGACGGCAGTATGGGAAAAGCATATGGTGCGAAAACTACACCACATATGTTTATCATTAATCCGCAAGGACAGGTCGTGTATGCTGGTGCAATTGACGACAACGATTCGGCCAATCCCGCCGTCATTGAATCATCGATGAACTATGTATCGGCAGCATTAGACGAGGCAATGGCTGGCAAAGAAGTCACTGTTGCTTCATCTCGAGCCTATGGCTGTAGCGTTAAGTATTAATTGTTTCACGTGTCTGCGTTCATTCGTTCACAGACACGTCTTTCGTCACTGATAAATAACTAAAAGGAAGCGTTTGCAATGTTAAATATTAAGGCTCTAGTTGGGGGCGCTCTGTTATCACTTTGTGCTTTTAGCAGTTATTCTCAGGTCAAGTATTTCCCATCGCCAATGGAAAACATGCCATTTTCTGCTGCCACTCAAGTTAATGATATTGTGTATTTGTCTGGACAAATAGCCAACGATAAAGACGGTAAGTTGGCAGATAACATTACTGATCAGTCGCATCAGGTGATGAAAAATATCGCCGCAACATTGCAACACATAGGTTTGAGTATGGACGACGTGTTCAAGTGTACGGTGATGATTGAAGATATTGATAAATGGGCGGATTTTAATAAAGTGTACGTGACTTATTTCAAACCAGAAAAACTGCCTTCTCGCAGTGCGTTCGGTGCAGATGGATTAGCCATGGGGTCAATGCTGGAATTGGAATGTTGGGCTTACAACGGAAACTAACGCTCAGCCTCTATCAGTTGTAATACTTGGCTAACAACCCGAGTGACTAATTCAGACTGTTTTGTTTCTGATTTAGAAAAAGGTAAACCTAACAAACTACGCAAGTAGAAATCGCCTTTTAACATATTAAATAAAGTGTACGACCAATACTCGGCCTTTGTTTTGTCTAGGCGTAGGTGAATGTTGCGTTGAAAATAATCACGCAAAATATTGATTCCATGCAAAGGACCTGCTTCATAAAACATCTCGGCCACATGTGGGTTTGTGGTTATTTCACCAATAACCACTCGGTGCATAGCCACAGATTGCTCATCCTGCAATAAATTGATTATCTGATTACCATATGTCTGCAAGGCATCAAAGGGATCTTGTTCAAAATCGCGCATATGTTCTTCACCCAATTGGTATTGAGAACATTTATAGGTAATTACCGCAGTAAATAACGCATCCTTATTGCTAAAGTGGGAATAGACGGTTTGTTTTGACACTTCCGCTTGTTTAGCGACTTGATCCATCGAGGTTGAAGAAAACCCTTGAGCAAGAAATAAATTGCTGGCTGCGATAAGAATGTTAACGCGCTTTTCTTCGCTTTTTGGACGCCCAACTTTGTTTTGATTATTCATGCAGTTAGCGCTTTTTTGAGGTTCAGGTTGTGCCACTTATTTACTCATTTTTCAGTTTGGATGTTAGATGAAAACATCTAATTACAATTACTAAACTGGACGGTCTAGTATTTATATATTAGTCTCTATGGTAATACATCATCATGTTAAACAAAATAACATAATTAACTGGGCCGATCTGTGAATAAAACGTCATCGAAAAAGTATCTCATTCCTATCGCAATTGTATTGCCTCTGTTAGCTGTAGTTGGATTGATGATAACCGCCGGTTCTGGGCAAGTGCAGGCACCGCCATCGCAGGCCAAAATTCATCAAGTAGAAGTGATTAAAGTTTCTCCTCAAACGTCTTATCAACAACAACAATTAGCATATGGACGAATTGAATCAGCAAACTTAGCCAATCTTGGTTTTGAATTGGCAGGCAAAGTCGAACAAATATTGGTTGATGAAGGTAGTCATATCGTTAGTGGCCAATTGATTGCGAAACTTGACACAAAACGCCTTGATGCCTCAATGAAAGAATTAGAAGCGGTGTTGCAATCAGCAAAATCAGATCTGCGCTTAGCCAAACAATCTCAGCAAAGAGTGACCGAGTTGGTGACCAAAAAGCTAGAGTCGGCACAACGTTTAGATGAAGTGAATGAAAATACGCAAGTAGCAAGAGCAGTCGTCGAACAAACCCAAGCACGGATTAATACACTTTTAGTTGAGCTTGAAAAGTCACAATTGCGAGCTTCATTCGACGGAACGGTTATTTCTAGGCCAGTTGATACATCTACCGTGGTGACAGCTGGGCAACCTGTGGTGGTGGTGCAGCAGACATCAGACTTTGATGCAAGAATTGCGCTGTCGAGTGAACAAGCTTTCGGACTATCTGAAGGTCAAAGTCATACGCTTTTTGCAGATGGTAACATGTTGACCGGTGTGATTAAGTCAATTGCTAACACGCGTCAGCTTAACACTCGAACCATCGATGTTATTTTCACCGTTAGCAGCGAACAAGGCCACTTATTGCCCGGGGATTTAGTCGCGTTAACCTATTCAAAGCAAGTAGATGAACAGGGAGTTTGGGTACCTAAATCAGCACTCAGTAGCGGTATCCGTGGGCTTTGGACGTTATTTACTATTCCCGATAAAGGCCAACAAAGTGTTGTCTCGCGTTCGGTCGAGGTGCTTTATTCGGGCGATACGCATAGTTATGTTCGCGGTGCACTAAATGCCAATGATTGGATGATTGTTAGCGGTGCTCATCGACTTGTCCCAGGCCAATTGGTCAATGGCGTTGAATCAACGACTACCGTTAGTCTATTACGTAAAAATGCATCCAATCAGGGATTGCAATAATTATGCGAGAACATTCAACACCTAACCCGACAGCCCGCTGGTATACACAGTTTTTCAGTAACGGCCATCTATTGGCATTAACTATCGTGATTTTATTGGTTGCCGGTATTTCTGCGATCACATCGTTACCTCGTCTTGAAGATCCACGCATCGATACTCGAAATGTTTTGGTTATCACCTCCTATCCGGGCGCTTCAGCCGAGAGAGTAGAAGCGTTGGTGAGTGATGTGATTGAAGATGAATTACGCCAATTGTTTGAAATCAAAGAAATTAATTCTACTTCGCGAGCTGGAATTTCGGTCATCAGTATCGAGCTTCAAGCGTGGGTAGACAATAGTAATAACGAGCAAATATTTTCTAAAATCCGCGATAGTTTAGCCGATGCCAGCCAACTCTTTCCTGCAGGTGTCAGTGAGCCTACATTAGATGAAAAAAGAGGTGCGACTTCATTCACTTTGCTTGTCGCACTAGGTTCGCCTGAAGGGTACCAAACCCCCATGTCGATTTTGAGTCGCATGAGTGACGAAGTCGCAGATCGTCTGAGAAACGTGCCTGGTACTGAGCTAGTTCGAGTGTATGGTGAATTACAAGAAGAAATTGTAGTTGAAGTTGATCCGCATAAGTTATCGAGTGTCGGATTGAGTGTACCGCAAGTCAGTCAATTGATTGCGGCCGCCGATCCCAAGTTACCTGCTGGGGTGGTGCGTACTGGTAATCAAAATATTCGGATTCAGGTTGCTCAAGAACTAGTGAGTTTGGACGTAATTCGCAATATTCCTTTGTCTGTATCTACAGCAGGACAATTCTTGCGAGTACAAGATGTGGCTAAGGTCTACCGCGGATGGCAAAATCCGCCCTCTGACATTGCTTTGGTAAATGGACAGCAAAAGGTATTTGTTGCTGCGCGTATGCAACCTACCGTACGAGTAGATAAGTGGACAAACCAAAACAAGCAGGCGTTGGAGGATTTTAACTCCCTTTATCAAGGCAGTGTTTCAGCAGAGATTATTTTTGAACAAAATCAATACACTGAATCTAGACTGGTCGATTTAACCCAAAACTTGCTGATGGGTTGTTTAGTAGTCATGGCCGTGGTTTTCCTTTTTATGGGGTTCCGTTCCGCTTGGATTGTGGGAATTTCTCTGCCATTAAGTGCGGCTTTTACTCTTTTCTCCCTGAATTTCTTTGATGAGCAAATTCATCAAATGTCGATTTTTGGCATAATCATCGCGATTGGTCTGTTGATCGATAATGCTATTGTGATCACTGATGAAATTAGAGCTAATCTGTTAGATTCGCAAAACAGTCGTTACGATGCTTTGTTGAAAAGCATTCAACATTTATTTAGTCCGCTATTAGCTTCAACTCTCACCACCATTTTGGGCTTCATGCCGATCTTTTTATTACCCGGTAATATAGGAGACTTTATTGGCTCAATTGCGATCAGTGTGGTCATGGCATTGATTGGCTCGTTATTCATTTCGTTGACAGTCATTGCCGCATTAGCCGCGAGATATTTGCCACGTCCAACTTCAGCGCAACAAACGCAAGCTTGGTACCGTGGTGGTATTCAGTTTGAGGTACTTACGCAGTGGTATAAAAACACGATTACCAATGCCATTAAACGTCCTTTTTTATGGCTGGTGTTTACCATATCACTACCGATTTTAGGGTTCATTTTATCCAGCCAATTGGGAAATGTGTTTTTTCCAAGTGCGGATAGAGATCAATTTGAAATCCAAATGTGGTTACCTGAAGGGAGTTCATTGAATAAAACCGAGGCGATCGCCAAGGCAATGGATCTACATATTCGTGAAAATGCCGAGGTGGAGCAGGTAACGTGGTTAATAGGAGGCTCAACCCCTTCAGTTTATTACAATCAAGTAATGAAACGGGATAACTCAGCGCATTTTGCTCAAGCTGTTGTGACGACCGAGTCAGTATCATCTGCTGCCGCATTGATATCTAAATTGCAATTGAGCTTAGATACGGATTTTCCTCAAGCAAGAGTGGTAGTTAAAGCCTTTGGTCAAGGGCCGCCAATTGCCGCACCAATTGGCGTCGAGATTTACGGACCGGACCTTGCGAAAATAGAAGAATTAGGGCAGCAAGTTAGATTGGCAATGTCACAAATTCCTGGTGTTACGAATAGTTTAGCAACAATTACCCTTGGTGAACCTGAATTAATCTTAGATGTTACTCGTAATGTTTCTGCATTGGCAGGACTGTCATTAAATGAGATAGCAACACAACTGCAAGCGTCGCTGGATGGTCAAGTCGGTGGCTCTGTTTTGGAAGGAACCGAAGAAATCCCGATTCGTATTAGATTACCCGAATCACAACGCAACAATCTTGATAGTCTAAATGCCATTCCGCTGTTAAATACGACATTGAGTAATCAACAAACGTGGGTACCCGTTTCAGCGTTAGGAAAATTTGAATTAGTTTCTAGTATCGCCGGAATTACGCGAAAAAATGGTGAAAGAGTCAATATTATCGAAGGTTATCTGATGCCTAATGCAACTGCGGTGGATGCGAGTAAATTGCTTGAGGAAAAACTTGCTGAATCCGGATTCGAACTGCCAAAGGGATATCGCATCCATATGGCTGGTGATGCAGATGAACAGCAAGAGGCACTAGGTTTGTTAGGGGCTTATGCGCCGGTTTTATTGGTGTTGATGCTGACGACGTTAATTTTGACTTTCAGGAGTGTCAAACTGGCGACGTTGATTGGCACAGTGGCGATTTTATCCGTTGGTCTCGGTATGTTTAGTTTGTGGTTATCAGGACTACCCATTGGCTTTAATCCTTTGTTGGGAAGTGCCGGTTTAATTGGGGTAGCCATAAACGGATCGATAGTTGTGATCGCATCAATTAATGCCAACCACAACGCTAAATATGGCGATGTTGCTGAAATTGTCAAAGAAACTATGAGTTGTTCTCGACACATACTCTCCACTACCTTTACTACAGTGGGAGGCTTTATTCCGTTACTGGTATTTAGCGAAGGCAGTTTTTGGCCTCCTTTAGCAGTAGTCTTAGCTGGTGGCGTAGGTTTTTCAGTGATTTTATCATTGATATTTACGCCCATTGTCGCCGGTCGTTTGGCTATTAGCAGAGGTAAAAGCGGTTATTCTGAAACCGTACTTGCTGACTGATAGTTTGTATTTAGATGTAATTAAGCGAGATCGTTTATTTATAGCCGCTTTTAATTCGTCTAAACTTATCAAAGTGTCAGTAACAAATAGTAACGGCAGCAAGTAATGTCTAATATTTTTAAACGATTGTTTACTACTGAATGTGATTATTGTCAGCGCTTGAGGCTGATTGTTCTGTGGTGCGTCATCATGATGGTTGTATATTTTTATGTCTGGCAATGAGCAATTGAAAAACGAAGGTGTGGAAGTCAGGCCTGACTCCGACGCTGATGAAACCAGTATCAAAATAAAAGCATTAGCCAAACGTAATGGCTTAACTACTTTTATGATTGGACTTATTGCCTTTGCGGTTGCAGTTATTTTATTGGTTTTACTCCCACAATCATTGTATTTAATCGGTGTGTTCGCGCTGAGTGCATCTATCGTGACTATGCTAATTGGATGGTTTAAAGTGCGTGAACCTTTGCATAGTGTAGAACTCACTAAAACTCATATTTTATATCAGCATAGGCATGGGAAATGGTCTTTGGAATGGTCTAATGTGCAGCGCATAGATGTACCTAGAATCAGTCAAGGATTGGAGCAAATTGATCTTGGAATGGTTGGCATAAAAATTAAACATTATGCGCCGCTTTTGCGTTCAATTTCACCGCGTTTAGCTGCTAACTTACTATTAGAGCAGCGTCCTTTGTTATTGCAGAATAATCAGTGCACTACAGGCGGTTGTTACAGTGATACGCTAATTGAAAACGATACCTTCAAGACTCCAGAAGGAGAGATAATTAGAGGTATCCCGGCAATGTTAGGCAATCGAATGGGAAAGCTGCGAGCTGGCTTAGGTTACGATATTTTTATATCGGTGGGGGAATTAGACCGCACCAGTGATGAGTTTGTCGAATTATTACGAGCGTGCCATTCGAGTGTGAATGCCAATCAAGTATAACTAGTACGGCCTACACGAATGCTTCACTGCAAACGATCACGCTTTGGGCTTCTTCAATTAGGCTGGGAAGTCTGAGCTTTACAATGCTGTACTCGTCTAGTTTGATTGCGGTTTCCAATTCATCGCACAAGTCTAAAAGCATCGGCACGCCAGTGTAACAGCATGCGCCATGTAGTTTGTGCACAAGTGCTTTTAATGTGGGCTTGTCAGTCGTGTTCCAAGCCGTTTCAATCTGAGTAATTAATTCGGGCAGTTCTGCAACAAATGATGCAAGCATATCTTTTGCCGCTGCTTCATCTTGATTTGCTGTTTTTAAGGCCAATGCCCAGTTAATTGATTGGTTTTCTAAAGCAATATTGCGAGGTGTTTCGCACCAGCGTTTTATCAGCACAATAAGCTCCGCTAAGTTTATCGGTTTTGCCAAGAAATCATCCATTCCTGATGCTAACAACCTTTCTTGTTCCTCTTTTAGCGCATGGGCGGTTACAGCAATAATTGGCGTGCCCACGTTGAGTTGTGTTTGACGGATTAATCGTGATGCTTGGAGTCCATCCATTATCGGCATTTGCACGTCCATTAAGATAATATCGAACTCTTCCTGCTTACATAATTTAACAGCTTCTTCGCCACTGTAGGCTAAGGTAAGCGATAATTTGGACGGTTTTAGCCAGGTCGTTAACAAACGTAGATTCATTTCCATATCATCAACGGCTAACACTTTCACACTGTCTAATTCGAGCAAATCTTGTTGTACTTGATTATGTCGTGACTCTATTGGTGTTTGCGTTAGGCTGGCTAATTTGTTGAGGGTTAATGGTAGTCGTAGTTGGGTTGACTTTTCACTTTGAACTGAATCTTCGAACGTAATTCCTTCACCGGAATAAAGTAAAATTAGATTGGCTTCATTGACTTGAGCGAGATGTTTTAATATTTCACGATGTTTTTCTAAATAACTTTCTGGCAGACAAATAAATGCCGCATCGTGTTGTTTAATCATACTAATAAATGTCCGATAACTGTCCACTAATGTCACCGAAGCACCGACATTTTCTAACATCATTTTGGCTGACTCAGTCACTAGTTTATCGGTTTCTAAAAGCAAGACCTTTTTTTGTTTCCAACCTATATTGCGCGCGAAATTATCTGATACATTCAGCAGGTTAGTGGTGATAGTTACACTAAAACAACTACCACTACCTGGGTTGCTGGTTAAGGTAATACTTCCTCCCATTAAATGTACCAATTGTTGGCAAATAACTAACCCTAATCCGGTTCCTTGATAGGTTCGGCTAGTGGAGTCTTCAATTTGGGTAAAGGCGCTAAACAGCTTTTTGCGATCCTGTTGGCTGATACCAATCCCGGTATCTTCTATTTTAAAGTTAAGCTCAAACATATTGTGCTGGAGAGTTTTTCCGGACACGCTAAGACCAATGTGACCACTGGGTGTGAATTTTAAAGCATTCCCTAGTAGGTTCGTGAGGATCTGTTTTATGCGCTGCGCATCACCCACCAGTTTTTCCGGAATGGGGGATAAGTCATAGATAAACTCTAGTTTTTTGTTATGTGCAGATCTGGCCATCACACTAACCATTTCTTCTAATACATCATTGGGCGAAAATGGTTCGTTGTTAACCTGTAGTTTGCCAGCTTCAATTTTGGAAACATCAAGCACATCGTTGACGATATTCAACAAGGTATCAGCAGCGGAATTGATAATGCGCACGTGTTCTTGCTTGTCGATAGGTAATGGAGTGTGAATTAATTCTTTGCTAAATCCTAAAATGGCATTTAAGGGCGTTCGGATCTCATGACTCATATTAGCCAAAAATTGGGATTTTATAGTGCTCGCATTTATGGCGTCTTTTCTCGCGATATCCAAGCGCGCATTTTGCTCTTCAATAAACTCCATATTATTGCGCAAATCGTTGGTCGCTTGTTGAATTTCCCGTTCCAGTTGATTATGACGTTTATCCATCATCGCGATTGAAAACAGTCCTGCTTGAATAAACAGGCCAGCATGAAGACAGTATGTGGTAAACATATTTGTGGGTAATAACCCGGTTAGACTGGTCATACTCACGAGCGCGCACACTATTAGTACAAACCAGGCAATGATGAAATATCTAGCAGGCTTAAATTTGTTTATATAACTTTCAAAACCTGCAAACAAAAAGCTAGCGATAGCAAACAAAGTCACCAAGTACACAATGGCGTTTTGCCATGCCACAGGAAATAAACTTATCAGGGAGCAAAACCCCATGGTAATGAGTAGCCCAATATTAACTTTGATAATGGGTGCAATTTTATGAGCGGTGCGTTTTGCCTCTAAAAATAAATAAGTAAACGCACCTGAGGCAATGCCGACTAACACAAAAATAAGATCCATGTGACCGGTTAGCCATAATGTGATCCCATAAGGAATTAAAAATGTAGAGTGCCCTCCCCATACGAATTGCCACAATATAACCGAGACAATATAACCAATGAAAGCCAATAAACTGGTTTGCCTATTCATGAAGTAGAGGACCAGGTTATAAATGACTAAAATAAATAAGCCACCATAAAATAATCCCCAAATAAGGTTATCCCAAAATACCATTCGCATATATTTTGCGTATGGTTGAATGTCCAACGGTGCAATAACTTGAATGCTTTTTGATTCGATTCTAACGAATAAATCGACGGTAGTCGCTAAGGGCAGGTTAACTTTGAAAGAAGGAAAACGAGTAAACTGTTCGCTAGATAATTTACCTTGTTTAGCTGAAGCAATGAGATCATTACCATCAAATAAATAAAAATCTGCGCGTTCCATATGCGCAAAACCTATGTCAATCACCCATTCTTCTAAATCACTTATCCTATTTAGCTTGGTGTGAAGCCACAGACCACCGGACTGAATACCGTAGTTGGGGTTGGTGGTAGAGCGCCACATAAACTCACTTTCAAGTTCGCGCACTTCATCGATAGTGAGCTGAATATCGTTTTCAGATAGAATTTTGACTTTATCGGATAACCGCGTTGTTTCATCATTGTTAATTAACTGCAATGAAGTTTGGGCATAGGTTGATGATGTAATTAACCAAAGAAGTAAGCCCATTGCTAAGCATTTTTGCAGACACATGATAAATCAAGTTTTCCAAGTATTTGAAAAGTAGAAATATCATTAGACCCTGTGGCACTCAGTTTTTCAATTCAAAATTACCTAAAGCGACAATCAAGAAACAAATTTCAAGGTATTATTTTGTCAACAGGTTGATATTATCAAACGAAGCATTGGAAAATATGGACGAAAAACCCATAAAAAAGCGTATAGTAGGTGATTGTTAGTTTCCCCCGCATTGAAGGAATTGATATGAATAAAGTAACTGCTGGAATCGCACTGTTTAGTGCTGCTTTTTATTCAACTTGGGCGCTTAGCGTACCCCTAGAAAAGTTGACTTTACCAGATGGATTCAAAATTGAAGTGTATGCACAGGACGTAACAAATGCTCGTCAAATGGCGTTGGGTAAGACGGGCATTGTTTATGTTGGAAGTCGTGGAGAAGGAAAAGTGCATGCTGTAGTTGACACCAACAAAGATGGTGTCGGTGACAAAGTCGTTGTGGTGGCAGAAAATTTAAAAATGCCCACAGGCCTTGCTTATAAAGATGGCGACTTATATGTTGCAGCGGTTAGCCAAGTACTAAAATATAAGAATATTGATAAAGAATACGATAATGCGCCTGAACCTGAAGTGGTACTTGATGGGCTGCCAACGGAAACACACCATGGTTGGAAATACATAGATTTTGGTCCTGATGGTATGCTCTATGTGCCGGTTGGCGCACCGTGTAATATTTGCGAAACAGTAGGCGATGACAAATATGATGACCCTAGGTTTGCCAGCATTTTGAAATACGATTTAGCTAATGGCGATATGAAATGGGTAGCCAAAGGAGTTAGAAATACTGTGGGGTTTGATTGGCACCCAGATAGTAAAGAGTTGTGGTTTAGCGACAATGGCCGAGACTGGATGGGAGATGATATTCCACCTTGTGAAATCAATCGCGTTAGTGCCGAGGATCAACATTTTGGCTATCCGTATATTCATGGTGGTGATATAAAAGACCCTGAATTTGGAGCAGGTAAAAGTCCAGACGACTACGTTAAACCGGAAATCAAACTGGGGGCACATGTTGCGCCACTAGGTGTGCATTTTTATCAAGGTCAACAGTTCCCTAAAGAATACAGTAAATCATTGTTTGTAGCTGAACATGGTTCATGGAACAGAAGTAAGAAATCAGGTTATAGAGTCATGCGAGCCGACTTCGACGGCACTGAAGCAGGCGAGTACCATACATTCATTGAGGGGTTTTTGAATCCTGATGATACGGTTTGGGGAAGACCTGTCGCTTTGTTGACTATGCCTGATGGTAGTATGCTGATATCAGATGATTTCGCTAATGTGATTTATAAGGTAACCTATCAAAAGTAAATCGGTTTGCGAAACCATTGTTGAAGTAAAAGTGAACCCATTTGGGGTTTTAAAAAAAGAATAATAATAGCGATTTTGAATGGAGCTTTAATTCAAATTGCACTAAAAACGGCCTGCGCAATTATACTATGAGTGAAGATACAATTATCAATAAAGACGGTTCAGAGCAGCTCGCTCTTAGCCGTTTTACCGAAGAAGCTTACTTAAATTATTCAATGTACGTCATCATGGATCGTGCTTTACCGCATATCGGTGATGGCCTTAAGCCCGTGCAAAGACGCATTGTTTACGCAATGTCTGAGCTAGGTTTAAGCGCGTCGGCAAAATATAAAAAATCAGCTCGAACCGTCGGTGATGTGTTAGGTAAGTTTCACCCTCATGGTGACTCAGCCTGTTATGAGGCAATGGTCCTCATGGCTCAGCCGTTCTCCTATCGTTATCCCTTGGTAGATGGACAAGGAAACTGGGGAGCGCCAGATGATCCTAAATCATTTGCTGCTATGCGATACACAGAGTCACGGCTGTCTAAATTTAGTGAAGTATTACTGAGTGAACTTGGACAAGGTACTGTTGATTGGCAACCTAATTTCGACGGGACAATGGATGAGCCCAAAGTATTGCCTGCTCGCTTACCGCATATATTACTCAACGGCGTAACCGGAATTGCAGTGGGAATGGCCACTGATATTCCGCCACATAATGTACGAGAAGTGGCTAATGCATGTGCGTTGCTACTCGATAATAGTAAAGCCGAGTTGCGCGATATTATGGCGCACATTCAAGGGCCAGATTATCCAACAGAAGCAGAAATAATTACGCCTTCTGAAGATATTGCCAAATTGTACGAAACGGGCCGTGGCTCAATTAAAATGCGTGCAGTTTATCATGATGAAAGTGGCGATGTGGTTATTACCGCGCTTCCTCATCAGGCATCAGGTGGGAAAATTCTTGAACAAATAGCGGCGCAAATGCAAGCTAAAAAACTACCAATGGTTAGCGATTTACGCGATGAATCAGACCATGAAAATCCCACCCGCTTAGTCATTACACCTCGTTCAAATAGAGTTGATGTTGAACAGTTAATGCAACACTTGTTTGCTACTACAGATCTGGAAAAAAACTATCGCGTTAATATCAACATGATAGGTTTGGATGGCCGTCCAAAGGTGAAGGATCTTCGTACCATTTTAAATGAGTGGTTGGTATTCAGAAAAGATACCGTAGTTCGCCGACTTCAGTATCGTCTCGATAAAGTACTGGCACGATTACATATTTTAGAAGGTTTATTGATAGCCTTTTTAAATATTGATGAAGTTATTCGCATTATTCGATATGAAGACGAACCTAAGCAACAGTTAATCAAGACGTTTAATCTGTCAGACAAACAAGCTGAAGCGATTTTAGAGTTAAAGCTACGTCACCTAGCCAAACTAGAAGAATTTAAGATAAAGTCAGAACAAGAAGAACTGGCTAAAGAGCGTGATGAATTGCAATTGTTGTTGGGCTCAGATCGTCGCTTAAAAACGCTCATTAAAAAAGAAATTCTCGCCGATGCAGAAAAATATGGTGATGATCGCCGTTCACCTCTGATACAACGAGAAGAAGCAAAAGCACTATCAGATAAAGAGTTAGTTCCTTCAGAAGCCGTAACGGTTGTATTGTCTGAAAAGGGCTGGGCACGTTGTGCGAAAGGCCATGATGTAGACGTAGAAGGATTAAGTTATAAAGCTGGTGATGTATATCTTGCCAGTGCAAAAGGGCGCAGTAATCAACAAGCTGTGTTTTTAGATAGCTCGGGGCGAACCTTTGCCTGTGATGCTCATACGTTGCCTTCGGCACGCAGCCAAGGAGAACCTCTTACCGGTAAATTTAGTATTGTCGGGGGGGAAACATTCCAACACGTCATAATGGGTTCAGATGATCAGCAGTATTTGATTTCATCGGATGCGGGCTATGGCTTTGTGGGTAAATTTGCCGATATGGTAAGTAAAAACAAAGCAGGGAAGGCCTATATTTCTTTGCCGTTAGGCGGAAAAGTGATTAAACCTCAAGCTGTTTCCAATATTGAAACTGACTGGTGTATGGCTATCTCGAATGAAGGTCGCATGTTGATGTTCCCTCTTCGAGACCTGCCTAGTTTGGGTAAAGGAAAGGGTAATAAAATTATCAATATTCCGTCCGCTAAATCGAAATCCAGAGAAGAATATGTCACCGTGCTCACTGTTGTTCCAGATGGCGCAAGTGTGAAGATTATCGCTGGTAAACGTGGCATGCTGCTTACGGCTAACGATTTAGTGCATTACCAAGGTGAAAGAGGACGCAGAGGTAATAAACTTCCGCGCGGCTTACAAAGAGTTGATGGGGTAGAAGTGGAATTAAGTAACAAACCCGTTGACACTGGAGCTGCCTCTGACGAACAAAACTCTGACAGCAACGAGTAAGTAAAATAGAACTTCAGTACCTCAAAAGCAGACCCAAGTGGTTTGATTTTGAGGCTTATTTTATTGCACGTTTTTTCGGTCAATAAAATTAATTAGGTACAGTTTGTCGGCCGAAAATTGCTTATTCCGCATAGTAAACCTACGATCAACTTCCTAACACAAGCAGAGCAGGCCGTATTGAGTCAATCAACATGAAGGCATGCATTTAAACAGGAAGTCGGATGTTGAAACAACACTTAGAAACTTCATTGAAGCAGCATTTCGGTTTTGAGGAATTCAAAACCGGACAATTGCCAGTGATTGAAGCAGTGTTAAATCAACAGTCTTGTTTAGCTATATTCCCTACTGGCTCAGGTAAATCCTTATGTTACCAATTTAGCGCATTACATCTTCCCCATTTAACGCTGGTGGTGTCACCTTTACTTGCGCTAATGCAAGACCAACTGGAGTTTCTACTGGCTCGGGATATTCCTGCCGCTAAAATTGATTCAACGCTTAGTTATGAGCAAAACCAACAAGTCATGAAAGATGTGCGAAGTGACGCGCTAAAAATCCTGATGGTGTCGGTTGAACGTTTTAAAAATGAACGTTTTAGGCAGTTCATTGAGTCGGTTAATGTGTCATTGTTGGTCGTTGACGAAGCCCATTGTATTTCTGAATGGGGACACAATTTCAGACCAGATTATTTAAAGTTACCAGACTACCAAAAAGCGTTAAATATTCCCCAAGCGCTTTTGCTTACCGCGACGGCAACGCCGAACGTGAAGCACGATATGGCCGCTAAGTTCGCAATCAAAACCCAACATATTATTCAGACTGGCTTTTATCGGCCGAATTTGAATCTGGTTGTTGAATATGCACCTCAAGAGCAGAAAAACGCGTTGCTGGTGGCACATCTAGCACGATTAAAAGGTGCAGGTATCGTGTATGTAACTTTACAAAAAGAAGCTCAAGAGTTAGCTGACTATTTGCAGTTACAAGGCTATAACGCCGTGCCGTATCATGCAGGATTATCTGATCAACATCGTCAATCGACTCAGCAACAGTTTATGTCTGATCAGGTCCAAATTGTAGTTGCAACCATTGCGTTTGGGATGGGAGTTGATAAATCAAATATTCGCTTTGTGATCCACTATGAATTGCCAAAATCCATCGAAGCATATAGTCAGGAAATCGGTCGAGCAGGACGAGATGGGTTAACATCAGAGTGTATTACCTTGGCTAATCTTTCTAATCTAACTCGTCTTGAAAACTTTGTGTATGCTGATACGCCCGAGCGAAGTGCAATTCAAAAAGTACTAAAGGACATTGCACAAAACTGTGAACAAAATACACATCCTGAACCGCGATGGGAAACGCAACTAATTCCTTTATCGAATGAAACCAATGTACGCCAGCTACCACTAAAAACTTTGCTAGTGCAATTAGAACTACGTCAAATAATCACGCCACTGTTCGGCTATTTTTCAGAAATCCGTTTTCGCTTTCTTATCGATAGAGCGGAGATATTGGCGCACTTTGAAGGTGAAAGAAAACAGTTTTTGGACGCTATATTTACGGCCAGCCCTGTGAAAAAAATATGGGCAACTCTTGATCAACATGCATTGAGTTTGAATTATCCTCATCAGCGCCATCGATTAGTCAGTGCATTGGATTATTTGCATAGTCAGCAGTGGATTGAGTTACAAAGTCAGCGGCATACAGATGTTTTCTCTGTAGACTTGGATAGAGTTTCTGAGCAGGTATTGACAGAATCATTTTATGACTATTTTAAGAGCAGAGAAAAGTCGGAGATAAAACGAATCGCAGATCTACTGGCGTTTTTCCAAGATAAGCGGTGCTTAAGTCAATCTCTGGCTCATTATTTTGATGACAATAGTTTGCATGAAGTGTGCGGGCATTGCAGCGTGTGTGTTTCTGGCAGTATCGAATTACCGGAGGTGATAGATTCTTCAGCACCCAGTGAGGAGCAACTTGCAAGCGCATTTCAAACGCTGTCGACAATCTGCGAAACTAAATTGTCTGAATCTATATCGATAGAATTATTTACACGCTTTTTGGCAGGTTTAACAGGGCCATACTTGACCAAAGTAAAGGCCAAAACCTTAAAAGGTTTTGGCCTTTGTCAAACCATGCGATATCAACACGTATTAGCATTGGCTGAACGAACGATTGCGGCGCAATCTAAACCCTAAAGCGTTCAGGCTCACTATTACTTGGCGTTGGTGCTTTCAAAAATCTTATCAGCAGATGCAGCAACGAAACCTTGATACAGTTCCCCAGTGGGTAACTCATAACGTTGGGCAAATTCATAAAAACAACTGGGTATAGACTTATTGGTGTCAGTAAATGCAACATCAATGTGGTCTGCCATAGTAGACGATTGCGCAAGAAATACGTCCGGTCCACCTTTGATTTCACCACCGGAAGTATTCAACACAAAGCCTGCTTGCTTCAAAAGGTCGTTTACATCAGTTAATAAATCTAATTCTTGCAAGTGATTCACAGATACAGTGAAGTGATTTGCTCTGAATCCCCAAGCCGCCATCCATGCTGCATATTCTGATTCTGCCAATAAGGTTGCATAATCACTACTGGACACTTTCCAATGAGCACCCGAATATAAAAAATTGTCTTGTTGCGTTGCATCTTCGGCCACACTATCTACTAGGCGGTGAATGATATCTTGAATTGTTTCGGGAAACTCTTTTACTCGCAACTCACTGATAAAAACCTTTGGTTGGGTCGTGTCAGGATGTTCAAAGTGCTTAGCTGAGAGTCTCTTTTCGACAAAGTCATATTGACCTTTCTCTTCATAGCCTAACGCCAAAAAGTGTGCCGCTAGCTTGTCTAAATTGATTTTTTCGATATCAAAAGTGCGAAATGCAACGTGGTCATTTACTAGTTCTGATTGACCGTTATATTGACCAAGTAACTTATGCACTTTTTGTGCAGATGGCGTAATACTTAAATAATCTTGCCAAAGATTAGTAAATAAAGAATCGATATTGGTATGCATAAGGGCTTTCTATTTCAACCTCGTAAAAATGGCTTGATGCCGATATGACAGCAAGCCGTGTGCTATTTTAAAGTGTTAAACCGGGACTCAATGAAGCCGGTAAAGTCACCTGTTCCAGTTCTACTGAAGCAACTGGGAATGCGCAATAATCAGCTGCATAATACGCACTGGCTCTATGGTTCCCACTTTCACCGATTCCGCCAAATGGTGCTGCACTGCTTGCACCTGTGATTGGCCTGTTCCAGTTAACAATTCCCGCTCGAATGCGTTTGAAAAAGTGTTGATAATCCGATTCACTATCACCAATGAAGCCTGCGCTTAATCCGAAGTTCGTGTTATTGGCAGACGCGATTGCTTGATCAAAGTCAGTGTATCTAATCACTTTTAACAGTGGGCCAAAATGCTCTTCGTCTGGCATTTTATCAGCCATAGAAGTTACATCTAAAATTCCAGGGGTGACAAAGCCAGTATTGGTATCCAGGTGTTTCAATTCAACTAACGGCGTCGCACCCAATTCGACAAGTTGTTGCTGTGCTCTTACCATGCCGGCTGCGGCATTTGCTGAAATCATAGCGCCCATAAACGGTTGCTCTTCAGCATCATACTGGTCTACTTTGATGTTTTTCGTGACATCGATTAGTTTGGCAAGTATTGCATCACCTTGCGCATTTTGTTGAATGAATAAACGTCGAGCGCATGTACAACGCTGTCCAGACGTAACAAACGCTGATTGCACAATATCGTGAACTACTGCATCGATGTCTTTAGCGTCTTTAACAATCAGTGGATTATTTCCACCCATTTCTAATGCTAAAATTTTACCGGGGTGACCAGCAAACTGTTCGTGCAAAATTTTCCCCGTGCGTGAACTTCCGGTGAAAAATAGTCCGTCGATACCGGTGTGACTAGCTAAGGCTTTACCTGTTTCAACTTCACCTTGAACCAAGTTGATAACCCCTGCTGGTAATCCGGCTTGTTGCCAAATTTTGACCATTTTCTCAGCAACCAATGGGGTAAGATCACTAGGTTTAAACACAATAGTATTGCCAGCTAAAAGCGCTGGCACTATATGTCCGTTAGGTAAGTGTCCAGGGAAATTGTATGGGCCAAATACTGCCACTACTCCGTGAGGCTTGTGACGAATAAAGGCTTTACCTACCGGCATAGGATTTTCTACTGTGCCTGTTCGGTCATGGTAAGCACGTTCAGAAATCGCAATTTTACCGACCATGGCACCTACTTCAGTCGCGGTTTCCCATAAAGGTTTTCCGGTTTCCTGAGCAATTGTCTGAGCTAAATCTTGTTTATTTTCGCCTAATAGTTCAGCGTATTTTTTTACAATTTGCAGACGGTTTTCAAAGGTTAAATCGCTCCACGCCAAAAACGCATTTCGAGCTGCTTTAACTGCTGCATCAATTTGCTTTGGTGAAGCCGACTTGGCTTGCCAAATAACTTTGTTTTTAGCGGGATCAATAGATTGAATATCGTGACCTTCACCTAGGTGCCACTCACCTGCAATATAGTGGGCTTGTGTCGTCATACATAATTCCTATGGCTGGGTTATTAAATTAATTTGGTTGGCGCAAAGCGTATTAGGTCGTTCTCTGAAACTAATAGTGCGGCTGCGCTTTCTGGAGAGATATACGCAACGTCGTTTTCCTGATCTACGTATACTTCTGTGGTAATTGCTCTGAAGTCTTTTACTTTTGTGTTGATTACAAAACACAAAGTGGCGTCCGCTGCTTTTTGCTGGTCAATTTTGATAGGTAGCTTACGACTTGCCTGTGCAGTTCTAATATGTTGAATATTCGCTTCAACCGTAGGACCACCGTCAAAAATATCAACATATCCGCGACAGATAAATCCTTCTTGTTGCAACAACTGCAGTGCGGGTCGGGTTTTTTCATGTACCTGACCAATAACGGCTTGGGCCGCTTTACTCAATAAACTGACGTAGATTGGGTACTTCGGCATAAGTTCCGCAATAAAGACTTTGTCACCAATGCCGGTTAAATAATCGGCTGTTGGGAAATCCATTGAGAAGAAATGTTCCTCAAGCCATTGCCAAAATGGAGAGGTTCCATTTTCATCGCTCACACCGCGCATTTCTGCAATTACGGTTTCGGAAAACCGACTTTGATGCTCGAGCATGAATAAGAACCGAAACTTTGACAGTAACCTGCCGTTACTGCCTTTACGCGCCTTTTCTTTGAGGAATAAAGTGCATATCTCTGATACCCCTGTGTAGTCGTTACACAAGGTTAATATATCCACTGTATTATGGATTTTTAACTCACGCGAAGCATGCACTACTTTGCCACAATGGTAATGGTAAAAAGAGTCTTCTAAACCCACTGTCGCGGCGATACCACTGGTACCCACCACGTCGCCAGTTTCGGTATCTTCCATCACAAACAAGTAGCTTTGATTGCTGGGTTCGTCGACGACTTCTTTAAATGCTCGCTCAGATTGATCAATTTTGCGTCTTAACAACGGCTCATTAACAGGCAATGATGTAAAACCAATGCCTGACTCAACTGCGATGTCATGTAAAGCGTCGTAATCTTTTAACGCAATAGGACGGATCACTTTCATAATGGCTTGCTCACTTAACTTTTCGCGTCAAAGCTTAACTATTTACAACATGCTCGATGGCACGTTCAAAGCGAGCAAGACCTTCTGCGATATCTTCGTCAGGAATAACCAACGAAGGTGCAAAACGAACCACGTTAGCGCCTGCCACTAAACACATCATATTGTTAGCTGCAGATGCCACCAAAAAGTCTCTCGCTTTACCTTTGTATTGTTCATTTAACGCACAACCAATTAGCAAGCCTTGTCCTCTAATCTCACTAAATACATTATATTTTTGGTTGATTTTGTTTAGCCCATCACGGAACAATTGTTCTTTACGCAACACATCTTGCAATATTGCAGGCGTATTCACGATATCTAAAACTTTTTCTGCAACCGCACATGCAAGCGGGTTACCACCGTATGTGCTGCCATGGGTTCCAACTTTCAAACTCGCTGCAATTTCAGTAGTCGTTAACATAGCTCCAATTGGAAATCCGCCACCTAAAGACTTAGCTGTAGTAAGAATGTCGGGTACGACATTTAATCCCATGTACGCATATAATTGTCCGGTACGGCCAACCCCAGATTGAACTTCATCAAAGATCAATAGTGCATTGTGTTCTGTACATAATGCACGCACGCCTTCAACAAACTCTTGCATTGGACTAATAACACCACCTTCACCTTGTAAAGGTTCCATAATTACCGCACAGGTTTTATCCGAAATTATTTCTTTTAGTGCGTCTAGGTTATTGTAATCGACATGTTCAACTGCACCTGGCTTTGGTCCGAACCCGTCTGAATAAGCGGCTTGGCCACCCACTGTTACAGTGAAAAAAGTACGGCCGTGGAAGCCTTGGTTAAAGGCAATAATTTGATTCTTTTCTTCACCATAATGTTCCAACGCAAAACGTCTGGCTAATTTCAACGCCGCTTCGTTAGCTTCAGCACCTGAATTCGCGAAGTAAGCTTTGTCAGCAAATGTGGCGTGAGTCAATTTTTGTGCAAGACGTAAAGCTGGCTCATTAGTAAAAACGTTACTTAAATGCCAAAGCTTTTCACCTTGTTCTTTTAAGGTTTTTACTAAGTCAGGATGACAGTGGCCTAATACGTTCACAGCGATACCACCGGCAAAGTCTATGTATTCGTTTCCTTCCTGATCCCATACTCGTGACCCTAACCCTTTAACCGGTACAATTGCCGCTGGGTTGTAATTCGGAACCATAACTTCGTCAAACGTTGCGCGTGTTACTTGCATTTTTTACCTCACTTAAAATTCTGGACGTGTATTTCACTGGGAATTAATACTGTGTCGGCGATGTAAATATTATAGCCGAACGACCAATTTGGACTGCGCATTGTGTCAGATTTAATTCATTCTGTCTGCATGCAAACCGCCGAAAAGCCTTAAATTTAAAGGCGTTCCGCTAATCTTGCAGGAATAGTGAATAACTATTTAGACTAAAGAAACTTATGTCGTTTGAAAATAATATGCTACTACTCTCAAGGTGAGATGTTGTTTAATTAAAGCCAAACGTTAGCTGACTTTTGACTATGGTGCTTAGTCACTGTAGTAAAAAGTTGCGGGTTTCCTGAATGAGTGGTTTTACAAGACAGTGCCTAAGTGAGAAACCGGCGTTGTTGAGCAAATTGCATGAATATGTAAAAAAAATTTAATTAATATTGTAAAAAATATCATCTAGCGATGCGTTTGTTTATTTTTCATCCAAACTTATGTCGAAATTTCGTAAATCTGTTTTCTTCAGCTCTGAAAGCGCGCCTTTAGGAAAGTAAAATTGACGTAGATAATCTTTGGCTTCTTCCATTGAAATCATCTTGTTTGCTTTTAGCATTCGATAGCGGTTGTAGGCAATGCCTTGAGCCAACACTTTGGCGTAGGGTGACATAAAGTTAACCGCCACGTTTTCAGCAAACTCATTGATAGCTTCAGATAACGCAAGTCGCTTAAATGGCATTAAGCCAATGAACTTTGCGCTTAAATGATATGCGTGAGTACTAAGCGCTTTTAACAAGTAGGTTTCAGAAGGAGAAATTTCGCCTAGTGCTAGGTGTTCGTCCCGCTTTCGTTCATTTTGGGCTTCTATTAGTGCTTCTCTGTGGACTTGCTCAAAATTTTTGAAGAACAATCGAACCACCACAATTTTGCCAAAATCGTGAAAAAGGCCGATCAAAAAAGCATTGTAGCTATTTAGGTCACTCACTTTTGCGAGCATTTTACAAGACATTGCAGTTCCAATCGAGGCTTCCTGTAAACGCACTTTGATTTCTGGAAAGGGGTCGGTGATTTGTGGTAAACAACGTCTGAACGCAATAGAAGGTATGATCATTTTAAGGTTATCAATCCCAAGAAAACTTAAAGCTACCTTAAGACTTTCGACCACGACAACTTTACCTTTAGCATCTACTTTTCGATACTGAGGCGTATTAATAAGTTTAATTAGTTCATCATATAACCACGGCATACTAGCAGCTAAAGGTTCAATTTTGGCTATTGAAGACGCTTTTACCGATAGCGCATCCAAAAGTTCGACAAGTTTTGGATCAAACCCTAAAACTTCATAAAAAAGTTTCTCTGGATCTGCAAGTTGAACTTCCATACGGCTAAGCACTTCATCATGCACCATATTTTGAATACTTTCGACATAACTTGAGTGCGAGCGTTTATTAAGTTCTTTATCACGAATTGCTTGCTTTTCTACTCTGAGCAGCTCTCGGCGGGCATCACTTTGTTCAGTCAATTCAAACGCAATTGATTCTGACTCCATTCCCATCTGCCGTTGCGCCAGTTTGAGACTAAGTGATAGGTGATCAAAACGAGAATGAATGTCGTTTTTTAATGCCAAAAAGTCGGTCATTGTTTCTTCTTAATTAAATGTAAAAATTATGTAAAAGCTTATTTGGTAAATTAGCAGTGTAGTGCAGAATTTTAAACAGTTTATATCGTTATATTGGCTCTCGCCCACCATCTGTCTGCTATATTAACAAAGTTGAACAAGATTTTATGTCCTACTTTAGTCAAAAGTGATTCTGGGTGAAATTGTACTCCCATAAGCGCAAAATCTTGATGTTCAATGGCCATAGGTTCGTGTTCACCAAAGTCTTCACACCAAGCTGTTATATTTATTTCACTTGGCAAAGTATCAGCATCAAGAATTAATGAATGATAACGAGTGGCAATAAAAGGATCTGCTATATCATCAAAAAAAGGCGAACCTGTATGACGAATATTAGACGTTTTACCGTGCATAATATGCTTTGCTACTTCCACTTTTCCACCTAAAACTTGCCCAATAGCTTGATGGCCTAGGCAAACACCCAGAATAGGTATTTTCCCTGCGAACGTGCGAATTGCTTCTAAGGTAATACCTGCTTCATTGGGCGTGCAAGGACCCGGCGAAAATACCAAATAACGAGGCGCAAGTTGCACAATTTGATTGCAGCTTATTTGATCGTTTCTCACAACCTGTACTTCTAGATTAAGTTCGCGGAAGTAGCGTGCAAGGTTGTGAGTGAACGAATCATAATTGTCGATCAACAACAGCATTAGCTATAAGGTCCCAAAAGACAACTTGTCGAATATCGATTGGCTAAAAGACCATTACACTTTTGGAACAAACCCAATCGCCTGATAGACTTTCTCCAACATAACAGCTGCACGTGCACTGGCTTTTTCAGCACCATCACGCATGACTTCGTTCAAATATGTCTGATCTGAACGAATTTCACTAAATTTAGCTTGGATGGGCTCTAATAATGAAACCACAGCTTCTGCTACATCACCTTTTAAATGACCATACATTTTATCTTCGTATTCAGGCACAAGTTCATCAATACTTTTTCCTGTTGAACAGGACAATAAAGATAAGAGGTTTGAAACACCTGGTTTTTCCTGTTTATCAAAATAAATACGGGCTTGTTCATCTGAATCGGTCACAGCGCGTTTTATTTTCTTACTGATTTTTTTGGTATCTTCTAACAATCCAACAAAATTATTGGGATTGTTATCAGATTTTGACATTTTACTACCCGGATCTTGCAAACTCATAATACGTGCGCCAAATTCCGGTATGAAAGGTTCGGGAATGGTAAATATGTCGCCGTATATGTTGTTAAAACGAGTAGCAATGTCGCGTGCCAATTCAAGATGTTGTTTTTGATCATCCCCCACAGGCACTCGGTTTGGTTGATATAGCAAGATATCGGCCGCCATTAGGGTAGGGTAGGTCAACAATCCTGCGTTTACATTGGAAATGTTTTTAGCAGACTTGTCCTTGAATTGTGTCATGCGATTTAATTCGCCCATTTGCGTGTAACAATTCAACACCCAAGCTAATTGCGCATGTTCTGGTACATGCGACTGCATAAAAATGGTGCTTTGTTTAGGATCGATTCCGCAAGCTAAATATAGTGATAAGCCATCTAAACAGGCGTTGTACAATGCCTTAGGATCTTGGCGAACAGTGATGGCATGTAAATCTACCAACATATATAGGCAGTCATGGTCCTGTTGCATGTTTACCCATTGACGCAATGCGCCCATGTAATTTCCTATCGTCAGTTGTCCTGATGGCTGACAACCACTTAGTACAATTGGTTTACTCATAGTTTAAAACTTTCTTCTTTTAGGTTATCAACAGGCCTAAGCCATATTTACTTTATTTAATTCTGCACGCATTTGGTCGATGACGAGTTTATAGTCAGGTTGATTGAAAATAGCCGAACCCGCTACAAAGGTATCTGCTCCAGCTTCGGCAATGCTGCGAATATTATCGACTTTTACACCACCGTCAATTTGAATTCTAATCGGTTTACCAGAATCACGTACACGCTGTTTTACCTTTCGAATCTTTTCTAATGTTTGTGGAATAAACTGTTGACCGCCAAATCCTGGATTGACTGACATCATCAAAATGAAATCGAGCTTATTGATAATATAATCAAGACAATGAAGAGGGGTGGCAGGATTTAGAACTACACCCGCTTCACAACCACTATCAATAATTAGTTGTAGACTTCTGTCTAAATGACGCGTGGCTTCTGGATGAAAACTAATTCGATTTGCACCAGCGGCTGCAAAATCCTCGATCATTTGATCCACTGGCTCAACCATCAAATGCACATCTATGGGTTTGCTAACACCATGTTTAACCAATGACTGACATACCAAAGGACCTACAGTCAGATTGGGAACATAATGATTATCCATTACATCGAAGTGCACCAAATCAGCTCCTGCAGCAATAACCTTATCCACTTCATTGCCAAGGCACGCAAAGTTTGCTGAAAGAATAGAAGGCGCGATTAAAAATGGGCTCATAAGGGTCTCCAATTTGAATGGGCGATAGTGTAAAGAAAAACCGGTAATGAAAAAAGCGTTAGTGCCACCAATGCCTCGCACTATTATGGTGCTGAAGTTCTCATATGGTGCGTTAGCATGACGCAATCAATTTTACATTACTAAGGTGTTATCCAACAAAATTTATAATTAGCAATATAAAACAATGGCTTACGTGTTTTATAAGGTTGTTCAAATAAGCGGCACTAGAATTGCCTTAATCATGCCAGCGACAAAAAAATAATAATAATAATTAAAATTAAAACATTGAAAATATAAATAAATTTCGGAGAACACATATGAAAACATTGAAATTGGCCGCATTGGCTGTAGCAGTACTTTCTGCAACCAGTTTTAGTTCATTAGTACAAGCAGACATTTCTGCTAACTTTGGCGCAACAAGCAATTACTTATGGCGTGGTGTTACTCAAAGCAGCAATGATGTCTCAGTTTCTGGTGGTATTGACTATTCAAGCGAGAGTGGTTTTTATGCAGGTACTTGGATTGGCTCTATTGATTGGGGCGTTGACGGAACTGAAAATGACTTCTACCTAGGTTATGGCGGTGAGTCAGGCGATTTCACATATGACGTTGGTTATATTTATTATATGTACCCAGCAACAGGTTATGAAGATTCTGATTTTGGTGAAGTCTATTTCAATGGTGGCTATGGCGCATTCTCTTTCGGTGTGGCTTATACAATTAACAGCCAAGCAGACGACGATGCACCTTTTGGTACCGGAGATCTTTATTATAGTGTAGGTTATGGTTTTGACCTTCCAAACGAATTTGGTCTTGGTTTAACTTATGGTTATTACGACTTTGATAGCGACGACGCAGTATATGGTGACGTTGACTATGGTCACTTCCAAATTGACCTTTCAAAAGGTGATTTTACGTTAAGCGTATCTAAAGCAGATGACGAATCAGGTGATGACGATACTAAATTCGTTGTTAGCTGGGGAACATCTTTCTAATTTTAGTTTGAATTGAAACGCCTAAAGAGCCAACTTTCGAGTTGGCTTTTTTGGTTGAATTTAACAACAAAAAGTCATTAAGTGCGTTAAAGCGCATGGAAATCAGGTAAAAGACAGTTGTTCATTTTATCAACGGACGTATAATGCACCTTCAATAACGATTAAAGGTGGCCATATGAACAGGAAGTTAAAAGCCGGTATCTCTATTGGTGCAATCACATTTACTCTCTTTGTTGTAGTACAACCACAATTTTCTAATGTGGATAGTTTTTGTCAAAATATTGATATAGATAAATATACTGCGGATTCAAACCCTGCAAATCCAGTTAATCGTTGCGCTAATGCGAATCAAAAAAATGTGAGCTGGATGAGTTGGTTTTCAGGACGTTCACGTTATCAATTTCACTACCTTGATTTATTAGAGTTGTTATCCAGAACCACAGACAAACAACCTACTTCCCACTCGAGTGCTGGTTAATTGTCGGAATCTAAATCGAATAGTTTATGGGGTGTTTTTAAAAGTGTTGCTGCCAGTATGTTTGGTGTGCAATCCCACCAAAACTACGAGCATGACTTTCAGCAAAAATCCTTTGTCCCATATTTGTTGGTTGGTATTGTCTTTGTGATTGGTTTAATTCTTGGATTGGTGATAATCGTCAATATTGCCTTAGGTTAGCACCATACCTGCTTGCCAATGTTACGAATAAAGCGCGAGTAACTCACCTACTTTTACTCTTTGATCGCCTTTTTGGCTGATAGTACGACTTACCATCAAACTGGTTATATCTGCTTCTGAATAAATATCCCGAGTAAACCGCGTGTCATGATTACTAATCAACACACTAACTGATTTTTTATCGGCATTGTGCTTCGCCAATTTTGCCAACAACAACTGTTCATCTAACGAGAACCCATTTTTAGCATATTGTGTGAAGTTAGAAGTTAAACTAATCGGTGCGTAAGGAGGATCGCTATAGATAACATTGCCTTTTCTCGCCCGTGCAAAACTATTTTGAAATGATTCGCAGGTAAACATTGCTTTTTGCGATTTTTCAGCAAAATAATACAACTCATTTTTAGGAAAATAAGGCGCTTTGTATTTACCAAATGGTACGTTAAATCCACCTGATAAATTGTATCTGCATAGCCCGTTGTATCCATGTCGATTTAAATATAAAAATAATAAAGATTTATAAAAAACATCATTTGATTGATTAAATTCTTTACGCAGCTCATAAAATCGTAACGGTTGATTATTGGCAGCACAAAATAGCTTTTCTGCTTCTTGAATAAAGTACTCTGATTGCGATTTTACAATGTTATATAGGTTTATCAGATCAGGATTGATGTCATTTAATATATATTGCGGAAAGTCTGTATTTAGGAAGACAGAGCCTGCGCCGACAAAAGGTTCGATTAATTTATTGCCTTCAGGGAGCCGTTGACAAATTTCATCAATAAGGCCGTATTTTCCGCCAGCCCATTTTAAAAACGCCCGATTTTTGTTTTTCTTCATGTTCGCTTTTTTGGTGTAACCACAATCCACTTATTGCTGAGATACTGCCAACTCTTCCTTTATTTGTTTAACTGATTTAGCAAATGGAACTGTTTTGTCTATGCTATCGGGTAATGCAGCAATATACTGCCGCGCTAGTTGGATATTGGCAAAGGATTTTTTGAAAATCACAACGTGCCAGTCTCCTCCAAATCGTTGAGTGGTATACAGCCAGTGACTGTCTTCTAATCCATGTTGTTGGATAAATTGCAGAGCAATAGACTCTTCACTCATGGCAGCGAGTTGTAAAACGAACAGATTATCTTGCAAACTTAATATCGGATGTGACTGTAGTTGTTGCTCCGCTGTGTCATTATCTGTATTTGAGTCTGTGCTATCTTGTCCATCCTCTTGCTTACTTTCATCGTCTTGCTCATTCACATCCTCTTGTTTGGGGGGAGACTCGGTGACTTGTTGCAGATCGCGCTGCTGCTGTTTATCGACTTCTTTTTGCCAACTTGTTACCAGCTCTTGACCGTTTTCTGTTTGCTCTTCGTTTGGTTCTTGGTCTGAAATATTCTGTTCAAGGCTTTGCTGCACTTCTTCAATCGCTTTTTCAGCCTGATCTATATGTTCTGTTACTGAATTATTGTCATCTTGTTTTTTGACTGCATCTATCGCCTCCTGTTCAATTGGCGCTTTTTGGGCAATATCGACTTTTGTTGATTGTGGATCTATGAATTGGTTTATCTCGTCAGGATATTGCCAAAACACCAACATAAAAAATATACCAATGAAAACTAGGCCTGCTACGAGTTTAAATATCGGTTTGCGAATAATGGAGCCTGAATCTACTTCCTCTAGCGTATTAAACTGTCGCTCGATACGTGCACGTCTTTGACGGATGCTTTGGCTTAAATTGTCTGCAATTTGGTTTGATGAAACAATTTCATTGCTTAACAATATGGGGAGGTGTTGATTATCTTGAGCTAAGTTGGTTTTGGCCGATTGCGTCCATTGAGCGTTACCAAATAACAATACATTAAGATGATGACCTTTATTTAAATCTTTGTTTTTTAACACTAATCGCCATAATTCATTTAATAAAGAAGTTGAAATATGCTGAGCAGCGCAAATACAAATTAATATTGGCCCTGAATCTTTTGGAATTTGTTGAATGAGTTGTTTATCTAATGGGTCATTAGGGGAAAGTGGGGCACTAACCAATTGTCGATATATTTCATTTCGATAATCGGAATCCCGCAGTTGGCTTTCACCATTAATAAAGGCAACCTCAGTATTTTCATGTTGGTTAGCGATAAACTGTTGCAGTGAGGATTGCTGTTGAGACAGGCTTTCGCAGCTAATAAAAATGAGCTGCGACGAGTACGAAACTAAATATTCCAGCCGACTATGCAACTCGTTGATCGCCACAATCCTATCTCTTATTTATTTAATATGTTTTGCAATAAACTAGGCTCTATGTCTTTCGTTACTATTGCTTCACCGATGCTAACTGGAATAATAAACCTGATCGTGCCAGATAGCACTTTTTTATCATGCTGCATGTGTCGCATGAAAATTTCATAATTCATATGTTCAGGTGCTTCTGTAGGCAGGTCGAAAAGCTTTATTAGGTTAACCATTCGGTCTAAATCGGCTTGTGATATCCATTCTTTGGCGCGGGCTACTTTGGCCGCTAATACCATGCCACAGCCAACAGCCTCACCGTGCAACCAATTTCCATAGCCTTGTTCAGCTTCTATTGCATGGCCAAAAGTATGCCCAAGGTTTAGTAATGCGCGGATACCATTTTCTTTCTCATCTTTCGAAACAATCTCTGCTTTAATTTCGCAGCAGCGCTGAATGACATATTTCAAATGTTCAGATGATAAGTTTTTTAATGCCTCAGCGTTGTTTTCTAGCCAATTAAAAAATGCGCCATCGTAAATGATGCCATATTTAATCACTTCCGCCATGCCGGCGGCAAACTCTCTAGGTGGTAAGGTTTTTAACGTATCAATGTCGATTACTACTGATTGTGGTTGATAGAACGCCCCAATCATGTTTTTGCCTAAAGGGTGGTTAACCGCGGTTTTCCCTCCCACAGAAGAATCCACTTGCGAAAGTAATGTAGTGGGGACTTGAATAAAGGGCATGCCACGTTGAAAACTTGCTGCAACAAACCCTGTTAGATCACCTATCACGCCACCACCTAGTGCAATCAAGGTGGTATCTCGAGCAGCGTGTTGTTCTAAGAGTTGGGTGATAACCACATTGAATTGGGTAAGGTTTTTATGTTGTTCGCCATCAGGCAGGCAAATAACCTTAACATCTATGTCATTTAACGTGCTTAACAAGGTTTGCAGATAAAGAGGTTTAACAACCTCGTTCGTGACCACAATCGCTTTGCCACTTTTAATCTGGTGTTTAAATGAGTCTGTAGAAGTTAATAATCCGGAGTCGATATTGATTGGGTAACTACGCTCACCCAACTCAACTGTAATTGTGGACATGAGCGCACTACCTCGTGTATGGAATGGTCTAGTTAAAGCCCAATTTTATCAATTATTTGGCTAGCGACTGCTCTTGCACTTTGATCATCAGTGTCAACAACATAGTCAGCTACTTCTTCATAAAGTGGATTACGGGAATCAGCAAGTTCACGTAACACCATTTCTGGATCGTCTTTTTGCAACAATGGACGGCGTTTATCTCGCTGAGTACGCGCTACTTGTTTGTCGATAGTCGTCTGCAAATAAACCACGATACCTCGAGCTGACAGACGATTCCGTACGTTTTTACTTACAACAGAGCCGCCACCGGTGGCTAAGACAATACCCTGTTTATCAGTCAAATCGTTGATCACGGTTTCTTCTCTTAGTCGAAAACCATCTTCACCTTCCAAATCAAATATCCAAGCGATATCTGCACCAGTGCGGCGTTCGATTTCCTGATCGGAATCAAAAAATTCAAGATGAAGTTCGTCGGCGAGATGCCTTCCTATCGTACTTTTGCCAGCTCCCATTGGGCCAACAAGAAAAATATTACGCTTTTCTGCCATTTTTGCTTATATCACAACTTTAGTTAACTGGGGGTTTGCGTCCCAATTTGAATTATTCCAATTACGTAAAAGTCCCATTTAATCAATTGGTTAAATAAACCGAATAGATTGAATTCGTTTATGCAATTGGTCTGAACATGACCTCGTCGAAATTTCGAGAGCGCGATTATCTCAGTTATATGCTGAAATTTGCAAGTTTTGTTGTGCTTAATTTGCTTCTGCTTGATATGTGGGGCTAAAAAGAGGGGCTATTTCCCATCTTAAGTGCTCACTAATTCCCAGTTAATTATCCAAAGGTGAAGGGAATTCACTGTTAATCATAAATAATGAGCGGATTTTTGATGGGTTTTTTTAGGTTGTCTACTCAAAATAAAAGGGCAATATGAATTGCCCTTTGTACAGATACACTAAAAACTTTACTTAAAGCGAGTCGACTAAGATTTTAGGCGTGACGAAAATTAACAGTTCGCGTTTTTCATTTATTTTTTGTGAGTTTCTAAATAGTCCGCCTACTACAGGTAAGTCACCTAGCAAAGGTATTTTAGATACGTCGTCTGTTGAAGTCTGTTGGAAAATTCCACCCAGTACAATTGTTTCCCCATTTTCAACTAATACTTGTGTGCTTATTTCTTGGGTATCGATGGCTACCGCAGGACCGGTTGAAGTAGAAACGGTTTCGCCACGAGTATCTTGAGTTACCACTAAATTTAATATCACGCGGTTGTCTGGGGTGATGTGAGGTGTCACTTTAAGACTTAACACAGCTTTTTTAAATTCTACCGAAGTTGCACCGCTTGATGTCGCTTGTACATAAGGAATTTCAGTACCTTGCTCGATGTAAGCTTCTTGTTGATTTGCCACAGTGATTCTTGGACTGGCGATGATTTCACCTTTGTTTTCTGATTCAAGGGCACTTAGTTCTAAATCAATAATGGTGCCGTCAACTAATCGAGCAATTTGTAAACCAATACGGCCAGCTGGGTTAGAAACAGGTAGGTTTACATTAAGTCTGTCTGCTAAATCCGGTAACGTGCCGCCAGCGATGGCATCAGCGCCTTCCAAAGAACCTGAAATGCCGCCGTCTGAGGTACGGTCACTCAGGCCCCATCTCACTCCAAGTTGTTCATCGACATTATCACGCACCGTAACCATTCTTGATTCAATCAATACTTGTTTGATTGGAATGTCTAGCGCTTTAATTAACGAACGCGCTTCTTCTACTGAGTCTGCGGTATCACGCAATAAAACAGTATTTGTACGCTCATCGATGGTAACTGAGCCTCTTGAGCTTAAAATACTTGCATCAGCAGATTTTAGAATCGCCGCCATTTCGGCTGCTTTTGCATAATTAATTTGAATGTTAACTGAGCTTAGCGGTGCTAAATCAGCCACTTGTTGTTTCGACTGCAATTGCTGGGTTTCACGTGCTGTCAGCTCTTCTGAAGGCGCGATAAGTAATATGTTGCCTTCCAGTCGTTTGTCGAGTCCTTTGATCTTTAAAATCATTTCAAGTGCTTGATCCCAAGGCACGCCAGATAAACTGATAGTGACATTGCCACTTACCGTGTCTGTAGTCACTAAATTGAAGCCATTAACCTGAGCAATGATTTGTAATACCTGGCGTACAGGTACGTCTTGAAAATCTAATGATATTGGCTCACCGGTAAACACCGAAGAAGCATTATTGTTATCAGGCTCATTATCTTTTTCAATTTCAATGACTAGTTGCTGGTTGTTTTTCCTGTGAGTAAAGGTTGCTTTACTGGCCAAGTTGAATTCTATTTTACTGCCTTTTGTTTCCTGAAACGTTTCAATGCTAGTAACTTGGGTTGCAAAATCGGCAACATCTAAAGTAAATAACTGTTCATCACCTAGTTTTACCGCGGGTAATGAGAGCACAAGCTTTTGGCTTTGCTGCGACAGTTGCATTTGATAGTCAGCATTATTGAAATCTAACGTAACGCGAGCCCCGCCAGTTGAGTTACGCTTAAAATCAATGTCGTTCAATTCTGAACGAAATACACTTGCGACTTTCTTGTCGGGATCAACTAACACTGGCTGAGCTTGTTGGGCCATTGAATTAAGCGAAACAAATGTCATTCCGGCTATTGCTAAAAACAGCCAAAAGCAAGTTCGATTAGCTCTATTCAGCTTTTTATTAAAGATAAAACGTTCAGACATTATCATTTTCTCCTGCCCGTGAAGACATGCTCAGTATTGCTTTATTTTTTTGCCAGCAGCCGGCCCCATCTGGCAACATTTCTTCAATTGATATGTCGCCATTCTGAATTGATGTTATACGTCCAAAAAACAAACCTATGTAGTCTCCTGTAGTGACTTTGTGCAAGGAACCATCGTTTGCGGTAACTAATGCCCAATTTCTTCCCAAGCTAGTGAATGTGCCAGAAATCGTTAATGCATCAAGTCCAAACCCTTCAAGAGCGCCTTTGATTCTATTGAAATCAGGTTGTAAACAATTTTCACGTTTCGTCTCTACAGTTTGCACTGCAACATTTCGAGGACGTTTAAACGGGCTGCGAAGATCAGCTGCCTTATATTCGAAAGCAGGCTGCGTTTTAAATTCAGGATAAGGTTCTATGTTCACAGATGTACTTTGTTTCACTTCAACAACATATGTTACCAAGTCATCCGTTTGCGCTTCGCACCCGGCCAACGCAATTGCCGCGAAAAGTAAAGATAGTTTTCTCATCGGCTTTGCTCCGATACTGCAGTGCGATAGGTTTTAGCTTGAAGCTGCAATTTTAATTCTGAACCTTGTTGGGTGATATCAAAATTATGCAGTGTCACAATGCGCGGCAGTCCAGCGATGTTTGACACAAACTGACCAAATTCGTGGTAATCACCTGTCACTTCCATCTGGATTGGTAACTCAGTATAAAATTCTTTAGGAATTTCTTGTTGCCAATTTATCAACTTGAAGTTTAATCCGGCGGTTGTCCCTACAAATGTAATGTCGTCAATTAATCCAGGCGTTTCATTACTGGTTGGTAACGATTTCAGCATCGACGAAAAGTCAGCTTCTATGCGTGCTAACTGATCTTCATAGGCTTTTAAGTTAACCGCAATTCTGTATTTTGCCGCAAAGGTTTGTTTAAGTTCAGCTTCTTCAGCTTGAGTTCTATCTAATACCGGTAATTTAGAGGAAATTAACCCGTAATAACCGCCTACGGCAACCAAAATCGCTACGAATACTGCAACCACTGTTTTTACTTCGAACGGCCAATTTGCAACCTGTTCGAAATCGAGATCATTCATCTCTTTAAGTTTATTTACATCAAATTTCATAGTTGGCCCTCCTCAGGTTTTGCTGAGAAGTCAGGAGCGACTGACGAATTTATCGAGAAAGTTAATTTAAATTCACTCACCGCATCTGGCGCAGTTGTATCTGCCACGATTGATGATAATTCACCTTGACCAAATATTTTTGAGTTTTCTATATTGCGCATGAAGGAAGACAAACGATTGTTTGATTCACTGACACCGGATAGCTCAACCGTGTTACCTTGGCGAGAGAATGAGCGGAAAGAAACTCCTGGTGGAACCAATCGCGCTAATTCATCAAATACTATTGGTGCGACATTACGGCTAGTTTGTAGTTGTTCGATTAGGGCCATACGTTGCTCGATGGCTTTTTTACTTTCTTTAATATCTTTGATTTTTGCTATTTCTGCATCAAGAACAGCAATTTGCCCCTGTAAAAATGCGTTACGTTGATTTTGATTGGCAATTCTGCTGTCCACTAACACACCAAACAGATACACGATGATCATGATAAATAACGCCACTGCAAACAGCAAAGTAAAGAAGTCTTTTTTCTGCCTTTGACGCAGTTCTTCACGCCACGGCAATAGGTTTACATGTGACATGGTTTAAAACTCCTAGACGCTAATCCGGCCGCAATTGCTAGTTGCGGAGCAACTTTATGAAAACCTTGTTGTTCAGCCTTTTCCGAAATCTGCATATCTTTAAATGGATTAAATATGGAAACGTCGATAGCTAACTCTCCCTCTAGCTCGGCAGCAATTTCTTCTATGTTTGCACCGCCTCCGGACAATATCATGGCTTCAGGACGTTCTGCACCGGTAGAACTAATATACATTTGTACTGCGCGGCTGATATGTTGATTTAAGTTTGCTAAGAAAATCGGGAACGTATCCTCTCGCCAAGTAGCGGGTAGATCGCCATTCACTAATTGTTGTTCTGTTTCAGATTTTTCAAGGGTGTGAATAATACTTAAGTCTTGAATGAGGCTATTCATTCCAAAGCTGTGTTCTTTGCTATAAATCACTCGATCATTCAAAACTACACAAAGTTGTAATTGCGAAGCGCCAATATTGAAACACAATATGGGTTTATCTTCTGGATAGTCTGCAAACTCGATAATTGCATTACCTAACGCGTAACTTTCAATATCCACAACTTTAGGATTAAATTCCACTTCTCTTAGCAAAGTTATGCGACTATCAACGACATCTTTATGCGCTGCACTAAGTAACACATCAACTTTACCCACGTGAGTTTTACTTTCGCCCAGCTCTTCAAAATCTAAATATACTTCTTCTAGAGGATAAGGAATTAGGCTATCGGACTCTATTTCTATTTGGGTTTCAAGTTCAAAATCTTGTTGATCTGGGTCCATATAGACGATTTTACTTAAAACAGAACCGCCAGATATCGCAACCACAACATCTTTCTTTTTACTCTTTAAAGAAAGCTTCACTTTTTTCAGTGCATTACTCACGGCATCGAAATCTTTTATTTCTCTGTCAGCAAAGGCATTGCCGTTTATCTGCTCACATGCGAAACTCTGCACCTTAATTTGGCTGCCTTCTTGTTCAAACAAAACGGCCTTAATATACCGTGTACCGATATCGAGACCTATCATTTGTGAGGCTTTTTTCTTAAAAAGTTGTTTCAACACAATTAGTTCCGAACCATCTTAGTTGCTTTAGTTTTACCATTATTACGCACTTTTTTGTTTTTTATGGTTCTAATAACGGTACATAGGTATAAAATATAAATCATTTATTCAATTTTGCTCTGGTAGTTTTATTTTTGTGAAGTACATCAAACTGTTATTAATAATGAGTATAGCCGCATTTCTGCTTGGTACGATAGCGATTGTAGGTATGTACTTTTATATCAAACCCGATCTTCCCAGTGTTGAAGTGCTCAAAGATGTGCGCTTACAAACCCCAATGAAGATTTATACTAAAGACGGTAAGCTTATTTCCCAGTTTGGAGTTAAGCGCCGAATTCCTTTAGAGTTAGATGAAGTACCACAAACATTAATTAATGCCGTACTCGCAATAGAGGATAGTCGATTCTACGATCACCCTGGTATAGATCCTATCGGCTTAGGTCGCGCTTTTGTGAATTTAGTCTTAACTGGTGAGCGCGGACAAGGTGGAAGTACCCTTACGATGCAGTTAGCTCGGGGCTTTTTCTTAACTCGAGATAAAACCTATATTCGTAAAATTAAAGAGATATTTATTGCATGGCATATGGAAGGCTTACTAAGTAAAGATGAAATCCTTGCCTTATATCTAAATAAAATTGAGTTAGGTCATCGCGCCTTTGGTTTTGGTGCTGCCGCTCAGGTTTATTACGGTAAAACAGTAAATGAATTGAGTTTGGCAGAAATTGCAACGATCGCTGGATTACCTAAAGCCCCTTCAACGTTAAACCCAATTGCCAGCCCAGAACGTGCTGAAGCAAGACGCAGAGTAGTGTTGCTGCGTATGCTAGATGAAGAATTTATTAGCAGAGAAGAGTTTGATCAAGCGGTCAATGAGCCAGTTATTTCAAAACGTCATGGAGCAGAAATTCAACTTGATGCACCATATCTTGCCGACCTTATTTATAATGAAATGGTTGAAATCTATGGCAAAGAAGAAGCTGAAACAGGTGGTTATCAAGTCTTTGCAACCGCACCTTCAGATCTACAGTTTGCTGCACAAACAGCGGTAATACGCAATTTACATGATTATGATGAACGGCACGGTTATCGTGGACCAATCCGCGTTTTATGGGGCGCAGAAGACGATCCAGAGAATCCTCAAGAAACAAATCGTGATATCCAAAGCTCGGAGCAAGCCATTTCGGATGAAACGCTTTCAGCGCTTTCGCAAGAAGCTTGGGACGAAAAGCAAATGCTTGATGTCTTAGCTACCTACACGCCTATTGGTATTTTACACCCAGCAGTTGTCACTCAAGTGGAAGAAAAGAGTTTTGTTATTTATACCGCAAGCGGCAATTATGAAACAATTGAATGGCAAGGCATGCATTGGGCAAGACGTTATATTGATGACAATCGTCAGGGCGCCGATCCAGAAGTGGCTGCTGATATTGTAAAAGCCGGCGAGTTAATTTGGATAAGACAAAACGAAGAGACCGGAAACTGGCAATTATCACAACTTCCGACGGTAAGTGGTGCGTTTGTAGCATTAGATCCGAACAACGGTGCCGTACAAGCGATCGTTGGTGGATATAGTTTTTATCAAAGTCAGTTTAACCGTGCGACACAGGCTAAACGTCAGGTTGGCTCGAATATCAAACCTTTTATTTATTCCGCAGCTATTGAACAAGGTTATACTTTAGCCAGCATTATTAATGATGCGCCAATTAACCAGTGGGATGCCAGTACGGGAACTGCATGGCGTCCGCAAAATTCACCTGCGGTTTATGATGGCCCTATCCGCATGCGCGTCGCGCTTGGTAAATCGAAAAACGTTGTGTCAGTACGGTTATTGCGAGCAATTGGTATTGATAACGCTGCTGATCATCTGAGTAAATTTGGTTTTGAGCGTTCTGAAATTCCAAAAGATGAAACCATGTCACTGGGTTCTGGCTCACAAACGCCGCTAGAGGTTGCTACGGCAATGTCGGTTATCGCTAATGGTGGATATTATGTCAGACCACATTTTATTCAACGTATCGAAGATGAGCATGGTGTCGTTTTGTGGCAGGCTAACCCGCCACAGGTATGTGAAAACTGCGATGAATCTGACCTAGTAGAGTCGGATCAAGAAACAACCCCAGATCTAAATTCTGAAGCACTAACTGAACAAGAAATCGAAGCACTGTTAGCAGCAGAATTAAATGGATTTCCAGAAATTGAAGAAGAACAACCTCAAGTTATTAAAGCTGAAAGGGTTGTTTCTGCGCAGAATACCTTTTTAGTCAGAGAAATGATGCGCACTGCGGTGCGTGGAAACGGTCGGTGGAGTAACGATGCACAGCGCAATACCTATTGGTTAGGTACAGGCTGGCGCGCCAGAAACATTCTTGGTCGTACTGATCTGGCAGGTAAAACCGGCACCACAAACGATTCACGTGATACCTGGTTTAGTGGTTTCGGTCCGAATCTCGTGGCGACATCTTGGGTTGGCTTTGATGATATGAGCCGTATGCTTGGACGAGCCTCTCGCAATCAGAATTTAATAAATGAAAACCCTGAAAAATTTAATTGGATCGGAAATGCCATGATTGGCGCGGAAGATGGCGCTAAAGCTGCACAACCGGCTTGGATTCGTTTTATGCAAGAAGCGTTAAAAGATGTACCGCAAGAAATAAAACCTATGCCTGACAATATTATCACGGTAAGAATTGATCGAGACACAGGCAAACTGACATCGCGCACAGATCATACTTCTATGTTCGAATACTTTGTAAAAGGCACTGAACCTAAATCTTCAGTTCAATCTGAGACAGTTATCGATCCCTTTGAAAATGATCAAGGCGAAACGGTGCTACCTGAAGATATTTTTTAAATCGAATAGGGAGTTTTGTGGCAATAGACGTATATAGCTATAGGTTAATTGTCGCAAACACTCTACTTCAACAAATTCTTCGTAAAGTAAATCATATTTTTTGCACATCTGACCAGACAATTTGATACTGAGAATAAATAGATATCAGCTAAACTTGCGGCCATTAGTAGCATTTTCGTTAAAAGTACACGCTTTTTACGGTTAAGCTATATTTATGCATTTTAATATCTCCTAATGTTTTAAGAGAAAAACGGAAAAGATTACGTCTAATGAGCAATTCGTCTAAATATTTGTACATTCCCCATGCTGGACCTTCACTTTTAGAAACGCCACTATTAAATAAAGGCAGTGCGTTCACGGCAAGAGAGCGCGAAAATTTCAATCTTACTGGATTGCTACCTCCTCGTTACGAAAGTATCGAAGAGCAGGTTGAACGCGCTTACATGCAGTATTCTAGTTTTACTTCTCCTATCAATAAGCATATTTATTTGCGCGCGATTCAAGATAACAATGAAACTCTATTCTATCGATTAGTGCAATCGCATATAGACGAGATGATGCCGATTATATATACGCCGACAGTAGGCGATGCTTGTGAGCAGTTCTCTGACATTTATCGCAGTTCTCGTGGATTATTTATTTCCTATTCTGAGCGTACGCAAATAGATGACATTTTACGTAATGCTACAAAACGTAAAGTTAAAGTTATTGTGGTCACGGATGGTGAGCGTATTTTAGGTTTAGGTGATCAAGGTATCGGTGGTATGGGCATACCGATTGGTAAATTGTCACTTTACACAGCTTGCGGCGGAATCAGCCCAGCTTATACCTTGCCGGTAATGTTAGATATAGGCACCAATAATCAAAAATTACTTGATGATCCTATGTATATGGGGGCTCGTCACAAGCGAATCGGTGGCGAAGAGTACAATGAATTTGTGGATATGTTTATCCAAGCTGCTCAAAAGCGCTGGCCAGGTGTGATGATTCAATTTGAAGATTTTGCGCAACCCAATGCCATGCCCTTGCTTGAACGTTATCGTGATCAAGTTTGTTGTTTTAACGACGATATTCAAGGAACCGCAGCAGTGACACTGGGTTCGATACTAGCGGCTTGTTTGAGCAAAGGGGTTAAACTAAGTCAGCAAAAAGTGGTATTTGTTGGCTCTGGCTCAGCAGGATGCGGAATCGCGGAAATGATTATTAGCCGTATGTGTCAAGAGGGGATTAGTGAAGAGCAAGCGCGTAAACAAGTGTTTATGATTGATCGTTTTGGTTTGCTAACCGATGGCATGTTAGGACTAAGAGATTTCCAGCAAAAGTTGGTTCAATCTCCAGAACTATCAATGCAATGGAAAATCCAAGGTGACTGGGCCAGCCTTTTAGAGGTAGTTAATAATGCTAAACCGGACATTCTGATTGGGGTTTCAGGTCAGCCTGGCTTATTTACAGAAGAGGTCATCCGCTGCATGAAATCTCATTGTGAGTTACCGATTATTTTCCCTCTTAGTAATCCTTCTCGTCAGGTTGAAGCAAGGCCTGAGCAAGTAATTGAGTGGACTAACGGTCAGGTAATTATCGCTACGGGAAGTCCATTCGCACCGGTAGAATACTTAGGTAAGGTATTCCCTGTCGCTCAATGCAATAACAGTTATATCTTTCCTGGTATTGGCTTGGGTGTTTTAGCGACAAAAGCCAGATTGATCAGCGAAGAGATGTTAATGGCTACGAGCGAAGCTCTTGCACTTGCATCGCCTTTGGCTACCGACGGTGAGGGTGCATTACTGCCTCCTTTAACTGAAATTGCAAGTTTAAGTAAGAAAATTGCGTTCGCCGTGGGGAAAGTTGCTCAGCAACAGGGATTAGCGCTGGAGATGACGGATGATGCTCTTCGTACTAGTATCGACATCAATTTCTGGGTGCCGAAATATCGCGAATATAAGCGCGTGAGTATCTAACATTTGCAACTTAGGCTAATTAAATACGTATTTAATTAGCCTTTTCAAACTTCCAATTCTTCATTTTTATCCCTGAAAGTGTCAATGTTTTTTACATTTTGTGTGTAAATTGAACAGATGTAAATTTTATGTTTCTGAAATATATCTCATTTTTACGTTTGGTACTTTTAATGCTTATTAAATCCCGATGTATATAAATATCAGAGTATTCAGGATGTATCTGGTTTCAATTCGTCATTAAACAAAGGGATATTTTAATGTTTAAATCGATAAAAATAACCATTCTTTTATCTGCTCTACTTACGATGAGTGCTGCATGGGCTGCACCATATTCAGTTTTATGGTGGGATTCAACCCCTACTTATGGTTCGCAAGCTGCGGATCCATTGCGCCAAGAAATGTCGGATTATCTGACGAATTACAATGGCGGTGGAGTGTACAATTCAACTTATGTTAGTAGCGAAGTGCCTGGCACTCTCGCGGTGGAATTAAATAATAATTCGTACGATGTTATCGTATTTGATGCAACTAGCGGTTCACAAAAGTTTGATGCGGCGGATTTGGCCGCAGTGCAAAATCACTATGCTACTAAATCAAACTTATTGCTTGATGGTTCGCTATACATTCGTAGTATCAATTACAATGCAACTACTGATTTCCCAGGTCCTAATTCAGCTTTAGGCGGATTAACTATTAATGAAATTAATCAGCTAGCTGTAAGGGGAGGAGGCATTATGATAGGTACTGATCACAACTGTTGTCAGGTTGATGCCAATCAGATTTTAGGCAGTGTTGTACCCGGCGCGATGTTTTCAGGCTACACTATTCCTTCTACAGATGGCGTATTTTATGGTGGTGATTTATTAAATGACGAAGTTGCCATAGCTGCTGTAGATGTCTTCAATCATTGGGATTCTGTGCCTTCACAGGCCATTGCTGAAACCGGTGATTTTGTCGACTTTTTTGGTAACAACATCACCTTATACAGCCAAGTTGATGTAGCTGACAAGCCTGGCGGTGGTCCTAGATTTTCATACATCTCATCTAGCTGGCAACCTGGAGATGGAGAAACCGACATAGACGATGATACTCCTGGTGGTGATAGTAATAATCCCGGGGCCATTCCTGAACCTTCAACAACTGCTTTGTTATTTGCAGGGCTAGTGTTAATCGGTTTAAGAATGCGTCAACATAGTTAATCGTGATTTGCACAAATAACTTCTTGCTCTATGCTTAGGGCAAGAAGTCACTTTTAAGTGAGTTTGGATAGAGATTATGCATAAATGGATTTGTTGTTGTGTCTTATTATTGAACTTCTCTTTTAAAATCAATGCTGCGCTCATTGAAGAGCGTTCTTTATTGCCTGTCTTCGAAGTGGATTCTGCTTCTCAACAAACCATTGAGTTAGTTAAACAAGGTATGATGAAGATGCAAGGCAACGATCTTTACCAAGCTAAGAACCTATTTTTAGAAGCATCCAGCCTAAATCCTTCAGATCCAATTCCTTTACTTGCTTTGGCTAATCTACACATTCAGTCAAAACAAATTTCTACTGCATCTCAATATCTCAATAAAGCTGTTCTGGTGTCGCCAAATTCAGTTGAAGTTTTAGTTTCAATGGCTCGTTTTTATGAATCGCAGGAAAAATACCATCAAGCAGAAAAATATTATTTAGCAGCCATTGCCTCTAAACCCAACTCGGTGGTGATATTGAATGATCTAGGCATGTTGTATTTACAGCAATTGAAAAACTCTCACTTGGCCAAAGATAAGTTTATGCAGGCTTTTCAGGTTGCACCTGATTCGGTAATTGCCCATTACGGATTAGCTTTATCCTATGCAAATTTAAATCAGTTGGAAAAAGCTATTCAACACTTTGAACGTGTAATCGAGTTGCGTCCCGATGATGCCACTACATATCAATCATTAGGTCGACTATTAGCCAAGACAAATCAATTAAAGAAATCGCTAGAGATATTGAATCAAGGCATACAAATTAACGCTGATTTCGTGCCTTTATTAATGGATCGGGCAGATGTCAACTCAGCCCTTAAAAACACACAAGAAGCGGTTACAGATTATAAAAAAGTTACGCAGATATTGCCGTCTAGTCCTTTCCCATATATTCGGCTCGGTGCATTGTATGAGTCGTTGGGAAACTTGGCAGCAGCTGAGCAAGCTTACCGTCGAGTTATCAGTTTAGATCCAGAACAGGCTGCGGCATATAACAATTTAGCTTGGCTTTCGACTATTACAGGTAGTAATTTGGATGAAGCCCTGATATTTGCTAACAAGGCAGTCCACTTATCTAACAATGAACCGGTTTTCATGGATACATTGGCTTGGGTATACCGTGCAAAAGGTGATTTATTACGTGCGCAACTCACTTTACAGAAAGTCGTTAAAAGTCAGCCTAATGCGAATGCCTACTATCATTTGGGGATTGTGCAAAAAGAAAGAAATCTAGTAACTGAAGCTAAAATCTCGCTGCAAAAAGCGCTCTCAATGAATCGCAACTTTGAACATGCAGAGGCAGCTCAGCAGCTACTAGACTCTATTTAATCTAACAGCAGGTTATTCAATTCTCGATATCTAAAACGAATACTTTCGAATTCCGTTGAAAATTATAAAGTAGTTTTTTCGATTCCGGTAAAGTCTCAACGCTGGCGGGAACAAACCCTTGCTCCTGAAACCAGTGAGCGGTGACTGTGGTTAAAATAAAAACGCTGCTCAGACCTTGATCATGGGCATTTTGTTTAATTGCTTCAAGTAAACGTTCACCACGGTTTTTACCTCGGTAATCCCCGTGTGTGGCAACACAAGCTAATTCGCCGGTGCTGTCTTGTGGATATGGATAAAAAGCCGCGCAGGCGATGATCATGCCATCACGTTCAATTACCGTGAACTTCTCTATTTCTGCTTCTAAAAGTTCTCTAGAGCGTTTAACTAAGATACCTTTTTCTTCAAGCGGATTAATTAGCTGAAGAATACCACCCACATCTTCAATATTAGCTTGACGAAGTTGTTCATAATGACGCTTCGATATCAGTGAACCCGAACCATCGCGAGTAAACAATTCTTGTAAAAGTGCCCCGTCCTTTTTAAAACTGACACAATGGCAACGTGGGATATCAGCAGCAATAGTTTGGTTAATGGCATCTAGAATGCCATATTGATCTTCTCTTGCTCCATCAATTAGCATTTCAGATAAATGGGTAGAATCAATATTCCGTAATAACTTTCCGGTCTTATCTAAAATGCCTTGATGCTCGGAAAAGATAATTAACTTATCGGCCTTTAAGCTTATTGCGGCTTGCGTGGCAACATCTTCGTGGGACAAATTAAACACTTCTCCTGTCGACGAATAGCCCATTGGCGAGAGCAACACAATTGAACCATCTTGCAGGTGATCATTAATTCCGACAACGTCAATACGGCGCACCACGCCAGTATGTTCGAAATCCACGCCTTCTCTTACACCCATTGGCATCGCAACGACGAGATTGCCTGAGCACACACGAATTTGAGAGCCATGCATGGGCGAATTAGCCAGTCCCATCGTTAACAAGGCTTCAATTTGTGAACGCACTGAGCCAGCGGCATCCTTTACCGATTCCAAGGTTTGCTTATCAGTTAAGCGAACATTATTGTTAAAACGTTTTTCGACGCCGCGTAATGCAATGCGTTGATCGATTTGTGGCCTTGCTCCATGCACTAGAACTAACTTAACACCCAGGCTATTAAGAAGCGCTATATCATTGATAATGTTAGGAAAGTTTACATCTTCAATCGCCTCACCACCAAACATCAAAACAAACGTTTTTCCCCTATGTGAATTAATATAAGGGGCTGAGTTTCGAAACAGCCTAACGCTATCAATGTCGGACATTACCATGTTAGTTCCTTAGTCCTTTAAGCTCTTAAGTTCATAATCAAGGGCATCGAAAACGGGTTTTGCACCAGTTCCGCCTAGAATATTGCGTTTATCGACCAAATATTCTAGTTCTAATACAGCAAATACATCATCTTCAATGACGTCGCTGACAGCTTGTAATTCGCTCAATGATAAATTTTCGATAGGCTTGTTTTGCTCTATTGCTGCAAGTACGATTTGACCTGAAATATCGTGCGCTGTTCTAAAAGGAATACCTTTTGCCACAAGATAATCTGCCAATTCTGTTGCGTTTGCATAACCTTGCTTGGCGGCTTGTGCACAACGGGCTGAATCCAGTTTGATAGTGTCAACTACTTCAGCTGCGATACATAAACAAATATGCCATTGATTTACCGCGTCAAATGCACCTTCTTTGTCTTCTTGCATGTCTTTATTGTACGCAAGAGGCAGTCCTTTCATAGTGACCAATAACGCTTGTAAACTACCAAAGACTCTACCGCATTTACCTCGCATTAATTCTAATGCATCGGGGTTTTTCTTTTGTGGCATTAGTGACGAGCCTGAAGTAACTGCATCACCCAAGGTGATAAATCCAGCTTCTCCAGAATTGAAGAAAATCAAATCTTCTGCCATACGTGACAAGTGCATCATTGAGGTGCTCGCGCAAAACAATAATTCCAGCACATAATCTCTATCAGACACCGCATCCAAACTATTTAGACAAGGGGAGGCAAAGTTAAGTTGTTCGGCGATTTCCTGTCTATCGATGGCGTAAACCGTTCCTGCTAAAGCTCCGCTGCCTAATGGGCATTGATTCATTCTTGCCAATAAATCATCCAAGCGGCTAATGTCGCGTTTAAGCATTTCTACATACGCTAAACACCAATGAGGATAGCGAACAGGTTGAGCGCGTTGCAAATGCGTATAGCCGGGTAAAATAACATCTCTATTATTATCTGCCGAAAGCACTAACGATTTTTTAATGGCTAACAGGTCATCTTTCAAGCTCTGAAGATGCTCTTTGCACCAAAGTCTGAAGTCAGTAGCGACCTGATCGTTACGACTACGACCGGTGTGCAGTTTCCTACCAAGGTCACCGAGTTTTTCAATTAACGTAGCTTCAATAAAACTATGAATATCTTCTTCGCTACTTGCATCAAAATCCAGCTCATTCGCTTCAGCTTTGCTGAGCAATTCATTTAACGTCGTTTCGATTTGCTGCTGTTCATCAACTGTTAACACGCCCGCTTTAGCAATTGCTCGTGACCAAACAATGGAACCGCGAATGTCCTGACTCGCTAAGATACGATCAAACGGCAACGAGTCGTTGACCTGTTTGAACATACTACTACTGCCTTCTTGGAACCGGCCTCCCCATAAACCCATAACTAGTTTCCTTTCTTCGCGTTGCGTGCGTTGTTATTCAAAGTCGCAATACGGCTGGATAAGCTAAATAAACGGATAAATCCTTCAGCGTGTTTTTGGTCATAAACATCGTCTTTCCCGAAGGTCGCAAAATCTTCTGAATAAAGGCTATTAGGTGAGCGACGTTGGGTAACCGTGGCGCGACCTTTATAAAGTTTTACTACAATGTCACCTGTGACTTGCTGCGCAAACACATCTGCACCTGCCAGCAAAGAATCAGAAAGGGCTGTAAACCAGCGACCGTCATACATTACGTGTGAGAACTCTAAACCCAGATATTCTCTATGTTTTAATGCGGCTTTATCTAACACCATGCACTCAAGTGCTTTATATGCAGCCATGATCACCGTTCCTCCCGGTGTTTCATAACAACCGCGAGATTTCATACCGACTAGACGGTTTTCTACAATATCGATACGTCCAACACCATGTTTTGCGGCGATAGTGTTAAGTTCAACCAATGCTTTGTATGGCGAAAGCGCTACATCATTTACTTTGGTCAAAAGACCTTTATCGAAACTCAGCGTGACTGTCTCCGCTTGATCTGGTGCATCTTCTGGATCGACTGTCATAGTCCAGATACCTTTCGTTGGTTCACACCAAGGATCTTCTAACTCACCACCTTCGTGAGAGATATGCCAAGCATTTGCGTCACGGCTGTATATTTTCGTGGCTGAAGCACTGGTTTTGATGTCCCTAGCAGCTAGATAGTCCAACAAATCTTCACGCGAAACCATGTTCCACTCACGCCAAGGAGCAATAACTTGTAAGTCAGGTGCTAACGCGGCAAATGTACTTTCAAAACGAACTTGGTCATTTCCTTTCCCGGTACAACCGTGACATAACGCGTCTGCGCCAACTTTACGAGCAATTTCAACTTGCGCTTTGGCAATCACTGGACGCGCCATTGATGTTCCTAGCAAGTATTCACCTTCATAAACTGCGCCGGTTTTAATTGTGGGATAAATATAATCTGCTACGAACTCTTCTTTTAAATCAACGATATAACATTCGCTGGCACCGGTTTTAATGGCTTTTTCATGAAGACCTTCAAGTTCTTCATCACCTTGTCCGACATCTGCAGCAAAAGCGACCACTTCGCAATCATAATTTTCTTTTAACCAAGGAATTATGGCAGAAGTATCTAGGCCGCCAGAATAGGCTAAAACAACTTTTTTAATATCGGATTTTGACATGATTCATTCCTAAATAAACGTATGCGAATTTGCTTAGCTAGACAAATTCGCGTTAACTAAATAATGTGTGATTTTTTTAACGCTCGACTTTTTACGTAATTCGTTATGTTAACCCAGCAGTTTCGCCAATATGGCATTTTGGCCATGCATTCTATTTTCGGCTTGTTGCATTAATAACGATTTATCTCCATCAATCAAGTCGCCACTAATTTCTAAGTCGCGGTGCGCGGGTTGACAATGCATGACATACTCAGCTCCGGTAAGCTCCATCATTGCTTCATCAACTTTATATGGGTCGAAAACCCGTTTGATATCTGCCAGTGGAGTATCATCTCCCATGGAAATCCATGTATCAGCGTAGAGCACATTTGCGCCTTTTGCAGCATCAATGCTGTTGCTTTGGGTGATTTTAGCACCTGTTTTGTGTGCTAGTTGCTCGCTTAACTGGAAAATTTCTTGATTAACTTCATAGCCAGCAGGCGTCACACTAACGACATTGACACCTAATAACGCACCAACGATCAACAATGAATGCGTCACATTGTTACCGTCACCGACATAGGCCAAGGTTAGATTGTCTAAAGAGCCATAAGTTTCTAGTAAAGTAAGATAGTCAGCAACCGCTTGGCAAGGGTGATAAAGATCGCATAAGGCGTTAATAACAGGGACTTTGGAAGCTTCACTGAATTCCACTAACGTTTCATGGCTATACACGCGTGCGACAATTGCATCGGCCCAACAAGCTAAGTTTGCAGCAGTATCTTTAGCGTCTTCTCTACCCGCTAATTTGCCGGCTTGAGAATCAAGGTAGACCATGTGGCCACCTAATTTATGAATGCCGATATCAAAGCTCACTCGGGTGCGTAAGGAAGGCTTTTCAAATAAAGCGACAATCGATTTTCCAGCCAATATTTGGTTGTGTTTTTCTGGGTCAGCTTTAATTTTAGCTGCCAGCGCTAACAAATCATTTAATTCGTCAGAACTCCAGTCTTTAAAAGTTAATAGGTCCTGTTTCATACTGTTTCCTTAGACGATGGGAATATAGTTGTTCCTGAAGATGCGTTATCAGTTGAATTTTCCTGAGTTAATACTTCCAGATTGTGCCAACTGGCAATGGTGACAGATTGTCCTATCTGATTGGCGGCATCGAGTGCCGCTTGTACTTTTACGGTCATACCGTCGCGGATTACACCTTGATCAATTAAGTGGTCAATTTCACTTGCTGACAGCGTGTTAATAAGTGATTTTTGTTGATCAAGTACACCTGCAACGTCTGACAAAAGCACTAATTGTGCATTTAGCAATTTTGCAATCGCGGTTGCGGCTTGATCCGCATTGACATTAAGTAACTCACCTTTTTCGTCGCTGCCAATCGAGCTAATAATAGGTAAAAATCCAGCCGCTAGCAAAGACGTCACTAATGTTGGATCGCCGGGCTCGGCGGAACCTACATTACCTAGTTCTTCACTAATTTGGTGGCACTGCGTAATATTGCCATCTAATAAACTGATTCCCACAGGATTAAGGCCACTTGTTTTGGCTAAAGCGCATAAATTTTTATTGGCTGTACCGGCTAGCGCACCAACAACATAACCTATTTGCGATTTAGGCGTTACTCTCAGGCCATTTATTTTATGGCTTGATAATGACAGATTTTTTAACAGCTTCTCAACACTACTTCCACCGCCATGAACTAACACTATTGGTTGTTGTTCTTGTGCAGCATTTAGAGCTGAAAAAAAATCTACAGAAATATTGGGATCATCTAAAAACGCGCCACCAACCTTGACTACTTTTACCTGCATTTTCCTGCCTCATAAATCAAACTGGTGTGTGATGCGTAACCAAAAGCTAAGTTCGCACACTGAATAGCTTGAGATGCTGCGCCTTTTAAAAGGTTATCTATCGCACTTCCAATCACTAAATATCCAGAATTTGCATCATATTTCCAATGTAGATCACAATGTGCCGTATTCACCACATCGTCTAATTTTGGAAAGTGATTTAGCAAGCGCACAATGGGCTTATCTTTATAAGCCTGTTGATATGCATCATCGATTTGGCTTTGACTGGTTCCATCGGCCACTTTTACGGTTATGGTCGCTAAAATTCCACGTTTAAAATTACCTAAATGTGGCGTGAAAATAACCTCACTACCCAGTGACTGACTAATTTCGGGTTGGTGTCTGTGCCCCAATACGCCGTATGCTTGCAGACTTACTTCACAATAACTATTAGTTAATGCCGCTTTACGACCTGCTCCACTTACCCCCGAAACGGCATTAATAATTGGCCGGTGCTGAGGATTGATTAAGTTATTGTCGATAAGTGGCTTTAGCGCGGATAGCGAAGCTGTGGGGTAACAACCAGGTACAGCCACCAAATTAGCTTGTTGAATCTGCGCAGCATTCCATTCTGCAAGACCATAAATGGCCTCTTCCAACAAGGAATTATGTTGATGTTCAAAGCCGTAATAATCAGCAAAAACACCGGTATCTTTAATTCTAAATGCACCTGATAAATCAAATACTTTGGCGTTGCCATTGACGAGTTTCGGCATCCAATCATGACTCGCTTCATGAGGTGTGGCTAAGAATATTGCATCCATTGATTGGGCAAGTTCAATCAACAGATCGTCGTTTATTGCAGATACTTTAGCGTCTACTAAACCGCTCAAAGTAGGATGAAGTTGGCTCAAAGGTTTATTAGCATCTTGACTGTTTTGTGAAACAAACAATCCGGCTAATTCGAAATTTGGATGCAAAGTTAAGAGTCTGGCTAGTTCAGCGCCAGTATAACCGCTCGCTCCAATTATACATGCTTTCAACATTGTGATGTCTACCGATAAATTTTTGAAAATGTTAACTCAGAAATAAAAAAAAAGCGCTCCAAACCTTTAATAACTTCTTTTACATCAAAGGCGAGGAGCGTGCTACGCAATCAAAATTAGATTCGTCGAACAGACGTACATACGTAGCAAGGCAGGGAGTAATTCGGTCTCATAGTTTTCAATTATTCTCTATTCGTCAATTTTCAGGCAATATGCACTGCTACTGACCTTTTAAGGTTTACAATTACAGTGTACAAGGTGTTTATTTGTTGCATGGACGTAGAATGCCATCAATGTTATAAATATGCAATAAAAGTGAATAATTATATTTATAGGTTCTTATGCCAAATTTAACTTTCTTAGAAGTTTATGAAAAAATCATTTCTATACCAACAATCAGTGCTATAGATGAACAACTTGATGTGACCAATCGTCAGCTTATCGATTACTTAGGGAATCTTTTTTCTGAATTAGGTTTTAGCATTTCTATTCAAAAAGTTCCTGATGCACGTAATAAATTCAATTTGCTGGCAAAACTGGGCTCGGGAACAGGTGGACTTTTATTGGCAGGTCATTCTGACACTGTGCCATTTGACGAAGGACGTTGGAACAGCGATCCCTTTAAATTGCAGCAAAAAGATAACCTGCTTTATGGTCTGGGAACCTGCGACATGAAAGGTTTTTTTGCATTTATTTTAGAAGCGCTAAAGGATATCCCGCTAAACAAATTGCAAAAGCCCTTATACATTTTGGCAACTGCAGATGAAGAAACTTCTATGGCTGGAGCTAGGTTTTTTGCGCAGCAACAATTGATCAAACCCGATATGGCGATTATTGGCGAACCAACTGAACTAAAACCGATCGGTAAGCATAAAGGCCATATGGCACAGAGTCTGTCAATTACTGGGAAAGCAGGCCACTCAAGCGACCCTGACAAAGGCGTGAATGCGATTGAAATTATGCATATGGCCATTGCGCAACTTATGCAATTGCGTGATCAATTGGCTAAAAAGTATCGCGATGAAAGCTTTAGCGTTCCACAAGCGACAATGAATTTGGGACATATTCACGGCGGCGATGGCGAGAATAGAATATGCGGTCATTGTAAATTAAATTTTGATATTCGTTGTGTACCCAATCTTACTGATCAAGAAGCAATTGCATTGATTGATGAGGCCTTGTTACCAGTTAAACAAGCCTATCCAGGTAGGGTAGACATGCAACTTATGTATCCAACTGCTCCGGCATTTTCTTGTAAAAATGAGCACGATATTATTGGTTTAGCTGAAATGCTCACTGACTTTAAAGTGACAAATGCAAATTATGCCACTGAAGCTCCGTTTATAAATCAATTGGGATGTGACACCTTAGTGCTGGGTCCTGGTAGCATTAACCAAGCCCATCAGCCAGATGAATTTATTTCTTTGGATTATGTAGACCCAACGGTTACTTTGTTGAAAAATATGATAAAACATGTGTGTTTGAACTAATAACAATCCAGTTCAGGTTAATAGGCTAATTTGATTAGTAGGGAATAAATAAATGACTGCATTCGTAAAAAAGACAATTGCTTTAGTTGCTCATGATCATATGAAAGCTGAATTAGTGGATTGGAGCAGAACCCATATTGAAACGTTGAAAAAACATAATTTAGTCGCCACTGGCACCACCGGTGGTTTGATTGCAGAAAATCTCAGTTTAGAAGTTCACCGTTTTAAAAGTGGACCTTTGGGCGGAGATCAACAAATCGGGGCATTGATTGCTGAACGTAAGTTGGATTGTTTGATATTTTTCTGGGACCCATTAAACCCAGCTCCTCATGATCCGGATGTAAAAGCATTACTAAGATTGTGTTCTGTTTGGAATTTACCAGTAGCTTGTAATCGTTGTACCGCTGATTTGCTTATAACCTCGCCGCTGTTCGACAGCGACGAGTATTTAAGGAAGGTGCCTGATTATTAAGGCATTTTGTTCAGTGAATTAAGAACGGAAGTTACCTGTCATCACCGTGATGGCGTTTATCTTTACCTTTGCGTTGTTTGTCACCGCCTTTGCGATGTTTTCTTTTGTCGTCCATCTTTGCCATTTTAGCTTGTTGTTCTGCATCTAAAATGTTCCAAATTTGGTGACGAACATACGCCATATCAGCGGCCATTTGTAAATGAGCGGATGACATTTCTTGATTTACCGCGGTCCAGGCTGATTGATCAAAATCTGCGCTTCTCACTATGCTCATTGTTTGATCACGGAATCCTTTAATAGTTTCACGTTGCGCTTTCATTGATGCTTTTTGTTGCTCAAATAACGCTTTAATTTTTGCAGATTGCTCCTCGCTTAAATCCAAACGCTTGAACATTTTCATTGGAGAATGACGTTTGTCTTTCTTATCACCTGCTTTTTCCTTTTTGCCTTTACGCTCACTTCCTTTTTCAGACATAGCAATAAGCTTTTGCTGTTGGTCCGGGTCTAGAGCGTTCCATACTGCATTGCGTTTGGTTGCACTAGCTAAATCTGTCTCGGATCGAATCATTTGTTTGCGTTCTAGAAGCGCAGTTACTTTATCTTGTTCCCAAGAAGTCGATCTAATTAGACTTTTTAACTGTTGTTCTATATCACGCAAATCCTGTTGATAGATCTTTCTATCTTCTTTTGATTGCTGCATGATGGTGCGTACGTCTTGCTTTTGTTGCTCAGATAAATCTAATTTCTTAAACATTGCACGCATTGGAAAATCAGAACGTTCATGAGCTTGAATACCAAAAGCCGTGATTGCAGCTATTGCGGCTATGGCAATGATTGTTTTTGAGAAAATCATTTTGCTTTTCATGGTTATCACCCTTTGATTAAATATTCAGCGAAGTCATTCTTACTGCGCTGTTGTTGATTTGCTAAACAGTATAGTGATTGCAATGCAAAGAAGTGTCTTGACTATGTAAAGCTTATGTAAATAGTGGCATGTTGCTCTGTCACTTGAAAAGTCACGAGTTTACAATTCTGTTTAAGGTTTAACGGCAGCCGAACTTGCTTTCGAGGTAATATGCAAACTAAATCACTACTTATCATTGATGACGATATTGAGCTGTGCAATTTGCTTGTAGAGTATTTAGCACCGCAAGGGTATGACATCGATTTAGCTAACGACGGCGAAACAGGGTTACAAAAAGCTATTGGGCAAAAACATTATGATTTGATTCTATTAGATGTGATGTTGCCTGAAATTGACGGTTTTGAAGTATTAAAAAGGCTACGTACAAGTCATTTAACGCCGGTTCTTATGCTCACAGCAAAAGGCGACGACTTTGACAAAATTTTTGGTTTAGAGTTAGGTGCAGATGATTATTTACCAAAACCCTTTAATCATCGCGAATTATCAGCACGCATAAAGGCCATCGTCCGGCGTATGGACTATTTACCTTCGTCCAGCTCTCAGCAACGTCTACAAATTGAAAACGTAGCTTTGAATCCGAATACGCAGAGTGTGGAATGTTCTGGTAAAGCGCTGGATCTTACCGCAACGGAATTTTTAATTTTGCATTTGTTGATGATCAATGCCGGTCAAATTGTCAGTAAAAATGATATTAGTGAAAAAGTGTTAGGGCGAAAGTTAATGGCATTTGACCGTAGTATTGATATGCATGTCAGTAACATCAGACGCAAATTGATGCAGCATAGTAAAGATGAAAAAATTAAAACCGTACGAGGGACCGGGTATTTATACGTGGTTGAATCGTGATGCTGTTAAAAAAACTGAATCCAATTAATAGTTTATTTGGAAGAACATTTTTATGGTTTTGGTTGGCTGCCATTCTTTTGGGATTAACAGGAGCCTGGTTAGCAAATCAAACTAGTGCTAATTATTCTATTAAACCGCTTGAAGAGAAATATGTAAAACGTCTACAACAGGTTGCTGCCAGAGTTGAAGCAACCGCACAACGATTTCCCAACGCTGACTTAGATAGATTATTAGGACGAGCGGGACAAAGAAGTAAAGATGCACTTTTGCTCATTGACCAGCAAACTCAAAAGTTTATCTATGGTTTTCCGCGTGAAATGAAACCTTACGAAGCGCCGTTTATAGAGTTGCTGGGCGAATCGCAAATATACATGATCCACACATCAACTGGCATGTTTTATGGCCCCGCTAAAGTTAACATTAACAACCGCAATTATCTTTTGTTTGCTGGAAAACCACGCCCTCCTAAGTTAATTAGACAACTCATTCAAACCAATCCGGTAGCGTTAACGTTAAGCGTCATTTTAGTCAGTGGTAGCTTATGTGCATTATTTGTCTGGTCTTTATTGCGACCAATTCGAGAGTTGCAAAAAAGTACTCGGAAAGTCGCTATGGGAGATTTAACTCAAAGTGTGGATTTTGCATCTAAAAGAGGCGATGAAATAGGTGAGTTGGGTAAAGATTTTAATGCGATGACGCAAAGACTTGCTACCTTAATGGGCAGCCAAAAACGCCTTGTAGCAGATATCTCTCATGAACTTCGTTCTCCGTTGGCTCGGCTCCAACTAGCGATCGGGATAGCACAAAGTCAACAGGAGCCGTTACCTGAAGCGATTGAAAAGCAATTGCTAAGAATTGAAAAAGAAGCGCACGAAATTGACGGTATGATTGGACAAGTATTAAAGCTTTCGAGACTTGAAGCTGACGTCGAGGTAGAAAATAAACAACGCATTGAATTACGCAGTTGTTTAAATGGGCTTTTCAACGATGCCGCTTTCGAAGCTCAAAATAAAGGGAAAAAATTGCTCTTGGATGAGATACCTCCGCTCACTTTAAACTGCTATCCGCAACTATTGAAAAGCGCAATAGGTAATGTAATCAGCAATGGTATTAAATATTCTTCTACTAAAGTTGAAGTGTCGTTTACTGTCCATGAGAGTACAATGGAAGTTAAGATCAAAGACGATGGCTCTGGTGTACCTGAGACCGATCTTGAAGATATGTTTAAGCCGTTTTACCGGTTGTCGGCGTCTCGAAATAGAGATACTGGTGGGGTGGGGCTCGGACTCGCAATTGTTAAACAGGCAATAAAGCTGCACGAGGGCTCGGTGATTGCCAGCAATTCAGCTGAGGGCGGGTTGATCGTTTCCATTACCATACCAACGAAAGGGTAAACGTAAAATGTCACGATCTAAGACAACAAAGATTAATGATTGCAGGGATATCATCAACGTATATTCCGACAACGTTTTATCCGTTAGGGTGAATGAAAGTTATGATAGCGTACGATATGATTGAAGAGTTTCTATCCGTTGAAGATGACGCTTTAATTGAGAAGCGTAATCAGCAATTCATTGAACCTTTTTGGCAGAAAAACGTTATTAATGGTTATTTTTCTGGCACGGAAAACGTGCAAATTGCTTACGCTTACGTTTTGAACCCCGATCCTATTGGCAGTATTGCCATTTCTTCAGGTCGCATAGAAACCTTATTGAAATATAAAGAGTTGATATTCAATTTATATCACGCAGGGTTTAGTGTTTTTATCCATGATCATCGGGGACAGGGGTTATCTGGCCGTTTGCTAGAAGATTCAGAAAAAGGATATGTCGGGAGTTTTTCTGATTACGTTTCTGATTTCAAAATATTTTACGATAACGTCATTGCCCCTAACAGTATTCAAAAACCAATTTTACTAAGCCATTCTATGGGCGCTGCTATAGCCAGCCTTTATTTATTATCTCATCCAGAAGATTTCGAAAAATGTGTTATGTCAGCTCCCATGTTTGGTATTCGTCCTGCGCTACCAAAGTGGCTAACCTGTTTATTAATTGACGGGCTGACGTTGTTAAACAGTATGTTTGGTTCGAGTCCTTGGTACTTCTTGGGGCAATCCAAATATAACCCAAAAACATTTGCACAAAATGAGCTGACTCATAGCCCGACAAGATACAAAATTTTTAGAGAAGTATATAAAGATAACCCGCAATGTAAATTGGGCGGGGTAACAACAGCCTGGCTGAAACAAGCGGATAAAGCCATGTCGATTATCCATAAAAATGCTTCGGCGATTACTACACCGATTCTTTTGCTGCAAGCTGGGGATGACAATGTTGTAGATAATGCAAAGCAAACAAAAGTCGCGATGAATTTAGCGAACTGCACGTTATTGCAGCTTGAAAACGCCAAGCATGAAGTATTGTTTGAAAGTGAGGATATTCGCGATAGATCTTTACGTGCGATTCTAAGGTTTGTTTCTTAAACTGCTTGTCTTTATTGTGGCATTATTTGTTACAATTGTCTGAAATCGTTTCTCATCAATTAGACCTCATATGCTTAGTATTGTTTTATACCAACCTGAAATTCCGCCTAATACCGGTAACATTATTCGTCTGTGCGCAAATACTGGTTACGACTTACATTTGATCGAACCACTTGGATTTGATTGGGACGATAAAAAAGTAAGGCGTGCTGGACTGGATTATCATGAGTTTGCGCAGGTAAAAAGACATGCTAATTTGGCTGCATATCTGCAATCTGAACAACCCCAAAGAATGTTTGCTTGTACAACTAAGGGGACTAAAAATTTTGCGGAAGCTGATTTTAAAGCGGGAGATGCATTACTATTTGGCCCTGAAACGCGTGGTTTACCAGATGATGTGATTCAAAGCCTACCTGCTGATCAGCGTTTGAGGATTCCGATGCTAGCCAAAAGTCGTAGTATGAACTTATCTAATGCAGTAGCTGTTTTTGTATATGAATCGTGGCGCCAACTGGATTTTGAAGGGGCTAGCTAATATTAGTAACTATATTGATTAGACTTCGGCGGTGGGTTCTCTACCCAGCAGGGATAGAGCTGCATTTTTGGCAGGCTTACCCAAATACAGGACTTGATAGATCTGCTCGGTGATGGGCATTTCAACCGCTAGTTTGTCGGCGAGGATTTTTACTTCTTCAGCGTTGCGGTAACCCTCTACAACCTGACCTATGCTATTGATGGCATCATCTACCGACATGCCTTCACCTAGGGCTAAGCCAAAGCGTCGATTGCGCGATTGATTGTCTGTACAAGTAAGAACCAAATCGCCTAAACCAGCCATGCCCATAAATGTTTCGGGTTTTGCTCCCATTTTTAATCCTAAGCGGGTTAATTCAGCAAGTCCACGAGTAATCAAAGCGGTTCTTGCGTTTGCACCAAAGCCTAAACCGTCCGATAGACCTGCACCGATTGCAATAACATTTTTAACCGCGCCGCCAAGTTGCACGCCGATAAAATCGGGATTCTTGTAGACTCTAAAACTTTTTGAGCAATGTAACTTTGCACTAAATTGTTCTGCTAATATTTCATCCGTCGAAGATAGTGAAATTGCTGTAGGTAGACCTGCAACCATTTCTTTGGCAAATGTGGGACCAGAAAGTACCGCTAACGGTATATCGCTCCCCAAAATTTCTTCAGCAACTTCTTGCAGTAACCTACCCGTTTTCGGTTCCAATCCTTTGGTAGCCCAAATTAATCGATGTTGTGCTGTGATATAGGGTTTTATAGCAGTTAATGTTTGCGCAAAAGCATGGCTTGGTACAACTACTAATATATCTTGGCTTTGGTGAAGTGCGGTGGCTAGATCTGTTTCTATTTCAAGCGCATCAGGGAAAATGGCGTCGGGTAAATACTGCTGATTACAACGCGATTTTTGCATCGCTTGCATTTGCGCTACATCTCTTCCCCATAAATAGGTTTTAACCGTATTTCTAGAAAGACAAAACGCAAGAGCGGTGCCATAAGACCCCGCTCCTAATACCGTTACACTTTGCTTGTTGAGCATAGTCATCAAAGATGATTAAGCGTCAAGCTTTTGCGCTTGGCCTTGTTGTTCTTGTGCACGCTTTTGCATGTAAGCAGCAAAAATGGCATCAAAATTAACTGGCGCAAGATTTAATGGAGGGAACGTACCTCTGTTAACCAAATTAGAGATAGTTTCTCTTGCATATGGGAATAACGTATTTGGGCAGAATGAACCAAGTGTGTGTGCTTTGTTCGCTTCAGGCATTTCACCAACCATAAAAATACCAGCTTGTTGAACTTCACAAAGGAACGCAGTTTCTTCGCCTAAGTTCGCTGTTACCGTCACTGATAAAACAACTTCGTACAGGTTAGCTTCTAACTCGGACGTTTTAGTGTCCAAGTCCAATTTGATTTCTGGCTTCCATTCTTTCTTGAAGATGGCTGGAGAGTTTGGTGTCTCAAAAGAAATGTCTTTGGTGTAAACACGCTGAATTGCAAACTGTGCATTTTGCTGTGCTGCTTGCTCGCCGGCTGGATTAGCTTGATTTTCATCTGCCATGTTGATTTTTCCTTTTTTACTGCGCTTAAGCGCTGAGTAGATTGTCTAGTTTGTTTTGAGACTCAAGTGCATACATGTCGTCGCAACCACCGATATGCAGGTCATCAATAAAAATTTGCGGAACTGTGTAACCGCCATTCGCTCTGGTAATCATGGTGTCGCGAAGCTCTGGATTTTGGTCTATCCGAAACTCTTCGTACACGATTCCTTTTTCTTCTAACAATGCCTTTGCGCGATGGCAATAAGGGCAATGACCTTTTGTATAAAGTTCAACTTTACTCATAGTAGCCTTAACTCAATTATTTCGTTACAGGTAAACTTGCACCCTGCCAAGAATTCATACCGCCTTTTAAGACAGAAACGCTTGTAAAACCAGCTTTTAATAAAGCAGTAGCGGTTTTTTTCGCGCTCATGCCCATGGCACAGACTACAATAATGGGTTTGTCTTTGAATTTTTCAAGTGTGCTGAAGTCAGCCTTGCTTATTTGTTCTGCTTTTAGCTGTTTAGCTCCAAGAATATGCCCTTTGTTGTATTCTGCTGCGGGACGAACATCTAACACTACAGCATCTTCTCGGTTCATTAAAATGGTTGCTTCGTGAGTGCTAAGCTCTTTAACTGGAGAAAATACGCCAGCAACATAGCTATATATAATCAATACAAACAATGCCACCCAACCTGCAGACAAAAAAGGATGGTTTCCTACAAACTCGATAATTTGATCCATTACTACTTTGGCCCCTTGGCGTAGAAAAAAGAGTGCAAAGTATATAGAAAATCTATCCAGAAGCCAGTCCCAGAGTAGTCGAATCTGCAAATCAGCTATAAGTTACTACATAAATACTCTTTAAGTGAGGAAGAGCACAGGATAAACTGTGCTCTATCTGCTTAATTAAAATGTATTTAACTGAATTTAATATACAGTAGATGAACTTTATTCTTATCACTTACTTTGTCAAAAATTTACACGGGAGCAACCTATGCCTAATGCGAAAAAGACGCTAGCACTGCTAATATTGGATGGATGGGGACATCGCGAAGATACCGATAAAAACGCTATAGCTAACGCCAATACGCCAGTATTAGACAAGTTGGTGCAAGAATACCCAAACACGTTTATTTCAGGCTCTGGTTTGGATGTGGGGTTACCACCCGGACAAATGGGAAACTCTGAAGTTGGTCACGTTAATTTAGGCGCAGGCCGCGTGGTTTATCAGGACTTCACTCGAATTAGCAAAGCCATTGAAGACAATGAGTTTGAAAGTAACCCTGTTCTAGCGAAATCGGTAGAAGCCGCAGTTAAAAATGATAAAGCCGTTCATATTATGGGCTTGTTATCACCAGGTGGTGTACATAGCCATCAAGATCATTTATTTGCGATGGTAAAAATGGCTGTCCATAAAGGTGCCAAAAAAGTGTATTTACATGGCTTTCTTGATGGGCGTGATACGGCTCCGAAAAGTGCAAAAGAACCATTGCAAAAAGCTGATGAATTATTTGCTGATTTAGGTGTAGGTAAAACGGCATCTATCATTGGTCGCTACTACGCGATGGACCGTGATGAACGTTGGGATCGCGTACAAGCTGCTTACGATTTAATTTCCCAAGGAAAAAGCGAATTTCAATACGACTCTGCGGTTGAAGCGCTAGAAGCATCTTATGAGCGTGGCGATAAAGACGAATTTGTTAAGCCAACCAGTATCGGCGAAGCCGTTAAAATAGAAGACGGCGATGCGCTTATTTTTATGAATTTCAGAGCTGATCGTGCGCGTGAAATCACCCGTGCTTTTGTTGAGCAGGACTTTAACGGTTTTGAACGTGAATATTGCCCAGAAAATCTTAATTTCGTTATGTTAACCCAATACGCTGATTCAATTGATGCACCTTCTGCCTATCCGCCTGAACCATTAACAAACGTAATGGGCGATTGGTTGGCACAGCACAATAAAACCCAGTTACGCATTTCTGAAACAGAGAAATATGCACATGTCACTTTCTTTTATAGTGGCGGTCGCGAATCTGTTTATGAAGGCGAAGAGCGTATTCTTATTCCTTCACCAAAGGTAGCTACTTACGATTTGCAGCCTGAAATGAACTCAGCGTTACTGACTGATAAGTTAGTTGAAGCTATCGAGTCAGGTAAATTTGATGCGATCATTTGTAATTACCCTAACGGTGATATGGTGGGTCATACAGGCGATTACGAAGCGGCCATAAAGGCAGTGGAAGCGGTAGATGCTTGTATAGGCAGAGTGGTTGAAGCGCTCAAAAAGGTCGGCGGAGAATGTTTAATTACGGCAGATCACGGCAATGCTGAACAAATGGTAAATGCTCAGACTGGGCAAGCACATACGGCGCATACCAGTGAACTGGTACCCTTTATTTACTTTGGAAGAGATGCGAATACTCGAACAGGTGGCACGTTGAGCGACGTTGCTCCAACTATGTTACATTTGATGGGAATGGAGCAACCTAAAGAAATGACAGGTAAGCCGATAGTGACCCTCAAGTAATGGAATTTCATTTACATTTGTTTTTAAATTAAATGAAGTATTTAACCGCCTTACTCCGACCACTGTGTTTTGCGGTGTTCGGAGTTTGTTTGTCTGTTAGTGCGCAGCAATCCGAAGAGTTGAAAGATATTCAAGCGCAGATCAAACAGAAACAAAAACAAATCGAAAAACAACTTGCTGAAGCAAAACAACTGCAACAACAGTTAAAGGCAGCAGAGTTGAATATTGCTAATACAGCGAAAAATATAGAAAACACCCGCAACGAATTACAAAGTAACAAATCTCGGCAAACTGAATTAATTAGCCAACAACAAGATCTTAATAAACAAGTCAAACAACAACAGCAAGCGCTATCGAGTCAACTCAAGAGCATGTATATGGTGGGGGAGCATGACTTTGCTAAAATGCTTTTTAACCTTGAAGATGCGTCGAAAATGGAGCGGACATTCAGTTACTATCGTTACCTTACGGATGCACGAAAAGTTCAGATTGATGAGTTTCGGGCGTTGGTGTCAAAGTTGCGTGAGGTGAATGAAAATTTATTAGTTAAGCAACAAGAATTACAGGTGTTGGAAAAAGAACAAGTCCAGCAGCAAGTTCAGTTAGAACAGCAACAGAGTTTACGTCAAGTCACATTAACTAAGATCGAAAAGAAAATTGACACAGAAGCGGCCAAAATTGAACAGTTGCAAATTAATGAACAAGCTTTATTAAAAGCAATTGAAGAAGCCGAAAGAAACGCTAAGCAAGGACCTGTAGACCTAACCGGTTTGGCTAAATTAAAAGGTAAGCTCATGTTGCCTACACAGGGTAAGATGCGCAATATGTTTGGTCGCATTCGACAAGGCCAAATACGTTGGAAAGGGGTGTTGTTTAATGGCAATACTGGAGCGCCAGTGCGCGCTGTTCATGATGGACGGGTTTTATATGCCGACTGGTTGCGCGGATTTGGCTTAGTGACTGTGTTAAGTCATGGAGACGGCTATATGAGCTTATATGGACATAATCAAGCCCTGTTAAAACAAGTAGGGGATACGGTACAAAGTGGTGAAACTATCGCCTTGGTAGGACAAAGTGGTGGTCAAAGTACACCCAATTTGTATTTTGAGATTCGTCATAAGGGGACGCCAGTCAACCCTAGCCAATGGTTTAAAAAGTAGGTGTAGTACGAAACTGCAAGGTATAAAAACAAATATCCAATTTCATGGCAGTTCAGATATACTTTAGGCAACAATATCAAAGTGCGTTGCAACGCAGTGTCTGTACTTGCATAAATACAACAAAAATAACTAAGAATCTGTGTATTACTTAAAAACAACGCTAATTAGGCTAACCCTTCTTTTCAGTATTTTCCATTTGGGAGGGCTTCCTGTCTGTGCCGCAGAAATCGCGCTGATTATCGATGATATGGGAAACACTCAACGAGATGAAGCCGCTTTTAGTCTGCCTAAAGAAGTAACATTTTCGATTTTGCCGTTAACGCACTTGTCGCAAAAGTTTTCCAAAAAAGCCGCCACTCAACAACGCGAAGTAATGTTACATATTCCGATGGAGTCATTAGCCGGTAAACGCCTTGGGCCTGGCGCTTTAACAGCGGACATGTCGCCAGAATCTATACGTCATACATTAGCTCAAGCGCTAATGAGCGTACCGGACGCGATTGGGGTTAATAATCATATGGGCAGTAAATTAACACAGCTTAGTTTGCCTATGAATGTGACCATGGAATTCTTAATTGAACATCGTCTTTTCTTTGTTGATAGTCGCACAACACGCTACAGCAAAGCATTAAAAATAGCTCAACAAAATGGCGTCTTAAGTGCTGGGCGCAATGTGTTCTTAGATAACGATAATCGCCCCGAAAAAATTGATGCGCAATTTCAACGTTTAATCAGATTAGCTAAAAAGTATGGTTATGCAGTGGGTATTGCACATCCATATCCGCAGACAATTGAGTATTTGCAAAAAGCGTTGTTGCCAGCAGAACAACTGGATGTAGAATTGGTTACGATTAGTGAACTTTTGCAAACTCAGCATTTAGCTGGTAATCAAAACCTAATAGAACAACAAAAATCAGTCGAACTTGAGTAATTGCAATTCATAAAAAGGAACTACAATGGCAGCCACAAGCCTTCTTGCGTTAATTGATGATATCGCCACTATACTTGACGATGTTGCTGTGCTTTCCAAAGTTGCAGCGAAAAAGACTGCAGGTGTGCTTGGCGATGACTTAGCCTTAAATGCGGAGCAAGTTTCAGGCGTCAAAGCAGATAGAGAACTACCGGTTGTTTGGGCAGTGGCCAAAGGTTCGTTTTTAAATAAGCTTATTTTGGTTCCGGCCGCTTTGGCTATCAGCGCGTTTCTGCCGATGTTAATTACGGTATTAATGGTAATCGGTGGCTTATATCTTTGTTACGAAGGATTTGAAAAAGTATTTCATAAATTCTTCCATAGCAAAGTCGAAAGAGATGCTGAACATGCAGCAAAAATTAAAGCATTAGCAGATCCTAACGTGGATTTAGTTGCACTCGAAAAAGATAAGATTAAAGGTGCTATTCGCACCGATTTTATTTTATCGGCTGAAATTATTGTAATTGTATTGGGAACAGTAAAAGACGAAATCTTTATGACCCAACTCGCGGTTGTATCTGGGCTTGCGTTATTGATAACCGTGGGAGTTTACGGTTTAGTTGCAGGCATTGTTAAGCTTGATGATTTAGGATTGTATTTACTCCGAAAATCAGTATCAGGAAGCTTCAGAGCTGTGCAAAGAGTATTAGGTCGATGGTTGTTGATGTTTGCACCTATGCTCATGAAAACATTAGCAATTGTAGGTACGGCCGCCATGTTTTTAGTGGGCGGTGGAATATTAGTGCATAGCATTCCTACGATTCATCATATTGTGCATGATATTGTTGCTTGGATAGAATCATTTGTTGGCAGTATCGCGCAAAGCATAGCGCCAATCGTGATTGAAGGTTTAACAGGGGTATTGGCTGGAGCATGCGTCATGTTGTTAGTGATGTTATTTAGTCGAATTAGAAAAGTTGCCACTAATGGCTAGCCGATACTGGCAAAAGTGTAAGGATATTTTTAATAAAACTCCGATAGTGCTTCGCTATGGCGTCATACTTAGTTTGTCGATCATACTAATTAAAACCCTCGAATATCAGTTATTTTCCTATCGTTTCAGTATTGAGCTGTATACAGGCTTAGTGGCATTGTTTTTTGTCTTGGTTGGTATAGCGACAGGCCTAGGCTGGCTTAACAATCAAGATACCAAAAGCACTCACTCGTTAAACTCTGAGAATGCGCATGAAATAGAAGCCGTAAAAGAGCCTTTAACCACCAAGGAACTTATTATTTTGCAGGGGGTAAAGCAAGGGTTAAGCAACCAACAAATAGCAGATAAAAATCATGTTTCGGTCAATACAGTAAAATCCCATCTAAAGAATATTTATAAAAAAATGGGCGTGGTTAATAGAGCGCAGGCTGCACAAAAAGCAAAGCTCGATGAAACCTATTGAGCGCACATGCTGGCCGCGTTACTACCTAAAAATCACTCGTTTTTCACCCAGTTATCTACTTTCTTCACTGCCAATAACTGACTATAGTTGTCCTAACTAAAGTTCAAACCAGAAAGATTAACGCGCATTTTCTAGGGGATTTATGAAAACATATATTATTCGTTACGGCGTAATTTATGGTCTCGTTTTATTAATCGGCTTTTTTATCTCTTACCTAATCTTGGGGACAGCACCAGAAAATTTTGCGAAAAGTGAGGTAATTGGGTACAGCGTCATGATTCTCAGCTCAATCAGCATTTATTTTGCGACTAAACAGTACAAACAAAGTTTAGGTGGCAAACCAATGCGGTTCTTTCAAGGTTTAAAAATAGGTAGTGGCGTAAGCATGATTGGTGGGCTATTTTTTGGTTTGTATAATTGGGTATATATTCGTTGGTTACAACCTGATTTTCTAAATCAGTATTTAGCTTATTCAGAGCAGCAAATTCGTCAAAGTGGAGCCGAACAGGCGGTGATTGAGCGCCAACTAGGCGAACTAGCAACCTATTCAGAATTATTGCAAAATGAATTTCTTTATTTACTAATCATGTTTATGACCGTTTTCGTGATTGGCATGGCTTTTTCGATAGTCACAGCGGCTACACTAAAAGATTAGACTTAACAATGAAAGGGGAGGTTAATATGGAATTAGGGCAGTTTTCAGTTAGTTTGACAGTCAAGGATATCGCTAAGTCGAAGTCGTTTTATGAAATGCTTGGTTTTAAGACCCATGAGGGGTGTGGAAGCATCGAAGATAAATGGCTCATTTTGCAAAAAGACACAACTGTCATCGGTTTATTTGAAGGTATGTTTGAAGACAATATCCTCACTTTTAACCCCACAGATGTAAGAGCAATAGAGGCACATATTGAACAAAGTGGCTATTCTCTCGAAACCAAAACACAGGGGCAGTCAGGTCCTTCACATTGTGTTCTCAAAGATCCGGATGGAAATCTGATTATGTTCGATCAACATCAATGAGCAAGGTATTAAGTTGCTGGAAATGTGGCAACAAAATAGAAAATATTATTTTTCCTATGTCGCGTAGAGAAGAGTGTGATGCTTGCAATGCAGATTTGCATGTTTGTGTGATGTGTAAAGAGTATGACGGGCGCGGAGGGTGTAATGAACCTCGCGCTGAACATGTTAGTGATACTGAGAAAGCGAATTTTTGTGACTATTTTTCGGTTTCGGGAAAAGAGTTTGCGCAAAGTCAGGATCATAAGGCAAAACAAGCGAAAGCTAAACTGGCTGCTTTGTTTGGCGATGAACCCGAAAGTGATGTCGCTGCAAGTAATGATAATAGTGAGTTGACACCAGCTCAAATTGCCGAGCAAAAATTACGTGATTTATTAGGCGATTAATATCCCAATATGCTCCCTGACTTTGGCCACGACTAATGTGTTTTTAGCCGAATAAGTTCCCCAATACATTGCGGTTCGTATTCGTGGCTTTGGCCGCGAACGGTGTGATTTTCCCAGAATAAATTCCGCGCTACCTTGTTGTTTGTAGTCGTGGCTTTAGCCGCGAGCAGTATGATTTCCCCAGAATAAATTCCGCGCTACCTTGTTGTTTGTAGTCGTGGCTTTAGCCGTGAGCGGTGTGACTTTCCCGGAATAAATTCCGGGCTACCTTGTTGTTTGTAGTCGTGGCTTTAGCCGCGAGCGGTGTGACTTTCCTGGAATAAATACTGGGCTACAGGTTTATCCCTTCATTTTCTGCAAAAAAGGTCATAAAAAAAACTAATAACAGTTGCATTTGATTGGAAATGTTATACTATAACGTTCCAATTTTGCAGGGGTATTTTTGAATACCTTAGGTGAGAATGAAAATCACCATCGCGAAGCTTTTTTAAGATTTACGTTATAGGGTTATAAAGCAATATGGCAAGCTCTGAAAAACAATCAGTAATGGATAGAGTAGGGATCTGGACTTCCAGTATCTGTGCTTTGCATTGTTTGCTGTTGCCTATTCTTATTCCCTTGGTACCTTACGTAAGCGCCAGTTTTTTTGCACAAGATTGGTTTGAGAAAACCATACTTACATTATCCATGATTGTTGGGTTTTGGGCCCTGTTATCAGGTTTTTATCGATATCATAGACAGTTATATCCTATTTACAGTTTGCTTTTAGGCGGCTTGATTTATTGGAATAAAGATATGTTCGGTGAAGCTTACGAACCATTTACGATAGGGTTAGGTGCACTTCTCATTGTTGCAGCCCATGTTGCTAATATTCGTTTGTGCAAAAGTTGCCATGCGTGTCACGATTGTGAATCAACTCACTAGCGCATTTAATACTGAATTACTAAACACCTTCACTGAGCGCTAACTTAGCGTTTAGTGGATTGTTGCAAAATACTGCATCCACCCCCCAGCTTTGCAATCTCAACAAATCTTCCGGCTGATCGACGGTATAAACACCCATTTTCAAACCGCGACTTTTCGCATCGTAGACAAAGTTTTTATCTACAAAAGTCACATCGGCATTTATATATTCAGCCTCCAACACTTCTGCAAAAGCTGCGTAGTCGATAGGTTTACTAGCGGTTAATGCACCTATTCGAGCGTTTGGCTTGATACATTTGATTGCTTTTAATAAATGGTGGTCGAATGACGAATAAAGAATATTGTCTGCTGGAATGGAAAACTGCTGACACGCATTGTTGACGTAGTTGAGCAAAAGCGGAATATCCTTTATCCCTTTCATTTCGATGTTTATCTGACACTGATGTCCAATACATTTTAGCGCTTCATAGAGCGTAGGAACGGATTGGCCCGAGCCAGCATCGAGGAGTCTGATTTGTTCTAACAAAAGGGATTCGATATGGCCAATGCCATTAGTGGTGCGGTGTAACCACCTGTCATGAATAAGAATAAATTCATTTTGATGCTGAAATACATCAAATTCAATGCCGTCTGCCTTTTGGGAAATAGCAGTTTCAAAAGCTAAAATTGTGTTTTCTGGTGCCATTGCACTAGCACCGCGATGGGCATATATAAACACTAAAAATCCGTTAATCGCTAGCGTGAATAAAACAACTATTTGCGATGTAGTTTTTGGGCATTAACAGTTTCGTAGATTGCTGCCGAGATTACCAGTATCCCACCAAGAAAAGTTTGCCAATTAGGCTTTTCATCTAACACAATAATTGCCAAAATCACGCCATAAAAAGGTTGCATACAGGCCACCAAAGCAAATGTTTTTACGCGTAAATGTTTAAGACTAGTGGCGATGAGAGTGTGCGGCAAGGCAGTTAAAAAGATCCCCAATACAATGATCCATAAGTAGGTTTCACTGCTGGCAGTAAACAAATCTTCGGATACGAAAAATAATAAGCTAACCAGAATCACTAAAGTCTGGTATGACATAGCGTGCGCACCGGTATAGTGTGAAAAGTATTTTCGATGACATAAGTTTCTAATGGCGTAGAGAACCGCAGAAAGTATGCCTATTAGTATGCCAAGTGTGACATCATTTTCTAACGATATTTCTGGCACAATTAGAAAAATGCCGATAAATACAACAAGTGCACTAACGACATCCTGCCAAACTAATCGAATGCCTTCAAAAAACGGCTCAAGTAATACCGCTATGACTGGAAACGTGAACAGCGCAATCATACCCACAGAAACTGATGAATACTGCATCGCAGCGAAGTAAGTGACCCAATGGGAAGACATCAACAAGCCTAAGGCAATAGCAACTAAATAATCTTTTTTGTTATTAAGTCGTAAGCTTGCACCTGAAAGCTTAACTACCAAAGCCAGCACCATACAAGCGATTACGGAACGTCCAAAAGTGATATCCGTAGCAGACAACGGTATGATTTTGGACATTAATGCGGTGGCACCTAACAAGATTACCGTTAGGTGCAAAGACCATAGGCTTCGTTTAACTGGATGCACTAGACTAGTCTTTTAAGGTGGCGAAAACTTCACCTAATCGTGTTGTGTCACCATTTTTCTGCCCGTTAAACTCAACCATTCCCGGCTCGAAACAAGCGACAATGGTAGAACCAAGTTTAAACAGTCCCATTTCCTCACCCTTGGCTAAGCTGACGGTGTTTTCACTATCTTTCGGATAACGCCAATGCTGTACATTTTTACCTGCTGGTGGCGTGACGGTACCGGCCCAAATCGTTTCGATACTTGCAACGATCGTTGCGCCTACTAAAACAATCGCGAATTTGCCATGCTGAGATTCGAAAACGCACACAACACGTTCATTGCGAGCGAATAAACCCGGGACATTTTGAGTCGTAAGTGGGTTAACTGAAAATAATTCCCCTGGGACATAGATCATGTCAGTCAAGATACCGTCAAGTGGCATATGAATGCGATGATAATCTTTAGGTGAAAGATAAATTGTGGCGAACTTACCATCTTTGAATGGTGCGGAAACATCGGGATTACCCCCGAGCAATGTGGTCAAACTGTAGTCATGACCTTTAGCTTGAAAAACGGTATCAAATTCAATATCACCCAATTGGCTAACTGTACCATCAACTGACATCGCTAAATCTTTAGGATCTTCACATATCGGTCGTGCATCGTCTTTAAGTTCTCTAGTGAAGAACTCATTAAAGGTGCGATAGTGCGAAGGGTCTGAAAATTTAGCTTCCGACATATCAACGTTAAATTGTTTAATAAAAAATTTGATCAGTGCAGTGGTGAGTCCACCTGCTTCAGCGGCGGCAAGTTTGCCCACCAATCTTGAAACTAGATGTTTTGGCAATATGTACTGCAACTTAATTTTTAACCAATTGATCAAGACCGGAGCCTCCTTAATTTAAACCAATAAATTGTATCGCATATTTCAAAATTAGTCTGAGAATGAGTCGGTCTAACTCATGCCATTTTGATGGGGTACTTTCTAGGTCAACGTTTTAGCGGGATGTAGACGTGTTTTGGAAACTAAAGCTTACAATCAGGTAGGAATTGCTCGATTGGGCCGATTGTCGTCCATAGAAGATAGTATTTTGTGATAGCTCTCATAGCGCTGCATAGATATGTCACCATTTTGCGCTGCTTGTCTGATTATGCAGCCGGGATCGTCTAAATGTTTACAATCGCGAAATTTGCAGCCGCCTATATAATCTCGAAATTCAATGAATCCTGACGTCACTTTTTCTACTGATAAATGCCACAAAGCGAACTCTCGAACTCCTGGAGAATCAATTAAATCCCCGCCACCCGGAAAATGCAGCATTTTTGCCGCGGTAGTAGTATGTTGACCAAGCCCTGAGTTATCAGAAATATCTCCAATAGCTTCGTCTGCATCCGGGAGTAATTGGTTCACGATGCTAGATTTACCAACACCAGACTGGCCAACAAAAACACTTACTTTATCTGACAAGTTTTGCTTGAGTTGCGCTATACCTTCTCCGGTTTTACAACTGGTAAGTAATACTTGATAACCAATATCTTTGTATATTTGCAATTGTGCTTCTACCGAACTTCGCTCTTCATCATTTAGCATTTCTATCTTATTTAACAACAAAACAGGTTTGATTTGCACGTCTTCAGATGCCACCAAGTAGCGGTCAATAATATTTAAGGACAAGGCTGGCAACACAGAACTGACAATAATGATTTGATCGATATTTGCAGCAATTGGTTTTACACCGTCATAAAAATCTGGACGAGTTAATACTGAGATTCGGTCATGAACGAGTTCGATAACGCCATTAACCCCTTCGTTGGCATCTTTGCCTGGTCGAAATTCCACTTTGTCTCCACAAACTACACTGCCGATGGTGCGTCTTATGTGGCATTTGGTAACCTCTCCCGAGGCATCCTGCACATCTGCATGTTTTCCGAAACGACCGATAACTGTGCCGTCGCGGCTATCAGATAGTTGCTCATCGTTTTGATAAGACTCGTTTGTGTTAAGTCTTTTTTGGCGATTTGTCGAAACTTGACGCTTCTGTTTTTTCGTTAATTTTGGTTTTTTTGCCACGTTTGTTTTTACTTTGTTGGCTCGTAAGACTCATACATGGTAACTTCAGCGCAAGAATTTTAATAATAATTTATTTAAATAACCGTAATTCGCAGTTAACGAAACTAGTCGAACTAGGGTTAGATGTGTCCTGTAGAAGGTTTAAATATGGCATTAGATAACGAAAATTTGGTGTGGATAGACTTAGAAATGACCGGCCTGGAACCAGAAACCGATGTTATTTTAGAGATTGCTACTATTGTTACCGATAAAAACCTGAATGTGCTTGCAGAAGGGCCGGTACTAGCGATTCATCAAAGCAATGATGTTTTAGACAATATGGATGCGTGGTGTATTGACGTGCATGGTAAGTCAGGTTTAACAGAGCGCTGTCGAACCAGCGATATAGATGAAAATACCGCGGTTAAGCAAACCATTGCTTTTTTAGAAAAATATGTACCTGCCGGTATTTCTCCATTATGCGGTAATACCATCGGTCAGGATCGTCGCTTTTTAGTTAAATACATGCCCGATTTAGAAAATTATTTTCATTATCGTAGTATCGATGTGAGTACGCTAAAAGAACTGATTAAACGTTGGAAACCAGAAGTGTTGGATGGTTTTCATAAAAAAGGTACACACCAAGCGTTGGACGATATCAGAGAGTCCATTCAAGAATTGGTGTATTACCGTCAGCAAGTGCTTAATATATGAACGCTTAGTAATTTAATTAAAAATAATACTTGCTTCGTTAAAATATTTTTGTACAATGCGCACCCGGTTTAGGATGAACCGGTAACAAAAAGGCAGATAGGAAATGCCAACCACCACCAAAATGCGGGAATAGCTCAGTTGGTAGAGCACGACCTTGCCAAGGTCGGGGTCGCGAGTTCGAGTCTCGTTTCCCGCTCCAAATCTCTCAAAATCAATTTATCTTTTAAGTGGATTCACATGCTTGTGAGCCCAAATTATTATTTTCGTATTTCCGAAACAACACATTAACCTATCATTTTTGTTCTTGAATCTGCCTTGGTTTTGCCTCACACTGCCTGGTCCAACCAGTAAGATGAGAAGTGAGTTATGCCAGTTAACAGCCCGTTGCGAAAGTTTGTAGACAAAGTAAACCAATACCCCAGCTGGTTGAGTCGTTTTTTAATGACCCGTTTGTTTCGACATTTGGTTAAATTAGCTGGCACTGCCAAAGTCGATATCGTTCATACAGACGGTAAAACAGTGACATTTAAAATCAAGAATCGTCGCAAAGTGCGAAATCATATTGGTACCGTACATGCAGCAAGCATGGCGTTGCTCGCAGAGTCTGCAACAGGCTTTATCGTTGGAATAAACCTTCCGGCAAACAAACTACCACTCATTAAAAATATGAATCTCAACTACGTGAAACGTAGCCAGGGCGATATTACAGCTGTCGCTTCGTTAACCGATGAGCAAATAACCTTAATGCAACAGCAAGATAAAGGTGAGGTAAGTGTGAAAGTCACCATTACTGACGGCGTCGGAATTGTCCCATTAGAAGCAGAGATGATTTGGGCATGGATACCTAAAAAATAATTTCGTTAAAATTGTTTTTTATGGCGTGTTTTATGCAACTAAATTCAGCCTCAAAATTATGCCGCAAACCCAAACGTGTAGCGGATTAGAGACAATTTAATAAGAGACACAAAATTGTCATTAAATTTTTATTGACAGTTGCTCATTTTGGTTCTATTTATCACTTTTGTACAGGCGCATTAAATGGTGTTTTAGTGCAAAGTTATATGAACTAATTTGGGATTAGTTTCTGAAAATTGATTTATTTGTTTTGGGATGTCCATCATGGCTATTGTTACAAGAGATTCTTTGACAAAACGTGTCTTCAGTGACGTGAAAAATTACCCGTACGGTTTTTCGCGCTCAGGAGACTTTTCGATTAATGAAAGTAAGGCGTTAAGTCAATACGGTGCTTTATATGCAGCATTGGTTGATGGTGTTATTTCACCGGAGACTGAAGATGATCATCACTTTATTGATTCCGCATTCGGTAAAGTCGAACCTGAAACGGTGTCTGAACGTGCTTGGTTGAAATACCAAAAACGTATCAGTAGGCCCAAATTGGGTAGTTTCTACGGCAACAAACCTTCTCATCTAAATGATGACGACGATGCATCAATGAGTGATGATGTAGAGTTGGAAGTGGATATGGACTCCTAAAAGTTTGTAAATAAAATGTAAATTCATCCTATTTTTGATTTGTAATAACTCAAAAATAGGATGTTTATCCTAAAATATTGCTATATTGGGATATATATCTCACTTTATCCCCTTTTGCTGTTTTATCTTCCTAATCTGTCACGTATAGTCCCCCCTACAAAAGTCAACAGTCACTAATAAACCGCAGGAGGATGTCTGGTGGAAATGATGTCAGGTGCAGCTATGGTAGTTCGCGCCCTAAAAGATTCTGGAGTTACACATGTGTTCGGTTACCCTGGAGGGGCCGTACTCGACATTTATGATGCTTTGTATGCACAAGATGACGTCAAGCATGTACTCGTCCGCCATGAACAAGCTGCAGCTCATATGGCTGATGGTTATGCAAGATCAACTGGGAAAACGGGGACTGTGCTAGTTACGTCAGGTCCAGGTGCAACTAACACCATTACAGGCATTGCAACAGCTTATATGGATTCTATTCCTATGGTTGTATTGTCGGGACAGGTGCCTTCAATGCATATTGGTGAAGATGCGTTTCAGGAAACGGATATGGTTGGTTGTTCAAGACCAATTGTAAAGCATAGCTTTTTAGTAAAACGTGCTATCGACATTCCTATGGCAATTGCTAAAGCATATTACATTGCCAACACCGGTCGTCCCGGACCTGTTGTCGTTGATCTACCTAAGGATCTGGTTAACGTACTCGAAGAACATCCATACGAGTATCCTGAAGATGTCACCATGCGTTCTTATAACCCGACATTAAAAGGGCATAGCAAACAAATTAAGAAGACTGTCGATACGCTACTAAATGCAAAACGTCCAGTATTGTATGTTGGTGGTGGTGCAATTACGTCAGAAGCCTCTGATTTGATAACAGAGTTAGCTGAGAAACTAAATGCACCTGTTACTTCAACTTTGATGGGCCTAGGCGCTTTCTCAAGCGTACATGAGCAGTTTGTTGGCATGCTAGGTATGCATGGGACTCTCGAAGCAAATAAAACCATGCACAATGCTGATTGTATTTTTGCGCTCGGTGCAAGATTTGATGATCGTGTGACTAACAATGTCGAAAAGTTTTGTCCTCACGCAACTATTATTCATGTAGATATTGACCCTGCATCTATATCTAAAACAGTCGCGGTACATGTACCTGTAGTTGGTTCTGTCGACAAAGTTGTTGAGCAAGTTTTGAATCAAATCAGTAAAAAAGATTTAAGTGGTCAAAAACAAAAATTAGCAGATTGGTGGAAACAAATTAACTCATGGCGTGAACGTCAATGTTTAAATTACCAAAAGAGTGATGAATTAATAAAGCCACAACAAGTGATTGAAGCGTTATATAAACATACCAATGGCGATGCGTATGTCAGCTCTGATGTTGGGCAACACCAAATGTTTGCTGCCTTGTATTACCCATTCGCTAAGCCTAGAAGATGGATTAACTCTGGTGGATTAGGCACCATGGGCTTTGGTCTTCCGGCTGCCATGGGTGTACAAATGGCAAATCCTGACGCCATATCTGTTGTTGTGACAGGGGATGGTAGTATTCAAATGAATATTCAAGAGCTATCTACTTGTTTGCAATACAATTTACCGGTAAAGATTATTTCTTTAAACAATCGTGCGTTGGGCATGGTTAGACAATGGCAAGACATGATTTATAAAGGCCGTCATTCGCATTCTTACATGGATTCGATGCCTGATTTTGTGAAACTCGCTGAAGCATACGGCCATGTTGGGATTAAAGTAAATCACCCTTCAGAACTTGATGATGCTATGGCTAAATGTTTTGCATTAAAAGATAGATTAGTATTTATGGATATAGCAATAGATCAAAATGAGCATGTGTATCCCATGCAAATTAAGTACGGTGCTATGGATGATATGAGATTAAGTAAAACGGAGCGTACCTGATGAGAAGAATTATCTCTGTATTGATGGAAAACGAGCCTGGTTCACTTTCGCGTATCGTGGGTGTGTTTTCGCAGCGTGGTTATAACGTTGATTCATTGTGTGTAGCACCAACGACAGATTCGAGCTTATCGCGTTTGACTATAGTGACTCACGGTGATGACAAGGTCATTGAGCAGATTACCAAACAAGTGAATAAACTGATTGATGTGCTTAAGGTTACTGACCTAACTGATGGGACTCATGTGGAGCGCGAGTTGATGCTAATTAAAGTAGCTGCTAAAACCGATCTAGTGCGCTCAGAAGTGAATCGTACCGTGGATATCTTCCGTGCGCAGATAGTGGATACAGACGCTAAAAACTACACGATTCAGGTTACTGGCACCAGTGAAAAGCTCGATGCCTTTGCCCAAGCAATGTGGGCTCAAACTGAAGTAATCGAATCTTCTAGAACAGGAGTGTGTGGTTTAGCACGTGGTGAGAAATCCCTGCGAGCTTAGCTCTTAAACGAGCTTTTAAAAGGAGCATACCTAAATTCAAAGTGGGGCTTAGGCCCCACATCTAAATCACGTAAATCCTCAGGCTAAAGCCACACATGTAGATTCCAGAAATCCATGGGCTAAAACCAATGCTACATCTGAGAGCTGCGTCTATCTTATTCCGCGTCGCTTCCAGTCAAAATGACAGGTGCTCCACCTGTTGAAATACGTATAGCGTCATCCGCTACCTGTTGCATTTCGGCGCTCTGTAATGTCTGTTGCAATGCTTCTGCTGACGGAAAAGGCATACTAAACATTTGATAGTATGGTGATGGATTATGCACCTCAGAATCAAATTTGGTCACAGTATAAGGCTTAAGATCCGTAGGGATACGCATTTTTTCATGAAGCAATGCAATGTGCTCGGAATAGTCGATTTCGAATTGCTCTGTATCTGTGGGTTGTGGATAAAGGACAACTAATTTAACGTCGGACATAATTCATTTCCTTATACTTGGCTATTCCGCAAAAACATCGTATACCTTATTCTTACGTTTTTCGCAGTTGCAGTGTCATTTATAATTGCAAAGCTACTCTATAAAGTAAGTTCCCCAACCATCATAATGAATTTTATGCTTATCGGCGATAGTTAACAAAGTGTCGGTATCTTTGTTGATTAAATCAACATCTAACATTCTTTCCACTACAGCATCAAAGCAAAATACTGTTCCGCCGTCATCTAACATTAATTCTTCTGCATCGCCAACCTCAAAGCCCGCTTTAAATGCGTCGACCGCCGCTTTTTCGAGAATATCAAAATCAGAATGCGCAAAATGATATTCAATAGTGTGAGGAACGTTGGCATTACTTCCATCTTCGATCAATGCTTCAACGGTTTCTTGATTAAATTCGTACCATTCTTGTTTTTCTTCTGCATTGCTCATTGTCTAGCCCTATAGTTGTTCAATTTTGCTAATCTATTTAACTTCATCTAATTGTGCAACCCGATTGTCCAATTCAGCAATTTTATCATTCATTCTTTGTCGAATTTCCGTTGCCCAAGCTTTTGCATCTCGACTTTTGTCGAGCTCCACAGGTTCACTTAAATCGATAAGCACGGTGCCATTGTTCCAGCGATTTAGCTTCACTTTATTATGTAAATTACTGGTACAAACCATGACAACAGGCTCGTTTACCGCCTGAGCGATTCTAAACGCTCCGGTTTTAAAACTTAGTAGCCCGCGTCCGCGACTGCGAGTCCCTTCTGGAAAAAAGTATACTGATATTTTGCGCTTTTTAATTTTTTCTATTGTTTGTTTTAGTGTGTCATTTGCTCGACCGCTATTTTTTCGGTCAATCAATATATTGCCCGATAACCAATACAACCAGCCAAAAAACGGAATGAAGACTAAACTCTTTTTGCCTACAGTGACAACACCCTGTTGGGCTGATTTACATACCGTTATTAAGTCATAACTATTCTGATGGTTTGCAACAAATACAAATGGACCTTGCTGCTTCACGGATTTCGGTACGTTAACTTTAACCGTTAGGCCAACTATCGATGCCATTACGCCATATACTTTACCAATAACATGTACATTGTTACGGTGAAAAGGACGCACTAAGCACAACAAAATCATCGCTAAGTTTGCCAAAATAAAATATAAAAATATCAATATGATCCGGATGACAGCTAACACGTGTACTCTCAAATTTTGAACGGGCGCTGAGTATACAATGTTTCTAGTTAATACCAAATGTTAGCTAACGCACAGTGGCGACTATTATTACTGCTCAGATCAGTGAATAAGCAAATTAGAGGTGATATGTTGTGTAGAATGCGTGTTTATGGTCGATAACAAACAGTAAATTGTGCTCTATGAGAAATGCTTGAGGTAAACCAAACTGATGCAAACTTTTACGCCAGAAGATCTAGATGACGATATCTTAACTGACCTACTCGAAGAAATTAATGAATTGTATGAAGCGAGTGAACAAACCCTTATTGAATTAGAGCTTCGACCTGAAGATAACGAACTGCAACGAGCTTTATTCCGTTCAGTTCATACGATTAAGGGAGATCTAGGTCTAGTTAACTTTCGACCAATGTTGCCGCTGCTTCAACATGTAGAAGACTTGTTGGACTACTTGCGTAAAAATCAGATTAAATATACCAGCACTATGAGTGATTTGGTTTTACTGACAATGGACAGAGTGAAAATATTTGTCGAAAGTTGTTTTAAGACGGGGTCAGCTGAATACGATCCCGAGTTGTTCAGTTTGTTGGTTAATCATGTATCACAAATCTCACCGAATAATGCCGATCTACATGAAAAATTGCTTGCAGATGCGGTACTACTACTTAACCCTGATTTAGATCTTGCTAATGTAGAGGTTGTTGAGGAAGTCGCGGGTGAAACGACACCTTCCCGGTCGGTTACCTTAGCGAATACCGGTATTCCCAAAGGTTTAAGTAGTGAAAAGCAAATGGATATTTTGTTTTTCAGAGAAATTATGAAACCTATCGAGCGTCGCTCAATGTATTGGGAAGGCAGGGGAGATAGAATCGCAAAACTTGCATTTTATATAAATAAAATAGCCGGTAATCCTATCGAAGAAGACCAACTCGCCGTAGCTTGTTACGTACATGATTTCGGAATGGCGTTTATGCCACTTAAAATTTTGCACAAAAAAGAAAGTCTGACTGAAAATGAATTTAATTTAATTCGTTCACATGTTTATAAAAGCTCAAGGATACTAGAGCACTTAGATCACTGGAATGGCGCACGAAAAATTGTTATGCAACACCATGAAAGGATAGATGGTACGGGTTATCCATTAGGTATTAAAGGGCAGGACATTTGTGACGGTGCTAAGTTACTAGCGATTTTAGATAGTTTTGATGCTATTACTCATAATCGCGCTCACACTGGTCACAATAAACAACCAAAGAAAAAAGCCGTAGTTGAAATTAACAGAGCTATGGAAGGTCAATATTGTAAAACTTGGTTAGGGCATTTTAATAGAGCAATGGCAGGGTTGTTGACAAAATAGTACGCATAAAAAAGTTTAAGCAAGCTGGATTATTGAATTCCAGCTTGCCTACCAACAGTCACTATTCAGCCTGTGCAGTGATGAATGAACCTACTTGCGTAGCATTGCGCTTTGCAGAGAACTCAACTAAAGACTGACCAGAACAGGTTACGTTGTTATCAGCTAAAACACGCTTAAGAACACGCTGTCTAGAAGAACCTAGTTCGCCAACAAAACGGTTTAAAGAAATTTTGAAAAGCTCAACGTCGTTGTTTATTACAGCTTTACAAAATGAAGCATATTCTAAATCACCAACAAATTTTACGTTTTCAGCAGAAGAAGTTGCTGCAGAAGCAGTAAAAGGAACAGATAGTGCAACCAACGTTGCCAATACTAATTTTTTCATAAGAACACCTATTTAATTGATAGAAAGTAAAATTTTTAATCACTGATTACCTAACCAGTGAGATAAATTGTAATTAAATTTCAGTTTAATGTTGTTCTTTTACTGTATAGGTTTAATTAACGATGTGTTACATACTTTCTAAATTAGTAACATTTTAAGTTATCTTATTGTTTTTATTGTTTTTTATGGTTTTCCTTAATAACTTAAAGTTCTAACTAATTTATTTTTTATATGAAACTAATATTGTAATTTTATTACAGAATGGCGTGAATACCTTGCTAAATGTACACTTGTTAAAAGAATTAACCTAAAACAATACAAAAAGTATGATTTTGTTGGAGTAAATTCCGCGCTACAGCTGTTCTATCGTTGCCGAAGAGGGAGTATTCCGGCGTAAATTTCGAAATCAATAGTGTGTAGTCCCAGCTTTAGCTGGAGAACTATCAGAGTTGCCCTAGGCAACAAAATTCACCTTTCGTAAGAGTTAAGCTTCCCTTCAGCTTTTATTCATCTTCATAGATCCACAATAGTACTCAGATTAACAGGAAAGTTTATTGGAGCTGCTATGAAGCATTTTACGATTGTGGGTGCATTATCATTATTATTATCTACCTCGTTTTCTTCTATGGGTGCTGAAAACGACGTTAACGAAGCGATTAGTGTGACATCTAAGGAGTCGCAACACGGTAAGGTTTTAGGAGAAGTAACTAAAAAAGGTGTGCCAGGTAGCGTTCAAAAAGAAGCTATGGAAGCTGAGTCTCTAACGAAAGAGCAGGCTCACCAAAAAAGGCAAGCTGCGGCACCACTGACACGACCTTTGGATCGTGACCTACGTATTGTCGAAGAAGATCCGGATTTTTGGATTTATGATGCAGTCGTCTTTTACGATATTGATAGAGATGCCGATGGTTATTATTCTGGTTTCACACTCGAATTTGACGCCGACACTATTTATACAGAAGCGGAAGTATATGCGCGTTTGTATTTAGCTAGAGGAGAGGTGTTTGAGGAATATCACACCACTTCGTTGTTTTACATAAATGGAGATTCGAGTAACGACAGCTACGTTATAGAAAGTGACTTACAAACGGGGTTTCCACCTGGAGATTACGAGTTATTGATAGAGTTATATGACACCTACGATAACCGCTTAGTCGCTATCTCCGATGGCTATAGCGATGCTGACTTAAGTTTGTTAACACTTGAAAGTCAAAGTTACGAAGAACCACAAGTTGTGATAGTTAATGAACACGGTGGTAGTTTTGGATTTCTTGCCTTGTTGTTAGTACCTGCACTAATGGGGAGAATGTTCTCCACAAGAAGTTAGTCAGGTCAGGTGAGATTTTCGGGGAGGCTATGCCTCCCTTTTTTATTGTCTGGAATTCAATGTCGTTACCCAAAAAAATCCCCAGTTGAACTGGGGATTAGGTTATTGCTGTTTTAGTATAAAAACTTACAGGGCTTGAATGGTTTCGCGCTGCTCTTTAAGTTTATTTATTTGCATTTGAAAGTCTTCCAGCTTCGCTTTTTCTTTGTTGATAACCGCTTCTGGCGCATTGCTAACGAACTTCTCATTGCTTAGTTTACCTTGAGTACGCGCAAAGTCTTTTTCAATTTTGTCTAAAGCTTTTGCAATACGTGATAATTCAGCGTCTTTATCTATCAGCCCCGCCATGGGGATAAGAATTTCCATTTCACCCACTAATGCCGTGGCCGATGCTGGTCCTTTATCTCCTTCAGCAAGCTGAGTAACGCTTTCCAGTTTAGCCATCTTTGCTAGAAAGCTTTGACTTAAGTCTAAACGTGCCTGATCTTTATCACTAACATTCTTCAACAAGACATCAAGGGGTTTATTTGGCGAGATATCCATTTCACCGCGAATATTACGGATCCCAACAATAAAGCTCTTCACCCATTCCAAATCTGCTAAAACAGTTGGATTTTGGCGGCTACTATCAAGTTTAGGAAATGGCCTTTGCATTATGCTATCACCCGCAACACCACACAATGGAGCAACTCTTAACCAGATTTCGTCAGTGATAAAAGGCATAATCGGGTGCATTAGGCGTAACAAACTTTCCAGCACATTAATCAATGTATGGCGGGTACCGCGTTTTTGCGCTTCACTACTGGAATCAGAATTTAGTACAGGTTTAGTTAATTCTAAATACCAATCACAGAACTGATTCCAAGTGAATTCGTAAACCGCTTGGGCTGCAATATCGAAACGGTAATCTTTAATCGCTGCTTCGAATTCACCTAATGTTTTTTGGAAGCGCGCCCAAATCCATTTGTCAGCGAGACTAAGTTCTAATTCGCCACCATTTGAGCCTGTGTCTAGCTCTTCAGTGTTCATCAGCACAAAACGTGATGCATTCCACAACTTGTTACAGAAGTTTCGGTAGCCTTCTACTCTGCCCATATCAAAATTGATATCGCGGCTGGTGGAGGCCATTGCTGCAAAAGTGAAGCGAAGCGCATCAGTTCCATATGCGTTGATGCCGTCCGGGAACTGTTTAGTGGTGCGTTTCGTTATCGCCTTTGCTTTTTGCGGCTGCATCATACCTGCAGTACGTTTTTCCAAAAGTTCTTCAAGAGTAATGCCGTCAATCAGATCGATTGGATCAAGCACGTTGCCTTTAGATTTCGACATTTTGTCGCCTTGTTCGTCGCGAATAAGGCCTGTAATGTAAATTTCCTTGAACGGGATCTTGCCGGTGAACTTCTTCGTCATCATAATCATTCTGGCGACCCAGAAGAAAATAATATCAAATCCGGTGACTAACACTGAACTGGGAACAAAGGTTTCTAGTTCTGGTGTTTCTTTTGGCCAACCCATAGTTGCGAACGGCCACAGAGCAGACGAAAACCAGGTGTCTAATACATCTTCATCCTGGCGTAAATTTACATCTGTGCCCAAGTTATGTTTCTCGCGCACTTGGGCTTCGCTACGACCTACATAAACTTTTCCGTTTTCGTCGTACCAAGCTGGGATTCTGTGTCCCCACCAAAGTTGACGAGAAATACACCAATCTTGAATGTTGTACATCCATTGATAATAAGTTTTGTTCCAGTTTTCAGGTACAAATTTAATCTCTCCACTTTCTACCGCTTCAATAGCAGGTTTTGCGAGAGACTCAACGGCAACATACCATTGATCAGTTAAGTAGGGTTCAATGACAGCACCGGTACGGTCGCCTCGGGGTACTTTGAGCTTATGATCTTCTACTTTAAGTAACTTACCCTCGGCCTCTAAATCAGCGACGATTTGCTTACGCGCGTCAAACCTGTCTAATCCTTGGTATTTTTCAGGGGCAGAGTTATTTATTTTAGCTTCAGCGGTGAAGATGTTGATCATTTCCAAGTCATGGCGTTTACCCATGTCATAGTCGTTAAAATCATGAGCGGGTGTTATTTTAACGCACCCTGTACCAAACTCAGGATCAACATAATCATCTGCGATAATCGGAATTTCCCGACCGGTTAACGGTAGGGTGACGGTTTTACCGATTAAATGTTGATAACGTTCGTCATCTGGGTGAACTGCAACGGCTGTATCGCCCAACATAGTTTCTGGGCGAGTCGTTGCGACAATGAGCTCACCACTAGCGTCACTTAGCGGGTAGTGCATGTGCCACATAAAGCCCGCTTCTTCTTCATTTAACACTTCTAAATCAGAGACGGCAGTGTGCAGAACAGGATCCCAATTTACTAAGCGTTTGCCTCGATAAATTAGTCCTTCTTCATGTAGTTTAACGAATACTTCTTGAACAGCCTCTGATAAGTCGGGGTTCATGGTGAAGGCTTCACGGTCCCAATCAGGTGATGTACCTAAGCGACGCATTTGTTGAGTGATATTGCCGCCTGATTCTTCTTTCCACTCCCAAATTTTATCGATAAATGCATCACGACCTAAGTCATGGCGCGTTTTACCTTGTGCATTTAATTGACGTTCAACCACCATTTGGGTGGCGATTCCAGCGTGATCAGTACCGCATTGCCAAAGTGTGTTATCGCCTTTCATACGATGATAACGGATCAATGAATCCATGATCGTGTGTTGAAACGCATGTCCCATGTGTAAGTTACCTGTGACATTGGGGGGCGGTAATAAAATGCAGTAAGGGTCGCCTGTGCCGCTCGCTTTAAAGTAGCCTTTTTCTTCCCAATGCTGATATCGGGCTTGTTCAATATTCTGTGGACTAAAAGTCTTATCCATGGTGATTCTCATTAATGCTACGCGCGGGCAAGTTGTGCATAGTTAAACCTTGCGCACGGTATTGTTTATATCTGTCTCGAGCCTGTTGTTTAGCGGATTCTTCTGCGGGAACAAAATCGAATATTTGCCTAAATCGCTGCGCTTCAGAAGGTATGCTATTGGCGAGGTTAATGATAACGGGTCGATTCGCAGAGTTGCTAACTTGCCAGCATATTTCAACCGGAGCACCACCGTTGGGGCCTTCTCCAGTTAAATTATGCGGAACGAAGGCCTCTAGCGGTTGTTGCCAGAGCAGCTCATCAAATGCCTCTGCACTTTTTTTATCATCACATACGACCAAACAACGGCGTTTATTTCGGTAGCTTTGTACGGCCAACTCACAGGCAGTTAACCAATGTGCAGGATGGTCTGAATCTGCTTCTTCAAGCATATAAAAAGTAACGTCGGTCATTACTCTTCAGTTTCCAATCCCGCACGATTCATTAGAAATTGTGTCATCATTGGTACTGGTCTGCCTGTTGCACCTTTGTCTTTCCCACTTCGCCAAGCTGTACCAGCTATGTCCATATGTGCCCAATTGTATTTTTTGGTAAAGCGCGACAAAAAGCAGGCTGCTGTTATAGTTCCGGCAGCTCGACCACCTAGGTTTGTCATGTCAGCGAATGGACTTTCTAATTGCGATTGATATTCTTCCCACAATGGTAAACGCCATGCTTTGTCGCCACTTTGTTCCGATGCGTTCAACAGTTCATGAGCCAACGGATTATGATTACTCAAAACAGCGCTAGCATGTGCTCCTAGAGCAACGATACAAGCGCCAGTTAAGGTCGCCATATCAACAACTAGCTCTGGATCAAATCTTTCTACGTAGGTCAAAGCGTCACATAAGACTAATCTACCTTCGGCGTCAGTATTCAATACTTCAACTGTTTGACCAGACATGGTGGTGAGAATATCACCTGGACGGTATGCATTTGCATCTGGCATGTTTTCACAGCCCGCTAATACACCAATGACATTAAGTGGTAAATTTAATGCGGCAATGGCATGCATGGTCCCCAGCACACCGGCTGCGCCACCCATATCGTATTTCATCTCATCCATACCTTCGCCTGGCTTGATTGAAATACCACCTGAATCAAAGGTGAGCCCTTTGCCTACTAAAACCACAGGAGCTTGATCTTTCGCGCCGCCATTGTGATGAATAATCGTCATTATTGATTCGTTTACAGATCCGCGTCCTACGGCGAGATAGGAATTCATTTCCAATTCTGCCATTTGCGCTTCATTAACCGACTCAATTTTAATACTCGAATAGTCTTTTTCGAGTAATTTAGCTTGCTCTAACAAATATGCGGGATTACAGATGTTGGGGGGCATATTCGCCACATCTTTGGTGGTTTTCATACCTGCTGCAATAGCTAGACCATGCTCAACTGCACGTTCACCTACAGGTAGCTCTCTGCGCGTTGGTACGTTAAATACCATTTTACGCAATGGGCGACGGGGTTCACCCTTTTTACTTTTAAGTTGTAAAAAGGTGTAAAGAGAATCTTGTGTGGTTTCTACAGCTTGACGAACTTTCCAATAAACGTCTCGGCCTTTTACGTGCAACTCACTCAAAAAACACACCGCTTCCATTGAACCTGTTTCATTCAGGGTTTTGATGGTTTTATCAATAATCTGTTTGTATTGGCGTTCGTCTAGTTCACGTTCTTTACCACAACCTACTAACAACACTCGTTCGCTCAGAATATTTGGTACATGATGAAGTAGCAGCATTTGACCCGCTTTACCTTCCAAATCACCACGACGTAATAGGTTACTAATATATCCTTCGCTTATTTCGTCTAGCTGTTCTGCCACAGAGGTTAAACGACGTGGCTCAAATACGCCAACGACTATACAAGCGCTGCGTTGCTTTTCAGGGCTTCCGCTTTTTACGCTAAATTCCATGCTTATTCCTCACTGTATTCGAATTAACTGATGCTATGCTACTCAATAAACGACAAGCATTCAGTGTATATTTCATTTCGGGGTTATCTGTCTTTTCGCTATTGACTGACAGAGTCGAAGAAATTCAAGTTCAAGAGTGGCTTTATTTAAAGTCATTCATACATTAAACTTGTCAAAACACTAAGTTTACTTAAAATTTCGCATCATGCCACTAAAAAAGCGACTTTTCCCTTGGACAAAAAGTGCTGATATTTCGCTATTTACTTAAAGAAACCATAAAGTCACAACTGGCCGTGTTTTTGGTCATTATGGCCATTTTCCTTACTCGAAATTTCGTGAGGGTATTGGCAGACGCCTCTGACGGTGAAATTCCAGCTAGTTTAGTGTTGGGATTTTTAGCGCTCAGTACTCCTTATTTGGCTTCGTTAATCTTACCTCTGAGTTTGTTTCTCGGGGTGATGTTAGCCCATGGCCGCATGTATGTTGATAGCGAAATGGCGGTAATGCGCGCGTGCGGTATTAGTGAGTGGTACATCACGCGTGTGATGTTAGCGTTGTCGGTATTTATGTTAATTATTACCGCCACTTTAACGCTGTGGCTCGCACCTTTATCAGTGGAAAGCGAATATCAATTGCAAGAGAAAGCTGGCGCGCAAGGCGGTTTAACGGCCTTAATTGCAGGCCGATTCCAAGAGACTGCCAATCGCAAAGCCGTGATTTTTGTGCATGAAATTGATTCAGACAATGCCTCATTAAAAAAGGTTTTTCTTGCGCAACACGACAAAGATGATGCCCATGAGATTCATGTGGTTTATTCACAAAATGGCAAAGTTAGTTTAGACGCCGAAGGCTCGCAACAACTCATTTTGCAACAGGGTGTGCAGTATGAAGGTCAACATGGCAAAGTAGACTACAGGGTAGTTGAGTTTGACCAGTATCAAATAGAAATTTCGGAGCGAGAAGCTGAACAGAAACGCCGTAAAATGACTGCCATTCCCACGCTTGATCTGTTAGATGATGACAGCATTGAAGCTATCGCAGAACTGCAATGGCGTATTGCAATTCCTTTGTCATTGCCGTTTTTGATCCTTATCGCAGTTCCTTTGAGTTCGGTTGATCCTAGACAAGGGCGCTTTGGTAAAATGTTCCCAGCCTTATTACTCTACCTTGGCTATTTTATGTTGTTGATGGCGGGAAGAAAGGTATTAGAGGATGGTAAGATCCCACCTGCCTTTGGATTATGGTGGGTACACGCTGTGGTGTTATTAATTGGGATGACGCTAGTCATTAAGGGTCGTCCAATCGGTGTACGCGTCAGAGCAGCTATGGGTAGAGGATAAGTATGTTTCGGATTCTTGATTTCTACATTGCCAGAACGCTACTTGGCACCACAGCAATTAGTTTATCTGTTTTGGTAGGGCTAAGTGCGCTAATTAAGTTTGTTGAACAGATGAAAAGCGTAGGTCGGGGCAGTTATGATATGACAGCTGCAGGCATCTATGTGTTGCTGAGCTTACCTCGCGAGATTGAACAGTTTTTTCCGATGGCAACCTTATTGGGCGGCCTTATCGGATTAGGAATATTAGCCAGCAATTCTGAGCTGGTGGTTATGCAATCGGCTGGATTGTCACGTTGGAATATTACTGTTTCGGCAATGAAAACTGCATTTGTGATGGTACTGTTCGTAATGGCTATCGGCGAATGGGTAGCACCGGTCACGGAATCCAAAGCAAAAGAAATCCGCACTCAGGCAATTTCCGGTGGTAGTTTATTCTCATCTGACAGCTTGGTCTGGGCTAAAGACGGTGACAACTTTGTAAGTATTGGCGAAGTTGTAGATCGCAATAACTTACTCGATATTAATGTTTATGAATTCGATGCTGATCTCAACCTACGCCAAATTACGACAGCGGAAAAAGCCGAGTTTGTGGACGATGTTTGGAAATTAACAAAAGTTAATTATACCTTCATCGGCAATGATAAAATTCGCGGTCAAGATATTGAGCAAGGTAGCTGGCAGTCAACACTGACCCCAGATAAACTTAGCGTGGTAAGTGTTAAGCCTGAAGCGTTATCGATTCAAGGTTTAACTGAGTACGTACAATATTTGGATAATAACAGCCAAGATTCTGACCGTTACAACTTAGCCCTCTGGCGCAAAATCTTACAACCGGTGTCTATCGGCGTAATGCTGTTGTTGGCTTTATCTTTTGTGTTTGGGCCGCTTCGTAGTGTAACTATGGGGGCGCGGGTTATCATGGGAGTGCTAGCCGGTTTTGCGTTTTTCATTAGCAATGAAACCTTTGGTACTTTTAGTTTGGTTTTCCAACTTCCCCCTGTACTCGGAGCAATTACTCCGAGTTTAGTGTTTGCCGCGATTGCAGGCTATCTGCTTAGGCGTTAACTGTGTCTACTTCAAATTGAATACGTAACGCAACACGAAAATTGCCGCCATAATATAGGTCAACAGCGAAACTTGTTTGTATTTGCCCATACCTAAATTAACACCTACATAAGTGATAAAGCCTAATGCGATACCTTCGCTAATACTAAAAGTAAGAGGCATAGCAAGTAGGGCGACCGTAGCTGTCGCTAGAGATGGCAAATCATCAAAGTCCAATTGACGTATCGATTCCATCATAAAAATACCCACCATCACAAGCGCAGGTGTAGTCGCCATGACAGGCACAACTAACATTAAAGGCGTAAAAAACAGAGCTAATAAAAAACACACCGCAACTATCACAGCTGTGAGTCCAGTGCGGCCACCTGCTGATACACCTGAAGCCGATTCTACGTAAGAAGTGACCGGAGATGTCCCTAAAGCTGCACCTACCACGCTAGCCGTTGCATCAGCAGTCATGGCGTTGCCCATCTTAGGTAATTCACCTTGCTTGTTAAGTAGGTTCGCTTTTCTAGAAACTCCTATTAATGTACCAATTGTGTCGAACATGTTCACAAACAGGAGCGCGAATATTAGGTCCCATGTATGTGCAAAGTTTTCAATTGGATACATGATATCCATGGCTAAAAATGTGGATGAAATGCTTTCTGGTAAACCTATGATGCCTGTTGGTGTAGGGGTAAGTGTACCGTCACCAAAAGGGACGAACGCGCCAATAATGGCTAAACCGACTACTGATATTAAAATTGCCCCAGTTATTTTTCTCGCGACCAATATAATAGTGGCAACGATGCCAAGCAGCGCCAATAAAGTAACCGGTTGAGATAAGTCACCTAATGACACAAGCGTGGCAGGATTATCGATAATTAAACCAGCATTTTTTAATCCAATGAACGCGATAAACAGACCGATCCCGCACTGCACTCCAATTTTTAAGGCATTTGGAATAGAGTCGGCTATTTTTTTACGGATCCCTAATAACGACAGTAAAACGAATAAAATGCCGTTCCAAAATACTATGCCAAGCGCCGCTTCCCATGGTACTTCGCGAGTAATACAAATAGTAAATGCAAAGAACGCATTGAGTCCCATGCCTGGTGCCATTGCGATCGGGTAATTTGTCATAAAAGCCATCAACAAAGTACCGATACAAGCTGCTAATGCTGTTACCGTAATCAATCCCGCAACGGGCATACCAGATGCCGATAGTATGCTTGGATTAACGACCAATACATACGACATGGCTGCAAATGTTGTTAGACCTGCGATGCACTCGGTTTTAAAATTGGTATTATGTTTGGTTAGGCTAAAGTAGCGCTCTAATAGTGTGTTCATGTGCACAGGTCTCTTATTATTATTTGCATTCTATTAGAAGTAATAGCAGCATTTTTAGTGTTGTGAGCTTGTTTCATCTCAACGGTAATCATTTAGCGCTAGGTAAAGTTTGACTATACTGCTGCCAATCGTCAAGCAGGGCGTGTACTACCGTACTACCCACGGTATAAGCTGACTCCAGTGCTGATTGCATTCCCGCATAGCCGTTTTCGCCACTTTCCATGGCTAAATTCTGCGCCGCTGTTAATCCGTCTGGTTGCATGGAGTAATTGCTACCCGTTCGTAAAACCAACAGCCTGTTTTTGTCCACTTTGTTAATGCGGTCTAGGTACGTTAATGCTTGCATGGTACCCGTATCTTCCATACCAGAACTGACGAAATTGCCCGCGCCGTCTGTCCAGAATGAAGTCCAATCATTAGCCCATTGGTTAAGTAGTTCTCCATGCCAAAACGTTGAAGCAGCAAGATGATCTCCTTTGAGCACAAATGGCGGTTTCTGTGCATTTTCGAAACGAGTGTATTTAGCGCGCAGTGTTGCCATTGCTGGATAGTCAGTTAGTTTAATATCTTTGGTTAACTGAAAGGCCCATTCGGTTAAATCGGCATTTAGTTTATAGACTTCGCCATTCGGTTTATGGTGGGTTTCGGATTGTTTTGCATCTGGATAAGGCGAGTTTGCGAACAACGGGAAATAGCCTGTGCTCCAATTCTCAGGAATTTCACGGCCATCTATTTGATGTGCAAGGTCGCCATCTACCAACCAAGTCGCCCATGCGGCGGAGCCAATAGAAGCATCAGCTGGATCAAAACCCGCAATACCCGCAACAAGCCAGTATGCCTTGCTGAGATCAAAGCGCGGATCTAAGCCTAAAGCCATGATCGCTGCAGTGGCTTTTGCGGTGCCCATGCCAGTTACAATACCCATTACACCTGTGTCTGTGTTCATATATATATCATGATGAGACTGGGGGAAATCGAATTTAGTATTAAGTTGTTGGCCTGCTTTCCAAAGTTGAAATTCACCGGGTTTATCGCCTTCGTCTTCACCAATTTCAAACATGGTTACCACGACAACTTTTACTTGAATAGGTTTAGTGTCCGAACTGTCTACGGGGATCTTTTTGCTACTATTTTCACATGCGACTAAACACAATATTACTAAACTCAAAATAGCATTGTTGCGCAACAATTTGAGTTGATTCGCAAACATTTTTTCTACTCCTATAAAAAGGGTAAACATGCTTTAAAAACATATTTACCCTGTTATTTATACGCTATCTAGCTTCAATTAAAGCTGCTCTAAAAATTAGAACTTATAGCTGAATTTCGCTTGATAGTGTCTTGGTAGCTCAGGTAATACGATTTGCGAACCAAACAAATCAGGGAAGTTTGCCCGATAGTAAGTTTCGTCCGTAAGGTTTTTGATCGATAGGCTGGCTGTCCAAGTTTCAGCATCATAGAAAATACCCGAATTTACCAAAGTGTAAGAGGGTAATTTAACCGCCTTAGAGAAACCTGAATAGGTGCTATCAGCATGAATAACACTGGCATTAATCGCAAATCCATTTTGGAAGTCGTAAGTGGCTGTCGCAGAATAAATGTTTTCAGGAATACCCTGTTTACGCGCATCTTCTTTACTTGCTCCCTCTGGAATTAAGGTTAAACCAATTGGGTTACCACCAAAAATTAAGGCAGGATCTGTCAAGTTAGTTAAGTCTTCAGCACCAAGGAAGCCAAACAAAGAGCCGCCATTACCATTATTATATGCAGTCAGGTTGTAGACTTTCATATTGGTATAACCAGCAGTTACAACCAGTTGTTCATTAACTACCCAACGAAGTTCAAATTCTGTACCTTTGTTTTCCGTGGTCGCGTTCGTGACTATGGCTTGTGCATTAAAATCAGATCTTTCCTGCACATAAGTTGAAAGTGCGAAGTACAGCGTATCCTCTAAAAATGAACCTTTAACCCCCACTTCTTTCAATTCAGAGGTGTCAAATGCGCCGTTATATGGATTTCCATCATCATCTCTTAATTGTCCGTAGCCAATTTCAGCCCCTTGACCTGCTATCACAGTGGCCTGTTCCGCAACAGTGATGTATGGGATCAATCCAAAGCTCGTCTTGTAGGAGATACTGGTATTCCATGACGTTCCACTAAAGTTGTCTTCAGCTGTTAAAATCGGGGTTTCAAAAAGCAGTTTGTCACCATGGCTAGTCGTTTTAACATCAATGCTGTCATATCTAAGACCTAAAACAATATTTAACCCGAAATCCCAGGTTAAATCTGTCATTGCCGCAATACCGTAATCGGTATAATGACCATCATCATAGTTATCGTAATTGTCATCAATGCGCGTAGCTAACTCACGTCTATCCAATGCAGTAGATGGCATGGTTAGATCACGGCGGTTGAAATATTCATAGGTGAAGTCGTCGCCATGTAAAAATTCAGTGTGGCGAATTGAAGGTGATACTTGAAACTGAGCGAATAACGAGTCATTTTCGTAATCTGTCGCAAAGATCAATTTATTTTCAAATACCGAGCTTTCATGAAACTGTGAAAAGCCATAGGCGTTTTCATTGAGGTTCTCATAAGTCTCATAAAACATTTGGTTTTTAATTTCCCAATTGTTGTCGGTGTAATAAATCACATCAAAGTACAGTGTATCAACGGTGTTGGTTAAAACGTCGTCTGCCGCTACTAAAACCTGATTTCCACTTAATGTCGTGGTGCCAGGATTATCTAATTGCATTAACTCTAAAGCATCCTCATCAGTAAATGCTGGTGCAAACGGGTAGAAAAAAGCCGCTCCGGCAAGGTTAACTGCGCCATATTCGTCATGAGAAATAGAACCATCACCGTCGGTATCTATGTTTTTCGCTGTACCGGTAATGTAGGTGCCAGTATCGATTAGATCCTGAGTTAAGCGGTTCCATCCCGCCACCTGATTGCCATCATAATCATGATGCATGCCTCCAAATTCAAACCGGAGATTATCAGTCACATCGATATTGAAGGACGCTTGCAAAACGGTCTGGTCAGTACCTGAGTTATCGTAATAGCTTCCTGAGTTTTCTACCTCACCATAGAGATAGAAGCCCATCTTTTTGTCACCAATTTGTGCAGGTCCGCCAATTTCGGCGGTTAAAATGCTTTTATCCCAACTGCCCAATGTATATGACATTGCACCTGTATTTTCTTCTAGATATTGACCACCGCTTGCACGCGCTGACTTGGGGTTGAAGTTTAAGTAGCCGCCTATTTTTGCTGGGCCGTAGATAGGAGATGCTGGACCTCTTACGATATCGATACTACTAGAAGCACCAATCGGAGTAGGGTAGTTTCCTGGGTTATCAAGTCGCTTTACACCGCGAAAATATGCTTCACCAGGCGTTCCGCGCACATCCAGTGACCCGGCGACACCAAAAAATGATTGGGTATAAGTACCTGGCGAAAAGGCAACTAGTTCATCGATATCTGTCACTGCAAAACGTTCTAATTGCTCGTCACTGATTGTCGAGGCAGAGCGGGGGGTTTCTAATATAGATTTTCCAAAACCAAAGACTGATTCTACATCTTGACCGGGTAAACTACCTAAAGACCCTGTGACAGAGATTCGTTCTACGCTTTCTCCAACATCTTCTTCCGCTTCTTGTGCATACAAGCTCAATGGTTGAAATGATGCGAGACCAATAGCAATTCCCATTGCCAAAGGATTTAGTTTGCGGTTAGTAATGTTTTTCATTGTGTGTTTCCTAGCGTAAGTATCATTCTTTGTAACGACCTGATTTAATTAACTTTGTTATTTTATTATCTTCTCTAGAACCACTTTCACTAAGCACAAAGAGTGCCATCATCTTGACTGAATGGTCAGGATTTTTGATTGTGTTTAAGTTTTTGATATTTATGAATTAATTGATGTTTGTTTGAAGCTGAAAGAATAAATAGAAAAGCGAAACGAGCGGGAGATGCACCAGAAAAGGCCTCAGTAAAAGAGGTTGCACCATAGTGAACAGGATGAGGCTGTCAGAGCACTAAAAATGCATTGAAACAATTATTTACCGCTAACAAGGTTGACTTATAAATTTGCGGTAAATAAAGTGACCGGTAAAAATATGTGTCTAAAGCGTTTTCCAAGCGCGGTGATGATTTGCATCTTTGCTTAGTACAAGCATTTCTGTTTTCGCTAGTCGGTCTTGTAAAGACTGCTTATTTTTGCGATCAAAAAGTACCAACAAAGTACCCAATCCTGCTAACGAAAATACTATGCGCATGAGCGCTCTTCGATAACTCAAAGGTTCGTCAGTTAAACTAAATAGGCGTAATCGCCATGCACGCATACCGATCGTTTGCCCACCATTTCTCCAAAACCAGAGGAAGAAAAACAAGATCCATAAGCCTACCCAAACCTGACCAATAATTTTGAACCATTGGGATTGCCCCGAAAAATCCATAAAATGCGTAAAGCCTTGATTGTGAATTATGCCGTTCTCGAACAATAGTAGTCCCGCAACAGAATAAATTAGGCCAGCACACATACCAATTGCTACCGCGACTAATATGTCATATATCATTGCAGCTAATCGTTTAAAAAAGCCTGCTCTTGGAAAGTTTTGATTGATTTGGGTCATGCTATATACGAAGAAAGGGTTTCACTAAGTGTATCAACAAAGCTGAACAAAGGGGAAACGTATGACGGTTATTCAACACTCCGAAATTGGAAATGTTAGCGTTGCTAACATTATCCAACTAAATGGGTTATCGAATATCTATCGCGAGTTTCGCTCGATTTTCTTTTAACTTCTTCTAGCGCTTTTGCTTCTGAAATTTCAAATAATGAGTTGATCAAGCGATTAAAGTGACCATGCATGGCAGCACGAGCTTCTTGTGAATCGTGTTTTTTTAACGCATTGTAAATACGTCTGTGTTCTTCAAGACGGTCTTTATCACTGCTGCTACATACATTTTTGTATTCTGAGATAATCTGCGGCAATGTCTCACGCAACTTCCAATAATGCTGAATTGATTGAAGTAACGCGGTATTGCGCGTTGCTGTGGCAATAATTGTATGAAATTCACGGTCAGCGTTTTCTGGCTCTATACCCTTTTCCATTGCTTGCAATGTGTGGTCCAAAGCTTCCAGTTCTTTATCGGTAATCGCCATTGCAGCCAGCGCCGCAGCTTCTCCTTCAACTAATGCTCTTGCTTGGGTTAATTCAAACGCACTAATATTCGGGATGGATTTGTATTTCGAAGTTGTATCTAGCACGTAGACGCCTGAGCTCACTTTAACTTCTACTCTTCCACGCACTTCAAGCGCAATGATGGCTTCTCTGATTGTTGGACGACTAACATCAAAGTTTTCAGCTAATTCTCGTTCTGGAGGAAGTCTACTCCCTACAGGGTAGCGACCAGAGTCAATTTGAGACTCAATTTTATCCACAATATGCCAGAACATACGACGATTCTTCATTTTTTAACCTATTTCCGCAGCAAATTGGTAAACAGCAAACAGTAATTTACCGTAATTTATCATATAAATTAACCGCAGTTTACTGCAATTTCAACGCCTGTACGACACCGAAGTACCGCTTAAGTTCCTTAGATGTGCGTGAAACTTAAAACCAAACTGTAAATAAATTTCGGATTACCGGTAAGTGTTAAGTATGCCAAATTTACACTTTTGGTTATATTTTAATCTAAAAATTGGTTGACAAATTGGTCTTATTTGTTAGTTTGTTGCCGCCCGTGTACCCTGCGGAGGCCACTTAGGTGGCCTGTTTTCAATTCCAGAATTAGTTGTGTAATGTCAAGTTAAACTTTTTAAAAGTACGCTGTGAATAGTGAGTTTTGGTAATACCAATAAGTCCTATTACCGTGTAATAGCATGTAGAGTTTGTAGTAAACCTTGATTGAATATTCTGGTTAGTGAGTTTTGGATTTCGAAAATTTCAATAACCAAAATAAAAAATGAAGAATAACAGTGAGCTTAAAAATGACGCAAAAAGATATTACCTTGGGTGATAACACCTCTAAACCTATCATCATGATAGGAGAATGTATGATGGAATTGACGCAACATGGTACCGACATGTTTCGCAAGGGATTTGCCGGCGATATATTTAACAGCAGTGTTTATATGAAACGTTCGTTTCCAGAACTCGACGTAAATTTTATGAGTTGTATTGGGCGAGACGTCGTGAGTGAGCAGCTCCTAGATATTTTAGCTCAAGAGGAATTAGGAAGTCGATTCATAGAATACGATGAAAAACGTATTATGGGCACCTACATGGTACAAACGGATGAGCAAGGAGAACGTTCATTTTTGTACTGGCGTAACGACTCTGCAGCAAGTCAATTGATGCACAATCTCTCCGCTAACGTGGAAGAGAAACTACGCGAAGCGCAACTCATATTTTTTTCCGGGATTACTCTTGCCATCTTAAATGACCACGACCGAGCTCAGTTGTTGCATATGCTCAGACGTTTGCGAAATCAAGGTGTTAATATTGCGTTTGATCCCAACTATCGTCCTATATTATGGGAAAGCGAAAAGATTGCCATCAATGCAATTGGTCAAGGGTTTCAAGTTGCTAACATTTTACTTCCCGGAATTGCAGACTTTCAGTTATTCGAACTGAGTCAGCCGGATCAGATTGTTAAATTTCTGCGCAGCTGTGGTTTTGACGAACTGGTTATTAAACATGGTGCAAAAAGCATTTTGGGTTATTCAAAGGATTGGCAGTGTGAAGTAGACGTATTACGTAATTCTCATGTTCTTGATACGACCGCTGCAGGTGACGCATTCGCGGGCGTTTATTTAGGTGCACGCATTGCTGGCTTGGATATTAAAAGTGCCATTGAACGCGCAGCGATTATTGGCAAAGAAGTAACTAATCACCCAGGGGCCATTGTCCCTAAAGACAAGTTTGCACAGTTTTTAAAAGATAGTCTAATAGATTAGTTTACGAACCAAGTGTACGTATAGGTCATAAGTAATGAATTTAGCCACAATCAATTTACACATTGAATGCGGCTAAATAGCGTAATTTACTGCTAAATCTCAATGCCCATCATGTGGAGCATGCCGTTTTGATAACCTGTCCGAAATAGTGATTTCACCCGCAGCTCTTAATTCGGCCAGCTTTCTATCCGTGATACTTTCAAATGGTTTATTTCGGACACAAATTAAATGTTCCTTAAATTGCTGACAACTACCAAGGTGTAGTTGCAAGCTAGATGATACATATCCACATGATTGCGACTTTGTTTTATCTACACAGGCTTGTAGAGCTGTATCATCGACGTGGCCTTGGTGTGCGATACTAGTTAATGAAAGTAAGCCGAGTGAAAGCATAATGATTTTATACATTTTTAATCCTTGTAAATTGCTTAGTGGACCAGTGAGCCTTGTTCGCCATGGAAACAGCCAATAAACATGTTTTCACCCGCTGACGCTGAGTGATAATGATAACCCCGAGATTCGTCACTATGCCCGCGGCATTCATCTAAATCATAATCCTCCTCTCCGGCTAAGTTGCGCATGCCATAAATACCATAGCCATCAAGCGCATAGCCTAGCAAACTCGCGTGATTGTCACTTTGCAGTAAAGTTTCAGTACAGCCTGTTGAAGCGTGATAATGATATCCTTCAAACGGATTGATATGGCCACCACAGTCGTCAAAAGCCGCAATTGTGTTAGCTGCTAAAATGGCGCTCACTGGAGCTGGAGGCGCAAGTACCACGCCATTGAGGGTAATACCTAAATTATCACCTCCGATGCTGTTTGGATTTGCTAAAGCTACGGGCTCAACAGGAATTAAATAGGTCTGCTCAACCGCGCTCTCTAAGTAGCTTAAAGAGCATTCTACACAATGATTTTGGTATTCTTCGGCCACATTAGGACGAGCTGCACCTTCACAAGCAGCTTGGGTATCTGTTACGTTAACCAGACCGGTATCAGGATCATATAGCTGCCAATCCGAACCATATAAGGTATCGAGATTCAGGATAAATTCACCATCAATATCGTAAACTTCACCAGAACCGTCAAACCAGATCCCACCTTCACTGGCATCTGAATAAATCGTTGGAGGACAAAACGGGCCGATTTCATTGGTGACTGGCTCACCGGGAATTGTCACTCGGTAACATGTAGTAACTGTTCCGCCTGACAGTGTGCAGCTTTCAGTTGTGGGTGTTTGAAGTAGTGCACCAACATGAAAATTGTCAGGGTTAAAGGTTGATTGCACAGTGGTTGTATTGTCTTCATTGATGGTTTCATTGTCTGTTTGGCTACTACCACCACATGCACTCAAGACCATCGATGAAATGAATAGGACTAAAAGGATAGTGGAATTTTTTTGCATCAGATTAAAACTCTGCTAAATATTTTGCTTTGCTTAGCTTAGTGAAAAAATGTGCAGAGAATGTGCAAAAACGGTGGGTTTTTGGTCCAATTTAGCGGTGTTATTCTACTTTATAGCCTAGCCCATAAATGGAGTGCAGAAGTGGCGGCGCAGCGTTATCAAATTGTAGCTTCGCTCTTAAGTTTTTCATGTGACTGTCGATTGTGCGTGAGCTAACGATGCGTTCATCTTCGTAACACGTACTCATCAATTGATCGCGAGAAAAAACCACGCCTGGGCGTTTAACTAAAGCTAACAACAATCGGAATTCAACGGGAGTCAGTTCAACTTGAACGTCGTTTATGATTGTTTGATGACGAGCCAGATCTAATTTGATTGATTTATACGTTATTAGATTGTCTTGAACCGCTATTTGCTGTTCAAATCGCCTTAAAATGGTTTGAACACGTGCTACCACTTCTCTAGCCGAAAAAGGTTTGCAGACATAATCATCTGCGCCAAGGCCAAGACCCATCAATTTATCTATCTCATCTACTCTGGCGGTTAACATTAAAATCGGTAAAGTAGAAAATTGCCGGATTTCCTTACACAATGTATATCCATCTTTGAAAGGTAACATGACATCCAAAATAATGAAGTCTGGAGAGTGATTTTTAACGTACTCGATAACATGCTTGCCATCAGCAAGAACGTGAGTGTCAAATTGTTCTAAATGTAAAAATTCGACCAGTATTTGTGCGATCTTAGGCTCATCTTCAACAATTAAAACGTGTTTTTTTAGACTCATTTCTCACCTCTTGAAAGTGGAAGTATGACTGTTACGCACAAACCGCCTAACGACGATGGGGTAGCACTAATTTTGCCATGATGCGCTTCGACAATATTTTTGCAGATAGTCAATCCTAAACCTGCACCTGATTCTCTGTTAGTTCGAGACGTATCTAGCCTGAATAATGGTTCAAATAATTTTTCACACTGATTTGGTGTTACTGACGGTTTGGAGTCATTAATTTGCAAGAGAATCTCTTGCTTATTCAACCTCAAGGAAACCTTGATTTGTCCGGGACTGTCAGTATAAGCAATGGCATTCATCAGTAAATTTAAGCACAGCTGCTCAATCCTTCTGCTATCCATAGAAAGCATAATATCAGGCTGAATATCCATATTAATCGTTAATTCTTTTTCTATCGCATGTTGCTCTACACTTTGAATACTGCGCTCAATGGTGTCTGATATATTGGCGTGTAACATGTTGTATTTTAATGCGCCCATGTCAGACAAAGAAAGTTGATACAAATCTTCGACTAGGTGATTGAGGCGTTCGGTTTCTTGTTGTAATGATGCGAGATTCTTCATATCAAAAGGCCGAACACCTGCTTTAAGCAAATCGATTTCGCCGGTTAGCACCGTTAATGGCGTTCTAAGTTCATGGGATATGTCTGCAAAGAGCCGGTTTTTGGCGGAACGGTTTTGATTTAATGTTTGGCTTAGATAAGACACATTTTCCATTAACTCGCCTAATTCATCTCTTCGATTTCCATTGAAGGTCACCGAATAGTTTCCTGAGCTCAGTTGCGCAACACCCTGAATAATTTGTTTAATTGGTTGTAACAACTTGCGCGACACTAGCCATGAAAGTAAACCGGCTAAAATGAGACAAATACTGCCAATGATTAAACTTGCCCACATTTGTTTTTGAGCAAATAAATTCGCTGATTCATATGAGCCTTCAATCGTTGGCCAACTGCGTAACTCTGCAATCTTGTTTTTTCCTAGGTATAACGGATAGCTAAAAGAGTGATCAATTTTTTCTGATTTGTCTTCACCGGAAATCAACTCCCCGCTATTACTAAATAATCCGGTGGGGGGACCTGCGGTTTTTAATTCGCCTCTATCTTGTTGCCCAAGGTTTGGTTTTGGACGATGAGGCGGCGGAGGAGAACCTTTAGGACGTCCAGCGGGAGGTTGATGTCTATTTGCTCCAGGTGGGAGATTTGGCTGCCTATTTGATCGTCTATTGTGATTGATGAAATTGTCTAAACCGAGAACTTGTACATCCGCCCAACTATTGTCTGACGTTTGATATTGTTCGACTAAATCGACACCAATTCGCTGCAGTCTGTTTTGCTCAATACCTGAAACAAACTCTAAAAAACCTTGTTTGAAACTCCATTGGGCAAGACTCATCGAAATTACCAACATGGTGCTAACGAGTCCCAATAAAATCAAAAATAGTTTGCTAGTCATTTTCATTTTAGCAGTATATCCGTGGAATCAATTTAGCACTAGATTCCCAATGCGAAGTAGCGTTTTATTCCACACTTAATGCACTTTTTCTGCACATTCCTTTGTTAGCATCAAACCATGTTAAAAACCCCATATTTTATCTAGACCTTAACTTTGAGGAATTAAAAAATGCAAAATTCAGTGGTGACAATGTTGATTTTAAGTGCAGTAATCACAAGCCCGTTAGCGTTGGCAAAACCAGATAGGGAAGGTCGAGGTGGCAAGCCACCCCCAGAAGCTTTCGAAGCCTGTGAAGGTAAAAGCGAAGGGGATGAAGTGAGTTTTACTACGCCCCGAGGCGATAACATTACGGCAAGTTGCAAAACCATGCAGAATGAACTTGTAGCCGTACCGGAAGGGCACGAGCAGCGCAAAACAGAAAATAACTAATTGGGAGCCGCTAATGCAAATTGACAATCAAAGCACCGCCATCAATATGGCAAACATAAACATGGATGGCACACAACAACGCCGTCCACCTCCACCACCGCAAGGTGCAGTGCCTCAAGGGTTAGACTCTGTAGTTTCGAGCATGTCCAGTGAACAGCAAGAGCAAGTGACGTCAATGTTGAGTTCGTTATCAAAAGAGCAACAACAGGAATTGAAAACATTTTTAGATAGTAATAAAGAGCAAGCTCAACATCTTAGTGATGCAGTAAAAGGGGCTCAGTTCTTAAATGCGCTAAATGAAATTACCGGTAATAAATCGACTACAGATAGCCTATTAACAGTTGATACATTTGCCTAATTTTTGTGACAGGGGTTAAATCGTTCAATGGGTAATTGGAAAGTGGGTGATTTATAGGCAATTGTTCAGTTCATTGCATAAAATACTTGCATGCTGAAAATGCGAAGATATAATGCCTGCCTCTCGTTAGCACAGCGAGTATACCAAACGTTTTATCAGATTGATTAAACGTACGTTGCCAGAGTGGCGGAATTGGTAGACGCAGCGGATTCAAAATCCGCCGGTAGTAATACTGTGCCGGTTCAAGTCCGGCCTCTGGTACCAAACATCAAACCAACTTTTAAGTTGGTTTTTTTGTGCCTGAAATTTGAGGTAGTTTAGGCTCGCCGGACTATGTGGGAGTTTACATCTTCGAATTAGAAACATACAAAACCCAAATTGAACCCATCCATGGTAACTCACCCAGCCCGAACCTCCCTGTTCGGTCGTGCGACTGGGCGGAGCTGCGCTCCTAAAGAATCCAGTCTTACCCTCTGGTACCAAACATCAAACCAACTTTTAAGTTGGTTTTTTTGTGCCTGAAATTTGAGGTGGCTTTTGTTAATGATGAAGAGCTCATTTTTGTAGGCGGGTGCTTTAGCCCCGTGTTGGTTAATAAGAGCCATGGTCTAAAGATCATGCTACAGGCG
>NZ_BAEN01000064.1 GCF_000314975.1 Aliiglaciecola lipolytica E3
CCTAGCAAAGAAAACGTTAAGCTAATCGCCATGGACTTGTCAGAGACGTACCGTAGCATTGCTAACAAGTACTTCCCTAATGCGACGATAGTTGCTGACCGGTTTCATGTGGTTCGCCTGATAAACCACCACTTTTTAAAAGCCTGGCAGCACCATCACCCTGAGGGGCGTAAGAACAGAGGTTTACTGAGTTTGATGCGGCGGCATCAGTGGCGACTGAACGAAGATAATAACGCTAACTTACAACGTTACTTAGCTGATTATCCGGTGCTAAAAACCTTGTATGAGGTTAAACAAAAGCTCATCAGATATATGCTGTTAAAGACAATGAATGAAAAGCGGATGGAAAAGAAGCTCCCCGGTTTTTTAGATCTAGTTGAGCAATTACATCACAGTCCACTACGAGGACTGGCCAAAACCCTAACTTCATGGTTACAACCCATCATTGCCATGTGGCGCTTTACACGCAACAACGGCATTACAGAAGGCTTCCACAACAAAATGGAAATGATATCGAGAAGAGCGTATGGTTTTAGAAATTTTGAAAATTACAGAATAAGAGTGATGACCCATTGTGGGTGGAATGGTGTTATCAATCGAGTAAGGTGAATGCTGATCCCCCGTTTACAGGGTAGAGCCAGATTCTTTAATATGGCGCGTGTGGAAGGATTCGAACCTCCGACCGCCTGGTTCGTAGCCAGGTACTCTATCCAGCTGAGCTACACACGCGTGGTATTAAACTGTAAATATGTTGATGTCATCATCAACGTCTGACCTGCTAGAACCTCCTTCGGAGATTCTTTAATATGGCGCGTGTGGAAGGATTCGAACCTCCGACCGCCTGGTTCGTAGCCAGGTACTCTATCCAGCTGAGCTACACACGCGTAATACATTTGCCATTTCGCAAAGGAAATGGCGGAGAAGGAGGGATTCGAACCCTCGATAGGGCTACAAACCCTATACTCCCTTAGCAGGGGAGCGCCTTCAGCCACTCGGCCACCTCTCCAAATGTGGGAGCGAAGTTTACTGAATCGTAAAAGGAAGTCAAACCTTTTTTTAAACTTCTCTACCTGTATGCTGTGATTTTAAACGATCAGAGCAAAACCTCAATATTATGTTCAGATTTCATACAAAAAAATCGAAACCAATTAAACAAAAACGAATCTAACAAAATGAATTAAAAAAGGCTGGTTAAACCAGCCTTTTTCGTCACTCTACATCTTCGTTCGTATTTCCCGAACGTTCAGATGTCGAGCCATTTTTTTCAGCTTGAATGCGCATGTAAATTTCTTCACGATGCACAGACACTTCTTTTGGGGCATTGACCCCGATTCTTACCTGATTTCCTTTAACACCCAATACAGTTACGGTGACTTCATCACCTACCATCAAGGTCTCACCTACACGACGGGTTAAAATTAGCATTCTATTGCTCCTTTTGCGTTAGTCCACAATATGTCCCTAATTAAAATTAGCGTATTTATCAGGTAACTCCAGAAAAATACACAATCAGCAATCCATGTTTTTGTCGTCACTTACAAAAACTGTCTGATTAACACTTATAATCGCTCTTCTAACCAGTTTTGAACTGAGTCTATCGCTGCATCAAGGTTTTCAGGTTGACTACCACCAGCTTGCGCCATGTCAGGTCTACCACCGCCTTTACCACCAACTTGATTTGCAACAAAGTTTACTAGCTCACCGGCCTTAACTTTGTTGACAAGATCTGGCGTTACACCAACGATAACACTGACTTTATCAGCAGCAGGTAAACCTAAAACGATAACCGCGCTTTTCAATTGATTCTTTAAGTCATCGACCATTGTACGCAAAGTTTTAGATTCTACACCTTCAACTTTAGTAGAAAGTACCTTAACTCCATTTACTTGCGTTGCTTTGGATGCCAAATCAGAACCGGCTTGACTGGCCAATTTTTGCTTTAACTTAGCCAACTCTTTTTCCAGTTCTTTAGCATGATCAACAATAGACGTAAGTTTATTCTCTAAACTTGTTGTATCTGTTTTAAGTAGACCGGATAAACCACTAATTAATTTTGCTTGATTTTGCACATATTGCAATGCTGCCTGGCCAGTAATCGCTTCAATTCGTCGTACCCCGGACGCAATACCGCTTTCGCTAATGATTTTAAATAGGCCAATGTCGCCTGTTTGCTGCACATGCGTACCGCCACAAAGCTCCATGGAAAAGTCGCCCATTGTCACAACACGGACACTGTCATCATACTTCTCACCAAATAAGGCCATTGCTCCTGCATTTTTCGCCTCTTCCAATCCCATTAGTTTAGTCTCTAAACTATGGTTTAAGCGAATTTGTTGATTTACTAAGGTTTCAATTTCCAACAATTGTTGTTGGGTAACCGCTTCAAAGTGTGAGAAATCAAAGCGCAATCGCTCTGCATCAACTAACGAGCCTTTTTGATTGACATGATCTCCTAAGACCGTTTTCAATGCAGCATGCATTAAATGGGTAGCGCTATGGTTAAGCTTTATCGCTGCACGGCGTTCAGATTCAATTTGGGCTTCTACCACATCGCCTATTTTAATGTTTCGTTGTGCAACGCCTTTATGAGCCACTGCATCATTTAATTTTACGGTATCGACTACTTTAAATTCTGCAGACTCGCCAATAAGCGTTCCAGTATCACCAACTTGACCACCTGATTCTGCGTAAAAAGCTGTTTTTGATAAAACAACGATCCCTGAGTCACCTGCCTTAATTTCATTAACAGGGCCATTTTGATCAAATAATTCTACGACTTCTGCGCTGTTATTTTCTGCGTCATAACCCAAAAATTCACTAGCAGATTTGGCAAAAATGGCGTCATTATAATCTTTTCCAAAGTTGCTGGCTTGTTGGGCGCGTTCACGTTGTTGTGTCATTGCACGATCAAAGCCTTCTTGATCAATACTGAATCCTTTCTCGCGTGCAACATCATTGGTTAAATCTGCGGGGAAACCGTAAGTATCGTAAAGTTTAAACGCAAGCTCACCAGGTACAACATCGCCTGATAACTCTGTCAGTGCTTCATTGAGAATAGTCATACCACGCTCTAAGGTGCGAGAAAATTGCTCTTCTTCTACTTTAAGCACCTTTTCAAGAACGGGTTTCTGCTCAATTAATTCAGGATAGGCTTCGCCCATTTGATTACATAATTCGTCGATCAGTTTATAAAAGAAAATATCTTTTGCGCCCAGCTGATAGCCATGTCTAACTGCACGACGAATAATTCGACGTAGAACATATCCGCGGCCTTCATTTGAAGGCATGACACCATCACAGACTAAAAACGCACAAGAACGAATGTGATCGGCAATAACACGCAACGATTTATCTTCTAAATCTGTACTACCAACGATTTGCGCTGCGGCAGCTATGAGTTTCTGGAAAATATCGATTTCATAGTTACTGTGCACATTTTGCATAATCGCAGAGATACGCTCCAGCCCCATTCCGGTATCAATAGACGGTTTGGGCAATGGATGCATAACTCCATCAGCAGTTCGGTTGAACTGCATAAATACTAAATTCCAGATCTCGATAAAACGATCGCCGTCTTCTTCAGGTGTGCCTGGAGGTCCACCCCAAATATGTTCACCGTGATCATAAAATATCTCTGAGCAGGGACCACAAGGACCGGTGTCACCCATTGACCAGAAATTATCAGACGTAGCAATACGAATGATTTTGTCTGCTGGCAGCCCTATTTCTTTATTCCAAATATCAAAAGCTTCATCATCTTCGTGGAAAATGGTGACTAATAGTTTTTCTTTGGGTAACTCAAGAACTTCCGTTAAGAATTTCCAAGCATGTTGGATTGCTTGCTGTTTAAAATAATCGCCAAAGCTGAAATTACCTAACATTTCGAAAAATGTATGGTGTCTTGCGGTGTAACCAACATTTTCTAAATCGTTGTGTTTCCCGCCAGCTCTCACACAACGTTGTGAAGAGGTAGCTTTGTTATAGCGTCTAGTTTCAGTACCAAGGAATACATCTTTAAATTGATTCATTCCAGCATTGGTAAATAAAAGCGTAGGGTCATCCGCCGGGACCAATGAAGAACTGGATACAATTTGATGACCGTGATTGGCAAAATAGTCCAAAAAGGCGCGTCTAATTTCAGCGGTTGTTTTACTCATTCATTTTCCTGATAAAATAATTTATTCATACAAGCTCAAAGACTTGCTGCTAAGGCCATAAGCGGCGAACGATACCACAAATAGAGGAACCTTGTTAAGCTGTGAATCATAGCCATAGCTATTCTTTTGCTACGACTTTTAATGTATTTTGGATTTGTTGATGGTTAAATCCTCGATATTGTAAAAATCGCATACGCTTTTGTTTGTCTTTCCAATCCTCAATTGGCTTGTCTGCATATTTTTTTCGATAAGCTTCTAAAGCAGTTTCGGTGAAATCAGTTTCACACACTTCAAACGCTTTTAATATAATTGCTTCATCTATGTTGTGTTGCTGAAGATCCAATTGAATCCGTTGCTGTCCTTGCCCTTTTGACACTCTACTGCGAATAAATGCTTCAACATAGCGCTCATCACTTTGAATATCTTTTTCCACAAACAACGCTAGTTGCTGTTTGATTAAATCAGGATCTAATCCTTTAAGCGCGAGCTTCGAATAGAGTTCATGCCGACTATGTTCACGACGGGCTAAAAGTCGAGTGATCGAATGATTGATGATCTTCACATCATTGTCTGACATATTAATAGCCTATCAATTTGCATTACTGGAACCGTTGCTTTGTATTTTCAATTTATTCACTCTATTGATAAAGTACCAAAACAGATCTGGGATGATTTGAATCAAAATCAAGAGCCATTTTGTAGCTACGCCTTCTTGGCCGCCCTAGAACACTCAAATTCCGTTGGCGGTGACAGTGGTTGGACTCCTCACCACTTAATAGCATATCAAGATACTAACATCGTCGGTATCCTGCCTTTATTTAAAAAAAACCATAGTTATGGTGAATATGTGTTTGATTTTGCTTGGGCTGAAGCATACCAACGTTATCAAAAAAGTTATTACCCTAAATTTGTTAATGCCATCCCTTTTACTCCTGTTACTGGCACACGATTACTATCGATTGAAAAAATAGACCGGAATTTATTGTTAAGCCAAATGTTCGAATTTATAAAGCAGCAATTAACTGACTTGGGAATATCTTCAATCCATTTTCTTTTTCCCACACAACACGCTAGCGAAACGCTTTGTGAGTTAGGGACGGTTCAACGTAAGAGTGTGCAATTTCAATGGTTTAATCGAAATTATCAGAGCTTTGATGAATTTTTATCAACCTTCACAGCAAGGCGACGTAAAAGCGTTAAAAAAGAACGGCTAAAAATCAGCCAACAACAATTAGTTGTTAAACGCTTTCATGGCAGCCAAATAACTTCTGTCGAAATGGACTTTTTCTATTTATGTTACTGCCAAACTTATTTAAAACGTAGTGGTCATCATGGCTATTTAAGCAAAGCATTTTTTACAAATATTCTCGAAAACATGTCAGAGAATATTTTATTAGTCATCGCCTCTCACCACGACACGCCAGTCGCTGGCGCGCTCTACTTTTACGACAATCATCAATTGTATGGCCGCTATTGGGGGGCTTTGAGTGAATACGATGGCTTACATTTTGAGTGTTGTTATTACCAAGGCATTGAGTTTTGCATTCAACAAAATTTAGATAGTTTTAATCCCGGAACTCAAGGAGAACACAAAATTCTCCGCGGATTTGAGCCAATATTTTGCTATTCAAACCATTGGTTAAACGATCCATCGTTTCAGGATGCAGTTTCAAGATTTGTTCAACAAGAAGCGCCAGGTATCACAGCATACAAAGAAAGTGCCGCAAAAGTCTTACCGTTTAAACAACAAGATTAAATCGATTGGCAGCTATTTTTGCCACACCAGTAAATGATTGTTAGCCGGTAATTGAATCATTTCAAGCAATGAAAGTGGTTTCGCCCATTGCTGTAATTCTGCAATATCACGAATGCCGCCATAACCGCGTTGCCGTAAGCTTTGATCAAACTGAGCATTGCTATGACTGGTAAATTTGCCATCTATATTAAATGGGCCGTATTGGCAGAATATGCCGCTTAAAGGCAAATGATGGGCAACGGTTTCCATCATTAGTTTGGCTTCATTGGGCTGCATTATATGCGTTGTGTTAGCGCTGAAGACACCGCTCACATCGTCAAATAACCAATCATCGACACCGATAAAAAAAGGGACAGGCGGCAATACATTGGTGCACTTAGCCTCTTCTACCCACGCATTGATACTGCCATGATTATCTGGAATATCTGTTGGTTGCCAAATTAAATGTGGTAATGCTGGAGCGAAATAAGCAACGTGTTGTCCAGTTCCAGAGCCAATCTCCAGAATTTTAGCTTGATTAGCAAACTGCACTAACAACTGCTCTAAGATAGGTGCTTTATTATTCTCACAAGCCTGCGAAAAATCTTTGTTATTGAACATAAATCACCTAACGTTAAGCTTTCTAAGCGTTTAAATTTGGACCAAGCCACTTCTGTGCGTATTCAATTGTCCAACCTTTGCGCTGCGCATACTCTTCTAGCTGATCTTGCTGGATTTGAGCTACCGCAAAATAACGCGCTTCTGGATGAGAGAAATACCAACCAGAAACCGATGCGCCTGGCCACATGGCATAAGATTCGGTTAATTTCATACCGGTTGCTTTTTCGGCATCTAACAAATCCCAAATAACTTGCTTTTCAGTATGCTCTGGACAGGCTGCATAACCAGGTGCAGGTCTAATTCCTTGATATTTTTCGCGGATTAAATCGTCATTGGATAATTGTTCATCCGCAGCATAGCCCCAGATTTCTTTTCTCACTTTCAAATGCAAATACTCAGCAAAAGCTTCCGCTAAACGGTCAGCTATGGCTTTGACCATGATGCCATTATAATCATCACCATCATCAATATATGCTTGTGCTATTTCATCTTCACCGATACCAGCAGTTACCGCAAATGCACCGATATAATCTGCTTTCTTACTGGCTTTAGGAGCAATATAATCGCTTAGACAATAGTTAAACCCTTTAGGCTTTTGAGTTTGTTGACGCAAATGATGGGCAACGTGAAGCGTTTGCTGGCGACTCTCATCTGAATATATTTCCACGTCATCACCAACTCGATTGGCAGGGAAAATTCCAACTACACCTTTAGCAGCTAAATCACCCTCTTCACACAATTTATTCAGCATGTTAGTCGCATCATTGAACAGCTTTTTCGCTTCCTCACCCACAACCTCATCTTCTAAAATGCGCGGATACTTGCCTGCAAGAGACCAGGTCAGGAAAAATGGCGTCCAATCGATATAGTCAATAAGTTCTGACAACTCAACACTGATGGTTTGAACCCCTAATTGTTTGGGAGTTGGCGGATGATACACTTGCCAATCACATTCAAATCGATTCTCTCTGGCGGCTTCTAAACTGACCGGTTTTGAGCGCGGTTGTTTACGAGCATGTTGATCCCGCACGACATCGTATTCTTTTTGTAATTGCGCAACATACGCTGGACGGAACTCATCCGAAATCAGCTTTTGACATACACCCACAGCACGGCTGGCATTCGGCACGTATACAACTGGTCCGTTATAGTTTTGTTCTATTTTCACAGCTGTATGTGCTTTCGACGTTGTTGCCCCACCAATTAGCAGGGGAAGATTTAGTTCTAAACGCTGCATTTCTTTAGCTACATGTACCATTTCATCTAAAGAAGGCGTGATCAATCCTGACAGACCAATCATGTCGACTTTTTCATCTTTAGCAACTTGCAAAATTTTCGCCGCAGGCACCATGACACCCAAATCAATGATTTCATAGTTATTACACTGTAAAACGACGCCAACAATATTTTTACCGATATCGTGTACATCACCTTTTACAGTAGCTAATAATATTTTACCGTTACTGCTACTTTGGTCTTTTTCTAATTCAATGTAAGGTTCTAGATAAGCCACGGCTTTTTTCATTACCCGTGCTGATTTAACGACTTGAGGTAAAAACATTTTACCTTCACCAAACAAGTCTCCCACTACATTCATGCCGTCCATCAAAGGACCTTCAATCACATGTAGAGGTTTATCAGCTTGCAGTCGGGCAGCCTCGGTATCTTCAACAATAAAATCAGTGATACCTTTAACTAAAGCATGTTCCAAACGCTTATTAACCGGATAGTCGCGCCATTCCAAATTTTCTTTAACGACAGCTTTACCGTCACCTTGATATTTTGGTGCAAGGGCGAGCAAATTATCCGTCGCGTCAGGATGACGATTAAGAATAACGTCTTCAACAGCTTGCTTTAATTCTGCCGGAATATTGTCATAAACCTCTAACTGCCCGGCATTTACGATGGCCATATCCATACCAGCTTTAATGGCATGAAATAGAAATACCGAGTGCATAGCTTCACGAACAGGGTTGTTACCACGAAACGAAAATGAAATATTCGATAGACCACCGGAAATATGACAATGCGGTAAGTTTTGTTTTATTTGACGAGTAGCTTCAATAAAATCAACAGCATAATTGTTATGTTCTTCGATCCCAGTGGCAACAGCAAAGATATTGGGGTCGAAAATAATGTCTTCGGGTGGAAAGCCGATTTTTTCAGTTAATAACTTATAGCTTCGCTCGCAAATTTCGTACTTCCTAGCTTGCGTATCGGCCTGCCCTTTTTCATCGAACGCCATCACAACGGTAGCGGCACCGTAACGTTTTAATAGTTTTGCTTGCTCTAAGAAAGGCTTTTCACCTTCTTTCAAGCTAATCGAGTTGACGATCGCTTTGCCTTGTACACATTTTAGGCCCGCCTCGATGACACTCCATTTAGACGAATCTATCATAATAGGAACGCGTGAAATATCAGGTTCCGAAGCAATTAAGCATAGAAAACGTACCATCGCAGCTTCAGAGTCCAACATGGCTTCATCCATATTGATATCAATAATTTGCGCGCCATTCTCCACTTGTTGACGAGCGACATCCAAAGCGGTTTCATAGTCTTCTTCTAGAATGAGACGTTTAAACATAGCCGAACCTGTAACGTTGGTTCGTTCACCCACGTTTACAAAGGTAGCACTACTATTTTGTTGATTTTGTGACACTAATTACTCCTCTTAATGCACAAAGGGTTCTAAACCAGACAAGCGCATTCTAACTTCTTTTTTGACTGGAACCCGAGGTGCTATGCCATCAACTGCTCGTGCAATAGCGGCGATATGCTCTGGACTACTACCGCAGCAACCGCCAACGATATTGACTAAACCAGATTGCGCCCACTCTTTAATATGTTCAGCCATCTCTTCGTCATCCATGTCGTATTCACCAAACTCGTTGGGTAACCCGGCATTTGGATGAGCAGATACTAAACATTCCGCTTGATTGGCAATTTCTTCAACATATTGACGTAATAAATCGGGTCCCAAAGCACAATTAAGTCCAAATGACACTGGATTGATATGACGTAACGAGTAGTAGAATGCTTCTGCTGTTTGCCCTGATAACGTACGACCAGATGCATCCGTTATAGTCCCAGAAATCATTACCGGTAAACTTACACCTAACTCATCAAACACACTATCAACCGCAAACGCAGCTGCTTTTGCATTAAGTGTATCAAAAATAGTTTCTATCAAAATAATGTCAGCACCACCTTCGATTAAACCATGTGTTGCTTCTGAATAAGCTTCTACTAATTGGTCAAAATTCACATTGCGTTTGCCTGGATCATTAACATCCGGCGATATTGATGCTGTACGATTGGTAGGACCTAACACGCCTGCCACAAAACGCGGTTTTTCTGGTGTTTTTGCGGTGTATTCATCGGCTGCTTTGCGCGCTAATTTAGTGGCTTCAATGTTGATCTCTTTGGCCAAAGATTGCATGTCATAATCTGCCATTGCAATAGTGGTAGCGTTAAACGTATTAGTTTCAATGATATCTGCACCAGCAGCAAAATATTGGCAGTGGATATCATAAATAATTTGCGGTTGACTCAATACAAGCAAATCGTTATTACCTTTTACATCGCAGTGCCAATCTACAAATCGGTCACCACGATAATCTTCTTCTTCCAATTTGTGCCGTTGAATCATGGTGCCCATTGCGCCATCGAGCACAAGAATTCTCTGCTGAGCTAAAGAATACAATATTTCGGTGTTATTTTGCGCCACGCAGTTACCTCTTATTTTTTGGCTGGAAGATCAGCTAGATCAAATGGTGTCGTCTGATAAACATAATAGTTTAGCCAGTTGGTAAACAATAGCGAACCATGGGAGCGCCATGTTACATGATAGGGCTTAGTAGGATCATTGTTTTCGTAATAGTTTTCTGGAATACGTGGTGACAAAGCGTTATTAGTGTCACGCGTGAATTCTTGATCCAAGGTTTCCGGGTCGTATTCAGGATGCCCGGTAATACACACCATACGCTTATCTTTGGAAGCAATAATATAAGCCCCTGTTTGCTCCGAACTGGCCAACACATTTAAGCCTTCAACACTATGATAAACGTCGATGGGAATTTCGCCAAAGCGTGAATGAGGGGCATTAAATTCGGGATCAAATCCACGCAGTAGTTCGTCATGGGGCGCATTAACCTGATGTGTATATACCCCTGACAATTTGTGTTCACGTAGTTGACGGTTATGCCCGTAAAAATGGAACATCGCTGCATGAGCAGCCCAACATGAATACAAGGTAGACTGCACGTGGCGACGAGCCCATTCCATAATAGTGGTGATTTTATCCCAATATTTCACGTCAGCATAATCCAAATGTGCCAAAGGAGCGCCGGTAATGATAAGACCATCATAATTTTTGTGAGCAACTTCATCAAAAGACAGATAGAAAGCATCCATATGTGCTTTGGGTGTGTTTTTGGGTGCCTGATTGTCAATTCGAATCAAATCAATATTAATTTGCAAAGGCGTATTGGAAAGCAAACGCAAGATCTGCACTTCTGTTTCAATCTTATTTGGCATCAAATTTAGAATACCCACTTCAAGAGGACGAATGTCTTGCTTGGCGGCGGCTTCACCGTCCATTACGAATATATTCTCCGCGTTTAAAACGTCCTGAGCAGGCAGGTCACTGGGAATTCGAATAGGCATATGCACTCCAACGTGGTTGTAAAGTTGCAAATTTCGCTCATCCACACGTAAAAGTCAACATCTTTACGTCTAGACGTCTAAACGTATATCAGCTTTATATGTTGAATATTGATTAAGATTAGTACATCTAGCAACAATTTATAAAAATCGAGATAAGGTAAATCATTCAACAGTTAATGCGACGAATAAGTAAACGGATGATGCTGAAATAAATCGTCAAACATCTCGGCAATCGGCACTGTGTCGCCGTAAACCCGAATGTAGCTACGTATCCCTGAAAAATAAATTTGAATATGCCTTGCCAGATTTTGACTATCTTTAGTTTTGTCTATCTCCCCTGCTGCTTGCGCAGCAATAATGAGTTCTTCGAAGCCACTCTCCATGGTTTTTAACGATTCTCTAGCTTGAGCTAATAATTCTGCGTTGTTATCTGTCAATTCAGCAACTGATTTGACTAATAAACACATACAAGTTGGCGAGGCTTTTTGCGCTAATTTCACTCGTTCGATCATAAACGACTTAAGTGCATTAACCGGTGAGTCTGCTTTTCGTCGACATTCTGTTAATTGCTCACGTCCAAGTTGGGTGTAGCGAATTAGTGCTTCTTTAAATAAGCCCTCTTTACTACCAAACGTGGCGTAAATGCTTCCAGGACGCATATCAATCTCGTTCTGTAATGTGCGCATCGAGGTGCCGTGAAAACCACTATTCCAATAAAGGTTTATCGCTTTATCTATCACTTCTTCACGATCGAATTTGCTATTTTTCCCCATACACATCTCCCACATTACTTGAACAAGTGTTCAATAATAACTTGAACGATCGTTCAAGACTAGATATATTGCGTTACCGTAAAGTTGGTTGACTCGATTATTAGCGTCAATCAACTGCATATCTTATCGGTGTTTGGAATGGTGCTCAGCCATTTGTTAAAACACCAACATATTTATCATCAAAAAAGCGAGTATTCATGTACTTAAAAAAATCGTCTAAATTTATAACCTACCTATTTTTTAGTTGTTTTCTAATCGGAGTCAGTTTTATGAGTCAGGCTACAAGTAAACCTAAAGTTATCTTTTTTGATGTGAATGAAACCTTACTTGACCTTGAATCTATGCGTTCTTCCATCGGTAAAGCGTTAAACGGCAACGCCGATTTAACCAGTTTATGGTTTTCAACCATGCTTCATCATTCATTAGTGACAACTGCTACAGGCGATTATCAAGACTTTGGCAAAATAGGTGTCGCAGCCCTGATGATGGTCGCACAGAGCAATGACATTGATATCACCGAGGAGCAAGCCATAGAGGCCATAAAGACGCCATTGTTGTCATTACCTCCTCACCCAGATGTAAAAACAGGTTTAGCTGCCTTAAAGGAACAAGGCTTTACCTTAGTTAGCCTAACGAATTCCTCAAATAAGGGGGTTGAAACGCAATTTATCAATGCCGGTTTAACCGAATATTTTGATCAACGTTTAAGTATTGAAGACGTAAAAATATATAAACCTGACTTAAGATCATACGCTTGGGCACTAAATAAATTAGGTATCAAAGCAGAGGATACATTGATGGTTGCAGCACATGGCTGGGATGTTGCTGGTGCAAAAGCTGCAGGTATGCAAACCGCTTTTGTGGCACGCAAAGGAAAAGCACTTTATCCCCTTGCTGAGAAACCGGATTATATCGTTAAGGACTTAAATGAACTGGTAGAGATACTAAATTCTAAATAAATTATTTTTAGCTGAAAACGGACAGACTGATAAACTAACAATGCCGATAATCAATTTTTTATAGGCTTGATTTAAGAACATTCATATTCAGCTAGTAAGCAAATCAAAACAAAATGAATTTAAGTTATTTTTGTATTTTTTAGGTTGGTGTTTAGCGACTTTTTTTGACAGCAATGAGCAATTCGGCTTCAGCACGAGGCAGATCACACTCGCGCATTAGTTCTTCAACACTTGCACCTGCATCGACCATTTTAGCCGCTTGAGAATACAGTTTTGTATCCGGATCGAGAAATTCAATTTCTTGCAACTTGTCTTGTATTAAATCAACTTTAATTACCAAGTCTTTTACTTTAGCGCCAATCCCCATAGCCCCCGACCTTACTTCATGTAGTTCTTCGCGCAATAATGCGTTGGCTTGCTGTAAGCTAATTATTTGTTGACCTAAGCCTTCAGTTTTTAGATTGCCAGACTTTATGCGTTTACTAAGCACCACGTAAATGATCAAGATTATCAGCGCAAATATAACTATCGTAGCAAGCGCGAGGTAATGCAAAGTGAGCATTTATTTACGCCTTTTCACGCAAAATGCTCGAATTATATGCTACTAATTTCATCCCACTCTTCATCGCTTAGCAATTTGTTTAAGTCAACTAATATAAGTAATTCGCCGTCTCTGTTGCTCACACCTTGGATAAACTTGGCACTTTCTTCGGTACCCACATTAGGTGCGCTGTCAATTTCTGAAGAACGCAGATAAACAACTTCCGCAACACTATCGACTAAAATGCCTACGACTTGTTCTTCGGATTCGATAATCACAATACGAGTGTTATCTGTAATGTCATTTGGCGAAAGCCCGAAACGAGTTCGAGTATCAATAACGGTCACAACATTGCCGCGCAAGTTAATAATGCCTAGTACATATTCTGGTGCACCTGGCACAGGAGCAATTTCAGTATGTCTTAATACTTCCTGCACCTGCATCACGTTGATACCATAGGTTTCTTCACCTAAGCGATAAGTAACCCACTGTAGTACTTCATCGTTACTATCAACTGCCGCATTTTTTGCAATTCTATCATCACTCATTTGAGTCACTCCCTACATGCTGCATCTATTTACCATTACTGCCCTGCCCCTTGTTGAGTAACTTGACTAACTGTTTCACATTAACAAGTGCGCACATTTTTTCTTTTACCATACCCGCCAACCAGGGTCGCTTTCCATTTGCTTCTCGCCATTTCACGTCATTTGGCGCTAAGGTAGCAGTAGTAACCAGACTTTCGCAGGCTAATCCCCAACTACTGGAATCTAACATGATTAGGTATTGATATTTCAATGACTCAGCCAGTGCTTGATTGTACTTTTCTGGCATGACCCACATTGCAGTATCAACCACGCTAAGTTTTTCTTCTCTATGAAGCATAACACCTTTGAACCAATTTGGTTTACCAAACAAAGGGCCAATTTTTTGAATCTTGTGGATGCCACCTAACTCAGTCAAAGGTAAAGCTAAAGTTAGACCCGCCACATTAAAAAACAACGCTTGAAAACTCGTGGTTGGAATTTCCCACTCTGCAGTTTCTATTTTATTTACAGGCAACGCTTCTTGTTTGTCGACCAAAGCAGCGGATTCTTTAACTTCTACAAGCGAACTTTCAAGGTTTTCAGTGGGTAGAGTAACTTCTTTTTGATTCTCTACAACATTCGCTGTTTCTAGCAATTTAGCTACATTTTCGCGCTGCAACTCTTTTTCTGGGACCTCTTCGGTCAGCAATGCAGTTAAATAATCTTCTACTAACTCTTCTTTTGCGAAGGTGCCATTGCTCATGATACGTGACCGACTTTTGTTTGAAGTTGTGTTAATAAATTCTTGTACGCATAAACACCTCTGGCCTTCGGGCTAAATACTGAAGGAGGTGATTGCGCCTGACTGGCATCTCTAAAACGAGTGTCAACCGGAATCACACCTGACCAAACTTTTCCCTTATATGTCTCACATAAATTTCTATAAGCTTCGGTGGCAGCATTTACACGTTTATCGAACAATGTAGGAACAATAATATAATCAAAATCGCGTTTTTGCGACTTCGACATTATCTCTAGTGTGTGCATCATTCGTTGCAAGCCCTTAAGCGCTAAAAATTCCGTTTGCACAGGTACCAACAATTTGTCACATGCAGCAACTGCATTTACCATTAACACCCCTAACACTGGCGGACAATCAATTAGTACATAATCAAATTCGTCAGCAATTTTTGCAAATGCTTTTTTTAGTATTAATCCCATTCCAGGCTGCGTGCCCATGGTCCTATCTAAAGTAGCCAATGCCATAGAAGAAGGTAAAATAAATAAAGAATCTAATTTAGTCGAACAAAGGCTGTCGAGTACTTTGTCTTTATCTAAACTGTCACCAGCGGTAAAAACATCGAATACACTATGCGATAATTCTTCTGCATCAACACCAAAATAGTAGCTCAAAGACGCTTGAGGATCGGTATCAACCAACAGGACTCGGTTACCTTGTTGCGCAAGAATGCCCCCCAAGGTAACAGTAGTTGTGGTTTTGCCAACCCCACCTTTTTGATTGGCTATTGCCCACACTACCACGAGAATACTCTTATCGAACAAAAGCCTATATTGTTCATTTTACTTGCATTTCCAACAGAACACTCTTTGCGATATCACCAATAGGTAAATTTCGTTCTGAAATATTCGCCTTGGTCACAGCTTGCGGCATGCCATAAACGACACAGGTTTGTTCATCCTGAGCCCAAATTTTAGCGCCCTTTAGTTTTAACGCGTCACAGCCTTCTTTTCCATCGGATCCCATGCCGGTTAAGATAATACCCAACACGTCACCTGCATAAACCTCACTAATCGCTTTAAACGTTAAATCAACGCTAGGTTTAAATAGATGATGGGAAAGATTATCTGCATCTACAATTTTTACTCTTGCGTGACGACTAGATCCCTCAATTAGCATCTGCTTTCCGCCTGGCGCTAAATACGCGCAGCCTTTAAGTAATTGCTCACCATGGGTAGCTTCTTTCACTTTAATTTTGCAACTATTGTTTAACCTATCGGCAAATGCTTTAGTAAAACTGCCTGGCATATGTTGAACCAAAACAATAGGATACGGAAATGACGCTGGAAGTTGCGTGAGAATTTTTTGCAATGCTACCGGACCGCCAGTGGATGTTCCAATCGCTAAAATTCCATAGCGTTTTCCAGATGCTTTGCGCACATTCGCAAATTGTTCACCAATAACTGATTGTGACGAACTCGGTGCGACAGACAAGCTAGAACTGCGCATAAATACTTGCGTTTTAGGCGTAGTTCCCGGCGACTTTGTTTGCAATGTGCTAGAAATGCCACTTCGTCTGGCTACTAAACCGCGCTTTGCAGCAAGTGTTCTTACCCTGTTCTGCAACAACTCGATTGATTCTTTGCGATTACTGGCAATATCTTCGAATTTTTTGGGTAAAAAATCCAATGCGCCAGCATCTAAAGCATCTAATGTGGCTTGCGCCCCATCAGAAGTCAGTGAGGAAAACATCAGAATAGGTAAAGGATGAGACTGCATAATGCGTTTAACCGCTGTAATGCCATCCATAACCGGCATTTCAACATCCATTGTTACAACATCAGGTTTTAGTTCAGCAACCATGCGAATTGCTTCTTCGCCATTTCTGGCAACGCCTATGACATCCAATAGCCGATCTTGATTTAGAATATCTTTTACGCGTCGGCAAAAAAAACTTGAGTCATCTACCACCAATACTCTGTATGCCATCGCGGAAAAGCGTCCTCTTAATTAATTGGTTTTATTTCTTTTTAGCGTAACGTTTTAGCAAGCTTGGAATATCTATAATTAATGCAATGCCACCATCGCTGGTAATAGTTGCACCAGCCATTCCGGGGGTCCCTTGCAGCAATGCATCTAGTGGTTTAATCACCACCTCTTCTTGTCCAATCAAGGCGTCTACTACAAACCCGACTTGTTGTGTGCCTATTTGTACGACAACGACGTGTCCCTGATTTTTATCAGCACTGCCTTTACCATTTTTTAACCAGTCTCGTAAGTAAAACAATGGGATAGCTTTAGAGCGCACTATCATAGTTAACTGACCGTCAACCGTATTTGTTTTACTCATATCCATATTAATAATTTCGTTTACCGCGCCGAGAGGAAGTGCAAACGTTTGTTCGCCTACGACGATCATTAATGTTGGCAGAATGGCTAACGTTAAAGGGACTTTAATTTCTAGACGCGTTCCTTTACCGAGCTGGGAATCAATATTTACGGTACCGTTGAGTTGGTTAATTTTGGTTTTCACCACATCCATACCCACACCGCGACCAGAAATATCGGATATTTCTGTTTTAGTAGAAAATCCCGGTGCAAATATTAAATTGAATGCTTCTACATCTGACATTCTGGCAGCCGCATCGGCATCTAACACACCACGACTAATAGCGATATCTTTCAATTTATCTGGGTCCATACCTTTACCATCATCTTCAATGGTAAGTAGTATATGGTCACCTTCTTGTGATGCCGCTAATTTAACAACACCCATAGATGGTTTACCTGCCGCAACCCGGTCTGCTGGCATTTCTATACCATGATCAACTGAGTTACGCACCAGATGCACCAAAGGATCGGCTAACGCTTCTACCAAGTTTTTATCTAAATCGGTTTCTTCACCTTCAAGATTCAACGAAATCTCTTTCTTAAGGCTACGCGCCAAATCGCGCACGACGCGAGGAAAACGTCCAAAGACTTTCTTAATAGGCTGCATACGCGTTTTCATAACAGCGCCCTGCAAGTCACCTGTCACAACATCAAGATTAGCAATCGCTTTGGTCATGCTTTCATCATTAATGTTAATCCCTAGACTTAAAAGGCGATTACGAACCAGTACCAGTTCGCCTACCATATTCATAATTTGGTCTAGACGCTTAGTATCTACCCTAACCGTAGTTTCACCTTGCGCACTAGCTTGCGCTGAGCGTTTCTCTTCTTTTTTGGCAACTGGTTGAGGCGCTACAGGTTTCTTTTCTGCAGTAGGTGCAGCCTCTTCAGAGGGCTTAGCCACTGGTGGAGGAGGTGTTGGCGTTGGCGTTGGCGTCGGCGTCGGTGGAGGTGGTGGCGGAGCACTTTGCTTCACTGCCGGTCCTTTACCAGCACCATGCAATTGGTCTAAAAGTGCTTCAAACTCATCATCGGTAATTTCGCTATCATCAGAATCACTTACTACCTCAGCACTGGCAGGTATAGCGGGAGTCGACTCTGACTTTTCAGGTTTATTGGCTGAAAAGCTGCCTGCTCCATGCAGTTGATCTAGCAGCGCCTCAAATTCATCATCGGTAATATCTTCATCGCTTGCGCCCGTATCTAACTCCACTGATGGAGCAGGACTTGCTGAAGGAGCCTTTGCGGTCCCATGTAACTCGTCAAGCAAGGCTTCGAATTCATCTTCTGTGATTTCATCGAGATCATCGCTTTCGGTTTTTGCCTCTACCTTTTCCGGCGTTACTGGCGCAGGCGTTGCAGCTGGCTGAACTTCATCTTGTGATTCAGGCTTACTCAAACGGTGTAGCGTATCTAATAATTCAGGTTCTGCGGGATCAAGTGGTTCACGCTTTTTGACATTTTCGAACATTTGCACAACAACATCCGTTGCTTGCAAAATGACATCCATTAATTCTGGCGTCAGGGTACGTTGGTGATTACGCATCGTATCAAATACGTTTTCTGCACCATGGCAAATATCTACCAACTCGGTTAATGACAAAAATCCGGCCCCACCTTTTACTGTGTGGTATCCGCGAAATATTGCATTTAATAAATCAGAGTCTTCTGGATTGTTTTCGAGGTCAACTAGCTGCTCTTGCAACTGTTCTAATATTTCACCTGCCTCTACTAAAAAGTCCTGTAGAATATCCTCGTCAACTTCAAAAGACATGAATCAGTTCCTCTTAAAACCCTAAGCTAGATAATAAATCATCTACATCGTCCTGGCCGGATACCACATCATCACGCGTTTCTGCATCAATGATTGGTCCTTCCGCCTTCACTTTATCGGACTTGGTTTCAGATTTATGAGCATTTTCGTCAATTTTCGAAAACAAGGCAGCCGTATCAGGTGCACCAAAAACAGTCAGCATATGTACTAAACTGTCTTCAACTTCTTTGACTAATTCAATTACTCGCCGAATGACTTGGCCTGTCAGGTCCTGATATCCTTGCGCCATCAAAACTTCAGTCAATAATTCATTTAACTTTGCAGTATCAACTGTTGACTCTTCTAGTAACGTATCTAAGTCGTAGCAAAGTGTTTTAAATTCGCCAAGTTGTAACTGTCTCGTCATCAACTTTTTCCACTCTGGAAGCAACTTTGCAATACCATCATGCAGCTTTTCCGCAATTGGCATGCTGGCTTCAACAGCATCCATTGTTGTATTGGCAGCCTTTTCAGTGGTTTCAATTACATAGGTTAATCGGCTTTGTGCATCAGGTATATCTTCATTAGCTAAATTAGATATACGTGGATCTAGTTGAAAACTATTTAACGAATCATGCAATTGACGCGTTAATTTCCCCACCTCAGCAAATAATTCTACCGAATTGGTTAACGATGCTTCTTCCAGCAACTCACTGGCGGCTTGGTTTTCACCGTTTTCAAGTAATTCTACTAATTTTTTAGCATCATCAAGAGACAACGGAGCTGTATTAGAGCCTGTCATTCAGACACTCCTAATTTCTGTTACAGGTTATGTCTTAACCCAGTCTCTCGAAAATTTTGTCTAACTTTTCTTTAAGTGTAGCCGCTGTAAAAGGTTTAACGACATAACCGTTAACACCAGCCTGCGCTGCTGCCACAATTTGCTCCTTTTTCGCTTCCGCGGTTACCATCAAAACAGGCAAATGTTTTAAATTATCATCTGCTCGGATTGCGCGCAGTAAATCAATGCCTTGCATACCAGGCATGTTCCAATCTGTTACCACAAAATCAAAGTCGCCTTGCTGCAACATTGGTAATGCAGTGTTACCGTCATCAGCCTCCTGAATACTGGTAAATCCGAGATCCTTAAGTAAATTCTTGATGATACGTCGCATTGTTGAAAAATCATCAACAACGAGAATTTTCATATTTTTATCCAAAACTGCCTCCAATGAGGATTAAATCAAATGGTGTTTAATTATTCTTCGTTAACTCGCCAAGACTGCATTTTATTTTTCAATTTTAACATTGCTTGACTATGAATTTGGCTTACTCTTGATTCACTAACTTCAAGTACTTCACCAATTTCCCTGAGATTCAACTCTTCATCATAATACAAAGATAGAACAATTGCTTCTCGCTCAGGTAGTGTAGTAATAGCATGAGCCAAGGCTTTTTGAAATGAACCTTGCAATAAATCTTGAAACGGGGTGTCACTGCCTTTATTTTGCTCAGTCGCTATGACATCTTCAGTTATGCCTAAGTCCTCAATACCAATAATTTTTCCAGCGTTAACTTCATTTAACATCTGGTGATATTCGGAGAGTGTGACTTCTAGCTTTTCTGCGATATCGGTATCTCTTGCGTCTCTGCCAGTTTCTCGTTCTACTTGATTAATTGCTTCAGTAATTGCTCGGCCATTTTTATGCACTGACCTCGGTGTCCAATCGCCTTTACGAATTTCATCTAACATAGCGCCACGAATTCGAATTCCGGCGAAAGTTTCAAAACTTGCCCCCTTGGAACCATCAAAGTTTTTAGCCGCTTCTAACAAACCAATCATGCCAGATTGAATGAGATCATCCACCAGCACACTGGCCGGTAATCGCGCTAATAAGTGATGCGCAATACGCTTAACCAAGGAAGCATGTCTTTCTACAAGTTGAGCCATATCGGCTTGTTGTTGATAAGCTGCCGCCTTTCTAATCACTTTTGCCCACCTGCCATTTTTTCGACAACAAGTTGTTCTAAGAAAAATTCTAAGTGACCACCTGGTTGATTGGGTATGGGCCAATGAATTGCTTTTTCTGCCAACCCTTTGATCGCCACCGATGCTGGTGATCCTGGAAATGCATCAACTATCGCTTTTTGCTTGCGCACAGACTTACGAATATTTTCATCGTATGGAATAGTCGCAACCAATTCTAAGGCCACATCTAGGAACCGATTGGTTACTTTAGATAATTTAGCAAACAATTCTTGCCCTTCGCGCATGTTGCGCACCATATTGGCAACAATTTTAAAACGGAATACACCATGTTCACGATTGAGCAATTTTATCAATGCGTAAGCATCCGTTAATGAGGTAGGTTCATCACACACAACCATCATGATATCTTGTGATGCTCGTGAAAAACTGAGCACCATATCGGAAATACCCGCTGCAGTATCAACTATCAGTACATCAATATTTGTACGTAATTCGCTGAATGCACGAATCAAACCTGCATGCTCAGTTGCAGTCAGTTCAGTCATTGATTGTGTACCCGATGTTGCCGGAGCAATTAATATACCGTGAGGCCCTACCACCAGCACTTCATCCAAGGTGCATTCACCAGATAATACATGGGATAAGTTTTTTTCCACTCGCAAGCCTAGCATTACGTCGACATTTGCCAAACCTAAGTCAGCGTCTAAAACCATGACGCGCTTGCCCATTTTAGCCATCGAGATAGCCGTATTCAAAGTGATGTTAGTTTTACCTACACCACCTTTACCACCGGTTACCGCAATCACTTTAATTAATCGAGATTGATTCATTCGTCTTAAGCTACTCGCTTGGTCGTCAATCATATTGCCATTGCCGGATGTTTTTGTTCTGACTTAGCAGTATGGATCAAACCATATTTTTTATAAAGTTTAGCCGCTGCAGAGATTAAAAACTTTGCATCTGCAACTTTAATATCTTCTGGGACGCGTTGTCCGTCCGTCAAATAGCTAACGGCCAATTTATGTTCAATTGCCACACTCAAAGCTTCGCCGAGACTATAACTCTCATCTAGCTTAGTTAAAATACATCCTTGCAAATCTATCGCTTTAAATGCATCGAGTGTATGTTCCAGCACTTTATATTGTGCATTTGCTTGGATTACAACATACTTCTTGATATTAGCACATGAATGCTGATTCAAGGTATCTAACTGTTTGATTAAACGGGAATCTCTTTGACCAAATCCCGCTGTATCAATCAATACCAAACGTTTGTTGCGTAATTGATAGAGTATATCCGACAATTCTTCCGCATTTTGCGCTTTTTTTACATTGCAGCCAATAATTTTTCCATAAGTAGCTAATTGTTCATAAGCGGCGATACGATATGAATCAATTGTCACCATGGCTACATGCTCTGCACCGTATTTTTGAGCGGCTCTGGCGGCTAATTTTGCGATGGTTGTCGTTTTGCCTGTTCCGGTTGGTCCTACTAGCGCGACTACCCCTTTCTCAGCCAAAATAGCATTACCTGTGGTTTGAATTCTATTAGCCAAAAGTTTAAGTAAAAACAACCAGGATTGTCTTTCATCAGCATCTTCTGGCGTGTAAGAAACTATTTCGTTTGCAATATGATGACTAATTCCCATTTCGGTCAGTCTCGACGTCAAATATCCGTGCAATGGGTTTGCTCGCTGGCGCTCTTGTTTAATTAAACCAGACACCTGGAATTGTAATACGTTGCGTAGTGAATTTAATTCGTTACGAATATCGTTAATTGCTGACGAAGAAGCTACTTCTTCATTTGTGCTTTTTACGGGGCGGTTAGTAAAGCTATTATCATTTGACGTTTGAGTAGAGTCTGCATTTTGCTTTTCCAATAGTTCACGCAGACTATCCGGACCTGAATCACCTATTATTTCACTTAGACTCGGTACACTCTTTCCTTCAGAAGCAACCTGTTGCGATTTTGTTGCAGTTTGGTGAGTCGACTGAACCTGTCGATAATTTGCATTTGAGCCCTTTTCAGCCTGTGCTTTTTTCGGTATTTGAAAGCTAGGAACATTGACAGGTTCGGGGTTTGCCTGATCATAAGCGGCTACAATTTCGATTCCTTCCGAAGTCTTTTTATTTGACATAATAACGGCATCTCCACCAAGTTCCTTTTTAACTTGATTTAACGCATCGCGCATGTCTTTTCCGATAAAGCGTCTGATTTTCACATTGCCCCCCAAAGAAGCATTGGTTGTTTAATAAATTTAGTTACCGTCATTTTATTGACCTACTGCACTAACAATTCGAATTTGTTTATCACTTGGAATTTCTTGATAGGACAAAACGTGTAATCCCATAACGGAATGTTTGAAGAATTTAGATAACACAGGTCTCAACATTCCTGATGTCAGCAGAACCGCTGGCTCGCCCTCAAGTTCACGCTGTTGTGACGCTTCGGTAAGCGAGTTTTGTAGTTTTTCAGCCAATCCAGGCTCAATTCCAGCACCGTCGTCTCCGCCGGCTTGTAAGGACTGATGTAGCATTTGTTCTAAATCAGGAGCTAAAGTGATAACCGGCAATTCACGTTCATTATTATTAATTTCCTGAACGATAAGACGTTTTAACGAAATTCTTACCGCAGAAACCAATACATCTGGATCTTGCGTCTTAGGACCATACTCACATAATGTTTGTACTATGCTACGCATGTCTCGAATAGGCACACCTTCGTATAAAAGAGTTTGCAACACTTTTACCACGGTACTTAAGGGTAAAATGTCAGGCACCAAACCTTCCACTAATTTGGGGCTATTTTTTGCCAAAATATCTAACAGTTGTTGTACTTCTTCATGCCCTAATAACTGATATGCGTTATTTGTAAGCAATTGACTAAGATGCGTAGCAACTACAGTAGCTGCATCTACCACTGTATATCCAAGTGTTTGTGCGTGCTCTCGTTGTTGTGGACGAATCCACACAGCTTCTAATCCAAAAGCAGGATCTCGAGTGGCTTTCCCTTCCAATTTGCCAAAAACTTGGCCTGGATTGATGGCTAATTCATCATCATGGCTGATTTCAGCATCACCAACGGTGACGCCTAGCATTGAGATAGTATAACTATTTGGATTCAAATCGAGGTTGTCACGAATGTGCACAGGTGGAATCAAGAATCCCAACTCTTGCGATAACTTTTTACGTACCCCTTTAATTCGAGTCAATAATTCGCCACCTTGAGTTTTATCCACCAAAGGTATTAATCTATATCCAACTTCCAAGCCAATCGTATCGACATGCTGTACATCATCCCATCCCAGCTCTTTTATTTCCTGCGGTTGAGCTTGTTCTGGCACATTTTCCAACACTTGAGGCTCGGCAGCTTGTCGTTTAGCATTCCACACATTGTAATAAGCAACCCCCCCCACAAAAGCGCTGAAGCCTAAAAAGGCTAAATGCGGCATGCCAGGAACAATCCCCATTACAAACAAAATTCCAGAAGTGACATAAAGCGCTTTTTGGTTGCCCAATTGACGCTTCATTTCGTGCCCCATTTCTTGTGAATCATTTTCACGGGTGACGATAATTGCTGTCGCAACAGAGAGTAATAAAGAAGGAATTTGAGCGACTAACCCGTCACCTATGGTCAAAATGGTGTAAATTTCAATGGCTTCACTGAAGGCTAGATCATGTTGAATAATGCCAATAAATAGGCCACCAACAATGTTGATCAACATAATAAAAAGGCCCGCAACCGCGTCACCTTTCACAAATTTTGAGGCACCGTCCATAGATCCATAAAAATCTGCTTCGCTGGTTATTTCCAAGCGTCTTTTTCGAGCCTCATCTTGATCGATATAACCTGCGTTCAAATCCGCATCAATTGCCATTTGTTTACCTGGCATAGCGTCTAGAGTAAAACGTGCGCTGACTTCCGAAATTCGACCGGCACCGGCGGTAACCACTTTAAAATTGATTATCAACAAGATAGCAAATACCACTATACCCACCGCATAGTTACCACCGATGACAACTTCACCAAAGGCCTGAATAACTTTACCGGCGGCGTCTCCACCTTCGTGGCCTTCTAGCAAAACAATACGCGTGGAAGCGACGTTTAAAGCCAGACGTAAAACGGTAGCAATCAAAAGTACTAAAGGAAAAATACCAAATTCAACAGGTTTCTTAGTAAAAACGGATACCAAAATGACCATCAATGACAAGGCAATATTAAAGCTAAAGAGGATATCTAATAGGAATGCAGGCATTGGCAAAATAACCATGCCCATAATAGCTAACAATACTAGCGGTGCACCTACACCATTCATAAAGCTTTTTACTTGATTTTTGTCGACTCGATTAAGGTAGCCTGCAAGTTCCATAAACAATTTTTTGACGGTTATTAATATAAACCTTGGAATTGCAACAAGCGCGCCACAATGAATCGACTTTTAATTGACGTTTAGCCCCCCTTCTTTTGGCACAGTATGGTGAAAACAAGCTCAAAAAAAAACCTGACAGTCGCCAGGCTTTTTAAATATAAATTTCTAGAAGATTAGTTTATTTAGCAGCGACTTTTCTGCGCACTAACAAACCTAAACCAGCAAGCATTAGCACTAGAGCTGAAGGCTCTGGAACATAAGTCACTTCACCTAGCGTTGTTTCACCAAATACAATTTCAAACACGTCTTCTACACCACCATTTTGGTCATAAAAAACCTCATCAAGAAGCAAAAAACCACCAAAAGAGCTGATATCTAGTGTTAATACATAATCAGGCATATCACCATATAGATTGAATACTTCAATCATAAAATCTAAACCTGCGAACGGGTCAAACGGGTTAAATCCAGCTACAACCGGTAAATCATATTGCACGCTTTCACTGTCAGCCATGCTTAACATTAGTGAGCCAACTGAAAGATCTAGTTCAACGCCTTCATTAAATAAAAATCCAGCATCGTCAGCAAGATCAGTATTGTAGGTTACCGAACCTATCATTTGCGGACCTTCAGTGATACCGAAAGGGTTAAAATCAGCGAATTCAACATTTGCGTAGATATCTTGTTGAATGATCGCCCCAGCGTTTGCTGAAAGTGACATACCTAAAGTAGTAGCGATAAGACCTGTTGCGAGCAAAACTTTTTTCAAATACTTCATACTAGTGAACCTTAATTATTGTTTTAAACGATGCCGTTCATATTTTTATTGTTATACGCCGGTCACAAACTAACCAGCGTGACCTCTGCCACTTAGTGAAGCAATTACTGAACCAACTTATTTTTATTATAATAATCAGTAATTTAATATTTAACTAAAGAATATGACTTTTCAGATCGTTAAATTTTTTGACAGTGAAACCGTCATTTATTTCTCAATATCTGACGACTTATCAGGCGAATCTGAAAAATCTGCATCCGACTCTTCATGATCACCTACTACATCTTCCAATCTAACTTTATCTACACTTCTAAAGGTGTTAATTGGGCCTGCTAAAGCATAAAGAGCAAAGACCAAAAACAAGACTAAAGAAGGTGCGGTGGCAACAATAACAAAAATTAACATAACGATTAAAATGCCGACAAAGGGCACTTTTCCATGCCAATCCACTTCTTTGAAGGAGTTATATTTAAAATTGCTGACCATTAACAAACCAGCTAATCCAGTAATAAACGCAACTACTATACCAAAGTCATCACCATTAACTTCATACTCGACACCGACCCAAACCATACCTGCAACAAGCGCTGCGGCAGCCGGGCTTGCTAGACCTTGGAAAAAACGCTTATCTGCAACCCCTAACTGAGTATTGAATCTGGCTAACCTCAATGCAGCTCCTGCAACATAGATAAATGCTGCTAGCCAACCGATTTTGCCTAAGTCACTTAGTCCCCAGTTGTAAGCGACCAATGCTGGTGCCATACCGAATGAGACCATATCGGCCATGGAGTCATATTCAGCTCCAAACTCGCTTTGCGTATTTGTCATACGCGCGACTCGACCATCAAGGCCATCAAATATCATTGCAATAAATATTGCTACTGCAGCAGCTTCAAACCTGCCGTTCATAGAAGCAACTACTGCATAAAATCCAGAAAACAAACCCGCTGTGGTCAGCAAATTTGGCAATAAATAAATACCTTTGCGTTTAGATTCTGACATTATTCCCCCTTCAAAATGAGCGCACAAGATAGCATAGTCCCTATTTAGCACAAAATACTAAGCAAACATAAATTGCTGTGTTTTTGTGGTTAAGGGAATCCTTTATTTAAATTTTCATACGTTCATCACGTTATACCTATACCGAAGAATGCATACTATTTAATTAATTTAATCTGTTAAATTAATTAAATAGTATGCATTTGTTACCTGATTTTTATTAGTCGCAAATCGTGCACAGGGTAAATTTTTTGGTGTCCAGTATTTTTACAACACAATGTTAGCGCACCATTTGAAATGAGTTAATACACTGAAACATATACATTTTTTAATTATGGTCTTGATTTTGCTTAACAACGACCATTAGTTGGCCAAAAGCCATCGAGTTTTAGAGTTGTAGGACAAAAAAGATGATTAAAAGATCAATAGTAGGAATTTTCGCATTAACGTTTGCAGGTTATGCTGCAGCCGGCACGACTACCTATACTACGCAGACTTGGAATTTTGGTTCAAGCAGTAGTTCGGCAAACGTCAGCGGCAACGAAGTTAATCTAACCGAAGGCACGATTGGTGTAACGGCGACCGCATGGTCCTCAAGTGGCAATCCATCATACGGTCATCAGTCATCATGTGGAACCGGTCCAGAATGTAACAGCGGCAACGTTGCCTATGATCAAGACCCGTTCATTGAACGTGCAACATTGACTCAGTACAACGGAAGTGGTCTTGGAGCCATTAATTTAGATGAAGGAGATAGTTCCCCTCATCACGCAGTAGATAACAAAGGTAGCAACACTGGTTGGATTGATTACGACATGGTGTTGTTCGAGTTCGATACTGCAGTCGAATTGACTGGTGTGAGAGCTGGATGGACTAGCAATGATTCAGACGTCAGTATTTTAGGCTACACAGGAACTGGCTCTCTTGGCTCTACACCATTTTCATCAAGCACCAAATGGAGCGATTTGATGTCTGATGGTTGGGGTTACCAAACTGACAAATTTAATATTGGCACCAACACTGCGAATATCTCTCCAGGGTTTGAATCAAAATATTGGTTAGTGGGTGTTTACAACTCTGTATTTTCTGGAAATGCAGGCGATAGCAACTGGGACTCTGTAAAAATCAAAAAACTGTACACCCGTAAAGGTGACTCGCAGACTCAAGTACCAGAACCAGCTACTTTTGCACTTTTATTAGCCGGTATGGTTGCGGTTTTCAGACGTAAACTATCTGCTTAAAAGATTTCTTATGCAAAAAAAGACGGTTCGCCGTCTTTTTTTATGTCCAAAATTCAGTGAAATTGAATAAAATACTCGCACAATATTAATGGCTAGCGGTATAAAGTCATTTAGCTTTGCGGTATCTTGTTAGCAAATTTTATCACAATGCCAATTGATTAGTTGTCGTTCTCCATGAATTGGTATTGTCCTTTAGTAACACAATAAATAGAGAGATCTTACGTGGTGAAATTGGCCAAAATTGTAATGTTAGCTACGCTGCTTTCAGTAGGTAGTCCAGCTATTGCACAAAACAGCAGTGAATATTACGAAAAGGCGTTAGCGTCATTTGAAGAAAAAGATTTTGAAACTGCTTATATACATCTTAAAAACAGCTTACAAAAGAATGAAGATAACTTGCCCGCTAAAATCCTGATGGGAAAGGTTTTACTAATTAGCGGCTATATGTATGAATCAGAAGAAATATTAGAAGAAGCTTTAGCAATGGGAGCCGACCCAAGTTTAGTCGTAGATACATTGGGAAAAGTATGGCTATACACTAAGCAAAATGAAAAAATCATCGATAGTGAATTTAAAAATCTTACGCCTAAAAGTTTCAATGAATGGCAAATTATCGTAGCCACAGCTCACTTAAATTTGAAAAATGTCGAGGCTGCAAGACAAGGCTATGAATTAGCGTTAAAAAATGACCCTGCCAATATTAGAACACTGAACGCGTTAGCTTCCCTAGAAATGCGTGACGAAAAGTTCGAAAAAGCAAAATCCTATTTAGAATTATCAATTGAACTGGAGCCAGAAAACACTCAAACCTTGCGCATTTTTGGCGATCTTTTTTTGTATCAAAAAAAACTAGATGAAGCGATTAAGTATTACAAACAAAGCTATGCATTAGACTCAGATGACCCAATTGTAAAGCGTTCATTGGTCACTGCTCATTTGCAAAATCAAGATACCGAATCGGCTAAGCAATTGCTGGATGAAATTTTGCAGCAAACGCCTGGTGATCCTACAGGGATGTTGATGAAAGCATGGCTTTTGGCTAAAAACCAAATGAGTGACGATGCCGCTAGAGAACTCGAAAATCTCAGCGCACAGTTAGCGGGACTAAGTGAAGAGGCGCTGCAAGAAGATCCTTCTCTTTTTTACGTCAGTGCTTTATCTGCTTTTGCTTTGCAAAATTATGTTCAAGCGAAGTCATTTTTTATTCAGTACCTCAATTTTGTTCCCAATAATGTTGAAGCTGTCGCTTTGCTTGCGCAAACACATGTAAAGTTAAACGAACCAAAACCAGCTTTAGAAGCAATGCAGCGTCACGAAAGAGCGCTAATGGTTAAACTCGACAATGCATTGTTGCTGGCCGATTTATACTTAGCAAACGATAAAGTATTCAAGGCCGTGGAGATCAGTGAAAAATTAAATGAGCAGTATCCTGATAATCCGGATGTAGCTTTATTAGAAATAAAAACCCTAAAAGCTCGCGGCAAACTGGAGCAAGCTTTAGCACAACTAAATCAGTCTAAATATGCTCAAAATAATATTCGCTTTATTATTATGCGTAGTGAATTGTTTATGCAAATGGGCAAAGTGCAGGAAGCTGATGAAATTGCAGATTTTTTACTTGAAGCAGCACCTGATAATATTGATTTTTTAAATTTAAAAGCGGCAATTCAAATTCGCCTGCGCGACTATGCACAAGCAGAAGTCTTTTTAGATAAAGCGTTAGCTATCAATAGTGAACATTTCTCCGCTCAATATAATAAAGCGAATCTATTAAGCTCCCGAGGTGAACATAAAGCGGCGCTAGAAATAGCAGAGAAACTCAACGCAATTCAACCAGATCAAGTGAGTATTCTGACGCTTTTAGCTCGTTGCCAGTTAAATGCAGATAATCAAGAGAAAGCAATTAAAAACTTACAGCGAGTATTACAAAAAGACATTAGTAACCTCAATGCACTCGAATTATTAGCAACGATTTATACCCAGCAAGGTGAGCTAGAAAAGGCGATTAGACAATTAAATGTTGCAATTAAAACTGAACCTGACGCTGCTGTTTACCAAATGCGTCGTGTGGACTTGTACATCGCATTAAAACAACTTGATCGCGCTGAACGTGAGCTCAAAAAAATCAGTTATATGGTACAAGACGATCCAGTTGGCTTAGTTGAATTGAGTAAGCTTCAGTTTAAAGCAGGTTTATTTGATAATGCCAAACAAAGCATTGTTTCCGCCTATGAGATACTCCCTGACAGCCTGTTTCTAGCAACTGAATATATCCGGATGCACTTATCTACTAATGACTTAGATAAAGCCAGAGACATGCTCGACAAATGGTTGAAGTCGAACCCTCAGGAATCAAAGTTGTTTATTTTGTCAGGTGATGTAAATGTAGCCGCAGCAAATTTAGCAGCTGGCTCAGAAGACTACCTTCGTGCTTTAGAGGTAAACAGCATGGACCGCAGCGCATTGTTTAAACTTTATCAATTGGCATCCAGAGGAGTAAATAAAGATAAATTTGAAAACTTAGTGTTGAGTTTATTAGAACAGAATCCGGACCAGCACTTTCAGCGAAATATGCTAGCTGATTTTTATGTGAATCAGAAGCGTTTGGAAGAAGCATTACCACACTATAAAAAGTTAATCACCGTCGACGCTTTACCAAATAAAGCATATATGTTGAATAACTTGGCAAACATTTATATAAGTCGAGATTTGCAACAAGCCAGCGAATATATTAATGAAGCTCTGAAGCTTGGCGTTGAGGATGCTGCACTATATGATACCCAAGGTTGGATTAAATCCTTACAAGGAAATTTTGAAGAAGGATTGACGATATTACGAAAATCATTCGCGATGAATTCTAATGATCCGTCAAATCAATATCACTTAGCCTATACATTGCAAAAGTTGGGAAGAACATCCGAAGCTAAACATTCACTGGATAGAGCTCTTAATTCAAATCAAGAATTTATGGAAAAAGATCAAGCTGAGGCACTGAGAACACAGCTAAAGTAATACAAAAAACGCCGACATCAAAGTCGGCGTTTTATCTTCATTAAATTAAGTTGTTACCTAATCAACGATACAACACTAATTAATCGTTAACTCATCATCTTTTGCGTCGATTCGAATTGTACTATCCAATGCCATATCGCCTGCTAATAAGCGTTGTGCCAATGGGTTTTCGATTTCCATCTGAATTGCTCGTTTGAGTGGCCTTGCCCCATAAACAGGATCGAAACCAGCAAGCGCAATCTTCTCCAACGCGGCCTGTGACAACTCCAACTTAAAGCCTTTTTCCAGTAACCTTTGACGCAATGATAAAAGTTGTATTTTGGCTATTGCTTTAATTTGTTCTAACCCGAGTGGATGGAATACCACCACATCATCAATGCGGTTAATAAACTCAGGGCGGAATTGTTGCTCAACCGTGCGCATCACCAACTCTTTCATTTCCTCGTACTGACTCTCTTGATGTTTGTCTTGAATCACATCAGAGCCAATATTCGAGGTCATGATAATCACAGTGTTTTTGAAATCTACTGTACGTCCTTGACCATCTGTTAATCGTCCATCATCCAATACCTGCAACAAAATATTGAATACATCTGGATGAGCTTTTTCCACTTCATCTAACAATATAACTGAATAAGGCTTCCGTCTAACCGCTTCGGTTAAGTAACCCCCTTCTTCATATCCGACATAACCTGGAGGAGCACCCACTAATCGAGAAACAGCGTGCTTTTCCATAAATTCTGACATATCAATACGTACCATGGCCTGCTCAGTATCAAACATAAAACCAGCAAGCGCTTTACACAGTTCAGTTTTACCGACACCAGTTGGACCTAAAAACAAAAAAGAACCAATCGGTCTATTCGGATCAGACAACCCAGCCCGTGAACGGCGAATAGCGTTGCTTACTGCATTTACAGCTTCCGTCTGGCCAATTACTCTATTTTGTAATGACTCTTCCATGCGCAAAAGTTTATCTTTTTCACCTTCCAGCATTTTGTTTACCGGAATTCCGGTCCAACGCGAAAGCACATCAGCTATTTCGATTTCAGTCACCTTGTTTTTCAACAATTGCGTTTCGGTTTGCTCTGCTTCTGATGCTTGTTCGAGCTTTAACTCAAGCTCTGGAATTCGGCCATATTGAAGCTCCGACATGCGGTTTAGATCTGACGCCCGTCGCGCTATTTCCATATCAAGTTTTGCCTGTTCAAGTTCAGACTTAATATGTTGTGTGCCTTGCATCGCACTTTTTTCCGCTTGCCAAATAGCTTCAAATTCAGCGAATTTATTTTCCGCTTGCTCACGCTCCAGTTCAATCAATTCCAGGCGTTTCTGACTGGCCTCATCCTTCTCTTTCGAAAGCGCTTGTTCTTCCAGTTTTAACTGAATAATTCGGCGTTCAAGGCGATCCATGTCTTCTGGCTTAGAATCCATTTGTAAGCGGATACTAGACGCGGCTTCATCGATCAAATCAATTGCCTTGTCTGGTAACTGTCTATCTGAAATATACCGATGCGACAGCGAAGCAGCTGCCACAATAGCGGGATCAGTAATATCAACAGAATGATGCAGCTCGTAACGTTCTTTTAAGCCTCGTAGAATAGCAATCGTGTCTTCGACGCTGGGCTGATCCACCAGCACTTTTTGAAAACGACGCTCTAATGCTGCATCTTTTTCAATGTATTGACGATACTCATCCAAGGTCGTCGCCCCCACGCAATGCAACTCTCCGCGGGCTAAAGCAGGTTTGAGCATATTACCGGCATCCATTGCTCCTTCACCTTTACCAGCACCAACCATAGTGTGCAATTCATCGATGAATAATATGACTCTACCCTCTTCTTTGGATAGCTCATTCAACACGGCTTTCAAACGCTCTTCAAATTCTCCTCGAAACTTAGCTCCTGCCACCAAGGATCCCATGTCTAATGACAATACACGTTTATTTTTAAGCCCTTCAGGTACTTCAGAGTTGATAATGCGCTGCGCTAGCCCTTCTGCGATAGCGGTTTTACCCACACCAGGCTCACCAATTAATACTGGATTATTTTTGGTTCGACGTTGTAAAACTTGAATGGTACGACGTATCTCATCATCCCGACCGATAACGGGATCTAACTTGCCTTGTTCAGCACGCTCAGTTAAATCTGTCGTATATTTTTCCAGTGCTTGGCGCACATCCTCAGCATTAGGGTCCGTGACTTTCTGACCACCACGCATGGTCTCAATCCCTTTTTCTATTTGAGGTTGAGTGATCCCTAACTGGCGAAATATATCACCTAATTTGCCTTTATCCTCCAAAGCTGCCAAAACAAATACTTCAGAACTGATATATTCATCTTTTCGCTTCTGAGCAATTTTGTCGCTCAAATTTAGCAATACAATCGAGTCTTTACTCAATTGTACATCACCGCCTATACCATCGACACGCGGTAACCTTTCTATAGCTTCAGCAAGTGAAGAACGTAATACATTGACATTAACTCCAACACTATCAAACAAGGGCCGAATTGATCCCCCTTGTTGGTTAAGTAAGGCTGTCATCAAGTGCACTGGATCGATATATTGATGATCTCTACCCAATGCAATAGATTGTGCGTCAGAGATTGCCATCTGAAATTTACTGGTAAATCTATCTAATCGCATAAAATTTCCTCGAAAATGATTTACCAATTTAATGGGTACTTTTAATCGTCAATTCAAGCAGGATTTGAATATAGATTGATCCAGATCAGCAATTTGATGTGCATAAACATCCCCCAAATTTGGGTAATGCTATGAAAAATAGGAAATTTATTGTAGATAAATGCCACAAACAAAACGACCTGTATGAGTTTGACCGTTATGTTGAGCGAATCGGTGTGAATAAAAGTCAGAATGGTGAACATAGGTACAGATACCACTTTCAATGACACTATTGACTTGCATAGATTTACAAATGTGCCCTGCAATATGCGCCAAACTGCACAGGTACTTGCCTGGTTCTGCATCTTTTTTAAACGCTTCAGGGTATTCTGAGAATACCTGTTTTAAATCTTCAGATACTTGAAAGTGCCGTTGTGAAATATGGGGGCCTATCCATACCATTAACTGGTTAGCTGGTATTCCCATGGAATGAATTGTATTTTCGATTATGCCGTTGGCTAATCCGCGCCAGCCTGCATGAATTGCTGCAACGCAACTACCTGCAGTATCTGCGACCAAGATAGGCAAACAATCTGCCGTCATGACAGCACAAACCATATTTTTCTCAGTGGTAAAACTAGCATCCGCTTTGGCAGACTCCAACGGTAAAAAGTAATCCTCAGTAATTCGAATACAACGTTTACCATGCACTTGGGTTAGCCATGCGGTGGATTCAGATAGAGGTAAGTTACCCCGATTAGATTGCACGTCAGCAGGATTGTCGCCTACATGTGCGGCCAAATTGTTACTGTCATAAGGTGGCTGGCTCGCGCCTCCCTTACGTGTCGTATAAAAAGCCTTAACCCCAGCGGGTAGATCCCAATGAGGCGTTCTTATTGGGCTACTTAATACAGTATCAATCATCATCAAACCCGTGTTCGGCGGTGTCTTCTTTTAGTACGGAAAGTAACTTAACCATGTCATCTGGTAATGGTGCCTGCCAACTCATCCACTCGCCGGTCGTAGGATGCGCTAACTCTAGCTGAATAGCATGTAGCGCCTGACGCTTGAACCCGCGTAACATGTTAATCATCGCTTCAGAACACGCTTTAGGTAAACGTGGTCTACCGCCGTATAGCGCATCTCCAACCAATGGATAACGAAGATGAGACATATGCACACGAATTTGGTGAGTTCTGCCCGTTTCCAACTTTAATCTAAGATGGGTATGTGCCCTAAATTTTTGTTTAATACGGTAATGTGTAGCGGCTGGTTTTCCCGTTTCTCGCACTGCCATACTTGTTCGTTTAGTAGGGTGGCGGCCAATAGGGGCATCAACAATCCCACCAGCGACCATAGTGCCATACACAACAGCTTCATATTCACGACTAATTTCACGGGCTTGTAATTGCTCGACTAAGTGGGTTTGTGCTGGCACCGTTTTAGCGACAACCATCAGGCCTGTGGTGTCTTTATCGAGACGATGAACAATGCCTGCCCGCGGCACACTAGCTACTTCAGGTGCATGACTCAATAGAGCGTTTAATACTGTTCCGTCGGCATTACCTGCTCCAGGATGGACAACCAAATCCGTTGGCTTATTAATGACTAAGATATGTTCATCTTCATAAACGATATTTAATTCGATATTTTGCGCTACATGATTTTCTTGCTTTTCCAGCACAGCATCTAAAGAAACTTGTTCTCCACCAAACACTTTTTCTCTTGGTTTATCACATACGGTACCGTTTAAACTCACATTTCCAGCCAAAATCCATTCTTTTAAGCGAGATCTTGAATAATCAGGGAACAATTCAGCTAAAGCTTGATCTAACCGTTTACCAACTAACGTTTCTGGCACATCTGTGGAAAGTTTTATCGCTTGGGGATCGATGGGCATGTATATTTGAGTCCTATAAGATCGATTAAGTATATAAATTTCCGCATGTTACGATTCAATTCATAAATTGCGGCTTAAAATGCAAGTGCCAGGTATCACGATTAGGTGATTTGCAACAAAACGTGCATCCCATGGATCCCTAGGGTAGAATGCCTCGGATCGATGGATTACTGAAAACAAAGTTTAGCGGATTTTTAACGTCGGCTAAATCCCTGTATAGAATAAGAGTAACATGACATTTAAAAACACATTCTACAAACTAATCATTTTGATTTCTGTTGTCACTATGTACGGCTGCTCTTCGTCACCTGATGATGACGATATTTTGATAGGCAACCGAAGTGAAAGTGCGCTGTATGATCAAGCAAAAAAGAATATGTCGCAAGGTAATTTCAACGTTGCAACTGAAATATTGAGCACACTGGACTCCCGCTTTCCATTTGGTCCTCACTCCCATCAAGTGCAACTAGACCTTATTTATTCTTATTATAAAATTGGTAAAACCGAAGAAGCGATTGCTACTATCGACAGATTTGTACGACTCAATCCAAACCATTCTGACGTTGATTATGCGTTATACATGCGCGGATTGACCAATTTGGATGCTGATAAAAACTTGTTTCAAGAGCTTGTTGGCATAGACCGTTCAGATCGAGATCCAAGCAAATCAAGAGAAGCATTTGCAGATTTTCGACGTTTAATTAATAAGTTTCCAGACAGTAAATATGCGGCGGATTCTAAAAAGCGCATGGTCTTTATTAAAAATAGATTGGCGAAATATGAAATTGCCATTGCGCGTTTTTACATGCGCCGTGAAGCATATGTAGCTGCGGCTAACCGCGGTAGATATGTGCTTGAATATTTCCCAGATTCAAGCGAAATTCAAAATGCATTAGAAATAATGGTGGAATGTTACGACCAATTGGATCTCGATGAATTGAAAAACAACGCGCTAAAAACGTTGAAACTGAACTATCCAAATAGCAACTATATTAGCTAGCCTGACATTGCGATAGCAAAAACGGTGGTATACAAAAAACGCGCTATGATTAAATCTCAGCGCGTTTTTTGTTTGCAGTCCTTTTTAAAAGAATAGATGACTAAATGGATTGAGAAGCCTAGCTATTCCTGAGGTGAAATGTAATGGGGCATCAACAATGCTGAAGACTAAACATCCTTCGCTTGCCTCCGAATGGGGAGCATGTGTATTGTCGCTGTTCATTAAGATAAAATCGCCAGTGTCATAATGCGAAATACCATCGCTAAACTCACCATCAATCACTAGGGTTAACTCTGTTCCTCTATGGGTATGTTCAGGAACACGTCCATTTTTTTGCATGAAAATGAAGTGCGCTTTCCCTATTGGACCTAAATCAACTGGTGCTTGCCAAAGATTGCCTAACAAGTGCGACCAATTACCGGTTTTATCAACATAACGTTTCAGCGCTCTAGGCACAGCAAATTTTCGTCCGTCTAACTCAATCATACTCTCTTTGGGTGTTGCAGACGGGCTCTCGGAAACCGGTAAACATGTGATATCAGCTAACATTGAAGCAAATTCTTTAGGCTGATTAGCCGCAATATTTATTTGATCTTCAAAGACTGCTTTTGCACTGTCACTCTCTAACCGCGCTACATGCTTTTGACATTTCCCACACATATCAATATGTGCTGAAATCACCAAAGCTAATGCTGGCGAACTTAGCCCCTGCGCAAATTCGCTTAACTGCTCTTCAGTGGGGTGATAATTAATCATCGTCTTTAATCAACTCTTTTAAACGTTGTAATGCTAATCTGGTTCGAGACTTGACAGTACCTAAGGGTATATCTAATTCGAGGGCAACTTCTTGCTGGGATTTCCCTTGTATATAAATGGCTTCAATCACTACTTTTTGTTTTTCAGGTAGAGATTCAAACATGGTGTTAATTTGTTGCAATGTCATTTGTTCTTCAAGTGTCACTTCGTTCGCATCAGCAGTATGCTCACACAATATTGGCCAAAGGTCGTCGGAACAAATATCTTCTTTACGATTCTGTTGTTTACGCAACATATCAAAGCGTAAGTTCCTAGCAATCGTAAAAATCCACGTCGAAGGTGAGCCTTTGTCTGCATTAAAAAGATGCGCTTTTTGCCAAACGTTTGACATCGTGTCTTGTACCAATTCCATTGCCAATGCTTCATTGCCAGTCTGTTTTAAGCAGTAGGAACGTAAGCGTGGAGCAAAGTAATTAAAAATTTCGGCAAACGATCGTTTACACCTTTTATCCGCCACAGTAACAAGAAACTGCGACATTTCTTGCGCACATTCTTTGGGCTTAGGTATGTTTGCATTATTTGACTGCAATGGAATTCCGACTAGCATGCGTACTTTCCTGGCTTCGTTCTAGTTTAAGGTTTGTACGCATTTAAATGGATAAGGATCACTCTACCAGTTGTGATAAAAATTCCAAAGCAGGTAAACAGTTTTTTTGTTGTAAAAATGATTGCTTTTGTTCTGCGTTAACCGGAAGAAGTTCTAACCATCGATAAATAACCCATACAGGATTTGTAAAATCAGCGTTAGGATAAAGCGCGTTAACTTCTGGGTACTTATCAAAAACTTCTTTTAGCTTTGTATCAATAATGGTTGTTTCGGTTGTAATTGGATCTGAAGACCAAATTTCTAATCGCTTACAATGCCCCACTCTAAGTTGATCTTTTTCGGTAACAATCGAATCAACGTGAACACAATAGTGCGCTCTAATCGTAATACCAAGCAGACCATCTTCTAGTAAATTAAAGTCCTCGACGGTGACGTATGTCCCTATCGGGTAAATGTGCTGATTTTTTTCTTTATTGCCCATTGTGTTCAACATACATATAACAAAGCCCGTTTGCTGCGCACACGCTTCTTTAACCATACGTACATATCTTGATTCAAAAATTCGCAGAGTCATTGCACCACCTGGCAATATGTGAGCAGACAATGGGAATAGCGGTGCTGTGAACGTTTCTGAAGCCAATTTGAAATTCCTTTGTTGCTATCTTCTGTTGGTACGACACGTTCGATATTTTAGATCGATAAAAAAACATGTAAGCATTTTTGCAACAAAAAATGATCCCATTAAATCAACATTCAGTATTTACCTTAATACTTCGGCCACTTAGTTAGCTTGCAAAGAATGCTTGCTAGAAAGTGAAACAAACGCATAATCAAAGGCGAATTTGGTGAAAACGATATTAATTACTGGAGCAACCTCAGGCATAGGAAAAGCCCTAGCAATGTTGTGCGCAAGTAAACAATACAAGGTCATTGCCTGCGGACGCAACCTTAAAGCGCTTAAGGAACTTGGCAAACATCAAAACATTACCCCCCTTCAGTTTGATGTTGCTAGTAAACAACAAGTTGATGAAGCATTAAAAAATATCAGTGTAGACATTGCCGTGTTAAATGCAGGAGTGTGTGAGTATGTTGATGTTGAAGAGTTTAACGCAGACATGTTTAAGCGCGTGTTTGACGTTAATTTTATGGGCACGGTTCATTGTGTTGCAGCACTGCTCAACTCCCCCTCCAGTGTGCAACAAATTGTAATTATCGACAGTTTAGCCAGATTACTCCCGTTTACCCGCAGCCAAGCTTATGGAGCAAGCAAAGCCGCTCTACATTATCTCAGCAAAAGTTTGCAGGTTGACTTAGCCCCAAAAAATATTTTGCTTCAAAGCGCCTCTCCAGGCTTTGTCGAAACTCCTTTAACGGATAAAAATGATTTTGAGATGCCAATGAAAATCAGTGTTGATGAGGCGGTCAGAGCGCTATTAGCCGGTATAGAACAACGTCGAACGAGTATCTATTTTCCGAAAAAATTTAGTTTGATATTGCGGATTTTAAATCTACTACCCAGTTCGTTGAAATTTAGAATCAGCAGTAAAATGAAGCATAAGCAGGATGAACAATGACAAAACGCATCGCGATTATAGGCTCTGGTATTTCAGGCATGACCTGTGGGCATTTATTGCACAAAAATTATGACATAACATTGTTTGAAGCGAATGATTATATTGGCGGGCACACTGCCACTGTTGACGTTGAAGTTATGGGCAAGCCATTTGCTATCGATACAGGTTTTATCGTTTACAATGACTGGACCTACCCTAATTTTATTAAGCTACTTAAGAAAATTGGCATTCAAGGACAGCCAGCTGAAATGAGTTTTAGTGTCAAAAATTTAAGTGAAAATCTTGAATATAATGGCAACACGATCAACAGCTTATTTGCGCAACGCAGGAATTTATTGCGACCTAAATTTTACCGTATTGTTCGCGACATATTGCGCTTTAATAAATTGTGTAAAGAACTTTATGCTAGCCAATCGCCTGAACAAATAGGCGATATCACTTTAGGCGAATTTCTGGATAATCATAATTTCAGTACGGCATTCTGCCATAACTATATTTTGCCTATGTGTGCGGCAATTTGGTCTGCGACGCTTAATGATATTAAAGGTTTTCAACTTGCTTTCTTTTTGCAGTTCTTTAATAACCACGGACTACTCAATATTACCAACCGCCCTCAGTGGTATACGATTAAGGGTGGTTCTAAGCAATATATTGCCCCGTTAACAGCAGGATTTAAGCAACACATTCGCTTAAACAGCCCGATTAAAAAGGTGCTCAAAAAAGAACTTCAGTACCAACTGGTGCTAGCTGACAATAACTCGAATCAACAGGACAAAACGCTTTTGTTCGATGACGTTATTTTTGCCTGTCACAGCGATCAAGCACTAGACATGATTGCGCAGCCGAGTCAGGCACAAAAAAGCGTTTTATCCGCAATGCCTTATTCACCCAATGAGGTCGTGCTGCATACTGATACCTCGGTATTACCAAAGCGAAAACTCGCCTGGGCAAGTTGGAACTATCTGCTAAAAGGACATCATGACGAAGAAAATGCTCCAACATCACTTACCTACAATATGAACATTTTGCAGCGCTTAAATTCCGAACATACTTTCTGCGTCACCTTGAATAACAGTGAGCATATAAACCCAGAAAAAATATTGCGACGTTTCAATTATCATCACCCTCAATTTAGTTTAAAAAGTACAAACGCCCAATTACGTAGACAAGAAATTTGTGGAGTTGATGGCCTCCACTTTTGCGGTGCATATTGGTACAACGGATTTCATGAAGATGGTGTACGCAGTGCTTTAGATGTGTGCAGCCGTTTTGGAGTGGAACTCTAATGAACAGCGCGTTATATACAGGTAAAGTGTTCCATGCACGGCATTTTCCGAAAAAACATGCGTTCGACTATCGAATTTTCCTGTTTTGGCTCGATTTGGATGAAATAGAAGAGGTGTGCGCACAAGTAAAAGGCATCTCCAAAAATCGATTATCGCCGATTCGATTTAAGCGCGCAGATTATTTAGGTGACGAACACCAAGACCTGAAAACATCAGTGTTACAACGCATGAGTGAATTGGCCGAAAAGCCGTTAACAGGAAAAGTGTTTCTGCTTGGACAACTACGCACATTTGGTCTCTATTTTAGTCCGGTAAACTTCTACTACTTACAACAGTCTGACGGCCACTTTAGTCACTTATTAGCTGAGGTGAGCAATACCCCTTGGAATCAAAGACATCATTATTTAGTCGACTTATCAGAACAAAATAGCTGTGAAAAGGCATTCCATGTATCGCCATTCAACCCAATTGATATGCAATATCAATGGAATATTAAACAACCCGATAGTCGACTCGCGCTCACTCTAAGTTGCATAAAAAAACAAAAACACTTTGAGGCTAGTTTACAACTAATTCGTCAACCACTGAACTCAAAACACCTTTTCCGCGTATTACTAAGTATTCCAAGCATGACGATTAAAACCTTGGTTGGTATTTATTGGCAAGCACTGAAATTATTTATTAAAGGTGTGCCTTTTTATGGTCATCCAGGCAATAAGGATAAAAAAGCTGATGTTAAATAGTGAAAACACCCTAACCCAAACCGAAACAATGTCTTGGTCTGATCGTATGTGCCGAAGCATTCTATTTAAAGTGTTCAGTCATTTACCAGAGGGTATGATGACGATCAAAGAACATGGTGTACTCGTTGACAGGTTCGGAGATGTTAACTCTGATCTACATGCAGAAATTAATTTTTTAGATCCTAGGGCTTATCGCAAATTACTGTTTGGCGGCAGCGTTGCCTCTGGAGAAACCTACACGGAAAACCTTTGGGAAAGCCCAAATCTCACTGACGTCATCCGCATTTTTGCTAGAAACTTACCGATGCTTGATGCTTGGGAATCGAAAATGAGTTGGTTTGCTACTCCGATTAGAAAATTAAGTAATATCAAGACTAAAAATTCTACCCGTCAGGCTAAAAAAAATATTTCCGCACATTACGATTTGGGAAATCGACTCTATAGCCAATTTCTAGACAGTAGCATGATGTATTCTGCCGCCATCTATCCAACCCCAGAAACATCATTGGCAGATGCTCAACAAATAAAACTAAAGGCCATTTGCGATAAGTTGCAGTTGACAGAACAAGACCATCTGTTGGAAATAGGTACAGGATGGGGGGGACTAGCTGTTTTTGCCGCCAAGCACTATGGTTGCAAAGTTACGACCACGACCATTTCAGAAGAGCAGTTTGATTACGCGCAAGAATGGGTGTTTAAAGAGAACCTTGAAAATCGAATTACCTTATTAAAACAAGACTATCGTCAATTAGAAGGTAAATATGACAAACTGGTGTCTATCGAAATGATCGAAGCTGTGGGAAAAGAATATTTACCCAACTTTTTCGAAAAATGTTCATCCCTTCTGAAAAGCAACGGTCTTATGCTTTTGCAGGCAATAACCATTGATGATCGTCGCTACGAAAGCTACAGCAAAGATGTCGATTTTATTCAAAAACATATATTCCCGGGTGGATTTTTACCTTCGCAGTTTGAATTGAACCGACATTTGAAACACTACACCGACATGATGATCCGAGATTTGCATGACATAGGTTTAGATTATGCAAAAACAATCAATCATTGGCAGCAAAGATTCACCGCTAAACAAGAGACCTTGTCCTCTTCCGGATATGACGAGAGATTTATGCGTATGTGGCAATATTATTTTAGCTATTGTGAAGGTGGTTTTTTAGAACGCACGATTTCGACAGTTCAGTTGGTAATTAGCAAACCTAGCTACGTCAACGAACTGAAAAGATAGCGGCCAATGAAAGTTTTTCTTTTAATTTTGTGCTTTTCTTTTAGTACCCTGAGTGTGAGAACAGCAATGGCAAATCCAGTCGCCGAGCTTAAAAAAGTGGGAGCTGCAAAGTTAGAAATATTCTTTTTCGATATCTATTTTTCAACGCTTTTTAGCGCCGATGGAAATTATCAAGAGAATACCTTCCCGATTGCGTTGAAAATAAAATACCTTCGCGATATCAAAAGCAAAGACCTGCTAGAGCGCACTCAGCAAGAGTGGCAAAAACTTGGCTATAGCGATGAAGATACACAACCATGGCTCGAAAAACTTGCCACCATGTGGCCTAACATTAATAAGCATGATGAACTTACTTTGCTAGTGCAATCCGATGGGACAAGTGAATTTTATTTAAATGATGAGGCTATTGGTGAAATTCAAGATACTAAATTTGGCAGACATTTTTTGGCGATATGGTTAGATAAAAATTGTAGCTACCCGAAACTACGCAAACAGCTTATTGGAGGCGAGTAAATGAAAACTCTACAATCTTCAGGGGTCATCCTAACCTTTCTAACATTAAGTGGTTGCTCTTCGTCACTTGAAGAGTATCAGGGCACAACACCAGAATTTAACTTGCAGCAGTATTTTTCGGGTGACTTGACCGCTTGGGGGATAGTGCAAGATTATTCAACTAAAACCACACGTCGTTTCTGTGTCGACATTGTTGGCACTTGGCAAGGTAACCAAGGAAAGTTACATGAAACCTTTTATTTTACAGATGGTGAAACGCAAATACGGGAGTGGGCATTAACTGTCGCTTCTGATGGCACAGTGACAGGTTCAGCGGGAGATGTCGTGGGTCAAGCAAGCGGAGCTGCAAATGGTATGAGTTTTAACTGGGTGTATACACTAACAGTACCAGTTGATGGTTCGGAATATGATCTAAAAGTTGACGACTGGATGTTTATGTTAGACGAACATCGAATGATGAACCGTTCTTACATGAGTAAATTTGGTGTGGGTGTTGCGGAGATATCAATCTTTTTCGACAAAACATCTCCGTTAAGAAAGTGCAGATAAGAACGTTTACCATCAACAGAGTACTTACACCTTAGGGTTCTATTACCGAAATAGGCTTGGAGTACATCGGCTTACCTTGGTTGATTGCAATTTCAACCCGACGATTTTGTCCTCGGTCGGCTGCATCGCTATTATTAGCCAGCGGAGAGGTATCCGCTTTGCCCACCACCACCATTCGCTTCTCGTCAAATCCCTCTGCTTTTCTTATTTCTTCGGCAACAGCTACTGCACGTTGAGCAGATAAATCCCAATTAGAACGATACAACTCATTAGAAATTTGTTGGCTATCGCTATGACCTGAGATTTCAATTTCGCCAGGTACGTCTGCAAGCAGTTCTCCAATACTCTTAAGGATAGGTCTGAACTGCGGCTGCAAAAATGCTGAGCCTGCCGAAAAAGAACCGTTTTCACGGATCCGAATGATAATTTGCTGACCCAACGATTCCATTTCAATTGAACCGTCTAAAATTTGTTTTTGCAACTGCTGAGCGACCTTTTTCATCAACTCATTGGTTTGTTCTTGGCTAGCTTGTTGCTGAGCGGAACTTGACGTTTGATCAGTCGCTGTTTGCTGAGCCGCCCCGCCCCGTTGCTCACCACGTTGTTTTTGTCTGCCACCAGCAGAATCTTCATCACCGGCTTGGAATTCCAACATTTCTTGGGTCATATCGATGGTTTGTTGCTGAATATTTTCTATCGGTGTGGGGTCTGGACGGCCTGGACGAAATTCCATCGCAATCACACTGGTACCTTTGGGAATATCCTTAACTTCGATTTTATTTTGCACCCCAAATGCAAACTTCATTGAGCCAGCAATTTGCTTAAATTTAAGTACATCCATTTCAGAAAAAGCTAATAAAAGCACAAAAAAGCACATTAACAGCGACATTAAATCTGCGAATGTCCCCATCCACGCAGGGAGTCCCTCAGGAGGGCATTTAGGACATTCTTTTTCAGCCATTCTCTATTCTTCCTCAGTCGCCGCGCCGCGTTTATTGGCAGCCAGATAACTCTTCAATATGCCCTCAATCACTCTCGGATTTTGGCCATCAGCAATGCCAATTATTCCGTCTAGTACTAGACTTTGATTGAGCTTTTCTTCATTAGCGCGGTTCTTAAGTTTCACTGACATGGGTAAACAAATAACGTTGGCAAAAAACGCGCCGTACAACGTGGTTAACAATGCAACGGCCATTGCAGGTCCAATCGCTTTTGGATCATCCATGTTTGATAACATGGCAACCAAACCAATCAGGGTACCAATCATTCCCATTGCCGGAGCGACATCTCCCATACCTTTGTAGATAGTCGCGCCAAATTCATGCCGTTCAGAGGTCATCGTAATGTCTTTGGCCAATGTGTCTCTTACTACATCCACATCATGACCATCTACGAGCATATCGACACCTTTTTGCATAAACGCATTTTCTATCTCAGCTTCTTCCAAAGCTAAAAAGCCGCCTTTTCTTGCTGCATCCGCCATTTCTACAATTTTCTGAATCAAGTCGTCAGGCGATTCAATTTTAAACATGAATGCCTTACCACCGATTTTACCAGCGCCGAAAAATTGCCCGAGCGTATACTGAGATAACACAACAAACAAGGTACCGCCAAATACAATAAGGATAGATGGCACGTTAATAAACATGCTTATATCGCCACCCATAACCATGGCCATGACGACGAAGCCGATTGCTCCAAGCATACCTATAAGGGTTGCTAAATCCACATTGTCCTCCCAAGGATTCGATAAGCTAATCGAAAATTCACCCGATTACCTTGCTCTTTTTAAGGCATTTGACCGGATAAGTCACTGAATTATTCAATTTTATCGACTGTTGAAGCCGTTTCTAAAGGAGTTATATCCTCGTAAAATAAAAACATAGCATATCCATTGCTTACATGAGTAAAAAAACAACCTAAAAAAATCCAAATTTTAACCACAATGACGTTTTAACAACTGGTAAAATCAATTGACCGAAAAAGGTGCCTCAGGTATCGTTCCCACCTTTTAAAATTTATCGATTAAGGATGCAAACCAGATGAGTAAAGACAACGAAGCCAGTGGAAATTCGTTCGAAGACACTATGCTAGAACTCGAGCAACTGGTTGCAGAAATGGAACAAGGCGACATCCCATTAGAACAGGCATTAGCGAAGTTCGAACGTGGCATTGCTTTGGCCAGAAATAGTCAAAAAATGCTCACAGCAGCAGAACAGCGTGTTCAGATTTTAATGCAGCAAGATCAAGAAGAGAATCTTCAAGACTTAGATCAACAGCGGATAGATGAGTGAATCAATTAGTTCAACAACAAAAGCATTATCATCAACGCCTTGATGGTTTGCTTCAGCAATATTTTTCACAACACGTCTCTCCTGCTGCACGACTTTCTGAAGCGATGCAATATGCGTTGCTCAATGGCGGTAAACGAACACGGCCTTTTTTGGTATACGCCACAGGTGAAATGCTCAATGTACCCCTGACCAGCCTAGATGCGCCTGCAATCGCAGTAGAATGCATCCATGCTTATTCATTAATTCACGACGATCTGCCAGCAATGGATGATGATGAATTACGTCGTGGTAATCCAACTTGTCATATTGCCTTCGATGAGGCCACCGCAATATTAGCTGGTGATGCTTTGCAAACACTTGCGTTTGATATCTTATCCTCAACCCAGAACGAGCCGTCTAAACAGTTAGCGCTAATTAACCTGTTATCTCGTGCTTCTGGGCATTTTGGAATGTGTGCAGGACAATCTCTAGATTTACTAGCGACCGACAAAGTCATAGCTCAGTCTGATTTACAGCAATTACATAGTTTAAAGACAGGTGCATTAATCAAAGTATCCGTTTCGATGGCCGCCACATTAGCGGAAAATATTGATCCTGTTGTGCTGCAACATCTTGACAATTTTAGTGCTGCATTAGGGTTAGCATTTCAGGTTAAAGACGACATTTTGGACATTGAAGGGGATTCTGAGGTGATCGGAAAACCTCAAGGTTCAGACCTGGCGCACAATAAATCAACTTACCCTTCACTATTGGGATTACAGGGCGCGAAAACATATTTGCAACAACTTCATCAACAAGCACTTCACGCATTAGACGCTTTGCCATACAATACAACGTTATTGCGTGAGTTTTCTGATTTTGTTGTAAATCGGCATTATTAAACAAACGTACAAGCCATAATCATAATTAATACTAGGCAAAACATGACACTCGATTTAGCTCACTACCCTATATTGGCAAAGGCCAATACGCCTGAAGATTTGCGCAAACTGCCACAAGAACAATTGAGACAGTGTGCAGATGAATTGCGTCAATACCTCTTGTCATGTGTCAGTAAAAGCAGTGGTCATTTTGCATCTGGTTTAGGTACGGTAGAGTTAACCGTAGCTTTGCATTACGTTTATAACACGCCATTTGATCGTCTTATCTGGGATGTGGGCCATCAGGCCTATCCGCATAAAATATTGACGGGTCGTCGAGCGCAAATGACCACGATTCGTCAAAAAGAGGGGCTACACCCCTTTCCTTGGCCCCTAGAAAGTGAGTACGACACTTTCGCTGTAGGTCATTCTTCTACTTCAATCAGCGCTGCACTTGGCATGGCGGTGGCAGCAGAAAAAGAAGGCAAAGATCGAAAAGTGGTGGCGGTTATTGGCGATGGTGCTATGACAGCTGGCATGGCCTTTGAGGCGCTCAATCATGGTGGTGATATCAACAAAGATTTGTTGGTGATCCTTAACGATAATGAAATGTCCATTTCCGAAAATGTTGGCGCTCTGAATAGTCATTTAGCACGTTTGCTAACAGGTAACTTTTTTAATTCAATTCGTGATGGCGGTAAAAAATTATTGAGTAATGTGCCTCCCATCAAAGAATTTGCAAGCCGTGCGGAAGAGCACATAAAAGGGATGGTTGTTCCCGGTACAATTTTTGAAGAATTAGGTTTCAATTATATTGGTCCAATAGATGGACACGATGTGAAAGGCGTAGTTGAAACGTTGCGCAACATGCGAAACATCAAAGGTCCACAAATTCTGCATGTCGTTACCAAAAAAGGGAAAGGGTTTGAATTGGCCGAAAAAGATCCAATCAAATTTCACGCTGTGCCCAAATTTAATCCAAGTGACAACGGCTTACCTAAATCCGCGCCAAGCGGTCCTAGTTTTTCTAATGTTTTTGGCGACTGGTTATGCGATATGGCTGCGTTAGATTCTAAGTTAATGGCTATAACGCCCGCGATGCGTGAAGGTTCTGGGATGGTGAAGTTTTCGCAACAGTTTCCCAAACAATATTTTGATGTAGCCATTGCTGAACAACATTCAGTGACCTTTGCAGCTGGATTAGCAAAAGATGGTTTGCACCCTGTCGTTGCTATTTATTCAACATTTTTACAGCGCGCTTATGATCAATTAATTCATGATGTCGCATTACAAAATTTACCTGTTCTTTTTGCAATTGACCGCGCAGGAATTGTGGGTGCTGATGGTCCGACTCATCAAGGTGCTTTTGACATTCCATTTATGCGATGTATTCCGAACTTGGTTATTATGACACCTTCAGACGAAAACGAATGTCGCCAAATGTTATTCACTGGCCACAAACTTAATCAACCTGCTGCAGTGCGGTATCCCAGAGGCACAGGGGTTGGTGCAGCTATCGAAAAGAACATGACCGCCCTGACGTTAGGCAAGTCGCGAACCCTTAAACAGGGTAGCAAAATAGCTATTCTTAATTTTGGAACGCTATTGCCCTTCGCCCTTGAAGCAGCAGAACAACTAGGAGCAACGCTTGTCGACATGCGTTTTGTGAAACCGCTAGATACGGAAGTTCTTGATAGTCTACAAAGTGACTATGAGCTGTTTGTGAGCTTAGAAGATGGTGCAATTGCTGGCGGAGCAGGAAGCTACGTAGGGGAATATCTATTGAGTCAAAAATACACCAATAAATTATTGCAAATAGGTTTGCCTGACCAATTTATTATGCAGGGTACCCAGCAAGAAATGTATCACGAATTAGGTTTAGACTCAGAAGGTATCGTCAACAAAGTGAACGCCTTTTTAGCTTAACGATCACTAATCTAATTCCATTGGGGGAAAATAAATAACTGAGTTGACCTCAAAGTCAGCACGTTTTAGCGATTCTCACTGGCAAATTTCTGAGCAGTTGCTAGATTAATTTTACCCTATCCCCATTGGAGTCTGGCTCAATGAGCAAAATTAATCGACGCAGGTTTATTCATATTTCTTCTGCAGCCCTAAGTTTGGGGTTGCTATCTCCTAAAGCGTTTGCATTGGCAAAAAATTCCAACAAGATTGGCGTGGCATTATTGGGATTAGGGTACTACAGTCGAGACTTGTTAGCGCCTGCACTACAGCTAACTAAACATTGCGAACTACGCGGTATTATTACCGGTAGCCCCCACAAAATCCCTGCTTGGCAGGCGAAGTATGGGATAAAAGATAGCAATGTGTACTCCTATTCAACTATGCATAATATTGCTAATAACCCTGACATTGATGTCATATATGTTGTCACACCGCCTTTCACCCACAAGACATTTTCTGTTGCCGCTGCGAATGCTGGAAAACACGTTTGGTGTGAAAAACCAATGGCGATGACCGTTGAAGAATGTACTGCAATTAAAGCCGCCTGCGATAAAAACAAAGTAGCTTTAAGTATTGGCTACAGGATGATGCATGAACCCAATACTCGCCAAATCGCCGCCAATATAAAATCATCTCAGCTTGGAAATGTAGTCGATATGCAAAGTGATTCAGGCTATGCAGGCAATGGTACTTCCGCAGACAATTGGCGAATGCATCGTGATCAGGGTGGCGGTGCTCTTTATGATATGGGGGTCTATTGTATCAATGGCACAAGATTCATATCTAGTATGGAGCCCATTGCTGTTACCGCCAGCCATGAAATGCAACATGCCAAATTTATTCATGCCGACGATACCACCAATATGACATTAGAATTTCCACACGGAATAATAGCCAAATGCAGAACAAGCGTCGTCAAAGGGTATAATCAGCTAAAAGTAAATTGTCAAAATGGATGGTATCAACTTAAGCCTATGCAATCCTACTCTGGCGTAGTGGCAAGCGATAGTAACGGAATGTCAATCGCAGCATTTAAAGGTAATCAACAGTCGAATCAGATGGACAATGATGCTTTGGCCATTATGGGGAAAGGTTCATTTTTGACAGGCTTTGAAGATGGTATGCGCGATATTCATATCATACAGAAAGTGTTGGAATCGGCCGCTACTGGCAAACGAGTGTTGATTTAAGATTTACCGGGTAACCCCGACTTAAAACACGCCCATGTAAAGCAACAAATGTAGACTCGCCAATGCAGCAATTCCCGCTAGGATATCATCTGCCATAATACCAAACCCACCGTGCACATATCTATCTAAGTAACTGATTGGCCACGGTTTTAGGATGTCGAAAAATCTAAACAAGGCAAAACCTACCAACATTGTTTGCCAACTTATGGGAGCGGCGATCATGGTAATCATCATGCCGGCAACTTCATCCCAGACAATGGAAGAATCATCATGAACCCCCATATCATCGGCCGTTTTACCACAAATCCATATACCTGCAACACTGGCAATAACCGCCAGAAGAATATACAAATTGGTTGATATTGATACAGACAAAAACCACACTAAAGGCACTGCGGCCAGTGTACCAAAGGTGCCAGGCATTTTGGGAGCAAGCCCAGAACCCGCCCCCAATGCCAAAAAAATGAGCTGGATTTAGCAGCGAAACTTTTGCGCGCAGTTCAGCGTTCAAGCGCTAAAATGCTCGAAACAAGCACCTTGTTGTTGATAGGGCTCATCGTCAAAAACTAGCTCTAGCTTACGTTTTACACCGGTTAATTGACCAATACAGGTAGCTTTCATGTTGGCATTTGCTAAGCTGGTTTCCAAAATTCCTTTTTGTTCTTCATTCACAGTGAACAATAACTCGTAGTCATCGCCGGAACTCAAGGCATATTGGTATGCTTGCTCTAAATCCACCGTTTCTTTTAAGGCTACCGATAACGGGAGATTTTTGACTTGTATTTTCGCACCACACTCAGATGCATTCAGAATATGCTGAAGATCTTGTATTAAGCCATCGGAAATATCAATACAGGCACTGGCTGTGCGTCTTAAAGCCGTACCTGCTAATAATCTCGGTGCAGGGTAATTTAATCTATTGAGTAAAAAGTTCGCCCCATGCTCGCTACTCGTCAGTTTACCTAACTTGATATCAAGGCCAGCACCGGCATCCCCTAACGTCCCCGTGACATAAACCAAGTCGCCAGGCTTAGCACCACTTCGCACAAGCGCTTTTTCATTAGGAACAAACCCCTGAGCAGTAATCGTAATCGCCAGAGGTCCTTGAACAGTATCACCACCAATCAGTTGTATGGAGTAATACTCAGATACTTCAAAAAGCGATTGAGAAAATGCTTCCAGCCAATTTTCGTCAACTTCTGGTAAGGATAGCGATAAACTAAACCAGGCAGGTTCAGCGCCCATGGCCGCCAAGTCGCTTAAATTAACCGCCAATGCTTTATGAGCAATGGCTTCTGGGGGCGTATCGACTGGAAAGTGCACGCCGGAAATCAAGGTATCTGTTGTAATGGCAAGATTCAGTCCTTCCGGCACACGAGTGATTGCACAATCATCCCCTATGCCCTGAAGTACGTCTTTACGAGACTCACGTTCCTGTTTAAAAAAACGCTCAATAATATCGAATTCTTTCACGTTACTCTTTTGAAGATAATTCGTGTTTTCTAAGGGTTTTAATAGCTTTATCTAAAACGCCATTAATGAATTTGTGACTTTCTTCAGCCCCAAAGGATTTAGCCAACTCAATGGCTTCGTTGATAACGACCTTATAAGGGACATCAATCCGCGCGGTAAGTTCATAGGTTGCGATTCGAAGTATGGCTTTTTCAACCACATCAAGCTCTTCAGGTAAACGCCCTAGATAGGGTTTGATAGCTTTATCAAGATTTTCACTGTCTTTCACCACTTCGCGCAACAATTCTTGAAAATAAGCCATATCGACCTTTTCCATATTGTTACTCGTAGCGATACTCAACTCTATCTGTTCTACTGGGTTATTGCTCATTTGCCATGAGTAAACTGCTTGGACAGCAAGTTCTCTGGCTTTTCTGCGCGCAGCTGGCTTCACGTATTAAGCCTCTTCTATCTGAGCAATAACATTAACCATTTCAAGAGCACCCATAGCGGCGTCAGCACCTTTATTTCCAGCTTTAGTACCAGAGCGTTCTATCGCTTGTTCAATGCTATCTGTGGTGATAACCCCAAAAGAAACAGGAATCCCATATTCTAATGAAACTTGCGCTAACCCTTTGTTACATTCACCAGCAACAAAGTCAAAATGAGGCGTTCCACCACGGATAACAGCACCTAGGGCAATAATCGCATCGTACTTTTTTTGTTCCGCTAGTTTTTTAGCAACTATTGGCAACTCGTATGCGCCCGGTACTCTTACCAAGGTGATATCTTGATCACTGACTTCACCAACACGCTCTAACGTGTCAAGTGCACCATCAACCAAACTCTCAACAACAAAACTGTTAAAGCGAGATACAACCAGCGCAAATTTTTTACCTGTTGCGCGAACATTACCTTCGATGATATTCATGTTTGTGAAGCCCTATAAGAAAAACGGCGCGAATTGTAGCACAACACGCTTCAAACCCAAACGGATTAATCAAAAAACCCGCAAGGCATGATACCAATATTGTTTTTTAAGTATTTTGAATTAATACACGTAATCGACAACTTCTAATCCGTATCCCGATAACGCGTGATATTTCTTAGGTTTACTGATCAGACGCATCTTACGAACACCCAGTGTCGCCAAGATTTGACTGCCAACGCCAACCGTGCGCGAAGTGCCTTGGTACTTAGCCGAAGCAGGGCTATTACCCATATCTTCTGCTTCAAATTGTTTAACTTGGGTAATCAGGTCTTCCTGTTTTCCTAGCAACACTAAGACACCACCTTCGTCTGCGATTTTTTGCATGGCTTCAGGTAAGCCCATACTACGTTCAACTGAACGTTCAGAACCTAACAGATCATTAAATGTATTATGTAAATGTACTCTTACTAAGGTAGGTGAGTCGCCATTGATTTCGCCTTTGCACAAAGCAAAATGTATTTGATCATCGATGACATCTTTAAAGGTAATCAGATCAAATTCGCCATATCGTGTTGGTAATTTACAACTCGCAACTTTTTCTATGGTGGTTTCATTAAGATTACGATATTCAATTAAATCCGCGATAGTGCCAATCTTTAAATTATGTTTCTTGGCAAATTTTTCTAACTCCGGACGGCGAGCCATACTGCCATCTTCATTAAGGATCTCAACGATAACAGAAGCGGGTTCAGCACCTGCTAAACGCGCTAAGTCAACACCTGCTTCAGTATGTCCAGCACGATTTAGTACCCCACCTTCTTTAGCAATGAGGGGGAATATGTGACCCGGCTGTACGATATCTTCTGGTTGTGCATTTTTATTCACTGCGGCCAAAATCGTTTTGGCTCTATCGGCAGCAGAAATCCCAGTTGTTACACCACGAGCAGCTTCAATAGATACTGTAAAATTGGTCGAAAACTGCGCGCCGTTGTTATCCACCATCAATGGTAATTTCAAACGTTGGCAGCGCTGCGCTGTCATCGGCAAGCAAACTAATCCTCTAGCATGAGTAACCATAAAGTTAATCGCTTCGGGCGTGATATATTCTGCGGCCATAATTAAATCGCCTTCATTTTCACGGTCTTCGTCATCCATCAAGACAACCATTTTGCCTTGTTTGATGTCTTCGATTATTTCTTTAGTGCTGTGTAATGCCATTGTGTAGGATACTCTGTGTTTTGTATTTTTTAAGATAGGTATTTTGATTACTTCAAATAACCATTTTGTGCCAAAAATTGCAGATCTATGCCTTGCTTACTTTGGCTTTGCGCTGCTTTATCTCCCATTATAAGCCTTTCTAAATAACGGGCGATTAAATCTACTTCTAAATTTACCAAACTACCCACTTGGTATGTACCAATTATCGTTTCTTGCAACGTGTGAGGAATTAAGGTCAGCATAAACTTCGGGCCGTCAACATCGTTCACGGTTAAACTCACTCCATCAACAGTGATCGATCCCTTTTCGGAAATATATTTAGCTAAATCATCAGGCGCTTGAATCCAAATTTCTAACCAACGATCGATAGGATTAATTGCCACGATTTTACCGACACCATCTACATGTCCACTAACAATATGCCCACCAAAACGTGATGTGGCTTGCATTGCTTTTTCAAGGTTAACTTTGTTACCCACTGTGTAATTAGCAAAGCCTGAGCGTTTAATCGTTTCTGGTGAGACATCAACGCTGTAATGTTTGTCTGAAAAATCAACCACGGTTAAACACACGCCATTGGTGGCAATACTGTCGCCTAAAGCTACATCTGACATATCCAGTTTGTGTACATTAACGGTCAGCCGAATGTCATCCCCTTGGGGCTGCAATTTGGCGATTTGGCCGACGTCTTCAATTATTCCAGTAAACATGTTTTTAATTCCGGTTTTTGTAATGTTAAGGGTAACAAAATGCTATTTGAACTGTGCGACCATTTTAATATCGTCACCTACCATGCGAACACTCGACCATTGTAACATTTTCGCCTGCTGCATTTGTGTTAGCTCGTCCATTACAAATAAATTTTGACCTTTGTCCCCTATTAGTTTGGGCGCTTGATATAAAATCAATTCATCTACTAAATTTTGTTGTACTAATGCGCCGGCTAACATGCCACCCGCTTCTACCCAAACTTCATTCAACTGCTTTTTTGCTAAAGCAATTAACATTGCATTTAAATCAAGCTTATTACCCACACTAGCAACTTGAATTTGCTCAACAGAATCTCTTATCACTGGATTGTGAAGACGATTGAGCACCAATGTTTGTCCCTCTAGATCAAACATTTTTAAATTGTCTGTAAGTTGATTTTTGCCGTCTAAGATAACTCTTAAGGGTTGTCTAAGCTCCGATTCGTTAATTGACTTTTTAGCCTCACCCAATTCAGCGTAACGTACATTTAAACTAGGATTATCCGCCAGTACTGTGCCCGATCCGGAAAGAATAGCGCAGCTTTTTGCACGCTGAATTTGCACATCCGTGCGCGCGGCAGGGCTTGTAATCCATTGACTCGTGCCGTTAGCTAATGCTGTTTTGCCGTCTAAACTAGCGGCAAGTTTAACCGTCACCCAAGGAAGGCCCAAAGTCATTCTTTTAATGAATCCTCGATTAAGCTGCTGTGCCTGTTCGCGCATTAAACCATGAGATACGCTAATTCCATGCTCAGCTAAGCGCTTTAATCCATTACCAGAAACTGTAGGGTTGGGATCGACCATCGCGGCTACCACGCGTTTCACGCCAGCCTGAATTAATGCATCAGCACACGGAGGTGTTCTGCCAAAATGACTACATGGCTCTAAGGTAACGTATGCGGTAGCGCCTGAAGAGAGTGTTCCTGCTTGTGCTAATGCATGTACTTCCGCATGGGGAGTGCCTGCTTTATGATGCCATCCCTGCCCCAATATAACACCGTTATCATCAGCGATAACACAACCTACATTGGGGTTAGGCGAAGTCGTATATTGACCCTTTTTAGCTAATTTGAGCGCAATGCTCATCATTTGATGATCTAAAATCGAAAAGTTATACACCGACATTGATTACCAATTCCATAAAGTCTTGGTCTTTTAAGGCTTTTCGCCAAGTTTGGCAATTTCTTCGCCAAACTCACGAATATCTTCAAATGAACGATACACGGATGCAAAACGTACGTAGGCTACTTTATCCAACTCTTTAAGTGCGTCCATAATTAGGCTGCCTAAAAACTCACTGCTTATTTCGCGTTCGCCTGTGGCTCTCAATGAAGACTTCAACTGGCTAATACAATGCTCAACTTTTTCAGTGCTCACCGGACGCTTTTCTAAGGCTCTCAATAACCCTGCGCGTAACTTATCTTCATTGAACGGCTCTCTTGAGCCATCACGTTTAACGACTCTGGGCATGACTAATTCGGCTATTTCGAATGTAGTAAAGCGTTCATGACAAGTAGTACACTCGCGTCTTCGGCGTACCTGATGTCCCTCGGCCACAAGTCGAGAATCGATAACTTTGGTTTCTTGTTCAGCACAAAAAGGACAAAACATATTCAGTTATTCTTTTCACTATCCACTAATGGTGGCTAAACTAGCATAAAAAGGTCAAAAGGTGATATATGCAACGTTTAATTTCTCTCATTTCAGTAGCGATATTGGTGTTTTTTGGGCAATCAACCCTAAATACAGCAAAAGCGAGTTGTACCACGCTATCGCAATTAGATTGGATATTAGGAACCTGGCAAACACAACCCGATGGAAATACACAAGAAACTTGGTACAAAATAAGCGAAGACACGTTTTCTGGCATTGGAAGCAGTCGCAATAGCGCAGGAAAGTTACAACAACAAGAAAGTATGCGTCTGGTACAGATGCAAAGCGATTTATTCTATTTGGCCAAAGTAGGTCATAACAGTATGCCCATTCCTTTTAGAGTGACAAAATGCGCTGAAAATAGTGTTACTTTTGAAAACCCGACCCATGATTTTCCTAACAAACTGGTTTACATGCGGACTAAAAACAAAATGCATGTAGCGGTGTCAGGCTTCAATAACAAAGGTTTTGATGTGCACTACCAACTAGCAAGTCAAGACTAAACCTTAAATTTGAGGGTCGTTTCTCGATTACGTTTCTTGTGCGACCAATTCAAACCCTTCATCAAGCCACCCAGTGATGCCGCCGATCATTTTTTTAACTGGTCTTTCAAGTTCTGCTAATTTTAATGCCGCCTTGTCAGCGCCATTGCAATGAGGTCCTGCGCAGTACACTACAAATAAGGTATCAATTGGAAAATTCTGTAAACTTTCGACACTGATGTTTTTGTGAGGAAGGTTGATGGCATTAGGCAGATGCCCTTGATTAAATAGCAACGCATTTCTCACATCTAACAACACAAAGTCTTGTCGATTATTGCTAATGGCAAAGTGCGTATCCCAACAATCCGTTTCCAAGCTTAATAAACTAGCAAAATGACGTTTAGCTATCTGTGACGAAGCCGCAGCAACTCTCGAAACAACTGATGACATATGACACTCCAAATAAAGTAGAATATATATCTTATTGTTATCTAAAGTGAAAAGATCACAAAGTGGCTTGCGTGCCAATATTCGATGATTTTGAGACAAAAAAACCGCCTTAAAAGGCGGTTTTACGATTAAAAAACAGCGACAGATTTATCCGTAAACTGGGAACTTTTCACATAACGCGATAACTTCTTTTTTCACTTTCGCAATAGTGTCAGCACTTTCAATATCATCAAGCACGTCACATATCCAGCTAGCGACCTGTTTCGCTTCGGTTTCACCAAAACCGCGACGTGTAATCGCCGGTGATCCAATGCGCAATCCACTGGTTACGAAAGGTGAACGTGGATCATTTGGTACGGAATTTTTATTAACAGTAATATTGGCAGTACCTAACGCGGCATCCGCATCTTTTCCAGTAATATCTTTGTCAATTAAATCAAGCAAGAATAAGTGATTATCTGTGCCGTCAGATACGATCTTGTAACCGCGGTCTTGCATAACGCTAACCATTGCTTTGGCATTCTTCACAACTTGTTTTTGATATTCTTTAAACTCTGGCTCTAGGGCTTCTTTAAACGCCACTGCTTTTGCTGCAATGACGTGACATAGAGGACCACCTTGGTTTCCAGGAAACACTGAACTGTTAAGCTTTTTATAGATAGTTTCATCGCCACAAGCAGAAAGAATTAATCCGCCTCTTGGCCCGGCTAAAGTTTTGTGAGTGGTCGTGGTAACGACATGCGCATGTGGCAGTGGATTTGGATAAATTCCCGCGGCAACTAAGCCAGCCACATGAGCCATATCAACCAATAAGAATGCACCTACTTTGTCCGCAATCTCTCTAAATTTCTGCCAATCAACGATGCCCGAATAAGCCGAGAAACCACCAATAATCATTTTTGGCTTATGTTCCAGTGCTAATGCTTCAACCTGCTGCATATCAATTTCGCCGGTAGCTTCATCTAATCCATATTGAACGGCATTGTAGGTTTTACCAGAAAAATTAACGTGAGAGCCATGGGTCAAGTGACCACCATGCGCTAAGCTCATCCCTAACACTGTGTCACCGGCTTCAAGAAGTGCCATGAACGCAGCCGAGTTAGCTTGAGAACCTGAATGGGGTTGAACGTTTGCATAATCTGCACCGAATAATTGTTTGGCACGCTCAATCGCTAAATCTTCAGCAATGTCAACATACTCACAACCACCGTAATAACGCTTATGTGGATATCCTTCTGCGTATTTATTGGTTAATTGCGAACCTTGCGCTTCTAATACACGGGGACTACAGTAATTTTCAGATGCAATCAGTTCTATATGGTGCTCTTGGCGTTGAGTTTCTTTTACTATTGCATCGTATAACTCAGGGTCAAAATCAGCAATATTCATGTTACGTGTCAGCATGGTGTCTCCTCAACAACTTGGCACAGAATTCAGATGAAAACGGGTAAAAAATAACGTTTATTTCTACCAACGCAGGGATAAAAAATGAGCGCTTATTCTAGTCATTTTGACCGTTTTGTACATACTTTTCCCCAAAAATCATCAAAACCCTTAAGCATAAATTATAGCTGTTAGGTAATTACGCTAGCGATACTAAAAAGTATCCTTGTCAATGGCCCCCAAACAACAGAGTTTCATTTAGTCTACCGCTTCTATCGACTCTGGAAATTTCAAGTCAATCTGTTCGCGGATTGCATCCAGCGTTAACATTACATCGATGCTGTCTTGATGGTTCATCCTTGCATCGCATGAGCGTCCTAAATTGATTGATTCCATAGTGGATTCAATTTGATATTCAAAGCCATTGACTGGATGAGGAAAATCGATTGTTTCCACCAGTTTTTCTTGTTGATAAAGTTGCGCCTGATTTCCATTCCAGAAATAACCTGGGATTAAAATATAGCCTTCTTTACCGTGTATGGTCATGACGTTTGAGCATTGCGCCGCCATTGTGCAGGTAAATTGACTAATGACACCAGATGGGTACGTCATATTCACCATCGTATTGTGATCAATACCCACATCGTCTAACTTAGCCATTGCCTGAATGCTAGTAGGATACTCTTCCAATAAAAATTGGCTAATACTGACACTGTAGATCCCTAAATCTAACAGTGCGCCTCCGGCTAAATCTGGGCTGGTAAGGCGATGGTTTTGCAAATGCGAAAACGCAAATCCAATTTGTGATGTGATATATTGAATGTCACCAATTTGTTGTTGATCAACCCACTCTTTCACCTGAGTAAAGCATGGCATAAAGCGACTCCACATAGCTTCTTGGAAGACGCAGTTATTTTGTTCAGAAAGCGTAACCAGTTGTTTCGTTTGCTGTGCATTTACGGTCAATGGTTTTTCCATAAGTACATGTTTACCCGCTTGTAAACACGCCCTTGCATAAGGGAAATGGTGAGAATGAGGAGTTGCAATATAAATGACATCGATATTTTCATCGGCAATTAATGAATCATAATCTCCAAATACTACCGGCGCGCGATAACGGTCTGCAAACGCCTGTGCTCGCGTTATATCACGACTTGCCACTGCATATAATTTACCCTGCACAGAGTTTGCAAGAGCCGCTGCAAATTGATGCGCAATACCACCCGGTCCAATAATTCCCCAATTCAACATCGTTTTTCATCCTTATGTTTTTAGCTTCCTATTATTGTGCAGTGTATGCATCAAAATGCCAATCATGGGTAAAAATTAGCCATTGCTATTGATAGAAAAAACGAAAACTTTCACTTACAGCACCAACATTGAAGATAAAAAGATAACTTGAGCATTGGACTGTTAGCCCGACTGGATTACACTATTGGTTTTACACACCACTGATTTAATACAATGGCACAATACGTATATAGCATGCACAGAGTGGGGAAAATTGTCCCACCCAATAGACACATTCTTAAAAACATCTCTTTAAGTTTCTTCCCCGGCGCGAAAATTGGCGTCCTAGGTTTAAATGGAGCAGGTAAATCGACACTGCTTCGCATTATGGCTGGAATCGATAAAGACATTGAAGGTGAAGCCAGACCGCAACCCGAGTTGAAGATAGGTTATCTCCCTCAAGAGCCGCAATTAGATGAAAGTAAAGATGTGCGAGGTAATATTGAAGAAGCCGTAGCGGATGTTGCTCATGCTATTAAACGCTTGGATGAAGTTTACGCAGCATATGCTGAAGAAAATGCAGACTTTGATGCATTGGCCAAAGAACAGGGTGAATTAGAAGCGATTATTCAATCCAAAGACGGGCATAACTTAGAAAATGCATTGGAAAGAGCTGCTGATGCACTACGTTTACCTCCTTGGGATGCGGATGTTAGCAAGCTATCAGGAGGGGAACGCCGCCGTGTGGCTCTATGTCGTTTACTACTTGAAAAGCCTGACATGTTATTGCTTGATGAGCCCACCAACCACTTGGACGCAGAATCAGTCGCTTGGTTAGAACGCTTCTTACACGATTATGAAGGAACTGTGGTAGCCATCACCCATGATCGCTACTTCCTAGATAATGTTGCCGGCTGGATATTAGAGCTAGACCGTGGCCAAGGCATACCTTGGGAAGGTAACTACTCTTCGTGGCTTGAGCAGAAAGATCAACGTCTAGCACAAGAAGAACGCACCGAAAGCGCACGTCAAAAGTCCATAAAACAAGAATTGGAATGGGTGCGTACCAATCCTAAAGGGCGACAGGCAAAAAGTAAGGCTCGGATGGCCCGTTTTGATGAATTGACCACCGGCGATTATCAAAAGCGTAACGAAACCAATGAACTGTTTATTCCGCCTGGAGAACGCTTAGGTGATAAAGTTATTGAAGTGAATGGTTTATCAAAATCTTATGGCGATCGACTACTTATTGATAATCTTTCTTTTAGTGTGCCCAAAGGGGCAATTGTTGGCATTATTGGTCCCAACGGTGCAGGTAAATCGACATTGTTCCGTATGCTAACGGGTCAGGAACAACCGGATTCAGGTGAAATTGTATTAGGCGATACGGTGCAATTAGCAAGCGTAGAGCAATTTCGTGACCACATGGATGAAAAAAATACCGTCTACAAAGAGATATCCGATGATTCAGATATCATTCGCATCGGCAATTTTGAACTCAATAGCCGTGCTTATTGCAGTCGATTTAACTTTAAAGGTACGGATCAACAAAAATTCATAAAAGATCTTTCTGGTGGTGAACGTAACCGCGTACATCTTGCGAAACTTCTAAAAGCCGGCGGAAACGTGTTATTGCTGGATGAGCCGACCAATGACCTTGACGTAGAAACGCTACGAGCTCTGGAAAATGCTATTTTAGAATTTCCTGGCTGTGCCATGGTGATATCTCATGACCGCTGGTTTCTCGACAGAGTAGCCACGCACATCATGGATTACCGTGATGAAGGAAAAATTAATTTCTATGAAGGTAATTATACCGATTACGAAGCATGGCTAAAAGATACCTTAGGCGAAGATGTGGTTGAACCTCACAGGTTAAAGTATAAAAAAATTAGCAAGTAATTAAGCATGCTAATTGCTGAAATATAAAACTAAGGCGCAATTGCGCCTTTTTTATGCTTAACTATAATAATCTAGGGAAATGTAGAGGGATTAAAGTGGAAAAGCGTCAGTTCAATCGCGTTGATTTTTCTTCGCCAGCTATGTTGCTACAACAAAATCAACATTGGCAAACTTCCATCATTGATATATCACTCAACGGTGCGCTCATCGCTTATCCAGACGAATTTAACGGTAATCTCGACCTCGAATTTGAGCTTGATATTGAATTTGAAGGGGCGAATCGCGCTATCATTGTTTTCGGTGAGATAGTCCATAGTGCTAATCATTGCCTTGGCTTCCATATAAAATGTATGGACATTGAAAGTATTTCCGAATTACGCCGATTGGTAGAATTAAACCTTGGGGATAGTTCGTTATTAAAAAGAGATTTTGCTTCATTAGTTTCTTAAAATTGAATAGCAAAAGCTAAATCCCCTGTCTATTCTAGAACTATTAAACAAAGTACCAATCCAAGTTAATTGCAACACAATAAAAGTCCGAAAAGGTAGTCAACAGGAGTAGTCGTTATTCGTAGCACTTAAGAAAGTTTATTCGAGAATGATAACGCGTTAATTTTAATAGTAGAAGACGAGCCTATCAGTGCATTGATAGTAGCAAAGGCGTTTTCGGAAAATTTTATTACGCATCACGTTTCCTCAGGACAATCCGCATTAGAGTTTTGTAAAGTTAAGCTCCCAGATATTATTTTGATGGATATTAATATGCCTGTGATGGACGGTTTAACGGCGTGCAAAAAGCTCAAAAGCCAGGAAAATACACAAGATATCCCAATTATTTTTATCAGCTCTCATGACTCTCCTGAAGCCGAAGATGAATGCTGGGAAGCTGGATGTACCGATTTTATAACTAAACCTTATTCAGTAACGACATTGAGACACCGAGTCAACTCACATTTAGCAGCTAAACTGATGGCCGATAAACTAAGACGTTTGGCCACCATAGATGGTTTAACAGAAGTTCAAAACCGGCATTATTTTGACGATTTCTTACGCAAACAAATGAAATTAAGTGTGCGTATGGAGCACCAAATTGGGTTACTTCTCATCGATATCGACCATTTTAAACTATACAACGATACCTACGGTCACACTAAAGGTGACGAATGTTTGCGAATTATTGCAGGTGAAATAGAAAAAACTTTAAAACGTCCCACGGATTGTTTGGCACGATATGGTGGCGAAGAATTTGCGGTGGTTTTACCACACACTGATATTGACGGCGTAACACATATGGCTGAAAACATGCTGAAGGCAATTCGCAACCTAAATGTACCGCATAAATTATCTAATCTAAGTCGCGTAACCATTAGTATTGGGGGCATATGCATGCTGCCAAACAAAATTACACAAACCGAATTAATTGATCTTGCTGATCAGAATTTATACGAGGCTAAAAACGCTGGCCGAGACACTTTCGTCGTCAAATATACGACAAAAGCGCTTCAGATAGTCTCAAAGCGCTTCTAATGCTTCAGATAGTCTCGCAACAGCCACCACTTCAATACCTGGAATCGCCTGTTTAGGCTTATTACCTTTGGGCACAATAGCTCGTTTAAAGCCATGCTTAGCGGCCTCCTGAATACGCTCAGTACCATTGGGTACGGGACGAATTTCGCCAGCTAAACCCACTTCGCCAAACGCAATTAACTCTCTGGGTAACGTTTGATTTCGAAAGCTAGATATCATTGCCATTAACAATGCCAAATCTACACTTGTCTCGGAAACGCGTACTCCGCCTACAACATTAACAAAGACATCCTGATCATTCATTTGCACGTTACCATGACGATGCAACACGGCCAGCAACATAGCCAAGCGATTGGCTTCTGTTCCCACTGCTATGCGACGCGGATTGGCCATTTGCGAATAATCCACTAATGCTTGAATTTCAACTAAAAGCGGGCGTGTTCCTTCCCAAATAACCATCACAATACTGCCAGGAGACTGCTGTTCTTCGCGGCTCAAAAAGATCGCGGACGGATTGCTCACTTCTTTTAAGCCTTTATCGGTCATTGCAAACACGCCCAGCTCATTTACTGCACCGAAGCGATTTTTATTCCCTCTTAGGGTGCGGTATCTACTATCGCTTTCTCCTTCAAGCATCATCGAACAATCGATACAGTGCTCAAGCACTTTAGGACCCGCTAAGTTTCCTTCCTTGGTCACATGACCAACTAAAAACATAGCAATGTGGTGTTGCTTCGCAAAGCGCGTTAAAAATGCTGCACTTTCACGAACTTGCGAGACACTACCTGGTGCTGATTGAATATCAGAAACATGCATGACTTGAATAGAGTCAATCACCATAATATCTGGTTTGTGTACTAATGCGAGCTCGCAAATGGTTTCGACATTGGTTTCAGCAAGCACTTTTAATTGAGATGTGGGTAAGCCTAAACGTTGAGCTCGCATAGCGACTTGCTGCAACGATTCTTCGCCAGTTACGTACAGAGCATTGCGGCCTTGTGCCAAATGACACATGACTTGCAACAATAAAGTACTTTTACCCGCACCAGGAGAACCACCGATCAGCATAGCGGCTCCGGGCACCACTCCACCACCTAGAACGCGGTCGAGCTCTTTGAATCCTGCACTGAACCGCGGAAGTGCCTGTAAATCAATTTTATCTAAGGTTTCTACCTTAGCTTGTGTTTGACCAGCGTATCCTTTTAGATTGCGCTCTGGAGAATGTTTATCTGAACTAAGTACGACTTCTGAAATAGTATTCCATGCCTGACAATCGTTACATTGTCCTTGCCAGCGAGGAAACTCTGCTCCACAATCAGTACATACGAAAGCAATTTTGCGTTTAGCCATAAGTTGTTGAACTACATTAATTTAAGGCTTGTTGAAATACTCAACTAAGCCGATAAGTTGGGATCAAAGGTTATTCATTCGTTGCCGATAACAGAATATCATAACCACGCCCTAACCATAGCGAACATTTGATTGGCATGAGTCAAGATTTAGAAGAATACCAAGAAATTATAGAACAGCTAAAACCTATGATAAATGAACCTGAATTTAATCAGGTTCTTTCGCAGGTTGCTTCTAATGTGCCAAAACAGAAACGCTTCTTAATTAAAATGGAGTTAAAAAGACTGTCTCGCCCTTGCCTGCGCTTAATTGATTTAAGAGGTCAGGTCGCCGGCGATTGCAGAGAATATACCTATCAAGGTAAATCACACTTTCTCGACGACACAGCTATCGATGTATTTGAAAGGCAGGTGCGCCTATTTGGTGAATACACCATGGGTGTCTATGAAGCCGTTAAAAATACTGAAAATAGTTATCGAATCATTTACCAAAAGCAGCGTGAGGAAGCCGAAAAAGAAGGACTTGAAGTAGAAGAACGTAAGCCGCACCATGCGCCTGTGTTACGTTTTGGTGAGTATGCTAAGCGCAGTGAAGAACGCATGAATTTTGCGGTCAACATTGAATTATTTACAGATTTAAATAAAAGTATTCAAGCAACAACTATCGATGTTTCGGTCAGTGGTTTAAAAGTAAAACTAGCGAATGAACATTTATTTAAGGTGGGAGAACGAATTACGGTTCAATTCCGCGGACTCGAAGGTGAATATTCAATTGATCGCAAAGCCGGTGTCGGCTACAACATTGTTGATGTTGAAAGCAGCAAACGCGAACAACGTATATCGTTACAGAAAAACGATGAACATGCGCATCATTCATTTGACGATTTTTTCGAAAAGTTTATCCATGGCAACAAACGTCGATACAAAGTCAACATGGACAATACCCTCACTGCAATAAAGTTAAAAACCTACGAACAGTACTTTATTCCTAACGTCACCTCAGTGCCGGTTTATATCGAAAAACTGAACAATGTCTACATTCCTAAATATGCGCTGATTAATGACAGTAATAAAGATCCACTTTATTACTGGAGTGACGAAATATTTGAATTGCGCTTAGGTTACGTATTGGGACACCAGCGTATCGAGCGCATGTTAAGCTTACCTGAGAACAGCCAAGAAACCGTGGTGTACTCGTTCACCCATGTCAAAGACGACAAAATTTATTTCTATTCGGCTTCTCAAGAAGAGTTGTTTGAACGTCCGGATTTAATGAAAGTATTTTTAGGCTACGGCGGTAGAAAAGCGAGTTGGCGCGTATTTAAACTGCAAATTACCGATGTAGATATTAATCAAGCACATATGCCTCTATCCCTGCCTGACTCCGTGAGTGGTGCGGTAAAACGGCAAAATCATCCACCTGCTCCTAGATTAATGTCGCGGATAAAAAATGTCAGACACATTGCGCTTTTAACCGACATTACCGATGATGTTGGCACGCAAATATACGAACGAATTCCAATTCGTCGTGGTGAAATTTCGCAACTCAAAGTGTTTGGTCACCCACGTAATAAATTGCCACCCACAGTGCAAATGTTTCGTTTCAAATACCACAATCAACGTAAAGAAACCCGTTATCAGTTGCGTACTAAAGTGTTGTTAAATTTTGGTGATATGGTGATTGAGGGAAGCAGTGAAGATGTCTCAACTCGAGGCATGCGTATCGAGCTAAACGACTTTTTTCACGGCGAAGAACAAGATTTGGTTAAACTCAGTTTTCCGCTATTACAAAATGTGACCAAAAAATATGAACTAACCAACCTGCCATATAAAGTGAAAGGCATTTCGTACGACCGAAACGTCCTTCATTTACAAGCTGTTGTGGATTCGGCAAACAAAACAGCACAACGCTTTTTTGATGAACTTATCCGTAACAACCGCAGTAAATTAAAAGCTTACAAGGAAGAAGAAGAGATTCCTGGTATTGGCGCAGCACTTCGAAATATGTACGCTAGAAATGTGATCAATACAGCATTCTTTATTCGCAAAGAAGGGATCGAATTTCTACCAGATGCAATTGTGACCAGCAACCCTAATAGCCGCCTAAACAACTTATTGGCCTATGATGCTGAAAGTGGTCAATACAATATGCATTTCTTGTATTCTACCTATGGCGTCGAACTCGACTTTATTCAATACACCCTTAAAAAAATCAAAACCAATAAAAAACCTTTAATGCGAGAAATATTTATCGCATTTGATCCCAGTCGTGAGTTTATTGATGAAGCGATAAAAAGTCGGTTTGCAGATCAGTTTCACGGCGACAAAGAACGTAAGAACTTTATAAATCAAGCACGACAAGCTGGCCAGTTTATCGCAGTTAAAGTCTTTTTAGCGAGGGCTGGTCGTCCCGATATCGAACGTTTGCAATCGGAAATCAGTTATGTGGGTATTTACGCTATTCATCGGGCTAAAGTGCTGGAAGAACAGCTGTGGAATATTATTGGCGTAGGGGATTTAATTGATGTCACTGATGAGGTCTTGATTAGACACCATTTCAGCCAACAACAGATTCTTGATAATCAACAAACACCGGCTTATCACAAAGTTAATTCCGCCAAAATCGAAAACCTACTTAAGGCATAAAGCTATTTTTCAGATTGTCGTAAGAATAGAATTTTATTGCATCTGAACGTGAAAATGGTAGACTGCGCGGCGAAATTTTGTGCAGCGTTATGACTTGTTTGAGTTAACGTTGCTCGTCCGTTCTTTTAAAATTGGTGGTAAACTATGCATCCTATGCTGAATATTGCGGTGCGCGCTGCTCGCGCTGCTGGAAATGTGATAACTCGTGGATTTGAAAATCGCAATGATTTGTTGCTAGAAAAAAAAGGTGAAAACGACTTTGTTACTAAAATAGACAAAGAAGCCGAAAAAGTCATTATTGACAAAATTCAGCAATCATATCCAGATCACACGTTTTTAGGCGAAGAAGGCGGTATAGTCCAAGGCAATGATGAATTTAAATGGATCATTGATCCCCTTGATGGCACCACTAATTTTATTAAAGGCATCCCACACTTTGCAGTTTCCATCGCACTTATGCACAAAGGTCGAATAGATCAAGCCGTCGTATTTGATCCGATTCGTGGTGAGTTGTTTACCGCAAGCAAAGGCGCAGGTGCACAACTTAACGGTTTTAGAATCCGTACTGGCAAAGCTAAAGATTTAGCTAATACAGTACTTGCTACAGCCTTTCCGTTCAAAGCTAAAGAAACAGCAGAGGACAGCGTAGCTCGGTTTAGCAATATATTTAAACAGTGCGGGGACGTTCGTCGTTGTGGCTCAGCTGCTTTAGATTTAGCTTATGTTGCCGCAGGTCGTTATGATGGCTATTGGGAACGTGGAATAAAACCATGGGATATCGCTGCTGGAGAGCTTTTAGTACGTGAGTCTGGTGGTTTGGTCACCGACTTTAAAGGCGGCAATGACCCTTTGGATAAAGGGGAAATTGTGGCAGGTAACCCGCGTGTAGTTCAATCACTTGTAAAACATTTAAAATAAAGTCTATTGAGCTAACGCTATGACGAGTAACTTGACGATATAAAATGCCTCACAAAACATGTGTGACCGCTTTACAAGAAGCGGTCATTTTCCTGCAGTCATAAGCATAAAATCACAGGCATACCACTTGATTAAATCCATTGGATTTAGCTTGTTTCAATGCTAAATCGGCTTTAATCAGACTCGTATCTATATCGATAAATTCATTAATACTCGTCACCCCAAAACTAGCTGTAAATTTAACCGACTGGTTTTCAACTTTTACTAATATACTTTCAATTTGTTCACGCATTCTTTCTGCAATCAAGGCTGCGCCCACCGCCCGGGTTTGCGGTAATAAAACTACAAACTCTTTATTGCCTAATCTGGCCAAAAAGTCTTCCTTTCGTGTTTGTGTTCTGATGACATCAGCCACTTTTACAATCACATTGTCTCCTGTGAAGTAGCCAAAATTATTCTTAATATCATCAAACTTATCGATATCAATAATGATGAGACTAATCGGAAATTCATGACGTTCAGCGGCACTCAAAAATCGTGCAGATTCCTCTTTAAAAAATCGACGATTATATAGCCCGGTGAGTAAATCTTGGCTTTCAGTGTTACGAAGATAATTTGCTCTATCCACAAGCACGGTAAAAAGCAGGGCACCGAATAACAAGTAAGAGACTATATTCTGCCCTAGCAAAAATAGGTTTAAATACCCCATTGGCGAGGTCGACCATGTATAGAATAAAGGAACTAATAGAAGTTGCATTAACGCAACCCCAATGGCTATATTCAACAGTTTTGGAGTGGTTATTGCGGAGATATATCGCAATAAAAGGCTTAATGCATACAGTAAAACAGCTGCTAGATTGATGTAGAACAAAAACAATCGTAACAAGAAAAATTCAGGATAAAGATAACTCGCGCTCACCTGCGCAATAATCAAAATACAAATATGAAAGATAACTAATTTATTGTTAAATTTTTTAGCGTTTTTATTTCGCCAATTCAGACCATATGCAATGCAATACGCCGCAGTTAAAGCAAACCCGTTTGTGGCAGCAACTGACAATTCTAGCGGAATTGCAATTCTAGCAGCAAAAAACACGTAGCCAATGCTTGAAAACAAAAAGTAGCTTCTAAAATAAAACAGAGATGTAATATGATAGCGATCACTATCTTTAGGTACTAAAAAGAGAATGATGTAAGCAATACCGCTATGCATCAATAAAAGGGAAACTAAAATAATAAAAGTTAAATTACTTTCCAAAATTCGTTACTCTGATTACTTGAATCCTTTAAAAGCTTAGTCTACTTTTCCATCAAATTACATTTTTATTAGTCCTAACCTTTTGATTTAAGGTTATTTTTTTAACCTAGCTAGACTTATTGATGTTCAATTCAGATTAAAGTAAAACCGCTAAAAAGTAGGAAGTAATTGATCTTTAAGCAATAAAAAACCGGGAAAACCCGGTTTTTTGCTTTTACAGATAATTTACGGAAGGGGATCTAAATCTGCACCTTCTTTTTCTACGACCGTCGGCATTAAATCTTCACGACTTATACCCAGCAACAAAGCAACTAAGCTCGCAACATAAATCGATGAATAGGTACCAATAACAACACCAAATAATAAAGCTGTGGCAAATCCATGTATTAATGCCCCACCCTTATAGAATAGCGCCATCAGTACCAAGATCGTTGTTAACGAGGTAATTATTGTTCTATTCAACGTCTGAGTAAGCGAAGTATTAATAATCTCAACAGGCTCACCCTTGCGCATTTTGCGGAAATTTTCACGGATTCGGTCAGATACAACAATAGTATCGTTTAGTGAGTAACCGATGACCGCTAATACCGCTGCCAATACTGTTAGATCAAATTCAATTTGTAGAATCGAAAATAATCCCAGAGTCAAAATGACGTCGTGTGCTAGCGCGATAACAGAGCCAAGTGCAAAACGCCATTCAAAGCGCATAGCTACGTAAATGAGGATACAAATTAACGCAACTAACATCGCTAATCCGCCTTGCTCAGTAAGTTCTTCCCCTACATTCGGGCCAACAAACTCGATACGACGCATATCAACGTTTTCGCCAGATGCTCGCAGAGTACTAAGCACTTGGTCTCCCACTTCTTGCGCTTTAACACCATCACGGGGTGCGAGTCGAATTAGCACATCTTCGCTACTACCAAAATTTTGTACAATAGCATCACCAAAATTGGCAGCTTCGAGTTGCGTTCGAATTTGGTCAAGTTGCGCAGGCTTTTCGTAGCCTACTTCGATTAACGTACCACCGGTGAAGTCTAATCCCCAGTTTAACTGGTTAACACCTAAAGAAACTAGAGCACCAATAATCAATAATCCTGACAAAAGCATGGCAGGTATACGCATCGACATAAAGTTGACACTTTCTTTTAATTTAAAAAATCTCATGTCAGCTCCTAAATCGACAGTTTCTGAAGACGTCTACCACCCCAAACACCGTTTACAATCACACGGGTTAGAATAATCGCGGTAAACATCGATGTGGCTATACCTATCATCAGGGTGATAGAGAACCCTTTTATCGGGCCAGTACCAATTGCGAACAAAATAAGCGCCGCGATAAAAGTGGTGATGTTGGCATCTAAAATAGTAGAGAATGCACTGTCGTAACCGTGATGAATGGCTTGCTGAGGACTTCGACTATCACGTAACTCTTCGCGAATCCGTTCAAATATGAGTACGTTAGCATCTACTGCCATACCCACAGTTAGTACAATTCCCGCCATTCCCGGTAACGTTAAGGTTGCCCCTGGGATCATCGACATCACACCCACAATCATCACCAAGTTAGCAGCTAGTGCAACATTGGCAACTAAGCCGAATGCTTTGTAATAAAACAGCATGAAGGCGAGTACCAAGACAAAGCCCCATATAATCGCTTGCATACCTAAATCAATATTTTCTTGACCAAGACTTGGACCCACTGTGCGCTCTTCAACAATTGTAATTGGAGCGATTAGTGCACCTGCTCGCAATAATAACGATAAGTCTCTGGCTTCTTTAGGGGAATCCAAACCAGTAATCTCAAAGCGACTACCTAGTTGAGCACGGATAGTGGCAACACTCACTACTTCGCGTTCTGGAACAAAAATGAGTTTTCCTTTTTCATTTTTCTCACCGGTGGTTTTGTATTCAATAAATACGGTTGCCATAGGTTTACCAATATTGCCTTTGGTTGCCAAAGACATTTTGCTACCACCAGCAGAGTCTAATGAAATAGAAACTTTTGGCATGCCGTATTCATCCACACCTGCATTCGCATCAATGATATGGCTTCCTTCGAGCATGACTTTTTTCTGTAAAAGTTGAGGTACGCCTTGTTGATCTTCTACAATTTCAGAACCTGGAGGAATACGCCCGTTTAGCGCATCTCGGATATCATGTTCTTGATCCAACATTTTAAACTCTAATGTTGCTGTTGCATTTAGAATTTCTTTAGCGCGGGCAGTGTCTTGAATACCAGGCAACTGTACGACGATACGATCAGCACCTTGACGCTGAATCACAGGTTCAGCTACACCCAACTGATTCACCCTATTCCGCATGATGGTAATATTTTGTTTTACTGCGTAATCACGGATTTCAGATAATTTTTGCTCAGACATATTAGCAACTAAAATCAGATCACCTTGATCTACCAAGGTTATATCGCGATTTCTATTGCGTAAGAAAAATTCTGCTTTATCTAGGGTTTCCTGATCGCGGAACCGCACATGCACTGATTCACCGACAATACTTACCCGTGAATAACGAATTTTCTCTTCACGAAGCGATGTTTTAAAATCCCCCTCCATGTCAGTTAGTGATTTGGTGATAACCGAGTTCATATCCACTTCCATTAGAAAGTGAACACCGCCACGTAAGTCCAAACCTAATTTCATAGGTGTACCGCCCAGATTATCTAACCATTCGGGAGTATCTGGCGCTAAATTCATGGCCACGGTATAGTCTTTACCGAGTGATTTGGCTAACGTTTCGTTAGCTAGTCGCTGTGCACTATCATCTTTAAGACGAACAAGAATTTGTTCATTTTCTAATACAATCGACTTTTTATCGATACCCGCATCAGCCAATTCTTGATTGACTCGGTCCACCAATGGCAGATCTAATACTGCGTCACGGCCGGCAGAAATCTGCACTGCGTAATCTTCACCATACAGATTGGGAGAAGCGTAAAGAGCACAAACGGCAACCACCATCAATACTAATATGTACTTCCACAAAGGAGTTTTATTTAACACTTGTCTTTCCTTAACTACATAAATGAAAAAGGCAAACTTATGTTTGCCAGTTTCAATTAAGTTATATTGATTTCATTGTGCCTTTAGGCAGCACAGCTGTCACTGCACCTTTTTGAATCACAATATTAGTATTGTCATTTAATGAAATTTCGATAAAGTCTTTCTCTTCAGAAACTTTAGACACTTTACCAACCATGCCGCCCTGAGTAAGAACTTCATCACCTTTACCTATTGAGGCAACAAGATTTTTATGCTCTTTTACACGTTTAGCCTGTGGGCGATACAACATGAAATAGAATATCAAGCCAAAAACACCCAACAAAATTAGCATTTCAAAACCACCACCTTGTGCGCCGGCGTCTTGAGCATAAGCATTAGAAATAAAAAAACTCATAAATTCCTCTTATATTTTTAGTTATAAAGCCGGTACCGGCATGTCTTTTTGTGCGTAAAACTGTTCAACAAACTGATCTAGTTTTTGTTCAGCAATTGCGTCACGTAACCCCTGCATTACGCGTTGATAGTAACGCAGGTTGTGAATAGTGTTTAACCTTGCACCTAGTATCTCATTGCATTTGTCTAAGTGATGTAGATATGACCGTGAATAGTTTTTACAAGTGTAACAATCACATTTTTCGTCCAAAGGACCGATATCGGTCTTATGTTTTGCATTTCGAATTTTGATTACACCCTCGGTCACAAACAGATGGCCATTACGGGCGTTTCGCGTAGGCATAACACAATCGAACATATCTATACCGCGTCTTACCGCTTCGACAATGTCTTCTGGTCTTCCAACGCCCATCAAATACCGGGGCTTTTCAGCAGGAATTTTGTCAGCCGTGTGATCTAAAATACGGATCATATCTTCTTTAGGCTCGCCAACTGATAAACCACCAATGGCATAACCATCAAATCCTATATCTTCAAGACCCTTTAATGATTGATCACGCAATCCTTCATACATTCCGCCTTGAATAATACCGAATAATGCCGAAGGATTACCTTCGTGAGCTTGTTTACTGCGCTTAGCCCAGCGAAGTGATAACTCCATAGAGCGGCGCGCATCAGGCTCTGTCGCAGGATAAGGAGTACATTCGTCAAATATCATGACAATGTCAGAACCGAGGTCACGCTGTACTTCCATCGACTTTTCAGGAGTAAGAAGAATTTTTTCACCATTGATAGGTGAACGAAACGTAACACCCTCTTCAGTAATTTTACGCAGATCACCTAGACTAAATACCTGAAATCCACCACTGTCAGTTAAGATGGGTTTATCCCAGTGCATGAAATCATGCAAGTCACCGTGCTGCTTCATGATTTCAGTCCCCGGACGCAACATCAAATGAAAGGTATTTCCTAAACAAATGTGTGCACCGGTTTCATCTAACTCTTCAGGCGTCATGCCTTTTACTGTTCCGTATGTCCCCACAGGCATAAAGGCCGGTGTTTCCACTACGCCTCTATCGAACACTAATCTACCGCGGCGTGCCTTACCATCGGTTGTATCTAATTCAAATTTCATTATTAACCTTTTATATTTCTGCGTACCGGAAAACAGTCCAGTGCTGAAAAAACAGCGGGGATTATAAAGCAATAATGCTCAGGCTGAAATCATCAAAAGGTGATTTCAGCCTGAAAGTTTGTATTGTTAGCGGATATAAAAGGAGTGAAGCTTGATTTATTGACTATGTACTTAAGATTTTTCAATAAACATGGCATCGCCATAACTAAAAAAGCGATATTCATTGGCAATTGCATCTTGATATGCATGCATTACGTTCTCTCTTCCTGCGAAGGCGCTGATCAACATGATTAAGGTTGATTCTGGTAAATGGAAATTCGTTAACATGGCGTCAACAACCTCAAACTGATATCCCGGATAAATAAAAATATCAGTATCCTCAAAAAACGGAGCCAGAGGCTTTCCTTGTTTTATTGTCGCGGCCGCAGCCGATTCAAGTGACCTCACTGAGGTTGTCCCTACAGCAATGACGCGTTTGCCATTCGCTTTGGTTTGGACTATAGCATCCACAACGTCTTGGGGCACTTCAGCATATTCTGAATGCATATGGTGCTCGTAAATATTATCGACTCGCACAGGCTGAAATGTGCCAGCGCCCACATGCAGCGTCACAAAGGCAATGTTAATTCCTTTTTGCTTTAACGCTTCTAATGTTTGCTCATCGAAATGCAAGCCAGCTGTAGGTGCTGCTACTGCACCTGGTTTATCTGAATAAACCGTTTGATACCTTTCTTTGTCAGAATCTTCATCAGGTCTGTCGATATAAGGAGGAAGCGGCATGTGACCATACTGTTCAAGTAAGCTCAACACAGGTTCATCATTCAAAACTTTCAATTCAAACAATTGGTCATGGCGTTTCACCATTTCCATTTGTATCTGCTCTTCCAAAATTAATTGAGCTCCAGGCTTTGGAGACTTGCTCGATTTCACGTGCGCTAACACCGTTTTATCATCCAATATGCGCTCGACCAACACTTCCACTTTCCCACCGCTAGATTTTTTTCCCAATAAACGGGCTGGGATAACTCGGGTATTATTAAAAATAAGTAAATCACCTACTTCTATTAAATCGAGAATAGATGAGAAACGCGTATGATTTAGCGCACCTGTCTTGCCATCCAAACACAACAAACGGCTGGCGGTTCTTTGTTCCGTGGGATATCGAGCAATTAAATGTTCTGGTAAATCAAAGTGAAAATCTGAAAGCTTCATGTCTTGCGGTTAGCCTAAAAGTAGATTATTGCCAATCATTTTACGTATTAAAAAATATACCTGCAATGCTTTATCCATACCTGCTTTTGGTTGTGATAATTTTTACATAGTATAAATTATATACACCTTAAGTAATTCGATGTTTCTCCTAAACATGCTTTAGCCCGGCAACTTTGCTGGGCTTTTTTTTGTCTGTTTTTTATCGAATATATTGAACACTAAACGTTATATTTTAGTTTTCATTATCTAAACTAATTTGCATGTCTGCAAAAAGCTCGATAATTTCTTCGCGTTCTATTTTACGCATATTTAAAACATACATGATTTGCAATAACAAATCCGCCCCTAAAATGCCTTTATTAACTTTGTTTCTTAAGTTATCCGCGCTTTGTGAAATACCTATTGTGTTCAAGCGATCGCTTAAATCTTGGTATTTAACGCCCCGTTTTGACATTTCCGCCTTAATAATGCGCTGTACCACTTGCCGCCAACTGGCATTGTCTTGTATTTTGCTCACGTTTCATCCAGCCAAATAAATTTAGTTTTGTGAATTATATTTTACAAAAATGAATTATACGCAACAAATAGAGAAAATAAAGTTTGACATTAAAAAACTTTTGTAAGTACAATTCGAGCCGTTGCAAAAAAACTTACAATTCAATTTGAACTGATCATGTTTTTTCGTTAACAAAGGTAACATACTATAGTCATAACACTGACAGGAGATTAGGCATGACTTGGGACCTTGATCAACTTGAGACCCTTTTTACAGAAAACGATAACTTAGTAGTCACCCGTGAAAATAACTGTTTATTGATTGGTAATGGAGATGGATTAGATGCGTGGTTAGCCTTAAGTGGTGAGCAAATAATTATTGAATCAATTTTATTTTCAAGTGCAGAAGTTAAAGATAAAGCGGCTTTAAATGAAGAGATTTTAAAGACTCACATGTTATTTCCGCTTACGACCATTGGGATATCCCAAGTTGCCGAGCAAGACTATTACACAGCGTTTGGTGCACTTAGCTCACAGTCAAAAGCCGAAAGCGTCAAAATTGAATTAGATGCTTTGTTTCATAATGTGGCTGCTTTTTTAGACGCTTATCAAGAACATTTGCACTAGCAATTTACTTATTTGGAGAATCTTATGTCGGTTTGGAGAAAATTAATTACGGCCGTAAAAGGTGGAGCTACAGAAGCTGCTCAGTCGGTTGTAGATAGTCAGGCTATCCGCATTCTTGAACAGGAAATTCGGGATGCAAAAGAAGAATTGAGAAAATCAGATCATGCGCGAACTCAAATTTTAGCTAAATGTAAGCTCGCTAAACAAAAAGTCGACAGCTTGAAAACATCCATAGCTGAATATGAAGCACATGCGCGTAAAGCGGTCGATTCAGATCGTCAATTAGCCTTAGACTGCGCACAAAAGGTGTCAGACCTGACTGCTGAGATGGAAACTGAACAAGAGTTTTTAGATCAATTTACACAGTCGGAAAAGCAGCTTGCGAAGAACATTGACCAGGCCAAGGCTAACCTAAAGCGTTTAGAGCAACAGGTTGATATGGTCAAAGCAACTGAATCAGTACAAAAAGCTCAAGTCGCTGTGTCATCACGCCATATGGGCGCGAATAGTAAAATGAAAACAGCTACGGAATCTTTAAGTCGCATTCAGGATAAACAGAAAATGCGCAGTGCAGAGCTTGAAGCAGCAGAAGAATTAGCCTCAAGTGATGCGAGCAGTGACTTGGAAAAACGCTTGGCAGAAGCCGGGATCAAAGGTGGAAAAAGCTCTGCCGATGATGAATTAAAACGTATTTTAGGCCAATAATTTGGCCAGCTAACTGAATGATTATATTTCAAAAAGTACGTCAAGCTCTCACTCGAGTATTTTCAGAAATGCGCTGGTACAGTATTGTACTGGCGCTTTTGTTTTACGGTATTAGCACTTGGCTGATGCTTTTTGCCGCGGGTGAAGAGGCACTGCTCAACATCAATGACTTTATTTATTGGCTAGTCGTGACTGGCTCAACAGTCGGATACGGAGACATGTCTCCTGTAACCAGTAGCGGTAAATATATTGTTTCATTTTACGTAATCCCGATGGGACTCAGTATTTTTGCGTTAGTGTTAGGCCGTGTAGCAGCTTGGGTATCCTCGCAGTGGCAAAAAGGAGTGAAAGGTTTGAAACCATTAGATCTTGAAAATCATGTTCTCGTGATTGGTTGGAATGGGCAACGTACCATTGCCCTGTTAAACATGTTACTTAAAGAACGGGCCGAAACTGAGAATAAACCAGACATAGTGTTGTGCGCTAAGGCCGATATTAATAATCCAATGCCTGATCTTATTGAGTTTGTAAAAGTTAACTCCTTTAACAATGATGAAGAAATGGATCGTGCATGTGTCGCTAAAGCGGCGGTCATTGTCATGGATAACGAAGAAGATGATGTCACTATGACGACTTCTTTATACTGCAGTAAGCGTAATCAACAAGGCCACTTGATAGCCTATTTTAAAGACGAATCGTTAGTGGATTTACTACAAACACACTGTCCGAATGTAGAATGTACCCCAAGTGTCGCTGTAGAAATGTTGGCAAAATCCGCATTTGATCCCGGCTCTAGTCTTCTGCAACACGATTTACTTACCGTTCAGGAAGGACAGGCGCAATTTTCAATCGAAGTCCCAGAAAGCGCACCTAACATTTCCGTGGAAACTATATTTCTTGACTTAAAACGAAATTATAATGCAACCTTTATAGGTTTTATTGAGCCAACAGTTCCCGCAACCGTTACCTTAAATCCCAATTTTGATGTAATTATCCAGCCTAAATTCAAACTATTTTATATTGCCCAGCAGCGCATCAAACACTTTAATTGGCAAGCATTAGCTGTCGAAGAAACTCAATAAGCTCGCGGCGGAGGAATCATGTTTTCAAAATGGTTTAGCAAGAAAGAAGAAAATTCCAAGCCCAAAACCCCTGAAATAATGGGATTATATTTAGGTGGCTCATTTGAATTAGATGATCTAAAACTGAGACTGATTGAATCACAGTTGATTATTGAGGGCGCAGCAAGGCAGCACCTTATACAAGCTGTTGGCGAGGCACACTTAGATACTGGCGGTAAAATTTTGCGCTTTTATACCGACGATGACGCGTTTTTGCAGGTGGTATTAGATGGTGGAGATACAGAAAACCACATTACCGATGTCAAGCTGTGGTACTTTTATGATACCCAAACTGTTGGCACTGACACTCAATGGCAAAATTTAATTAAGCAACAAGTTTCTCAACCTCAATATGAAATCGAAAACACGTTATTTCAACGAGTTTGGAACGCGGTAGGTGATGAATCTCCACCAGTTGCCATGACCGAAACAACCTTTGAGCTTGATGGAGATACGAGCCAAACGGACCAATTCGTTATGCTTTATGAGCGTGAAATAAATGATGATGCATGTGAAACCTTATTGGTTTGTGCTGAAGAAAAAATTGTCAATAACAATCATGATCGCTGTCTTGTAATAAGCACTGGTTTCGATATTTTACCCGCTGATATTAAAATAAACGGTTAATCTAATTCATATATTAATTCTTATAAATTTATACTGATAAGGAAACGTTAATGGACATTATTCAAGAATCAATTTCAGGATTGAGTAATTTTGCAATTTACTTTGTGGTTTCACTCGTTCTGCTGTTTGTATTTAAAATTGCTTATGCTTGGGTCACTCCGCAAGACGAATGGAAGTTAGTTAAAGAAGATAAAAACACCGCAGCTGCGATTGGATTTGGTGGAGCAATTGTAGGATTTTGTATTGCACTTTCCGGTGCTGTAACGAACTCTGCTGCGTTAGTTGATTTCGCTATTTGGGGACTCATCGCACTGATTGCACAAATATTGGCATTTTTAATTTTGCGCTTTACGTTTATGCCGGCGATTGCAGAGAGAATTGATAATCAAGAAGTTTCCGCAGGTATAATGCTCGCCTCGATGTCAATTGGTATTGGTCTATTAAATGCGGCCTGTATGACCTATTAAGGAGTATCGAGCATGACCCGTAAACGTAGTGAACAAATCAATCTCAATAGAATGCGTAAGCATTTTTCTCCCAAGCCATTGGCTATAGGTATCGCATCTGTTTTTTTAGCGGCCTGCGCAGATAATCGTCAGGAAGCAACAATTTATACAAATGCCCAGGATTGTGTCAATGATAATCCAGAGCAAGCTCAAATTTGTGAATCTGCATATCGAGAAGCCTTAGCTGAAGCTGAACGAACCGGTCCCAAATATAATTCACAACAAGATTGTGAAAGTGAATTTGGCCCTAATCAGTGTCAACATGTCCAACGCAACTCAGGTTCGTTTTTTATGCCTTTTATGGCGGGTTATATGATAAGTAACCTGTTATCACCTAACCGCTACCAGTATCAACCGATGTTTACCTCCTATTCACCCTACTCATCTTATCGCTATAGATGGATTGGTGCCGGTGGATATGATTATGGTGATTTGCGTAAACGTAATTATAAAGTTAGACCTGACGCATTCAAACCTAAGCCAGCGGTTACTCGCACCATTAAACGCGGTGGATTTGGCAGTACCGTGCGGGCGAAATCCAGTTGGGGTAGTAAAAGTGGCACTAAAGGCGGCTGGGGTGGCTAATTCACTCCAACTCATTTAAGCAAAAACGCCAGTAGGATTAAGATGTTTAGAATGCCTGTCGAACCACGCAAAAACTGGCAACAAAAAGCAAAAGATTTCGGGTTCACTTTCCATAGCATGTATGGTGAACCTTATTGGGATGAATCGGCTTATTACCAGTTTACGTTGCAGCAAATTGAAAAAGATTTAGAAGATCCTAGCGAAGAAATTCATCAAATGTGTCTGCAAGTGGTAGACAAGGTTGTGAATGATGAAGAACTGCTAAATGCATTTAAAATCCCAGAGCCTTTTTGGCAGCCCGTAAAGGATTCATGGAAAAATCACGATCCTTCATTGTATTCCCGACTCGATTTTGCGTACGACGGCAGTGGACCTGCAAAACTATTCGAAAATAACGCCGATACCCCTACCAGCCTTTATGAATCTGGATTCTGGCAATGGTTATGGTTGCAGGATTTAGTCGATAACAACCAGCTTTCTAGGCACTCTGATCAGTTCAATTCGTTACAAGAAAAGTTGATTAGACGACTAGATGAGATTGCCAAACATTACCACACTGATCAGATTCATTTTGCTTGTTGCCATGACACCATTGAAGATAGAGGAACAGTACAATACCTACAAGACTGTGCTGCAGAATCTGGAATTGAAGCACCATTCGTGTTTATTGAAGATATTGGCATAGGAGAATCCGGCAGGTTCACTAACTTAAAAAACCAGGAAATAAGTACGCTTTTTAAACTCTATCCATGGGAGTTTATGCAGCGCGAAGAATTCGCTGATTTTGTAGTGAGTTCAGATACAACATGGATTGAACCCTTGTGGAAAAGTATTCTTTCCAATAAAGCGTTGATGCCAATGCTTTGGAAGATGTTTACAGGTCATCCCAATTTATTACCTTCATTTTTCGAAAATGAACTTCATCTTTGTGATCATCAAAAAATAGTCAAGAAGCCAATCTTTTCTCGTGAAGGCGCGAACGTCAGCATTTTTGATAAAGGTGAAACAGTGTTAGAAGCACAAGGCCCATATGGTGAAGAAGGATTCATTTATCAAGCATTTCACCCTCTCCCCAAGTTCGATGACAACTACACATTAATTGGCTCTTGGTTGGTCGATGATAAAGCAGCTGGAATTTCTGTTCGAGAAGATACCTCATTGATTACTCAGGATATGTCTCGTTATCTTCCGCATATTATTTTAGGGTAAAATTAATGCCAACAAGGACTACTTCTTTTTCATCCCAATTAAAATTTGTCATGTATTTGATGGGATTTTTAGTAGCGATAGAAATTATCAATATTGTGATGGGCCGAAGTTTAAATGTATTTGGTTTATACCCACGCGAGTTATTTGGACTACGAGGAATAATATTTAGCCCCTTCTTACACGGGAACATAACCCACTTCCTATCTAATATAGTGACCTTAGGCGTATTCAGTTTACTGGTAATGCAGTACGGTAAAAAGACCTACATTGTGGTTAGTCTATATCTAATCTTAAGTATTGGCATTTTAGTGTGGCTGCTTGCCCGTCCTGCTATGCACATTGGTGCAAGCGGCATAATCTACGGCTATTTGGGATTTTTATTATTAGGTGGACTCATTTCTGGGCGGATCAAATTAATCATCATTTCATTGGTTGTTGCTTTCTTTTATGGCAGCCTGATTTTTGGTGTTCTTCCATCAAAGGCGTTTGTTTCTTGGGAGTCACATTTATTTGGATTCATTGCTGGTTTATGCGCAGCAAAGTTATGGGCAAAATAAGTGGCATTTTTCCCACCTATGTTCCGTTTTTAGGGTTTAAATGCGTAGTGGATCGACATCGAGTTCGTTATACTTGATATCAGTTTAAAATAAACAGTTCAAGAATTCATGGATAAACAACCCGAAAACGCAGCAGCACAAAACGAATTAAAAAAGCCAAAACAAAATAATGGTTTTTTAGGCAATCTTGCTTTTAACATTGTCATTCCTGTTTTGATTTTATCCAACCTCAGTGGCGAAGAATATTTAGGCCCAGCTTGGAGTGTTGTGTGTGCGTTGGCCTTCCCTATCGTTTATGGTCTTTGGGATTTAAAGAAATCAGGCAAAGTAAATGGCTTTTCTATTTTAGGGATTGTTAGCGTTATTCTCACGGGCGGCATTACTTTACTCAAACTGCCAGCCGAATACATTGCGATAAAAGAAGCAGCCATACCAGGTGTATTGGGTATCGCCGTGTTGATTTCCCAATATACTAATCGTTCTTTGGTAAAAATCCTGATCTTAAATGAAAATGTGATCAATTGGGATGCGCTAAATGAAGCATTAATGAAAAAGCAAAACAGCGCTTTATTTGAACGTAAAATTACGATTAGCTCATACATAGTTGCTGCTTCTTTCTTTTTATCTTCGTTTCTAAATTACGTACTAGCGAAAGTGATTTTAGTAAGTGAACCAGGTACAACAGCTTACACTGAAGAATTAGGTCGCATGACAGCACTGAGCTATCCGGTCATAATGGTACCCAGTTTAATCATGCTTTTTTCAGCTTTAGCCTATTTGATTATGCAAATGAAAAAACTCACTGGAGAAGATTACTTATCTTTCATTCAAGAGGAAGGGTAACGATGCAACTGGCTTATTGATAAGGGGGTTTGGCTTACACAAGCTTGAGTATTTTGGAAAGTTAGCAGTCAAATCGGCAAGCAATTTGACTGCTATCGAATAACCAGAGTTACTTTTCAGATTCCATCATTTCAAAAATTATTTTGGGAATATCGGTATTATCCATAAAGCCCTCAAAGTGTTCTTTACCTTGGCCCATAGCAAATATCTGAACATCAACCGCAGTGTGACCAGAACTCGTCCATCCTGAATTTGTACGAATATCCAATAGACCTTTTAGCTGACCATAAAGTGCTTTAACATCTTTAAAATCTGCATTTTGAAGTAACGATTTCTCAGTATCATTTAGTTCAAAACCTAATGCCGCTTCGGCTGTTTCAATGGGAGTTTTACTCGCACTCATTTCTTTCGCCAAAGAAGTTAATGACATACTTAAGTTTTTAACCGGATCTGGATCCCATTGGTAATCTCCATTAGCAGCTAACGTAAAACCGCCAGTGCTGTGGTCTGCGGTAATCACAACCAAGGTATCTGGATTTTCTTGCACATATTGCTCTAACCATTCCAGTGTTAATGCTAAATCATGCATTTCAGCCATAGCAGAAGCAACATCATTACCGTGTCCAGCCCAATCTATTTGACTCCCTTCTACCAGTAAGAAATATCCTTTATCGTTGGTGAGTTGCTTAACGGCCGCTTTGACCATCTCAGGCAAACGAGGTTTATCTTGCATATCCAACGCCCATGGCATGCCACTATCGCCGAAAAGACCGAGTACTGGGCCAGGTTTAAGTGTGTCAAGTTGGTCCAAGTTATCAATATATTGATACCCTTCAGATTTAAATTCCTCTACCAGGTTTCTGTCTTCACGAATAAAATACTTCCAACCACCTCCCAACATGACATCTAAAACAAATTGACCATTTAATTTGTCATCAAAGTAACTATTTGCAATAGCATCATAATTATGACGGCTTTCGTTATGAGCGGCATAAGACGCTGGGGTCGCATGGTTAATTTGTGATGTCACCGCAACACCGGTTTTTAAACCATTTTGTCTCGCCTGTTCAAGTACGGTTTTAACAGATTGTTTATTTTCATCTACACCGATAGCGCCATTATACGATTTTATCCCAGCCGACAATGCAGTCGCACCGGCAGCTGAATCAGTAACATAGCCACTAACTCTCGCAGGATAAGTGCTTGCCATACCAACTAGATGTCTATCGAATACTGTCTGCTCGATCGTGGGGGACGATTTATCGTCTGCATAATAACGATAAGCAGTTGTGAAGGCCGGTCCCATACCGTCTCCGACAACCATTATGATATTTTTAGGTTTTCCATTTTCCGCATGTGCTAAGGAAACAACTAGCGACAATGCAACTGCTGAAAGCAACTTCATTCTATCTCCAAATTTAGACTAAAAAATTCTGTTCAGATAATACGTGATATTTAATATGGATAAACGCATTTTTTGGCGTTTCACAAATCTATGGGACGAATGACATCTAGATAGTAGAAATCCAATTAAGTAATAATTACAGCGCGGAAATTAATCGTTAGTAGAGTTTATTGATGTTCTTTTGATTGCAGTTTTTCACGCATTCTTTGTTGCACGACGTCAACCAATAAATCAGGCTGGAACTTTGAGATAAAACGGTTACAACCGACTTTTTTCACCATGGCTTCGTTGAAACTACCACTTAATGATGTATTTAAAGCAATGAACAAATCACTCATACGCTTATCGGCACGGACTTCAGCTGTTAATCGATAACCATCCATTTCGGGCATTTCAGCATCGGTAAACATCATCAATATTTGCTCATTAATATTTTTCCCTTGCCCTGCCCACTCTTGCAGTAGTTTTAACGCCATCAAACCATCGCGACGCTCAATAATATTAATACCTAGCTGTTTTAGCGTATCGCGAATCTGCCATCGTGCAGTTGCTGAATCATCAACCACCAATACTGTTTGGCCATGTAAATGTCTGACAACTTCTTCATCTAAAATCTCTTCTGAGATATGTATGTCATATTCAATAATTTCAGCCAACACTTTTTCAACATCAATTATTTCAACAATTTCTTTTTGGCCATTTATTTCAATTTGCGTGATTGCGGTTAAATAATTATTTTTTCCAATTGCAGTGGGAGGAGCTTGAATATCACTCCATGAAGTGTTGACAATACTCATTACATCGCCGATTAAAAATCCCTGCACGGAGCGATTATATTCAGTGATAATGACATTGTTGCTGCCTTTTTCACTTTTTGTTTTTGGTAATTTAATTGCCTGACGCAGATCAATAATGGGAATAGAGGTGCCTCGGTAATTAGTTACTCCCTTTAAATTGTCGTGAGACCCAGGCATTTTGTTTAAATGAGGGACAGTGATCACTTCTCTAACTTTGAATACGTTAATTGCGAATGTATGTCGAGTGCCTAATTTAAACATAAGCAATTCTAATCGGTTCTCTCCTACCAATTGAGTTCGCTGATCTACTGACGCTAAAATTCCTGACATAAGGGATACAAGTGATTAAATCTTATTACGAAGGATAGCGCGAAAAACTAATGATGGGGAATAAAAGTACCAGCAATTTTTAGACTTAATTCGTTATTTGGTGGTAATTAGCAAACAATCATTCACCAAATCTATTTTGAAAATCATTAATATACGTTTTGCTTATCTTAAAGAGCGGTCTAGGATAATTACATCGACACAAAATAATAATCAGGTGAATCGATACCAGATGTCTATATGTATTTGACACAAATATACACTAGCCATCAGTACCCTACACATGCTAGAAAAGAGAAGGAAAAAATGATGTCTCAATATCAAAATGACCTAAACGCCGTAATGCAATTATGCCAACAAAATGGCTCTGGTTGGAATGCGATTAATCCTGAATATGCGGCTAGAATGAAAGCGCAAAATCGTTTCAAAACTGGATTGGAAATTGCGAAATATACAGCAGCGATCATGCGTCAAGATATGCAAGACTATGATGCAGACAGCAGCCAATACACACAATCATTAGGATGTTGGCACGGCTTTATCGGTCAACAAAAAATGTTGGCTGTGAAAAAGCATCAAGGTAGCACAAATAAAAAGTACCTTTATTTATCTGGTTGGATGGTTGCCGCGTTGCGTTCTGAATTTGGGCCGTTACCTGATCAATCGATGCATGAAAAAACATCCGTTCCTGCGTTAATTGAAGAACTATACACATTTCTTCGCCAGGCCGATGCTAAAGAACTAGGGGAGCTATTTCAAGCGCTTGATTCGGCCAAAGCATCAGGTCAAGACACAACGGAGATTCAAGCTAAAATCGATAACTATGAAACACATGTCGTACCTATTATTGCTGACATAGATGCAGGTTTCGGTAACGAAGAAGCAACTTATTTATTAGCTAAGAAAATGATAGAAGCAGGCGCGTGTTGTATTCAAATTGAAAATCAGGTGTCAGATGCTAAACAGTGTGGCCATCAGGATGGTAAAGTAACTGTGCCACATGAAGACTTTTTAGCCAAAATTAATGCTGTGCGCTACGCCTTTCTTGAATTAGGTGTTGATGATGGCGTAATAGTCGCCAGAACGGATTCGTTAGGCGCAGGGCTTACCCAAAAGATACCAGTATCGACTTCTGAAGGCGATTTGGCTTCGCAGTACAATGCATTTCTAGATACAACCGAAATTAATTCAGTAGACGAATTAAAAGACGGTGATTTAGCACTTCGCCAAGACGGTAAATTAGTGAAGCCTATTCGTTTACCAAATGGTTTGTTTAAATTTAAAGATAACACCGGTTTTGACCGCGTGGTACTAGACTGCGTGACGTCGCTACAAAATGGGGCGGATTTACTTTGGATTGAAACGGAAAAACCGCATGTTGGACAAATTGGCGCGATGGTCGACGAAATCCGCAAAACCGTGCCAAATGCTAAGCTTGTTTATAATAATTCACCGTCATTCAACTGGACGCTTAACTTCCGTCAACAGGTCTTTGATAGCTGGTTAGAGCAAGGTAAAGATGTTAGTGATTACAACCGCGCTGACCTTATGCAAGTAAAATACGATGACAGTCAATTAGCCCAGGAAGCAGACGAAAAAGTACGCACTTTCCAAGCTGACGCTGCTCGTGAAGCCGGCATATTCCACCACTTAATTACCTTGCCCACTTACCATACAGCTGCCTTATCTACCGATAATTTAGCGAAAGGTTATTTTGGTGACGAAGGCATGCTTGCCTATGTTAAAGGTGTGCAGCGTCAAGAACTGCGTCAAGGATTAGCTTGTGTTAAACATCAGGCTATGGCCGGGTCTAATTTAGGGGATGACCACAAAGAATACTTCAGTGGTGAGCAAGCTCTAAAAGCAGCAGGTGAAGACAACACGATGAATCAATTTGATGTAGCCTCTTAAAACGTTCCATATATTGAATATAAAAAGCAAGGCGGA